>CAVSLU010000008.1:0-432526 GCA_963728645.1 uncultured Alphaproteobacteria bacterium | reverse complement strand
AATTTTACCATTTGGTAAATCCACGATTGCGGTTAGGCTGGGATCTGTCAAGAAATGCTTTCGACAAAATCTGATCACTGGGCGAAGTTTGATGAATTTTCAGGCACAGTCAAAGGAGACACTGCTTTTGCCCGACGGCGCACAGAAAAAACCCAGCCGCATCCAACAGCGCAACCGCCGTATGATCCTTGACGCCGCGCTGAATGTGTTTTCTCAACATGGCTTTCGCGGGTCGACGCTTGATCAGATCGCAGCCGAGGCGGGGCTGAGCAAGCCACAATATACTCTATTATTTTCCGGGCAAGGAAGATATTCATCTGACCCTGCTCAGCCAGTTGATGGAAACGTGGCTGGATCCGTTGGTCGCGTTGGATCCAAGCGGCGATCCGCAAACCGAAATTCTGGACTATGTTCAGCGCAAGCTGGACATGGCCCGCGATCTGCCTCGCGAAAGCCGCCTGTTCGCAGGAGATTCTTCAGGGCGCGCCGCGCATGGCACCGCATCTTGAAAGCGACCTCAAGCCACTGTTTGATGAAAAATGTAGAGTTATTTCCGGCTGGATCGAGGACGGAAAAATTGCGCCACTGGACCCTCAGCACCTTATATTTTCAATCTGGGCAGCGACCCAGCACTATGCTGATTTTGCGGCCCAAGTATCTGTTCTTATGAAGAAAGATACCGATCCGCACCGGCGCGCATCCATCCATTTAAGCACGATGTTCGCCAAGATGCTGCGCCCTTAACCCGATTTTTACCAGCTTTGCAAAATCCAGGTGCATTTGATTTGCGCATGGCCCAATATAATCATCAATGACCCTGTGGTGGCGGGCATCCCTTTATTGAGTTCAAGGAGCATAGCAATGGTTTCTCTATCATCGGTAAGTACGTTACTGCCCCCGCAGCGCCCTGCCACACCTCTCGTGGCGACGGCCATTCCAACGCCTTCGGCCCCTCCAGTGGCGGCCCCGACGCATACATCCTCAGGCGGCGGCAGCGGCACATCCTCCGACCACAAAGGCGGATCAAATGCCGGAATGACTGCCTATAACATCCTTAGGTCAAGGGCGGACAATCCGGCTGTTTCCGCCGCCGTGACAGCGTCGCATATATCGAAAGCGGCCGAAGACAGCCAGCCGCTTGGGGTAAACGCCGCCCGCCGCTATGCGGTCCTGGCGCAGCAGACCGCACCCACCCATGCGTGGATCAAAAGCATGGCATTGCGTGACACGTCGGATGAAACCGACAGGCCTATGCCCAAAGCGAACGGGCCCCTGCCGTTGCCGACGGCTGACATTCTGATGTACCTCAAGTCCACCAGAATGACCTGATCAAAATCACTCCGCGGCCGTCGCGGACGGGTTGTTGGGGTGTGTTGTCCAGTTGGCATACTCTTTTTCGACAACCTTTCCCGTGCGCGGGTCGGTTGTTCCGGGGGCCATGGCTTCCATGGTGATGCAGTCTTCGACCGGGCAGACATTGACGCACAGGTTACAGGCGACACATTCCGCGTCGATAACTGAAAACGTGCGATCCTCCGACATCTTGATCGCCTGGTGCGAGGTGTCTTCGCACGCGGCAAAGCAACGCCCGCAAGAGATGCACAGATCCTGATTGATTTTTGCCTTGGCTACGTAGTTCAGGTTCAACTGGTTCCAGTCGGTGACATTTGGCACCGCGCGCCGCACCAGTTGGTCAACCGAACTCATCCCCTTGTCGTCCATATACTCGGACAGGCCACTGATCATCTCTTGGACGATCTTGAAACCATAGGTCATCGCAGCCGTACACACCTGTACGTTTCCTGCACCAAGCGCCAGAAACTCGGCCGCATCACGCCACGTGGTGACGCCGCCGATACCGCTGATCGGGATCTGCGACAATGCCGGATCGCGGGCAATCTCGGCCACCATGTTCAGCGCGATCGGCTTGACCGCCGGCCCGCAATAGCCGCCATGCGCGCCCTTGCCATCAATCGTGGGTTCAGGCGCGAACAGATCCAGATCCACCGACGTGATCGAGTTGATCGTATTGATCAGGCTCACCGCATCCGCACCGCCGCGCAACGCCGCTTCGGCGGGTTTGCGTATGTCGGTGATGTTGGGCGTAAGCTTGACGATGACCGGCATCCGTGTGCTGGCCTTGACCCAGCGGGTGACCATTTCGATGTATTCGGGTACCTGCCCCACGGCAGCGCCCATGCCGCGTTCTGACATGCCATGCGGGCAGCCAAAGTTCAGTTCAACTCCGTCGGCCCCGGTGTCTTCGACCAGCGGCAGGATGAACTTCCACGGCTCTTCTTCGCACGGCACCATCAAGGAAACGACCATGGCGCGGTCGGGATAGTCGCGCTTGACCGCCTTGATCTCTCTCAGGTTCACCTCAAGCGGGCGATCCGTGATCAGTTCGATGTTGTTCAGCCCCAGCAACCGCCGGTCGGCACCATAGATAGCGCCGTACCGCGGCCCGTTGACGTTGACGATGTGGGGGTCAATCCCAAGCGTTTTCCAGACAACACCGCCCCAGCCCGCCTCGAATGCGCGGCGGACGTTGTATTCCTTGTCGGTCGGCGGCGCAGAGGCCAGCCAAAACGGGTTTGGGCTTTTGATGCCCGCGAATTCACTTGTCAGATCAGCCATGTCTGGGCCTCCGGGTTTGGTGTCCTAGGGTACGACCTGATGGTCGGGGCAGTGGAAAGACGTGCGTCCGCCCACGGTTTTCTTCGTAATCGTGCCGGTGCAGCGGGTGCAGGCCGCGCCGTCCTTGCGGTGATGGATCAGCCAGTCTTCGGGCAGTTCCGCATAGTTCGCGTCTGTGTCCACGACCGCCTGCAAAATATCGTGCACCGCGCCGTGCAGGGCGCTGACCTTTGAGGCGGGTAGATCGCGGGCCGTCGCCGCGGGGTCAATTCCAGTGCGATAAAGCGCCTCGTCCGACCAAAGGTTGCCGATCCCCGCCAGCTTCTTCTGGCTAAGCAATGACGATTTGACCGCACCATTGGTCTTGCCAATCGTTTCCGCAAAAGCATTGTCACCCATCATCAACGCGTCGGGGCCAAGCCCTTTTTCAGCGATGAACGCGTGTATGTCCTCGACCAGTTGGACAGTCCCGAACTTGCGCGGATCGTGAAAATGCAGGCGTGTGCCGCCCTCGAAACGAATGCTAAGCCGAACGTAATCGGGCAACTCAGCGTCGGCATCGGTTACCCGCAGGGAACCGGCCATTCCCAGATGAATATGCAGCCAAGGCCCATCTTTGGAGCCCACAAAGATGTATTTCCCATGCCTGTGCGTGCGCGTGAATTGCGTTCCGACAAAACGCTCACGCTCTGCTTCGGATGGCAGATCGACATGGCTGACTTCGCCCAAGGTAAAGCCTTCGATAGTGCGGTGCAGCACCCCGTCCGCGATACGCTTGCGCGCCGCTTCGGCTTCGGGCAGTTCAGGCATCAGGCGTTCGTCAGGCTGGCGTGAATGTTGATCGCCGCGTCGCGTCCTTCGGCAACGGCGGTCACGGTCAGATCGTCACCACCGCTGGCGCAATCGCCGCCCGCCCAGATGCCATCAACGCTGGTGCGGCCCGCCGGATCAACCTTGATCTTGCGCCCCTCAAGCGCGGGCAGCGCATCGCCAACCAGCGTCTGACCGATGGCCTTAAAGACCTGATCCGCAGCCAATCGCAGCGTCTGGCCAGTGCCACGCATATCGGGATCGACATATTCAAATTCGATCTCGCGCACGGCACCATTGCCATGCACAGCGACAGGCACTGCGTGGTTCACGATCCGCACCCCCTTGGAGGCGGCCAGATCCTGTTCAAACACGCTGGCGTTCATGCGGTCACGGCCGCGCCGATAGACCAGCGTCACGTTCAGCGCACCCAGCAGTTTGGCTTGAACGGCTGCATCAATTGCGGTCATGCCACCGCCGATCACCACCACGTCGCGGCCGATCGGCACCTGTGCCACATCGCTGGCCTGGCGCAGATCAGCGATGAAATCGACGGCGTCCAGGACGCCCGACTTGTCTTCGCCTGTCGCGCCAAGCGCGTTGACGCCGCCCAGACCCATGCCAAGGAACACGGCGTCGTATTCCGCCTTCAGCCCCTCCAACGTCAGATCAACCCCCAAGGCAGACCCGTTCCGCAGGGTGATCCCGCCGATCTGCATCAGCCAGTCAACTTCGGCCTGCGCGAAACCATCCGGTGTTTTGTACGTCGCGATGCCGTATTCGTTCAACCCGCCGGGTTTGGGGCGGGCGTCATGCACAACCACGTCATGCCCCAACATCGCCAAGCGGTGCGCACACGACAGCCCGGCAGGGCCAGCACCCACGACCGCGATACGCTTGCCCGTCGCAGCGGCGCGTGTGAAGGGATGCTTGCCCTGCTGTTGCAGGTGGTCGGTCGCATAGCGCTGCAATGCGCCGATCTTGACAGGCTTACCCTCTGCCGCCTCGCGCACGCAGGCCTGTTCGCACAATTGTTCAGTAGGGCAAACGCGGGCGCACATGCCGCCCATGATGTTCTGGCTTAGAATTGTCTTGGCTGCAGCATCCGGCGTTCCGGTCGCGATCTGGCGGATAAAAAGCGGAATATCAATGTCTGTGGGGCACGCCGTGATGCAAGGCGCATCGTGGCAGAAATAGCAGCGGTCCGCCGCGACCAGCGCTTCGTGCGGATCAAGGGGCGGATGAAGGTCAGAAAACTGCGCGGCATAGGCGTCTGCCTCAAGCCTTCCTGCGGTAATCCCCGGTTCAAAAACTTTCTGCGACATCGTTGAAACCCCTGCTGCCACCTATTGTTGACAGAACGGTGCAACGGAATGATTTTTTTATCAACTGGTAAAATTATTTCAAAGCTGTGAAATTTCATGCGCAGATGCCCGCCTATTGGGCGCACTTTTCCAAAAACGCTTGATTTGATTCTTTTTACGGGCAGTAATTATCGTGCGACGCGAACAACTTTCGACCCAAAGGGCCTTGGCCGTGGTACGATCAAGTTATGACCGAGCCACACTGCCGCATAGTGCGGGCAGACAAAAGACAGGAGATACGGGGCATGGCCACGGGTACCGTAAAATGGTTCAACACAACTAAAGGTTATGGATTTATTGCGCCTGATGGGGGCGGAAAAGATATTTTTGTACATATTTCAGCGGTAGAGCGGGCAGGCCTGACGGGCCTTGCGGACAACCAGAAAGTGACATTCGACATCGAAGCGGGCCGCGATGGCCGCGAGAGTGCTGCGAATATCGCGCTCGCCTGATCAGGGCAGATGACGCCAAGACATGCACGGGAAAATACATACACGGGCACTTCGGTGCCCGTTTTTTATTCAGCTTTGATGTCAGCAATGAGATCCAGCACTTTTGGCCCCATTGCAGCGACAATCTTTGTCACGCCGTCCTTGTTGGGGTGAATGCCATCGGCCTGAAAATATGCGCGTGCCTGCGACGGGTCCGGTAAGGTTCCTGTATCTGAAAGGCCGGCAAAGAAACTTCCCAGCAATTCTGTCCCGTACTGGGTGGCCAATTCAGGATAGATCGCATCAAACGACGCTTTATATTCGGGGCCATAGTTGCCCGGTGCATTCATACCCACCAGCAACACATCGACATCTGCCTTTTGGGCCGCTTCAAGAATACCGTCGATATTGGCGCGGCTGACCGACGGGTCGATCCCGCGTAACAGGTCATTCCCGCCAAGCGCCACAATCATGCCATCCACATCCGGCGTCAGCGTCCAATCCACGCGCGACAGGCCACCGGCGGTCGTATCGCCCGACACGCCCGCGTTGATCAGCGTGACATCGGCACCGTTCTGATCCAGCCAGGATTGCAGCTGGGGCACCAAACCATCCTCGGCGGGCAATCCGTAGCCCTGCGTCAGACTGTCGCCCAATGCTGCAATAACAAGCGGCTCTGCCAGTGCAGGGCCCGCTAAAACCATAACAATACCAGTCATCACCTTGCGCATCATCGTGAAACCTCCATATCCATCAAGGACTAACCCACGAAAAGGCAGCCCAAATGACCGACCCGGTGTTCCAGCTTCAAGATGCGTCCCTGAAACTGAATGGCAATGCCGGGGTTGTCGATATCCTACATGGGATCAGCCTGGATGTTGCACAAGGTGAAACGGTCGCCTTCACCGGGCCGTCGGGTTCTGGCAAGTCATCCTTGCTGATGGTCATGGGCGGGCTCGAAAAAGCGACGGGCGGTTCCGTGCGTGCCTTGGGTCAGGATCTGACCGAGATGACCGAAGATGGCCTGGCCAAATTCCGCAGGGGGCGCATGGGCATCGTGTTTCAATCGTTTCACCTGATCCCGACAATGACCGCATTGGAAAACGTTGCCACGCCGCTTGAGCTGAACGGGGTGACTGACGCCTTTGAAAGGGCCGAGGCCGAATTGCATGCCGTGGGCCTTGGGCATCGGCTGAACCACTATCCCGCGCAGATGTCGGGCGGTGAACAGCAGCGCGTCGCCCTTGCCCGTGCGTCGGCCCCCCGCCCCGCGATCTTGCTTGCCGATGAACCGACCGGCAATCTGGATACCACCAATGGTGCCGCGATCATGGAATTGCTGTTTGGTCTGCGCGAAAAACATGGGGCGACGCTGGTTCTGGTCACGCATGCCGATGATCTGGCCGCGCGCTGTGACCGTGTGATTACCCTGACAGACGGGCGCATCGTATGAGCCTGAAACTGGCAAGCCGTTTTGCGCGGCGCGAAATGCGCGGCGGCCTGCGCGGGTTCCGCCTGTTTCTGGCATGCCTTGCTCTTGGGGTTGCCGCGATAGCAGCGGTCGGATCGGTACGCGCGGCCATTGAAGGCGGGTTGCAGCGCGAAGGGGCGGCACTTTTGGGCGGTGCGGCTGAACTGGATTTCACCTATCGTTTTGCAACGGCGGACGAACGCGCGTGGATTGAAGCGCGGGCGACGAAAGTGTCTGAAATCGTTGAATTCCGGTCGATGGCCGTGGTGGGCGAGGGCGCGGAAGCAGATCGCGCCCTGACCCAGATCAAGGGGGTCGATGATCTTTACCCATTGGTCGGCACAATGTCCCTGTCGCCTGACATGCCGCTGGATCAGGCGTTGGCGACAACCGGCGACGTGCCGGTTGCCGGGTGCCGTGATGGAACGTGCCTTGTCCGACAGGCTAGGTCTGTCCCCCGGAGATACGTTCAGGCTGGGCACCAAGACCTTTCGGCTGACGGCCCTGATCCTGCGCGAGCCTGACAGTGCGGCCAGCGGCTTTGCGCTTGGGCCGCGTACCTTGTTGCGCACCGCCAGCCTAGACGGGGCTGGTCTGCTGGGGCCCGGAACGCTTTATAACTCGAAATACCGGATGGTGCTGCCGCCGGATGCCGACCTGGGCCAGCTTAAACGCGCCGCGAACAAGCGGTTTGCGGATAGCGGCATGCGGTGGACCGATGCGCGCAATGGCGCCCCCGGTGTTGCGCGCTTTGTAGAGCGGATGAGCGCATTTCTGGTGCTTGTGGGGCTGTCAGGGCTGGCGGTGGGCGGTGTCGGTGTTTCTGCTGCCGTCCGGTCCTATCTGACCGGCAAGACCGAGGTAATCGCGACACTGCGTGCCCTTGGCGCAGACCGCGCAACCGTGTTTCAGACCTATTTCATACAGATAGGGCTTTTGTCGCTGCTGGGGGTTGCCATCGGGGTGGTGCTGGGCGCTGTTGCACCCTTGATTTTCGCGCCTCTGATCTCGGCCCGCCTGCCGATCCCGGCGGCGTTTTCGATCTATCCCGGACCGCTGATCGAAGCTGCGATCTATGGGCTGCTGACCGCTTTTGCCTTTACACTCTGGCCGCTGGCACGCAGCGAAAACATCCGCGCCGCGACCCTCTTTCGCGATGCCTGGGAAGGCGCGCCCCGGTTTCCGGCATTGCGCTATGTCATCGCCACGGTCGCCACGATCGCGCTGCTGATCACGCTTGCCGGGATGTTTAATGGCAACTGGCGGCTGACAGTGTGGACATTGGGCGGAATCGCGGGGGCGTTGTTCATGCTCACGCTCGCTGCCGCCTTTGTGCGGTTTCTGGCGCAACGTACGGCTGGTTTTGCCCGCGGCAGACCCCGGCTTCGGTGGGCACTGACAGCCATCGGCGGAAATGGAGAAGGCGCTGGCGCGGTTGTGCTTTCGCTGGGCCTTGGGCTTTCTGTGTTGGCCGCCGTGGGGCAGATCGACGGCAACCTGCGGCAAGCGATTTCGGGCAACCTGCCCGATGTCGCACCGTCCTATTTCTTCGTCGACATCCAGAAGAACCAGATCGACGGCTACACCAAACGCCTGAAGGATGATCCCGCCGTCAGCCGCATCGATTCCGCGCCTATGCTGCGCGGGGTCGTGACCCGGATCAACGGCAAGCCCGCCAAAGAGGTCGCGGGCGACCATTGGGTGGTGCGCGGAGATCGTGGGCTGACCTATGCCGCACAGCCCAAAGACGGGGCCGTAATCACGCAAGGTGAATGGTGGTCCGCCGATTACAACGGCCCGCCACTGATCAGCTTTGCCGCCGAAGAAGGCGCGGAAATAGGCCTGGAATTGGGTGATACGCTGACCATCAACGTGCTGGGGCGCGATATCACCGGAACCATTGCCAGCTTTCAGGAGGTTGATTTTTCCACGGCGGGCATCGGCTTTATCCTGACGATGAACCCCTCCGCGCTTGAAGGGGCACCGCACACCTATATATCGACCGTTTACGCAACCCCCGACGCCGAAGCCGCCATCCTGCGCGACATTGCCACCGCCTATCCCAACATCACCGCAATCAGGGTCCGCGATGCGATTGACCGCGTTGCCGCCGTGCTGGGCGGTCTGGCCGCCGCCACATCCTATGGGGCCGCCGCGACACTGGTCACCGGCTTTCTGGTGCTGATCGGGGCCGCTGCCGCCGGTGCGGATGCCCGCAGATACGAGGCCGCCTTGCTGAAAACGCTTGGTGCGTCGCGCCGTGCCATCGCCGCCAGCTTTTTGTTGCGTGCCGCATTGCTGGGACTGTTTGCGGGGTCCGTTGCCCTGCTGGCGGGTATTCTTGGCGGTTGGGCCGTAAGCCACTTTGTCATGGAAACCAGCTTTGCGGTGATCTGGCCCTCAGCCATATTGATCATCGCGGGGGGCGCTGCGGCTTCTGTGCTTGCGTCACTTGGATTTGCTGTCAAAGCCCTGAACGCACGCCCAGCCCAGGTTCTGCGCGCCCGCGAGTGACGGCGCAAAACGAGCCGGACAACAGGCCCGCCACGCGCCGCCACCTCCTCTGCTTAACCGCGCGCTGCGCGCGTGTGATCATTCAGCCGCGTCGGCATACTCCGAAATTGGCGGACATGTGCAGATCAGATTGCGGTCGCCATGCACATTGTCCACGCGGTTGACCGGTGGCCAGTATTTGTCCACGCGGAAAGCCCCCGGAGGAAAGCAGCCCTGCTCGCGGCTGTAGGGCCGGTCCCAGTCGCCCACCAGATCCTCGACCGTGTGGGGTGCATTCTTCAGCGCGTTGTTTTCGCGCGGCATGTCGCCGTTTTCGATCGCGCGGATTTCCTCGCGGATCGCCAGCATCGCATCGCAAAAACGATCCAGCTCGGCCTTCGTCTCTGACTCGGTCGGTTCGACCATCAAGGTGCCCGCGACAGGAAAGCTCATTGTGGGGGCATGAAAGCCCGCGTCAATCAGGCGCTTGGCGATGTCATCGACTGTCACACCTGCGCTTTCCTCGAACGGACGCACGTCAAAGATACACTCATGCGCGACCCGGCCTGTCGGTCCTTTGTAAAGCACATCAAACGCGCCCTCCAACCGTTTGGCGATGTAGTTCGCGTTCAGGATCGCCACGCGTGTCGCCTGCGTCAGGCCGTCGCCTCCCATCATCAGACAATAGGACCACGAGATCGGCAGCAATGAGGGCGATCCGTAGGGTGCCGCGGAAACGGCCCCCTCGCCGCCGTTGGGATTGCCCGGCACATGCGGGATCAGATGCGATTTGATGCCGATTGGCCCCATACCCGGGCCTCCGCCGCCATGCGGAATGCAAAACGTCTTGTGCAGGTTCAGGTGGCTCACGTCGCCGCCCACGTCGCCGGGCCGCGCAAGCCCCACCATCGCGTTCATGTTGGCCCCGTCGATATAGACCTGACCGCCATGTTCATGCGTGATACGGGTGACTTCGGTCACGGTTTCCTCGAACACGCCGTGGGTCGAGGGATAGGTGATCATGCATCCGGCAAGGTTCTCACCGGCAGCTTCGGCCTTGGCGCGGAAATCTTCCAGATCAATGTCCCCGTTCGCGGCGGATTTGATCACGACAACCTTCCAGCCGACCATATTGGCGCTGGCGGGGTTTGTCCCGTGCGCCGACATCGGGATCAGACAGATATTGCGGTGCCCCTGCCCGTTTGCGCGGTGATAAGATGCGATCGCCAGCAGCCCCGCATATTCGCCCTGCGCACCCGAATTGGGCTGCATCGATATCGCATCATAGCCGGTGATGTCGCACAGCTTGGCCGACAGATCATCGATCATGTGTTTGTACCCTAGCGCCTGATCTTCGGGCACGAACGGGTGCATCATCGAAAACTCGCGCCAGCTGACGGGCATCATTTCGGCGGCAGAGTTCAGCTTCATCGTGCAGGACCCCAGCGGGATCATCGCGCGGTCCAGCGCCAGATCGCGGTCGGCCAGACGGCGCATATAGCGCATCATCTCGGTCTCGGCGCGGTTCATGTGAAAGATCGGATGCGTCAGATAGTGGCTCTCGCGCAGCATGTCTTCGGGAAAGCGGTACTGCGCCTCGAACTTCTCATCCGTGCGCAGGATACCAAAGGCCCGCCAGACCGCCTCAATGGTGGCCGATGTCGTCCGTTCGTCCAGCGAAATGCCGACGCGGGTTTCACCGACGCGACGCAGGTTGATGCCTTCGTCAACGGCGGATTTCATCACCGCCGCCTGCAGCGGTCCGACATCAACGGTGATCGTGTCGAAAAACGCCTTCGGATCGACCTTGAACCCTGCTTCTTCCAGCCCATTCGCCAGCCGCACCGTTTTGCGGTGGATGCGCTGCGCAATGGCCTTCAGGCCTTCCGGCCCGTGGAACACCGCATACATCGACGCCATTACCGCCAGCAGCGCCTGCGCGGTGCAGACGTTCGATGTCGCCTTTTCGCGCCGGATATGCTGTTCGCGGGTTTGCAGCGACAGGCGGTAGGCGCGGTTGCCATGCGCATCAATCGAAACGCCCACAATCCGCCCCGGCATCGCGCGCTTGTATGCGTCCTTGCACGCCATATAGGCCGCGTGCGGGCCGCCGTATCCTTCGGGCACACCGAACCGCTGGGTTGATCCAACGGCTATATCCGTCCCCATGGCACCGGGTTCTTTCAACAACGTCAGCGCCATCGGATCTGCCGTCACGACACCCAAAGCGCCCGCGTCATGCAGCGCCGCAATATGCTTGGTGAAATCGCGGACATGACCATAGGTGCCGGGATACTGGAACAGCGCGCCAAAGACCGCGCCCGGCTCCATCTTGTCGGGATCGCCTACAATGACATCGATGCCCAAAGGCTCCGCCCGCGTGCGGATCACCGCAATGTTCTGCGGGTGGCAATCACGATCGACAAAGAACGCCTTGACCTTGGATTTAGCCACCCGCATCGCCATCGTCATCGCCTCGGCACAGGCGGTCGCCTCGTCCAGCAGGGACGCGTTGGCAACCTCAAGCCCCGTCAGATCGCTGATCATCGTCTGAAAATTCAAAAGCGCCTCAAGCCGCCCCTGACTGATTTCAGGCTGGTAAGGCGTATAGGCGGTGTACCACGCGGGGTTCTCGAAGATATTGCGCTGGATCGCGGGCGGCGTGACCGTCCCGTGATAGCCCTGCCCGATCAACGAGGTCAGCACCTTGTTCTTGCCCGCCACCACGCGCATATGCTCAAGCACTTCGCGCTCCGACATCGGCTTGCCGAAATCCAGCGGTTCCTTTTGGCGGATGCTGGCAGGCATCGTATCGTCAATCAGCGCGGCAAGGCTTTTGACCCCGACAGCCTTAAGCATATCCGACATTTCCGCCGGAGACGGCCCGATATGTCTGCGATTGGCAAAATCATACGGCAAATATTCGGTCGGCTTGAAAACCATGGCGCAGCGCCCCTCATTCCAAATGGTCTAAAATCCCCGCCGGAGGCTCCGACGGGGCCGCAGGCATTACCCGATGAATTTCTGATAGGCGGCTTCATCCATGAATTCGTCCATCTGGCTTGGGTCCGACGCCTTCATCTTGAAAAACCACGCGTCGCCCTGGGGGTCATCGTTCACCATCGCAGGGTTGTCGACCAACGTGGCATTCACTTCGGTGATTTCGCCATCAATGGGGGCCAGAATATCGGACGCGGCCTTGACGGATTCGATCACAACAACCTCGTCATCCTTGCTGACCGTGGTGCCCTCGCCGGGGAGTTCGACAAAAACCACATCACCCAGCTGTTCGGCGGCATGCGCGGTGATGCCCACGACAATCTCGTCGCCCTCTACGCGCAGCCATTCATGCTCTTCGGTAAACTTCATCTCAGTGTCCTCTGGTTGGTTATCTCTTGAAATGTGCCGGAACGAAGGGAAGCCTGACCACTGACACCGGCAATCTCTTGCCGCGCACGTCGCCCCAAAGCGGCGTCCCGACGCCCGCATACTCTGCCGCAACATAGCCCATTGCCACCGGCCCGCCCACCGTGGGGCCAAAGCTGCCTGACGTCACGCTGCCCACCAGCCGCCCGCCGTTCTCTTTGTCGTAAAGCTGGGTTCCCTCGCGCATCGGTGCCCGGCCTTGTGGCGCAAGGCCCACGCGTTTGCGCTCTGTGCCGCTGTCCAACGCCGCGTCGACAACATCGGCCCCCGGATAGCCACCCGCACGCGCGCCCCCCGACCGGCGCAGCTTTTGGATCGCCCAGGTCAGGCTTGCTGCGACCGGATTGGTTTGCGCGTCAATGTCATTGCCATAAAGGCACAGACCCGCTTCAAGCCGCAGTGAATCGCGGGCGCCAAGGCCAATGGGTGCAACGCCCTCAAGCGCCAGCAGTCGCCGCGCCAGCGCATCCGCCTGCGTGTCGGGCACGGAAATCTCGAAACCGTCTTCGCCGGTATAGCCCGACCGCGATGCCCAGACCGCGATGCCGTCCAGATTGAGTGCGCCAAAATCCATGAACCGAAATGTTTCTGCCGCAGGATCAAGCGACGCCAATATGGCCCCAGCCGCAGGCCCCTGAAGGGCGATCAACGCGCGGTCGGTGATCGGTGTGACCGTAATTTCGGGCTCAAGTGCTGCTTTCATACGGGCAATATCCGCCCCCTTGCAGGCGGCGTTCACCACGACAAACAGATCATCTTTGCGCCGCGCGAACATCAGATCATCCTCGATACCGCCGGCATCATTGGTAAACAGCCCATAGCGCTGACGGCCATCGGCCAGCCCCAGAACATCCATCGGCACAAGCGTCTCGAACGCCAGCGCCAGCGTTTCCCACGACGGGCCGGACAGCATGACCTGACCCATATGGCTGACGTCAAAAAGCCCTGCCTGGGCCCGCGTGTGCAGGTGTTCCTTCATCACGCCCATCGGATACTGCACGGGCATGGAATAGCCCGCAAAGGGCACCATCTTGCCGCCCAGTTCCAGATGCAAATCGTATAGCGGGGTCTGTTGTAAATCGCTCATCGTCGCGTGGCCTTCTTTTCATTTCCAAAAAGGCCGTTTGACCCAATGGCATCCGCAAACCGCAGGACTGCGATCCACAACATGCCCCCTCTGTCCTTTCGCCTGAGATCGTTATCCCTTCGGCGGGCGCATCAGCGCCACTCTCCAGAGTGTTTAGGTCCCGTCACGGTCCTTGAGCCTGAGAGTTTCCGGGGCGGTTGCTCCTTCGGCACCGGCTTGCGCCGGTTCTCCCATAACGGTAGCCATTGCTATGTCGGATCAACGCCGCAGGTCAAGCGGCTCTGCAACGATGCAGGCAAATGTTTTGCCCCTTGCGCATGATTTCAGCAATCCAGGCAATACCAGCCCGGTGGACAAGCGCGGCACCATCCGCCACACCTGCGCACATGACACCTTATTTTTTCGGCTACGGCAGCCTTGTGAACCGCAATACCCACGCCTACCCCGACGCACGCCCGGCCCAACTGCGCGGCTGGCGGCGCGTGTGGGTACGCACCGACGAACGCGATCTGGTCTTTCTCAGCGTTGAACCGGATCCCGCCACAACCGTTGACGGGTTGATCGCTGCGGTGCCCGGGGCCGACTGGCAGGCGCTTGACGCACGCGAATACGGCTATGACCGGATCTCATCCGGCTCAGCGGTGCTGCACGACATTCTGCCCGCCCCGGACATGGCGCATTATTCGATCCCGCCCCGGCGTCAGCAATCGGACGGCGACCATGCAATACTACTGAGCTATCTTGATGTGGTCGTTCAGGGATTTCTGCGCGAATATGGCATCGACGGGGTCGCGCGGTTCTTTGAGACGACCCGCGGCTGGGAGACCCCGGTGCTGAACGATCGTGCCGCACCACGCTATCCGCGTCATCAACCGATGACGGCGGCGGAAACGGCATTGGTCGATAAGCACCTCGTTCGGTTATCTGCGCAAGTGCACAAGTGACATCAGCCGCCCCTCGCGTCCGAACACCTCTTTGCGCGGGGCTTTGGGCCTGCCGCCCCCGGCGAACATCCGCTGGGTCAGCACCCAGGCCAACCCGCCAAAAAGCACACCCGCAGCGGCCTGCCCGATCAGGACGCCGGGCGCGCCGAACATGGTGCTGCCGATCCACACCAGCGGGATCATCCCGACGGTGTTGCGCCCCCAGTTGGTAAGTGTCGAATAATAGGGATGGCCCATATTATTGAACGCGGCGTTCGAGACGAACAGAACACCGTTAAAGAAGAACGCCAGCGACAGCGGCCCGCAAAACAAAAAGATCAGCGTCATGGTAATGCCATCGGCATCAAACAGGGCGGCCAGCGCGCCCCGTCCCATGAACAGCAACGCCGATATGGTGACGATCACCAGCGCCGCAAACAGGACGCCCGCATTGTAGGTCCGCCTGACCCTGCCCAGATCGCCGGCGCCAAAGTTCTGCCCGATGATCGGCCCAACCGCGCCCGACAGGGCAAAGATGATGGCAAAGGCCACCGGCATCATCCGGCTGACAATCGCCATCCCCGCGACGGCCTCTTCGCCATAAGCGGCCATGGCGCGGGTGACATAGGCCTGGCCCACAGGCGTTGCCACCTGCGTCAGAATGGCGGGCACGGCAATGCCAAGCACCGGAAACAGATCGCGCCACATTCCTCCTAGACCGGGCCGCGCGATGCCGCCATAGTGGCGCACGATCGGCATCAGCGCGGTATAGGCGATTACCACCCGCGCCACAAAAGACGCCAGCGCCGCACCTGTCAAATCCAGACCAAGCCCAAAGATCAGGATCGGGTCCAGAACGGCGTTCACGATGCCGCCCGCAATTGTCGCCATCATCGCACGGCGCGCATCTCCATGCGCACGCAGAATGGCACTGCCCATCATGCCCAGCATCAAAAACGGCACCGAAGGGACGACGATCGCCAGAAAATGCACAGCCAGATCTGCCGTCTCGCCCTGTGCGCCAACAAGATGCACCAGCGGGTCCAGCGCCATGAAAACCAGCGCCGCAAATATCACCCCAAAGATCGCTCCGTAACACAGCGCATGTGTGGTCCGTTCGCGCGCCAGTGCCGGATCATTCTGCCCCAAGGCACGTGCGACCAACGCCCCCGCTGCAATCCCAAGGCCAATCCCGAACGAGGTGGTGAAGAAAAGGATCGCACCGGCATAACCAACGGCCGCAGCCAACTCTGCCTTGCCCAGCATCGAAATGAATATCATATCGACGAAATCGACCAGAAACACGGCCACCAGACCAACCGAGGCGGTCAGCGACATCGTGGCAACATGCCCCAGCAGATTGCCCGACAGAAACTTGGCGCGCGCGTCAACCATGACACGCACGCCCTGTCTTCATTTTGCAAAATAAACTCTCGCCGAAGGCTCCCGCACTTTCATCCCAAAGCGCGGGCCAGATCATTTGCGCGCCTTCACAACCTGCAACAGCGGCATCACCGCAGCCATTTCCGGCCCTCGGGCCTGACCCGTCAGCGCCAGTCGCAGCGGCATGAACAACGATTTGCCCTTGCGGCCCGTCTGCGCCTTGACGGCGTTTGTCCAGTGGCTCCAGGTGGTCTCGTCGAATGCGCCTTCGGGCAACAATGCCACCGCCTCTGCGATGAAATCCCTGTCCTCGTCAGCGATCACCGGCTCGGCCCCTTCGCTGAACATGCGCCACCAGCCCTGCAGGTCATGCAGCGTGGTGATGTTTTCGCGCGTCACGTCCCAGAACAGCGCCGCCTTGTCATCGGGTACGCCAAGCGCGCGGATCTCATCCGCGACGTCCGTGACCGACAGCGTCTGCAAATAGCGACCTGTCATCGGAAACAGATCCTGCACGTCGAACTTGGTCGGCGCGGACCCAAAGCGTTCGATGTCGAATCCGTCGATCAGCTCGGCCATATCCGTGCGCAATTCAACCGGATCAGCCGACCCAAGCCGCGCCATCAGCGACAGCAGCGCAAAAGGATGCACCCCTTGTTCCCGCAGGTCGCGCAGGGCCAGCACGCCCAGACGTTTCGACAGCGCCTCGCCCTGCGGGCCGGTCAGCAGCGAATGGTGCGCAAACTGCGGCACGCTGCCGCCGAGGGCCTGCATGATCTGGATCTGGGTTGCCGTATTGGTCACGTGGTCCGACCCGCGCACCACATGCGTCACGCCCATCTCGGTGTCATCGACGACCGACGCCAGCGTATAGAGGATCTGCCCGTCACCCCGGATCAGAACAGGGTCCGATACGGACGCGGCATCGATCGAGATATCGCCAAGGATGCCGTCTTTCCACTCGATGCGTTCCTGATCCAGCTTGAAGCGCCACACTCCGGGACCGCGTTCATCGCGCAGCTTGGCCTTTTCGGCCTCCGACAGGTGCAGCGCCGCGCGGTCATAAACCGGCGGTTTGCCCATGTTCAGTTGCTTTTTGCGCTTGAGGTCCAGTTCAGTCGGGGTTTCCCACGCCTCATAAAAACGCCCCATCCCGCGCAGGTCATCCGCAGCGGCGTGATAGCGGTCCAGCCGCTCGGACTGGCGCTCGACCCGGTCCCAGTGCAGGCCCAGCCAGGCCAGGTCTTCCTTCAGGCCGTCAACGTATTCTTCCTTGCTGCGGACCGGATCGGTATCATCGATGCGCAGGATGAAAGTGCCGCCGTTCTTGCGCGCGATCAGATAGTTCATCAGCGCGGTACGCAGGTTGCCGACATGGATATAGCCGGTGGGGGACGGGGCAAAGCGGGTGGTGGTCATGGGGTTCTCCTGATTGGCCGCTGGCTTGTCACAGCGCGGCCCGATTGTCCAGAAAATGAAGGGGCATCAGCTTGGGTCACGCCAGCGGTTCGCGATAGGATACCGGCGATCCAGCCAGAATGCCCCCTTGGTCAGACGCGGCCCCGGTGCCGATTGGAAGCGTTTGTATTCGCTGATATAGATCAGATGTTCGACCTTCTTGGCCACATCGCGATCAAAGCCAGCAGCGACGCAATCTGCGACAGAACCGTTCTGATCCACAAGAATATCCAGCATCGCATCCAGTTCAGGGTAGTCAGGCAGGCTGTCGCTGTCCTTTTGATCTTCGCGCAGTTCCGCAGACGGCGGTTTGGTAATGATCCGCTCGGGAATGACCGTGCCTTCAGGCCCCTTCATCCAGTCGCGATGATTGTCATTGCGCCAGCGGCAGCTTTCGAAAACGCGGGTTTTATACAGGTCCTTGATCGGGTTATAGCCGCCTGCCATGTCGCCATAGATCGTGGCATAGCCCACCGCCACCTCGGATTTATTGCCCGTGGTCAACAGCATTTCACCAAACTTGTTGCTGAGCGCCATCAAAAGCAGGCCGCGCAGGCGGGACTGAATGTTCTCTTCTGTCAGGTCAGGCTTCGTACCCTCGAACAAGGGGGCCAGCGTGTTGGTGATCGCCGCGCGCCCTTGGGTGATGGGGACGTAATCATAGCGACAGCCAAGTGCCTTCGCGACCGCCTCGGCATCCTCCAGCGACGCTTGCGAGGTATACTCGGACGGCAGCATCACGCAGCGTACATTGTCGGCACCGATCGCATCCACGGCGATCGCCGCCACAATTGCCGAATCAATCCCGCCCGACAGCCCCAGCAGCACCTTTTTGAAGCCCGTCTTGCGCAGATAGTCGCGCAGGCCCTGCACCATGACGCGGTAATCCTGCTCGTACTCTGACGGCGTGTGTTCCTTGGGGCCATCGACGATCCGCCATCCTTGGTCACCCTGTTCAAGGTCGATATGGGCGATCTGGCTGTCAAACGCTGTCATCTGGAACGCCAGTTTGCCACCGGGATTCAAGCCAAAGGACGCACCATCAAACACCTGATCGTCTTGCCCGCCCACCATGTTCAGATAGATCAGGGGCAATTCGGTCTCGATGACGCGGGCCACCATATGGTTCAACCGCGTATCGTGTTTGCCACGATAATAGGGTGATCCGTTCGGCACCAACAAGAATTCGGCGCCGGTTTCGGCAAGCGTCTCGGCCACATCGGGGTGCCAGGCGTCTTCGCAGATCGGGCTGCCGATCCGGGTGTTTCTGACGGAATAGGGGCCACCAAGGGGGCCACTGTCAAAGATCCGCACCTCGTCAAATACCGTCTCATTGGGCAGTTCGTGCTTCAGCACGCGGCTGGCGATCTGCCCTCCTTTCAGGATCAGATAGGCGTTGTAAAGCTTCGCCCCCTCGACCCAAGGCGCGCCAATGGCCAGTGCCGGCCCCTCGGCGCAGGCCGCTGCCAGCGCTTCGATATGGGTCATGACATCTATCTGAAACGCGTGACGCATCACAAGATCCTGCGCGTTGTAGCCGGTGATGAACATTTCGGGCAGCGCCACCAGATCGGCGCCGGCCGCCTTCCCTTGCGTCCAGGCATCGCGCGCGAGGGCGGCGTTTCCGGCCAGATCCCCGACAGTGGGGTTCAACTGGCCCAGCGTGATGCGAAAACGCGTCGTCATATGGCGGTCCTTCGATATTGTCCGCGGTTGATGTAGCAGATCACGCGGTAAGGGAAAGGCCAAGCGCCGCTTGGTCGGGCAAAAGACGATTGCCCCCCAGATGCCCATTGCCTAGTCTGCGAGGGTAAGAAAACTGCCGAACGCCGCCCCGGCCTGAATTCCATCCGAAAGCTGAACCATGTCCAGAGTGCCCCTTCGTCCGATTATCTTGTGCCTTAGCATGCTGGCGCTGCCCGCCCTTGCGCAGGATGAACCCGTCCTGAGCAAGCAATACGATGACGGTGGCGTCTACGAGGGGTCGTTTCGCGGTGGCGTACAACACGGTACAGGCACCTACACGCTCCCCAACGGTTATGAATACACCGGCGAATGGGTGGATGGCGAAATCAAGGGCGAGGGCGTCGCGCGGTTTCCCAATGGGTCGGTCTACGAGGGCACCTTCTCCAAGGGCAAGCCCGACGGATTTGGCCGCATCACCTTTGCCGACGGGGGCACCTATGAGGGGGACTGGCTTGCGGGGGCCATCACCGGCCAGGGTGTTGCGCTTTATGCCAACGGGGTGCGCTATGAAGGCGCGTTTCGCAATGCAAAGCACCACGGCAAAGGGGTGATGCAATCGCCCGATGGCTATGAATACCAGGGCGATTGGGTGGACGGCGTCAAGCAAGGCGTCGGCAAGATCACCTATCCCGATGGCGCTGTGTATGATGGCGACATCTCGAATGGCAAACGTCAGGGCACAGGGAAACTGACCATGCCCGGCGGGTTGACCTATGACGGCACCTGGAAAGACGGGCAAATCGATGGCACGGGCACGCTGACCCAACCCAACGGCGATGTCTACCAAGGTGATCTTGTCGCGGGCCAGCGCCAGGGCAAGGGCAAGGTCACCTATGCGAACGGCGACATCTACGAAGGACAGTTCAAGGAAGATCGCCGAGACGGGCAGGGCACGTTCACCGGTACCGATGGCTATGTCTATACCGGCGCTTGGGTCGCGGGCCAGATTCAGGGCGAAGGCCAGGTGACCTATCCCGACGGGTCGGTCTATGTCGGCACCTTCAGTGACGATCTGGCAGATGGTACGGGCAAGATCACCTACCCAGATGGCTCGACCTACGAAGGGGAATGGTCGGCCGGTGTCATCGACGGCAGAGGCAAGGCGACCTATCCAAACGGTATCGTCTATGAGGGGGACTTCAAGAACGCCCGCAATGACGGCCAGGGTGTGATGACCTACGCCAACGGCTACCGCTACGAGGGCAGCTGGAAAGATGGCCAGCGCCACGGAACGGGCACCGCGACCTATCCCGATGGTACCGTCTACTCCGGGAATTTCACCCAAGGCCAGCGTGACGGCACGGGCAAGATCACGATGGCCGACGGTTTCGTCTATGAAGGCGAATGGTCAAACGGCGAGATTGATGGCCAAGGGACTGCGACCTATGCCAACGGCGATGTGTACACCGGCACATTCAAGGCCGGAAAACGCCAGGGCACGGGCACGATGCAATACAAAAGTGGCGAAGAAGAAACCGGCAACTGGGTCGACGGCGCGCTCGAAAAAAACGAATAACGCGGCTTACGCCCACCCCTCGGCTTACCACGCCCCTGCTTATCACGCCCCCTGCTCCTGGGCCCCTGCTTCTCTGGCTCTTAAATATCCCCCGCGCGGAGCGCAAAAATCTTTTTCAGTGCATCCTGCGCGTCAGATCACCTCGCCCGCGTCCAACCGCCCGAGCAGGGCCTGCGCGTCGGCAATCACCGTCTCGCGCTTTTCAGCATCCATCCGGTCCCATGTCCGGTACATGTTTCCCATGCGCGCATTTCCCGAAAACCGGTCACGGTGGCGATCCAGAAAATGCCAGTAAAGAAGGTTGAACGGGCAGGCCGTCTCTCCCGTCTTGGCGCTCACGGAGTAATGGCACGATTTGCAGTGGTCGGACATCCGGTTGATGTACGCCCCTGAAGACACATAGGGCTTTGACGCGATCACGCCACCATCGGCAAACTGGCTCATCCCGACGGTATTCGGGGCCTCGACCCACTCATAGGCATCGGCGTAGACGGCCAGATACCATTCATGCACCTGGTGCGGGTCGATCCCTGCCAGCAGCGCAAAGTTACCCGTCACCATCAGCCGCTGAATGTGATGCGCATAGGCGTGCTTGCGCGTCTGGGCCACGGCTTTCGAGACACAATTCATCCGCGTTTCGCCGCCCCAATAGAACCCCGGCAAATCGCGGTGGTGCTTGAGCATGTTGCGCTGTGGATAGTCGGGGCCTTCAAGAAAATAGATCCCCCGCACGTATTCGCGCCAGCCAATGATCTGGCGAATAAACCCTTCGGCGGCATTGATCGGCACGGCACCGCGTGCATAGGCCGCTGCAGCAGCTTCGCAAATCTCCAGCGGCCCCAGCAGCCCCATGTTCAGATAGGGCGACAGAACCGCGTGATAGAGAAACGGATGATCGTTCAGCATTGCGTCCTGATAATCGCCGAACCGGGGCAATGCGTTTTCGATGAAATAATCTAGCGCCTGCAAGGCCTGCTCGCGTGTTGTTGCGAAAAAGAACGGCTCAAGATCGCCAAAGTTATCGCCAAATCGTGCGGCCACCAGATCCAACACGTCGCGGGTCACTTCGTCGGGTTCAAACCGCAAGGGGCCGTCCACGGTCACATCACCCGGCGCGGCCTTGCGGTTGTCGTGGTCGTAATTCCACTTGTCCCCTTCGGCCTTGTCACCGTCCATCAGCAGTCCGGTTTTACGGCGCATTTCGCGATAGAAATACTCCATCCGCAGCGCTTTTCGGCCATCGGCCCACGCCTCGAACTCGGCATGCGAGGCAAGAAAGCGATCATCAGGCAGCAGATGTACCTTCACGGGTGCATATTTCAGCTTGTCGATCAGCCGCCATTCACCGGGTTCCGTCGCCAGCACCTCGCCAGCTCCGGTGTGGTCGGCCCGGCGCAGCAATTCCCCCACGATCGAGCCCGCGTTCTCGGTATCGTCCAACTGGGTATAGGCAACCGCCCAGCCATCATCCTCAAGCTTTGCCGCGAACTTGCGCATGGCGGCAAAGACCAACGCGATCTTCTTGGGATGGTGCCACACATAACTTGCCTCGTCCATTACCTCGGCCATGACGACGGTATCGTGGGCCTTGTCGGCCTGCCGCAACGCGCTGAGATTTTCGGAAAGCTGATCACCAAGGACCAGCACCAGACGCGCTACCATTGAACCGGCTTTCCGGCCCAATCAAAGAATTTGCCGGTGTCATCGGTCGTAAGACCGTCGATCACCGCCAACAAGTTTTCAGCCGCCTCTGATGGGGGCACTGCCGGATGGCGCGCCAGATATTTCTGGGTAAAGGGTGTCTTGACCGTGCCGGGATGCAAGGCCACACAAACGCTGTGCGCGTGGGTGCGCGCCAGTTCGATAGAGGCGGTGTGCACGATCTGGTTCACCGCCGCCTTGGCGCTGCGATAGCTGATCCAGCCGCCGATTTTGTTGTCACCGATGGATCCCACACGCGCCGATAGCACCGCAAAGACACAGGCCCGGTCACGCGCCATCAGATCGGGCGCATGACGCAACACCAATGCGGGGCCGACCGCATTCAGCGCAAACTGATCCATCATCGCTTTCTTGCTGATGGACCTGACGGTCTTCTCAGGCTCTGCACCGTCAATCTCAAGCGCACCAGAGGCCACGACCACCACATCAAACGGCCCGTCCAGTGCCGCGATATGCGCCTCGACCGAGGTCTCGTCGGTTATGTCAAATCCGTCGACCGAGCGGGACAAGCCTGTCACGCGGTCGCCGCGTTTTTCATACGCGGCCCCAAGGGCCGATCCGATGCCGCCCGACGCGCCAATGATCAAAATATGTTTCATACGCTGCAAGTAGCGGAAAACCGGCCCCCTTCAACACCACAAACGCGTCTGGCAAAAAACCCTTCCCATTTGGGTTTGCAGCGGTATAACGTGCCCCCATGACACACGCCGATCATACCACGACCCCGCCGCGCACCTCAGCGCCGCGTCTGCGTGCAACCCTGCTACTGCTAATCCGCCTCTGAGCGTGCCATTCGGCGCGCCCGCTCAGAGGGATGTGTCGCGCGCCACGGATTTGACAGTAGAACGAAAGAACAAAACAATGACAGATACGACAAAACAAGACCGCGTCTTGATCTTTGACACGACGTTACGCGACGGCGAACAATCGCCCGGTGCCACCATGTCCCACGCCGAAAAGATCGAGATTGCGGGCCTGCTGGACGAGATGGGCGTGGACATCATCGAAGCGGGTTTTCCCATCGCATCCGAAGGCGACTTTGCCGCCGTCAGCGAAATCGCAAAGCTGTCCAGGAATTCGGTGATCTGCGGGCTGGCCCGTGCGCAGCTTGGCGACATCGACCGCTGCTGGGACGCGGTGAAACATGCCGCACAGCCCCGCATCCACACATTTATCGGCACCTCGCCCCTGCACCGCGCCATTCCGAACCTCACGATGGACGAAATGGCCGACCGGATCCATGAAACTGTCACCCATGCCCGCAATCTGTGCGACAACGTGCAGTGGTCACCTATGGATGCCACACGGACCGAGCTTGATTACCTGTACCGCACGGTCGAAATCGCGATCAAGGCGGGTGCGACGACGATCAACATTCCCGATACCGTGGGCTATACAGCCCCGCGGGAAAGCGCTGACCTGATCCGAAAATTGCTGGAAAACGTGCCCGGCGCGGACGAGATCGTCTTTGCCACCCATTGCCACAACGACCTTGGCATGGCCACCGCCAACAGCCTTGCGGCCGTTGAGGCAGGGGCGCGCCAGATCGAATGCACGATCAACGGCCTTGGTGAACGTGCGGGCAACACCGCCCTTGAAGAAGTCGTGATGGCCCTCAAGGTGCGCAACGATATCATGCCCTTCCAGACCAGGATCGACAGCACAAAGATCATGAACATCTCGCGCCGCGTCGCCTCAGTTTCTGGCTTTGCCGTGCAGTTCAACAAGGCCATCGTCGGCAAGAACGCGTTTGCCCACGAAAGCGGCATCCACCAGGATGGCATGCTGAAAAATGCCGAAACGTTCGAGATCATGCGCCCCTCGGATGTGGGCCTGACCGAGACCAATATCGTCATGGGCAAACACTCGGGCCGCGCCGCGCTGCGCTCAAAGCTTGAAAACCTCGGGTACGAACTGGGGGACAACCAGCTGAAAGACGTTTTCGTGCGGTTCAAGGAATTGGCCGACCGCAAGAAAGAGATCTATGAGGAAGACCTGATCGCCCTCATGCGTGCGGCAAGTGACCCCGAAAGTGACCGGATCAAGCTGAAGTCGATGCATGTGGTATGCGGTACCGAAGGGCCCAATGTGGCCAAGATGACGCTGATCGTCGATGGCACCGAAAAAAGCACCGAACAGACGGGGGACGGACCGGTTGATGCGTCCTTTAACTGCATCAAGGCGCTGGTGGAACACACCGCGCGTTTGCAGCTGTATCAGGTGAACGCCGTAACCGAAGGCACCGACGCACAAGCCACCGTTTCTGTGCGCATGGAAGAAGACGGCCGCATCGTGACGGGACAGGCGGCCAACACCGACACCGTGGTCAGTTCGGCCCAGGCGTATATTCACGCGTTGAACCGGCTGCTGGTGCGCCGCGAAAAAGGCGGCACAGACAAGCGCGAGATCAGTTACAAGATCACAAGCTGATCGCATGGGCGGGGCTTCGGCCCTGCCCGTTTCATCTGTAGGGGTTCTTGGCTGACCGATCCGATGACAAGGACGCCTGCGACCGTTCCACGATCAGCGCCACGGCATCGGCCAGATGCTGACGCTCGATATGATGATCGCCACGCGAGACGCGCAATTTATGCGCTTCAAGCATCACATCGGCATGGGACGATCCTCGCGGCGGAATGAAGGTATAGCAGGCCAGTTCGATCAACAGGCCCAGCGGATCCTTGAAATAGATCGAGTGCATGAAGCCGCGATCCTTGACGCCGGAATTGCCGATGCCGCGTTGGTCCAGCCGCTCCAGCACCTGGTCGAACATCGCGCGGTCCACCTCGAAGGCGATATGATGCACGCAGCCGGGATCGGTGGGCGTGCGATTATGGACGGGTTTGCGGGTTTCATTTGAGAAGATCGTGATCAGCCGACCGTCGCCCGGATCAAAGTACAAATGCCCTTCGTCGGGGTCATCCAGATTCGGTTGATCAAAAATGAACGGCATGCCCAGCAGACCTTCCCAAAAATCGATGCTGGTCTGCCGATCTGCCCCCGTCAGCGTGATATGATGCACGCCAATGACCTGAATTTTCTGCATATTGCCCCCTCATGTGCCCTGTGACATACGTGGAACAACAATAGCGTGGCGGCGATATCATGCCACCCCATTAGTCAACCCCCCTTTCGTCTGAGGGATCATCGTCCTATAAGCCGCTCAGCCCAACTTTGGTCAGAGTCGCCGGGCCAATACGAATTTTTGCAAGGTCCAGCTTCTTATGTCGATATTTGATAATATCCGTGGTCTCTTCTCGTCAGACATGGCGATTGACCTCGGGACTGCGAACACGCTGGTCTACGTAAAAGGCAAGGGCATCGTTCTTTCTGAACCTTCTGTTGTGGCCTATCATGTCAAGGACGGTGTCAAGAAAGTGCTGGCCGTGGGCGAAGACGCCAAGCTGATGCTGGGCCGGACCCCAGGCAGCATCGAGGCGATCCGCCCGATGCGCGAAGGCGTGATTGCAGATTTCGACACCGCCGAAGAGATGATCAAGCATTTCATCCGGAAGGTGCACAAACGGTCGACCTTTTCAAAGCCCAAGATCATCGTTTGTGTGCCTCATGGGGCCACCCCGGTTGAAAAACGCGCAATCCGCCAGTCGGTTTTGTCGGCAGGCGCGCGCCGGGCCGGGCTGATCGCCGAACCGATTGCGGCGGCGATCGGGGCCGGCATGCCCATCACTGATCCGACCGGCAACATGGTTGTTGATATAGGGGGCGGTACGACCGAAGTTGCGGTTCTGAGCCTTGGCGACATCGTCTATGCCCGTTCCGTGCGCGTAGGTGGCGACCGGATGGACGAGGCGATCATCAGCTACCTGCGCCGCCAGCAAAACCTGCTTATCGGTGAAACCACAGCAGAGCGGGTCAAGACCTCCATCGGTACGGCGCGTATGCCAGACGACGGGCGTGGCACGTCGATGCAGATCCGTGGGCGCGACCTTTTGAACGGCGTGCCAAAAGAGATCGAAGTCACCCAGGCGCAGATCGCCGAGGCGCTGGCCGAACCGGTGCAGCAAATCTGCGAAGCGGTGATGACAGCCCTTGAAACGACGCCACCCGATTTGGCAGCGGATATCGTGGACCGTGGCGTGATGCTGACGGGGGGCGGCGCATTGCTGGGCGATCTGGATCTGGCGCTGCGCGAACAGACGGGTCTGGCCATCTCGGTCGCAGACGAGCCGCTTAATTGCGTGGCTCTTGGGACCGGAAAGGCGCTAGAATACGAAAAGCAGCTGCGCCACGCCATCGACTACGACAGCTGAAACTGACATAACGAACGAAGCCGGATCAGAGGCAGGGCGCCCCTGCCCGATCGGCAGGGAAACGTAAGCTATGGCGACGGATCGATCTTCTGCGAACGATTTTGCACGGCCCTTGCGGCGGATGCTGCTGTCGGTGCTTGTGCTGATCCTGTTCGGTATCTTTCTGCTGTGGAGAATCGACAGCCCCCGTGTCGAAAGGTTCCGCGCGCAGGTGACGGACCGCATCGTGCCCAATCTGGATTGGGCCATGGCCCCCGTGACGGGCACGGTCAACCTCTTGCGCGACTTTCAAAGCTATCAGCAGCTGTCAGAGCAAAACGCTGAACTGCGGTCGGAACTGCGCCAGATGCAGGCGTGGAAAGAAGCGGCCTTGCAGCTTGAGCAGGAAAACGCGCGGTTGCTGGATCTTAACAACGTGCGGCTTGACCCGCGCCTGACCTATATCACGGGCGTTGTGCTGGCCGACAGCGGGTCGCCGTTTCGTCAGTCGGTCTTGCTGAATGTGGGCGCGCGGGACGGTCTGATTGATGGCTGGGCCGCAATGGACGGGATCGGGCTGGTGGGGCGCATTTCAGGGGTGGCGCAAAATACCGCACGGGTGATTTTGCTGACGGACGCCAGCAGCCGCATTCCCGCGACAATTCAGCCTTCGGGGCAGCGGGCGATTGTGGCGGGTGACAATTCCAGCGCACCGCCCATCGATTTTCTGGAAAACCCTGATCTGGTGCGCCCCGGTGACCGGGTCATCAGCTCGGGCGATGGCGGTGTCTTTCCGGCCGGATTGCTGATCGGACAGGTCGCGGCAGATCCCGGCGGGCGGTTGCGCGTGCGTTTGGCCGCGGATTACGAGCGGCTCGAGTTTTTGCGCGTATTGCGCCATCACGGCAGCGAAGCGGTGTCGGACGACGCGCATGTGATCGGGCCAAACGGGCCTTTGAACGAAATTTTTGACGGGCCCTTGAATGCGCCCCTGGCCCAGACAACAACCCCAGAGCCTGGCCAATGAACGAACTGTCGCCCTTTCGGCTGTGGCTGATGCGCGCCGCGTTCCTGTTGCTTGTGGTGGCGGTGTTGTTCTTTCACCTGCTCCCGCTCGAGACGTCTCCGCGTCGGTGGGCGGCCCCCGATCTGATCCTTGGCTTTGCCTGTGCCTGGTGCCTGCGACGCCCCGAATACGTGCCCGCCGTTTCGCTTGCAGCATTGTTTCTGCTGACGGATCTGCTGTTTCAACGCCCTCCCGGCCTATGGGCGACGCTGGCCCTGATCGGATGCGAATACCTCAAGACATCGGGCCGAAGCCTGCGCGAATTCGAACTTTTTCTCGGAGTGGCTGACCGTGGGGGTTGTGATCATCGCGATAGCGGCGGCAAACCGCCTGATTCTCGCGATCATGTTGATAGACGCACCACGTTTGGGGCTTACCCTTTTCGAAATGGGGATGACCCTGCTATTCTACCCCCTGATCGTTCTGGTGACACACGGCGTGATGGGCGTCCGGAAAAAGGCACCCGGTGATCTTGACGCACGAGGCAGGCGCATATGACAAAGGCAAACGCAGCATGAGACGCAGCAGAGCAGACAGCGAAGCTGGCCACGCCAA
The DNA here is from genome assembly GCA_963728645.1 of uncultured Alphaproteobacteria bacterium. Lineage (GTDB taxonomy): Bacteria > Pseudomonadota > Alphaproteobacteria > Rhodobacterales > Rhodobacteraceae > Sulfitobacter. The sequence continues at coordinate 404,188 of CAVSLU010000008.1, read as the reverse complement.
GCTTACCCGCCGCGCCGCCCTTCTGGGGGGCGTGCAATTGCTTTTTATGGGCGGGCTGGCCGCGCGCATGAACTATCTTCAGGTCGATCAGGCAGATCAGTTTCGCCTGTTGGCCGAGGAAAACCGCATCAACATCCGGCTCATCCCGCCCGCTCGCGGTGAAATTTTCGACCGCAACGGGATCCGACTGGCGCAAAACGTGCCGTCTTACCGGATTGTTATCGTGCGCGAAGATGCCGATGACGTTGATGATGTGATGGACCGGTTGTCAAAAATCATCAAACTTGATCCTGAAATGCGCGACCGCACCATGGCCGAGATCAAACGCTCTGCCCCGTTTTTACCGGTGACCGTTGCGGATGATGTCAGCTGGGAGGACGTCAGCCGTGTTTCGGTGAATGCGCCCGCATTGCAGGGGATCAGCCCAGAGGTTGGCCTGACCCGTGTCTATCCGCGCGGCTCTGATTTCGCCCATATCGTCGGGCGTGTCGGGCGCGTCAGTCAGGCGGATCTTGATGCGTTGGAAGACCCCGATGCGGTCTTGCGTATCCCCCGTTTCCAGATCGGAAAGATCAACGTCGAAGCGCGTCAGGAAACCTTGCTGCGCGGCACGGCGGGCACCAAGCAGGTCGAAGTGAACGCGACCGGCCGCGTGATGCGCGAACTGGCCCGCCGCGAGGGACAATCGGGGGCCGACATCCAGTTGACCATAGATGCAAAGCTTCAGAACTATGTCCAGGCCCGTCTGGGCAGCGAAAGTGCTGCGGTCGTGATCGTCGATTGCGAGAACGGTGATCTGGTCGCGAATGCATCGTCGCCCAGCTATGACCCGAATTTGTTTATCGGCGGAATTTCTTCGGCCGACTATAATCCGATGCTTGAATCCAAATACCGCCCGTTGGTCAACAAGACGGTTCAGGGAACCTACCCCCCTGGATCGACCTTCAAGATGATGGTGGCAATGGCCGCCCTTGAGGAAGGCATCATCGGGCCCGATGATACCGCCTATTGCCCCGGGCATCTTGAGGTTGCAGGCCGCAGATTTCACTGCTGGAAGCGCGCCGGGCACGGTTGGATCGATCTTGAAAACTCACTCAAGCAATCGTGCGACGTGTTCTATTACGATCTCGCGCTGAAAGTCGGGATCGAAAAGATATCGGCGATGGCCAACCGGTTCGGACTTGGCATCAAGCACGACTTGCCGCTGTCGTCGGTGGCGGCTGGGCTGACGCCCACCAAGGAGTGGAAACAATCCACCCGTGGGGCGGACTGGGTGATCGGCGATACCGTCAACGCCTCGATCGGACAAGGCTTTACGCTCAGCTCGCCTTTGCAACTGGCGCTGATGACGGCCCGGATTGCAACCAACCGCAAGGTCACACCACGGCTGATCAAATCCATCGACGGGATCGAACAACCCTCCGGGGCGGGCGAACCGTTGGGCATGAATGAAAATAACCTGCGCAAGGTCCGCAAGGGCATGCATGTCGTGGTCAACGACAGGCGCGGCACGGCATATCGGTCGCGCATCATTGCCGAGAACATGCGCATGGCGGGCAAGACGGGCACCAGCCAGGTGCGCAACATCACCGCCGCCGAACGCGCCCGCGGTGTCAGCCGCAACGAGGATCTCCCCTGGGAGCGGCGCGATCACGCGCTCTTTGTCGCCTTCGCCCCCTCTGACAAGCCGCGCTATGCGGTTTCTGTGCTGGTTGAACATGGCGGCGGCGGATCCGCCGCAGCCGCACCGATCGCGCGCGATGTGATGTTGCAGGCCCTCTATGGGGGCGAACCCCCGCTTGACGCTTATCCGACGGGCGACAGGGACCGCATCGCGGCCCAACAAAAAGCTCTCCGCGAGGTTCAGCCGCAAGCGGCGATAGACGGAAAAGACCGCGCATGAGCTATCTTGAATATACCGTCAAACATGTCCCGACCGGATTTCGCAAGATACTGCATCTGAACTGGCCGCTGACAGTGTTGCTTGCGGCCGTGTCCTGCGTCGGGTTCCTGATGCTTTATTCGGTGGCGGGGGGCACCTTCATGCCGTGGGCCGAACCTCAGATGAAGCGTTTTGCCCTTGGCCTGGCGATCATGATCGCAGTCGGAATGGTCCCGATCTGGCTGTGGCGCAATCTGGCGGGGATCGCCTATATCGGCACGCTGGTCTTGCTGATCGGGGTCGAGCTTTTCGGAGCGATCGGTATGGGTGCCCAACGCTGGATCGAACTGGGGGCGTTCCGGCTGCAGCCGTCCGAACTGATGAAAATTACGCTGGTGATGATGCTGGCCGCCTACTACGACTGGCTGCCCGCCAAAAAGACATCGCGGCCGTTCTGGGTGCTGGTGCCACTGGTGCTGATCCTGCTGCCGACCTTTCTGGTGCTGAAGCAGCCCGATCTGGGCACCGCCATCCTGCTGCTGGCCGCGGGCGGCGGGCTGATGTTTCTGGCGGGGGTGCATTGGGCCTATTTCGCGGTTGTCGTCACGGCTGGAATGGGGCTGGTCACGGCTGTCTTCCAGTCGCGCGGCACCCCTTGGCAATTGCTGAAAGACTATCAATTCCGCCGCATCGACACGTTCATCGATCCCAGCAGCGATCCCCTGGGGGCGGGCTATCACATCACCCAATCCAAGATCGCGCTTGGCTCTGGCGGGTGGACGGGGCGCGGATTTATGCAAGGCACGCAATCGCGTCTGAATTTCCTGCCCGAGAAACACACCGACTTTATCTTCACTACATTGGCCGAAGAATTCGGCTTCGTGGGCGGCATGTCGCTGCTTGGGCTCTATGCCCTGATCATACTTTTCTGCATCACGGCGGCGATGATCAACAAGGACAGGTTTTCATCCCTGCTGACCTTGGGCATCGCATTGAACTTCTTTCTGTTCTTTGCGGTAAACATGTCGATGGTCATGGGGCTGGCACCGGTCGTGGGCGTACCCCTGCCGCTGGTCAGCTACGGAGGATCGGCAATGCTGGTCTTGCTGCTGGCCTTCGGGCTGGTACAGTCCGCCCATGTTCACCGACCAAGATAGGTATCCATGCCCCTCAACGTTCTCTTTGCCGCCCGCCCTGAACGCTGGTCCGTCTACGAAAAGCCCTTGCGGGCCGCCCTGGACCACGCAGGGCTTGATGCCAATCTGAGCATAGATATCCCCCCCGCCGAAGTCGATTACATCGTTTACGCGCCGAACAGCGATGTTCAGGATTTCACGCCCTATACCCGCGCCAAGGCGGTGCTGAATCTCTGGGCGGGGGTCGAAAACATCACGGGCAATGAAACGTTGCGTATTCCGCTTGCGCGGATGGTGGATCCCGGCCTGACCAAGGGCATGGTGGAATGGGTTACGGGCCATGTGATGCGCTATCACCTTGGCATGGATACCGATATCCTGAACACCGGCACCGATTGGAAACCGCGCACGCCGCCCTTGGCGCAGGAACGCCCTGTGACTGTCCTTGGTCTTGGTGCTTTGGGTACCACCGTGGCGGAAACGCTTGTGTCGCTGGGGTTCGTTGTGACCGGTTGGTCGCGCAGCCCCAAAGCGATCACAAACGTGACATGCCTGCACGGCGCGGATGGCCTCAGAAACGCGCTTGCCACCGCCCAGATCGTCATCCTGCTGTTGCCCGATACGGCGGCCACAGAAAACACGCTGAACGCCGAAACCCTGGCGCTGTTGCCCCGTGGGGCGTATGTCATCAATCCGGGTCGCGGGCCGCTGATCGATGACACCGCATTTCTGGCCGCGCTCGACAGCGGCCAAGTCGCGCACGCAACACTTGATGTTTTCCGGGTCGAGCCCTTGCCTGCAAACCACCCCTATTGGGCCCATCCAAACGTCACGGTCACACCCCACATCGCCGCAGACACCCGCGCCAGCACCGCATCACAAGTGATCGCCGAAAATATCCGGCGTGGTGAAGCAGGCGAACCCTTCTTGCATCTGGTCGACCGCGCCTTGGGCTATTGAATCGCTTGCAAATTGCGGTGGAATTTGAGTTTACTTTGCGAAATGAAGCAGAACCATCGTGGCCCCCTCTTCATTTCGCCCTTAAACTCTCGCCGAAGGCGTAAAGGTTTTTTTGCACTACGCAGCAATTAAGCCGCGCCCTTTCAGAAGGGCCTCAACACCTGGCAAGCGTCCGCGAAAAGCAGTGTAAAGGGCCGCCGCGTCCTGACTGCCACCCGTCGAAAGGATGTGCTCTTCCAACGCCCTGGCGCGTTCGGGGTCAAACGCACCGCCCGCTTCCTCGAACGATTCGAATGCGTCGGCATCCATGACTTCGGACCACATGTAGCTGTAATATCCGCTGGAATAGCCATCGCCCGAAAACACATGCGCAAATTGCGGCGTCGCGTGGCGCATGGTGATTGCCGCTGGCATCCCAAGGGCGGCCAGCACCGATGTCTGCTTTTCCATTGGATCGGCCGGGGCCTTACCATCGTGAAAATCAAGATCGACCAGCGCAGAAGCGACATATTCGACCGTCGCAAAGCCCATGTCGAAATTCGCGGCCCCCAGCACCTTGTCCAACATCTCTGGCGGCATCGGTTCCCCTGTTTTAGCGTGGGTCGCGAATTCTCTGAGTACTTCTGGCACTTCAAGCCAGTGCTCATAAAGCTGGCTTGGCAGTTCCACGAAATCCCGCGCAACCGATGTGCCGCTGACAGATTCATAGGTGACATCCGACAGCATCTGATGCAAAGCGTGACCAAATTCGTGAAACAGCGTTCTGGCATCATCGTAAGACAGCAGCGCGGGCGATCCTTTCGCAAAGTTGCACACATTGATCACGACGGGACATTGTTTTTGCGGAAACTTGGCCTGTGACCGCATCGCCGAACACCATGCGCCAGAGCGTTTTGACCCGCGCGCAAAGTAATCGCCGATGAAAACGGCAACGTGTTCGCCATTGCGGGTCACGTCCCAAGCGCGGCAATCCGGGTGGTACAGCGGCACATCAAGGGGCGCAAATTCGAGAGAGAACAAACGAGTGGCGCAGCTAAAGGCCGCGTCGATCATCCGGTCCAACTGGAAATACGGTTTCAACGCGGCCTCGTTCAGGTCATGTTCTGCCATCCGCCGCTTCTCAGCGTAATAGCGCCAATCCCACGGGGCGAGATCGCCATTGATACCATCCTTGTGCATCATCGCTGTCAGCACATCCGCGTCGGCTTCGGCCTGCGCTTTTGCAGGGCCCCACACTTCCATCAACAATTGGCGCACCGCAGCAGGGGTTTTCGCCATTTCGGTTTCCAGCTTGAACACCGCAAAGTTTTCGTAGCCCAGGAGATGCGCACGCTCTTCGCGCAGGGCAAGGATTTCGGCAGCGATGGCGCGATTGTCTGTGGCACCGTCGTTGGCCCCCCGCGCCTGCCATGCCAGAAACGCCTTTTCGCGCAAATCGCGACGGGGCGAAAATTGCAGGAACGGGACAATCAACGACCGTGACAAGGTGATCACAGGCCCGCCCGCCTGTTTTTCTTCACCGGCGCTGCGTGCGGCGTCCACGACGAAATCGGGCAGTCCTTCCAGATCCGCCTCGTCAAGCACCATGAACCACGACCGCTCGTCCGCCAGCAGGTTTTGCGTGAACTGCGTGCCCAGCACCGCCAGACGGCCCTTGATCTCTTTCATCCGTGCATCCTCGGCCCCCTCAAGGGCCGCCCCGGACCGAACAAAGCCGCGGTGGGTCAGCATCAGCACACGGGCCTGTTCATCGGTCAGATCAAATCTGTCACGCTTTTCCCAAACCTCGGCCACGCGGGCGAACAGTGCCTTGTTGCTTGAAATCTCTGACATATGCGCCGCCAGCCGGGGCGAAAACTTGCGCTGCAATTCTTCGCGGGCGGGTGTGCTGTCGGCCCCTGCAACGGTGAAGAACACCCCCAACACACGGTCAAGCTGGCTTCCTGCTTCTTCGAGCGCTTCAATCGTATTGGCAAATGTGGGATCGAACTCGCAGGCTGTTATCGCGTCGATTTCCATGCGATGCGTCTCAAGCGCCTCGTCCAGCGCGGGTTCGAAATCATCATCGGAAATCTTGTCGAACGGGGCCAGTTCAAACGGCGTGTCCCAGTCTTGCAGCAGCGGGTTTGTCATCGTGTTCTCCTTTGCCGCTCAAGGTAGGTCCGGGCACGAAGGGTTGCAATCGCCGCTGTGAAAAGCTGCCAAAAATGCAAACACAATCGTGGCATCAAACCGCGAGACAAACCGGCTGGCGGCAATTCAAGTCGCCAGCCGGTCAGGCACATTTTCAGGTCATATCGCCCTCTGCCTCGGCCTTAGGGCCGCACATAGGCATAGCCGTCTTCCTGAAGCTCGATCAGGCGCACGACGCCGGAGGGCACAACGTTGGCTTCGGACAGCAGCACCACATCTTCGCCGGTTTTCTTTTTCATCCCCGCCATCGTGTTGGCGCAGGCGGCAAAGCTGATATTGTCCATCTCAAGCGACATGGACGAAATACGCTGGGCGACAGGGCTTTTGTCGGCGATCAGCATGTTCAGGCCAGGGCCATATGTGACCATTTCGATGGTGACGGTATCACCTTGGCTTTCGTAATAGCTGGCGACATTCTGGGCATTGTTCAGCGCCATATTCATCACCTGTGGGTCATTCTGATCAACGTGGATGGCGACCTTATGCGCCATGCCCTCGGCTGATGCCATCAGGGGTGTCAGGGCCAGAACAGCGGCAACTGCGAATCGTTTCATGGGTGTCTCCTCCTTCATATGCGGGAAGTGTAGCGATGTTTTCAGAGCCCGCGATGATTATTCAGGCGTACCGCAAATCGGGCAATCTGCCCTTCGGCTGACCCCGATCATCCGGTTTTCACCATATAGGGCGTCGTAGATCAGCATCTGGCCGCGCAAAGCAGCCCCCGCCCCGGTGATCAGCTTGACCGCCTCCACCGCCATCATGGTGCCAATGACGCCGGGCAGGGGGCCGATCACGCCGGCCTGTGCACAGGACGGGGCAAGATGCGCCGCCGGGGCTTGCGGGAAAACACATTGATAGCATGGTGCGCCTTTTGCCGGATGAAAGACGCTAAGCTGCCCCTCCCACTGGCTCAGCGCGCCAGAGACCAAAGGCACGCCAACGGCAACACAATGGCGGTTGACCAGATAGCGGGTGTCGAAATTGTCGGTGCCGTCCAGCACCACGTCATACTCGGCGATCAGATCGGGGGCGATGTCAGGGGTCAGGCGGCGGTGATAGGGACGCACGGTCACAAACGGGTTCTGCGCCTCCATCTCTTGTTTGGCGCTGAACACCTTGGGCATGCCGATGCTGCTGTCCTTGTGGATGACCTGCCGTTGCAGGTTCGCGTTCTCGACCGTGTCGTCGTCGATGACACCGATGGTGCCAACGCCCGCCGCCGCAAGATATTGCAGCACAGGCGCGCCAAGCCCCCCTGCCCCGATCACCAGCACCTTGGCATTCTTCAGCGCTTTCTGGCCCGCGCCGCCCACTTCACGCAACACGATATGGCGGGCATAGCGGTTAAGTTCAGTGTCGGAAAAGGTCGCCGATTGCGCGGGCACCTCTGGTTCAGGGGCCTTTTGCGCACGCAAGCGGTTCAGCCCCCAGCGATAGCCAAGAATGATCAGAACAAAGCCGGTCAGCAAAAGCCACGGTGCCGCGCTGCCCCCCGTCGCAAGCCGCAAGGGATGCCCGTCGGGAAGCAAAAGGTTCAACCCGATCACTGCGCCGAACAAAACCCCAAGCAGTTTATACCGCGCCTCGCGCGGCTGGCCCATCGCCGCCCCCGCAAACCAGATGACAGCGGCAAGGATCACCACCAGAAGCATCAGCGTGCCCTGTCCGTCAAAGATCGTGTCGGCATGATGGGATGGTGGTGCATGGGGTCTCGCTTTGCTCTGGTGTCGTCCAGTTTCAAAGCGTGAACCTAAGCATTTTTCCGCCGACACCAACCGAAAAACGAAGCCGGATGCCCTTTGCGGCTAGAACACCCGCTGTCCGGCGCACCATGTTTCCTTCATCATCGCCATATCCTGCATGCGGGCAAAGCGGATCAGGTCAGCGCGGGCACCGATCTCGATCGTGCCGCGATCCGTCAGCCCTGCGCTATGGGCCGGTGACCGCGTAACCGTGCAAAGCCCCCGCGCCAGATCGCCCCACAGATCGCCCAGTTGAACTGCGGCCATCAAAAGTGACGCGGGGACATAATCAGACGACAGGATATCAAGCCGGTCCACCCGCGCCAGATCAGCCGCAGCCACATTGCCCGAATGCGACCCGCCCCGGATCAGGTTCGGTGCGCCCATGATCGTCGCTATGCCATTGGCGTGGCACGCATCCGCAGCTTCCCGCGTGGTGGGAAACTCGGCCAAGCGCACGCCATAGCCATGGCTGATCACGACCTGATCTGCGGTCGTGTCATCATGGCTGGCCAGGGTCGCACCGAAACGCTTTGCCGCAGCCACGGTCGCAGCTTCATGCGCGATGCCCACCTTTTCCTGAAGCCCGTACAAAAATTGCACATAGTTCTGGAACTCTGCAGCATCATAGGCGTGTTTGCCACGAACATACGCCTCGAACTTCGAGATGTCGCGAAATTGCCGCTGCCCCGGCGTGTGATCCATCATCGACACGATGCCGACCCGGTCTTCGGGGCCAAACTCGGCCAGTTCCTCTTCCAGCGTTTCGGAACAAATCTCGGCACGCAGGTGGATGTGATGGCTGATCCGCAGGCCGCCCGCTGCCCGCATCGCCAGAATTTCATCTGCCATATTACGGGCGTATTTCGCATACCGAGTGCCTTCGCTCACGATGGAGCCCACGCGGATGGCATCAAAAACGGTCGTGATCCCTGTACCCGCCAATTCGCGGTCATGGGCCAGAATGGCGGCGCGGTGGGGCCAGTCCACCTTGGGGCGCGGAGCCATGTGCCGCTCAAGGTTGTCCGTGTGCAATTCGACCAATCCGGCGGCAATGAAATCACCCTCCATGTCGATGGAACCGTTGGGTGCCGACGCGCCGGTATCAATCGCCGTGATCACGCCGTTTTCTATGGTCACGGCACCGGTCAATACCTCGTCCTTCAGGATCAGGCGGGCGTTGGCAAAGGTGATGGCTTGGGTCATATGCTGTTCTTACTTTTCTGTGTGCCATCCCCGACGGTGGCGTGAAAGAGATGGTCCATGATCGTCGTCACGGTGTGCGCCAAAGGGCCGCTGTTGTCAGCGCGAAAGACGGGCACACCGTGGGGTATCGCAAAATCGGCGCGTTCCAGCCTGCGTGCGATGTCAGCCGCCGGTTCACGGCTGCGGGCCGCCAGCCTGTCGGCCAGAACCGCGCGGTCTGCCGTCAGCAGGATCACCCTGAGCCGGGAAAAACGCGCCTGCGCCCGGGGCAAGACGGCGCGGGACAAATTGGCCAGAACATCGCGGCCCCGCGCCAGCTCATCCGCAACCGTGTCCGGAATGCCATAGTGCAGACCATGCGCCTGCCACTCCAGCGCGAAGGCACCGCGCCTTTTGCGGGCGGCAAATTCATCCTCGGTCACGCTGTCAAACACCTCGCCCCCGGCGTCGGCAGGGCGGGTGATCACACGGCGGGCCAGCGTCAAAGACGGCGCGGCACGGGCCAGCGCCTCCATCACGCTGTCCTTGCCCACACCTGATGGCCCGACAATGGCAATAAACCGTCCGGTCATGCCGTGTGCGCCGGCGTGAAGGCGGTCACATCCAACTGACGGTCGCAGACCTGTTCGCGCGCCTCAGGGTCGTGGAATATTCCGATGATCGCCACCCCGCGTGCCTTGGCCTCGGTGATCATGGCCAGCACGGTGGCGCGGTTCAGCGGGTCCAGACTGGCCGTGGGTTCATCAAGCAGCAGCGCCGGATAGGGATAGGCAAAGCCGCGTGCGATGTTCACGCGCTGCTGTTCGCCGCCGGAAAAGGTGGTCGGGCTTAGCGACCACAAACGTTTGGGAATGTTCAACCGCACGAGCAGCGCCTCGGCCTTTGCAGTCGCCGTCGCCCGATCCGTGCCCGTTGCCAGCAGCGGTTCGGCGACAACATCCAGCGTCGACACGCGCGGCACCACCCGCAGAAACTGGCTGACATAGCCCAGCGTCCGGCGGCGCAGTTGGATAATCTCGCGCGGGGCGGCGGTGACAACATCAGTATCACCAACCATGATGCGGCCCGAAGCGGTAAGGTAGTTGCCATAAATCATACGCATCAGGGTCGATTTACCGGCCCCCGACGCGCCCACAAGTGCGACACATTCACCGGGCTGCAACATATAGCGACGCGCCCGCCATCACCGGGATAACAGCCGCCCCCTGATTGTGCAGCGTAAAGGATTTTGAGACATTTTCGATCTGGATCATCGGTTCAAACCTGCAAGACAGAGGACACAAGAAGCTGCGTATAGGCGTGCTGCGGATCGTCCAGCACCTGATCGGTCAGGCCGGTTTCGATCACATGCCCGTCCTTCATCACCATCAGCCTGTCGGCCAGCAGGCGCACGACGGCCAGGTCATGCGTGACGATGATGGCGCTCAATCCCATTTCGCGGACAAGGCCGCGCAACAGATCCAAGAGCCGCGCCTGCACGCTGACATCCAGCCCGCCCGTCGGTTCATCCATGAACACCAGCCGCGGCCCCGTCACCAGATTGCGCGCGATCTGAAGCCGCTGCTGCATGCCACCGGAAAACGCGGTGGGCCGGTCATCAATGCGGTCGTCGCCGATCTCGACCCGGCCCAGCCAGTCGATTGCCTTGCCCCGGATGTCACCATAGTGCCGCGCGTTCACGGCCATCAGGCGTTCGCCGACATTGCCGCCCGCGCTCACATTCATGCGCAAGCCGTCGCGGGCATGTTGGTGGACGAACGCCCAGTCGGTGCGTCCCAGCATCCTCCGCTCCGGCTCGCTCATCGTGACGGTGTCGCGCAGGCCCTCGGTACGGGTGTCAAACCGCACGGCCCCGCTGTCAGGCACCAGGTGTCCGGCAAGGCAATTGAGCAGCGTCGATTTGCCCGACCCGCTTTCGCCCACAATCCCCATTACCTCGCCGGGATACAGATCGAATGAAACGTCTGTGCAACCAATCCGCGCGCCGTACATCTTGCCGATGTTTTCGACCTGCAACAACGGAGTCATGCCGCATCCTCCGCATATGGAACACCTTGCGCACCGACATGTCCCGCCTTGCGGCGCGTCGCGCAATAATCGGTGTCCGAACACATGAACATCCGCCCCCCCGCATCATCGACGATCAATTCGTCCAGATAGCTGTCTTCCGCCCCGCACAGATCGCAGGCGTGATCGGCCTTGGTCGCCTCGAAGGGGTAGTCCTCGAAATCAAGGCTCACCACTTTGGTAAACGGCGGTACCGCATAAATGCGCTGCTCGCGGCCTGCGCCGAACAACTGAATGCCCGCCATCTCAAGCTTGGGGTTGTCGAATTTGGGGATCGGCGACGGATCCATCACATAGCGCCCTTCGACCTTGACAGGATAGGCATAAGCGGTCGCAATCGCGCCATGCTGGCTGATGTCTTCGTAAAGCTTCACGTGCATCAACCCGTATTCCTCAAGACTGTGCATCTTGCGCGTCTCCACCTCCGACGGCTCAAGAAAGCGCAGCGGTTCGGGGATCGGCACCTGATAGACAAGGATCTGATCTTCGCGCAGTGCCTCCTCGGGAATGCGGTGGCGGGTCTGGATCACGCTGGCCTGCGCCGTGGCCTCTGTCACCGCGACACCCGCCGTCTTCTGAAAGAACCTCCGGATAGAAACGGCATTCGTTGTATCATCCGCACCCTGATCGATGACCTTGAACGTATCATCGGGCGTCAGCACGGCGGCGGAGACCTGCACCCCACCCGTGCCCCAGCCATAAGGCATCGGCATTTCGCGGCTGGCAAACGGGACCTGATAGCCCGGGATCGCCAACCCCTTGAGGATCGCACGCCGGATCATCCGCTTGGTCTGCTCGTCCAGATAGGCAAAGTTATAGTCGCTCATATGTCCGACCCTTCCTTCATTTTGCCAGATAAACTCCCGCCGGAGGCATCCGCGCTCTCCTCCTGTCCCGCCGCCTGAGCTTCGCGGCGCAACTTGCGGATCAGCTCAAGCTCCGATTGAAAATCGACGTAGTGAGGCAGCTTGATATGCTCCAGAAAACCCGTCGCCTGAATGTTGTCGCAATGATACAGGACGAATTCCTCGTCTTGCGCAGGTGCGCCCAGGTCATCTTCACCCAGCTCTTTCCAGCGCAGGGCGCGATCGACCAGCGCCATTGAGATCGCCTTGCGTTCGGTCATGCCGAACACCAGCCCATAGCCACGCGAGAACTGTGGCGGTTCGGACTTTGAGCCGCCAAACTGGTTGACCGTCTCGCATTCGGTCAGGGTGATTTCGCCAAGGTCGATGGCAAAACCAAGCTCGGGGATGTCCATCTCGACCGGCAACCGCGCCGATGCGCAACTCTGCCACAAAGGCGTGGTTGCGGGCATAACCGCGCTGCGTTGAATACGCCATGCCCAGCAAGAAACCCTCATCCGCCCGTGTCAGAGCCTGTAATCGCAGGGCACGGCTAGCGGGCAGTTCAAGCGGCGTGCGCGTCAGATCATCGGGCTGGTCGGCGCCTGCGGGCTCCGACTGCATCAGCCCTTCGCGGTCCAGGAATGACATGATATGCGGGGTCGCGCTGCCGTTCGGATCTGCCAAAGGCACCTCGCCCGCGTCACCATCTGCGGCCAGCTTGAAATCCAGCAGCCGGTGCGTGTAGTCGAATGTCGGCCCCAGCACCTGCCCGCCGGGCGCATCCTTGAACGTGGCCGATACGCGCCGGTCGCAGGCCATCTTGTCGGTATCGACCGGGCGCGAACCGCCAAATCGCGGCAATGTCGTGCGGTAGGCGCGGATCAGAAAAATCGCCTCGATCAGATCGCCACGCGCTTGCTTGATCGCCAGCGCGGCAAGGTCGGGATCATAAAGTGACCCTTCCGCCATCACGCGGTTGACGGCCAGCGCCATCTGCTCGCGGATCTGATCGACGGATAGTTCAGCGCACGGCCCTGTCGCCACGGCGTTCCTCGGCCAGCCAGGCGTGTGCATTGTCGATGGCGCGTTCGCCCCCTTTGACGGCTACATACATCAGCCAACCCTCGTGGTGCGGGGCAGCGCCGCAAGGCGGTCGCCGCAGGTGAAAATGAAATCCAGCCCAAGCGGGAACAGTCTGGCGTTGCGGTCGAATGCTTCGGTCTCGGGCAGCGATAGCGCGGCGGTGTCCCTTATACCGGGGCCGCGCAGCGTCGCGCCAGTGTCCTCAAGCCGCGCCAGTTCGACGATCAGCGTGGCGGAGCGGTCGGGGTATTCAGACGTGCCGATGGCAAAGTCATCGACCGGCATCCCGGCCCAGTCCCCCACCGCGAACATTGCATCCCGCGCCCGGACGAAGGGCGCGCCGGTTTGAAAGGTAATCCAGTCCCGCACATCCTGAGTATCCACCGAAGGTGCCAGAAACAGCGGCGTATCCGGATCGCACAAGGTAAGCACCGCAGTGCCAGCCGCCACCCCAAGCGGCGCAGGTGCCAGCGCGCCGACAACCCTGCGGATTGTCCCTGGCCGCGCCATCGCCGTCATGATCCGCCGAAACGCGTGGGAAGCGTCTATTGGCGCGTCTGCAAACCCGCCTTCCAAAGCGTGAGCCTGCATCAGTCTTCCCCCCGCACCATTGTAAAGAAATCCACCTTGGTCGCCGCCGCCTTGGCGGCCCGGCTGTCGCGCCTGGCGACATAGGCATCGCGCAGCGGCTTCAGAATTGCGGCATCCACCGCTTCGGCTTGATCCGTTTGCATCAGCGCGTCGATGAGCGCCGTTTGCAGCGCGTGGTCCTTGTTGCGGCCCTGCACATATCCGTGCCCGACAGTGCCGCACCCCAGTTTGACCGAGGCGCGCGTTACGGACATTTCGCCAAGGTTGAACGGCGCGCCGACCGCGCCCGCCCGGCCCCGCACCATCACGCCGCCAATTTCCGGCGCACGCAGCACCGTATGGTCCGGCGTTGCATCATATGCCGCCCACAACCGTGCGACCTCGGCCGCCGGAGATTTCGCCAAAAGGCCCAGCCATGCTTTGCGCGCGGCGTTCGGGTCGCTTTGAATATTCATCTAGACACCTTTTCGAGTTGTCTATACAACTAGACAAATACTAGGCCCTGCCCCCTCAAAGGCCAAGCCCCCTTGGTGTGAATTATTTATGACATGACCCGACGGACGCCGATCTGGACAGCCATCGCGCATAGCCTGCGCAATGACATCAGCGCTGGCGTCTATGCGCCCGAGACCAAGCTGCCGACCGAAGCGGCCCTTGCAGCCCGCTTTGGCGTCAACCGCCATACCGTGCGCCACGCGATCAAGGCGCTGACCAACGAAGGGTTGGTTTTGCCCCGACGGGGGGCGGGCGTGTTCGTCACCAGCACACCGACCGACTATCCCATCGGCCGCCGTGTGCGGTTTCACCAGAATCTGCGCGCGGCGGGGCGCAGTCCGGCCAAGGAACTGCTGCTGCTGGAAACCCGCACGGCACGGCCCGAGGAAAACACAGCCCTTGCCTTGCCAGCGGGGGCAGAAGTGCAGGTCTGCGAGGGGCTGTCCTTTGCCGATGATCAGGTCGTGGCCCTGTTTCGCAGCGTTTTCTGCGCCGAACGTTTCCCCGATCTTCTGGCCCATCTGGAACAGACCCAATCTGTAACGGCAGCACTGAAGCTAAGCGGAGTAAGCGACTACACCCGCGCATCGACCCGAGATCAACGCAAAGCTGGCAAGCGCTACACAGGCGCTTCACCTGCGCGTGCCCGAAGGCGCACCGATCCTGCGCACCATCAGCATCAATGTGGATCCAGGCGGTGTGCCGCTTGAATTTGGGCGCACATGGTTTGCGGGCGACAGGGTTACACTGACGCTAAGTGATGACTGATCATTCGTAGCGTTCAAGAAAAGCCTCGGCAGGCAGCGTGCGGAAATCATCCAGCGCGGCGCGCAAGGCTTCGTGCGGCCAGTCCCACCATGCAAGCGCCATCATGCGGTCCGCGATCTGCGGGTTGAACCGCGCCCGCAAGGGTACCGCCGGAATCCCCGCTACGATCATGTAGGGGGCGACATCCTTGGTCACGATGGCCCCGCCTGCGACAACGGCACCGTGTCCGATCGTCACCTCGGGCCGAACCTGTGCGCCGCTTCCCAGCCAGGTGTCATGCCCCAATGTGGCACGCCGTGTCCGCCGATGGGCGAACCAGACGTCGTCGTGATCTGCATCGTCAAAATAGTCTCCCGACCGATAGTGAAAGTGATGCAGGCTGGCTTTGCTCCATCGGGTGATCGGTGGCGCCGATGCGGACATGGGCCGCGATATTGCTGAACTTGCCCACGGTGGCATTGGCAATGTCGGCGTAGCGGTCACAATAGGAATAATCCCCGATATGGCTGTGCGCGACGCGCGATCCGCGCCCGATTTCAACGAAGGTTCCGAATGTGGCATCTGTAATCTCGCAATCGGGGTGAATAAACGGCTTCTCAGCGGTGAGCCTTGCCATCAGTGCCCACCCTCGTCGCCCTTGATCAGCTTGCGGCGCAGCCATCCCGAAAACGTGTCCATTGCCATGACCATCAGAATGATCAGCACGATGTAATAGGTCACTTCCTCCCAATCCTTTTGGGTCGAGATGGCCTGCGTCAGCAGCAGACCAATCCCGCCACCGGTGATCGCCCCGATGATCGTGGCCGAACGGGTGTTGGATTCAAGATAGTACAGAACCTGACTAAGCAGCACTGGGGTGATCTGCGGAATGACGCCAAAGCGATAGCGTTGCAGCGGCTTGGCACCGGTCGAGGTGATGCCCTCGATCTGCTTGCCGTCAACGTTTTCCAGCGCCTCGGAAAACATCTTGCCGAAAGATCCGGTGTCCGTCAGCAAAATCGCCAGCGCCCCGGTCAGCGGGCCGGGGCCAAAGGCACGGCTTAGGACAATCGTCCAGATCAGACCGTCAACGCCACGCAGGAAATCGAACGCCCGCCGCGCGGCGAAACGCACAGACCGCAGCGGTGTGAAGTTCCTGGCGGCCAGAAACCCCAGCGGCAAAGCGATGATCGCGGCCCCGAATGTGCCCAGAAACGCCATCAGCAGCGTTTCGTAAAGCGCCCAGGCGACATCGGCATGGCGCCACATCTTGTTCATCCAGAACCCCTCCCAGATCTCGGCCGCTTCGCCGTTGACGGCATGCGACAACAGCTGGCCCGGCCCCATACCGTAATAGGGGCTGTCGAGGGTGAAAAAGAACAGCTCCCATCCGTAGCTGTATTTGAAAACCTCGGTCCGGTTGCGGGTGATGGTCAGCCGTCCGGCGGCGGTGTCGACCATCACCCGGTTTTTAGAGGCGCTGATATAGTCGGGCTGTGGGCCGGGCGGGAAAGTCGCCTGAACGCCGCGCTTGCCGGGCCGCGCTGTCAGGGTGCCATACCCCGGAATGACATAGCTGATGTCCGGCCCGAAGGTGATGATATGACCGCCCCCCAGATCGACGACAGGGCGATCCCCCAGCGTGACCCAACCGGGTGCCTTTCCGGGGTCGTATTCCCCTTTGCGTTCGCCCTCGATGGCGATGGAAAAGCTGCCGTCGCGGTTATCTTGGGTGACGTGGGTCTTGTAGCTATAAGCGTCTGCCACCAGCGTGCGGGCATTTCCCAGATTGATCCGGTCGCCCATGCCCGCAATGTCGAAGGTAATAAAGATATAGACAAAGTACGCCAGCACGACCACAGGGGCCGCAATAGACTTTAGCCGCTTGCGCGAGAACTGTGTCGTCGTGCGGGCGTGAAGGGCCATCGCGGTCATAGTGCCACCTGTGCGCTTGGGATGCCGTGGGTCAGACGGTTGCGAAAGACGCCCGATATCTGGTCAACGATGACGATGGTGAAAAACAGCAAAAGAAAGATCGCACCGGCTTCGTCGAATTTGCCCTGGCCCCAGCTCATCGTATTGCGCAGATCGTATCCGATGCCCCCTGCGCCCACAAAGCCCAGGATCGCTGAGGCGCGAATGTTGATCTCGAACCGCAGCAAGGCATAGCTCAGGTAGTTCGGGGCCACCTGCGGGATCACCCCCAGCCACATCCGCTGACCCCAGTTCGCGCCCACGGATTCCAGCCCCTGAACGGGGTTGAGCGAAGCGTTCTCGTTCACCTCAGAGAAAAGTTTACCCAAGGCCCCGACGGTGTGCAGCGCAATCGCGATCATCGCAGGCACGGGGCCGCCACCCAGCAGATAGATCAACACCAGCGCGATGACGATTTCCGGCACCGCACGTAGAATATCCAGGGTCCGACGCAAAGGTGAAACCAGCCAAGGCACCGGGGCCAGCCCGCGCGTCACCATCAGCGACAAGAACAGACCCAACATCGCCCCCAGCAGCGTCGAGGCGGCGGCGATGTTGACCGTCTCAATCAGGGACGGCAGATATTTCAGCAGATACCCCGGCACCAGATGCGCCCGCGCGTATGCTTCGCTGATGACATCCATGGGGAAGTCGAAGATATTCGGCAAACCATCCCAGAAACCGCCCGCGTTGCGACTGTCAGCAGTGTTGAAGCCGCCCACCAGCATCGCGACAAAAACGATCAGCAGGATCAGGTTCATCACCCGTTTAGACCGGGCCTGCGCCAGATAGGTTTGCTTGATATCTGACACGCCCAAAGTGATGGGTGGACTTTTGGTCATGCGCCTGCCTTTTGTAAAATGGCTGGCCCCGACCGAAACCGGGACCAGCAGAAGGTACTTAAAATGACTTGATCAATTCGATTTCGCCTTGCGGGCTTCGACGATCGACACATAGGCATCATGGGTGATCGGATCGAAACCCAGACTGTCGCCAGCAGCCACGCCATAGGCGCACTCCGGATCAAATTCGTGCAGGCCGTCGACCAGCGCGATCATGGTATCCTTGACGTCTTGGGGCAGGGTCTTGCGCAACACGACAGGGCCTTCGGGGATCGGCTTGGACCGCCATATTTCGACCAGATCGTTCATGTCGACCAGACCGGCATCCACGGCCTTGCGCAGTGCGCCCGAGTTATAGCCGTCTTCCCAGTTGCCCTGACCGTCGGCCCAGGTCACGCCCGCGTCGATATCGCCATTATTGACCGCAACGATGGTTTGCTCGTGGCCCCCTGTGAACTTGACCTCGCCGAAATACTTGCCGGATTCCATGGTGATTTCTGAATCGCTTTGCGGGATCTCGATCGATGGGATCAGATAGCCCGAGGTAGAGTTCGGATCACCAAAGCCGAACACCTTGCCCTTGACGTCTTCCAGTTTGGTGATGCCGCTGTCCTTGCGTGCAAAACCGATGGAGTGATAGCCGTAAGACCCATCAAGGTTGATCTTGACCAGCACAGGCTCAACCGCTTCGGGATCCTGAATATAGACAGCGGCATAGCCCGACGCGCCCATCCACGCCATGTCAAGGGTTCCGCCCAGCAGGCCCTGAATGACGCCATTATAGTCGGCGGGCGCAAACAGCTTTGTGGGCACGCCCAACGCTTCCTCGGTCATCTTGCGCAGACATTCGTTCGAGTTCAGGCGATCCTGAGCGTTCTCGCCGCCCAGCAGACCGATGCGGAATTCGCTGATGGCGTGGCTTTCGGCCATGACGGAGGTTGTCAGCGCTGTGGTCGCAAGGGCAACGGCAATAAGAAGTTTCATCTGTATCTCTCTTTTCAAGGGCCCCGAACCGGGGCGCGGAGGGTGGATAGGTCAGGCGTTGGCGATTTGCGCCAGCATCTGTTTGGTGGCATCAAGCGTTTCGATCTGGGTCGATGTCGCAGCCTCGGAAAAGCTGGCATCCGCCCCATAGATGTCGCGCGCAACGCCGGTGGTGAGTTGTGCCGGGGTGCCGTCAAAAACAATGCGCCCGTCCCGCATCCCGATGACACGGTCGCAATAGCGACGTGCGGTATCGAGCGTATGCAGGTTTGCGATAACCATGCGGCCATCCTGTTCGTGAATGTCGCGCAACGATTGCATGACCACCTGCGCGTTCATCGGGTCCAGCGATGCGATGGGTTCATCGGCCAGGATGATCTTGGGGTCCTGCATCAGGGCGCGGGCAATCGCGACACGCTGCTGCTGCCCGCCGGACAGCGCCTCGGCCCGTTTTGGGGCATGCTCGGCGATGCCCAGCCGGTCCAGAATATCAATCGCCCGGAAAATATCGGCCTGCGGAAAAATATTGAACATCGTCGCCATCGTAGATCGGCGGTTCAGCGTGCCATGCAGCACGTTCGATACCACGTCGAGGCGCGGCACCAGGTTGAATTGCTGAAAAATCATCGCGCACTGGGATTGCCAGGTTCGCTTGGCGGCCCCGCGCAGTCTGGTGACGTCGCGACCCTCGACGATAATCTCGCCCGCGCTGGCGGGTGTCAGACAATTCAGCATCCGCAGCAGCGTCGATTTCCCGGCTCCGGAACGCCCGATAATGCCGATCATGCTGGGCTCATCCACGACAAAGCTTGCCGCGCTGACAGCGGTTTTCGATCCAAATGATTTGGTGACGGCATTAAATCGCAGCATTCAGGGTCCCCTTTTCCGGCGGAACCTAGAAGTGATTCAAGTCATCTACGTTTCATGTATATTAAGAATTCATGACAAGGGGCCGGCTATTTCAACCCGGTCGAACCGAAACCGCCCGCACCGCGTGCACTGCCGGACAGCTCGGTCACCTCCACACTGTCATAGCGCCGCACATCCGCAATCACCGCCTGCGCGATCCGATCCCCGTGACGGATCACAAAGGGGTCCACACCAATGTAATACAGCCCCACCATGACAACCCCTCGGTAATCCTCGTCAACGGTACCGGGGGCATTTGGGATCAAAAAGCCGTGTTTCAGCGCCAAGCCCGACCTTGGCCTGATCTGCATTTCGGTCCCGCGCGGCAGTTCCACACAAAACCCGGTCGAAATCAGGCTGATCTGACCGGCCTCAAAAACCAGCGGTCCGTCGGGAAGAAAGGCGCGCAGATCCATGCCAGCCGCCCCGGCCGTTGCATAACCCGGCAGCGGCAAATCGTCATTGCCCGGCACCCTCTTGAATTTGATCTCGCTCATCTGCTTTTCCTTCGGGACCTGCCCCGGAAAGTCCCCATTTCCAAATGGAAAAAAATCCTCGCCGAAGGCATAAATCTCTTCAGCCCAGCGCATCGGCAATACGCACCGCAAGCTGCTGCGCGACCTGATCCTTCCCCATGCGAGGCCAGCTTTCACTGCCCTCAGCACGGATCAGCACCACAGCATTTTCAGCGCCCCCCATGATCCCCGTGGCCGGCGACACATCATTGGCCAAGATCCAGTCACACCCTTTGCGCATCCGCTTGGCGGTCGCGTTTTCGACCACATCATCGGTTTCAGCCGCAAACCCCACAACAAGCCTGGGCCGCCCTTCGGTCATATGACTGATCTCTTTCAGAATGTCGGGATTTTCAGCGAATGCGAGCGTCGGCAAGCCGTCTTTTGACTTCTTCAGCTTGCGGTCGCTGGCAGTGGTCACGCGCCAGTCAGCGACCGCAGCGGCAAAAACGCCTGCGTCCACCGGCAGGGCCGCCTTGACCGCATCGTGCATCTGCAAGGCTGTTTCGACACGCACGACCTGAACGCCGTCAGGGGGGGGCACGTCGGCAGGGCCCGTCACAAAAACGACGTCGGCCCCCAAATTGGCCAAGGCACGCGCGATCGCAGCCCCCTGCGCGCCGGACGACCGGTTCGCGATGTATCGCACCGGATCAATCGGCTCGTGCGTGGGGCCGGATGTGACCAGAATGCGCCGACCTTTCAGTGGCCCCTCCGACAGAAACGCTTCGATTGCCGCCACAATTTCCAACGGCTCCGACATCCGCCCCGGCCCAAATTCACCGCAGGCCATATCGCCCTTGTTGGGGCCCACAACGGTGATCCCGTCTTTCCGCAAGGTCGCCAGATTGCGCTGCGTGGCGGCGTGATCCCACATGCGCACGTTCATGGCAGGGGCAATCATTACCGGCGTGTCCGTCGCCAACAGCAAGGTTGATGCCAGATCATTCGCCGCCCCCGTCGCCATCTTGGCCATCAAATCAGCAGTCGCAGGGGCCACCAGCACCAGATCCGCCACGCGGCTAAGCTGGATATGCCCCATCTCGGCCTCGTCGCCCAGATCGAACAATTCCTGATAAAGCTTTTGCCCCGCAAGCGCGGCCACCGACAGCGGCGTGACGAACTCCTGCCCCGCGCGGGTCAGCACAGGCGTGACCAGCGCACCGCGTTCACGCAACCGGCGGATCAGATCCAGCGACTTATACGCCGCGATCCCGCCGCCGATGATCAATAAAATATGTTTACCCGCCAGCATGATCGGCCCTTTTTTGTCGCGCTTTGGTCGAACCATAGGCGGGTCAGGCGCGTTCTGCCAGCCCCCTCACCGGCTCTGAAACGCGAGACAGGGATCGTCACGCACAACGGCGTCGGCCATCATGACCGCGTCAAATGTGCCGACAGGGGCCTAATCGTCCTCGCCCTGCGCGATGGAAACGATGCAAATTTTGGGCCGGTCAAGCCTGATCAGGCTCGGAACAGCCCAAAAGCTGCTCCAACACCGGTTCAATATATTCGGAGTTTTCGGGATTATACTCTGCCAGCTCGGGGGCCAGGATTTCAAAGACAACCGCCTTGGGCTGCTGCACGACGGTCCTGGCCTGGCTCAGATGATGCGCAGGATTATCATGCACATCACCCAATATAAATTGCGCATCCAGCATATCATCCGTTGCCTGGGCAGACGTCACACCGGCCAAAACCGCACAACCGAATTGAAGCGCCCTCACATCAAAAAATGGCGCACTTCGACTGACTTTGTCTCAAGTGTCTTGCGCATCTTGCTGAAAGCTGCAGCCTCCAGCTGGCGCACACGCTCTTTCGACAGGTTCAATTCTTCGCCCAGACTTTCCAGCGTCCGGGGCTGATCGCGCAACTTGCGCTCGCGCACTATGAACTGCTCGCGATCATTCAAGGCCTGCATCGCCCCCAGCAGCCAGTTTCGCAGGGTCACGATATCATGGCTCTCTTCCACCTTTTCGGCGGCTTGGGCACTGTCATCGACCAACGCGTCAATCCACTCGCGCCCCTCGTCCTCGGCCGATTGCGTCGCATTCAAGGAATAATCAGAGCCCGACAAACGCCCTTCCATCAATTCGACGTCATGCAAAGGCACACCGATCTCGGTCGAGATCATCTGACGCAGCTGGTGCTTGTCCAAGGTTTCCCCCGCAACCTGCGCTTCCCGCTCCAACCGCGCCTGAACGCGGCGCATGTTGAAAAACAGCGACTTTTGCGACGAGGTGGAGCCTGTTCTGACCATCGACCAGTTGCGCATCACATGATCCTGAATGCTAGCCTTGATCCACCAAACGGCATAGGTGGAAAACCGAACGCCGCGATCGGGGTCGAATTTGTCTGCGGCCTTCATCAGGCCTAAACCGGCTTCCTGGATCAGGTCGTTCATCGGCGCACCATAGCGTTTGAACTTGCCCGCCATCGAAATTGCCAACCGCATATAGGCCGTGATCAGACGATGCAGCGCTTCTTCGTCCCGTTGATCCCGCCACGCATATGCCAACTTCAGCTCGGTCTCCGCATCCAGAAGTTCCGCCTTCATGGCGGTCCGGGTCAAGGAAAATTCGCGCGCTTGCGTCAATGTCATATCTATCACCCCTGATCTGTTGGCGCTTCAATCTCGCACCTTTTCAAAGAAACACCCAGAGGTTCCATTTGGTTCATTTTTTTCTGAAAAAACTTCTTTTTTTCTGGAACCAAATTGACCCCCACAGTTTGACTGGAAAATTTCCTATTTCTATCAAAAAGATACCTTCAAACGGATATGAATCAGATGACAGAGTTTTATTGGCATTTGACATACGCTTTGGCGGGCTAAATTGTCGCATCCCCCCATTGATTGGTGTTAACCTACGTCGATGTTGCACCAACATCACATCATAAAAGGATAGCCTTTATGACGATCTGGCACTGGGTGCGGCATGGCCCCACCCATGAAAAGGGTCTTGTGGGCTGGCGAGACGTGCCCGCCGATCTGTCGGATACCGCGCAGATCGCACGTCTGAACGCGCATCTGCCCGACCGCGCCGTGCTGATATCGTCCGATCTGATCCGTGCGATTGCGACAGCTGATGTGCTTGGCCACCCTACCCGTACCCGCCTGCCGCACGATCCCAATTTCCGGGAACTGCATTTTGGTTCGTGGGACGGGCTTCTTGCCCGCGACGTTTCAGATCTGCACCCTGAACTCAGCGCTGCCTACTGGACAACCCCCGGCGACGTGGCCCCGCCAAGGGGCGAAAGCTGGAATCAGGCGGCAAGACGCATCAATACTGCGGTCGACAAGCTGAACGCTGCCCATCCCGACGCCCATATCATCGCGGTCGCCCATTTTGGGGTCATCCTGACCCAAGTGCAACGCGCCCTCGACCTAGACCCCAAAGAGGCCATGGCCCATAAGATCGACAACCTTTCGACAACCGAAATCCAGGTGGGGCCGTCAGGGTGGCATGTGCCCGTGATCAATCACACGCCGTGAAACTTTCGTAAATCAGGGTTTGCCCAGCGCCACCGTTGCAGTCTAATGCTTCAGCCATGACATATGATCTTTTTATCGGTGACAGAACGTTTTCAAGCTGGTCCCTGCGCGGCTGGCTGATGCTTGAAAAATTCGGGTTGCCCTACCGGGTAACCATGGTGGGCCTTTACAGCGGGACGATGGCGCAAGACATGGCACCCCTTGCGCCAGCCGTCCTTGTTCCCGCCCTGAAAACTCCCGAAGGCGCGGTTATCGGCGAAACGCTGGCGATGGCCGAAACGCTGGCAGAGCGTCATCCCGACAAAGCAATGTGGCCCGCTAAGGCAGATGCCCGCATGCGGGCCCGCTGGCTCTGTGCGGCAATGATATCGGGGTTTGCATCGCTGCGCAGCCAATGCCCGATGCAGCTGCAACACGTGAACGAGGGTTTCCCCGTTACCGATGCCTTGGCCGCGGACATCGCGCGCCTCGAAGATCTATGGTCATATGCGGCCACCGCTTCCGACGGAAAAGGCCCATGGCTCTTTGGCAGCTACAGTCTTGCGGATGTGTTCTATGCCCCCGTCTGCGCCAGGATTATCGGCTACGACCTGCCCGTGTCAGCCGCAGCACGCGCCTATTGCAAGGCGACACTGCGCGATCCTGCGTTCAAGAACTGGCGCGCCGAGGGGCTGAAAACCTCCTACGATCCTTTCCCTTACGACATGGGCTGCACAACGCGGCCCTGGCCAAAGGATTGACCGGCCCCCTTCATTTCGCAAAATAAACTCAAATCCAACAGAAGCCGCCAAACGTTAACGGTTCTTAAAGGCACTCTCCCTACCCATTAACCATGTCTGTCAAAGAAGGCTCATCATGGTTTCACGCGCCTATACCGTTGCATTTCAGGGGATCGAGGCGCGCATCGTCGAGGTGCAATGCGCCGTGTCTGCGGGGTTGCCGGCGTTCTCCATCGTGGGTCTCCCCGACAAGGCCGTGTCAGAGGCGCGCGACCGCGTGCGCGCGGCCCTGACGTCGATGGCAATCGCGCTGCCCAGCAAACGGATCACAATCAACCTAAGCCCGGCGGATCTGCCAAAGGAAGGCAGCCACTTTGATCTGCCCATCGCGCTGGCACTGCTTGCGGCGATCGATATCCTGCCTCACGACGTCATCCAGTCAGTTGTCGCCCTGGGCGAGCTGTCTTTGGATGGCACCCTGATCCCCGTCATCGGGGCCCTGCCCGCTGCTATGGCGGCGTCGGAACACAACCGCGGGCTTTTGTGTCCTGCGGCATCGGGTGCCGAAGCGGCGTGGGTGGGCAATGTTCAGGTCATTGCGGCCCACAGTCTGGGCGACGTGGTGCGACACTATACCGGTCAGGTGCCGCTGTCGCCCGCCGAACCCGGCGAGGTGACCAGGCCGCGCCAAACCAAAGACCTGCGCGACGTGAAGGGCCAGGAGCGGGCCAAACGCGCCTTGGAAATCGCCGCAGCGGGGCGACATCATCTGATGTTTGTGGGCACGCCGGGGTCCGGCAAATCCATGCTGGCCGCAAGGTTGCCCTCCATCCTGCCACCGCTCACCCCGCGCGAGGCGCTCAGCACGTCGATGATCCACTCGCTTGCGGGGTTGCTGGACGAGGGCGGCATTTCGCGCACGCGTCCGTTTCGCGAACCGCATCATACCGCGTCGATGGCGGCGATCATCGGCGGCGGACGGCAGGCCAAACCGGGGGAGGTCAGTTTGGCCCATAACGGTGTTC
Organism: uncultured Alphaproteobacteria bacterium; assembly: GCA_963728645.1. GTDB lineage: Bacteria > Pseudomonadota > Alphaproteobacteria > Rhodobacterales > Rhodobacteraceae > Sulfitobacter. The sequence goes on along the minus strand of CAVSLU010000008.1, from coordinate 378,777 downwards.
TGTTCATGGACGAATTTCCCGAATTCCCCCGCACGGTGCTGGAAACCCTGCGCCAGCCGATAGAAACCGGCGAGGTGATGATTGCACGCGCCAATGCACACGTGAAATACCCCTGCAAGTTCATGTTGGTTGCCGCCGCGAACCCCTGCAAATGCGGCCACCTCAGCGATCCGGCCCGCGCATGCAGCAAGGCACCCAATTGCGGAGAGGACTATCTGGGACGGATCTCGGGCCCGCTGATGGACAGGTTCGATCTGCGTGTCGATGTCCCCTCCGTTGCCTACACCGATCTGGATTTGCCCGGCAGCGGCGAAGGATCGTCAGAGGTGGCTGCCCGCGTCGCCAGCGCCCGCGCCATCCAAAATGCCCGATTTTCCGATCACCCCGATGCCAGCCTGAATGCCGATGCCGAAGGCGATCTGCTTGAGGCGATTGCGACGCCCGACCCCGACGCACGCGCCCTACTGGTACGGGCCGCAGAACGGTTCCACCTGTCGGCGCGGGGATATCACCGGGTTTTGCGGGTCGCCCGCACCATCGCGGATCTTGACGAGTCGGACAGCGTGCAAAAACCACATTTGGCAGAGGCGCTTAGCTTTCGGTTGCCGCCGGGGATTGTGCCTTGATCCACGCCGCAAGATCATCAAGTGTCCGGCGCGCTTCTGGCAGGACATTGTGGAAAATCGGCCAGACATGCGGCAGGTCGTGCATTTGCACAAATGTAACCGTCACCCCCTGATCGCACAAACACCGGTTCAGCCGTCGCACGTCATCGCGCAGAATTTCCGTGTCCCCTACCGTGATCCAGACCGGCGGCGCGCCCTTGTACTCTGCCCGCAGAGGGCTGATGCGGGGATTTGCCGGATCGGCTGCCGCCAGATACATATCGACCATTTCACCGGCCCGCTTGACGGGTAAAATCGCTTCGCATTGCGCATTCTCGCGATAGCTTGCGCCTTCCCGCGCAAAGTCCACAAACGGAGAGAACCCGAACACGGCCCGAGGCTTTGACCAACCGTTCGCCAGGATCTGGCCCAGCAGATTGAACGTCAGTGTCCCCCCTGCGCTGTCACCGCCGATGATGATATCCGACCCGGCCACGCCAGAGCGGATGAGATCAAGATAGGCCGTTTCAATATCATCAATCGCCGCAGGATAGGGCGCTTCGGGGGCCAGCCGGTACCAAGGCATCATCACACGCGCACCACTGCGTGCGGCCAGTTGGGCCAGCATTGCTGCGTGGGTTCTGGGGCTGCCAAAGACAAACCCGCCCCCGTGAATGTAAAAGATCACCAGATCGCCCTGCCGGTGCTTTGGCTGGATCTCAAGAAATCTGGAGCCGCCTGCAAGGTGCCGGTCAAACATCCGCGTTCCCCGCGGGGAATGAAAGAAAAGCCGGGCGCTGCGGTTAAGACTTCGCCGGAGATCGCTCACGTTTGAAACAGTGGCCAAGCGCCGCTTTTCGACGGCCCGCAAATAGGCGTTCAGCACAGGCCGCATCAGGCTCATGCGCGGCGCGCCTCGATCGCCTCCCAGATCTTGGCGGCGATGTTGGTGTCGTCAAAGCGTTCAAGTTCCTGAATACCGGTGGGCGAGGTCACGTTGATTTCGGTCAGGTAATCGCCAATCACATCGATGCCTACAAAGATCTGGCCCTTTTCCTTCAAAACCGGGCCGATGGCTGCGCAGATTTCATGGTCGCGGTCGGTCAGCCCGACCTTTTCAGGCCGCCCGCCGACATGCATGTTTGATCGGGTTTCCCCCTTGGCCGGGACGCGGTTGATGGCTCCGACGGCTTGCCCGTCGACAAGGATCACGCGCTTGTCGCCCTTCGAGACGGCAGGCAGGAATTTCTGAACAATCAACGGCTCACGCGAGAACCCGGTGAAAAGCTCGTAGAGTGATCCAAGATTGCGGTCGTTTTCATCAAGTCGAAACACCCCGGCACCGCCATTGCCGTAAAGCGGTTTCAGAATGACATCCCCATGTTTGGCCTTGAACGCCTTGATCGTGTCAAGATCCCGCGCAATTGTCGTCGGGGGGATCAGATCGGGGAAATCAAGCACCATCAGCTTTTCGGGGATAGTTCCGCACCCAAAACGGATCATTTACCACAAGCGTCGTTTTCTTGAGCCGGTCCAGAAGGTGGGTCGACGTGATATAGTGCATGTCAAAGGGAGGGTCCTGACGCAGCCACACGACGTCAAAGTCTGCCAGATCAACTTCGCGCGCGTCGCCCAGTGTCGCATGATCGCCCTGAACCCGCTGGACGGTAAGATCATGCCCCCGCGCGGTAATCCGACCTTCCTGAAAGGCCAGATGATCAGGGGTGTAGTAAAACAGCGTGTGCCCCCGCGCCTGCGCTTCTTCGGCCAGCCGGAAACTGCTGTCTGCGTTGATGTTCACGGCCCCGATCGGGTCCATCTGAAAGGCGATTTTCATCAAAGGTCTCCCTGCTGTTGCTCATTAGATGACGCAGCGGGGCGCGGGGTGCAATGGGTCAGTCGTGCCCGAACGCGTTTTCAAGGATCTGCACATCACCGGTCAGATCCACGAGGGCGACATCGAAACGCACCGGAGTCAGGGAGCCGCGCGGTTGGGTTGCCACGAATTCCTCAGCGCTTTGATAGATGCGTTGCATCTGACGGCGGCTGACCCGCTGCGCGGCACGTTCAAAGCTTTTGCTGTGTTTGACCTCGACAAAGATCAGTTCACCGGCATTGCGCAGGATCAGATCGATTTCGCCAGACTTGCCACGCCACCGCTCTTTTTCCAGCGTATACCCGCGCCGTTGATAGTCGCGGACAACGTTCATTTCAGCAGACAGCCCCGCCTGATACGATAGCGCGCCGCGAAGTGATCTATCGATGCTTACGGTCATCCATTGCCTTTTCCCAGTTCCAGCGCCGCCTGATAGACCTGCCTGCGAGGCAGATCATGCGCCTGCGCCACCATATCGACGGCATCGCGCATCGACATCCCTTCCAGGGCGTTCGCCAGGTCAGAGGTTAGGTCACTTTCACTAACAGCCTGTAAACGACCCCGGTCAATCAGAACAACGATCTCGCCTTTCGGGGTCTTTGCCTCGTAGTATTCCTGAAGCTCTGCCAACGTGCCGCGCCGGATCTCTTCGAATTTCTTGGTCAGTTCGCGGCACACGGCCGCCGGACGTTGTGCGCCCAACGCCTGTGCCGCATCGCGCAGCATGGCGCTTATTCTCTTGGGTGATTTGTAAAAAACCAATGTTCCCTGCACATCCCGCAGCTTTTGCAACGCCGTCAGGCGGGCCGACTTGGCATTCGGCAGGAACCCGGCAAAAAAGAACGCATCGGTGGGCAACCCGCCCAAAGCCAGCGCGGTCAGCACCGCGGACGGGCCCGGTGCACATGTCATCATCAGCCCCGCTTCGGCGACCGCACGGGCAAGTTCGAACCCCGGATCGGCGATCAATGGCATCCCCGCCTCAGAGGCATAGGCAACAGATTGCCCATCCCGGATCGCCGCCAAAAGCTTGTCCTGCACGCCCGACCCGGAATGATCATGCAGCGCCAGCACACGGCGCCCATTCAGCGGAACTCCGTGAATTTCCATCAACCTGCGCAGGCTGCGCGTGTCTTCGGCGGCCAGAACATCGGCGGATGCCAGCACATCCAGCGCCCGCAGCGTGATGTCACGCGCTGACCCGATTGGCACGCCAACAAAGTAAAGCCCCGCCGATAGCGACATGTTTTGGTAATTCAAGCTGGACCCGCCTTTCGCACTCTCTATGATCGGTGCATATGTCTTAAGGCCAAAGGCCGCCGACCAGCCACCAATGGAGTGACACCTTATGATCGCCGTTTTCAAATCCCTCCGCAAGCCATTGCGGCTTTTGATCCTGCCCTTCGTGGCACTTGCCCTGGCCGCCTGCGACCCTGTCGCCATGACGAACATGAACGCAGGCAGCGGGCCGAAGGTTGACACGACCAAGCCCGTTCCGGTTGCCCTTCTGGTGCCCCGTGGCGGCACACCGAGCGATAATTTGCTGGCACAGAACCTTGAAAATGCGGCGCGTCTGGCGATCCGCGATCTTGACGGCGTCCAGATTGATCTGCGCGTGTACGGCACTGCGGGCAATGCAGCGATGGCAAGCACGGCAGCGGCACAAGCCGTGAACGAAGGCGCAAAGGTCATCGTTGGGCCACTTTACGGCGAAGCGGCGAATGCGGCAGGCAATGCTGTCGCGGCGCAAGGCGTGAACGTGCTGTCCTTTTCGAACAATCCCAGCATCGCCGGTGGCAACGTGTTTGCCCTGGGTCAGGGGTTCGGCGACACGGCAAACCGTTTGGTCCGCTATGCCAGTTCGACCGGCAAGGACAAGATCGTGATCCTGCACAGCCGGGATCTGGCCGGCCAGTTGGGGCGCGACGCGATCCAGCGGGCGATTTCCGCGAACGGGGCCACCAACGCGGGTGCCGTCGATTATGACGCCAATCAGGAAGACGTGATCGCCGCCGTGCCCCGCGTGAAGGCAGCGGTGGACGCGTCCGGGGCCAACGCGATTTTCCTCACCACATCGTCGGCAAGTGCGCTGCCGCTGTTCGCGCAGTTGCTGCCCGAAGCAGGGCTGTCGGTGGGCACGACGCAGTATATCGGCCTGACCCGCTGGGATATCCCGCCACAAACACTTGATCTGCCCGGTGTTCAGGGCGGCTGGTTCGCCTTGCCCGACCCTTCGGCCACCTCGGCGTTCGCGCAACGCTATGCGGCGGCATATGGCGAGGCACCGAACCCGATTGCAGGACTGGCCTTTGATGGCATCGCCGCCGTGGGTGCGCTGGTGAAATCCGGCAACTCCGACGCGTTGTCGACAGCGCGTCTTACACAAGGTGCAGGGTTTCGAGGGGCAAGCGGCGTGTTCCGGCTCCGTCCCGACGGCACCACCGAACACGGGCTTGCGATTGCCACGATCCGCAACAAATCGGTTGTGATCATTGATCAGGCGCCTCAATCCTTTGGCGGTGCCGGGTTCTGAAGGAAATCAATTGGTAAGACCCCTTATTGCGCAAGCTGAATCAGGCGAGGCAACCGCGCGTCACCTGATCAGCGCACCCGAGCTGATCTTTGACGAGGGTGCCGTGAACCAGGCCCTGACGGAGGCCCTTGAAAAAGCGGCCGACGGTGCTGCGGTGCGGGCTGCCGCCGTGGCGATCTTGCGGGATGCGCAAAAGGCTGGCCGCGCCGAAATCGCGCGCGCCTTTGCTGCCACACCCTTTGATGCGCGGGCGATGACGTCGGCCTATTGCTATCTGACCGATCAACTGGTGCGCAGCGCGCTTCAGATCGCAACCCAAAGCTTGCATCCCAAGCCCGACACGGCCGCCAGCGAACGGTTGGCCGTGATCGGTGTGGGGGGGTATGGCCGCGGTGAAATGGCCCCTTTTTCAGACGTTGATCTGCTTTTCCTGATGCCCGCAAAGGCGTCTGTCCGGGCGGAAAGCGTGATCGAATCCATGCTCTACATGCTTTGGGATCTGAAGTTGAAGGTGGGCCACGCCACCCGCACGATCCGCGATTGCATCCGTCTGGGCTCGGAAGATTTCACCATTCAGACGGCCTTGCTGGAACATCGCTTTATCGCCGGGGATCTTCCGTTGGCGCAGGAACTTGATCACGCTCTCAAGACGGATCTTTTTGCCGGTGCAGGCCGCAGCTTTATCGAGGCGAAGCTGGAAGAGCGCACCCTGCGACACCGCAAACAAGGCCTGCGCTATGTGGTGGAACCCAATGTCAAGGAAGCCAAGGGCGGGTTGCGCGACCTGCAATCCCTGTTCTGGATCGCCAAGCATATCTACAACGTGGAAAACGCGGCCGATCTGGTTGAACGCGGCGTTTTCCTTGAAGAAGAGTTCAAGACCTTCGTTGCCGCAGAAAATTTTCTGTGGGCGGTGCGCGGGCATCTGCATCTGCTGTCGGGGCGCGCGACCGAGCAGCTGACCTTTGACATGCAGGTCGCCGTGGCAGAAGCGATGGGTTACACCGACACCGGGGGCCGTCGCGGCGTCGAGGTGTTCATGCAAACCTACTTTCGCCACGCCACCCAAGTGGGCGAACTGACGCGTATCTTCCTGACCAAGCTTGAAGCGATCCACGTCAAGGCTGAACCGCTGCTGGAACGGATATTCCGCCGCCGCCCCAAGCTGCGCGAGGGCTATGAAGTGGTCGTGGGGCGCCTTGCCATTGTCGATGACGCCGCGTTTATCTCTGACAAGCTGAACCTGCTGCGCATCTTTGAAGAAGCATTGCGCACGGGCATGTTGATCCACCCCGACGCCATGCGGCTGGTCAAATCGAACCTGAAACTGATCGATGACGGCATGCGCAACGATGCCGAGGCGCAGCGAATTTTCATGGATCTGCTGTTGAAACACGGCAACCCGGAACGCGGGCTGCGCCGGATGAACGAACTTGGCGTGCTGTCTGCGTTCATTCCCGAATTTGAACCGATCGTGGCGATGATGCAGTTCAACATGTACCACAGCTATACCGTGGACGAACATATCATCCAGTGCATCACCAATCTTGCCCGGATCGAAAAGGGCGAGCTGGAAGAAGACCTGCCGGTCGCGTCAAGTATCCTCAAGCATGGTGTGAACCGGCGGGTCATCTATGTGGCCCTGCTGCTGCACGACATTGCCAAGGGCCGGCCCGAGGATCATTCGATTCTCGGTGCACAGATGGCCCGCAAGATCGGCCCGCGTCTTGGCCTGAACAAGGCCGAGGTCGACACCGTTGAATGGCTGGTCCGCTATCATCTGCTGATGTCGGACATGGCGCAGAAACGCGATATCGCCGATCCGCGCACCGTGCGCGACTTTGCCAAGGCGGTACAGACGGTCAAGCGGCTGGATCTGCTGTGTGTGCTGACGGTCTGCGACATCAGGGGGGTCGGGCCGAACACCTGGAACAACTGGAAAGCGGTGCTGCTGCGCGGGCTTTACCGGCAGACGAAACGTGCGTTGGAAACCGGTCTGGAAGACCTGAACCGCGAAAATCGCGGCGTCGAGGCGAAAAAGACGTTGCGTGCCGCCCTGTCCGACTGGCCCCGCAAAGACCTCCAGGCCGAGACTGCGCGCCATTACGATCCCTATTGGCAGGGTCTGCATGTCACCGCCCACGTGGTTTTTGCGGCCCTGTTGCGCGATATCAAAGATGGCGAAATCCGCATTGATCTGCACCCCGACGAAGATCGCGATGCCACCCGCGCCTGTTTTGTGATGGCCGATCATCCCGGTATCTTTGCCCGCCTTGCCGGTGCTCTGGCGCTGGTCGGTGCGAACGTGGTCGATGCACGCAGCTATACCACCAAAGACGGCTATGTGACCGATGCCTTCTGGATACAGGATGCCGATGGCAACCCCTATGATGCCGCCCGCCTGCCGCGCCTGCGCCAAATGATCAGCAAGACCCTGAAAGGCGAAATCAAGGCCCGCGAAGAACTGAAATCGCGTGACAAGGTCAAAAAGCGCGAGCGGGTCTTCAAGGTGCCCACGCACATCACCTTTGATAACGAAGGGTCGGAAATCTACACAATCATCGAGGTCGACACCCGCGACCGCCCCGGCCTGCTGTATGATCTGGCCCGCAGTCTGGCTGAATCAAACGTCTACATCGCAAATGCCGTGATCGCGACCTATGGCGAACAGGTGGTCGACACGTTCTATGTCAAGGACATGTTCGGCCTGAAATACTATACGGAAACCAAGCAAAAGACGCTGGAACGCCGCCTGCGTGCGGCCATCATCGACGGGGTCGAACGCGCTCAGCAATAAAAGACGCGGTGCTGGCTGGTTTAAAAGATACTGTGCGCGCCCCGCTGGGTTGGGTCGCCGTCGGCTATTACCTTTGCATAGTGGTCGAAAATTGTTTCGCTGCCCGTTTCCGGCGTCGCCCCGGCATCATAGCGCCCGGCCTGCGCATCCCAGACCAACATGGATTCCGTCGCATAATACCGCCCGATCCGGGCAAGTTCGCCTTTTTCGGCCAGCTTCGGGCTGACTTTGCCCAAACCGCGCAGCACACCGCCGATCACATCGAACAGGGCCACCGGCACCTGCCTGAATTTTGGCGGATTTCCGGTCAGGCGAAACAGCGCATTCCCCAGATCCCTCATCGTCACAGCCCCGCCCGGCCCCCCGATGGGCAGAACGGCGTTCTGCTTGGCAGGGTCGGTCAGACAGGCCGCCATAAAGGCCCCCAGATCATCGTCGCTGATCGGCTTGCACGCGGTCAACGTGCCGTCGCCGAACATCACAAAGGGCTTGCCTCGGCGTACGCGATCTATCTGCCCCGACAGGGATTTGAAGAACGCAGTGGGGCGCACGATAGAATAGGTCATGCCCGATTTCATCAAACGCGCCTCGAACGCCAGTTTTGCGTGCTGGAACGCCAACACCGGCTTTTGCACGCATATGGCCGACAGCAGAACAAATTGCGACACGCCCGCCTGCTGCGCCGCTTCCAGCAGGGTCATCTGCGCCTGATAATCAACCGCCCACGCATCCTTTGGGGTGCCCGTGCGCGACGCAAGGCATGAAACGACCGCATCGAACGCCTCTCCCTTAAGCGCATGTTGCGTCAATCCTGCAAGGTTTGACATGTCGGCCACCCGGTAAGTCGCGCCCTCGACCGGCGATGCAGGGTCGCGCCGCACAAGGCACACCACATCATGGCCACGCGACACCAAGGCACGCGCCACCGCGCGACCGGCCGTACCGGTTGCCCCCGCCAATAGAATGCGCTGTTGATGCCCTGTTTTCATCGTGTCACCGTCGGCAGTTTTCGCGCCGCACGCAACCCCTTGCCGATTTCCACCATTGCGCAACCATGCACCAACCGCTAGCCCATCCTAAGCGCAGCTACAGGCAGCAGTTGAATGAAACCGATCCGCCTCATGTCCGGCTTTTTCACCGTCGGAATCTGGACCCTTCTCAGCCGTATCATGGGGTTTGTCCGTGATGTGATGGTGGCCGCATATCTGGGGTCCGGCCCCGCAGCCGAAGCGTTTCTCGTCGCTTTTTCCCTGCCAAACATGTTCCGCCGCTTTTTCGCCGAAGGGGCGTTCAACATGGCCTTTGTGCCGATGTTTTCGAAAAAGCTGGAAAGCGGCGAAGGCCCCGAGGAATTTGCCCAAGACGCCTTTGTGGGCATGGCGTTTATCCTCACGATCTTTACCGTTGTCGGGATCATCGCGATGCCCGGGCTGGTGTTGTTGATGGCGTCGGGGTTTGCCGGTGATCAGCGTTTTGATCTGGCTGTTGAATATGGCCGCATCGCCTTTCCCTATATCCTGTTCATCTCTCTTGCCGCCCTGGTGTCTGGCGTGTTGAATGCGACGGGCCGATTCATGGCCGCCGCCGCCGCGCCCGTCATCCTGAACATCATTTTCATCGCCGCCGTTCTGGTCGGGGCAGCCTTGGGGCGCGACGGGTCCGAAGCGATTGGGCTTGGCATCGACAAGGCGCTTGGCCTGCAAATCGGCGACACATTGGCGATGTCTGTGCCTTTCGCCGGTGTCGCGCAGCTGGCGTTGGTCTGGTGGGCTGCGAAACGCGCCGGTTTCACGTTGGGTTTTTCGCGCCGCCCGCGGCTGACGCCCGAACTCAAGCGGTTGGCCATCATCGCGGCACCGGCAGCCCTTGCGGGGGGGGTGATGCAGGTCAACCTGCTTGTTGGCCGGCAGGTCGCCAGCTTTTACGAGGGGGCGGTCGCCTGGCTCAATTACGCGGACCGGCTTTATCAACTGCCGCTTGGCGTGGTGGGCATCGCCATCGGTGTCGTCTTGCTGCCGGATCTGTCGCGTCGTCTGAAGGCGGGCGATGAGCAGGGCTCTCACGTTCAGATCAGCCGCGCTGCCGAAGTGTCGCTTGCCCTGACCATACCCTCAGCCGTGGCGCTGGTGGTGATCCCCTTTACGCTGGCGTCAGTGCTGTTCCAGCGCGGCGCGACGTCGGTCGATGATGCTGCCGCCATCGCGATTGCCGTGGCGATCTATGGCCTTGGCCTGCCCGCTTTCGTACTGCAAAAGCTGCTGCAGCCGCTCTACTATGCCCGCGAAGACACCCGTCGCCCGTTCTATTTCGCAGTGGCAGCGATGGTCGTGAATGTGGTGCTGGCTGTGGGCCTAAGCCCGCTGATCGGCTGGATAGCCCCGGCCATCGCCACCACCATGGCGGGGTGGGCCATGTTCGGTCTGCTGGCCTATGGCGCGCGGGGCTTTGGGCTGGCCGCCAGGTTTGACGCCCGCTTTCACAAACGGATCTGGCGCATCCTTGCCGCCTCGATGATCATGGGCGTGGCGCTTTGGGTCGGTAACCTGCTGCTGCAACCGATGCTGGGGCAAGCATGGTGGCGCGGCATCGCGCTGGTGATCCTGATCGCAACTGCCGCGATATCCTATTTCGGGTCTGGCCAGATGATCGGCGCTTTCAAGCTTCAAGAGTTCAAACGCGCTCTCAGACGCGGCTGATCGCCCTATTCCAAATGGTTTGAAATCCCGGGGGGTCAGGGGGGCTGGCCCCCCTGCCTCACGTCAAAAAGTCACCGGTGCCGCACGCGGTCCCGCAACTTCTCCCATTCACCGGGGGCCAGCACGAAACACAGCCCAAAGCCCACGGCGAAGCCAAACAGTTCCGCCAGCCATTGCGTGCCCGCATTGAAGAACACTCCCCACAAAAGTTGCAGCCCCATCAGCACCGCAATCAGCGAAAACGCCCGGTATTGCTGCTCTCCCAACCCTGCCAGACGCCGCCACATCACAAAGGAATAGCCGCCGATAAGCCCGTAGACATTCGGATATGCCCCGACCAGCCAGACCGGATCATCAAGCACCAGCGCATAAAGCACGGCACCGAAAATGCCCGACAGAAAGAAAATCGCCAGAAACGCGACCTGCCCCATCGCTTCGGCGACCATCTTGCCAAGTGCAAGCAGCAGCACCACCGCAAAGATCGCATGGGTGAACCCCAGATGCACGAAGGAATAGCTGACGACGCGCTTGAGTTCCGAAAGGGGGAACCGGCCGTTGGTCACCATCCAGTCGAAGATGTCGCCCGAAAAGCCGTAGTCGCGGATCAGCGCCAACCGCCAGCCCACCGCGCCGGGGCCGCCGATCACCCCTGCCTCGCCCAGCGACAGGCCAGCTTCGACACCTGCGATTGCCAGAAACAGCAGGGTGACGACGGCGGGCATGGGATTTAGGGGCGGGTGAAACTCTGGGTCCGACATAGGGCCTCCTTGACGGGGTTGGTGCGCATGGGTAAGCCCATCGGGCCGCAGTTTCCAGCCCTTTGGCCATCCCTACCCGGAGCGAACCATGACCGACACCTCCTTTACCCCGCGCGTGTTTTCCGGGATCCAGCCATCGGGCGGCCTGACGCTTGGCAATTATCTGGGCGCCATGAAGCGTTTTGTCGATATGCAGGATGAGGGATCGTATCAGACAGTCTATTGCATGGTTGATCTGCACGCGATAACCGCCAAGCTTCAGGACCCAAAGGAACTGGCGCATAACACCCGCGAACTGGCTGCCGGGTTCATTGCAGCCGGAATTGACCCGAAAAAATCCATCCTGATCAACCAGTCTCAGGTGCCCGAACACGCACAGCTTGCGTGGATTTTCAACTGCGTGGCGCGGATGGGGTGGATGGGGCGGATGACCCAGTGGAAGGACAAGGCCGGCAAGAACGCCGAGGCCGCATCCTTGGGTCTGTTTGCCTATCCGGCGCTGATGGCCGCTGACATCCTTATTTACCACGCCACCCATGTGCCGGTGGGCGAGGACCAGAAACAGCATCTTGAGTTGACCCGCGACATTGCCGCCAAGTTCAACCATGACTACGGGGTTGATTTTTTTCCGCTGACCGAACCCGTGATCGAAGGGGCTGCGACCCGCGTGATGTCCCTGCGCGACGGGTCCAAGAAGATGTCAAAGTCTGATCCGTCGGACGCCAGCAGGATCAACCTGACGGATAATGCCGATACGATTGCCAAGAAAATACGCAAGGCCAAGACCGACCCCGATGCGCTGCCCTCGGAGGTTGCGGGGCTAAAGGACCGTCCCGAGGCGCGTAATCTGGTGAACATCTATGCAGCACTGAATGATCAGACCGTCGAACAGGTTCTGGCCGAAGTCGGGGGCCAGCAATTCGGCGCGTTCAAACCGCTTCTGGCGGAGCTTGCAGTCGCCAAGATGGCACCAATCAGCACCCGCATGGCCGAGCTGATGGCCGACACCGCCGAGATCGACCGCATTCTGGCGCACGGGGCGACGCAGGCCCGCGAAATCACCGCGCCGATCCTGAAAAAAACCTACGAGATTGTCGGCATGGTCGGCTGACACGCTGCCTTTCGTGCGCTGCCTGCGCGTTTGCGCACAGGCATCATGCGGATCAGGCACTGGATTTACGCGGCGCGGGTGTCCATCTTTGAGGTGTCATTGAAGGGGCATCAACATGGCACATGCAAGCGTCGGACACATCCATCTGAAGGTCGCGGAACTTGACCGGTCCATCGCGTTCTACCGCGATATTCTGGGGTTCGAGGTGCAGCAGCGCTTTGGAAAACAGGCGGCGTTTCTGGGGGACGGTGGCTATCACCATCATATCGGGCTGAACACGTGGGAAAGTGCCGGTGCGGCCCCTGCACCGGCGGGGCACACCGGGCTTTATCACGCTGCGTTTCTTTATCCCGACCGGCAGGCGCTGGCGCAGGTTCTCAAGCGTATCGTCGACGCGGGCCTGCCGCTGGACGGTGCCGCAGACCATGGCGTGAGCGAGGCGATCTATCTGCGCGACCCCGACAACAACGGCATCGAGATCTATCGCGACCGCGCGCCGGAAGACTGGCCCCGTGACGCGCAAGGCGGCCTTGAAATGACGAACGCGCCCCTTGATCTGAACGCACTGCTGGCAGAGGCCCCCTGAGCAAGAGGTCATGGACAATCGCCCCCCGCTGCGCCAGTTTCCACCGGGAAACGCAATGCGGGGATGAATTATGACAACAGGGTTTTTCATGGACGAACGCTGTTTCTGGCACGCGGGCGGGAACTATGCTTTTACCATGCCCATCGGCGGATTGGTGCAACCGCTCGCATCAGGCGGATTGCCGGAAAACCCGGAAACCAAACGCCGGCTGCGCAATTTGATGGAAGTGACAGGCCTGCTGCGCGAGCTGGATGTGCGCACCGCCCCCGAGGCAACGCGTGAGGATCTGTTGCGCGTGCATCCCGCGTCTTATCTGGACGACTTCAAACGTCTGTCGGACACCGGCGGCGGAGAGCTTGGCTTGCGCACCCCGTTTGCCGCTGGGGGGTTCGAGATTGCGGCGCTGTCTGCCGGGCTTTCCATCGCCGCTGTTGACGCCGTGGCGACAGGTGATCTTGACAATGCATATGCGCTTAGCCGTCCCCCCGGCCACCACGCCTTGCCCGATTTTCCCAACGGGTTCTGCCTGCTCGCCAATATTGCCATCGCAATCGAGGCGGCCAAGGCCAAGGGGCTTGTGGGCCGTGTCGCAGTGCTGGACTGGGATGTGCACCACGGCAACGGGACCGAAGCGATCTTTTATGACCGCGACGATGTGCTCACGATCTCGTTGCATCAGGAAGGGAACTATCCCTTGGATACCGGCGCTTTGGCGGATCGCGGATCAGGCGCGGGCGCGGGATACAACATCAATCTGCCTTTGTATGCAGGATCGGGCCACACCGCCTATCTGCACGCCCTCGACCGCATTGTCATCCCCTCAATCGAGGCGTTCAAACCGGATATGATCATTGTGGCCTGCGGTTATGATGCGGCCATCGTCGATCCGCTGGCGCGGATGCAGGCCACCACGGAAACCTTTGCCGCCATGACCCGCCGCATCAAGAAGACAGCGGAAAAACTGTGTGACGGAAAACTGGTTCTTGTGCACGAAGGCGGCTATTCAGAGGCGTACGTCCCGTTTTGTGGCCATGCCACGATTGCCGCACTTGCGGGCAGTGACACAGTAGCCCCCGATCCCCATGCCAAGAACTTTGATATCCGCCAACCCAGCCCGAAATTTGATGCCTTCCTGCGCGCCGCGATTGACGACATGGCGCAAGCGCTGAACCTATGAAAGAACACCGATGCCGATAGCAAACCCCGACGCATTGCATTTCATGCAAACTCGCCGTTCACGCCCCGCCAAGACGCTGACGACGCCTGTCCCGGATAGCGACACGCTGCTGCCGCTGCTGACCGCAGCTGCGCGCACCCCCGATCACGGCAAGCTTGAGCCGTGGCGCTTTATCGTGATCGACCGATCCGCGATGGGACGGCTGGCCGACATCGCGCAGGCCCGCGGCGAAGCATTGGGGCTGGATCCCGAGCAAGTGCAAAAAGGCCGGGGGCAGTTCGATCAGGGGCATCTGGCCGTGGCCGTGATAGAGGTGCAAAAACCTTCTGAAAAGATCCCGGCGCTGGAGCAGACATATTCCGCCGGAGCCGTCTGCCTTGCGTTGCTAAACGCGGCACTTGCTGCCGGATGGGGGGCAAACTGGCTTAGCGGCTGGGCCAGCCACGATCGGGGGTTCATGAAGGACGCGCTTGACCTTGGCAGCCACGAACGGATCGCGGGCTTTATCCATATCGGTACTGAAACCACCGCACCGCCGGAACGCCCACGCCCCGACATCGCGGCCCTGACCACATGGCTTTGACGCTGATTTTCCGGTCGTTCATGCTGGCGATCCGCCAGCTGAGCGATCCACGCTTCCGCAGGGTGTTTTTCCTTGGTCTGGGGCTGGCGCTGGTGTTGCTTTACAGTGCCTCAGCCGGTGTGGTCTGGCTGGTGGACTGGGCCGTGGGCGACAGCACCACCCTGCCCGGCCTTGGCGAAGTGACATGGCTGGATAATGTGGCCGTCTTTGGATCGGCATTGATCACCTTGGCAGTGTCCGTTTTTGTGATGATCCCGGTGGCGTCCGCCATCACATCGCTGTTTCTGGATACCGTCGCCGATGCCGTCGAGGCAGAGCATTATCCCCACCTGCCCAAAGCGGCCCCGGTTTCCTGGGGCGATACACTGCGTGATACAGTGAATTTTCTGGGCGTCCTGCTGGCGGCCAATGTGCTGGCGCTGGTGCTTTATATCTTTCTGGCGCCGTTTGCCCCGATCATCTTCTGGGGGCTTAACGGGTTCCTGATGGGGCGTGAATATTTCACCCTCGCCGCCATCAGACGTGTCGGCCGGATCGAGGCAACGCGGTTGCGGCGGCATCACATGGTCACGATCTGGGCGGCGGGCGTTCTGATGGCGGTGCCGCTTTCAGTTCCGCTGCTTAACCTGATTGTCCCGATTCTGGGTGCCGCAACATTTACCCACTTATTCCATCAAGTGGCGTCGGTGCCCCGTGAAGCAGGCGTTCAACGTCCGCCACGGTGAACCACCCCGACAGGATGATCCCCGCAATGATCGCCCACAAGACGATTGAGATGCCGGTTGTCCACCAAGCCTTGGCCTTGAGGTGATGATGCTCGGGCGCACCGGCATGCGTGCCTTCAACGATGTCCCCCATATCGCCTTGGGTTTTGACCCGCACGGGCAGCAAGATCATAAAGACCATCGCCCAGATGACGGTGAACAGAACGATACCTGACATGACGGCCATGGTTATACCTGCTCCAGCTCGACAAGCGCGCCGTTGAAATCCTTGGGATGCAGGAACAACACTGGCTTGCCGTGGGCGCCGATCCTGGGCTCTCCGGTGCCAAGCACCCGGGCACCGGTGGCTTGCAGGTGATCGCGGGCCGCGATGATGTCTTCGACCTCGTAACAGATGTGGTGGATGCCGCCCGACGGATTTTTTTCCAGAAACCCCTTGATCGGGCTGTCATCACCCAAGGGATAAAGCAGTTCGATCTTGGTGTTGGGCAATTCGATGAAAACGACCGTCACACCATGATCGGGTTCATCCTGCGCAGGGCCGACATTGGCCCCCAATGCCGTGCGATACTGGTCTGCCGCTGCGGCAAGGTCCGGCACGGCAATGGCGACGTGGTTCAGGCGACCGATCATCTGAATTCTCCTAAGCTTCGATATGTTGCGCAGGTTATGAGGGGTGTCGCCTCCGAGGGCAATGCGTCACGTTAACGTCCTATTAGCCAACCGACCCTAACCATTGGTTCATCTGAACGGTTATCGGAGGAAATCATGGAAAAGCTCGACCATCAGGCACATCGCCACCCTGCACCGACACTTGACCGCCCGCTGCTGGGGTTGACCGTGTTGGTGATCGAAGACAGCCGCTTTGCCTGCGAGGCAATGCGGCTTTTGTGCCTGCGCTCTGGCGCGCGCATCCGACGGGCCGATTGCCTGCGCGCGGCGCGACGCCATCTTCAGGTGTACCGCCCCTCGGTTGTGATTGCCGATCTGGGCCTGCCCGATGGCAATGGCATTGATCTGATTGAAGAATTGGCAAAGGCGCAGCCCCGTGTGGATGCGTTGTTGGCCATTTCAGGTGACACCCATCTGGCATGGGCCGCGTTGGCGGCCGGGGCCGACGGTTTTCTGGAAAAGCCGCTGGTGTCGTTGGCGCAGTTCCAGCAAAGCGTTCTGACGGCGCTGCCCCCCGACCGGCACCCGAAAGGAATGCGCCTTATCGAGGACGAGGTGATCGAACCTGACCCCATCGCGTTTCAGGACGACATGGCGCATATCGCCAATGTCCTGGACGAAACGCGCGACAGCCGGACGTTGGATTATGTGGCGCAGTTTCTGGGCGGCGTGGCGCGTAGTGCACAGGATGGCGCGCTTGAAACCGCTGCTTTGGCGCTGTCGCGCAGACGGGCGATGGGCCAGCCCGCCGAATCAGAGCTCGCGGTGGTCGCGGGGTTGGTCCAGACCCGTCTGGCGCGCAAGGTCGCGATCTAACAGCGGGTAATCACCGGATCACTGGCAATGCGTACCAGTCCCGTCAGATCGCCCAGACGTTCGCGTTGCTGGCCACTATCATCAAAGTTGCTAGGGGCAAGCCACGCTTCGAACGCCTCTTGCAGGCCGGACCATTCGGCATCGATCACCGCGAACCACGCGGTATCGCGGTTGCGCCCTTTGACCACGGCCGCCTGCCGAAAGATCCCTTCATAGCTGAACCCCAAACGCTGCGCCGCCCGCCGCGACGGCATGTTCAGCGCGTCACATTTCCATTCGTACCGCCTATACCCTGCCTCGAACGCCCATCTCATCATCAGGTACATCGCCTCGGTCGAGGCGCGGGTACGTTGCAAGGCGGGGCTGAAATTGATGTGCCCCACCTCGATACTGCCAGCGGCGGGAGACACGCGCAGATAGCTTGCAACGCCCTCCCATTGGCCGGTCTCAAGGTTTTTGACCGCATAAAACAGCGGATCATCCCCCCCGGTCGTTTCCCGCATCCACCTGTGATATTGCGAGGCGGATGAAAACGGCCCGTAGGGCAGATAATCCCACACCTGATCATGCCCGACATAGGCCCGAAACAGCAG
Source organism: uncultured Alphaproteobacteria bacterium (assembly GCA_963728645.1). GTDB lineage: Bacteria > Pseudomonadota > Alphaproteobacteria > Rhodobacterales > Rhodobacteraceae > Sulfitobacter. The sequence continues at coordinate 361,249 of CAVSLU010000008.1, read as the reverse complement.
CGCCGCATGAGATTCGGCATTCAGCGGGGCCAGCGCCACATAGGTGCCCGTCATCGTCTCGCGGGGGGGTGGGGGCGGTGGCACAAAATCCGGCACGAGGTGCCCCAACGGGGGTGATTTGGGATCAGGGTTTGTCATGACATTCACGTTAGGTCGAACCGGGCGCAGCGCCAAGCCCTGATGAACACCCAACGCAAAGGCCCCACCCTGTTCATGATCGCAGCAAAGTTTTGACATAAACCCAAGGCACGGTCATCTCACGTTTCTTATGATCGACAAGGACACCAATGGATGTTGGCAAGGTTGAACGCATTGCGTCAGATTTATCGGGAAGAAACCAGCTTCGACTGGCTGGTTCTGGCTGCGGATGTGTCCGGACTGATCATCGTGGCACTGGCGTTTGTCCATGCACAAGGGGCCGATACCGCGGCTACGGCCGTCATTCAAATCGCTGACGCAAGTTTGCAAAGCGTGGGGCCCCTGCGCTGAATTTCCCGTTTTGCCCGTTCTGACAGTGGCGGCCCATTCGGCGCAGCGACGGAACCATCCTGAAATACTTTGCGTTGATCAAGGAAATCAGCGGAAAGGAACAACTATGCCATCTATCTATGAGGCCATCAAAACCGACCATGAAACCCACCGTGATCTGCTGAAAAAGATCGCGGACACATCTGGCGACAGCCAAGAGCGCCAAAGGGCCTGGCACGATTTTTATACCGACGTGAAATCCCATGCCGCCGCCGAAGAAGAGACCTTTTATTCCAAGCTCATGAAAGAAACATGGGGCCAGGACGCCGCCCGCCATTCTGTTTCCGAACACAAGGAGATGGATGATCTGATGGAGGAACTGAACGGGGCCGACATGTCGTCTTCGGGATGGCTACAAAAATTCAAGACACTCAGGCACGACTATGAACATCACATGGATGAAGAAGAGGACGACGTGTTCAAACGCGCCAAAGAGGTTATCGGCGAGGAACACAACGACGCCTATGGCAAGCGTTTCCAAGAGCGCAAACAGGAAGAACTGGGCCTGATCGACAAAAAGCGGGAAGACAGCCTGGAAGACTGAGCGCCATATCTTTGCGTAAGAAAAGCCCGCCTTCGGTGTCTCGGAGGCGGGCTTTTTTGTGTGGTTTTCGGGTTGTGTGCCCTAGTCTTGCGGGATCACGCGCAGGCCAAGCTCCATCAACTGGTCGGGCATCGGCTCGCTCGGCGCATTCATCATCAGATCTTCGGCGCGTTGGTTCATCGGGAACAGGATCACCTCGCGGATGTTCGCCTCTTCCGCCAACAGCATCACGATCCGGTCGATACCAGCCGCGCACCCACCGTGGGGCGGGGCACCGTATTGAAAGGCATTGACCATACCACCGAAACGCTTTTCGACCTCGTCCTTGCCGTAGCCTGCGATCTCGAACGCCTTGAACATGATCTCGGGCTTGTGGTTCCGGATGGCACCAGACACCAGTTCATAGCCGTTGCAGGCCAGATCATACTGATAGCCCAGCACCTCCATGGGGTCACCGTTCAGCGCATCCATTCCGCCCTGTGGCATCGAAAACGGGTTGTGTTCAAAGTCGATCTTGCCGGTTTCAGCGTCTTTTTCATAGATCGGGAAATCAACGATCCAGGCAAAGGCAAAACGGTTTTCATCCGTCAGACCCAGTTCAGCCCCGATGACATTGCGCGCACGTCCTGCAACAGCTTCGAACTGTTTGGGCTTGCCGCCCAGAAAGAACGCCGCATCGCCCACGCCCAGCCCCAGCTGCTGGCGGATCGCTTCGGTGCGTTCGGGGCCGATGTTCTTGGCCAGCGGGCCTGCCGCTTCCATGCCTTCGCCCTGATCCCGCCAGAAGATATAGCCCATTCCCGGCAGACCTTCCTTCTGGGCAAAGGCGTTCATGCGGTCGCAGAATTTGCGGCGCCGCCTGTCGGTGCCGGAATCGCACGGATTTGCGTGCCTTCCTGTTCCAGCAATTTGGCGAAGATCGCAAAGCCGGAACCTGCGAAATGTTCGCTGACCACCTGCATCTTGATCGGGTTGCGCAGGTCGGGCTTGTCCGACCCGTACCACAGCGCCGCGTCTTTATATGAGATCTGCGGCCATTCCTGATCAACAGGTTTGCCGCCACCGAATTCTTCGAAAATGCCGGTCAGCACGGGCTGGATCGTGTCGAATACGTCCTGCTGTTCGACAAACGACATTTCAAGGTCAAGCTGGTAGAAGTCGGTTGGTGACCGATCCGCACGGGGGTCTTCGTCGCGGAAACAGGGCGCGATCTGGAAATACTTGTCAAAGCCCGACACCATCAACAGCTGTTTGAACTGCTGGGGGGCCTGCGGCAGAGCATAGAACTTACCGGGGTGCAGGCGCGACGGCACAAGGAAATCGCGCGCACCTTCAGGCGACGATGCGGTGATGATCGGCGTCTGGAATTCCTTGAACCCCTGCCCCCACATCCGCTGGCGGATGGAGCTGACTACATCGGACCGCAGAATCATGTTGCGCTGCATCTTTTCGCGGCGCAGATCCAGATAGCGGTAGCGAAGGCGCGTTTCTTCGGGATATTCCTGATCGCCGAAAACCTGCAATGGCAGCTCTTTCGACGCCCCCAGCACTTCGATATCGCGCACGAAAACCTCGATCTCGCCGGTGGGGATCTTGGCATTCACCAGCTCTGGATCGCGGGCCTTCACCTCTCCGTCGATGCGGATGCACCATTCGGAACGGACCTTTTCAACCTTGGCAAACGCATCTAAATCCGGGTCGCACAAAACCTGCGTCATACCGTAGTGGTCGCGCAAGTCGATGAACAGGATACCGCCGTGGTCGCGCACGCGGTGGACCCAACCGGACAGGCGCACCTTGTCGCCAACGTTTTCCTTGCTCAGATCGGCGCATGTATGGGTGCGATAGGCGTGCATGACGGGTCCCTTCCTAGGGCTGGAATTGTTCGGGGCAGGTACACCGTTTGAGGCCGGGGAAGTCAAGAGTTTCCGGCAGAATAGGGGGCTGGAAATAGATGGGCCGCCTGCTCCTCCCAAAGCAGACGGCCCTTCCCGCGCGACGTTTACAGGTTCGTTATAGAACCAGCACATCAAGCGGCGGAAACCCGTTGAACCCGACCGAGCTGTAAGAGCTGGTGTAGGCACCGCAATTCCTGATCATGATCTTGTCGCCGTCCCTAAGGGCAAGCGGCAGATCGACCGGATTCTTTTCATACAGGATATCCGCAGAATCGCAAGACGGCCCGGCCAGCACACAAGGACCCACTTCGGTGCCATCGTGCGCGGTCACGAATTCATAGCGGATCGCTTCGCCTTCGGTTTCGGCCAAGCCCGAGAAACGACCGATGTCCAGATAAACCCAACGGCGTGCCGCGTCTGACGATTTGCGCGACACCAGCATGACTTCGGCAGCGATATGGCCCGCCTCGGCGACCATACCGCGTCCGGGTTCAGCCATCACATATGGGATTTCGCCAAAGCGTTCCTTGACCGCCGCCATCACCGCAGCCGCATAACCGCGCGGCGCATCCACCACATCGCCGTGATACGCGGGAAACCCGCCTCCGATGTTAAGCAGCTGAAGATCATGCCCCGCCTCTTTGGCGGCATGCCACAGCGGGGCGACCTGATCCAGAACCGGGTTCCAGTATTCGGCCTTGCGGGTTTGAGAGCCGACGTGGAACGACAGACCATAGGGCACCAGTCCCACGGATTTTGCATAATCCAGCAATGTTGGCAGCAAAGTATCCGCGCAGCCAAACTTGCGGGTCAGCGGCCAATCGGCCAACGAGTTTTCCACGATCAGCCGGATATACACCCGCGCGCCGGGCGCATGGGCGGCGATCTTGTCTAGCTCTGCCTCGCAATCAGCGGCGAACAGGGTCACGCCGATGGAATGCGCAAAGGCGATATCAACGCCACGCTTGATGGTGTTGCCGAACGAAATTTTGCCGGGATCTGCCCCTTGGGACAGGCACAGCTCGATTTCTTGACGCGATGCCGCATCAAAGCCGGATCCTTTTTCCACCAGCAGGCGAATGATCTCGGGCGCGGGATTCGCCTTTACCGCATAGTGGATATGCGCGCGACCCAATCCCGCGTTCAGCGCATCATACTGCACGCCGACACGATCACGGCTGACAACCAGCGTTGGTTTGTCAAAGCTGTTGTTCCAGATAAAATCGGCGGCTTCGTCGTGGTTGGAAGTGTCGGGCGCACGAAGTGCACCAGTAGCGGTAGCAGTCATGTTCATCTCCAAAGAGCTTGGCAAGGCGGGAACACCCTGCGTGTCGTTTCAAGAGACGTTACCGTCGCTGCATAAACGCGGGTCAATCAGGACAAATCCCTGACCGGCCAGAGGCGCGTGCGTTGGCGTCTGTAATCGCGCATCTACGCTGTTTTGAGATTCTTGCAAGACCGAAAATTCCTTGGCCCGCGAATTGTTTCTCAAACGATAGAACTGCCGTCTCTTGGTGGGTTGGTCTCCATTGTCCTGTTATTTCTCCCAATCGGTTCCGATGGCTTCCCTGTCCGTTTCCTTCTCGTCCGACACGATATCCTTGACGTCATCGCGTTCGCTTGCGCTGCTGGGATCAGGCATCGCATTCGCGTCTTCCGTCAGGGTCAACGCCAGCGAAAACAGGATGGGAAAGTGATCGGACCCGATGTTGCGCAAGCGCGCCATGCGGATCAAACGAAATTGGGGGGAATGAAACAAATGGTCCAGCGGCCACCGCATCACCGGTATTCCGGCATGAAAGGTGTTGTAGAACCCGCGCCCCACACGTGGATCAAGCAAGCGCGACAAGCGTTGGAACCGTCTGGTCGTGGTAGACCAGGCCACGTCGTTCAGATCACCGGTCACAATCACGGGCAAGGTGTCCTCGCTTGCCTCGATGCCCACCATCGCGAATTCGCCGTCGCGCCCCTTGGTATCGTGGTTGGGCACGGGCGGTTCGGGATGCACCACATAAACGCGCGCGTCACGCCCGCCTTTGGTCCTGACACGGGTTTTGATTGAGGGCACGCCCTCGACCAGCAGTTCGCGCACCTGGGTTTCCGACAGCGCCAGCTTCGACATCAGCACAACCCCATATGAGTTGTCCATCGGGGCCTTGATCCAATGCGGATAGTCATCCTTCAGCGCGGCATAAAGTTTATCGACCCACGCGTGATCGACCTCAAGCGCGGTGGCCATTTCTGGCTGCTCTTGCCGGATCAGATCAATCAGGCTGCCGAAATCACGATTGGACATTTTCACGTTGGATGCCAGAATGGTGATGTGATTGTCCCGATCCTCAAGGTCTGCCCCCGAGGCATTTACTGACTGCTTGTGCCATATGGGCGTGAATTTCGCGATATAGACCAGATGGATGGCCGCCACGATCACCAGAATGATCAAGGCATATGCCTTGGGCTGCGGTTCAAGGAACCACCACGCCACCAGGCCGGTTATCAGGGTCAGGATGAAAAACTGTTCTCGGGGGAAGGCAAGGCCCCGGATCGCACCATGTGCGACTTTGCTGAACGGAAGTACGCTCGACAGAAACAAGAACCCAACGATGATCCAAAAGAGGGAATTCAAGATCAGGCTCATTTTCGGGTCCTTCCGGGTACAAAAAAGGTGCAGGCCAAACGACCCACACCTTGTATCCAACCCTTGCCTGTCAGATTGGTTCCCTGATTGCCCAAGAAGGCAAGATAGGCTTACTTGTCGTCCTCCTCGTCCTCATCGTCGTCGTTGCTGCCTTCGGGCAACTTGAAAAAGCTGTCCGCGTCCGTGTAATCGCCACGGTCCTTGTCATCGTCGTCGGCAGGGTTGCCGGACAATGTGAAGGTCTCAAGCCCCTCGATCGCGGTTGGCATCTTGGGATCCGTGTCCATGCCCAGCGATTGTTCGGTGCTGACCAGGCGACGGCGTTCATCGTCGCTCATCAATCCGCCCTCGGCGGCTTTCTTGGCGGCGGCCTTCTGGACGGCAGCATCCAGTTCGGACTGCTTGCACAGGCCCAGGGCAACGGGGTCGATCGGCTGGATGTTGGCGATGTTCCAGTGGGTCCGCTCGCGGATTGCCTGAATAGTCGGCTTGGTGGTACCAACCAGTTTGCTGATCTGGCCATCGGACAATTCAGGGTGGAACTTGACCAGCCAATAGATCGACGCAGGCCGGTCCTGACGCTTGGACAGGGGTGTGTAGCGGGGCCCGCGACGCTTTTCCTCGCCCTGAGCGGCGGCGTTGAACTTGAGCTTCAGCTTGTGCAGCGGATTGGCCTGCGCCTTTTCGATTTCGTCCTCGGTCAGCTGGTTGTTGGCAATCGGGTCGAACCCTTTGACGCCTTGCGCCACATCGCCGTCTGCAATGCCCTGAACCTCCAGCTCGTGCATCTCGACAAAGTCTGCGATCTGCTTGAAGCTGAGTGTCGTGTTGTCCACCAGCCAAACGGCAGTGGCACGGGCCATGATTGGTTTTGCCATGTCGGTCTCTCCTTAAAACGCACCTTTCCCGCCGCCTGAAACTGGCTGTCCTGCCGGGGCAGAACGGTTTCCATTGTGGGGGAACTTGAACGCCTTATAGTCAGAGAACGTAAATAAGGAAAGACCCCAATGCGATTGCTGTTCCTGTGCCTCTTGGCGCTTCTTTCAGTGGGCTCACGCGGCGCTGTGGCAAAGGGCGAAACGGCGGGGGTGTTCGACTATTTCGTGCTGTCGCTTAGCTGGTCGGCAAACTGGTGCGCACTTGAGGGGGATGCGCGTCAGTCTGGCCAATGCGACACAGGGCAGGACTTCGGCTGGGTCTTGCACGGTCTTTGGCCGCAATTTCATCGCGGCTTCCCGTCCTTTTGCCGCACATCGGCGCGGCCCCCCTCGCGGAGCATGACCTTCGAAATGGCCGACATCATGGGCACATCCGGGCTTGCCTGGCACCAGTGGAAGAAACATGGCAGCTGCACCGGACTGTCCGCTGCGCAATATTATGCGCTGTCACGCACAGCCTATGGGTCGGTCATGCGCCCAGCGGTATTTCGCAAGATCCGAAGCGATATCAAGCTTCCCGCCTCTGTCGTCGAAGAGGCCTTTCTCAAGGCAAACCCGAAGATGGAGCGTGATGGCGTCACCGTCACCTGCAAGAGCGGCTACATCCAAGAGGTCCGGATCTGCTTGTCGAAAGACTTGAACCCGGTTCCTTGCGGCCAGGACGTGGTGAAGGATTGCACCCTCAAGGACGCGTTGTTCACACCGCTGAGATAGAAAATCGTTCTGCGAACGATAGCCTTCGGCGAGGATACTTATAAGCCAGAGAAGCGAAGTGGTTGGTCCCTCGTCTTCTCTGGCTTGAAAAATATCCCCGCCGGAGGCAGCGCCGCGCAAGCGGTGCTTCTAGTCGATTTCAAGCACAGTGCTGCCCGTCGTCTGGCGCGCTTCCAGCGCTTCATGCGCCTTTGCCACGTCCCTGAGCGCGAATCGCTGGCCAATGTTGATCTTCACATCCCCCGACAGAACCTTGTCGGCCAGATGTTTGGCCATTTCCTGACATGTCGCGTGATCCCCGATATGGGTGAAAAGCGTTGGGCGGGTGATCTTGAGCGAACCCTTTTGGCCCAGGATGCCCAGATTGAACGGCGGCACAGGGCCAGAAGCGTTGCCGAACGAGATCATCATGCCCAGCGGTTTGAGACTGTCGAGAGAGCCTTCGAATGTGTCCGCACCGACAGCATCCATCACCGCATCAACGCCCTTGCCATGCGTCAGTTCCTGTACCCGTGCCGCCCAATCCGTGCTTCGGTAATTGACGCAATGGGTCGCCCCGTGTTGCAAGGCGAGCTGGCATTTTTCCTCGGTTCCGGCGGTGCCGATCAGCGTAATCCCTTCCGAGCGGGCCCATTGGCAGGCGATCAGGCCTACGCCGCCGGCTGCTGCGTGGAACAGCACGATATCGCCGCGTTTCAAGGGGGTCGTCCGGTGGAACAGATATTCGACCGTCATTCCCTTGAGCATCATGGCGGCCCCCTCCTCAAAGGAAATGCCATCTGGCAGCGGGCATACCTGCGCGGCAGGCATCACGCGCGCCTCAGTATAGGCGCCGGGCGGGTTCGCGGCGTAGGCGGCACGATCGCCGACCTTGAGGTGGGTCACCCCTTCCCCCACCGCTTCGATCACGCCAGCGGCTTCCATGCCCATCGCCTGAGGGAGCTGCATCGGATAGAGGCCGGTGCGCTGGTACACATCGATATAGTTCAGACCAACCGCCTTTTGCGCGATGCGGACCTCGCCTTTGCCGGGTTCGCCTACCTCGCGGTCGACGAGTTTGAATGCCTCCGGACCGCCGTGGGCTTCGATAATTGCTGTCAGTGCCATGTGTTTATCCCTCTCCATGAACCTCTAGGACGATCTTGCCGATGTGGCCGCCCGCTTCCATGCGCGCGTGGGCGTCAGAGGCCTGTGCAAATTCAAATTCGCTGTCCATCACCGGCGCAATCTTGCCCGCGTCAAGCAGTGGCCAGACCTTTTCGCGCAGCTGGTCTGCAATCCGGGCCTTGGCCAGATCGCTTTGAGGGCGCAGCGTGCTGCCCGTCATCGTCAGACGGCGGGTCATCAGCGTCGCAAAATTCACCTCTACCTTGGGGCCGCTTAGAAATGCGATCTGTACCAGTCGGCCGTCTTCGGCCAGCGCTTGCAGGTTTCGGGGGATATAGTCGCCGCCGACCATATCAAGGATCAGATCAGCGCCGCCTTCAGCTTTCAGCACATCAACAAAATCCGTATCGCGGTAATTGATCGCGGCTTCTGCCCCCAGCTTGGCACAGGCGTCGCACTTGCTGTCGGTACCCGCCGTTGTAAAGACCCGTGCGCCGAATTCCCGTGCCAACTGGATCGCCGTCGTTCCGATCCCTGACGATCCGCCATGCACCAGGAACCGTTCACCCGCTTTCAGGCCGCCGCGCATGAAGACGTTGGACCAGACGGTGAAGAACGTCTCGGGGAGACAGGCCGCCTCCTTGAGGCTCATGCCCTTGGGTACGGGCAGACAGTGTGCCGCCGGGGTTGCCACATATTCGGCATAGCCACCGCCGGGCAGCAGGGCGCACACCTTGTCCCCTATGGAAACGCCTGACACGCCTTCGCCGACGGCGTGGATTTCGCCCGATGCTTCGAGGCCGGGCAAATCGCTGGCGGTGGGAGGGGGCGTGACATCCCTGCGCGTTGCAGCGCGTCGGGGCGGTTGACGCCCGCGTAGGCCACTTTGATCACGACTTGCCCGTGGGCGGGCACCGGCATTGGCCGCTGCGTGGGCTGAAGAACGTCGGGCCCTCCGGCCTTGGTGATTTCGATGGCGCGCATTGTGTCAGACATGATGTGACGATTCCTCCGATTTTGTTTCAGTTGACCTGAACATAGGCTTCACATCGGTGGCGTACAGTCTGATCTGAGAGGTGCCCGCCATACGGTCCATTCACAACCCGCCGCGGGCCCGCAGCGCATCGGCGACGTGTTCTGCATCGTCGATCGCCAGAACAGCAAACGGAATGATCGTGCGCCAGCCCAAACGGCGTGCGGATCGTGCTTTCCAGGACAGGGCCAGCATTTGGCCCTTTTGCACCAGCACCGGGATAAAGCGAATGACCAAGGCGATCCCCAGCTCGATCGGGCGGGTCCCGATGCCGATCCGCCGCAGGGGCGACATCAGCCATTTCACAACCTCGACCATCTGGGACAGCTTGGTGGTCATCGTCACCAGATTGGCGAGAGCAACAGCCGTGATCATGCGCAACGCGATGACGGTCCCGCTGGAGAGTTCGCCGATCAGACCATGCCACAGCAGGATCAGCACCAGAAACGGCCAGAGCATTTTCAGCCGCGACACGCCTGTCTTGAAGAACCGCCAGCCGGGGGCCGCATAAAGCGTCAGCGTCAGGGCCAGTGCGGCGACATGAAAAGCAATCGCCTCGACACTGAAAAGCACCATCGTGGCCACGCAAAGCGCACCGATCTTGGCACCTGCGGGCCATCGGTGCGCACGCGTCTCAATCGGTGAGGTGAGTGAAATCATCGCCGTCTCCCAACTGGTGCATCCGGGTTGTGAACGCTGCGGTTACCGGGCCAGCCGCGCCGTCATCGACGATGCGGCCTTCGTCGATCCAGATCACGCGGTCATAGCGGGACAGATGGGCGGGGTCGTGTGTGATATGAACCAAATGCGCATCAAGACCGGACAGCACGCGCTTGAGATGCAGCGTCGTCGGGATATCAAGCCCGGCATAGGGTTCGTCAAGGATGATCAAGCGGGGCTGCATTGCAAGGATCGCCATCAGGCACACCAATTGCCGCTGCCCCTGCGACAGATGATGAATGGCCGCCCGCGCCCAATGCGCGCGGCCGAACTGTTCCAGAATGTCAGCCGTGGTGCGGGCCGCGTCAGTCGCCGACTGGCCAAGCTGCGTCAGCCCAAAGCTGATTTCCTCTTCAACGGTGGGAAAGATGATCTGGTGGTCGGGGTTCTGAAACAAGATACCCACCTGGCGCAGCGCCGCCTTGCGGTCTTTTGCAACATCGACACCCGCAATGCGCACGCGGCCCGTCGTTGGGGCTGTCAGCCCGGACAGCAGCCGTGCCAGCGATGTCTTGCCAGACCCGTTGCGCCCGACCACCCCGATGCGCCGCTCTGAGGCGCAAAGGCTGAGGCCGCGCAACACCGGCACCCCTTCGGGCGCATAGGATACATCATCTAGCAGGATCAAATCAGCGGACATGCAGCAAAACCCAGACATCATGACCGCGTCGATGCGGCCCCAGCGGGCGGTATCAGGTCTTGCGGATCAAGAAAAGCCAGCCTAGCGGCGCGGCGATGTCCAACTGCCGGGCAATCCCATCTTGGGCAGGCGTGCAGGTGCCTTGATATGCCCCAGCAGCCAGTTCGGCCCTGTCATCAGCTTGCTCAGTGTGGGGCTGCCATTGACCTGCGCCTTGATTTTTTCGATTTGCATCACGTTATCGATGCGACGGTCAAGAAACGCCCATGTCTCGGCATAGCCGTCGCTGGTATCGCCCAGCCAATAAAGGACGGTGGACGAATAAACGGCGCTTAACGTTGCGCGTTTGGTATACCAGTTCACGTCATCAGAGGTATCGCCAAGTGCGTTCCAGATGGCGTCTGCCGTACCCCAAACCAGCTTGGCCCCATCGGGGGCGTATTGGGGAAGCGCGAACAGGGTGGTGCCACGCCGCACGGTTTCCCTGTCGGTCACGACCTCAAGACGGAAACGGACCATCGCGGCAATCTTGTCGCGGAATTTCATGTCGGTCAGGTCTTCGGATTTCATCCGCGCGATCATCAAATCATCACCGCGCTTGTGATAGGCAACCGCCAGATCAACCGCGCCGCGCGGGCAAATCGACCGGGCCACCGTAGCATTAAGCCCTGTATCGTTGATGGCGGCCTGGAATGTCTGTTCCGACCAGCCGTCAAAGGGCACATGGATCAAAGCGGCATCAAGCAGCTGGTCTTGCGGCGTTTGGGCGGTGTCGGTCATTGGCGGGGCCTCCGTGCCAAAATCTGGTCAGGGTTTCACCTGAGTTTTATCAGGGTTTTAAGCGCTACACTGGACAATATAGGTCTGAGTTGTTATGTGACCAGTTCCTGCAAATCCTTGCAACTTCAATCTAGAAAGGTGGTGAAAACCACATGCAGGTTAGTGTTCGCGACAATAATGTCGATCAGGCCCTTCGGGCTTTGAAGAAAAAGCTACAACGCGAAGGTGTGTTTCGTGAAATGAAGCTCAAGCAGCATTTCGAGAAACCCTCCGAGAAACGCGTGCGTCAGCAAGCTGAAGCGATCCGCCGTTCCCGCAAACTGGAACGGAAGAAATTGCAGCGCGAAGGCATGCTTTAGATCCGTCTGATCATGCAGCGCGACTGATTTCCAGCCCCCGATACCGCAAGGTACCGGGGGTTTTGTTTTGTGGCACGCCGGGGCGCGGTTCAGTCTGCCGTGATCCAGGTTTTGGCCGCCTCAAAGTCGTTCTTGTCAAAATACCTTGCTTCCTTGCCGATCAGGCGTTTGACCACCTGCACGACCATCGCCTTCCAACCCGCATCCCCAACCACGGCAGCCTTGTCAAGCTGACGCACGTGATCACGCACCAGACGAAAATGCGAGGCCATGGCCCCAAGCCCCTGCCAGCCGTCAAACTCGCGAAGATCAAGCAACAGGCGGAACCGATCATTCTTTCGTATGAATGCGTTCAGATCTTCGGTTTCCTCAAAATAGACACCGGACCCGATCTTACCCAGCAAACTGACATGCACCGCGCCGCTGCCCAGATCGGTTTGATGGATCGCCCCAAGGGATTCATAAAGCCACAGGCGGGCTTCGTCTTCTGATCCGGGTGCAAAGACCGACACAGGGCATGGCATCAGGATCGAAAACGCCCGGATTGTCCGCGACATCGCCCCCTCGGCCGTCACGATGGCCACCCGATCAAAGCCGCGCCACGCGCCCATGCCCATGCGGGCGTCATCCCAGAATGCGCCCAGTGTAAAATCGGTCAGGCCCGCTTTCAGAACAACCAGCATCCGCACTTTTTCGACGCGGGCAAGGGCGGCGTCCAGCGCCGGCATCAGGGTTTCCTTATAGTCTTGATCAGTGATCGGGGCGGTCATGTGGACCTCAAGCAGATCCTCTTGGGTGCCGGATTTAACATTTATCATTGCGGATCCTCCATGTGAGTGATGCTGAAAGGTATCGCGTTTTTGGCCCCGCCTGCGTTGATACAGATCAACCCGATCCACCACCCATGGGCTTCAGACCGGCAGCGCCGTGGTGTTGCTGACCGTGCGCAGGGCAAAGCTGGATTGCATCTGTCCGACACCGGGCAACCGCGCCAGATGTTGCCGGTGTATGCGCGCGAAATCTTCGGTGTTTTCGGCCACAACCTTGAGCAGATAGTCGGCAGAACCTGCCATCAGGTGGCATTCCAGCACATCGGGAATGCGGGCCACGGCCTTTTCAAAGGCATCCAACACCTCGTCCGCCTGCCCCTGAAGCGTGATTTCAACGAACACGGTCGTGGGCACCCCCATCTTGCGGGCGTCCAGCAAGGCGACATAATCGCGGATATAGCCTTCGGTTTCCAGCCGCTGCACGCGCCGGTGACAGGCCGAGGGCGAAAGATGCACCGCTTCGGACAAATCGGAATTCGACATGCGGCCCTTGCGTTGCAGGGCTGTCAGGATGCGGCGATCAATCTCGTCCAGGTTCATATATTGAAATACTTTCGCGTTAAGCTGCCATTTTTCCGCAGACTATTCGAAGATCCCCCCCAGAGGCGACCCATATTCCGTGCCTAATTGCGCTTTTGCGGATGTAGTTTGGCGGAAAGTCAATTTTACAGGATGGACCCCATGAAAATAGGTTGCCCCAAAGAGATCAAGCCGCAGGAATTTCGCGTCGGCATGACGCCAAACGCCGCCTTTGAGGCGGTCAATCATGGCCATCATGTGCTGATCGAAACCGGTGCCGGGGTCGGCGCGGGGTTCGAAGACGCCGACTATATCGCCGCCGGTGCAAGCATCATCGAGACCGCAGCGCAGATTTTTGCCGACGCGGACATGATCGTAAAGGTCAAGGAACCACAGGCGGGCGAACGCAAGATGCTGCGCGAAGGTCAGATCCTGTTCACCTATCTGCACCTTGCCCCCGATGCCGACCAGACCCGCGACCTGGTCGCCTCGGGCGCGACCTGTATCGCGTACGAGACCGTGACCGACCGCAACGGCGGCCTGCCTTTGCTTGCCCCCATGTCCGAGGTGGCGGGCCGGCTTGCGCCGCAGGTTGGCGCATGGACGCTGCAAAAGGCCAATGGCGGTCGCGGTGTGCTGATGGGCGGCGTTCCTGGCGTGGGCCCGGCCCGTGTCGTGGTGATTGGCGGCGGCGTTGTCGGCACCCATGCGGCGCGGATTGCAGCAGGTATGGGCGCGGACGTGACGGTGCTGGACCGGTCCCTGCCCCGCCTGCGCTATCTGGATGATATTTATGGCGGGGTTTTCAAAACCTCCTATGCCTCTGCCGGGAACACGATTGAACTGGCCCGTGCGGCAGATATGATCATCGGTGCCGTGCTGATCCCCGGTGCCGCAGCACCCAAGCTGATCAGCCGCGCGCAGCTTACCGAACTCAAGCCCGGAGCGGCGCTGGTCGACGTAGCCATCGACCAAGGCGGCTGCTTTGAGACCTCACGCGCCACCACGCACCAGGACCCGATCTATGACGTTGATGGCATCATGCATTATTGCGTGGCGAACATGCCGGGGGCGGTTGCGCGCACCTCGACCATTGCGCTTGGAAATGCGACCATGCCGTTCATGCTGGCACTGGCCGACAAGGGCTGGAAAAAGGCCTGCGCTGATGATCCCCACCTTAAGGCGGGGCTGAACGTGCACGCGGGGCAAGTGACGTATGCCGCCGTCGCCCAAGCGCTTGGGCTTGATCATATCACCGCAGATCAGGCCATCGCGGGCTAAACTGCCGAAACAACAAAAAAGGCCCGCGCTGGATCGCGGGCCTTTTGCGTTTCGGGATGCAAAACCGGATTACTTTTTGGCAAGCGCGTCGCGGATTTCCAACAGCACATCCAGCTCGCTTGGGCCGGTTTCGACCTCGGGCGCGATGTCGTCGGGCTTTTCTGCAACCGATTTCAATCTGTTCACGGCCTTCACCAGCATGAACACCACAAAGGCGATGATCAGAAAGTTGATGCAGGCTGTGATGAACGCGCCATAGGCAAAGACCGCCGCACCCGCATCGCGCGCCGCAGCAAGGCCTGCACCGGCTGGCACATCACCCGACAACACCAGATACATGTTGGTGAAATCGACGCCGCCAAGGATAAGGCCGATCAGCGGGTTGATCAGATCGCCCACCAACGAGCTGACAATCGCGGTAAAGGCGGCACCGATGATGATCCCGACAGCCAGATCCATCACGTTGCCTTTGGCGATGAAATCCTTGAATTCCTGAAGCATATTTTGTCCCTCTTGTTTCTTTTCAGATCACGGCGCGAATTTTGCCGGTCGCAAACCCCTTAGCACAAAAGCAGCACTTTCCTAGTCTGATTTTCCCTATTGATTGCAACAGCCTGCGCAATACCCCAATGACGGGAAAGCGCTAGGCGGGACGATCCATCATTGCGCCCGCAATCTTTTCGGCGATCATGATGGTGGGCGCATTGGTGTTGCCGCCGATCAAGCGCGGCATGATCGACGCATCGACCACCCTTAATCCGTCCAGCCCGTGCACGCGGCCCGCAAGATCCACAACGGCCATATCATCCAGCCCCATCTTGCAGGTGCCGACGGGATGATAAATCGTATCGGCGCGGCGGCGGATGTCGGCCTCCAGCGCAGCGTCGGACCCATCGTGCGGATATAGCTTTTTGCCGCGCCACGGGTCCAGAGGCGGTGCATTCAAGATGCTTTCCATTTTGCGGGCACCCTTTTTCAACAGCTCAAGATCGCGGGGGTCCTTTAGGTACTGCGGGTCAATGCGGGGGGCCGCAAACGGATCCGCCGAATTCAGTCCGACCGTCCCCCGGCTGTGGGGTCGCAAGACGCAGACGTGACAGGAATAGCCATAGCTGACGTGGATCTTGCGCATGTGGTCATCCACGATCCCGACAACAAAATGCAGTTGCAAATCCGGCCGGTCAAGATCGGGCGCAGACCGCAAAAACGCGCCTCCTTCGCTGAAAGGGGTCGCGAACATCCCTGTGCCATCGCGCCGCCACCGCAGCCCCGCCTTGGCCATTTGCCCAAGTCCGCGTGGCCCAAGGCCCACGACATCTGGCCGTTTCGATTTATAGCTGATCACATAATCCAGGTGGTCCTGAAGGTTCTGGCCCACACCCGGCAGGTCGTGCAGGCAGTCGATCCCGTGCGCGGCAAGGTCATCCCGTCGGCCGATACCCGACACCATCAAAAGGTGGGGTGACCCAAAGGCCCCGCTTGACACGATCACCTCTTGGCGCGCTTTCAGGGTCAGGATCTTGCCCATGCGGCGCACCTCCAGACCTGTGGCACGCTGGCTTTCAAGCACGATGCGGCGGGCATGGGTGCGGGTCATCACCGTCAGATTGCGTCGTGCCAGCACGGCGTCGGACAGATAGGCGGCAGCCGCCGAACAGCGTTCGCCCCGCTGCGCCCCCTCGTGGAACTGCGTCACCTGATACAGGCCCGCGCCTTCCTGATGTGCGCCGTTGAAATCATCGGTGGCGCGGATCTGCTGCTGGCCTGCGGCTTCGATGAAGGCGTGGGAAATGGCACGCGGGGCGGATTGGTCTGCGACTTGCAAGGGCCCGTCCGCCCCGTGAACATCACCGCCACCGCGGGCGTTGTTTTCCGCACGCCGGAACCACGGGCGGACGCTGGCCCAATCCCACCCTTCGCAGCCCAGATCGGCCCATTCATCGTAATCCTTCGCATGGCCGCGCACATAAAGCATGGCGTTGATCGCGCTGGAGCCGCCCAATGCCTTGCCCCGAGGCTGATAGCCACGCCGGTTGTTCAGTTCAGGCTGGGGGACGGTGCGAAAGGCCCAATTGTTCAGCTTGGGACGCCCGGAAATCATCGTGGCCACCAACGCAGGGGCACGCACCAGAATGCCGCGGCCGTTTCCGCCTGCTTCGATCAGGCAGACCGACACGGCGGGGTCTTCGGACAATCGTGAGGCCATGACGCATCCGGCAGATCCACCGCCGGCAATGATATAGTCGAATTCCATGAACTATCCCCCCAAGGTCAAAGCCTAGCGGGACGGTGGATCAGGTTCAATCGGTGGCGGGCAGGGTGCCTGTCAGGACGTAGCGCAGGATTTGCACCACCTGTTCAGGCTCTTGCGCCACGGCCAAAGCCGCTGCGTCGACCTCCTTGAGGGCATGGGCATGATCGGGGCCATGCAGGATCACAAGCGATTTCCCCAACGCAGCAGCATAGCCCGCATCAAAAGCCGCGTTCCATTGCTTGTACTGATCGCCGAAACGCACGACGACGATGTCGCTGTCCTCGATCCCCTTGCGGGTGCGGATGGCGTTCAATTGCGCGCCCTTGCGGTCGTGCCAGAATTTGTGCGGCTCGGCCCCCATAATTGCCACGCCGCAATCGTCGCTTGCGGCGTGATCGGTCACGGGGCCGGAAAAGGTGACATCCAGATCCGAGGCCCCTTTTATGATCTGGTCGCGCCAATCCGTGTGAATTTCACCAGAGAGGTAAACGTTCAGTGGCATGTCAGTCTCCTGTTATCCGCGCAGCACCGCACCCGTGGCTTTGCTGACCTTTTCGATCACCTTGGCCCCGACCGCTTCTATGTCCGCGTCTTTCAGCGTCTTGTCGGTGGGCTGCATCCGCACGGTAAGGGCCAGCGATTTCTTGCCCTCGCCCACTGATCCGCCGATGAATTCGTCAAACACGCGCACGTCTTCAATCAGGGCTTTGTCGGCTCCCATCGCGGCGTTGACCAGTGTCAGCGCGTCGACTTCAGCGTCGACGACAAAGGCAAAATCACGTTCCACGGCCTGCAAGGCGCTGACGTTCAGCGCGGGTCGCGTGGCCCCTGTCTTGCGCGGCAGCGGCACTTGGGCGGGCCAGATGGTAAAGCCCATCGCGGGGCCTTTCACATCCAAAGCGGCCAGCACGCGGGGGTGAATTTCGCCGAAAACACCCAACACTTTTTTCGGGCCAAGGCAGATCTGGCCGTGACGGCCCGGATGCCACCAGTCGGCGCCGTTGCGCATGATCTGGACCTTGGCGGGGGCACCGATGGCCGAAAGCACCGCTTCGATATCCGCCTTGACGTCGAACACATCCACGGGCCGCGACGCCCCATGCACGTTCTTTGGCCCGGTGCGCCCGATCAGAATACCGCTGACCTGCAATTCCTGTTCACCGGGTTCGCCCCCGCTGAACACCGGCCCAACCTCGAACAGCCCCATATCAGGGAAACCGCGTGCCTGATTGCGGGCCGCCGCCTGCAACAGTGCTGGCAACAGGGACGGGCGCATGTGGCTCATGTCGGCGCTGATCGGGTTTTCCAGCCGCGTGGCATCGGTGCCGCCGCCGAACAGGGCGGCAGACGCCTGATCGATAAAACTGTAGCTGACACATTCGTTGTAGCCCAAGGCGGCCATCGCACGCCGTGCCATCGCTTCGCGCCGCTGCATCGGCGAAAGGACAGGCTGCGGCACGCCGGCGCTCAGTCGCGGCAGCGGGCGGCCCTCAAGCTTGGTCAGCGACGCGATGCGGGCGACTTCCTCGACCAGATCGGCCTCGCCCTGCACGTCGGGGCGCCAGCTGGGCACATGGGCCATGTCCCCCTCAAGGCGGAACCCGAGTGCCGTCAGTGTCTTGCGCTGTTCACTTTCAGAGATCGTCATCCCCACAAGCGACTGCACCCGCGCGGCGTCCAGTTTATAGGCGCGGCTGAAATCAGGCACCTTGCCCGCGACGACGACATCTGACGCTTCACCACCGGCGTGATCCAGGATCATGCGGGTCGCATGTTCAATGGCGTAGGGCGTCCATTCAGGATCGATCCCGCGTTCAAACCGGTACCGCGCGTCCGAGTTGATCTTGAGCGCGCGACCGGTATAGGCCGTGCGCACCGGATCGAAATACGCGGCCTCAAGGAACACATTCACCGTATCTTCGGTGCAGCCCGTTTCCAGTCCGCCCATCACACCCGCGATGCTTTCGACCTTTTCGGCGTCCGAAATCAGGGTCATCCCTTCGGTGAAGGTATATTCCTTTTCATCGAGGCCCATCAAAGTTTCGCCACCCTTGGCGCGGTGCACGCGCAGAGTGTTTCCCGCGACCTTGTCCGCGTCAAAGACATGCAAAGGACGGTTGCGGTCGTAGGTGAAAAAGTTCGTCACATCGACAAGGAACGAAATCGGGCGCAGGCCGATGGCGCGCAGGCTGTCTTGCAGCCACTGTGGCGAGGGGCCGTTTTTGACACCCCGGATCACGCGCCCGTAAAACACCGGGCATTGATCAAGCGTGTCGTCATCAATTGACACGGCGATCGGGCACGGGAAAGTGCCTTCTACCCCGGCCACGTCGCGGGGCTTGAGCGTGCCAAGTCCACGCGCGGCAAGATCGCGGGCAATCCCGCGCACGCCAAGTGCATCGGGACGGTTCGGCGTGATCGCGATCTCGATCACGGGGTCCACCTTGGCGGGGTCGTTTTCGGCCAGCCAGTCGATGAAACGGTCACCCACGTTGCCTGACGGCAGTTCAATGATGCCATCGTGTTCCTCGGACAGCTCCAATTCGCGCTCTGACGCCATCATGCCAAAGCTTTCGATCCCGCGGATCGTGCCGACCCCGATCGTCGTATCAATGCCGGGCACATAGACACCGGGCTTTGCCACGACGACGGTGATGCCTTCGCGCGCGTTGGGGGCACCGCAAATGATCTGCTGAATACCCTCGTCGGTATCGACCTGACAGACCCGCAGACGGTCGGCATCGGGGTGCTTTTCAGCCGATCTGACATATCCCAGCGTAAAGTCCGCCAGCTTCGCGCCGCGGTCTTCGACGCCTTCGACCTCAAGACCCAGATCAGTCAGCGCATAGGTGATTTCATCAATCGACGCCGTGGTGTCGAGATGGTCTTTCAGCCAAGACAGTGTGAATTTCATGGGGTCGATCCTCGTGCTCATGCTTGCGCTAGGGCCTAGCGTTTAATCCGCGCGGTTTCAATGCGGTTAGCGTTCGGTTTTTGGCATCAGATCGTCAAGCTGCGCGCCCAGCCAGCCTTCGGGAATGAAATGCCCGCCGTTGTGGACATCCAGCGTCACGCTGCGGCCTTGGGTGCACTGGTCCCAGACGATATGGGTGGCACCGATGCCTGGCCTGATATTGTATTTCGCGGTGATGCGCCCCCGGCCGCACTGGAATGCCTTGCGCCACAAGGCGACGGCATTGGTGGCGTCATGGCCGGGGCCCCGCGGCAGGCTCATCCAGATGTCTTGCAGACCGTGCACATGGCGCACCTGTTCGGGCGGGTTGGGGCACGGCGTGGCCTGCGGGATGGTACCGGATATGGTCATCAGTCCGGCGATCCTGTCGCCGCGCACACAGGCATAGCGCCACGCCATCGCCGCCCCGAATGAAAACCCCGAGATATAGATTTGGCTTTGGTCCACCGGATAGCGTTTTTCCACATCCGCCAGCACCGCATCGGCAAAGGCGATATCATTGGGGGCGTCCTGCCAGAACCGCCACGCCCGGTTCTGCGCCGAGGGGGCAATCAGCATAACGCCACGTGGCTGTGTCGCGCTGCCGATGCGGGGATGGTTCACGACCGTTCTGCCCCGCCTCAAGAAGGCATGGAAATGCATCATCACAGGCAGGGGAGTGACCCCGTCCCAATTATCGGGCAGCAGGATGTTATATGCGCGGTTGCCCAGTTTACAGGGGATGTCGCCGCCGCAGGACCGATCCGTGCCGCCCATGACCAGAGTTGGCAGTAAAAGGGCTACGAAAATGGGCAGAAGAAAACGGATCATGGGGCACTTGTTTATTTGGGATGCAGATCGGGTTTCAAAGCCCTGCTGGGTCTAGTCTTTCCTTCGCTGGGCAAGATCGGACACATCGCCCATGCGATAAAGTTTTATTTCCCTGATCAGCCGCAATGTAGGCTTGGCCGCGAAAAACACAGATCCAATCACGAAGAACCAGATTGCGATTGTCTCAAGCTCTTTGAAGAAGAACAGCACCGAACCGACGATAAAGCAAAGGGCGGCGGAAAAATCCACGATGGTATAGGCGATCTCGAACCGGGCATACACAACACGGCTTTTGTGTGATTTCTCGCGGTGACGGTGGCGAAAAAGTTTCATCCCAAGCGGCCCTTCCTTTCCCTTGGATTACCTACTCAACCCACCATGCAAATTCGGCTGATCCAGGCTCGCGAACCCGTAGTGTCGCAGCCAGCGCAGGTCTGAATCAAAGAACGCCCTCAGATCGGGGATGCCGTATTTCAGCATCGCGATGCGGTCGATGCCCATGCCGAAGGCAAAGCCCTGCCATTCGTTCGGGTCGATACCGCCCGCTGCCAGAACTTTGGGGTGGACCATGCCGGAACCCAGAACCTCCATCCAGCCGTCGCCTTCGCCGATACGCAACTGGCCGTCGACCCATGAGCACTGGATATCGACCTCGGCCGATGGTTCGGTAAAGGGGAAATGCGAGGCGCGGAAACGGGTCTTGATGCCGTCAATTTCAAAGAATGCGGCAAAGAATTCTTCCAGCGTCCATTTCAGGTTCGCCATCGAAATGTCCTTGTCGATGGCCAGCCCTTCGACCTGATGGAACATCGGCGTGTGCGTCTGGTCATAGTCAGCACGATACACGCCGCCGGGGCAGATGATGCGCAGCGGGGCACCCTGTGCTTCCATGGTGCGGATTTGCACCGGCGAGGTGTGGGTGCGCAGCACATGCGGCGGACGGTTGTCGTCTGTCGCGCGGGCCATATAGAATGTGTCCATCTCGGCCCGTGCAGGGTGGTGGCCGGGGATGTTCAGCGCGTCGAAGTTATACCAGTCGGTGTCGATACGAGGGCCTTCGGCGACGGAAAAGCCCATCTCGGCGAAGATCGCGGTCAGTTCTTCGGTCACCTGGCTGACCGGGTGGATCGTGCCCTGCCGCGTGGGCCGCGTGGGCAATGTCACATCCAGCCACTCAGACCGCAGGCGCGCATCCAACGCCGCATCGCCAAGGGCTGCCTTTTTGGCGGCAAGGGCCGAATTGATCTCGTCCTTCAACGCGTTAAGCGCGGGGCCGACTGTCTGCCGTTCTTCGGGGGTCATCTTGCCGAGTTCGCGCATCTTGAGAGCGACTTCGCCCTTTTTGCCGACAGCTGCCAGACGGATGTCTTCCAATGTGGCCTCGTCGCCCGCCTTGGCGATCTGGCCCAGATATTTCGCTTTCAGGTCGTCCATATCTGCCTCATGTCCTTGGTTCGCGCCGGTGCTAGCAGAATTGCGCCCGAATACAAGACACGCCGCCATCTGATGCGGCTCTTGTACCCGGCCTGACCCGCGCACATAGTGCACAATACACGACAAAGGAACCCACATGCCCCAAGACAAGAGCACGCGCAAACCTACCCGCCCGCGTGCCGTTGACCGACCCTGGCTTGCGCTGGCAGGGCTGACGCTGGGCGTGATGGTCACAAATGGGTTTGCGCGCTTTGCATATGGTCTGATCCTGCCCGCGATGAAATCCGAACTGGGGTGGAGCTATGCGCAAGCCGGGTGGCTGAACACCGCAAACGCCATCGGCTATGTGGTGGGGGCGGTGCTGACGCTGGTGATGATCACGCGGGTGGCCCCTTCAAAACTTTTCAGCTTCGGGCTGGTCGCCACAACGCTAAGCCTTCTTGCGACGGGATACGAGGCAACGATGGGCTGGCAAACGTTCTGGCGGATTGCGGCCGGCGTCTTTGGGGCGATGTCGTTTTCAACCGCCAGCGTCCTTACCGCGCGGCTGTTTCCGGGGGATGCCCGACGCAATGCGCTGGCAATTGCGATCCTTTTCGGCAGTGGCGGAGGCCTTGGCATCATGCTTGCCGGTGCGTCCCTGCCCCTGATGCTGGATGCGTGGGGGGCGTCGTCTTGGCGCTATGGCTGGTATGTTATTGGCGTGATCAGCCTGTTTGCCTTGCCCCTTGGCCTTTGGGCGGCGCGGGCGCTGCATGTACCGGCGCAAAGCAACACGGCGGCGGGAGGGTTACAGTTGCGGCGGATCTGGCGCGAATTGGCGGGCTACGCAGGGTTCGCGATGGGGTACATCGTGTATCTGACGTTTCTGTCGGCCTGGATGACGGACCAGCAGGCATCGGCACCGCTGATTGCCGGGGTGTGGGTGATCCTTGGGATCGCACTGGTGCTGTCGCCCTTTGTCTGGCGTGGCGTGCTGGCGCGGCATGCGTCGGGGCGGCCATTGGCGTTGATCCTGACCGGCATTGCACTGGGATCTGCGCTGCCTGTGGTCCTGCCCGCTGGCAGTGCCATCGTCATTTCTGCCGTGGTCTTTGGTTTATGTGTGTTCATGGCCCCCGGTGCCATCACCAGCTTCATTCGCCAGAACCTGCCCCCCGAAAGCTGGGCCGCCGCGATGAGCCTGTTTACGGTCGTCTTCGCCATTGCCCAGACCGTTGGCCCCTATGCCGCCGGGGCGTTGGGGGATATGACTGGCAACATCGGGGTCAGCCTGCTTGCAGCGGCAGGGATATTACTGACAGGTGCGGTGCTGGCGGCGTTTCAGAAACCGCTGAACTGAAACGCAAAACGCCGCCCCGACAGCGGGACGGCGTTTTGTAGACTTGTCGAACAACGATCGCTTACGCGGCCAGCGCGTCCTGCGCCTGCTTGACGATCGCACCGAACGCGTCGGGTTCGTTCACGGCCAGATCGGCCAGAACCTTACGGTCCACTTCGATGCCTGCCAGCGACAGACCGTTGATGAAGCGGCTGTATGTCAGCGCCTCGTCATGGCTGCGCACTGCGGCGTTGATCCGCTGGATCCACAAGGCGCGGAAGTTCCGCTTGCGGTTCTTACGGTCGCGCGTGGCGTATTGATTGGCTTTGTCGACCGCCTGACGGGCGACCTTGAAGGTGTTCTTGCGGCGGCCATAGTAACCTTTGGCGGCCTTGATAACCTTTTTATGACGGGCGTGCGTTACGACGCCACCTTTGGTACGGGACATATCGGCTCTCCTATCTTAGCGGTCGTAGGGCATGAAGCCCTTGATGATCTTGGCGTCGGGGCCGGACAAAACAGTTGTCCCCCGCGCGTCACGGATGAATTTCTTTGTCCGTTTGATCATGCCATGCCGTTTACCAGCCTGACCGCCGATGACCTTGCCGGTCGCCGAAACTTTGAAGCGCTTCTTCGCGCTCGATTTCGTCTTCATCTTGGGCATTTCCGTCTCCTTGACTTGAGTTCGGTAGATGCGCGAACTCGGCATGCCACGTGGGCCGGACGCGCGGAACGAAGCTGGCGTATAGGAGGGACAGGCCGATATGGCAAGCGCAAAAGCGGCCCCGCTGATCCGATGACCCTGATCCGCTGCACCTGTCCTGTCACAAGACCAGATCTACCAGAACCGGTAGCGCGCGATCACATGCATCACCGCGTCGGGCACATCCGCCAGGGCATAGCCGCCCGGATGCGACCGGATCGCATAAATGATCAGCCCCCCTGCAATCAGGATCGTCACCATAGATGCGCGGGGGGCCCGTGCATCCGACAGTGCTGAAAGAACGGAAGGGATCGTCAGTGCAGCCAGTGCAAGCCCCAACACCAGAGATAGATCAGAATCCATAAATCAAGCCTTTTCATAGGGGTGCGGTCTTGCCCTGATCAACGCTACTCTGGATCTGTATTGAAAATCAAACGTTCGTCGCAGGGGGCCACCCGCAGGATGTTGGTGCTTCCCTCAACGTTAAATGGCACTCCGGCCACCACGACGACCATATCCTTCGGGTCCGGCATAGCCTTCTTCACGGGCGGCACGGGCGGCACTGACGACGGCCATCTTGAAGCGGTCCAGACGGTCGGTCAGGACACAGTTTGTGCCCCAGCTGAGCGCCAGCCTGCGGGCGGTCCTGACCAAGGGCGTCAACGCGATGATCGGCACGCGGGGGCGCTCTCGCGCGATCAGCAGCGCGGTGGTGCCGCTTTGGGTGAAACAGCAGATCGCCTTGATATTGGTCGTCTCGGCGATCTCGCGGGCGGCGGCAACGATGCCGTCGGCGACGGTCATGCGGTCGGCGGTGCGCGAGGATTCGATGATCTGGGTATAGGTCGGGTCCATCTCGACCTCGGTCGCGACGTTGTTCATCGTGCGCACCGCATCGATCGGATAAGACCCTGCGGCGGATTCCGCCGACAGCATCACCGCATCCGCACCTTCATAGATGGCGGTCGCGACGTCAGATACCTCGGCCCGCGTCGGCATCGGGCTTTCGATCATGGATTCCAGCATTTGCGTCGCAACGATCACCGGCTTGGCCGCCGCCCGGCATTTGCGCACCAGCCGCTTCTGGATCGGAGGGACGTTTTGCACAGGCAATTCAACGCCCAGATCGCCCCGCGCCACCATGATGCCGTCGCTTGCCGCCAGAATGTCATCGAACCGCGCAACGGCGGACGGCTTTTCGATCTTCGACAGGATCGCGGCACGCCCCTTGGCCAGATCGCGTGCCTCGGTCACATCCTCTGGCCGCTGCACAAAGCTGAAGCGCCAGCCAGTCGACACCCAAGGCGCAGACAAATTCAAGATCCGCACGGTCCTTGTCCGACAAGGCTGCCAGCGGCAGCACCACGTCGGGCACATTCACGCCCTTCCGGTTCGAAATCATGCCCCCGATGATCACCTCACATTCGGCAAAGTCGGGGCCACATTCCTTGACCCTGAGACGGATCTTGCCGTCATTCACCAGCAGGCTTGCGCCCGGTTCAAGCGCTGCAAAAATCTCGGGGTGGGGCAGGCAGACGCGGCGGGCATCGCCTTCGGCGTCATCCAGATCAAGCCGGAAATCAGCCCCCTCGACCAGCAGTTCGCTGTCACCCGAAAACACCCCGACACGCAGTTTTGGCCCCTGCAAATCCGCAAGGATACCGATGGGTGATCCGGTTTCTTCTTCGATCTGGCGAATGATCCGGTGCTTCTCACGAATCTCCTCGTGGCTGCCGTGGCTCATGTTCAGGCGGAACACATCCGCGCCCGCCTCATACAGTGCCGAGATCATTTCATGGCTGTCTGATGCAGGCCCAAGGGTCGCGACGACTTTTACATTGCGCGTGCGTTTCATGCGGTGGCTCTTTCTTCATCGGTCAAGGCCGCAATTCGGCCTGATCATTCCATTTCAACAAGGGTTTAACATGCCCGGCTTTCAGTGTGGACAAGAAAAATGTTAACGATAACTCTTGATTTTCATTCCTGTTGCTCTGGCTTAAGTCTGGCACCCGAAAGGTATCAGCTTCATGACATACACCCCCTATTTCATCGATGGCATCGACAGGCCGGGCCGCTGGCTGGTCACCTGTGATCACGCGGCCAACACGGTGCCCGACAGCGTGGGTGGCGGTGACCTTGGGCTCTCGGCCGAGGATATGGCGCGCCACATCAGCTATGACATCGGTGCCGCCGGGGTGGCGCGCGCTTGGGCGAGCAGCTTAATTCGCCCGCGATCTTCAGCAACTTCTCGCGGCTGGTGATTGACCCCAACCGGGGCGAGGACGACCCGACCCTGCTGATGAAGCTTTACGACGGCACGATCATCCCCGCCAACCGCACCGCCGACCGGGCAGAGCGGGAACACCGCCTGACGACATGCTATCGCCCCTATCACGATGCTTTGGCCAAGCTGGCAGCGCGCCCCGCGACGGTTGTTCTGTCCATTCACAGCTTTACGCCCCAACTGCGCGGGCGTGCGCCCCGCCCTTGGCAGATCGGCGTGCTTTACGCGAACGACACCCGGCTGGCACAGCCCCTGCTTGACTGCCTTGCGGCAGGTTCCCGACCTGACAATCGGCGACAATGAGCCCTATACGGGCCACCTGCCCGGTGATTCCATCGACCGCCACGCATTGCAATATGGCCGTCCCAATGCGCTGATCGAGCTGCGCAATGATCTGATCAGCGACGCCGCGGGGCAAAGCGCCTGGGCCGCGGCGTCTGGCACCCATACTTGAAACCACCTTGCCCGGACCCAACTTTGATTAAAGAGGAGAGACCCGAATGCCCACACAAACAGAGATCGAACTGCAAGCCGCCGCCTTCCGCCGCCTGCAACAACACCTGATGCAAGACCGCACCGACGTGCAGAACATCGACATGATGAACCTCGCCGGTTTTTGCCGTAACTGCCTGTCACGCTGGTATCAAGAAGCCGCCAACGAGCGTGGTATCGACATGGGCAAGGAGGAAGCCCGCGAACTGTTCTACGGCATGACGATGGACGAATGGAAATCCAACCACCAGACTGACGCCAAGCCCGAACAGCAAGACGCATTCAAGGTCGCGTTCGAGGAGAATGTCGGAAAAGGCTGAGCACCGCAGCAGCGGCCGATCTGGGCGCAGTACCGGCCGGGATTTTCGCGAAACAGCGTAAAGTCAGTCTGAATATCGGTGAAATTTTCGGCACAATTGCGACCAACAGCCAGCATCACGCCGAAAATTACTACAAACAACTGAAACCTTTGACGAAATCAGAATTACGGGTAAGAGAATCGCTGAGTAGTTGTCCCCTTATTGTGGAGATTCCGTCATGCTTGCTCTGCTCCTTCTTCCCGCCCTTCTTGGCGCTGCGCTGGTTGCCTCTGTTTTTGATAGTGCGGATGACGATGAATCCGCATCCGCCGACGACACTGAGGATGAAAAGGTTGTCAGTGATGGCTTTGTCGGTACGAATGCCGCTGAAAAACTGACCTCTGATCCGGACGGCGGCTACATCAATGGAAGCGACGGCAACGACACGATAAACGGCTCTGACAATGAAGATGGCCTGCTCGGCGGTGCCGGGAACGACGTGATTTTCGCACGAGCAGGCGACGATCTCGTCTCGGGCGATGCGGGCAATGACCGCGTGTTTCTCGGTGCCGGAAATGACGATTACAGTCCCGATGATGCAAGCTACGCCAATCAGGCAGGCAACGATCTGGTGCGCGGCGGTGACGGTGACGATTTCATCGTTGATCTGCGCGGATCGAATGCGCTTTTCGGCGATCTTGGGGATGATGTTCTGGTTTCTTTCGACGGGCTGACCTCGTTCGGCCTTTATGACAAACCCGGCGAACTTGGCACAACCGATACGCTTTCAGGCGGTTTCGGCAATGATAGTCTGGCTGGCGATGATGGCGATATCATGACGGGCGGCAAAGGTTTCGATACATTCTATGCCATTGACGACGAAGACCCCGATGGCGTTGATGACCTGCGCGAAGTGCGCATCACCGATTTCCAACCCAGAGCGGATGCCCTGATGATCACGCATCTGAACGGCAGCCTGCGCGGCGAAATTTCATTTGATTTCGATGATGCTCAGCAGGGCGTGCGTGCCAGCTATGAAGGACGCCCCGTTGCGTTCCTTGAAGGGCTGAATGCCGAGGATATCCCGAACATTTACGCTGTCCTGACAACACTTGAAGGGTTTTCTCAGTCCGTCGCCTGACAAGATTTCCACGCTGCGGTGTGACAGGCAGCGTGGAATAACACGTCAAACCGCCGCTTTGCGCATCTCGTCCAGATAGATCTCGCGCAGGCGGGGTGCGATGCGGCCCGGCGTTCCGTCGCCCAAAGGCACGCCGTCAATCTCGACCACCGGCATCACGAACGCGCTGGCTGACGTGGTAAACGCCTCATCCGCTTCCTTTGCCTCGTCGATGGAAAAGTTGCGTTCCTCAACCTCCATCTGGGCCTCGCGTGCAAAGCGCAGAACAGCGGCGCGGGTGATGCCGTGCAGGATGTCGTTGCTCAATGCGCGGGTGATGATCTTGTTGCCCTTGACGATATAGGCGTTGTTGCTGGTGCCCTCGGTGACAAAACCATCCTCGACCATCCATGCGTCGTCACAACCGGCCTTCTTGGCCATCATCTTGCCCATCGACGGATACAAAAGCTGCACCGTCTTGATGTCACGGCGGCCCCAGCGGATATCCTCAATGCTGATGATCTTGGCACCTTTTTTGGCGGCGGCGCTGTCGGCCATGCCGGGCTTGGCTTGGGTGAACAGCACGATGGTGGGCTCGGTCGTTTCAGGGTCGGGGAAAACGAAATCACGATCTCCGGCTGACCCGCGGGTGATCTGAAGATAGATCATGCCCTCGTCGATTTCATTCAGACGCACCAGTTCGCGATGCACCTCAAGCAGATCATCCTTCGAGATGGGGTTGCGCATCTGCAATTCGTTCAACGACCGGCTCAGACGCACGGCATGGCCTTCGAAATCGATCAGCTTGCCACCCAGCACGCTTGTGACTTCATAGACGCCGTCCGCCATCAGGAAACCCCGGTCAAAGATCGATACCTTCGCCTCGGTTCTCGGGCAGGTAGTCGCCGTTTACATATACAGTGCGCATGGTCTTATCCCCAAAGCTTGGCCACGGGCGGATGCACCCCGGCTGCGTCAAATGTCAAAGCGTCGTCCCGGTCTTCCGCCAGAAGCAGCGGGCCGTCAAGATCAACAATACTGGCACCTTGCGCCACCAGCGTCGCAGGGGCCATCGCAAGGGACGATCCGACCATACAGCCCACCATCACCTCGTACCCTTCACCAAGAGCTGCATCGCGCAGGGCCAGCGCCTCGGTCAAGCCGCCGGTCTTGTCGAGCTTGATGTTCACGAGATCATATTTGCCTTTCAGTCCAGGCAGGCTTGCGCGGTCATGGCAGCTTTCGTCGGCGCAGACAGGCACGGGGCGGTCCATCCCGATAAGCGCATCATCGTCTGCCGCAGGCAAAGGTTGCTCAACCAGCGACACCCCAAGACGCACCAGATGCGGTGCCAGATCGGCATAGACCTCCGCCGACCATCCTTCATTCGCGTCGATGATGATCTGTGACTTGGGTGCCCCGGCTCGCACGGCTTCAAGCCGGGGCATGTCGTCGGGCGTGCCAAGCTTGATTTTCAGCAGCGGGCGATAGGCGTTCTTGGCCGCCTGCGCCTGCATCTTGGCTGGTTCATCCAGCGAGAGGGTATAGGCGGTAATCTCGGGGCCCGGCCGCGCCAGACCAGCCAGCTCCCAGACCCGTTTGCCGGCCATCTTGGCCTCAAGATCCCACAAAGCACAATCCACGGCATTGCGCGCGGCACCCGCAGGCAACAGATCCCCAAGCACAGCACGCGTTACCGTGTCAGGCAAAGCCTCAATCTGTGCGATCACGCTGTCCAGCGTCTCGTCATAACGGGCATAGGGAACACACTCTCCCCAGCCTGTGACACTGCCGTCGGTGATCCGCACCGTCAAAACCTGCGCTTCGGTCCGCGACCCGCGCGAAATCGTAAAGACCTGCGCCAGTTGAAACACATCCCGGCTCACTTCAATACGCATACCCGCTCCTTCATTTTGCCAAATAAACTCTCCCCGAAGGGCCGGTCAGAGGCCCGCCAATGCATCTGCCAGTCTGGCCGCCCCCTGACGGAACGGATCAACGGCAGGCAGTCCCAAACGGTCCTCCACCTGCGACAGATAGGTTGCCGCCTCGGCCTCTGTCATGTGCTGCGTATTGATAGAGATGCCGACGACCTGACACCCCGCATTGGCGACGCAGGCCAGCGTCAGCGCCGTATCACGAACCTGCTCAAGCGTGGGCAGTTCATAATCCGGCAATCCGCGCATGGTCTTGCGCGTTGGCTCGTGGCACAGGATCAGCGCGTCGGGCTGCCCCCCGTGGATCAATGCAAGGGTGACGCCGGAATAGGAGACATGGAACAGACTACCCTGCCCCTCGATCACATCCCAATGATCCTCGTCATTGTCAGGCGTCAGATATTCGATCGACCCCGCCATGAAATCGGCGATCACGGCATCCAGCGGCACACCTTCACCGGTAATCAGAATGCCGG
The DNA here is from genome assembly GCA_963728645.1 of uncultured Alphaproteobacteria bacterium. Lineage (GTDB taxonomy): Bacteria > Pseudomonadota > Alphaproteobacteria > Rhodobacterales > Rhodobacteraceae > Sulfitobacter. The sequence continues at coordinate 330,616 of CAVSLU010000008.1, read as the reverse complement.
TCTGTCCCGTGGCGCGAAAGCTGCTTTTCATCCCCTTGTCTTTTAGCGCGGCGTCCAGCGCCAGGGCCGTATACATCTTGCCCACCGAACAGTCTGTCCCCACAGCCAGAACGCGCTTGCCGCTGCGTTTCACGCCGTTTGCAATCGGGTACTGAACCGTGGGGATGCGCACGTCGTGCAGTGTGCGTCCGTGTTTTTCAGCGGCCGCCACCAGATCCGGTTCGTTGCGCAGCAGGTTGTGCAGCCCCGAGGCGATGTCGAACCCCGTCTCAAGCGCCTCGACCAGCACTTCTTTCCAGGCGGCACTGATCGTGCCACCGCGGTTGGCAACGCCGATCACAAGTGTCTTGGCACCCGCTTCTTTCGCCTGCGACAGTGTCATGTCAGAGAGCTTTACATCGGCCTTGCAGCCCTCCATCCGGAATTGGCCGACGGCGTTGTCGGGCCGCCAGTCCTTGATTCCTTGGGCCACTTTTGCGGCCAGTTGATCAGGCGCGTCGCCCAGAAAAAGAAGATACGGTGTTTCGATCATGGTTAACCACTCCGGCAATTTCAATTTGCGTCAGTTTCGCTGTTTGTTGCAGCAATGAGCTTGCAAATCCACGGCAAGATCAAGAGATCGCGCCGCCAGAGTGCATCAAAACAGCATTTTGGTGAAGATTAGTGCACGCACCTTCGGCGCCCAATGCTGCATCTGCGAAATGCGCTTGCGAGCGGGTGGCTAATTTAATACCAGCTTGGGCAATCAATCTGCAACTTTATTACGCAAGGGAACACGATCATGAGCTTTCGGATTCAACCCACACCGCCCGCACGCCCCAACCGTTGCCAGCTTTTCGGCCCCGGATCGCGCCCTGCCCTGTTTGAAAAAATGGCCGCCTCGGAGGCGGATGTCATCAACCTTGATCTGGAAGACAGCGTTTCCCCCACAGACAAGGACAGCGCGCGCGTCAATGTGATCAAGGCCATTGGCGATGTTGACTGGGGCAAGAAGACGCTTTCGGTGCAAATCAACGGTCTGGACACGCCCTATTGGTACCGCGACGTCGTCGATCTGTTGGAGCAGGCAGATGAACGGCTTGACCAGATCATGATCCCCAAGGTTGGTTGTGCAGCTGACGTCTATGCCGTCGATGCGCTGGTCACAGCGATAGAGACGGCCAAGGGCCGGACAAAGAAAATCGGTTTCGAGGTCATCATCGAATCGGCGGCCGGGATCGCCCATGTCGAAGAAATCGCCGCCTCTAGCCCGCGTTTACAGGCGATGAGCCTCGGGGCGGCGGATTTCGCGGCCTCCATGGGGATGCAGACCACGGGGATCGGCGGCACGCAGGAAAATTACTATATGCTTCACGAGGGGACAAAGCATTGGTCCGATCCCTGGCATTGGGCGCAAACCGCAATCGTCGCCGCGTGCCGGACGCATGGCGTGTTGCCGGTGGACGGCCCGTTCGGTGATTTTTCCGACGACGAAGGCTGCCGTGCGCAGGCGCGCCGGTCAGCGACGTTGGGCATGGTCGGCAAATGGGCCATTCACCCCAAACAGATCGCCATCTCGAACGAGGTGTTCACCCCGTCTGACGCCGCCGTTGCGGAAGCGCGCGAAATTCTGGCCGCGATGGACGAGGCGAAGGCAAAGGGCGAAGGGGCCACCGTGTACAAAGGGCGTCTGGTTGATATCGCCAGCATCAAACAGGCTGAGGTCATTGTGCGCCAGTCCGAAATGATTGCGGCGCGTTAACCGCGCCGCCCGATGCGGGGGGCCAGCCCCCCGCACCCCCCGGGATATTTAACAGCCAGAGAAGATGGGGCTTGGCACCCCCGGTCAGGTGGGGCATCAGGTGCCAATGACGTTCGATGTCCTTTCTGCACTGGTGGCGTTTACGCTGATCACCTCGCTGACACCGGGGCCGAATAATCTGATGCTGATGGCTTCAGGTGCGAACTTTGGGTTCGCGCGGACCTTGCCACATATGATGGGTATCACCTTTGGCTTCATGATCATGCTGCTTTTGGTCGGCGTCGGGTTGATCAGGGTGTTTGATGCATTTCCGGTTATCTATGTCATCCTGAAGGTCTTGAGCGTGATGTATCTTGTATTTCTCGCCTACAAGATTGCGACAGCTGCGCCGGTGGAGCAAGCCAGAGCCCAGGGCAATCCCATGGGATTTCTTCAGGCAGCGGGATTTCAATGGGTGAACCCCAAGGCGTGGGCCTTTGGGTTGAGCATCATCACTGTTTATGTCCCTGTTGCGGGATTGGCCCCTTTGATGTTGGCGGCGGTGGTCGTGGCGCTTACCGCGCTGCCTTCCATCACGCTTTGGACGTTGATGGGCGGGCAGATGGCGCGGGTTCTGACCAATCGGCGCCGGTTGCGTGTCTTCAACATCACCATGGCGCTGTTGTTGCTGGCATCGCTCTTGCCGGTGTTATGGCCCGCCACCTGAACCGGCCAAGTTGCAAAGCTTGCAAATCAGCGCCATATAGCCCCAGACCCAAGCGTGGAGCATGTGATGACCCAGTATCTGGATTTTGAAAAACCTTTGGCCGAGATTGAAGGCAAAGCGGAAGAGCTGCGGGCGCTCGCGCGGTCTTCGGAGGGCATGGATGTCACCACAGAGGCCAAGGCGCTGGACCAGAAGGCAAACCAGATGCTGGATGACATGTACAAATCCCTGACGCCCTGGCGGAAATGCCAAGTGGCACGGCATCCCGAACGGCCCCACTGCAAGGACTATATAGAAGCGTTGTTTACGGATTATACGCCGCTGGCCGGGGATCGGAATTTTGCCGACGATCATGCGGTGATGGGGGGGCTGGCACGCTTCAATGACAAGCCTGTCGTCGTCATAGGCCACGAAAAAGGCAATGACACCAAATCGCGGATTGAGCGGAATTTTGGCATGGCGCGGCCCGAAGGCTATCGCAAGGCCGTTCGTTTGATGGAGCTGGCGCATAAATTCGGGCTGCCCGTGATCACGCTGGTTGACACGCCCGGTGCCTATCCCGGCAAGGGTGCGGAAGAGCGCGGCCAATCCGAGGCGATTGCGCGGGCCACCGAAAAATGCCTGCAAATCGGTGTTCCTCTGGTGTCCGTGATCATCGGCGAAGGCGGATCCGGCGGAGCGGTCGCCTTTGCCACGGCGAACCGCGTCGCGATGCTGGAACATTCGGTTTATTCGGTGATTTCGCCCGAAGGCTGTGCTTCGATCCTGTGGAAGGATTCGGAAAAAATGCGTGAGGCGGCAGAGGCGTTGCGCCTGACCGCGCAGGATCTGAAACAGCTTGGCGTGAACGACCGGATCATTCCCGAACCACGTGGCGGTGCGCATCGCGATCCGCTTGCCGCGATCAGGTCGGTGGGCAAGGCAATCGCGGACATGTTGGGCGACCTGAACGGCAAGGACCCCAAAGCGCTTATTGCCGACCGGCGCAAGAAATTCATGGATCTGGGTGCGAAGGGTCTTGCCGCCTGATCGGAAGGCGAGCCGTTTTCCTATCAGGAAAACGCCACGGACTTTTTGAAAAAGTCCGCCTACGTCGCAAGCATGCGTAACCCTTGGGTGACATCCGTACGCACAGCAAGGCGCAGGCCCGGTTCATCGCCGGCCCGCAGTGCGGCAATGATCAGCTTGTGAAAATGGGGCGGTTCGGTGCGCCGCAGGCGCCCGTAAAGTGCACGCATGGTCGGGCCCATTTGCAGCCAGACGGTTTCGGCCATCGCCAGCATCGCGGGGGCCTGTGCACGCAGGTAGAGCGTGCGGTGAAATTCCAGATTGGTGCGGATATAGCCAACGGCATCGCGGTGGGCCACTGCCTCTGATACCGCGTTGTTGATGGTTTGAAGCCGTTCGATCAACGCCATATGGGCGCGTGGCAGGGCGCGGCTGGCCAATTCAACCTCGATCAGGGCACGCAACGCGGCCAGTTCCTCGATCCGTTCATTGCTGAGTTCGGGTGTCGAGATGCGACCCGAGGCAGACATGGTCAACGCCCCCTCGGCAGCAAGCCTGCGCACTGCTTCGCGGGCCGGTGTCATCGACACGTCGTAATCCTTGCCGATCCCACGCAGGGTCAGCGCGTGACCGGGGGGCAAGTCGCCATACATGATTCGCGTGCGCAAACGGCGGTAAACGCGGTCATGGGCGACCGGATTGGCATCAAGGGGGCGTGGATTGAGGTTCATCAGCATGTTGTGATCACAAATTCGTGGCGCGTCAACTCGGCAGTGCCGGTTTGTTCATGCGAAGCGGAAACGGTGTAGATCACTGCCATGTGTGCGCAACCAGCCGCGGGCGTCTTTGTAAGGGCCATAGATCCGCTCAACCTCGGCCCAGAACGCGGACGAATGGTTCATCTGCGCCAGATGCGCCACCTCATGGGCGGCGACGTAATCCAGCACCTCGGGTGGGGTCAGAATCAACCGCCATGAGAACATCAGCCCGCCGTCAGATGTGCACGATCCCCACCGCGACCGCGTGTCGCGCAAGGTAAGCCTGGTATAGGGTTTGCCCAGCCGGGCGGCATAATCGTCGCAAGCCCCTGCCAGCCTGTCGCGGGCCAGTTCTTTCAGATGCGCGCAAAGCCTTGCGGGAACACGGTCGGCGGGGCCGGGTACGGCAATCGCATCTGTGCCCAGTTGCACGCGACGGCCCTGCCCCGGTGTGACCCGCACCAGTCGACCGCCCAGCGGGAATTCGGCCCCCAGACCCACAAGAACATCCTCGCCACGTGCCTCAAGATGCTGGCGAATCCACGTTTCCTTTTCGCGTGCAAAGGCGATCCCTTCCGCCTCTTTCAGGCGTTTTGGAAGGGTCAGCGTGACGCGGCCATCCAGCTGGGAAATCCGCAGGGAAATGCGCCGCGCACGCGCAGAACGGCGCAGGATCAGGGGGATCGGCGGATTGCCGGGCAGGACAGGATCGGGCATTTGCAGGTTCCGGACACACATGGGGGTGGCGATTGCCTTTGACAGTTCCTATCTCATATGGCACTTGCCCTGAATCATCTATACGCAACAACACTTTCAAAAAGGGGACTTCGATGCCCAATGAAGAATGGGGAACCAAGCGCCTGTGCCCCACAACGGGCAAGCGGTTCTATGACCTGAACAAAAGCCCGATTATCAGCCCCTATACCGGGGAAGTTGTCGAAATTGACAATTCCAAATCACGCATGATCGCCGCCGATGCCGAAGATGCCGTCACAGCCAAAGCCAAGAAGGGCGACTCGGATGATGACGAGGTATTGGTAGATGACGACGACGTGGATGTGGATCTGGATGATGATATTCTGGACGACGATGACGACGACGATGATACCGTACCATTGGAAGAAATCGCGGACGTTGCATCGAACGATGACGACTGAGTGATTTTGCGAAGGCGGGCGTGGATTTTCCTCTTGATCCCGCCTTCGCTTGCGCCTATTCAGCGGCGCACTGGCTGTTGCAGTCAGAAGACGACCCGGATCCTTGATCCACGATGGGGCCTTAGCTCAGCTGGGAGAGCGCCTGCATGGCATGCAGGAGGTCAGCGGTTCGATCCCGCTAGGCTCCACCATTTTTCCTTAGCTTCCAATATGAACAGACTGCGCGACAGCCGGACGGGCTGACGCCGTGCGATCGTGCGACCCTTTCAGGGCCAGCGCTCAGAACGGTAGTCCGATGTAGTTTTCGGCCAGATCGCGGCGTGCGGTTTCGCTTTGGGACAGGTGGCTTAGGGTTGCTTTACGCATTTGCGCGGCAAAGCTGTCTTCGCCATCGAAGTGATGCAGCATCGTGGTCATTTGCCAGCTGAACCGCATCGCTTTCCAGATCCGGGCAAGGGCACGGTCGGCATAGCTGTCGACGCCCGAAAGATCGTTCTTTTTAAGCGCGTCGATTAATGCGCTGTGCAGATAATACACATCCGATACCGCCAGATTCAGGCCTTTTGCGCCCGTAGGCGGCACGATGTGCGCGGCGTCACCGACCAGAAACAAGCTGCCCCATCTCAGCGGTTCGCTGACGAAAGACCGAAGCGGCGCGATGGATTTTTCGATCGAAGGCCCCGTGACCATGCTGTTTGCAGTATCCTGAGGCAGGCGCATTTTCAGTGCCTCCCAAAAGCGGTCATCGCTCCAGTCTTCGACCTTGTCGATCAGCGGCACCTGCACATAATAGCGGCACAGGTTTTCGTTGCGCATCGACGCCAGCGCAAAGCCGTGCCGCGAATTGGCATAGATCAACTCGTGGTTTGCGGGTGGTGTGCGGGACAAGACCCCGAGCCAGCCAAACGGGTAAACACGCTCAAATTCCGCGCGCTTTTCCGCCGGAATCGTCTGGCGGCTGACACCGTGAAAGCCGTCACATCCCGCGACATATCGGCAGTCAACACGGTGACGCGCGCCCGCGTGGGTGTATTCGACAAAAGGTGCGGCGGTCTGCGCATCGTTTACCACCACATCCTCTACATCGTGCACGATGGGTGTCCCTATGGCATCCTGCGCGTCGTATAGGTCTGCTGTCACCTCGGTCTGGCCATAGACCATGACCCTTTTGCCTGTCAGATCATGAAAGTTGATCCGCACCATCAGGTCATCGTCGGTCAGATAGCACCCTTCGTGGGGCAGGCCTTCACGGTCCATCCGGTCGCCCACACCCGCCTCGCGCAAAAGCTGCACGGTGCCGTGTTCCAGCACGCCCGCGCGGATCCGCGCCAGAACCCGCGCCCGCGAGGTACGCTCAAGGATCAGGGTCGACACGCCTGCACGGTTCAAAAGCTGCGACAGCAACAGGCCCGATGGCCCGCCCCCGATAATGACCACTTCTGTCTTCACGTTTCGCACCTTTCGCCCTTGCCAAGAGCGTCACCATACGGGAGAGCCTGAAACGCGTGAATGGACCAAAGGCGCAAACACTGGTACTATTCGTGCATGGAGCGTCTGCTGAAAATCCCGAACTATACCCTTTTTGGCGAAACCGGGGCGTTTCCGGATGTTGTGCATTGCGAACATATAAAGGACCGCGCCCCTGACCACGGCTGGCACATCGCGCCACATCGACATGCGCAGATGTCGCAGGTTTTCTATCTTCAGGCTGGCCACGCGCGGGCGGTCATTGATGGGGAAGGTTTTGATCTGGGGGATGACATGGTTCTTTATGTGCCCGCCCAGGCGGTTCACAGTTTCCAATTCGCCCCCCAGACCCAAGGGATGGTGCATTCCTTTCCCCTGACAATCCTAGGCAGCATTGGTCCGGCAAGCTCCGACATCGCCCAAGCGCTGGCGCATCGCATCATCGCGTGCGCCTCGGCTGATCTGATTGCGTTGATGGCCCTGCTGGACAATGCGCTATCGGATAACGGGCCGTTTCGCGCACAAACGGCGGTGGCCCTTGCCCATGCGGTACTGGCCAGCGTCGCCAGACTGACAGAACTGGCCCCCGATGATCCAAGAACCACGCCCAGCCAGCGGCTTGGGCAGTTGGACCAACTGATCGGGACCCATCAGGGCGAAGGCTGGACAGCCGGGGATTACGCCAAGGCCCTTGGGCTTAGCACGGGCCACCTGAACCGACTTTGCCGTGCGGCCAAGGGCGTGTCGGCGTCGGCCTATATTGAGGGCAGTGTGGTTCTTGAAGCGTGCCGTTTGTTGGCATTTACGCAGTTACCCGTGGCCGAAGTGGGCTACCGGCTGGGATTCTCCGACCCATCCTACTTTTCAAGACGGTTCCGATCTGTGCAGGGCGAAACGCCGTCACAGTACCGCGAACATTTCGTTGGCTAGAACGAAAACTGCGCCTGGTATTCTCGCACAGGTTGGTTTTTGTATCGGCCCACACGTCTGGGAAGGGGCAAGCCAGAAACGATCCTGACATCTGTCAGAAAATATTGCCGTTAGCGCTACCAGTCGTTTGACGCCGCTATTTCTTTGCGAGAGTGTATTTGAACTAGATGCAAAATCATGCACTCTGCGTGATGATCACGACGATTTAGGGAGGAATCCAAGATGACAAAAGGAAACATGAACCGCCGGACCATGCTACGCGGTGCAGCTGTCGGCGCACTCGCAACCCCTGCCTTGGTTGGCAAAGGGATTGCACAGGGTGCCGTGAACTGGCGCGTACAGGCGCACTGGCCCAAGGCGTCAAGCTCTTTCACAGACAGCTTGGGCAAGCTTGCCTCGGTTCTGGAAGAGCGCACGGATGGTGCCTTTAAGATGGAACTGCTGGGCGCAGGCGAATTCGCCAAAGGCCCCGACATCTACAATATCGTGCGCAAGGGCGTTGTTCCGATGGGAACGGTCAGCCCGTCTTATGTGCAGGATCAGGCGCAGGCCGCGTCCTTTATGTTCGGTATTCCCGGCACCTTCCGCAACGCCTGGGAGATGGAACACGCGGTCAAGAACCTTGGCCTTGAGGCACTTGTGAACGAAGATCTGAACGCGGATGGCGTGATGATGATGGCGGACAAGGTGCTGCCGGTCGAGATTGTTGTGTCGAAAAAGATTGAATTTGCAGATGATTTCAAGGGCCTCAAGTTGCGGTCTTCGGGCACGATGCTGGATTATCTGCAATCCGCCGGTGCGGCCCCGCAGTATATTCCGGGGTCCGAACTTTACCAATCGCTTAGCTCGGGTGTGGTCGATGGCGCGCATTGGGGTGCTGCCGTGGGTGCGAAATCCATGTCGCTTTGGGAGGTGTGCAAATACCACTACAAACCCGCGCTTGGCCAAACGACAGATGCCTATATCGTCAACATGGAAGCGCTGGACGGCCTTGACGCGGACATGCGCAATGCACTGGTCGACACGATGGAGACGCGTTTCTATCAACGCTCTGCCGAATATCAGCATGCCGAAGCGATCGCACTGTCGTCCGGTGTGGCGGAAAACGGGGTCGAAGTGATGCAACTGCCCGACGATGTGCTTGAGATCCTTGCGGGCGCATCCTCGAAAATTCTGGATAGTGAAGCCCAAAAGGGCGAACGGGCGGCCAAGGCGGCAGAGATCTACCGCACATTGATGTCCGACCTGGGATACATCTAGGGCCAAGCCGAGGGGCTGCGGCCCCTCGTTCTTGAACCTGCGATCAAAATTCAGTGTGGCCGCCTGCTTCCCGTTCAAGATGTAAGGCGGCCCATTTTTGTCTTTGGGGGTACTGCCTTGTTCCGACTTGCACGCTTTATCACGCAGCTGAACCGATTTATCGGCTATTGGATCAGCTTTTGCGTCCTGATCATCTTTGCATTGCTGCTGGCCGACGTGGTCATGCGCTATCTGATCGGGCAACCGGCGATCTGGACGGCTGAACTGGCAACGCTGATCTTTGGCGTCTATGCCATCATCGGCGGCGGCTATCTGCTGACCGAACGCGGCCATGTCAACGTGGACATCATCTATGGAAAATTCTCGCCCAAGCGCAAGGCGCTGGTCGATATCGTCACCTGGCCGCTTTTCCTGATCTTTGTCGGGGTCCTGCTATGGCAAGGCTATGACATCGCATCCGAAGCGATCGGCGATATGGAGCGGTCGAATTCCGTCTGGAAAGCCCCGCTTTGGCCCACCAAATCGCTGATCCCTGTCGCGGCGCTGCTGCTGTTGCTGCAAGGCGTTGTCCGGCTTTGGGCCGATGTGCGCACGTTAATGGGGCTACCCAACGATCCCGAGATTTTCGGCGTGCCCGCCAAGGATGACCGCGAAGAAGCCCAAGCGGCAGGAGCCCCATCATGAGCGTCGAACTTTTGACCATCCTGTTTTTCGGGGCGCTGTTGCTGTTTGTAATGCTCGGCACGCCGCTTGCTTTCGCGTTGGGCGGCATCTCGGTTATCTTTCTATATGCCGAAATGGGAGAGCTTGGGTTTTATCTGCTGGCCTCGAAGATGTGGGAAACCGATGCAATCGCCGACGCTGATGGCGATCCCCTTGTTCGTTTTCATGGCGATCCTGCTGGAAAAATCGGGGGTCGCGAATGATCTTTACGATATGATGCACCAGTGGCTGGGTGGCCTGCGCGGGGGCCTTGCAATCGGCACGGTGATGATCTGCGTGATCTTTGCCGCGATGTCGGGGATTTCCGGTGCTGCCGTGGTGACGATGGGTACCATCGCGCTGCCCAAGATGCTGGAACGGGGGTATGATAAAAAGCTTGCCCTCGGGGCCATCAACGCGGGCGGTGGTTGGGGCATCCTGATCCCTCCGTCAATCCTGATGGTGCTTTATTCGCTGCTGACAGAAGTATCAGTGGGCCGTCTGTTCGCTGCCGGCATCGGGCCGGGCCTGCTGCTGTTTGCGCTGGTGTCGATCTACATCGGGGGGCGGTGCTGGCTGCAGCCCGATCTAGGCCCTGCACTGCCGCCCGAAGAACGCGGCGACTGGGGCAAAAAGCTGCGCTCTCTCAAGGCGGTGATCCTGCCGATCCTGATTGTCGTGATCGTGCTGGGCGCTATCTTTGGCGGCTTCGCCACCCCGACCGAAGCGGCGGCCATCGGCGTATTCGGTGCGATGGTGGCAACCGGCATAAACGGGCAACTGTCATGGGCCGTGATACGGGACGCTTCCGTTTCCACGTTGAAACTGACCGCGCTGATCATGTGGATTCTCTTTGCGGCACACGCGTTCAGCACGGCCTATACCGCGCTTGGTGCGCAAAGCCTGATCCAGGACATGATGGCCTATGTACCCGGCGGCCGTTGGGGATCGCTGGTGTTCATGCTCGCGATTCTGTTCGTGCTTGGCATGGTGCTTGATCCCGTCGGTATCATGTTGATCACATTGCCGGTTTTCCTGCCGGTGGTGCAGGCGTACGGCTTTGATCCGATCTGGTTCGGCATCCTGTTCATCATCATGATGGAGGTGGGGTATATGACGCCGCCCTTCGGCTTTAACCTCTTTTACCTCAAAGGGGTGTGCCCACCTGAAATCACCATGGGCGATATATATGCGTCGGTGACGCCTTACGTGATCGTGACACTGATCGGGGTCTTGCTGATCATTCTGATACCGGGCATCGCGACTTATTTGCCAGCGTATTTCTACGGCTAGCAGTCGCTGCGAAATCCTGCCTGATCCGCCCGTTCGCGGCGGGTCGGGCTGTCGTGCGAAAATTGCCTAAATTTTGGGCACCTCTTGGCGCTTCGTCTAATTTTCCCACCAAAATCCGCGTTTCGCATCGCACATATGGGGAATCGCGTTATCCAATCATCATCGGTTTAACGGCGCATGGCGGAGGGGCCCATTAACATCGCATCCCATATCGATTTGGCACATATGCCCACCCAGCCCCGTGCCCTGGGTGCGCTGCGTCTGACCAGCAAGCGATATGGCGCGACTTCCGTGATTGGCGATCTCTATCAATCCGGATGCCTCAAGGCACTGTTTCCCCGCGCTGCTGCGGGCGGTCTGACAGGGGTTTTCCTGAACACCTCTGGCGGTATGACCGGGGGGGACCGGCTAAGCGTCGACGCCAGGGCGGGCACGGGAAGTCGCCTGACCCTGACCAGCCAGGCCGCCGAACGCATCTATCTTGCGCAACCCGGACCCCCTGCACGGCTGACCACATCTTTGACCGTCGAAGAAGAGGCGCGGATCGACTGGCTGCCGCAGGAAACGATCCTGTTCAACGGAGCGGCCTTGCAAAGGCGGCTAGACGTCGAACTGTGCGCCGATGCGACGTTTTTTTGCGTTGAACCGCTGGTCTTTGGCCGGGTGTCGATGGGCGAAACCCTGACCTCGGGGTCATTTGCCGACAACATCACCATCCGCCGCGACGGCACCCCGATTTTTGCCGATGCCGTGCGCCTGTCTGGCGACATCGCGGCGCATCTTTCCAGCCCCGCAACCGCGCGCGGACAGTTCGCAATGGCCAGCGTGATATACGCCGCTGCTGATGCCGACGCGCTTCTGGCGCCGCTGCGGGCGTTGCTTCCCGATACCGCAGGGGCAAGCCTGATCCGTCCGGGCGTGCTTTACGCGCGGCTGATGGCCCCCGACAGTTACATCCTGCGCCAGTCACTGGTGCCGATCATCGCCCGCCTGCACGGCGCGGCACCACCCAAAACATGGATGCTTTGACATGCAGCTGACCCCCCGTGAAAAAGACAAACTGCTGATCGCCATGGCCGCCGAAGTCGCGCGCAAGCGCCTTGCCCGTGGTGTGAAGCTGAACCACCCCGAGGCGATTGCCCTGATCACCGACACCGTTGTTGAAGGCGCACGCGATGGCCGCAGCGTCGCCGACATGATGCAGGCGGGTGCCCAGGTCATCACCCGCGCCGACTGTATGGAAGGCATCCCCGAAATGATCCACGACGTCCAGGTCGAAGCCACATTCCCTGACGGGACCAAGCTGGTCACAGTCCACAATCCCATCCGCTAGAAAGGCCCCATCATGAAAAAACTGCTGTCTCTGCCCGCGCTTTCCCTGCCCGCACTTGCGCTTGCCTCGCCCGCACTTGCCCATCCCGGCGTTCACATCGCGCCACATGGTGCCGAATGGATGCCTGTTTTCATGGGGCTGGCCGTGGTCGCTATCGCTGGTGCCGTCGCCCTGCGCACCCGTATCAAAGAAAAAGCCCCCAAATGATCCCCGGAGAGATCATCTGCGCCGAAGGCGACATCACTCTGAACGACGGACGTGATGCGATCACGCTGATGGTCGCCAACACCGGCGACCGCCCCGTGCAGGTCGGCAGCCACTACCATTTCGCTGAAACCAACCCCGCGCTTGAGTTCGACCGCGAAGCCGCCCACGGCTGCCGCCTGGACATCGCCGCAGGCACCGCCGTGCGTTTTGAGCCCGGCCAACGCCGCGAGGTTCAGGTGATCCCGCTTGCAGGCGACCGCAAGGTGTTTGGGTTCAACGGTGCCGTGATGGGCGCGCTCTAGGGCCCTTTGAGGAAAGAAAAGACAATGACCACCAAACTCCCCCGCTCTGAATATGCCGCGATGTATGGCCCCACTACGGGCGACCGTGTGCGTCTGGCCGATACCGATCTGATCATCGAGGTTGAGCGTGATCTGACCACCTATGGCGAAGAGGTCAAATTCGGTGGCGGCAAGGTGATCCGCGACGGGATGGGGCAGTCTCAGGTGACGCGGGCCAATGGCGCGGTGGATACCGTCATCACCAACGCGCTGATCGTGGATCACTCGGGCATCTACAAGGCGGATGTCGCGCTGAAAGACGGGCGCATCGCGGGGATTGGCAAGGCGGGCAACCCCGACACCCAGCCCAACGTCGATATCATCATCGGACCGGGCACTGAAATCATCGCGGGCGAGGGTCGTATCCTGACGGCGGGCGGGTTTGACAGCCATATCCACTTCATCGCCCCCCAGCAGATGGAGGACGCGCTGCATTCCGGCGTCACCACCTGTTTTGGCGGCGGTACCGGCCCGGCGCACGGCACGCTTGCGACCACCTGCACCCCCGGCCCCTGGCATATCGGGCGCATGTTGCAGGCGATGGACGGCGTGGTGATGAACATCGGCCTGTCAGGCAAGGGCAACGCCAGCCAGCCCGGCGCGCTGGTCGAGATGGTCAATGGCGGGGCCTGTGCGCTGAAACTGCACGAGGATTGGGGCACCACCCCGGCCGCGATTGATTGCTGCCTGTCAGTGGCCGATGACATGGACGTGCAGGTGATGATCCACACCGATACGTTGAACGAATCCGGCTTTGTCGAACATACTTTGGCGGCGATGAAAGGCCGTACGATCCATGCCTTTCACACCGAAGGCGCGGGCGGTGGCCACGCGCCGGATATCATCAAGATTTGCGGCGAAGAACACGTTCTGCCGTCCTCGACCAACCCCACGCGCCCCTTCACGGTGAACACGTTGGAAGAGCATCTGGACATGCTCATGGTCTGTCACCATCTGGACAAATCGATCCCCGAAGACGTCGCCTTTGCCGAAAGCCGTATCCGGCGCGAAACGATTGCCGCCGAAGATATCCTGCATGACATCGGCGCGTTTTCGATCATTGCGTCCGACAGTCAGGCGATGGGCCGCGTGGGCGAAGTGCTGATCCGCACCTGGCAAACCGCCGATAAGATGCGCAAGCAGCGCGGGCGTCTGCCGGAAGAAACCGGCGACAACGATAACTTCCGCGTCAAACGCTATATCGCGAAATACACGATCAACCCCGCGATTGCCCACGGTGTCAGCCGCGAGATCGGGTCGATCGAGGTCGGCAAAAAAGCGGATCTGGTGCTGTGGAGCCCTGCGTTCTTTGGGGTGAAACCCGAAATGGTGCTGATGTCGGGCATGATCGTGGTGGCGCAAATGGGCGATCCGAATGCGTCGATCCCGACGCCGCAGCCGGTCTATACCCGGCCCATGTTCGGGGCCTATGGCAGCGCGTTGCAGCACTGCGCCGTCACCTTCATCTCGGAAGCCGCGCAATCGAACGGGCTGCGCGATCAACTTGGCCTGTCCAAGCAAACCATCGCCGTGAAAAACACCCGCAACATCGGGAAATCCGATCTGATCCACAATTCGGCCACCCCCAAGGTCGAGGTGAACCCAGAAACCTACGAGGTGCGTGCCGATGGCGAATTGCTGACGTGCGAACCCGCCAGCGTGCTGCCGATGGCGCAGCGCTATTTCATGTTTTAAGGCCTGATATGACTGAACTTTCCCCCGCCCACACCATCAAACGCGCCGGTCACTGGCAGGATGCGCATGATCGTTGCGTGCTGACCTATGACGACCGGTTCCTGCGGCGCAAGCGTCTGCTGACCGCGCACAACGAAGGATTTCTTGTTGATCTGCCTCATACGGAATCGCTGAATCACGGCGATGCGTTCCAGCTGGAAGACGGCAAATTCATCGAGGTGATCGCCGCCGAAGAAGCGCTGCTGGAAGTCACAGGCAACGATCTGGTGCGGCTTGCCTGGCATATCGGCAATCGCCATTGCCCCTGCCAAGTCGAACCCGCACGGTTGCTGATCCAGAACGACCATGTGATCCGCGACATGTTGACCAAGCTTGGCGCGACCCTGCGAGACGTGTCTGAACCCTTCATCCCAGAAGGCGGTGCCTACGGTCATGGACGCACGCACAGCCACGCGCATTGATGCAGACGCAGGCCCTGATAACGCTGGCGCAATGGCTGTCGCCGGGATTTCCCATAGGGGCGTTCAGCTATAGCCACGGGCTGGAGATGGCCGTAAGTGACGGGACGGTTAGCGATGCCGCCTCCTTGCAGGCATGGCTTGAGGGGATCATTACTCACGGCGCGGGCAGGAACGACGCTCTTCTTCTTGCAGCTGGCTATCGCGGTGAGGGATTGGAAAGCCTGGATGCGCAGGCGCGTGCTCTTGTGCCATCGTCCGAACGCCTGACCGAGACCGTCCAACAGGGGGCGGCTTTTGTCCGCGTGGTGAATGACGTCTGGGGGCATGACCTGCCCGATCTGACGTTCCCCGTCGCATTCGGGGTCGCCTGCGCTGCGCAGAATCTGCCGCTTGAGGAGGCCGCGCAGATGTTTCTGCATGCCTTCGTTTCTGCACTTGTCTCTGCCGCGGTCCGCGCTGTACCGCTGGGCCAAACTGACGGGCAGCGGGTGATAACGGCGCTGGCCCCGCTGTGTGAACGGACAGTTCAAGTTGCCCTGACCCAGACACTGGACGATATCGGCAGCGCGTGTTTCCTTGCCGACATCGCCTCGATGCAACACGAAACGCTTTATTCAAGGATGTTCCAGACATGACTTCGCCCAACGGCCCTTTGCGTATCGGTATCGGCGGACCCGTGGGTGCCGGCAAGACCACCCTGACCGCCGCGCTGTGCCGCGCCATGCGCGACCGCTGGTCCATCGGTGTAATCACCAATGACATCTACACCCAGGAAGACGCCGAAGCGCTGATGCGCATGCAGGTGCTGCCCCAGGACAGAATCATCGGGGTTGAAACCGGGGGCTGCCCCCACACCGCGATTCGCGAGGATGCGTCGATCAATCTGGCCGCCGTGGCCCGGATGCAGGACCGTCACCCCGATCTTGACTGCATCCTGATCGAATCCGGCGGCGACAACCTGTCGGCGACCTTCAGCCCCGAATTGGCGGACATCACGCTCTATGTCATCGACGTTGCGGCGGGCGAGGAAATTCCGCGCAAAGGCGGCCCCGCGATCACCAAATCCGACATCCTGATCATCAATAAAACAGACCTTGCGCCCTATGTCGGCGCGTCTTTGGAGGTGATGGAGCGGGACGCGAAACGTATGCGCGGGACGCGGCCTTTCGTGTTTGCCGCGATGAAATCCGACACCGGTGTGGCCGAGGTTCTGGATCTGATCGTGCGGATTGGCGGATTACAAACGGTTCCCGCCAATTAACTATTTGTAACAAAAGCGGCGGATTTTTGCCGCTCTGTAATGGAACGCTTTGTTTTTCCCTAAATTTCGTCAAATGTCTGCCCAGCTTTGCCGGGACAGTAAAGCCAATCGGAACAGGCATCGGGAAAAATCAATGAGCGTGAAACGCCAGCTAACGTCGAAAATCGGCATTCCATTTTTGTGCGTCGCACTTTTGTTTGCAGCGGCGTGTTCGCAGCCTTCGGGGTATCAGACGATCTCGTCGGCGGGTATCAACCCTGATCTGCAAGCGATGGCGATCCGCGAGGTGCGTGCGCTTCAATCCAAAGGCCAGCGCGTCTGGTGCGTGCCATTCGCCCGCAACGCCAGCGGCATCGACATTCGGGGGAATGCGAACACCTGGTGGGGCAAAGCCGAAGGGCTTTATGCGCGTGGCAAGCAACCCGTCGTCGGCGCTGTGATGGCATTCAAGGCCACCAACAGGAACCCAATGGGCCATGTCGCCGTCGTATCCGAGGTGGTTTCACCCCGCGAGATCAAGGTCGATCATGCGAACTGGAAGCGCAACAAGATCTCGATGAAGATGAGCGTGATTGACGTGTCAGGCAACAATGATTGGTCTGCCGTACGTCTGGAAAGCCAAGCGGATTCATATGGCAGCGTTTATCCGATCACAGGCTTCATCTATCCAGATACCGCGCCGCGGACGGTCAACCCGGCACCTGTCTTTGCCTTCATGGCGACGCCTTCCAAACCTTAATGAAAATCGCGTGACTTCGGGATCACCCGCACATCGCGCGGGTGTTGCCGGGGGGCGACCTGCCCGGGGATCGGGTGGGTCGGATGATCGCCGCGCACCGTGGTTTGCGGCACGCGTTCGGCGCTGAGTGTATCCAGCCGGTCGGTGCGGTTTTCCAGCCGGTCCGCCACCACATGGATCACGCGGCCATCTGTCTGCATCCGCCCATGCACCACCAGCAGCCGCGATGACATGATCACAGGGCGGAAATGCTCAAAGAGCTTGGGCCAGATCACCAGATTGGCCACCCCTGTTTCATCCTCCAGCGTGATAAAGCACACGCCCTTGGCGCTGCCCGGTTTCTGGCGCACCAGCACCAGCCCCGCCAGTGATACCTTGCGACCGTGGTTCAGGCCGGGCAGGTCGCCTGCCGCAATGAACCCCTGTTTACGCAAACTGCTGCGGAAAAAGCTGATCGGATGCGCCTTGAGCGACAGCCGCAGCGTTTGGTAATCCGCCACCACCTGTTCGGCTTGTGGCATGGCGGGCAGCAGCACGGGCGGTTCGCCCCCTTCATCCCGCGCGTCAGCATGGGTGAAAATCGGCAGGTCCGGCGCATCTTTCAGCGCCTGCGCCTGCCACAGCGCCTGACGCCGATCTATGCCCATGCTGCGCATCGCGTCCGCTTCGGCCAGCTTGCGAATCTGGCCACGGTCCAGCCGCGCACGGGTTTTAAGGTCGGCCACATCCTCGAACGGGCGATCCCGCGCCGCCATCACACGCGCGGCGGCGTCTTCGCGCATCCCATCCACCTGCCGCATCCCCAGCCGCAGGGCAAAGCCGTCGGGTGACGGTTCCAGCGTGCAGTTCCAGTCGGAATAGTTCACATCCACCCCGCGCACCTCGACCCCATGTTCACGGGCATCGCGCACGATCTGCGCGGGCGCGTAAAACCCCATCGGCTGGCTGTTCAGCAGCGCACAGGCAAAGGCCGCCGGATAATGGCATTTCATCCAGCTTGAGACATAGACCAGCTTGGCAAAGCTGGCCGCGTGGCTTTCGGGAAAGCCGTATTCGCCGAACCCCTTGATCTGGTCAAAACACCGCTGCGCAAATTCCGGGTCATAGCCGCGTTCGGTCATCCGCCCCACCATCTTGGTTTGCAGCGTCTCAATCGTACCGCGTGACCGGAAGGTTGCCATCGCCTTGCGCAGCTCGTTCGCCTCCTTAGGCGTGAACTTGGCCGCATCAATCGCGATCTTCATCGCCTGTTCCTGAAAGATCGGCACGCCCAAGGTACGCCCCAGAATTTTCAGCAATTCGTCCTGCGGATACTCCGGCCCCGGCGCGGGATAGCTGACCCCTTCCTGCCGCTGCCTGCGCCGCAGGAACGGATGCACCATATCGCCCTGAATGGGGCCGGGGCGCACGATCGCGACCTCGATCACCAGGTCATAGAAGACACGCGGGCGCAGCTTGGGCAGCATCGCCATCTGTGCGCGGCTTTCGACCTGAAACACGCCCAGGCTGTCGCCTGCACACAGCATGTCATAGGTGGGTTCGTCATCGGGCGGAACGGTCGCCAATTCCTTGTCATCATTGTAATGCGCCCGCATCAGATCAAAGCATTTGGCGATGCAGGTCAGCATCCCAAGCGCCAGAATATCCACCTTGAAGATACCAAGCGCGTCGATGTCGTCCTTGTCCCACTCGATAAAACTGCGATCGGGCATGGCCCCGTTGCCGATGGGTACCATCTCGGTCAATGGCCGCTCGGTCAGGATAAACCCACCCACATGCTGGCTCAGGTGGCGGGGCATGCCTGTCATCTCGCGGGCCAGTGTCATGACGCGGCGCAGATACGGGTCGGACAGGTCCATCCCCGCCTCCTTGACGCGGTCATCGCCCACTGACGCTTCGAAACTGCCCCAGACGGTGCTGGCGAGTTTAGAGGTCACATCTTCGGACAGGCCCATCGCCTTGCCGACCTCACGGATGGCGGACCGCGGGCGGTAATGGATCACGGTCGCGCAAAGACCAGCCCGGTCGCGACCGTATTTGGTGTACATGTACTGGATCACCTCCTCGCGCCGCTCGTGTTCGAAATCGACGTCGATATCGGGCGGCTCGTCGCGTTCCTCGCTTAAGAACCGCTCGAACAGCACGTCATGTTCGGCGGGGTCTACGGCGGTGATGCCAAGGCAGAAACAGACCGTCGAATTTGCCGCCGACCCGCGCCCCTGACACAGGATCGGCGGCTGCGCGTCCTGTCGGGCAAAGCGCACGATGTCGTTGATGGTCAGAAAATACCGCGCGATCTTCTTGGACCGGATCAGCGCGAATTCCTTCTCGATGATCGCTTTGATCCGGTCGGGCAGCCCTTGAGGATAGCGGTTGGCTACGCCCTCCCATGTCAGGCGTTCCAGCTCTTCTTGCGCATTGCGCCCCTCTGGCACGATCTCGTGGGGGTATTCGTATTTCAGATCATCCAAGGAAAACGTGCAGGCATCCGCCACCTTCCGCGTCGCGGCGATCGCATGGGGCCAAGGCGCGAACAGGCGGCAGATCTCGGACGGCGATTTCAAATAGCGTTCAGCATTCGCTTCCAGCAGGAAACCTGCGGTATCAATCGTGCGCCCCTCGCGGATGCATGTCATCACGTCCTGCAACGGGCGGCGGCTGGCAGCGTGATACAGCACATCATTGGTCGCTAAAATCCGCAGCCCATGCGCCTGCGCGATACGGTCCAGCCGGTTGATCCGCGCAACATCATCGCCACGATAAAGATACGCCGCACCGATATGCCGCAGCCCCGGCAGCGCACGCACCAGACGCGGCAATCCGGCCTCGAACACGTCAAGCGCCTCGGGCGGCATCACGATCAGCTCGATCCCCTCGGCGTGATCCGCCACCATCTCAAGCGTCAGATGTGTGGTGCCTTTTTCCTGCCAGCCACCTTCCACATCGGCCATCTTGGCCTTGGACAGCAGCACCGACAGCCGGGCATAGGCGTCGCGGTCCCGCGGATAGGCCAACAGATGCGTGCCGCACATCAGCACCAGACGCGCCCCGATGATGGGCCTGATCTTGGCCTTCGCCGCTTCGGTATGCACGCGCACGACACCGGCCAGTGTGTTGTGATCGGCGATGCCCATCGCGTCATAGCCCAGCAGATTGGCGGTCGCGGTCAGATCAACGGCATCCGACGCCGCGCGCAGGAAAGAGAAACAGCTCGCCAGCCCCAGCTCCACATAGGGGCTGGGGGGATGCCACTGAAACGGATCCTCCGGATCAATGGTACGGCGGGGCAAGCTGTCATTCTGCGGCATGACACCACCGAACGGGAGGGCGGGCGGGATGTCGCCGCAGGCGCATGCCGCGCGGTCTCATGCGAACACCCCGTGCAGGAACCACACCGGATCGCCGCCGCGCCCGTCGCCCAAAACGCCCTGCCGGTAGATCCAGAACCGCCGGCCATCCTGCACCTCGACCTTGTAGTAATCCCGCAGCCGCGTGCCGGGCTTGTCGCGCCACCATTCCGGCGCGATCCGTTCCGGCCCTTCAAAGCGCACCATGTGATAGGCCACGCGCCGCCACTGAAACCGCGCAGGCGGGCCTTCAGGCACGGCATAAAGCACAGTCACCTCTTCGGCCGGGTCCAGCAGACGCAACGGGCGTTCGCAGGTCATCACCGGAGCCTCGACCGCGCGATGGCCGATCGCGGGCACGCGGGCTTCGACCCGTTCGGGCAGATGGCTTTCACACCACGCCGACCAGGTGATTTTCTGCGGTCCCAGCCGTGCCGTCAAACGATCAAGCAGCGCCGCCACATCGCGCCCCGCATCGCGGCTGCCGTCCAGATGGTCCTGATGCAACGACAAAGGTTCGACCCGCAGCGCCTCAAGCGTCAGCAGGTCAAAGCCGAAGCCGGGGTCGATCCCGTCCAGCTTGCCCGTCAGCAGGCGCAGCATATGCGCCGGGTCACGGGTGGCGCTGGCGGTCACCACATCACGGCTGCGCCATTCACCGTCCACGCGGTAGATCGTCAGCCGCAACAGGCGTGCGCCCTGTTCGGCCTTCGCCAGATCGGCGCAAAGCATATCGGCAAGCGCGGGCAGCTGCGGCACGGGATCAATCACAGGTTCCGGCAGGCGCACCCGCGACAGCCAGACCTGCGCATCGGGCGGCGCGTTCAGGGGGTCGGCGGCACGGCCCGTGGCGCGGTCCAGCAGCACCAGCGGATTGCGATCCTCGGCCAGCCCCGAAAACCGCCGCATCAGCGCCACACGCGGCACATCGGCCAGTGCGCCGATGGTCTTCAGCCCCAGCCGCGTCAGCAACCGCAACATATCATCACTCAGCCGCAACGCAGCCACGGGCAACGGTGCCAACTGTGCCATCATTGTGTCACCATCGCAGATCACCGATGGCGTGCCATACCGCGCCAGCATCTGTGCCGCACCCCGCGTGGGGGCCATCGCCAGCCGCGCGGTCAGGCCCTGCATCTTGAACCGTGTGGCCATGTCGCGCAGCATCGCTGCTTCGCCGCCAAACAGATGCGCGGCACCTGTTACGTCCAGCACAATCCCGTCCTGCCCGTCGCGCACCGTCCAGGGGCACCAACGCCGCGCCCAATGGGCCAGCCGCTCCAGCAGTTTGTAGTCGCCCGCCGCATCCGCGCGTTCCACATGCAGGTCAGGATAGATCGCCTGCACATCGACCACCCGCGCGCCTGCATCAATGCCACGGGCCCGCGCCACCGCATTCATCGCGTGGATCACCGGCCCATGGGTACCGTCGCGTGCCAGCACCACTGGCACATCATCTGCCGGCGGCGTGCGATGCTGGCTGATGATCCGCCGCCAGCGTTCCATCGCCAGATCCGGGAAGTAGGCGGAGACGATCTGAAGCTCTTTGCGCGTGCCCGTCATAGGCTGCTGTCCAGACGCCCGGTGCCCGCCCCCGCGCACGGAAAAGATCCGCCTCCCACAAGGGCGCACCGGGGGCTTGCGCGTTGAAACGGTTGGGCGCAGACCGCACCGACCGCAACCGCCAACGTTCGCGTGCCGCACTTAATGCGCCGTGATCGCCCGACCGGATCAGCCACAGCGGCACGCCCGAGCTTTCCGCCCGCAGCGCCAGCCGCTTGGTCGCGGTAAAGCTCAGCACTTCGGGCGCGCCGTGAATTTCGCCCACGACCGCCGACAGGCCCGCACAGGCCGCCCCTTCCTCCATCGCCCACAGCACATCGCGTGGATGGCTGACCTCGACCCGCAGGATATGGCCCGCAAAGCCAAAACCCCGCAGTGCCGCCCCGTAAAGCCGCCCGTTTTCGCGCCGCGACATGCGATCTTGTATCCACATCACCGGATCCTTGCTGTCGGGCAGACAGGCCAGCACGAACCCCGTCGCCGCCGCATCGAACGGTGCATCCGGCAGCGCGTCGCGCAGGATCGCACCGCCTAGATGCGGGGCCATATGCGGGGCCGGTACATCTTTGATCAGACGCTTGTCGGACAGGGAAACGACTGTCGCAAATTTGGAATCGGGTATCATGCATCCCTCCATATGTTCACTTTTTGTTCTACATGAAAAGGGTGGCGTTTGACGAGGCTGATTTCACTTTTGCGGATCAGTTTATGCCAAGCCAAGGCAATCATTCGCAAATCAGCACAGACCCACACAGCCAGCACCGTGCGGCCTACAGCCAATGCCGCGACACCGCACCCCGAGCCTAAGACGTGCCATCCCGCTTTTTGTACAGCCGCGCCGTGGCGTGGTCCGTCAACCGTTCAAGAAGATGGTTTAACTGCACCACCTCTTCATGCGACAGCGGATCCAATACGTTCTCGTTGCGGCGCAACACTTCTTGCAAGATGCGGTCGTGCATCAAGAAACCGCTGTTTGTCAGGCTCAGAATCGTTGCACGCGCGTCTTCGGGGTCGGGCACGCTTGTGACAAGTTTTCTATCCACAAGGCTTTTGATCAAGCGGCTAAGCTGGCTTTTGTCCATCACCAACAGGTCTGCCATGTCTCCGGCACGAACCGGTTGATGGGCATAGGTGACGGCCAGCAGCCACCATTCATTCAGGCTCAGATCAAACAGACGTTGGCTCCAGTGCTGGCCGGAACGCAGATTTAGGGCCACAAGCCGTGCCAAGCGGAACGTCACGACGTCCATGATAGAGCCGACATCGGGATGCTTGGGTCGCCCGTTCTCTGAGGGGCTGGAGTATTTCGGTTTCTCTGTCACGGCGCCATTCCCGCTGTTTATAACCCGTTCAATCTGAAAGCCCGATACCGGCCCGCATCGTGCCTGCCACAAAGCCATGTACATTCACGCCACAAGCGACTACGGACGGGCGCAACACATAGGCTGGCGTGCGCGCCATTGCCTAGCCGCGCGTGTTTCATGCGCATATTTTTTTTCAGACAGGACAATCCCTTGATCCAGACTATTGCCGACGCGCTTGCCAAACAAGGCTATGATTCTCTTACACCCGTGCAGACCGCTGTGACGGACCCGGCCCTTGCCGACGCTGATCTATTGGTATCGGCACAAACCGGATCGGGCAAGACTGTCGGTTTTGGTCTGGCGATTGCCCCCACCCTTTTGGGCAATGCGGAAAAATTCGGCCACGCAGGCGCACCGCTGGCGTTGATCATCGCCCCCACCCGCGAATTGGCGATGCAGGTCAGCCGCGAGCTGACGTGGCTTTATGGCCCCGCCGGTGCGATCGTCACGACATGCGTGGGCGGCATGGACACCCGCACCGAACGCCGTGCACTGGACCGGGGCGCACATGTTGTTGTCGCAACGCCGGGCCGCCTGTGCGACCACATCAAGCGCAACAACATCAACCTAATGACATCCGCGCCGTGGTGTTGGACGAAGCCGACGAAATGCTGGATCTCGGCTTTCGCGAAGAGCTCGAGTTCATCCTCTCCGAAGCGCCTGACGACCGGCGCACGCTCATGTTCTCGGCGACGGTGCCTTCTGCGATTGCCAAGCTGGCGAAATCCTACCAGCGCGATGCGCAGCGCGTTGAAACCGTGGGCGAGGCCAAGCAGCACTCGATATCGAATACCGCGCCCTGAACGTGCATCCGCGCGACACCGAAAACGCGATCATCAACGTTCTGCGATTTTACGAAGCCAAGAACGCCATCGTCTTTTGCAACACCCGCGCCGCCGTTGCCCGCCTGACGACACGTTTTACCAACCGCGGCTTTTCAGTTGTGGCATTGTCAGGCGAGTTGTCGCAATCAGAACGCACAAACGCCCTGCAGGCGCTGCGCGACGGTCGTGCCCGTGTTTGTATCGCCACGGATGTCGCTGCACGCGGCATCGATCTGCCCAATCTTGAGCTGGTTATTCACGCTGATCTGCCGTCGAACTCTGACACGTTGCTGCACCGCTCTGGCCGGACGGGCCGTGCGGGGCGCAAGGGTGTGTCTGCCCTGATCGTACCCGCAAAGCTGCGCAGCAAGGCCAACCGTCTGATCGGTGGGGCCAAGCTCAAGGTCGAATGGGCGAACCCGCCCTCTGCCGAAGAGGTGAACGCCGAAGACGAAAAGCGCCTGCTGGCCGATCACGCCTGGTCTGACCCCATTCCAGATGATGCCAAGGGGTTTGTCGCCAATCTGGTCGATCAGTTCAGCGCCGAACAGCTGGCGACGGCGTTTGTGAACCTGTATCGCGCGCGCCAATCCGCACCGGAACAGCTGGCCGAACCCGGCACCCCCGCCGACGAAAAACCGCGCGGTGATTTTGGCCCGTCTGTCTGGTTCTCGATCTCGGTCGGGCGCAACCAAGAGGCAGAGCCGCGTACAATTCTGCCGATGATCTGCCGCATGGGCGATCTGACCAAAGACGACGTTGGCGCGATCCGGGTGCAGCCCAGCCATACCTTTGTCGAAATTCTGGCAACGTCGGCTGATAAATTCACCAACGCCCTTGGCCCGGACATGAAGGTTGAAGACGGCGCAATTGTCACCAAGCTGGACAAAGCCCCCGATCTGTCGCGCGGCCCCAAACCCGGTGGCCCAAAACCCGGTGGCCGTGGCCCGAAACCGGATCGTGGCCCAAGACCGGATCGCGCCCCGCGACCCACCTACGATCCGGACACGCCAAGCGCCCCGCGTGCGCCACGCCCCGCAGCGTCAGAGGCCCCCGTCGCAGTGACGGGTAAACCCCGCACCGCCAAAGCAGACAAGCCCTATGGAAACGCGACAAACCGAAATTCGAAAAACCACGTGCGCCCAAAGGCGAGCGGCCGCCGAAGTCGCACAAGACAGAACGCACACCGATGAAACCCGGTGCAGCCCCGAAACCCAAATCGGCCCCAAAGCCCGACGCTTTTGATGGCGCAGCCAGCAAGCCCAAGGCGAAAGCCGTCTGGAAAAAGGACAAGCCATCGGGCCCCCGCACCGACGCCCCCCGCAGCGATGCCAAGCCCGCCGCTGACAAACCCTTCAAGGCGCGTGCGGCAGATCCATCCAAGCGCTTCGTTCCGCCAAACAAGCTTGGCAAGCCGGGCAGCAAGCCCAAAGGCGGCAAACCTGCGGGCAGCGCCCGAGGGGGCGAAGGTGCGCCAAAGCGCAACAAGACAAGCTTTCGACCAAAATAAGCCTTAGGGTGCTGACCCGTCTTGCGGTGTGCACCAGCTGCGCACCGCAGTTTGCCGTGCTCTGACACGGCCAGAGATCACGCGCCGAAACATTTCCATCCCGTGGTACGCTTTGCGCGTACATGACGCGATCTGGTCCCGGACCTATTGCCATGCCTATTGGCCATGCCTATTGGCCATGCCTATTGGAAAGCCGCAAAATTCAGTTTAGCATTCCACCGATGGCACGTTTGAGGTGCCCGAAACCACCCTTGATCCTCGAAAGGTTTGCCCCATGGACGGTACATTCAATGAAAATGACATCTCTCGTATCGTCGAGGCCGACCGCGCTCATATCTGGCACCACCTGAGCCAGCACAAGCCCTACGAGACAACCGATCCCCGGATCATTGTCGAAGGCAAGGGCATGCGCGTGTGGGATCAAAAGGGAAAGGAGCACCTTGATGCCGTGTCAGGCGGTGTCTGGACGGTGAACGTCGGCTATGGCCGTGAAAGCATCGCCAATGCCGTGCGTGACCAGTTGATCAAGCTCAACTATTTCGCCGGTTCTGCCGGATCGATCCCCGGATCTATCTTTGCCGAAAAGCTGATCGAAAAGATGCCGGGGATGAGCCGCGTCTATTACTGCAACTCCGGATCCGAGGCGAACGAGAAGGCCTTCAAGATGGTCCGCCAGATTGCGCACAAGCGGTACGGCGGCAAGAAGCACAAGATCCTCTATCGCGACCGCGACTATCACGGCACGACCATCGGCTGTCTGTCTGCGGGCGGGCAGGATGAACGCAATGCGCAATACGGCCCCTTCACAGATGGCTTTGTGCGCGTGCCCCATTGTCTGGAGTACCGCAAGTTTGAACAGGATGGCGCACCAGAGGATAACTATGGCGTCTGGGCCGCCGATCAGATCGAAAAGGTAATCCTTGCCGAAGGGCCCGACACCGTGGGCGGCCTGTGCCTTGAACCGGTGACCGCAGGCGGCGGCGTCATCACGCCTCCCGATGGCTATTGGGAACGTGTCCAGGAGATTTGCCGCAAATATGACGTGCTGCTGCACATCGACGAGGTTGTCTGCGGGGTGGGCCGCACCGGCACATGGTTCGGCTATCAACATTACGGCATCCAGCCGGATATGGTAACCATGGCCAAAGGCGTCGCGTCTGGATATGCCGCAATCGCCTGTCTTGTGACCACCGAAGAGGTGTTCAACATGTTCAAGGACGATGCCGCCGACCCGATGAACTATTTCCGCGATATTTCAACCTTTGGCGGCTGCACAGCCGGGCCCACAGCGGGCATCGAAAACATGGCCATCATCGAACGCGAGAACCTGCTGCAAAACACCACCGACATGGGCCACTACATGCTGGAACAGCTTGAAGAGCTTTCGGACAAATATTCCGTCATCGGTCAGGTGCGTGGCAAAGGTCTGTTCCTTGGTGCCGAACTGGTAGAAGACCGCAGCACACGTGTGCCCGTTGCCGAAAAGCTGGTGCAGGCCGTGGTTTCAGACTGCATGGCCCAAGGGGTCATCATCGGGGCCACAAACCGGTCGCTTCCCGGCAAGAACAACACGCTTTGCTTCAGCCCTGCGTTGATTGCCAAAAAGGATGACATCGACGAAATCATCACCGCCGTTGATGGGGCGATGGGGCGTGTGTTCGGCTAGATCGGGCCGATGTCCCGATAAACCTGCTGCCGCAAGCTACTTCCCGCCGATGAAATTAAATGCTCTGGAACTAAGCCCGGACTGCTGCGTTAGTAAAGACGCTTAGTATGGAGTACATCATGAAGAAGCTTTTGTTGATCCTGCCTTTGGTTGGCGCGATTTCAGCCTGCGATACACAAAACCAATCTGCCGTCACAGGTGCTGCCGCTGGTGCAGCCTTGGGTGCCGTCGTTTCCAACGACAGTGACCGCGCCAAGGGCGCTGTTCTGGGTGGCTTGGCTGGTGCTGCCGCAGGTGCCTATCTTGGTCGCGGTGCGAATGGTCAGTGTGTCTATCAAAACTCTGTCGGCCAGCGCTATACGGCTGCTTGCCCATAAGAGTACTCTGCGCCCGAAAGCAGATTATCAATCAGGCCTCGGCATTTTGCCGGGGCCTTTTCTTTTGGCCTGTCTCTGGTCGAAGACCTGAGGACGACCGCCCCCAAGGCACCCGATGGGCCGCAACTGCCCTTCCCCAAGAAACGCAATTCTTGACAAGCGGCGGTGGATGGGAAACCTTCCAACGTATCTTGTGGTAGCCTTACGTGGGCTCGGGAAGAACCCGATGACGCGTGCGAAGCCTCCCTGGCGACGGTCTGACGAAAAGAGAGCAAGGATGACCACCAAGCAACCCGTTCTCGACCTTCGCCGCAAGTCTCAGACGAAATTCGCAAGACCACCTGCTACATGTGCGCCTGCCGCTGCGGCATCAACGTCCACATGAAGGGCCCGCGGCAAGGTCGCCTATATCGAGGGCAACCGGGACCATCCGGTCAACAAGGGCGTGCTCTGCGCCAAGGGCAGCGCCGGCATCATGCAGCACAACGCGCCCGCCCGCCTGCGCGCCCCGCTGAAGCGGGTCGGCCCGCGGGATCGGGCAGTTCGAGGAAATCACCTGGGACGAGGCGCTGACATCGCAACCGACTGGCTGGCACCCATTGCGCGAAACAGCGCCCCGAAAAGCTGGCCTTCTTCACCGGCCGCGACCAGTCGCAATGCTTCACCTCGCTCTGGGCGCAGGGCTTCGGCACGCCCAACTATGCCGCCCACGGCGGTTTCTGTTCCGTCAACATGGCGGCGGCCGGCATCTACACGATGGGCGGCGCGTTCTGGGAATTCGGCCAGCCCGACTGGGACCATACCAAGCTCTTCCTGCTGTTCGGCGTGGCCGAGGATCACGACAGCAACCCGATCAAGATCGGCATCGGCAAGATCAAGGCGCGCGGCGCGCGGATCATCGGCGTCAACCCGATCCGCACCGGCTATAACGCCGTGGCCGACGACTGGGTCGGCATCACGCCGGGCAACGACGGGCTGTTGATCCTGTCGATGGTCCATTGCCTGATGAAGGCCGGGCAGGGTCGATCTCGACTATCTGGCGCGATTTACCAATGCCTCGGTGCTGGTGAACGGGGACCCGCATCGGCCGAATACGGCCTCTCTTCCGCGACGACGCAGGCAGCCCAGGTCATCGACCGCACGCACCGGCAAGCCGCGCCCTGGAACGGCCCGGCGTCGAGCCCGATCTGACCGCGACCTATCGCGCAACGCGGCATCACCCACCGCACCGTCTTCCACCTGATGGCCGACACCTACCTGACCGACGACTACGCGCCCGAAGCCGTGGCGGACCGCTGTGGTATCCCCGCGAGCCCGCATCCGCGCATCGCCGCCGACATGGCGCGCGTCGCCTTTGACGAGCCGTTCGAGCTGGACCGCGAGATGGACCGATTTCCGCGGCGAACCCACAAGACAATGATCGGCCGCCCGGTCAGCGTTCCATGCCATGCGCGGGATTTCCGCCCATTCCAACGGCTTCCAGACCTGCCGCGCGCTGCATGTCCTGCAGATCCTCCTTGGGCACGGTCGAAACGCCCGGCGGAATGCGGTTCAAGCCGCCCTACCCCAAGCCTGCCACCGCGCATCCCAAACCCCACTGCAAGGTCACCCCGGCACGCCCTCGACGGTCCGCACCTGGGCTATCCTCCAGGGCCCGGAGGATCTGTGCCTGACCGACGGCAACGCCGCCCGCATCGACAAGGCCTTCACCTGGGAAAACCCGCTGTCGGCGCATGGCCTGATGCACATGGTCATCTCCAACGCCCACGCGGGCGATCCCTACAAGATCGACACGCTGTTCATGTACATGGCGAACATGTCGTGGAACTCCTCCATGAACACCCGCGGCGTCATCGAGATGCTGACCGACAAGGACGCGGACGGCGACTATGTCATCCCGCGCATCATCTATTCCGATGCCTACAGCTCCGAGATGGTGGCCTATGCCGACCTGATCCTGCCCGACACGACCTATCTCGAACGGCATGACTGCATCAGCCTGCTCGACCGCCCGATCTGCGAGGCGGACGCCATGGCCGACGCGATCCGCTGGCCCGTGGTCGACCCCGACCGCGACGTGCGCGGCTTCCAGTCCGTGCTCTGCGATCTGGGCGCGCGGCTGGACCTGCCCGGCTTTGTCAATGACGACGGCAGCGCGAAATATGCCGATTACGCCGACTACATCACCGCACCACATCCGCCGCCCCGGCATCGGCCCGCTGGCCGGGCTGGCGCGTGGCGAGGACGGCCTGCAAGACGGGCGCGGCGATCCGAACGCCGACCAGCTGAACCGCTACATCGCCAACGGCGGCTTCTGGATCGCCCACATCCCCGAGAACGCCGCCTACTACAAACCGTTCAACCGCGCCTATCAGGACTGGGCGGTGACGATGGGCCTCTACGACGCGCCCTGCCCTATATCTTTCCAGCTCTACGTCGAACCTCTGCGCCGGTTCCAGCTGGCCGCCGAAGGCCATGGCCCCCGCCAGCCCCCCGAGCCCCTGCGCGGCCAGATCAGGCTCACGATGGACCCGCTGCCGATCTGGTATCCGCCCTTCGAGGACGCCCATGTCGACCCGGCAGAATACGACGTCCACGCCGCTGACCCAGCGCCCGATGGCGATGTATCACAGCTGGGGCAGCCAGAACGCCTGGCTGCGCCAGATCCACGGCCACAACCCGCTTTATGTGCCCACCAAGATCTGGGCGCGAACACGGCTTCGAACGACGGCGACTGGGCGCGCGTTACCTCCGCCGCATGGCTCACATCACCGTGCCCGGTCGCGCTGCAGGCGGCCCTGAACGAAAACACCGTCTGGACATGGAACGCCATCGGCAAGCGCAAGGGGGCCTGGGCGCTGGACGAGGACGCCCCGGAAGCCACCACAGGGTTTCCTGCTGAACCACCTGATCCACGAATTGCTGCCGCCCAAGGGCGACGGCCTGCGTTGGGCCAACTCCGATCCCGTCACCGGCCAGGCGGCATGGTTCGACCTGCAAGGTCAAAATCGAAAAAGCCCCCGCACCCAAAGAATCCAAACCCGCAATCCCGCAACAAAACTCACCCGTTCCCCAAGCCCCCAAAGATCTTGCGTGGAAAACCAACTGATCCGGCTTCTCTGGCTCATAAATATCCCGGGGGTGCGGGGGCTGGCCCCCGCTCCGACACCTGCAAAGAAAAACGACACATGACTGAATTGCCCAAAAGCACCCGCAAAAAGCTTGGTCTGGTGATCGATCTGGATACCTGCGTCGGCTGCCACGCCTGTGTGATCGCGTGCAAGGGCTGGAACACCGAAAACGCCGACGCGCCCCTGTCGGATCAGGATGCCTATGGCGCAAACCCGTCGGGCACCTTTCTCAACCGGGTGCACTCTTACGAGGTTCAGCCCCAGGACGCTGCCGCGCAACTGGTCCACTTTCCGAAATCCTGTCTGCATTGCGACCGACGCGCCCTGCGTCACCGTCTGCCCGACAGGGGCCAGCTACAAGCGGGTGGAAGACGGGATCGTGCTGGTCAACGAGGCAGACTGCATCGGCTGCGGGCTGTGCGCGTGGGCCTGCCCCTATGGTGCCCGCGAGATGGATTTGGCGGCAGGTGTGATGAAAAAATGCACCCTTTGCGTCGACCGGATCTATAATGACAACCTGCCCAAGCAAGATCGCGTGCCCGTCTGCGTGCGCACCTGTCCGTCCGGGGCGCGCCATTTTGGTGATCTGGGCGATCCTGACAGCGATGTAAGCCGGCTGGTGGCGGATCGCGGCGGCGTGGATCTGATGCCGGAACAGGGCACCAGACCGGTAAACAAGTATCTTCCGCCACGCCCCAGGGACACCTTGCCAGAGATTGACGTGCTCGCCCCCTACCTTGCGCCTGTCGCACAGGACCCAAGCGGGTTTCTGGGCTGGCTTGACCGTGCGCTGGACAAGATCTGATGCACCCCGCACCGTCCGTCATCTTTTTCAGCGTATTCTCGGGGTTGGGTCTGGGCCTGCTGTTCTGGCTTGGCCTTGGCTATCCATCGCCCGTGGGGATTGTCGCGTTTGTTTTTTTCGCTATCGCCTATGTTCTGACGGGCGGCGGGCTGATTGCGTCCACCTTTCACCTTGGCCACCCCGAACGCACCCTCAAGGCGTTCAGCCAGTGGCAGACAAGCTGGCTTAGCCGCGAGGCAGTCTGCGCGGTCGCAGCCCTTTTTGTCATGGCCATCTACGGTGCCGGGGCGATATTTTTCGATCAGCATTTGCGGATCATCGGGTGGATCGGTGGGCTTTTGTCGCTTGGCACCGTTTTCACAACCGCGATGATCTACACGCAGCTCAAGACCGTGCCGCGCTGGCGGATGCCGTTGACGCCGCTTAACTTTCTGTCGTTGTCGATTGCAGGCGGGGCCTTGCTGGCGGGTCAGGTGACATGGGCCATGTGGCTGATCCCCCTTGCTGGCGCGATCCAGCTTGCGACGTGGCGCATCGGCGATACCCGCTTTGCAAAATCAGGTACCACGATCGCCACGGCGACCCGGCTGGGCGGCATCGGCCCGGTCCGCGCGTTTGAGCCGCCGCACACTGGCACCAACTATCTGTTGCGCGAGTTTGTCTTTGTCATTGGCCGCAAACATGCGCTCAAGTTGCGGGTCATCGCGATCACCTTGATGGCAGTATTGCCAACCTTGGTGCTTTTGATCCCGTCCGCGCATATTGCCGGCGTGCTGGCCCTGCTAAGCCATGTCGCGGGCGTGCTCACGGCACGTTGGCTGTTCTTTGCGCAGGCAGAACATGTGGTCGGCCTGTACTATGGAAAGCGCTAGAACGGGACGGGACGGGACGCCCCTGGCCCGCATCAAGCGGCGGCAAGTCGACGTTCAACCACCCGCGCCATGATCGAAGCGCCCACGGGCAGGATCGACGGGTCCAGTACGAAGCCTGGATTGTGCAGGGCGACGGTGCCGCCATGGCCGACGGTGCAATAGGCACCCGGCACCACCTTCAGCATGTCGGCAAAGTCTTCTGACCCCGTCGCGGGATCGGTTTTATAGTTCAGGTTCTCCGCCCCGACGATATCCGCCGCCGCCTCCATATAGGCGTCCGACAACGCGTCGTCGTTGTGCAGAACGTCAAAGACGTTGCGCAACGCGCAGGTGATCTCTGCGTCATGCGCCACTGCCAGCCCAGCGCAGATTGCCTGCATCCGCTTGGCCGCGAGATCATAGATCTCGTCCTTGAAATAGCGGATCGTGCCCGCCAGCGTCGCGGTTTGCGGCACCACGTTATAGGCCGCGCCCGCGTGCATCTGGGTGATCGACAGCACACATGTGTCAAGCGGGGGCATGTTCCTGCTCAGGATGGTTTGCAACTCGCTTGCCAGCGATGCCGCGATCATCAGCGCATCTTTCGACCGGTGCGGTTGCGCCGCATGGCTGCCCTGGCCTTTCACCTCGATGTCAAAGAACGCGGCACCGGCCATCGCCTGGCCCTTGCAGATGCCGACCTTGCCGGGCTGACCGTTGGGCATGTTGTGCATGCCATAGATCTCGTCGCAGGGGAAAAGCTCGAACAGGCCGTCGGCCAGCATCTGGCGCGCGCCGCCAAGCCCTTCTTCGGCGGGTTGGAACACGATCACCGCCGTGCCATTGAAATCGCGGGTCGCGGCAAGATGTTTTGCAGCCCCAAGCAGCATGGTCGTGTGCCCGTCGTGACCACAGGCGTGCATGACGCCGGGGTTGACCGATCCATAGTCCAGCTCGGTCGCCTCGTGAATGGGCAGCGCATCCATGTCGGCGCGCAGACCAATGCGGCGGTTGCCCTGCCCCTTGCCCTTGATCAGCGCAACAACGCCGGTTTTCCCAAGGCCAGTGTGCACCTCATCTACGCCATAGCTGCGCAGATGGTCGGCCACGATCGCGCTGGTGCGGGTTTCGGTAAAGCCGATTTCGGGATGCGTGTGCAGATCGCGAAAGATCGCCTCAAGTTCGGGGGTGCTGTCGGCAATCAGGGGAAGGATGTTCATGGGCGAAGGCTCCGCTATGGTTTGCGGCAATGGTGGGCCGCAATCAGCGCTACTTCAAGCCCCTGTCGGAAGGCGGAGGCTTTGCCCCGCCATCCATTGCTTAATTCATCAGCCCTGCATGGCGCAGGCCGTCGTCAACCAGCGCTTTGGTCGCATCGGTCAACGGCACCAAAGGCAGGCGCACCTCGTCCGCGCACAGGCCCAGCCGGGACATCGCGTATTTCACGCCAACAAGTCCCGGTTCCGTAAAGATCGCCTTGTGCAGCGGCATCAGCGCGTCTTGGATTTTCAGCGCCGCAGCATAGTCGCCCGCAAGGCAGTGCGCCTGCATCTGGCTTAGCAGTTTGGGCGCTACATTGGCGGTCACCGAGATACATCCCGTGCCGCCCTGCGCGTTGAAGCCATGCGCCGTAGCGTCTTCACCGGAAAGCTGGATGAAATCCGGCCCGCACAGCATCCGCTGGTCACAGACCCGCGCAAGATCCCCGGTCGCATCCTTGACCCCGATGATGCGCGGCAGCTTGGCCAGCGCTGCCATCGTCTCGGGAAGCATGTCCACGACTGACCGACCGGGGATATTGTAGATGATGATCGGCAGACCGCAGGCCTCGTGAATGGCGGTGAAATGCGCGATCAGCCCCGCTTGCGTAGGCTTGTTGTAATAGGGTGTCACGACCAGCACCGCATCGGCACCGACGGATTCGGCGTGTTTGGCCAAACGGATGCTTTCGATCGTGTTGTTCGATCCAGCGCCCGCAACCACGGGGATACGTCCGGCGGCAGCCTTGACCACCTCGGACACGACCGTTTCATGTTCCGCGTGGGTCAATGTCGGGGATTCCCCGGTCGTGCCCACGGGTACAAGGCCGTTTGACCCTTGATCAACATGCCAGTCGACAAGTTTTTTGAGCGTGTCCAAATCCAGCGCGCCGTTCGTGAACGGCGTGACGAGTGCAGGCAGTGAACCATGTAACATATGCACGCTCCTTTTCTTGCGTTGCTGGGCTGGTGCCCGATTGCTGACTGGCGGCAACGTGAGTTGAAACCCACGCACCTTAAACTATGCTGCAAGCCTGTAGCCTTTGACCGCTAGGAATTGCAAGTGATGACACGCGCGTTCGCAACGCTGATATTGGTTTTTACCCTCGCTTTTCCAGCATCGGCCGAGCGTCCGCGCCCGCTGGGATGGGCAATGGATGCGATGCGGGCTGGCAGTTGGGACAACGCCGCGCGCATTGCGCGGCAGGATGGCCCGGTGGCGGCGGATGTCATCGAATGGCATCGGTTGCGGGCGGGGCGCGGCACCTATGCCGAGGTGTCCGCCTTCCTGAAAAGGCGGCCGGACTGGCCCGGAGAGGCGTATCTGCGCAAGCAATCCGAAGAAGCCGTGATCGCAGCGGGGGATGCCGCCGTCCTTGATTTCTTCAAGGGCCGCGCACCCCAGACAGCGCTAGGCGTATTGGCCCACGCCGGTGCCCTGATCCGCGCTGATCGTCTGGGCGAGGCGCAGGCGCGGCTGGTGCTGGCATGGCGCACGATGCAGATGGATGCGACATCGCAAGCGATGTTTCTGGCGACCTATCCGACGCTTTTGAAACCGCACCACGCCGCCCGCCTGGACGAGATGCTGTGGCAGCGCGATCACGCGCAAGCCCGGCAGATGTTCGATCTGGTCAGTGCGGGCGATGTTGCCCTGGCCAACACGCGGATCGCGCTGCAGAACCTCCAGGGTGATGTGAATGCGCTGATCGATGCGCTACCGGCCGGTAAGGCGGGCGATCCCGGACTTCAGAAAGACAGGTTTGAATGGCGCATCCGAAAGGGCTTTGGCGACAGCGCAAAGGATCTGATCCTTTCGCAATCGATCAGCGCCACCGCGCTTGGCCAGCCCGGTGCGTGGTCGAACCGGCGACGCGCTTTGGCCCGCGACGAGATGCGCAATGGTGACCCGATGCGTGCCTATCGCCTTGCCTCGCAACATTTTCTGACCGAGGGGTCGGATTATGCCGATCTGGAATGGCTCTCGGGCTATATCGCGCTGCGTTTCCTGAAGGACGCGCCCTTGGCGCTGGCGCATTTCAACCGACATGACAACGCCGTGGAAAGCCCCATCAGTCAGGGTCGCGCGGCGTATTGGCAGGGGCGTGCGCTGCAAGCCATGGGCGATGCCGACGGTGCCGCCAGGGCCTATGCCGAGGGGGCGAAATTTCAATCTTCCTTTTATGGGCTATTGGCAGCTGAACGTGGCAATTTGCCCTTCGACATGACGCTGGCAGGTGAGCCTCCGAAGCAGGATTGGCGGACATCCGCCTTGGCTCAGGCCCCGTTGTTTCAAGCCGGCATGTTGTTGCAGGCCTCCGGAGAGCTAAGCACCGCCGAGCGTTTCTGGACCCATCTGGCCGAGCAGTTGTTGCCCGATGATGCCGCCCTGCTGGGCCAGGCGGCCATCGACATCGATCGGCCGCATCTGGCCGTGATGATCGGCAAACGCGTTGCACAGCGCGGGATCACGATTGCGGCCCCTTATTATCCACTGCACCCCGCGATCAAGCTGAAGCTGAACATGGCCCCCGAAATGGTCCTGGCCATCGCAAGGCGCGAAAGCGAATTCGACCCGTTGGTTCAAAGCAGTGTCGGCGCGCGCGGGTTGATGCAGTTGATGCCCGGCACTGCCAGCGATGTCGCGCGCGACCTGAACATCAGCGCGTTGCACACGACAGACAGGCTGACGGCAGATCCCGACTACAATGCGCGGCTTGGTGCGGAATACCTCTCGCAGATGGCGGGGCGTTTCGGGGGTAATGTGGTGATGATGTCTGCGGCCTATAACGCCGGACCGACCCGCCCTGCGCGCTGGATGGAGGACTATGGAGACCCCCGCGAAGGCGACATCGATGTGGTCGACTGGATCGAGATGATCCCGTTTCGCGAGACGCAGAATTATGTCATGCGGGTCACGGAAAGCCTGCCTGTCTATCGGGCCCGTCTGGGCAAGCCCCCCTTGCCGCAGCCGTTCTCGGAGGAGTTGACGGGATCAAGCCTTTTGCCGTTCGCGCCAAAAGGTGAATAGCCCCGCCGCCACGATAAGAACCGCGCCGACAGCCACGTTGCGGCGCACGTCTTCGCCAAAGACGCTGATGCCGATGATGCTGGCAAACACAAGCTGAAGGTAGGCAAAGGGCTGCACGGCGCTTGCCTCGGCCACCTCATAGCAGCGGATCAGCAGCCAGTGACCGGTCACGCCGGTGATGCAAAGGCACCCCATATAGAACCAGTCGGTCGCTATCATCGGCTCCCAATACCAGATGCCGGTGACGGTCATGGCGACCGACCCGGTGACGCCCGTCCAGAAAAAGCTGGTTGCGGTCTTGTCCTTTCGGCCCACATAGCGCGTCAGCAAGCCATAAATGGCAAACATCGCCGCCGCGATCAGCGGAAGGATGGCGGCGGGGTTGAAGACGCTCATGCCAGGTTGAAGGATGATCAGCACGCCGATAAACCCGACGCCGATTGCCGACCACCTGCGCCACCCGACACTTTCCCCCAGCACCGGGCCAGACAAAGCTGCCACCAACAGCGGATAGCATGTAAATACCGCGTGGCTTTCCACCAAACCAAGCAGGGTGAAACCAATCACCATCACGCAAATCTCGGTAGCCAGCAGCAAACCGCGCAGCGCTTGCAGAACCGGCTGGCTGGTACTGGCCGCCGCACGCAAGCCGCCCGCCTTGCGCCGCGCAATCGTGATGACGAAGGCCGCGAAAAACCAATAGCGGATCATCACCACCATCAACACATTGTATTCTGACGCCAGATGTCGCGACAGGCCGTCCTGAACCGCGAACACAAAGGTTGTCAGCACCATCAGTGTGATACCAAGCGGCACGTTATTCGACTGTGCCAAAGCCGCCGCGCGGTTTTCGGCGCGTGTCATACCCGCACCGCCCGCGTCATGTGGCGTTTGCGGCCATATCCGGCGGTCCGTTCAACCGCAAAGCCCACAGTTTCAAGCGCCCGTCGCACAGCCCCCGCAGCGGTATAGCTGGCGGCGGTGCCATAATGCGCGGTGTGGCGTGCCACGTCTTCCAGCAACCCCGGCTCCCAAAGCTCGGGGTTTTTGGCGGGAGAGAACCCGTCGAGAAACCACGCGTCGGCAACGCCATCCCACAGGGGAACGGTTTGGCGTGCATCACCGATGATCACGGTCAGGTGCAGGCCGGGAAACGTCATCTCGCCGCCCTCGGGGGTCCATGCGTCCCGCAGCGCATCGCGCTTGCCGTTGAAGTCGGGGAACATCCTATGCGCCTGCGCCATATCTTCGCGCGATAATGGAAAGGCCTCGAACGAGGTGAAATACAACGTGCCGTTGCTACCCTTGTTTGCCCAAGCCTCCCAGGCGACCAGAAGGTTCAAGCCAGTGCCGAACCCCAGCTCTCCGATCCGGAACCCGTCTCGAAAGCGGTTGGGCAGATCGTTGCCTTCCAGAAACACGTGGCGCGTTTCGGCCACCCCGTCATCAAGGCTGAAATAGGGGTCATCGAACCTGGACGATACCGGCACGCCGTCATCGTTCCATTCAATCTTTGCGGTTTGGTTCTCCACACGGGGGGCCTTGTGCTATCGGGACTTTTGAAGACACTGCGCAAAAAGGGCTGGGATTGGCAATGGTCGAAATTACGATACGCGGCGCGGGCATATTCGGGTTGTCGGTGGCGTGGGCCTGCGTGCGGCGCGGTGCCTTGGTGCAGGTGATTGACCCGAACGGGCCAGCGGCGGGCAGCAGTGGCGGCATCGTCGGTGCACTGGCCCCGCATGTGCCTGAAAACTGGAACGCCAAAAAGGCCTTTCAACTGGAAAGCCTTTTGATGGCCCCCCGCTTTTGGGCCGACGTCGAAGCGGCGGGTGGAGGGCAGTCGGGGTATGCCCGCGAGGGCCGCTTGCAACCGATCGCGGATGAACACGCGCTTGGCCTGGCGCGCCGGCGGACCGTAACCGCGCTGGACCTTTGGCAAGACAACGCCGTCTGGCGCGTAGAGCCGGCAAAAGGCACCCCGTGGGAGCCCGCGAGCCCGTCGGGTTTCCTGATCCACGACAGCCTAAGCGCGCTGATCCATCCGCGCCGCGCCTGCGATGCCTTGGTGCGGGCTCTGATCGCCAAGGGCGCTCGCATCAAGACCGAGGGGACGGACAAGGGTGCGGTGCTTTGGGCGACCGGTGCCGCAGGGCTTGAGAGGATGAGCGCAGATCACAGCCGCATGGTCGGCACCGGGGTCAAGGGGCAAGCCGCGCTGCTGGCGCATGACGCACGCGGGATGCCGCAACTTTTCGCAGGCGGCGTTCATATCATCCCGCACGGCGATGGCACAGTCGCGGTCGGGTCCACCTCGGAGCGGGAATATGAAACCCCCGACCAGACCGATGCGCAGCTTGACGATGTGATCGCAGCAGCCCGCGCCGCGGTGCCCGCCTTGGAAACGGCGCAGGTGATTGACCGCTGGGCGGGGGTGCGCCCGCGCAGCCGCAGCCGTGCGCCCATGCTGGGGGCATGGCCAGGTAAACCGGGGCATTTCATCGCCAATGGCGGTTTCAAGATCGGCTTCGGGATGGCCCCGAAAATGGCCGATGTCATGGCCGATCTGATGCTTGAGGGGCGCGATACCATCCCCGACGGCTTTCACGTTGAAGATAACCTTTAGGCGGATGCCACCATACATTGCCGCCCGTCTGGCCCCGCGACCCACAGATCACGCCCCTTTCGGCAAAGCGATGCAGTCTCGAAATCAAGGACGGGGGCGGTGGCACGGAAGCTGAAGGTCGTCAGCGGCCCCAGTTCCGACTCTGCCTTGAGTATCAAAAGCTGCGCCAGCAAGGGCCCATGCACAACCAGACCGCCATAACCTTCGACATCTCGGGCATAATCCTGATCATAATGGATGCGGTGCCCGTTGAAGGTGAGCGCGGAATACCGGAACAGCAGGGTCGAGGTGAAGGTCGCTGCATCAATTGTCTCGGCATCGGTACGGGCCTGCGGCGGAACAGGTTTGACCGCATCCGCGACAGGATCTTCGCGATAGACCAGATCCTGCCATTCTGTCAGGCGCAGCGTCCCGTCCTGCCAGATCTCATGGCGCAGGGTGACAAAGCCAAGCGGCCCCGTGCGCCCGTCCTTGCGCTGGCAGGTTTCGCAGGTGCTGCGCCTTTGGGCGGGCTGGCCTGCAATCACGGGCCGGTCAAAATGCAGCCGCCCCCCGGCCCACATCCGTCGGGGCAACCCCATGTCAGGGATCAGCCCGCCCACCTTGGGGTGCCCGTCGCGGCCAAGGGCCGTTGGCGGGGCGGGTCGCCAAAAGTAAAGCTGGTGAAAGAACGGGGGCAGCGGGGTGCCCGCCGTGATCGTCGCCTCGCGGCCCAAAGCGACCTCGAAAGCGGCGGCGCGGGCGGGGTCGATCACATCTTGTTCACACTGATCGTTCATACGCTTGGTCTCCATGCAGGGACGCTATCCAAGGGGCCAAGATGACACAATCCGATATTCAATGCCGCGTGCGTCAGTTGGATCATCTGGTTCTGACTGTCACAAGAATACCTGAAACCGTTCGGTTTTATACGCAGGTCCTGGGGATGCGCGGCCAGCAATTCGATGCCGCCGATGGCAGCACCCGCTGGGCGCTGCGGTTTGGTCATTCCAAGATCAACCTACATCAAAAGGGGCGCGAAGCCGAGCCGAAAGCGGCGCATCCCGCCACCGGTTCCGCCGATCTGTGTCTTCTCACAGATGCGCCAATGGCCGATTGGATCAGGCACCTTACAGTTCACGGCATTCAGATCGAAGAAGGCCCGGTGCCCCGCACAGGTGCCACCGGGCCGATCATATCGGTCTATATCCGCGACCCCGACCGCAACCTGATCGAGGTCAGCGTGCCAGCGGCCTAGGGGGCAATCTCGGCGCGCAGGGCTTGCATCAGCTGCGTCAGCTCCCTCACATAGATCTCGCCCTTAAGCCGCCCTTGGTTGTCAAATGCGGTGCCGCTGTCGGCCAGATGAATTTCCGGCCCCTGAAGGATCCGCGGGCGAAACGGCACCATGAAGCTGCGCAGGATCAACTGCGCCCGTTCACCGCCCGCACGCCCGGCTGCGGCAGACATCACCGCAACCGGCTTGCCGCCCCATGGGTTGCCCTCGACCCGGCTGATCCAATCCAACGCATTTTTCAGCGCTCCGGACGGACCCTTGTTGTATTCGACTGTTGAAATCAAAACAGCGTCAGCCTTGGCGATCTGATCCGCCGCCTTAAGCACCGCTTCAGGCACGCCGTCTGACTGTTCGTCGTCAGCATCATAAAGCGCAAAGCGGATGTCTATATCGCTATAATCGCAGTCTCCGAACAACCGCACGGCTTCGTTCAGCAACATTTTGTTGGTGGATCCCTTGCGCAGCGACCCCGACAGGCCGACCAGCTTTGACTTTGACATCATGCATATCCCTTTTGTGCAGACAGTCGCCCAAGAGATGTGGCAGGCCCCGCAAAAGACAAGAGGCCCCGGCGCGAACCGGGGCCTTTGGACGAACGGCGCAGGAGTAAATTAAGCGTTAGGCAGAATTACGATCTCTACCCGACGGTTCTGCTGCTTGCCTTGGGGGGTAAGGTTGCTGGCAACCGGCTGGCTTTCACCGCGCCCGATCGCGCTGATCCGGTTTTGCGGCACACCGTTCGAGATCAGCACATTCGCCACGGCGCGGGCACGCCCCTCGGACAGCTGCTGGTTATAGGACGCCGCACCGTCACTATCGGTGTGACCGATGATTTGCAGGGTCGAATTGCTGTACAGGTTCACGTTGCGTGACAGGGCGGCAAGATCGTTTTGCATGCTTGCCTGAACGGTTGTGCTGTCGGTCGCGAAAAGAATGTCTTGAGGCAATGTCACAATCAGACGGTCCCCGGTATTGGTGATGATCACGTCCGAATCAAGCTGGCGACGCAGGTCCGCCTCTTGCTGGTCCAGTGAATATCCGACACCGGCACCCAACGCACCCCCCGCCAACGCGCCGACAAGCGCACCTTTGGTGCGGTTACCGTTGCCCGAAAGCGCACCGATAACCGCGCCAGTGCCTGCACCGATCAGCGCACCATTGCGGGTCTTTGCGTTAGGATCATTCGGGTTGCCCCCGATGGGGCCGGGTTCACACGCGCTAAGGGCCAAAACACTGGTTAGCGCGGCTGCGATGGTCATTTTTGAAAAAGTCATGGTTCTTACTTGCCTTTGGTTGGGCCCCGTTCGGGCGAGGCATCATATTGCATGAACACCTCTAGCCTATCTGCGGTTCCCTGATAAATGGCAAGCCACATGCAATCGGCGCGTTGTCGCTTATGATACCCTGGCGCTGGCTGGATCGTGGTCCGCGTCCGCCCGAGCGGATTCGAAGGCCAACATGGCGCGTTTTACGGGGATGCCCCAGTGATACCCACCCAAGCCGCCCGATTTGCGCAGGGCCCGGTGACAGGGGATCAGCCAACTGATCGGGTTGCGGCCAACGGCAGTGCCCACGGCGCGCACTGCCTTGGGGGTGCCTATGCAGTGTGCGATCTCTGAATAGGTTGTTACCTGACCCGACGGGATTTGCAGCAGCGCCTCCCAGACCTTGATCTGAAATGGTGCCCCGATCAGGTACATTGGCGCTTTGCCCGCACGACCGTCCTGTCCGCCAAATGCCGTTTCCACCCAACCGCGCAAAAGATCGGGTGCCTCGCGGAAAACTGCGCCGGGCCATCGGCTGCGCATGTCGTGCATCGCGGCGGCGTCGCCGGTCTCTGCGGAAAAGGCGAGCCCGCAAAGACCCCGATCCGTGCCCATCACCAACGCGGGCCCAAACGGGCTGTCAA
Source organism: uncultured Alphaproteobacteria bacterium (assembly GCA_963728645.1). GTDB lineage: Bacteria > Pseudomonadota > Alphaproteobacteria > Rhodobacterales > Rhodobacteraceae > Sulfitobacter. The sequence continues at coordinate 288,018 of CAVSLU010000008.1, read as the reverse complement.
ACCAGCCCCAAGAGATCGTCAATCCGGCCCCTTTGCGGGCGAATTCACCGGGGCTCATCGCCTCCCATCGCAGGAACATGTCATGCAGGCGGCCCGATCCCGACAAGCCGAGTGCATGCGCAGTTCCCAAGGTGGTGAACCGATCGCGCAGCAACCCCTTGGCATGATCAAGCATCAGATATTGCTGATAGCGTTTCGGTGACACGCCGACCCACCGCGAAAACAGGCGCTGAAAATGTGCGCTGCTCATGTTCATTTCGCGTGCGATTTCGTCCAGCGCCAAGGGATCTGTCGCGTGATCGATCAGCTCGATCGCGCGGCGCATGATGCCATAGTGATAGCCGGATTGATCATCCTGGGGCTGCCGATCAAAGGGCGGGGGGGAAATATGCTGTTCCATGCTTTAGATTTAGCGGCCCGACGCCCCGCGCGCGACCCGAAACATGCGCCAAATCGCGACCCTAAGCCGCGAGAAGATGCAAAAGAGATTTTGTTGGACCCAGTAAACTCCGGATCATGCGGGATTCACCACGGTCCAGACACAAGCGCGGGGCCTTGGTATCCGCATTGAAAACCTTGCTTGCGCGGCGCACTTCCGGTGCCACCGCCAACATCGCGGCGGTTTGCAGACCTGTCGTCTCTGCCCAGATGCCGCAGGTCAGGATCAATTCGTGATGTTCCATGATTATGTGATGATAGCTGATGGCGGGCGCACCGGATTCTCGCCTTGGCGCGATGCGCCGTGAAAGGCCGCCAATTTCGGCCATCGCTTCGTGTTCGCCGAAATGTAATTCCAGATGTGGCGAGTTTACCAAGACCTGATGATGCGGCGACAAGCGCAAAGGTTCCTGCAAACTTTCAGTTGCTGCGTTTTCCCGGGGGCGCAAGCGCAAAGGGGGCAACAACGGCAAGCCGTCCGGCCCGACACCGCGCGACCGCACGATTGCCAAAATCGGCTGCGCCCCGTGATCACGGGTAATCAACCGGTCGCCGGATTCCAGCCACTCGACGGGCATTTCGCCCTCCACCGTCATGATCATCGCGGCCGGGCCAAAGCCCGAAACCTTTGAAAACGTCAATGCTACCGACATTGTTCCTCACTTTCGCCATACCGGCGCATGCCAATTTTTGCTCCGTCAACATAGCGCCTGAACCCGTTTTTTAGCGACCCCAAACTGGAATCTCAGTAAACGGGCATAAAGACCTGCCCCGTCCTGCTCTTGTTCTTGCTCTGGCGGGAAAATCAAACCATACCTTGCCCCATGGCCAAACCCCTTGATTATCATACCATCCGAGAGATCTTTAACCGCTTTCAGGCGGTGGACCCTGAACCCAAGGGTGAGCTGGATCATACCAACGTCTATACCTTGCTTGTGGCCGTCGCCCTAAGTGCGCAGGCCACCGATGCGGGCGTGAACAAAGCGACGAAATCCCTGTTCAAGGTTGTCGAAACCCCTCAGCAAATGCTGGATCTGGGCCTTGACGGTCTGATCGAACATATCAAGACCATCGGGCTGTTTCGCCAAAAGGCCAAGAACGTCATCAAGTTAAGCCAGATCCTGGTCGAGGCGTATGGCGGTGTCGTTCCCAACAGCCGCGCGGCGTTGCAATCGCTTCCCGGTGTAGGCCGCAAAACAGCCAATGTTGTTTTGAACATGTGGTGGAACTATCCCGCTCAGGCCGTCGATACGCATATCTTTCGCGTCGGCAACCGCACGCTGATCGCGCCCGGCAAGACCGTGGACGCCGTTGAACGCGCCATCGAAGACAATATTCCCGTTGATTTCCAACAACACGCCCACCACTGGATGATCCTGCACGGCCGCTATCATTGCAAGGCGCGAAAGCCTTTGTGCAAGACCTGCATCATCCGTGATCTCTGCCCCTTTGAGGAAAAAAATCTATGACCCAATATCAGGTGGTCGGCATCGGTAACGCCGTTGTCGATGTGATTTCGCACGCCGATGATGCCTTTCTTGGGCAGATGAACATCGAAAAAGGCATCATGCAGTTGATTGAACGGGATCGCGCCGAAGATCTGTATGCAAAGATGAACGACCGCTTGCAGACGCCCGGCGGGTCTGTCGCGAATGCCATCGCCGGTATCGGGGCACTTGGCTTGCCCACCGCCTTTATCGGCCGGGTAAAGGATGACGATCTGGGCCGGTTCTATGCCCAATCAATGATCGACGGCGGCACGGATTTCGTGAATGCCCCCGTCGCGGGCGGTGATCTGCCCACGTCACGCTCGATGATATTTGTATCGCCCGATGGGGAACGGTCGATGAATACCTATCTGGGAATTTCGACAGATCTGGGGCCGGATGACGTGCCCGATGCGGTAGCATCTGCGGCGAGGATCATTTTTCTGGAAGGCTATCTTTTCGACAAGGACAAGGGCAAGCAAGCCTTCCTCGAGGCGTCCCGTCTGGCGCGTGCGGCGGGCGGAAAAGCAGGGATCGCGATCTCTGATCCCTTTTGCGTTGACCGGCACCGCGATGATTTCCTGTCCATGATCCGCGACGAGCTGGATTATGTGATCGGCAACGAAGCCGAAATCAAATCCCTCTTCGAGACCGGCGACCTTGAGGATGCGCTTGCCAAGACCGCCGCGCTGTGTGGCACTGTGGTGTGCACCCGTTCTGGCGATGGCGTGACCCTGATTCAGGATGGTGCGCGCGTCGATGTGCCGGTGACCAAAATCACCCCCGTCGATGCCACAGGCGCGGGCGATCAGTTCGCGGCCGGGTTTCTGTATGGAATGGCCACGGGCCGCGATCTTGAGACATGCGGGAGAATGGGCAATATCTGCGCCGCCGAGGTGATAACGCATATCGGCCCGCGCCCCGCGACAGACATCATGGCGCTTTTCAAGGCGCAAGGACTGGTCTGATCAATGCTGAATGACGGCTTTCACGACGTACCTGCTGGCAAGATCGCGATGGTTGTCACCCATCTTGAGATGCGCAATCCGCCCCCCTTGCGCGAAACCCATCTGCCAAAGGGCGTCGCCCTGCGCCAAATCACGCCGACACTTGACTGGTACCGAGACATCTTTCACCGCGTCGGTGCGCAAGATTGGCTTTGGTTTTCACGGCTCGAGATGTCGGACACCGATCTTGGGGCGATCCTGCAAAACCCGGACGTGGCGTTTTACACCCTCTCTCTTGACGGCCGCGACGAGGCGCTTCTGGAGCTTGATTTCCGCCATCCCGATGAATGTGAACTGGCCTATTTCGGTCTGACACCCGCGCTGATCGGCAGGGGCGCAGGCCGCCATCTGATGAACCACGCCATCAGAGCGGCGTGGTCGAAGCCGATCAGCCGCTTCCACGTCCATACATGCAGCATCGACAGCCCGCAGGCATTGGCGTTCTACATTCGCAGCGGGTTCGTCCCCCTGAAGCGCCAGATCGAAGTCGCCGACGACCCTCGCCTGATAGGGATGCTCCCGCGCGACGCTGGGCCGGGTGTGCCGATCATTGAATAGTGTGAACGGCCGCCGCATTTGGCATCTTGGGCTTGGGCTTGGCTTGAACGCATTCATCGAAACGGCTGTTTTGAGGATCTGATCTATCTCTTTGCAGTCTTCGCCGGAGCCTTCGTCGCGATCCACCTATTCATCACACAAGCTTCGCTTTCTTGCTGCGGTGCCCCGCAGCCAATGACCCTCAGCTATGGGCGGGGTGGCCGTGGCGTACTTCTGCTTGTCTGACGCGCCGTCATCACAACGCAGCCGCACGCCATTTAACCCTCAGGCCGCCCCCAGATAGGGGCGGAATGCTGCGACGACCGCCTGATAGACCTCCCGTTTGAACGGAACGATGTTGGCGACCAGATCATCGACGGACAGCCAGCGCCAGTGCGAAAACTCTGGGTGCTCTGTCTCAAGGTTGATCTCGTCATCGGCCCCGTGAAAGCGCAACAGGAACCATTTCTGCTCTTGCCCGCGATAGCGGCCTTTCCAGATCCGGGGTACCAGATCATGGGGCAGATCATAGGGCAGCCAGCCTTCGGTCTGCGTGACCACGGAAACCGAATTTGGCGAAATGCCGGTTTCTTCCTCAAGCTCGCGCAGGGCGGCGATTTCGGCGTGTTCGCCCTTTTCCACACCGCCTTGGGGCATCTGCCACGCATCCTGATCGCGGTCCTTGCGCTGACCCACAAACACATGACCGTCCGCATTCACCAGCATAACCCCGACGCAGGGACGATAGGGCAGTTTGGCAATCTCTTCGGGTGTCATGTGCGCGGGCCTTTCGGGATCAACGGTGTTACCCAAGATTAGCATGTAATGCGCCGCGATGTATATCCGCTTACGCAGCGTTGCGCGTGACAGACGGCTGCGCTTAAGGTGAACTCCAGCGCAACGCCGCACGACCCAGAAAGGTTTGCCCCATGTCCACCTACCCGCACCTGCTTGCCCCGCTTGATCTGGGATTCACCACGTTGAAGAACCGCGTGTTGATGGGATCAATGCACACAGGACTTGAGGAAACGGGCGACTGGAACCGCGTAGCCGAGTTCTATGCAACCCGCGCGCGCGGCGACGTGGGGTTGATGGTCACGGGCGGAATCGGGCCCAATCCCGAAGGGTCCGTCGCACACGGGGCGGCGATGATGACCTCGCAAAAGGATATCGACAACCATGCAATCGTGACAGACCGCGTGCACGAGGCAGGCGGCAAGATCGCGATGCAGATCCTGCATGCGGGTCGCTATGCGTTCAGCCCGGACTGCGTTGCGCCGTCGGCGATCAAATCCCCGATTTCGATGTTTTCGCCCAAGGAACTGGACTCCGAAGGGATCGAGAAACAAATCGCGGATATCGCCGCCTGTGCGCTGCGGGCCAAGCAGGCCGGTTATGACGGGGTCGAGGTGATGGGATCGGAAGGCTATTTTCTCAACCAGTTTCTGGTCACCCATACCAACAAGCGGACAGACGAATGGGGCGGCAGTTATGAGAACCGTATGCGCCTGCCCGTCGAAGTCGTGCGCCGCGTGCGCGAGGCCGTGGGGCCGGAGTTTATCCTGATTTACCGCCTGTCGATGATTGATCTGGTGCCGAACGGATCCACCTTTGACGAGGTCGTGCAACTGGCGAAGGCCGTGGAAGACGCAGGTGCCACCATCATCAACACCGGCATCGGCTGGCACGAGGCGCGGATACCGACAATTGCCACCTCGGTGCCCCGCGCCGCCTTTGCATGGGTCACGAAAAAGCTGATGGGCAAGGTGGGCATTCCGCTGATCACCTCGAACCGGATCAACACTCCACAAGTGGCTGAAGAGGTGCTGGCTGACGGATGCGCCGACATGGTATCTATGGCGCGGCCCATGCTGGCGGACGCAGATTTCGTGGCCAAGGCGGCGGCGGGCAAAGCCGATCAGATCGCCCCCTGTATCGCGTGCAATCAGGCCTGTCTGGACCATACCTTTGGCGGCAAAATCTCAAGCTGTCTGGTGAACCCGCGTGCGTGCCACGAGACAGAATTGAAGGTCGAGACGTCGCACACCGTCAAAAAGATCGCAGTCGTGGGGGCTGGTCCTGCCGGTTTATCAGCCGCCATCACAGCGGCCGAGCGGGGGCATACCGTTACCCTTTTTGACCGCGCGTCCGAGATTGGCGGCCAGTTGAATCTGGCCAAACAGGTGGCAGGCAAAGAGGAATTCTGGGGCCTTGTCGATTGGTACCGCGCGATGATTGAAAAGCACGCCATTGTCACGCGTCTGAATACCAACGTCTCGGCCAACGATCTGGGCGATTTCGACGAGGTAATCATTGCCACCGGCGTGGTGCCGCGCGATCCTCAGATACCGGGGCAGGATCAAGGGAATGTCGTCAGTTACATCGAGGTGCTGAATGGCAGCGTGACAGCGGGGCAAAAAGTTGCGGTGATCGGCGCGGGTGGGATCGGCTTCGACGTGTCCGAACATCTGGTTCACGATGGCGACAGCACGACGACAAACCTGCCTGAATGGATGAAGGAATGGGGCGTCACCGACCCTGCCGACCACCGCGCCGGGCTGGCCCCCGGCGGCCCGCAACCCCATGCCCCGGCCCGCGAGGTGACAATGCTGCAACGCAAGACCACAAAGGTGGGCAAGGGTCTGGGCAAGACCACGGGCTGGATCCACCGCGCATCGCTGACCATGAAAAACGTTAAGATGATTGCCGGCGTGAACTATGAAAAGATCGATGCGGACGGGCTGCATATCAGCTTTGGCGACACGCACGAAAACCCTCAGGTCATCGCGGCAGATACGATTGTACTGTGCGCGGGGCAACTGTCTGACCGGTCCCTTGCCGACGCGCTTGAGGTGAAAAGCATCCCTTGCCACGTGATCGGCGGTGCCGATGTGGCGGCCGAGCTTGACGCGAAACGCGCGATAGATCAGGGCACGCGGCTGGCGGCGGCGCTGTGATATTGCCCCCGTTGGGGAACGGTGCAAGGGTGCAAGACCCCGAGCGACCCCGATCAAGAGGCCCCACCGATGCCGATTTGCGTATTTGATATCTTTGCCGATGGCACGACCACGATCCCGACCGACACCAACCTGACGGGAGCAGGGGTGTACCGCTGGTGGCACTTTGATCTGACCGACCCGATGCTGGAGCCGTGGGTGCGCAAGCATCTGCACGAAATACCCGCCGGGTCGCTGGTGCAAAAGCAGACGCGCCCGCGATGTGACAGGTTTGAAAGCGGTCTGATCCTGAACCTGCGCGGCATCAATATGAACCAGGGGCAGGATGCCGACGAAATGGTGTCTGTCCGCATGTTTGTTGAATCCGATTTGCTGATCACGGTGCGCCGCAAGAAGGTCTTCGCGATCGACATGATCCGGCAGGCCGCTGAAGCGCAAAAAGCGCCCCCCTCTCCTGCCGAGTATCTTGAGGATCTGGTGGGTCGGCTGACGGCCCGCGTGCAGGAACACGTCGAAGGCATCGATGAGAAGACCGACTTTTTCGAGGACGACCTTGAAGACAAGGAAACACCGATGCCGCGCGATCTGCCCGAAATTCGGCGCAGCGTCATCCGTCTGCGCCGCTATCTGGATCCGCAACGCACCGCGCTGAGCAAGCTTGCCCTGCTTGAGATGCCCTTGATTCCGCCCGACAGCCAGCTTGAGCTGCGCGAACAGGCCAACAGTGCGCTGATCGCTGTGGAGGAGCTGGACGAATTGCGCGACCGGCTTGTGTCGGTTCAGGAAGAACACGATGCGAATATCGCCCAACGGCAGGCGCGGCATGGCTATGTCTTGTCCGTGGTGGCCGCGATTTTTCTGCCGTTGGGTTTTATTGCCGGGCTGTTTGGGGTCAATGTCGGCGGGATGCCCGGCGTGGGCCATCCGTGGGCATTTTCCATTCTGTGCCTTGGCATGGTGGCCCTGGCCGCGGTGATGTATCTGATACTCAGGTGGGTGCGCTGGATCTAGGTCAAAGCGCTATCCGGATGGCCCTTGGCCCATTGTTTCGATGTTTCCCCCCTGCGAACGATATGCGCAAATTCCTTGCTACTGTCTTACCCCTGCCGTGATCTTGCCCGAATTCGCCTGCATACCAATCGCTGAACAAGTTAATTGAAAAAGGGGATGGCATGGACCGCCTGACAGAGATGGAAGCCTTCGCCACTGTTGTGGATCAGGGCGGTTTTACGGATGCCGCCAAGAAGATGGGGATTTCGAAATCTGCCGTCTCCAAGCATGTGTCCTCGCTTGAGGCGCGGCTTGGGGCGCGTTTGCTGAACCGCACGACGCGCCGGGTCAGCCCGACCGAAATCGGCCTTGCCTATTACGACCGCGCCCGCCGCGTTCTGAATGACGCGGGCGAAGCGGATGCGCTGGTCACCTCGATGCAATCGGCGCCCGTCCGGTCTGCTGCGCATTTCGGTCGCGACCGATTTCGGCGTGAACCATCTGTCGCCCGCGCTGTCGGGAATTCCTTGCGGATTTCCCGGACATCACCGTGAACATGGTGCTGAACAACCGCTATGTCGAACTGATCTCGGAAGGCTTCGATATGGCCGTGCGGATCGGAGAGCTTGAAGACAGCACCCTGCGCGCCCGCAAGCTGACCGAAACCACCAAGCGGATGATCGCCTCGCCGAAGTATTTCGACCAATACGGCCGCCCCGAGAAGATCGACGATCTGAACGATCACAAGCTGCTGCACTATTCCAATCAGGCCAACGGCAACGTCTGGAAGCTCACCGCCCCCTCGGGGGAAAAGCGGCAGGTCCGCACTGCCGGCTGGCTGACGGTGAACGATGGCCAGTCGCTGCTGCACGCCGCCATCGTCCGGCCTCGGCATCGCCTATCTGCCCAGCTTCCTCTACTACGACGCGATGGAAAGAGGCCTGGTGGAAGAAGCCATGCCGGCTCTGCCAGTCGACACTCAGGGCATCTACGCCGTCTATCCCCCGGGCCGGTTCACCCAGCCCAAGGTCCGCGCATTCATCGATTTCCTGGTCCCGCAAGTTCGCCGACAAGGGCCCCGATATCTGGTAATCTCCGTCTTCCTGCGAAGGTGCCAACTGGGCCGGGGTGCACGTCACCTCGCCCATTCCTTCACAACTGCGGGAGTTTGAGAACCGCGCGCCGGCAGCCCCCGCCTAGTTCGCCGACAGACACGATCGCTTCGACCCGCCGGTTCTTCGCCCGTCCCGCCTCCGTCAGGTTCGATGGCGCGCGGCGCCAGATAGCCCATGCCCCTCGGCGTCGAGCTGGCCGCGCGGCACGCCGTAGCTTCTCACCAGCCGTTTCGATCACCGAAGCGGCCCGCTCCCGCGACAGCGCGATATTGGCCGCAAGGCCGCCCGAGGCGTCGGTATGGCCCACCAGCGTCCGTCGCGGCCGGGATTGGCCTTCAGCCAGTCCGGCCAGCGCCTGAAGCGAGGCGTAATCCCCGGCGACCGCTCGCCGAGCGCTGACCGAACCGCAGATCGCTGAACGGCGCGAACCCGTCACAGCGATCGCGATCGCTCTCTGCGCCGCGAGCGCTTCCGGCCGCGGTCTTGCCGCCCGCGCCCGGCGGCGTGGTCGCCTTCGTCCCGCGCTGCCGGGGCATCGCCGGCGGTCGTGCGCGGTGTCACGGCGGCCAGCCCCTCGGTCTGCACGGCCGGATGGTCTGGACAGTATGCGGATCGCGGCGATCGGTGCGTGACCAGCACGACTGACCCCGCGCTGTCGGCGCTGTCGAGCAGCCGGCCCCAGCGTGGCGGCCAGAAACCGGAAATCGCCCAGAGTCCACATGCATGTCCGGCTCCGGGCAGCACCGTCCGTGGCATAGCGGAAGTCGAAGCCGCCGCAGGCTGCGGCGCGCATTCGTAAGCACGACGGAATATCCTGCCGCCGCAAGCTGGTCGCGCAACGGGCGCAGCAATTGCAGCGGTCGTCAGTGTCCGGCGCGCCTCAGCCGCCAGGCCAGCCGGGCCAGCGGCCCCTCGACCTTCAGACGCGTGTCGATCTTGCCGTCCTTCCAAGGCCCGACCGGCGGGTATACTGTCGCGGCCCGGTGCCTCCGCTCTGCCGCTCGAGGCGCCGCCCTCACCGGGAACGTTCAGCTCCACCGCGCCGCCGAGCGCCGGCCAAACGCAGCACAGAGCAGTGCCGCTGCCGGATCATCGGGCCTGCGCGTGATATGTCGTCGTTGGGCTGCATGTCGGTGGCGCTAGGCCACGCGGTTGGTCATGTTGAAGAACCCCGCGACCGAGGCGATGTCCCAGATGTCGCGGTCGCTGAAGCCGGCGTCGCGCAGCGCTGACGGTCCGCCTCGATCGATCTTGGCGCTGGCCTCGGTCAGTTTCTCGGCAAAGCCCAGCATTGCCAGTCTGCCGCGCGGCCAGATCGGCCGCGCGCCAGTTCATCACCATCGTCTCGCCCAGTATCGGGTTGCCCGAAAGCTGGCGCACGGCGGCCCCGTGGGCCGTCAGGCAGTAATAGCACTTGTTGACCGACGACACGACTACCGCGATCATCTCGCGCTCCAGCTTGCTCAGCCCGCTGTCGCCCAGCATCAGGTCGTTGTACATTCGCCGTGAACGCATTCAGCTTGTCGATATCGAACGCATAGGCCCGCAGCACATTCGGGACCATGCCCAGCTTCTCCTGACACACGTCAAAGTACTTTTGCGTCGCGTCGGGCAACGGATCGACCATCGGCAGGTCAAGGGCGGTGGGGGTGTCTTTTGCCATTGTCAGGGCTCCTTCAAGCGGGGGATTGACGGTAATGATAGTCGCCGACCTGAACAAAGCCCAGACCCTGATACAGCCGGTTCGCCGCCGCGTTGCGCTTGGTGCAAAGAACCGCCACATGGGTGGCTCCGCGTGCCTGCGCCCAGAATGCTGCGCGACGCATCATCCATTTGGCGACGCCCATACCGCGCTGGTGCTCCAGCACCTCGACCGCATGGACCATACACACCCCATCATGAAGTGCTGCAAACGCGACACCGCCGGGTTTTTCCTTCCAGCGCGACAGGATCGCGGTTTTCTGCGCGGCGCGGTGCATCACGGCCACGCGCGCGGGGCCGATCCCGCCCGCCGCCCAGATCTCAAGCATCATCGCCAGAGGCTCCCAGATCTCGAAGGCGGTGACAGGCGGGATCGGGGTGTCCGTCAGCTTTTCAATCGGCAGCAGGTAGATATTCGTCGGGTCCACCACGTCATAGCCGCGATCCGCAAGTGACCGGTCCAGCACATCGTCGCCTTGGCGGATCATGAACAACGCGGCTTGTCCCATGCTTGCGCATTGCCGCTTCGGCCAGTTCGATATCCGCATCCGGTGCCAAACGGGTGGCCGCTGACACGCGCTTGCCGCCGCCCTGCCCGTCGCGCAGGGTCCAGCCGTTTTCTGTCCAACGTCGGGCTGCGGGCCAGGTGTGATCCACCACCTCAAAGAGCCGCGGCAGATCAGGGGTCATGGAAAGACCGCTTCGAGTTTTTTCACGGCCATGTCGATCTCGGTCTGGTCATTGCCACGGATCACGATATGCGCGCCGTATTTGCCATCTTTCTGAAACGGATAGGATCCTATGGCCAGCGTCGGGTGGTCTTTTGCCAACTGCCCCAGAGGCCCCGCAATATCGCCCTCACCGCGATCAACCCGCAAAGTGCTGCTGATCAGGGGTGCGCCACCGACCAGGGTTGGCAGAACGCTTGCCACCATCGCCTCGAACACGGCGGGGACACCGGCCATGACGTGCACGTTTTCCAGCTTGAATCCGGGCGCGGCAGAAACCGGGTTGTCAATCAGCGTCGCGTCCTGCGGAATACGGGCCATCCGCAAGCGCGCCTCGTTCAGTTCAGTCCTGGATTTTTCGTAATGGGCGGCCAGAATGGCGCGGGCATCATCGCGGACATCAATGGATTTGCCAAATGCCGCCGCGATGCAATCCGCCGTGATATCGTCATGGGTTGGCCCGATGCCACCGCTGGTGAACACACTGTCATAGCTCTTTGAAAGCTCCTGTACGGCGGAAATGATGGTGCCATGCTCATCACCGATCACGCGCACTTCTTTCAGGTCGATACCGACGCTGGTCAACTGGCCCGCAAGGTGGTGCATATTGGAATCGCGCGTGCGCCCGGATAGGATTTCATCACCGATAACAATCATTGCGGCTGTTGGGTTTGGCATGGCCTGTCTCCTTGAGGGCGGTTGGCTTGAGGTATAGGTCACCCCCCATGCGCTTTCAAACTGAACTTGTCCCCGCCCGCCTGATCCGCCGCTACAAACGGTTTCTGGCCGATTGCACGCTGGACGACGGCACCGAGGTGACGGCCCATTGTGCCAATCCCGGCTCCATGATGGGGCTGGCTGCCCCCGGCACGCGGATCTGGCTGGAACCCAACGATGATCCCAAGCGCAAGCTGCGTTATGGCTGGCGCTTGGTCGATCACGAAAACGGGCATTTCACGGGCGTCGACACGTCATTGCCAAACCGAGCCGTCAAGGCGGCGCTGATGGCACAGCAGATCGCGGCGCTGGCCCGCTATGGGACAGTACAGCCCGAGGTAAGATACGGAGAGAATTCGCGGATCGATTTTCTGTTGACGCAAAGCGGCCTGCCTGATGCCTATGTAGAGGTGAAATCAGCCACCCTGTCACGGAGCCCCGGTTTGGTCGAATTCCCCGATAGCGTCACAAAAAGGGGGGCGAAACATCTGGCCGAACTGGCGCAGATGGCGCACGAGGGGCATCGTGCCATTCTGCTGTATCTGGTGCAGCGCACCGATTGCACGGCCTTCGCCGTCGCTGCCGACATTGATCCGGTCTATGCCAAAGCCTTTGCCAAAGCGCAGGCGGCCGGGCTGGAAACGCTGGTTTTGGGCACTTACATTACCCCTCAGGGTGTTTCTTTGGCCGCTGCACTGCCACTAAAGGTGTAACGGGCACTGGCCCTTGCGCCAAAGCCGCGCTACACAACAAGAAAATATGATGGAGACAGCGGTGATGATGGAACACCGGGGACGCCAGACAAAAGATGGCATTCGCATTTACGACCCTTCGGATTTTGCCGGGATGCACGCTGCCGGCAAACTGGCCGCGCAAATTCTGGACGAGATTGCAGATCACGTTTTTGTGGGGCAAACCACAGGTGCGATTGACGGCAAGATTACGCAGATGGTCGAAGACGCAGGCGCAAAATCTGCCACCATCGGCTATAAGGGCTATCAGCACGCCAGTTGCATTTCGATCAACCACGTCGTGTGCCACGGCATCCCCGGCGACAAAAAGCTGAAAGACGGAGATGTTCTAAACATCGACGTAACGGTGATTGTGGATGGCTGGTTCGGCGATACCTCAAGGATGTATGTCGCGGGCAAGCTGCCGCGCAAGGCAGAGCGTCTGATCGAAGTCACGCACGATGCACTGATGCGCGGCATTGATATGGTAAAGCCCGGAAACACCTTCGGTGACATCGGGCACGCGATACAAAGCTTTGTCGAAAGCCACCGGATGAGCGTCGTTACAGATTTCTGCGGCCACGGGCTTGGCCGTGTCTTTCATGCGCCCCCCAATGTGCTGCACTACGGTCGCCCCGGCACCGGCGCGGTGTTGGAACCGGGCATGTTTTTTACCATTGAACCAATGGTAAATCTTGGCCGCGCAGAGACCAAAGTGCTTGCGGATGACTGGACAGCAGTGACCCGCGACAAATCGCTTTCCGCACAGTTCGAGCATTCCATCGGTGTGACCGAAACCGGGTGCGAGATTTTCACGCTGTCGCCTGCGGGCAAGTTCCACCCAACGTACACGCAGGACTAGGCTTTGCGTTTGGCCATCTTCAGTTCGATCACGGCCCACAGGATGCTGCCTGCGTAGCCAAAGCAACACAGCACGAGCGTTGCCCAGGGAAAACTGACAAGGCAGGCAATAAATCCGGTAAAGGCGATCAGGAAATAGGTCACGTTTGTGCGCGAAAAACTGACCGATTTGAATGACCACGTCGGGATCCGGCTGACCATGATCCAGCCGACAAGCACGACGTAAAGGCAGGCCAGCGCATCCGGCATCGCAGCGGACGGGCCGAAAGCGTGCGGCAAATAGATCGGCAGCATCACAAGCATCGCCCCCGCAGGCGACGGCACGCCCGTGAAATAGCCGCCATCGTCCAGCGGATCCTTGGCGCGCGAATCGACGTTGAAACGCGCAAGACGCATGACGCAGCACACCGCAAAAATCAGTACACTAAGCCAGCCTGCGCGGTAAAAATCCTGCAATCCCCAGAAATAAACCACCAAGGGCGGGGCGACGCCAAAGTTGACGAAATCGGCGAGGCTATCAAGTTCGGCCCCGATCTTGCTGTCACTGCCCAGATAACGGGCGGTGCGCCCGTCCATACCATCCAGGATCGAGGCTAGCGTGATCAGGAACACCGCAAGCGAGAATTTACCCTCGGCCGCAAAGCGGATGGCCGAGATGCCCGCACAGATCGCTGCGACCGTCAGCATGTTCGGCAATAATTGCAGCAGCGAAAATTCGCCCTTGGACTTTTCCGTCAGGTCTGGGGTCTGGTCTGCCATCTAGGAAAGCTCTGCCAGCACGGTTTCGCCCGCGACCATCGTCTGGCCGATACTGACACGCGGCGGCACGCCGTCGGGCAGGTACACATCCAACCGCGAACCAAACCGGATCAGACCAAAACGCTGGCCCGCCTGGATATGTGCCCCCGGCTTTGTGAAACATACGATGCGCCGCGCGACCAGCCCGGCAATCTGCACCACGGCAATTTCTTTGCCATCGGCCATCTTGATGCGCAGGCTGTTCCGCTCGTTATCCTCGCTTGCTTTGTCCAGCGAGGCGTTCAGAAATTTGCCCGGACGGTATGAGATTTCCGTAATCTCACCCGCGACGGGGGACCGGTTCACGTGACAGTTAAACACATTCATGAACACGCTGACGCGGGTCAGCGGCGTGTCGGCCATCCCAAGCTCCTTGGGCGGCACAGCAGGTTCAATCAGCGACACGATGCCATCGGCAGGGCTGATCACCAGATTTTCGCCCTTGGGTGTGACGCGTTCCGGATCGCGGAAAAAGTAGTAACACCAAACGGTTGCACCTACCCCAAGCCAGCCCAGCAGATCGGCAATCAGAAAAAGCACCAGCGTAATCGCGGCAAAGATTGCCACAAACTTGCGCCCCTCGGGGTGCATCGGTTTGATGAAGGTGCGGGTCATGCTCAGGCTCATCTGGGGCGTCTTTCTTGGATTGTAATCTGCTACCACATAGGGTGTGGGGGCGGAAATGCAAAGCCGCAACCACGTCTGTACGCTACGCAAGCCTGAGCAGCGTGACCCATGTGTCACCGTATTTGCGCTTGTCGGTGCGTGTGAATCCGGTGGGCGGGTCCATCGGGGCGTTTTCCTCCCAGACGATTGTGGCGTCGGGGGTCAGCCAGCCACCCGTGCGGGCCAGCGTCAGCGCGGTCTGCCCCAAGCCCTTGCCATAGGGCGGATCAAGAAAAACCAGATCAAAGGGGGCAGCGATCCAATCGCTCAGGATCGTGGCGTCGGCCCGCAAAAGCCTGGCGCTGTCCGCCAGCCGCAGCTTCTTGATATTTTCGCTGATCAGCTTTTGCGCCGCCCGCCCGTTCTCCACGAAAAGCGCCTCTTGTGCCCCGCGCGACAGCGCCTCAAGACCCAATGCGCCGGTCCCGGCAAAGAGATCCAGCACATGCGCCCCGTTGATCACATTCAGGTGGGTCAGCATGGAAAACAGGCTTTCGCGCACGCGGTCAGAGGTGGGGCGCAGATGTGCCGCTGCGTCTCCTGCGCCGACATCGGCCAGTTGCGTGCCGCGATACCTGCCTGCGATGATCCTCATGGTCTTAGCAGCGCCTTGAGGTCAGTGGCGGGGTCTTCGATCAGCGCCGGCGCGGGGGATTTGCCCGATTCGATCAGCCGCCGCCCAATCATGAAACCACGCGGATCGTTCATCGCGTCCACCGCCAGCAGCACGTCGCCCCTGTAATACCAAAAAGCGACAGTGGCGTCATCGGTGCGGCGCGTGATGACGCGATCATAGCCCGTGTTCAGCCCGGCAATCTGAAGTTTGACGTCGTATTGATCTGACCAGAACCACGGCTTGGCCACATACGCCTGCCCCGCACCCATGATGTTGTCGGCCACGCATTCCGCCATATCGATGGCGTTGGGAACGGATTCCAGCCGGATGCGCCCGCCACGATAGGGGAAAGACGTGCAATCACCCGCGGCCCAGACATGCGGGGCCGAGGTGCGACCGTGGCTGTCAGTCTTGATACCATTGTCGATCTCGATGCCCGCAGCCTCGGCAAGCGCAATGTCCGGCCCGATGCCGACGCCGACGATCACAAAATCCACCTCAAGCTCGGACCCGTCGGACAATCTGGCACCCATGACGTGGGTTTCACCGGTCAGCCGTTCCAATCCGACCCCCTCGCGGACGTCAACGCCATGCGACCTGTGCAGATCGCGAAAAAAATCAGAGGTCTGGGGTGCCGCGACACGCTGAAGGATGCGGTCGCTCATCTCGACCAAGGTCACGTCCAGCCCCCGCTTGGCCGCAACAGACGCCGCCTCGAGCCCGATATAGCCACCCCCGACGATCAGTACCTTGTTGCCCGGTTCAAACCGGGGTGCCATCGCATCGACATCGGCCAGATCGCGCACCACATGCACGCCCTCCAGCGCACCGCCAATGCTGGCGGGCAACCGGCGCGGGACCGAACCGGTGGTCAGCACCAGATCGTCATAGTGCATGTTTCCCCCATCACGCGCAGGGTCTGCGACACGGGATCAATCGCATCGACACGGGTGCCCAGCATCAGATCTATGCCCTGCTCACCGTAAAAGGATTCAGGCCGCAGAAACAGCCGCTCAAGCGCGAGATCGCCCAGCAGATAGGCCTTGGACAGGGGTGGGCGCTGATAGGGGGGGACGGGTTCCGCCCCTATCAGGGTCACTTTGCCGTCAAATCCGGAATTACGCAGCCTGGCCACGCACGACGACCCCGCCTGCCCTGCCCCGATCACAACCACATGCCCCATGCGCACCCCTGTCAAAAAACCTGTTTCCCGCTCGCGATCCAAACCTATATCCTAGGTCAAGAGAAACGCAATGACATGAAAGGTCACGCATATGACGATTTCCCAAGGCGATACGCTGCCTGATGCAACGCTGATGCAGATGGGCCCCGACGGGCCTGCGCCCGTGCAGATGGCCGACAAACTGAAAGGCCGCAAGGTTGTGATTTTCGCCGTCCCTGGTGCATTCACCCCCACGTGCAGTTCGGCCCACGTGCCCAGCTTTGTGCGGACCAAGGACCAGTTTGATGCCAAAGGCGTTGACGAAATCATCTGCGTGTCGTGCAACGATCCTTTCGTGATGAACGCATGGGGCGAGGCAACGGGTGCCACGGCGGCAGGCATCACCATGCTGGCAGATGGCAATAGTGCCTTCACCAAAGCCATCGGCATGGATTTCACCGCCGAGCCCGTGGGCCTGCTGGCGCGGTCGAAACGCTATGCGATGCTGGTGGATGACGGCAAGGTGACGCTGTTTCAAGCCGAAGAAAACCCCGGCGTGTGTGACACCTCCGGCGGCGAGGCGCTGCTTGACAACATGTGATCAGGCTATGTCCTGATACAGGAAAAGCGGCCTTTGAGACAGGGCCGCTTTTTTCTTGTGCGTGGCGTTTTACTTGGCTTCTTTCGCCTCGCCCATCAGGCCATCCATCTTGCGGGCCAGCTTGGCGTCCAGCGTGCTCAGGCCGTCTATGTCGTGGGTCGTCAACGTGACGACAACGGTGTTGTACACGTTTTCCCATTCCGGATGATGGTTCCACTTTTCCGCCCAGATGGCTGCGCGGGTCATCCACCCGAAAGCGTCGGCAAAATCATTGAACTTGAATGTCTTGGTGATCGCATCGCGGCCTTCGGTCAGTTCCCAGCCCGTGTTGAATAATGGGGCCAGAACCGTCTTACGGGTTTCTTCACTTATTTTCTCGCTCATTGTTGTTCCTCGATATTTGCCCGTTTGAAGGGGCCGTAGTCTGTCAGAATGTCGATCTCTTCATCAACGGCGGCGCGTTCCTGCCGCAGATAATCGCCCACCGCCCGCGCAAAGCCTTCGTCGCGCATCCAGTGCAGCGACCATGTTGGCGTGGGCAGATACCCACGGGCCAACTTGTGTTCGCCTTGCGCGCCTGCTTCGACGGTGGCCAGTTTCAGGTCGATCGCGATATCGATTGCCTGATAATAGCACAATTCGAAATGCAGGCAGGGATGGTGTTCGGTGCACCCCCAATATCGGCCATAAAGCGCATGTGCCCCGACAAAGTTCAACGCGCCGGCAACCCATTTCCCGTTTCTTTCGGCAAGGACCAACGCCATATCTCCGCGCAGGGTTTCCTGGCCAATGTCAAAAAAGCGCCGCGTCAGATAGGGCGTGCCCCATTTCCGTGCTCCGGTATCCTGATAGAACGTCCAGAAGGCATCCCAATGTTCAGGCTGGATCGCATCGCCGGTAAATACCCGGATCGTACCACCAAAATCCTGCGCCTGTTTGCGTTCCTTGCGAATGTTCTTGCGCTTGCGTGAACTGAGAGTGGCCAGAAAGTCGTCAAAGCTGGCGTAGTCATCGTTCTGCCAATGGAATTGCTGGCTTTTGCGGGCCATCAGTCCAAGGTCTTGGGCGGCAAGCGCCTCGGCTTCGGTGCAAAAGGTGACGTGCAGCGACGATAGGCCGTTGTTGTCGGTCAGCTGTACCGCGCCTTGTACCAGCGCCGCCATCCCCGCGTCTTCAAAGCCGGGGCGGGTCAGAAACCGGCGACCCGTGGCGGGGGTATGGGGCACCGCGATTTGCAGCTTGGGGTAATAGCGACCTCCCGCCCGCTCCAATGCATGCGCCCAACTGTGATCAAATATATATTCGCCCTGACTGTGTGATTTCGCGTACATCGGTGCGACCGCAATCATCTGACCGTCAATGGAGGCTGTCAGATACTGCGGCTGCCACCCTGTGCCGACACCGACGCTGCCGCTGTCCTCAAGTGCCGCCAGGAACCGGTAGGTCGTGAAGGGATCGTTGGGCCGCGCGCCATCCGCAGCTTCGGGGCAGGCGCACGCATCCCAATCGGTTGGCCCGATATCTGCAATCTTCGGGACGATCCTGATTTCAACTTCCTGCGCGCTCATTCTGCTGTCCCGTATGGCATCCGTCTTATCTGTGGCCAAACTTTCTGGGTTCAAGCATTCACGGACGCATCATAGCCCTCAAAGGTGATATTGTCGGCATATTGGCGTGCCACCGCCTCTGCGTCGGCGCTGCGCACCGTCCAACAGCAGACCATCGCCCCTGCGGCGCGCAGTTCGCCGACGCGGTCGCGTGACAGATCAGCAAGTTCGTGGCTGATAAACGACGCGCCCGTCCTGTCATAGTCGGGGATTTCGCGCAGGTGGTCGCAGGTGGCTTTGGGTAACGGCCAATCCGAATAGTGAAAGGCGCTGGTAACAATGCCGCGCGGGGTATCGGGCAGCAAACGTGCCATGCGCGCGACAGAGTTTGGATTGAAGGACATCACCGCCACGGCACCCTGATAGCCGGCAAGCGCATCG
Source organism: uncultured Alphaproteobacteria bacterium (assembly GCA_963728645.1). Taxonomy (GTDB): domain Bacteria; phylum Pseudomonadota; class Alphaproteobacteria; order Rhodobacterales; family Rhodobacteraceae; genus Sulfitobacter. The sequence continues at coordinate 268,918 of CAVSLU010000008.1, read as the reverse complement.
GCCGTCGCGGATTCAAGCGGCCCAAGATCATCGCCCATGGCCCCGTCCTGGTCTTTAAGCTCGATCAACAGGGGCACCTGCCCTGCAACCAAGGACAGCACTTCGGGCAGGGTCGGGATCGTATCGGTGCCCCCCTTAAGCGGGATCTTTCCCAGATCTGCGGCATCGCGCAGCCTGATCGGCCCCTGTTCATCGGTCAGCCGGTCCAGCGCGTAGTCATGAAACACCATCGCGGCCCCGTCGCGTGTCAACTGCACGTCAAGTTCGATACCGTACCCACTGGCCATCGCGGCGCTGAACGCGGCCGGGCTGTTTTCGGGGCGGCCCGCATTCAGGTCATGCAGGCCACGGTGGGCAAACGGGGCTTTGTAAAACGCGACGGGAAGCTTCATTTGATCTCAAAAATGCCTTCGATTTCGACGGCAACACCCAAGGGCAACGACGCGGCAGAGACAGCAGATCTGGCGTGTCGTCCCGCATCACCAAGCGCTTCGACCAGAAAATCGGATGCGCCGTTGATCACCTTGGGCTGGTCGGTGAAATCAGCGGTCGAATTCACAAAGCCGGTCAGTTTAACGACACGCACAAGCCGGTCGATGTCACCGTCGCAGGCCGCCTTGACCTGCGCCAACAAGCTGACAGCACAGGTCTTGGCTGCAGCCGCACCGCTGGCGACATCCATATCGGCACCCAGTTTGCCCGTGATAAATCCATCCGGCCCGTTCGAGATCTGGCCAGAGACATAAACGATGTTGCCTGTCTTGACGAACGGCACATAGTTCGCGGCTGGCGCAGGTGCGTCTGGCAATGTGACACCCAGATCAGCGAGGCGTTTTGTGATGCTCATTGGTGTGGTCCTTTGAAATCTAGCAGCGTTGGGCGCACGATAGCGGTGCCATCCCCAAACAGGAAGAGCGATCATTGCCGTTTTAGGCTGACATGCCGCTGAAAAATCCGACAATTCAAACACCGGTTGCGCAATCAAGGCCGAATGCGCATAAGGTTCCCATCAAAGCGCGCCTTTCCGCAAGAGAACCGATCATGCCAATCCCCCACGCCATTCACCTTGTCGTCCGGAATATTCTGGGAATCGTTCTGGTCGCGTCACTGGCGGCGTGCAGTGCCACGGAACGGGTGCAGCCCACGGGGATCAACGATCCCTTTGAGCAAAGCAATCGAAAGGTCCACGCGTTCAACAAAAAGCTGGCCGGGTCCGGCAACGGCAGCGGTATCGCCAGCGCCGTCCCGTTCGAGTTTCAAACCATCGTGCACAACATTTCGCAAAACCTGTCGATGCCGCAGGTTGCCGTCAACAGTGCCTTGCAGGGTGACGGGCGCGGGTTTGCCCTAGCCTCTTATCGGTTCTTGGTGAATTCGACGCTGGGCATTGCGGGCATCGCGGATGCCGCTAGCGAATTCAAGGTGCCGCAGCACGAGACCGATTTTGGCGAAACGCTGTATGTCTGGGGCGTTGCAGAAGGCCCCTATTATGAACTGCCGCTGATCGGTCCTTCGACGCGGCGCGATGCTGCGGGGCGGGTTGTCGATCTGTTCACCAACCCGCTTTCCTATTCGCTAAACAGCCCCGAAAAATATGTCGGCACTGTCACCGGGTTTGCCGATAAAGTGTTCAAAAGCAGCCGCCGCAGCGAAGTGATCAGCGACGTCCTTGAGGGCAGCGCAGACAGCTATAGCCAAGCCCGCCTGATCTATCTTCAAAAGCGCCGCTATGAATTGTCCCGCCGCACAGGAGCACCCGTCGAATATGATGATCCATACGCCCAATAAACTTGGCCGCCGCGCCTTTACCGCTGGCGCGTTGGCGCTGGCATGTGCACGCCCGGCCCTCGCGCTGACCTCGAATGACGCCACCGCCTTTATCAAGCAGCTGGTCAAGGACATCTACCGCGTCATCGACGCCGGTGGATCAGAGTCCAAGATGATCGGTCAGTTTCAGGCCCTGTTCCTAAGATATGCTGACGTCGATATCATGGCGCAATACGCGCTTGGCGCGGATGCACGCATCGCAAGCCCCGCGCAAAAGGCCGCTTTCAACGACGCCTTTGCCACCTATATCGCGCAGAAATACGGCAAGCGTTTCCGCCAGTTCATCGGGGGCCGCATCGAGGTTGAAGGTGCGCGCAAGATCAAGGCCGGGTTCGAGATCAAGACAACCGCCTATCTGAAGGGCGAAAACCCTATCGAGGTGATTTTTCTGGTCTCGGATAAATCCGGCAAGCTTCAGTTCTTCAACATGTTTCTGGAAGGCGTGAACCTTCTTTTGACCGAACGCAGCGAGATCGGGTCGATGCTGGACCAGCGCGGCGGCGATCTGAACGCCACCACAAAGGATTTGAAAAAGGCGGGCTAAGGCCCCCTTTGTGCGGCTTGGGCCCTTTATATTTCTAGCGGTCGCTGCCCCCTGAATTGCCCCCCGACGATCCGCTGCCGAATATATCCCGCAGGACCTGATCAATCAGCCCAAGCGGGTTCTGCGCATTTGGCGCTGGCGTAGGGGTATAGGGCTGAGGTGCGGGAGCCACGGGCGGTGCGGGCTCGATCATCGGCAGCGGTGTGTTGGGCAGGCCTTCGTGCACGCGCACCATGACCTCGTGCCAGATTTCCGTCGGCAAACCGCCGCCCGACACCCCCGTCAGCGGTGTGTTGTCGTCATAGCCCATCCAGACCCCCGCAACGTAATCGGCGGAAAATCCGATGAACCACGCATCGCGGTTGGCCTGCGTCGTGCCGGTTTTGCCTGCCAATTCACGCCCTCCGAACTGGGCGCGTTTGCCGGTGCCGTCCGCAACAACCCGCGACATCATATAAATCAGTTGCTGTGCAGCTTCTTGCTGGATCACACGTTCGCCAATGCCGCCGCCGGTGTCCATGACCGGCGTGCTGTCGCCCTGAAGGGTCAGGTCGATCAACCCGTAGGGCTTGACCGAAGAGCCACCGTTGAGGATCCCCGCATAGGCCCCCGTCATCTCAAGCAAGGTGCTTTCCGAGGCACCCAAGGCCAGCGCAGGGCCAGCGGCAAGATCGCTTTTGATGCCAAACTGCGTTGCAACCTGGCTGACCAGATCGCGCCCCACGCTCTCTGATACCTTGACCGCCGGTATGTTCAGCGAATCTTTCAGCGCCGTCGTCAACGTGACCTCTCCGCGGTATTTGCTGGTGTAGTTTTTGGGGCACCATCGGCCGGACCCCGGAATATCGATGCAATAGGGCGCGTCCTCGATCATGTCATTTGGCGAATAGCCCAAATCCAGCGCCGCAGCATAAACGAACGGCTTGAATGCCGAACCCGTCTGGCGCATCGCCTGGGTGGCGCGGTTGAATGCGCCCGCGACCTTGGTCTTGCGCCCGCCGACCATTGCCCGGACGGCCCCGTCTGCGGACATCACGATCACCGCAGCCTGCGCCTTTGAACCGGGCTTGACCTTGTTGTCGAAAACCCAGTTCAGCCCGTCTTCGGCAGCACGCTGGATCCGTTGGTCAAGTGTGGTCTTGATGATCACATCTTCGGTGGTGTTCCGTGTAAAAAACTCAGGGCCCGACGACATGACCCAATCCGCGAAATAGCCGCCCGCTTTGGCCTCGGCAGCCTCGGAAAGCTCTGCGGGGTGCGCGATGGCATCGTCGGCCTGCGCCTGAGTGAGGTATCCCTGGTCACGCATCAGGCGGATCACGGTCGCGGCGCGGCTTTGGGACCGATCCAGATTATTGGTCGGCGACAATGTTGTGGGAGCGGTCAGCAGCCCTGCCAGCATCGCCCCCTCGGCAGGCTTAAGCGCCGATGCAGGTTTGCCAAAGAACCGCTGCGCAGCGGCTTCTGCACCATAGGCACCGCCCCCCATATAGGCGCGGTTCAGATAAATCGACAGAATGTCATCCTTTGAATACTTCGCCTCCATCGCCATGGAATAGATCGCTTCCTTGGCCTTCCGCTTGAGGGTCGAACGTCGGCACTCGGCCTCGTATTCCTTTTCGGTCTGGCCTGACGTCGTGTCATAGGGTTCACCCAGACACAAAAGCTTGGCGACCTGTTGCGTGATTGTAGAGCCACCGTTCCCGGAAAGCGGGCCGCGCCCTTCAGACAGGTTGATCTTGATCGCTGACGCGATCCCACGCGGGCTGACCCCGAAATGCTGGTAAAAGCGTTTGTCTTCCGTCGCGATGACAGCGTTCTTAAGAAAAGGTGACACGCTGTCGGCCGTCACGACGCCGCCAAACTGGTCGCCGCGCCAGGCAAACACGTCCCCATTGCGGTCAAGCATGGTCACGGACCCACGGGCGCGGCCATCCAGAAGCGCATTCAAAGGTGGCAGTGTGGTGTAGAAATACCCCACAGCAAGCGCGAGGATCAGTATCGCTATTGCCGCAACCCGCCAGCTGATTGTCCAGATCAACCGAAGAAACCACCGCACCAACGCGCTGAGCCAACCAAGCGGGCCGCGCCGTTGCGGCCGGGCGGGCTTGCGCACCGGTTTGCGCTTGGCAGGCACCTTTTTCGCTGGCGGCTTCTTGGCCGATCCTGCGGCCTTTGCAGAATAGCGCTTGTCGGCGACGAGGGGCCGCTTTCCTTTGGATGAATCGCTCATGTGGGCTGCTCGCTCGACCGTTCTTTTTGGGCACTCTAACTTGCATGGGTGGGATTGTTTAGCGCAGAGGCAGGATGCTCTCGTTAATTTTACGCCCATATTTTAGGCATAAATCATATTCCGCTTATAATTTAATCAAAAGACACCCTTGGAAGGGGGCCAAGCCCCCCTGAACCCTTCCTTCTGGAAGAAGACTCCCGCTTTTCTGCAAGGGCATACCGCAGGGGAGACCTGCCATCTAAAAGAGGGACTATAGGTGAAACTCATCATTGCAACAATCAAGCCATTCAAGCTCGAAGAGGTGCGCGAGGCGCTCACCGAAGCGGGCGTGCGCGGGCTGATGGTGACAGAGATCAAGGGCTTTGGTGCCCAATCCGGTCACACTGAAATTTACCGTGGCGCGGAGTACGTCGTGAACTTTGTGCCCAAGGTCAAACTGGAGCTTGTCGTCGCAGATGCGCTGGCGGACCAGATGGTCGAAACCATTACCCGTACAGCCCACACCGGCAAGATCGGTGACGGCAAAATCTTTGTCCTCGACGTCGAACAGGCCGTGCGCGTGCGCACTGGCGAAACCGGCGAAGACGCCATTTGACCCCTTACGATCAAGGAACTCTCACATGAAAATTCGCAGTTTGATCCCATTGGTCGCCGTAGCCGCGCTGCTGCCGACCCTTGGTTTTGCACAAGAGGCCGACGTAACACCGCCAAACGGTGAAATCGGCTATATCTTTACCACCTTTATGTTCCTCGTCACCGGCTTTCTGGTGATGTGGATGGGCGCAGGTTTTTCCATGCTGGAAGCCGGTCTGGTACGCCAAAAGAACGTCACAATGCAGCTAATGAAGAACATCGCGCTCTTCGCAATCGCTGCGATCATGTATTACATCGTCGGCTATAACCTGATGTATCCAGGCGATGGTTGGACCGTTACCAACGTGATCGGTGCATTCTCGATGGCCTCGCTTGAGCCGGTTGGCGGCAGTGCAGACACGGATCTGACCTATGCGTCAGTCGGGTCCGACTTTTACTTTCAGTTGATGTTCTGCGCCACCACGGCGTCAATCGTTTCGGGCACATTGGCCGAACGCATCAAACTGTGGCCCTTCCTGTTCTTCACAGTTGTCCTGACGGCATTCATCTACCCCATCCAGGCGTCCTGGAAATGGGGCGGTGGTTTCCTGAACGAAATGGGTTTCCTTGATTTCGCGGGTTCCACAGTTGTGCACTCGGTCGGTGGGTGGGCCGCGCTTGCAGGCGCACTGATCCTCGGGCCTCGTATCGGGAAATACAAGGAAGGCCGCACCGTGCCGATGCCGGGTTCCAACCTGACCCTTGCCACGCTGGGTACGTTCATCCTTTGGCTCGGCTGGTTCGGCTTCAACGGCGGTTCCCAGCTTTATATGACACAGCTGGCAACGTGGCTGACATCAGCCGCATCTTTGCGAACACGAATACGGCGGCTGCCGGCGGTGCGATTGCAGCACTGATCCTGACACAGCTGATGTACAAAAAGCCCGACCTGACGATGGTTCTGAACGGCGCGCTTGCCGGACTGGTATCGATCACAGCTGAACCGCTCACCCCCGGCTTGGGTATGGCAACGATCATCGGGGCAGTCGGTGGTATCCTTGTCGTGCTTGTGGTTCCGATTCTTGACAAGCTCAAGATTGACGATGTTGTGGGTGCCATTCCGGTTCACTTGGTGTGCGGCATCTGGGGAACCATCGCAGTCGTCCTGACCAATGGCGACGCGAGCCTTGGAACGCAGCTTTACTCCATCGTCGTTGTGGGGCTGTTTACGTTCATCGTGTCCGGTATCGTGTGGTTCATTCTGAAGCTGACCATGGGCATCCGGGTGTCCGAAGAAGACGAAATCATGGGTCTCGACATGGCCGAACTGGGGATGGAAGCATACCCGGAATTCTCAAAAGGCTAACCGGGGTCTCTCGGCGACAGCCATACAGCCCGGGCGTTCGCGCCCGGGTTTTTCGTTTCACCCTTTTAAAAATACTCAAAGCACCGCGCTGATTGCCAGCGCGGTGCTTTGAGTATTTTTAAAAGGGTGAAGTAAGTATCAGATGCCCACGTCGATGATTGCCTTGGCCAGAATAGGCACCGTTTCGGCGTTCAGGCCGGCTATATTCATCCGGCTGTCACCCACCATGTAGATGCCATGATCGGTACGCAGTTTTTCGACCATTTCAGGCGTTGTGCCAAGCCGCGAGAACATGCCCCGGTGTTGCGCCAGAAAGCCAAACCGATCAGAGCCGGACAGGCGGCGCAATTCACCGGCAAGCTGGCTGCGCAGGCCCAGCATCGTGTTGCGCACTTCTTCCAGTTCGGCCATCCAGTCGGCGCGCAGGGCGTCGTCGTTCAGGATCATCGTGACGATCCGTGCACCGTGATCGGGCGGGAAGCTGAAGTTCTGGCGATTGAGGAATGCCAAAGTGGACTGGTTGAGGATTTGCGCAGAGGCATCGGCGGAAACCGCCATCAGCAGACCGGTCCGTTCACGGTAGATGCCGAAATTCTTGGAGCAACTGGCCGCAATGAGGCATTCCGGGACGGAGGCCGCCACCTTGCGGGTCGCGGCGGCGTCTGCATCCAGTCCATCGCCGAAGCCCTGATAGGCAATGTCGATCATCGGCGTGGCACCGGTGTCTTGCAGCACCTTGATGACCGCATCCCACTGACTGGCGTTTAGGTTCGCGCCCGTTGGATTGTGGCAGCAGCCGTGCAGCAGAATCACGTCGCCCTTCCTGGCCGTCTTCAGATCCTCGATCATGCCATCGAAATCGACGCCGCGGGTCTCGTCGTCGAAATAGCGATAGGGTACCACGGCGACGCCCAGATATTTCAGGATCGACAGGTGGTTGGGCCAGGTCGGATCAGAGACGAACACCCGCGCATCAGGTCGCGCCATCTGGATCAGCTCGAACGCCTGCCGCACGGCCCCCGTGCCGCCGGGTGTCGCGGCTGCGGCGACAGTGGTGCGCGGCACCGCATCACTCAGAACCAGGTCTATCATGGCATCGCCAAAGGCCGGATCGCCCGCAAGGCCGGTATAAACCTTGGTGTTCTGAACTTCCCAAAGGTGATGCTCTGCCGATTTTACGGCGCGCATCACCGGGGTCAGCCCGGTCGCATCTTTGTAGACGCCAACCCCAAGGTCGATCTTGCTGTCGCGGGGATCGTCCTTGTACATCTGCATCAGGGCAAGGATTTTATCGGCGGGCTGCGCCTGTAGGGTTTCGAACATCATGCGTCTCCGGTCGCGACGGGTACGGTGGGGAACATCCCCCACTCGGCCCAAGATCCATCATAAAGGGACCAGTTTTTGTGCCCCATCCGTTCCAGCGCCAACGCAAGGATGGCAGCTGTGATACCCGAACCGCAACTGGTGATCACGGGACGAGACAGATCAATCCCCGCCGCCTCGAACGCGGCCTTGGTATCATCGACGGGTTTCATCGTCTTGTCGGCGTTCAGCAGCGCGGTATAGGGCAGGTTGCGCGAGCCGGGGATATGCCCTGCCCGCAGCCCTTCGCGTGGTTCGGGGTCTTCACCGCGAAACCGGCCAGCGGCGCGGGCGTCCACGATCTGCGGGTCTTTCAGCTTGGACGCCTGCGCCACCTGCGTCACATCACGCACCAGTTGATTTTGAAAACGCACAGTCATGTGGCGGTCGCGCGGGATTGGCGGCATATCCTCGGTCGGGTGGCCTTCGGCGATCCATTTGGGCAGACCCCCATCCAGCACGGCGACATTTTCCTGCCCCATCAGCTTGAACAACCACCAGACGCGCGCGGCTGACAAAAGCCCGGCACCATCGTAGACCACAATCTGATGGCCATCGCCTATTCCCATCGCACGCATCCGGGACATGAATTTTTCTGTCGGCGGGGCCATGTGGGGCAGATCGGACCGCGCATCGGAGATATCGTCAATGTCAAAAAAACGCGCTCCGGGGATGTGAGCGTCGTTGTATTCCGCCTTTGGATCACGGCCTGCGTCGGGCAGATACCAAGAGGCATCCAGCAAACGCAGATCCGGATCCTTGAGGTGTTGCGCCAGCCAGTCGGTTGAAACAAGCGTTTTCGGGTCGTCGGCCATGGGTAGCCCCCTTTGAGATCAGGTTTGAATATGCCTAACCGCGCCAGCGGGGGCAGGCAAGTGTCTGGCTGTCTCAATGCGTGCAAAACGGGCCGGTTTGCAGCGGATCCAAGGGGTGCGGCGCCGTTCAGGGGCCGTCAGCCGTGGTCTTTCAACAGACGCTGCTTTTGGCGGGACCAATCCCGTTTGGCCGCTGTTTCGCGCTTGTCGTGCAGCTTTTTGCCCTTGGCGATGCCGATCTTGATCTTGGCCATGCCACGGTGGTTGAAATACATCACCAGTGGAACAAGGGTCATGCCCTTGCGCTGCGTCTCGTTCCACAGGCGCGACAGCTCTTTTTTAGAGACCAGCAACTTGCGGCGGCGGCGTTCCTCGTGGGTGAATGTCTTGGCCTGCGCATAGGGGGCGACATAGGAATTGACGAGCCACAACTCTCCGTCCTCGACGGCGGCATAGCTTTCCGCGATGTTGGCGCCGCCCTGACGCAGGGATTTCACCTCGGACCCTTCAAGGATTATGCCGCATTCAAGATCATCCTCGATGGCATAGTCGAACCGCGCACGGCGGTTTTCGGAAATGACCTTGTAGTTCGGGTCTGACTTGGAAGATGATTTTACTTGTGACATGTAACCGATGTAGGCTGCGATTGCGCTGCGTGCAAGATGAAGGAATGGTTTGACACACCGGCACAATCCACGTCCGTTGTTGCCCAAGTGAGAACGCAATTCCTTAAAAAAGACAGATTTGCACCTTTATTGGTTAATCCTGCCAAAGGGGATTTCAACATGCGATTTATTCACGCCCGTCTTGCGATGGCCGCCACTGCCCTCATTATTTCTGCCGTTTCTGTCCAGGCGAAGGAACCGCTTCGCATTCTGGTGTTGGGCGATTCCCTGATGACGACACACGCGATGACCAATCAGGCCGTGCCTGACGCATTGGAAAGAGATCTTGGGGCGCAGGTGAAAAGCCGTGCGTTTTCGGGTGCGCGGTTTCGCTATTTGATGCCGATCACCGGGGCATTGGGGATGAATATATCCAAGCAATACCGCAAAGGGCCGTGGGACTGGGTCGTGATCAACGGGGGAGGCAATGATTTGTGGCTGGGATGTGGCTGCACGCGCTGCACGCGGCGCCTGAACAAGCTGATCAGCCCAGACGGCACATCAGGTGAGATTCCTGCGCTGGTGTCAAAGGCCCGGAGGGACGGTGCCAAGGTTGCCTATGTGGGGTATCTGCGCAGCCCCGGCATGTGGTCCCCGATCGAAAACTGCAAAGACGAAGGCGATGCATTGGAGGCGCGCATTTCGGTGATGGCCCAGCGGGATCACGGCGTGTCCTTCGTATCGCTCGCGGATATGGTGCCCACCGGCGACAGATCGTTCCATGCGGCGGACATGATCCACCCTTCGGTCAAGGGCAGCAAGGCCGCTGCCGACCGTATCGCCCGTGTTGTTCTGGCCAATATGCACTGAGGTTCACAGGGTTGAAACGTCCTTTCAAACCGCGGCTCTGTCTCATGTAGGCCCCTGAGGGTCTAACAATCGATCCGCGCAGCCAGGCAACACCAAGCTGCGCGGACCCTATTGAATGGGGGGCCTAATCGCTTAGTTTCGCGTGCACTTCCGCCAGATCAATTTCCGCAACCGGCATCTTGTTGGCCGGATTGTCAAAATCGTATTTGAACAACTCAAAGTCGCGTTTGTAAATTTCGCGCACCAGGTGCATCGACAGATCGTCGAAATAATCCTCGACGGGGTGGGCACGCTTGGGGCCATGCCCTTCGGATTCGTTGAAACGCGGGATATCCGCCAACTTGACCTGATGTGGCGTTTCAATCGCGTCCATCACATCTTGCATGCCGTCATTGAATTTCTCGGTCCACACGATCTTGTCATAGATACCGCCGTTCAGGATGAAGGTGCTGACATGCCCCGCCTGCGCCGACCAGTGGATGTCAGGATCCATCGGCCTGCGCCAACGGATGGTGTCACGCGCGAACAGCAGGAAACGTCGGAAACTGGCGATCTGGTCAAACTCTTGCTTGCCGTCTGCGCCGCCCACTTCAATGCCGTATTTCTGAACCAGCAGGGGGACAAGATTGCCCCGGTACCGCTTGCCGTTGCGCTGAATGCCGCAGATCTTGTCGAAAAACGAACTGAGGACACGGGTATAGGGATTGCGTACGCAGGTGAACGCATACGATCCGTGGCTTTGCACGTTTCGGGTAATAGGTTCTTGCGAATGATCAAGCGCCCATTTGTGCAGACCGGTCTTGGCATCATGGATGTCGCCATCGAAAAATGTTCCGTGATCGGAATAGAACATGATCTGACCAATGGTCGAGCACGCGCATTTGGGTACCACACGATACACAACGCTTTCACTTTCCGTCATCCAAGTGCCTGGAAAACCCATATTCTGCCCGGTCCCTTACCTATTTTTTTCATGTATGCCATATATTGTGGCAACAGAATGGTTTCTAAATAAAAAAAGCAAACATTCACGGTTTATTCAATCGATGTTCGCCTTTATCTATCAACGGTAGTCATTCAAAGGATAGCATCGCTCACAATGGCCAGAATTGCGTATATTCTTCTGTGTCACAAGGACCCGACGGCGATCATCCGACAGGCGGAACGGCTGACTGCAATGGGCGACTTCATGGCGATCCACTTTGACGCGTCAGCCAACCCCCAACATTTCGTTCAACTGAAAACGGCGCTCGCGGACAATCCGAATGTGACTTTCGCGCGCAAACGCATCCGCTGCGGCTGGGGGGAATGGTCTTTGGTTCAGGCCACCCTTAATGCCGTGGAAAGCGCGGTCGAAGCGTTTCCACGTGCGACACATTTTTACATGCTGTCGGGCGATTGCATGGCCATCAAGTCAGCCGAATACACGCACAACTATCTCGACGAGAATGACGTCGATTTCATCGAAAGCTTCGATTACTTCGAAAGCGACTGGATCAAGACCGGCTGGAAGGAAGAACGCCTGATCTATCGCCACTGGTTTAACGAAAGAACACAAAAACGTCTGTTCTACTGGATGTTCGAGGCTCAGAAACGTCTGGGCCTGAAACGCAGCATTCCAGAAGATCTTCAAATTCAGATTGGAAGCCAATGGTGGTGCCTGCGCCGGCAGACAATCGAAATCGTGCTGGAATTCACCAAGACCCGCAAAGACGTGATGCGCTTTTTCAAAACCACCTGGATCCCGGATGAAACGTTTTTCCAGACCATTGTGCGTCACCTCATCCCAGAAGAGGAGATCCGCGCACGTACGCTGACCTTCCTGATGTTCAGCGACTATGGCATGCCGCTCACATTCTACAATGACCACTACGATCTGTTGCTGGCGCAGGATTATCTGTTCGCGCGCAAGATCAGCAGCGAAGCAAAAGATCTCAAGCGGCGACTTGGCCTGCTTTATTCGGCCAAGGGTGTCGAATTCCAGATCAGCAATGAAGGGCGCAGCCTGTTCACTTTCCTGAGCGGCAGGGGCCGGATCGGGCGCCGCTTTGCGACCCGTTTTTGGGAAACCGAAAGCACATTGGGCCGCGAACGGGAATTGCTGATCGTGATCTGCAAGAAATGGCACGTCGCCAAACGCGTGATCGAACGGATCAGACAAACCACCAACCTGCCCTCCATCGAATACCTCTTCAGCGAAGAAAGCACGCCGCTGCCCGATCTGGGTGGCATTCAGAACACATTGGGCAAACGCACACGGCACCGGCGGGCCCTGATGCGGATGCTTTTCGATTATTATGAAACCGATCGCCTGATTGTCTGCATGGACCCCGGCAACATCGACCTGCTCCATGATTTCGCGGCAGACCGCTCTGTCACAAGGATCCTTGAAATCGAATGCCAGTTCTCCGATGAATACCTGGTGGGCCACGCCATGCGTGTCGGGCTTGCGGGCGAACGCACATCGCCCGATACGCTGGAACGTTTGTTGCCGACAATCCGAAATGACATGGTGTTCGAAGCCGACAGGGTGCGCGATTTACAGTTTGAATTCTACAGCCGCATGCGTGAAAACGACTCCACCGAGGAAAACGCGGTAGTCCTGGCTGATTTCCTGCAAATTCCCGAAGAAAAAGCGTTTGAAATCGCCAACACTCACTATCTCTTTTCTGACTAAGCCCCTTTCCGACCAAGGACACCCCACATGCCCTACGCCTACGACAATCAAAACATCTTCGCCAAAATACTGCGCGGTGAGATCCCGAATACCACCGTGTTTGAATCAGATCACGCGCTGGCCTTCCGCGATATTGATCCCCAGGCACCGACACATGTTCTGGTCATTCCCAAAGGCCCCTATGTCAGTTTCGATCACTTTGCAGCCGACGCATCAGACGCCGAAATCGTCGGCTACATCCGCGCCATTTCCGAAGTTTGCAAATCCGAAGGGGTCACCCTTACCGATGGCGAAGGTTTCCGCATGATTTCCAACGCGGGTGCCCATGGTGTTCAGGACGTGCCCCACCTGCATGTGCATATTCTGGGGGGCCGCCCGATGGGCCGGATGGTCTCGCGGCCAAGCTGATCCCCTGCTTCTCTGGCTCTTAAATATCCCGGGGGGGCCCGTAAGGGCGGGGGCAGCGCCCCCGTTTTCCCAAGGCATCGCCAAAACGCCCCGGTCTATTTTGCCTTCCGGCGCCCCAGCCAGCTTTTGAACCGGCCCTGTTTTTCGGCCAGATCATCTTCAATGCGTTCCAGCGTTGGATCGATCCGGGCGCGCCGAAATCGCCGCCAGCGTATCCAGATCGCATAGATGATCGCCGCAAACAGCGTGAGGATGAAAATGTTCAGAAACGGGATCCCTTTTGGCGCGTCGGGGCCTGCCACGGGTCGCACGGAGATGGCGTTGGGGAAAATCGACAGGAATTCATTGCGCCAGCCATAATGTTTCAGGGCAAGGTACTGCGGCGCATCCGAAGACGATTTCAGGTCCGAAGCCTCGGCCTGCAAGTTGGTCGTGTCAAACTTGAAATAGGGCGGCCACCCCCATCCGGTGTCTTCATTGCGGTACACCATGACATCGCCTTTGGCGCGACGCGTCTGGATAAAGAACACATCGCGGTTGCCCAGCGTCTGGTTGTTTCCCACATCGGCATGTGACCAGAACATCGAATTGGTACCAGGATCGATGCGCTTTTCATACGTGTCAGTGATCCGTACGATGTCGACCTGCGGCAACGTATAATGGAAAAACGCCGCCACCACGGCCCAGATCGTGCCCCAGAATACCCATTTGATGATGCCCATGAACCGGCTTCCTTCAGCTAAAGTTGGTGAGATAAATGATCAGCACCACCACCCCCGCAGGCACAATATAGACACCCAGGATCAGTTTACGACGGATCGAATTATCGTATTTTCTAAGCCCTCGTTGCACGAAACTGTCGCGGTCCACAAGCTGGGGGCCGTTCTGCCATTTCTGGCGCAACTTGTTGCGCCGGACACCCCGCGAGTAGAGCGACAAGCCGATATAGATGACGCTCAGAACGACAAATCCAACCACGATCAGTTCAAGCAGCGCCACCATAGGCCGATGTCCTTCCCGCGAAACCAAGCAGATACACCCTGCCAGAGTTGCAGGCTGGTTCGCAATCTTAAAGGGTGGATCAGTCGGTCAGCGGCCAGATGATCCGGATCTCGGTGCCGCGGTCGCGCTTGGGGGTCTCCATCTCGCCCCCCAGTTGCTGTGCGGCGGCCAGCAGAATGCGCAGCCCCAAGCCAGAACCGCCTGCGTGATGCTCGGGCAAACCGGGGCCATCATCGACGCAGCTCAGGTGATAAAATCGGTCTTTTTGGTGCCCGGTCACGCTGAATGTGCCGCGCTTGCGTCCCTCATAGGCGTATTTCGCGGCGTTCGTCATCGCCTCGTTCACGATCATCCCGACCGAGGACGCAGACCGCGATGACAGATTGCAGTGTTCCACCTTGCATTCGACATGAACACCCGGCGGCATCTGTTCCTGCGCAGAATGAACAACCTTGCCAAGGAAGGCCGAGATATCCACGGCTGCGCCGGAATCCGTCAGATAAAGTGCCTCGTGAAGGCGGCTGATGGTCGCCAACCGCCCCTGGACTGCATCCAGCGCAGCACGCGCTTCGGGCGATTTCTCTGTGCGGGACTGAAGCCGGATCAGCGCCTCAAGTGACTGAAGCGAGTTTTTGACGCGGTGGTCCACCTCCTTGCGCAGCACCTCTGCGTCCGCCAGTGCGCGGCGCAATTCGATCTGCCGCATCGCCTGCCCCGCCAGCACCTTGAGCGCACGGCGCTGAAAGTCGTTCAACTGATGGGGCTTTTGATCCAGTACACACAATGTGCCCAAAGGCAGCTTCTTGTTATCCTCAAGCAGCGCCCCGGCATAGAACCGGATGGCATCCTTGCCGGTCACAAATTCATTTTCCGACGTGCGCGGATCGGTCGTGGTATCGCTGATCTCCAGATATGAATCCGAAGCGATCGCATGGGCGCAGATGCTGTTCTTGATTTCGCTGCCCGACGCCTCAAGCCCCACCGCGGATTTGAACCATTGCCGGTTTTCATCAACAAGCGAGATCATCGCGAAAGGCACCTCACAAATCTCTGCGGCAAGGCGCGTGATCTCGTCAAACTCTTCTTCGGGGGCGGTGTCGAGGATGTTATAGCCACGAAGCAGCGCGAGCCGCATTTCTTCCTGCTCGATCAGCGCAGCCTTCATATCTCACACTCGCAAACAAGTGCAAAACAGCACTATAAAATAAACGTCATCAACACTGTTGATCGCATCCTTCGAGGACGCGAAACGATCAGGATAGATATGTCTGAAGTCGCGTCAACCTGCAATCCAGACATGCAGGTTCACCGGCAAAAATCCGCTATCTTACAATCGTTTGCCCCCACCTGACCAAAGCCGGTGGGGGCCATGATGCGCGCCTGCTAGCCCACCACGTTGAATTCAGGGCCATAGGGATAGCCGGTGATGTTGTCGTTGCCGTCTTCGGTAATCACCAGAATATCATGCTCTCGGTATCCGCCCGCACCGGGCTGATCCGCGCCCAGCGTCAGCATCGGCTCCATCGAAATCACCATGCCGGGTTCCAGCACCGTGTCGATATCCTCGCGCAGTTCCAGCCCTGCCTCGCGGCCATAGTAATGCGACAGTACGCCGAACGAATGGCCATAACCGAATGTGCGGTATTGCAGCAAGTCACGCTCTTCAAAGAAGGCATTGATCTTGTGGGTCACGTCGGCGCAGCTGGCACCCGGCTTGAGAAGGCTCATCCCGTATTCGTGGGCGGCGATGTTGGCCTCCCAGATCTTCAGGCTGGCGGGGTCGACATCGCCCGCGAACATGGTCCGTTCCAGCGCCGTGTAATAGGCCGAAATCATCGGAAACGTATTCAGCGACAGGATATCGCCGCGTTCCAGTTTGCGTGCTGTCACGGGATTATGTGCGCCGTCGGTGTTCAGGCCCGACTGGAACCAGACCCATGTGTCACGGTATTCGGCATCCGGAAACCGCTTGGCAATCTCAAGCTCCATCGCGTCGCGGCCCGCCATGGCGATGTCGATCTCGCGGGCCCCGATCTTGATCGCCTCGCGGATCGCATAGCCGCCGACATCGGCGACTTGGGCAGCCTGGCGGATCAGGGAAATCTCGGCTTCCGACTTGTGCATACGCTGTCGCATCGTTGTCTCAAACAGATCGACCATGTGATCGGTGCAAGAAAATCCTCCAGCTTGTCGCGCTGCATCAGGGTCAGGTGGTCGCCTTCATAGCCGATCACGCCGCCCGTGCCGGTGACAGACGCCACCGCCCGCCAGTAGTTGTCCCGCTGCCAGTCGGTATAGGTGATGTTGTCGGCAAAGCTGCGCCGCCACGGCTGACCCGCGTCGATCCCGGCTGAAATCGTAACGCAATCGGTTTCGGTCACGACCAGGCCATAAGGCCGCCCGAACGCGCAATACAGAAAGCCCGAGTAATACGCGATGTTGTGCATCGACGTGAAAACAGCCGCTGTCGCACCGGCGGCATCCATCCGTTCGCGCAGTTCTGTCAGCCGCGCTTCGTATTCCGCAGCGTCAAACGGCAGCGGGGATTTCTCTCCATTGTGAAACCGGTACATGTCGGGACGTGCGGTTTTGGAAGTGGTGGTCATCTCAGACCCTCCTTTGCAGAAAGGTCCCGGCGTTCAGGACGCAAAGGCCATATATTCAGGACGACGCCATCGCCCAGACCCGTGCAATCCTTTGCCGATTTTTGCGGGCCGATCAAGGGGTCACTTGATCCCCAAAAGCGCCTTGACCATGTCGCCGTCGGGATCTTCCAAAAGGTCTATGATATCGAAATGGTGCCGCCCTTCGACCACCGTTTGCCTGGCCCCCCAAACACGGGAAAACTGCTCTGCCTGCTCAAGAAACGCGGGGCGTTCGTCGGCACCGACCCAGATGGTCACATTCACGCCGTGTGGCGGCGTCATGTTCACAGGGCTTTCAACGGTCGCCTCGGCCTCGTCGAGCTGCAAGATCTCGTTCATTGAGGTTTGCAAAAGCGGCATCAGATCTGCCACGGGCGAGATGGCAACGATGTTCGCTATTCTTTCACGCACGTCGCCGGGCAGGATCAGCGGATCGGTCATCCGAGCCACAAGCTGGCCGCCCGCCGAATGGCCCGCCAACGAAATCTGTCCTTGCGTGCGCTTGGCGATTTCCAGCAATGCTCGCGCCACCTGACCGGTGATCTGGCTGATCCGCACATTCGGGCAAAGATCATAGCCGATCATCGCCACGGCATAGCCCCGCGCCAATGCACCCGCTGCCAGATGGGACCAGTCAGAAGGGGCAAAGGCCTTCCAATATCCGCCGTGTACGAATACCACTGTGCCACGCGACACACCTTCGGGTTCCAAGAAGTCATAGACCTCGCGGTCTGTCGGCCCATAGGAGATGCCCTTTTGCGCACGAAAGCCCAGCTTTTTGCGGAACGCCGCAGCAGCCTTTTTCCAACGGGGCGGATACTCGTCTGCCCCCTTTATGTAAGCGGCATTCGCATAGGCATCATCTAACTGCATTTGGACCCTTCCTTAATGCTCCATCTCAAACTGGAACTAGACAATCATAGCGAATGTTGGTTTGGGTTCCACAAACAAAAGCGGAGAGATCGAAATGACTGACGCAAAGACCGACTTGAAATCAAAGCTCAAGGATCCAAGCCTTTTGGAAACCCGCGCCTATATCGGGGGCGCATGGGTGGAAGGTGACGATGGCACATTTGATGTCCTGAACCCGGCCCGTGGCGACGTGATTGCCAAAGTGGCCGACCTAAGCCGTGCGCAGGTTGCAGGTGCCATTGCTCAGGCCGAAAAGGCCCAAAAGGAATGGGCCAAGTGGACAGGCAAGGAACGCGCGGCTGTGATGCGCAAATGGTTTGACCTGATGATGGAAAATCAGGACGATCTGGGGGCCATTCTGACTGCCGAACAGGGCAAGCCGCTGGCAGAAGCCAAGGGCGAAATCGCCTATGGCGCGTCGTTCATCGAATTCATGGGCGAAGAGGCCAAGCGCGTCTACGGCGAGACGATCCCCGGCCACCAGCGCGACAAGCGCATCACCGTGATCAAGCAGCCCATCGGAGTTGCTGCCTCAATCACGCCGTGGAACTTTCCCAACGCGATGATTACCCGCAAGGCAGCCCCGGCGCTTGCCGCCGGCTGTGCGTTTGTCGCCCGCCCCGCCGCTGAAACGCCGCTGTCGGCTATCGTGATGGGTGTGCTGGCCGAACGTGCGGGCATCCCTGCGGGTGTGTTCAACGTGCTGCCATCGTCATCGTCTTCCGACGTTGGCAAGGAATTCTGCGAGAACCCCGCCGTACGCAAGCTGACCTTTACAGGGTCGACCGAAGTGGGCCGCATCCTGCTGCGTCAGGCCGCAGATCAGGTGATGAAGTGTTCGATGGAACTGGGCGGCAACGCACCCTTTATCGTGTTCGACGACGCAGATCTGGATGCTGCCGTCGAAGGTGCCATCATGTGCAAATTCCGCAACAACGGCCAAACCTGCGTCTGCGCCAACCGCATCTACGTGCAGGCCGGTGTTTATGACGCTTTTGCCGAAAAGCTGAAAGCGCGTGTTGAAAAGATGAAGGTGGGTGACGGCTTTGAAGAAGGTGTTGAACTGGGCCCGCTGATCAACGATGACGCCAGCGCCAAGGTCAAGGAACACATCGAAGATGCGATTGCCAAAGGCGGCACCGTGATCCTGGGCAACGCCAAGGACAACATGTCTGGCAATTTCTTTGGCCCGACCATCGTCACCGGCGTCACACAGGACATGAAAGTCGCGACCGAAGAAACTTTTGGCCCCTTCGCTCCCCTCTTCAAATTCGACAACGAAGACGAGGTGATTGAAATGGCCAACGACACCATCTTTGGCCTTGCATCGTATTTCTATGCCAAGGATCTCAGCCGCGTCTACAAAGTGGCTGAGGCGCTGGAGTACGGTATCGTCGGCGTGAACACCGGCATCATATCGACCGAAGTCGCACCTTTCGGCGGCGTCAAGCAATCCGGCCTTGGCCGCGAGGGCAGCCACCACGGCATTGAAGACTATCTGGAAATGAAATACATCTGCATGTCGATCTGATACGCAGCAGCGGGCGGTGGGTTGATCCTGCCGCCCGTATTCCTTCAGGCTTCCAACGCCCTGCCGATCAGGTGGCCCAAACGTTTCACCCCCTCGGCAATCTTGGCCTCATCCGAGGTGGAATAGCTTAACCGCAGGGTGTTGCGCCCCGATCCATCGGCATAAAACGCATGGCCGGGCACAAAGGCGACCCGTTCGGTTTCCAGCGACTGCGCCAGCAATTCCGCACCGTCCAGATTTTCCGGCAATGTCACCCAGATGAACATCCCGCCTTCGGGCCTTGTCCAGCTGACACCGGCAGGCATGTTTGCTTCCAGCGCTTCCAACATCGCATCACGGCGCGCGCGATAGGCACCGCTTATGTTTTCAATATGGCGGTCGAAATGCTGCTCTGCCACTTGGGTAATTGCGATCTGGTTCAGGGTCGCGCTATGCAGATCCGCCGCCTGTTTCATCAGCACAAGCTGGCTGATCACAGGCATCGCCGCACACACCCAACCCACCCGCAGGCCCGGCGACAACGTCTTGGAAAAGCTGCCGCAATAGACCGTGCGGCACACTTCAAGATCGCCGCCTTTGCGCGCCGCTTCAAGCGCCAAAATAGGGGGGATCGCTTCGCCGTCAAACCGCAACGCCTGATAGGCGGCATCTTCGATGATTGCGATCTGCATCTCGTCGGCCAGATCAATCACTCGGTCGCGGGCAGCACGGCTGACCGTCGCCCCCGTTGGGTTCGCAAAATCGACAGAAAGATAGGCAAACTTTGCAGCGCCACCCGCCGCTTTTGCCGCCGCCGCATAATCCTCGCCCGTCCGGTTGCTAAGCGGGTCAAGCTTGTCATAGCGCGGCTCGTAGGCGTTAAACGCGCCAAGCGCGCCCAAATAGGTGGGCCACCCGACCAGCGCTGTGTCGCCGGGCGACAAGAACAGCTTGCCCAGATAATCAAGCGCCTGCTGCGAACCTGAAGTGATCAGGATATTGTCAGGCGTCGCGGGGATGCCGAGTTTTTGCATATGACCTGCCAGCCAGACGCGCAGGGGCCGATACCCTTCACTGATGGAATATTGCAGGCCCGGCCCGCCCAACGGCCCCTCAAGCGTTTCGGAAAACGCCTGCGAGAAGGCGACCTTGGGAAACAGCGCCGGATCAGGGATGCCCCCCGCAAACGATATGATGTCAGGCTGATCCAGCAGCTTGAGGAGTTCGCGAATTTCCGATGCTTTCATGCGCATGGCACGTGTGGCAAAGATTTCCTGTAACGACATCCCGCATTACTCCCCGCTGAATCAGGGGCAGAGTGGCGCGTGTGTATTTTTATGTCAACAATTATGACCTAGTGTTCCCGAAACAAAAAGACCCGAGGCATCAGCCCCGGGCCCATAATGCCAAAGTCAGGTCGTTTAGTTGACGGATTTCGCGTCAACAACGTCCTTTTCAATGGCACGGGTATGGCTTGAAATCTCGATCTGCCGGGGCTTTAGCGCCTCTGGCACCTGCCGTTCCAGATCGATATGCAACATTCCGTTCGCGTGGGTTGCCCCGGTCACCTGAACATGATCGGCCAGATGAAAGCGGCGCTCGAACGCGCGGGTGGCGATACCACGGTGCAGGAATGTTTTTTCGCTGTCTTCATCCGCTTTGCGTGCCGCCACGATCAACGATTTCTCGCGCACTTCAACGCTGAGATCCGTATCAGAGAAGCCGGCAACAGCGATGCTGATCCGATAGAGAATCTTCATCGAGCTTTTCGATGTTATAGGGCGGATACGTGGGTTGTGCGACCTCGTTGGATAGGACGCGGTCCATCATGTTGGCAATCTGGTCAAAGCCAACAGTGGAACGATAAAGCGGTGCCAAGTCAAAATTACGCATTGTGTTCATCCTCTTTTGAGCGATTTACATACACGGCCTTCCACGATGGACAGGCCATTGGTTTAAATCCCGAAACCCTAAACAGGCATTCCGGTGGCATTCATGTGGGGATCACGAAATTGCGTTTCAAGAGGGGTTTGGTGGTCATGTGTCGCGAAAAAATCGAAAATGAGGGCCGCTAGGGCTTGAGGAATTTCGCACCCGTCGGCCGATCGCGATCACCGGCCAGAATGCGTCTGCTGGACGGGCCGGGCTCTTGGAAAACGCCTTTGCCCGCCACCATTTCCGCCTGCAGCAAGGCCAGTGGCGCGCCCAGATCTGTGCCAAGCGACACCTCTTGCCCCTCGACATGCGCTTTGGCGGAAACAACCGAAACGATCTGTGGCTTGCCGTTGGCAAAGGTAAAGATCGGCGCACCGCTTGACCCGAAATCCACTGCGCATGTGGTCACAAGAACACCCTCTTGCCGGGCCAGAACGCTGCACACCTCCTGAAGTGATGGTGCCTCAGCGCGGTCCTTGGCATAGCTTACCACGCCAAGTTTGTCGCCCCGCCGGGGCCGGGGGGCGGTTTCAAACGGGATGATGGATGTTGTCTGTATGGGGCGATCCAGCTCCAACAGCGCCAAATCATTGCGAACCCTGTCAGATGACACGGCACCATCGTAGATATAGTTCGGATGCACCACCGCGCGGCGCACCATGCGATATGCCTCGGCCCGGCCATTGCGCCAACCAGCCAGAAATTCGATCTGGCTGTGGTCGATCCGCTGCTTTGAATCGCGATCAAAAAGGCAATGGGCCGCCGTCAGGACCAAACGCGGGGCAATCAAAGCGCCGGTGCAAAATCCGGTACCCGCAATATCAAGCCTGCCAACCGCCTCCCACTCGCGGGCATCGACAAAGGTATCAAGACGCCGCAATTGCGCGTCCTGTGCAATTGCGGCGGTCGTTATACATAAAGAGATGATGGAAAAAGCTACCCAACGCCGCACTGATCAAGCTCCTCCCCTAAAAACTCATACGTTGTTTAAGGTCCTAGATACGGGATAAGGCGAAAATAGGGCAAAACGGCTAGCGCAGCCGGGGAATCTTCGTATTTGTAGAATTTTCTTCTCTCATGGCGGGTGGCTTTGGCCCGCCCGATGCCCAGTCAAGCAACTCCACCGTGTGTACGATAGGCACCCCTGCCCCCGCACCGATCTGCATCATGCACCCGATGTTGCCGGCGGCGATCACATCAGGGTTCTTTGCGCGTAACGTCTTGATCTTGCGGTCTTTCAACTGCTTTGAAATTTCGGGCTGCATCAAATTATAGGTGCCCGCAGAACCACAACAAAGGTGCGGATCAGCAGGTTCGACCACGGTAAAACCGGCGCGTTTCAATAGATCTTTGGGGTAGGTCTTGATCTGTTGGCCGTGCTGAAGCGAACAGGCCGCATGATAAGCGACAACCAGCCCTTCGTGTTCGGAATGCGGCGCGGGTTGTGCGTCTGTCCCGGCGATATCATCCTTTGCGGGGCGAGGCGCGCGTGTCGGTTCATGTTTTCGCCCAACGCCATCAACACCTCTGACACATCACGCGCAAGGGCGGACACCCTTGCCGCGTCCGCCGCAAGGGGATCATTGCGGAACATATGCCCGTAATCCTTCACGGTCGTGCCACACCCCGAGGTGTTGATAACGATTGCATCCAATCCCTCACCGTCGATTTCAGCACACCACGCCTTGATGTTTCTGGCGGCAGTGGCGTGGCTTTCGCTGGTCTTGCCCATGTGGTGCGTCAGCGCCCCGCAACATCCCGCGCCTTTGGCGACAACAACCTCGCAGCCCAACCGGGTCAGAAGCCGG
This sequence comes from uncultured Alphaproteobacteria bacterium, assembly GCA_963728645.1. Taxonomy (GTDB): domain Bacteria; phylum Pseudomonadota; class Alphaproteobacteria; order Rhodobacterales; family Rhodobacteraceae; genus Sulfitobacter. The sequence goes on along the minus strand of CAVSLU010000008.1, from coordinate 245,826 downwards.
ATCGTGGCATCGTTGATGTCGGTGTTCAATGCCTTCTGCGCACAGCCCGTCATCAACGCGATACGTTTGCTGCGCGTGCCCTGAGCGGGGAAGCTTTGCGGATCGTCATTGCGGCTGACCGGCGGGATCGTTTTCGGGGCCATCTCAAGCATCGCGCGCAGACGGGCGTCCGGCATCAAACGTGCAAAGGGCCGTCCGATCTTGGCCCCGAGCAAGGCAAGACGAAAGCGCGTGGGATAGGGCAGGATCCGGGCCAGAATCCAGCGCAATGCCCGGTCGCTGAACGGACGCTTATAGCGCTGTTCGATATAATCCCGGGCGTGGTCGACAAGATGCATATAATGCACACCCGACGGGCAGGTTGTCATGCAGGCAAGGCACGAAAGACAACGATCGATGTGCTTGACCGTCTTTGCATCCGGCTGGCGGTTGTTTTCCAGCATATCCTTGATCAGGTAGATCCGGCCGCGCGGGCTGTCCAGTTCATCGCCCAACACCTGATAGGTGGGGCACGTCGCCGTGCAAAATCCGCAATGTACACAGGCCCGCAAAATGTCGTTGCTGCGCTGGATCGCTGGATCTTTCAGCTGCTCTGGGGTGAATGTGGTCTGCATGGATACTCCGGCAATTGCGGGTCTTTGACCCTATATCGAATATGTTTCAGGCGATGGCATAGCTGGCAATTGCCAGTCCGAACCACGGTATCGTCGTGCCGACCGCCCCCAGAATCGCCGTCGCACGGCGCATCGCCAACCCTTGGTCGGCACGGCGCAACACTTGGGTGACCACCGCCAATATGGCGATCCACCCCCACCAGATCAGAACGATGCCGGCCACAACAACCAGCGGATCCTCTCTCCAATTCACGAGGGCACCATAGCGCAGGACAAGAGCTGCCCCCGCGCAAAGGATAGCGATCAAAACCAGCATCCGCATGTTCCCCTTTGAAGGGGCGCATTTTGTGAACAGTCCAAACAACAGCGGCCCGCCCAGAAAGACGATCAAAAAGACCGCTACCAGGGTCATGCTACACGCTCGATCAGGTCCGTGTTGAAGATGCCGCGGGGGTCAAACTGCGCACGCAATCCGGCGGTCAGCCGTGCCACGCCAGCGGGTTCAGGGTGGAACATACCAAGCCGCGCCTTCGTGTCCGCATCGGCCCGAAGCAGCGTCGCATGGCCGTCGAAAGCACCGATCCGTTGCCGCAAATCATGCCCTTCGGCGCAAAGCAACCAGATCAGCCCACCGGCCCAGTCGTAACACCATGCCATCGCCCCGGCGCGCGCGGCGATGGCCGGCCCGTCAGACGGTTTGCAAGACACACGCCAAACGTCGCCTTCACGCCCCTGAAAGGCGGTCATATCGCGAACAGAGCGCCACATTTCTTCCGATGCCTCTGCGGTCACATTTTCCATCTCTGCCCCGGTTGCAGCCAAGATCTGCCTCAGCCGATCCAAACGGTACTTCACGGATGTTTCAAAACCCTCAATCCTCAGCATTGTTTTTTTCTGGTCGGGATCATGCGCGGCACCCGTTACCTCGAACGGGCTGCCAAGCGATCGGGCCAGCGCCGCCACCGCCTGCGCGTCATCCAGCCCGTGCAGCAGCAACGTGGCTTGGGTTTCCGGGCGCGGCAGCACCTTCAGGGAAACTTCGCTTAAGGCGCCGAGCGTGCCATATGATCCTGCCATCAGCTTGACCAAGTCATAGCCTGTGACGTTTTTCATAACCCGTCCGCCATTTTTGACAACCGTCCCCCGCCCGTCGACAAACCGGACACCCAGCAGAAAGTCCCGCGCGGCTCCGACGGATATCCGCCGCGGTCCGCTGACGTTCGCAGCCATGATACCGCCGATCGTTGGCGTCCCGGACGTCTGCAACAGATCGCGATGATCCATCGGCTCGAACGCAAGACGCTGGTTTTCCCCGGCCAGTGCCGCTTCGATTTCAGCAACGGGTGTGCCCGCCTTTGCCACCATCGTCAGCGCGCCCGGCTCGTAAAGCGATATGCCGCTCAGGCCTGCCATCGACAGAATGTCGCCCCTCGACCAGAACACCACGCGTCCCGCCGCCCTGTACGGACATAGGGCCGCTTGCCCCCCTGACGGCATCAACAAGCGCTTCTTCTGAGGTGACATCCATCTTCTCTGGCTCCTAAATATCCAAATCGGCCGTTCGCCGGGCATACGGCGGTCAGCGTCTGCGCTAAGCGGCGGCCAACTTGACAGCGCGGCGGCTTTCAGAGGCGTCAAGCGGGAATACCTTGGCCGGATTCAGAAGCCACGCAGGATCAAACACATCCTTGACGGCCATCTGCGCGTCCAGATCAGGCAAGGTGTATTGCACATGCATCAGGTCGCGCTTTTCTATGCCCACGCCATGCTCTCCGGTAAGGCATCCACCCACTTCGACGCACAGTTTCAGCACTTCGGCACCGAATGTTTCGCACAGTTCCAAATCGCCGGGCTTGTTGGCGTCAAACAGGATCAGGGGGTGCATGTTTCCGTCGCCCGCATGGAAAACATTACCGACCTTCAGGCCGTAATGATCGCTCATCTCGCGGATACGCTTTAACACATGCGGCAGGGATGACACGGGTATCGTACCATCAAGACACATGTAATCGTTGATCTGACCCATGGCACCGAACGCTGATTTGCGGCCCAGCCAGATCTTCGCGCTTTCTTCGGCAGAGGTAGACTGGCGCAGTTCCACAGGATTGTGCCGCCGCGCAATGTCGGAAATCAGGTCCAGCTGGTGATCGATTTCGGCATCCGACCCTTCGACCTCGACAATCAGCAGCGCTTCACACATGGGATAGCCAGCCTTGGCAAATGCTTCGGTCGCCTCGATGCAGGGGCGATCCATGAATTCTATGGCGACGGGCAACACCCCCGCCTTGATGATATCAGAGACACAGGCACCCGCGACTTCATTGTCGTCAAAGCCGATCAACACGGGCCGTGCACCTTCGGGCTTGTGCAGAATGCGCAAGGTGGCTTCGGTTACGACGCCAAGCTGCCCCTCAGAGCCGCAGATCAGCCCCAAAAGATCAAGGCCCCCTGCGTCCAGATGCGCGCCGCCGATCTGAACCACCTCTCCATCCATCAGCACCAACGTGACGCCCATCAGATTGTTGGTCGTCACCCCGTATTTCAGACAATGCGCCCCACCGGAGTTCATCGCGATGTTGCCGGCAATCGCGCAGGCCAGCTGGCTTGACGGATCGGGCGCATAAAAGAAACCGTCTTCCTCGACCGCGCCTGTGACGCTCAGGTTTGTCCGCCCTGTCTGTACTTTGATGATGCGGTTTTCATAGTCGGTTTCGATCACGTCGTTCATCCGTGCAACGCCCAGGATGACGCAATCCGCCGTGGGCAGCGCGCCACCGGCCAGCGACGTGCCAGACCCGCGCGGCACGACAGGCACGCCTTCCTGATGGCAGATCCGCAAGATGTCGGAGACTTCTTTGGTGCTGGACGGTAACACCGCAACCATTGGCGGACATTTATACGCCGTCAACGCGTCACATTCATACGCCCGTGTTTCACGTTCATCATAAATCACTGCGTCCGCAGGCAGCACCTCTTGCAGCCGTTCGACCACCCGCGCCTTGCGGGCAATAATGGCGGAATTGGGAAGCGGCATTTCCATACGAGATCTCCAGTTTGGTAAAATAATATGACCAATTTATCCTATTGGCAAGGATGAAGGCTGTGTCGTATCGAGCTTAGCATGACTTGGATGGACCGCATCACACTGTTTCAACCGCTGGATTTTGCGGCACTCGCCGGGATTCTTGTGGCATGGGTCGGACTTGGCTGGCTTATCGAACACTCCAAACCCTCGCGCCCGTCCGTGTCACATTTGATGGCGCAGTACCGGCGTGAATGGATGGTGCAGATGATCACGCGCCAACCGCGCATCTTTGATTCGCAGATCATTGGCACCCTACGACAAAGCACGGCATTTTTCGCGTCGACCAGTGTGATTGCTTTGGGCGGCACCCTAGCGCTGCTTGGCAATTCAGAGCGATTTTCCGCAGTTGTTCAGGATCTGGCCCTGACAGAGCTTCCCACCGTCATGTGGGAGATCAAGATGCTTCTACCATTGCTGTTTCTGACCAACGGGTTTCTGAAATTTGTCTGGTCCAACCGTCTGTTTGGTTATTGTTCAGTTCTGATGGCCGCTGTTCCGAACGAACCTGACGATCCCCGAGCACCGGTGCTGGCCCGCAAAGCTGCAGAGATCAACATCACAGCAGCACGGGGATTCAATCGTGGGTTACGTTCACTTTATTTTGCTCTGGCCAGCCTTGGATGGGTTATCGGGCCGATCCCGCTTGGTTTAGGGGCGTTGGTGACTGTCGTCATCGTCTGGCGCCGTGAATTCACATCACAGTCTCGCCGCATACTCTTGGAAAGCGACCCGCTTTAGACTATATGTCTTTTTCTAGGTATGGGTGAAAAAATGTATAAGTTTGGCTTATTTGTCTTGTTTCTGTTCACTGCACAAGCTGCGGTCGCGGATCATGCCATCATCAACAGTGTTCGCGCGAACAAGGATGGGGGGCTTTGGACTTTCAAGGTGACAATCACCCATGAAGACACCGGCTGGGACCACTTTTCAGACGCATGGCGCATCGTTGACAAGGATGGCAAACAGCTTGCCATTCGCGAACTCATTCACCCTCACGTTGACGAGCAGCCGCTGACCAGATCGCTGTCCGGGGTCGAATTGCCCGACGGCACGACAGAGGTCGGCGTTCAGGTGCGCGATACCGTTGCAGGCTGGGCACCAGAGATCACGCGGGTTCAGATCAAATAACGGTCAGGCCCGGTGATACGGGCCACCTGCCAGAATGGACGCGGCGCGGTAAAGTTGTTCAGCCAACATCACGCGCACCAGCATATGTGGCCAGACCATCTTGCCAAACGACAGCGCATGATCAGCTTCCTGGCGCAGGTCGCCCGCAATGCCATCGGCACCGCCGATCACAAATGCAATATCGCCACGCCCCTGATCGCGCCAACCGCCAAGACGGTGCGCAAAATCGGGCGAAGCCTCAATCTTTCCGCGTTCGTCCAAAACGCAAATGACCGCGCCATCAGGCATGGCGCGGCGCAAAAGAAGGGCTTCGGCCGTCATCCCCACGTTCTTTTTGTCTTCGACTTCGTGGATGTGCGCAGGCCCAAGCCCCAAGGCCCGTCCCGTGCGATCAAAGCGCTTGAGGTAGTCGTCAATCAGCTCTTTTTCCGGCCCAGCGCGTAAACGCCCGACCGCACAGATATGTACCCGCACGAACTGAAAAGCCTAGTTCGGCATCGCCGCCGGTGTATCGGTCGGCATCCACATCTTTTCAAGTTGATAGAACTCGCGCACTTCGGGACGGAAAACATGGACGATCACGTCGCCTGTATCGATCAACACCCAGTCGCCTGTATCCTTGCCTTCAACGCGAGGCGTGCGACCATAATCGTCCTTGACCATCTGCGACAGCTTTTCAGCGATCGACGCGACCTGCCGCGTGGACCGGCCAGAGCACACGACCATATAATCGCCGATCGCCGTCTTGCCGCGCAGGTCGATCTGCACCACATCCTCGGCTTTATCGTCGTCAAGTTGGGAAAGAATGGACGCCAGCAGCGCATCGCTTTTGACGGTATCATGTTCGACAGCCATCAAAGCTGCCTGCGGGTCCGCAGTGGGAGCTGCGTTTGAGAGAGTTGCCAGGACATTGTCCTCCTTTAGGCGCGCCGCCAGTCCCCCGGCGCTGGGGATAGCCTAGAATAAGCTCACCGGGGTAAAATTTCAATGACAAGCGAAACGCACAGGCGTTTACCAGCCTTCCTCTGTGACAATGCTGCCGTCGGCGGCACCCAGATCCTTAAGCGCGTCACGCATGGCGTCTACAAAACCGCCCGGACCACAGATATAGAAATTCTGGTCAAAGCTGGTAATTTCCTTTTCTAAGAAGGCCTTGTCTATCTTTCCGCTGTGCAGGTCGGGGGCGTTTTCGTCGGTTACCACCAGAAGGGTGCGCAGGCCGTCCATCGCCTCCCACCGGTCGCGCAAGATGATGTCTTTTTCCGTTTTGTTGGAAAAGATCAACGTCGCCCCATCCAATCGACCCTCGTCCGCACGCTTTTTCAGGATCGAAATGAACGGCGTGATTCCGGCACCTGCGGCCAGAAACACCCCCTGCCCCTGATCCTGAATGGCACCAAAAGGCCCATCCATCGTGACGGTGGCACCCGGTTCAAGCTTGGCCATCTGTTCCGTGACGCCGTCGTGATCGGGATATGTCTTGATCTACGAATTCAAGATCCTCGTCACCGGGCAAGGATGTGAAGGTAAACGGACGACCTTCGTCTTTCCAACCATCCTTCCGGATCGCGATCTCTACCGCCTGTCCGGGCTTGAAATCCAGACCATCCGGGCGGCTGAAGATGTAATGGTTCACGTCGTGCGTGATCGTATGTTTCGCTTTTAGCGTGCTGTCATATGACATGTAGATCTCCTTTTGGGGAACATACACACACCCCTTGGGGTAAGTTCCGTCAGATCAGCTGCGTCAGTTCCCCGCATGCTGGCCAAAAAGGTCCCGCCAACCCTGATCAAGGGTGTCCACCGCCGTCTGATCGACCTTTTCGACGTCTTCCCAATACCGGCCTGTAGGGGTGTAATACCCCAACTCATGTTCCTTTTCACGAAGAGCCGCATATCGGGCCCGGTCCAGATCAAGGCTGACGCGGCGGTTGCGCAATTCGTCCGGTCTGGCGCGCGGGAACAAAAGCGCCGACGGATCCTGGGAGAGGTTCACGCAAGCGCACCCCTGCTCTGCCGCCACCAGCGCCAACCGTGCTGATTTTGCACCCAGATCTCTTAGGGTGATGTCATCGCGCAGCGGATCGGCGGTGCCTTTTCCGTAGAAATGGGTGTTTCCGGTTGCGGGATACACCATGTCGCACCCCATGAAGGCCATGATCGTTGGGCGCAGCGCAGAAAGTGCCCAGTATGCCGTGGTATAGGCCATCGTGCCCCCGGCGTACACAAAGCCGCCAAAGCGGTTCTGCGCGGGAACAAAAGCGTCGGCGTCGACCAGCCGCTGGCCAGCAGCCACGGTCTGCGGCATCCGGTCTGAAGGGAAATCCTCGGGATAGACCAGCGCATTCCAGTCAGGACGCACCCGCCAGGCGTTGTTCATCACCACAATGTGGTCGAACCACTCGGCGGGCCAATCCTTGCTGGCCACCACGTTCGGGCCGCTGCCCAGGATCAAAACCACCGTATGTTTGTCCATATCGGGCAAGACCCTTTCACTGCCGCGCCATTTCGGGGTTAAGATAGGACATAACTTGAGGTCGGCAAGTCAGGTGTCTTTCGCGCCACCGCGGGAAATCGAAAGTGTGCTGTCCGCCACCATCTTGACCTCGCGTTGGGGGAATGGGATCGAGATGCCGTGCTCTTTGAACGCGTCCCAAAGCGCCAGATAGACATTGCCGCGAATGTTGGTCAGCCCGCCCGTGGGGTCTTTGATCCAGAAGCGCAGAATGTAATCCACGCTGCTGTCGCCAAAACCCACGATATGGCAAACCGGTGCCTTGAAGCTTAGCACCCGATCGACGCTTTTGGCGGCATCAATTGCAAGTTTGCGTACCGTGTGGGGATCGTCGGCATAGGCGGTGCCAAAATAGATATCAAGCCGCACGAAATCGTTGGAATGCGACCAGTTCACCACCTGTCCGGTGATCAGGTCTTCGTTCGGGATCAGGTATTCCTTGCCATCACGCGTGACGACCGACGCATAGCGTGCGCCCAGTGTCTGGATCCAGCCAAACGTATCGCCAAGGCTGATCACGTCCCCCGGCTTGATCGACTTGTCGATCAGGATGATCACCCCGGACACAAGGTTTGACACAACCTTTTGCAAACCGAAACCAAGGCCGACACCGATGGCACCTGACAGAACCGCAAGGCCGGTCAGGTCAATGCCTACCGCCTTGACGCCCATGAAAAACGCGATGCCATAAAGTGTGACCTGAACCCCTTTGACCGCCAGCACCTGCATAGAGGGATTGATGTCTTCGTTCTTGCGGATGCTTGACGCGGTTGCCTGGCTGGCGATCCGTGCCAGCGAAAACAAAAGCCCGATCACGACGAGTGCCGTGATGACCTTGAGCAGGGAAATCCGGAAATCCCCGACGCTGATCGCAAGGGAATCCAGAAACACCGAAACATCATCCGCTACGTTCAGGAAATAAAGCGTGGCATAGATCCACAGGCCCCACGTCACCAGACGCCGCAGCGGACGGTTGCGCACCAGCCGCACGGCGAAGGCGATGCAAACCCATACGAACACCAACGCAGCAAAGATACCGATCAAATACGACCGTGACGGCCAGGTGAGGTTCTGCATCGCCAGATACACGGTGCCCGCAAGCGCCGCGAACCAGATCAGGCCAAGCCTGCGCTTGATCTGCACCACCATGCGAAGCTGCCATTTCGACCACCCCTCGCGGGACCGGACCCAGGCTTGCAGCCAATTGCCCGACATCCGGTGAAGCCCCCAGGACAGAACCGCGATCGTCAGAAGGATCAGCACCTGATACTGCCGCCATCCCGGCTGCACCAGGCTTTCAGCAAGATTCACCCCACCCGAGACCAATGCCTGAAAGCTTTCCAGAAAGGTGGCAAAAGGATCAGGGTTCATGGATTACTTTCCGCACATAGCTAAACGACATATCGCTGAATGTTCCGATAATCAGCCCGATTGAGCAAGTGGCCATCCCCATCGCCCACGGCATTGCGGTTTCTGTGGCCCCGCGCGGCATGGAATGCAGCAGGTGCCGCCCCGCAGAATCCTTGATCCACAGGCTGAAAGGGGCTAGTCACGCCGACATGACACATGTTTCAGAAAATCTGTTCAACATTGGCGACCGTGCGCGTTTGCGCGAACGCTTTTTCGGGGCGACCCACACTGTGCTGGCGCGACTATAAAACGCCCTCGCGGTGCGCCCGCGCTTGATCTGAACACCCCCAACATACCTATCAACATACGGGAGAGGACCACATGTCCCCCAAAACGCTTTACGACAAGATCTGGGATGCCCACGTCGCCCACGAGGCCGAGGACGGCACATGTCTTTTGTACATCGACCGCCATCTGGTGCACGAAGTCACCAGCCCGCAGGCCTTTGAAGGGCTGCGCATGACAGGCCGCACCGTACGCGCCCCGGACAAGACGATTGCCGTGCCCGACCACAACGTGCCCACCACGCTGGACCGCGCCAACGCCAAGACGATGACGGAAGACAGCCGTATTCAGGTCGAAGCGCTGGACACCAACGCCAAGGAATTCGGCCTGCATTATTATCCTGTGTCCGACGTCCGTCAGGGCATTGTGCATATCGTCGGCCCGGAACAGGGCTGGACCCTGCCCGGCATGACCGTCGTCTGCGGTGACAGCCATACTGCCACACATGGTGCTTTTGGTGCGCTGGCGCATGGCATCGGCACATCCGAGGTTGAACATGTTCTGGCCACGCAGACGCTGATCCAGAAGAAATCGAAGAACATGAAAGTCGAGATCACAGGCAAGCTGCGCCCCGGTGTCACGGCCAAGGATATTACACTTTCCGTGATCGGTGAAACCGGCACGGCGGGCGGCACCGGCTATGTCATCGAATATTGCGGCGAAGCGATCCGTGATCTGTCGATGGAAGGCCGGATGACCGTGTGCAACATGGCCATCGAAGGCGGTGCCCGCGCCGGCTTGATTGCACCGGATGAGACTACGTTCGAATATTGCAAAGGCCGCCCTCACGCCCCCAAAGGTGCGCAATGGGAAGCTGCGATGGACTGGTGGAAGACGCTCTTTTCCGATGACGACGCCCATTGGGACAAGGTTATAACGCTCAAGGGCGAAGACATTGCGCCCGTCGTCACGTGGGGCACCTCGCCCGAGGATGTGCTTCCGATCACCGCCTCCGTGCCCGCCGCATCCGACTTCAAGGGTGGCAAGGTCGATGCTGCGAAACGGTCCATCGAATACATGGGCCTGACTGAAGGCATGGCGCTGACCGACATCAAGATCGACACCGTCTTTATCGGGTCCTGCACCAATGGCCGGATCGAGGATTTGCGCGCCGCGGCCGCGATCCTCAAGGGCAAGAAGATCAAGGAAGGCATGCGCGCCATGATCGTGCCCGGTTCGGGCCTTGTGCGTGCACAGGCCGAAGAAGAAGGTCTTGCCGACATCTTCAAGGACGCGGGTTTTGAATGGCGCCTTGCGGGCTGTTCCATGTGTCTGGCGATGAACCCCGATCAGCTGGCCCCCGGCGAACGCTGCGCCGCGACAAGCAATCGGAACTTCGAGGGTCGTCAGGGCCGGGGCGGACGTACCCATCTGATGAGCCCTGCAATGGCAGCGGCAGCCGCCATCACTGGCAAACTGACAGACGTTCGGGAGATGATGTAATGGACAAGTTCGACAAACTCAGCGGTGTTGCGGCACCGATGCCCATGATAAACATCGACACCGACATGATCATCCCCAAGCAGTTTCTGAAGACGATCAAACGGTCGGGCCTTGGCGTGAACCTGTTTGACGAGATGCGCTATGATGACGATCGCAACGAGATCCCCGATTTCGTTCTGAACAAGCCACAGTACCGCGATGCCGAGATTTTGGTGGCGGGCGATAACTTTGGCTGCGGTTCATCGCGCGAACACGCGCCTTGGGCGATCAAGGATTTCGGCATCCGGTGTGTGATCGCGCCCAGCTATGCCGATATCTTCTATAGCAACTGCTTCAAGAACGGCATCCTGCCCATCGCGCTGCCGCAAGAGCAGGTGGACGTGCTGATGAAAGACGCCGAGAAGGGATCGAACGCCCGGATTGAGATTGATCTGGAAGCGCAGACCATCACGTCGTCCGACGGTGAGGTGTTCAGCTTCGAGGTCGACAGCTTCAAGAAGCACTGTCTCATGAACGGGTTGGACGATATCGGCCTGACCATGGAAAAGGCCGCCTCCATCAATAGCTTCGAGGAAGCCGCGTCTCAGGCACGCCCTTGGGTCTGAACCTGATTCCACCTTCGACGTAAGCTTTATTCCCTTTGTTGTGGCCGGGAATCCACCGGCCACAACATCTTGCGCTTCGCCTTATTTTTGCCCAACCATTGGTGCATTATCGCACCACCCTCTCCTTCAAAATGCCCCACCTGTTAGCCCTTATTAACGAACAGGCTTGAGAACTAAGGCGAAAGAAGGCACAAATTGGGCAATAATGAGGCAGGCCGTCGCAATTGCGAGGCCAACAAGTTGGAACAAGACTGCGGCATCGAACCGTGGCTGGCCAGTTTGGAAGGGTAGTTTTGTGATTGGACGTGTTCCCGGCGCCTTGGCGCGTGGTATTCTTGTTGCGTTGCTGGTGGCCATCCCCGCGCTGATGCTGCCAGACGTCGTGACAAATTCCAGTCAGATCACCATGCTGGTCGCGCTTTTGGCGTGCTTTTTGACGTTCATCGAATACAACTCCAATTTCCCAAGCATCATCGAATTCCGGGATGCCGCCCCCTTCAACAGGCTGCGCTTCATCTCGCTGTCAGTCACTGTTCTGCTGCTGACCATTATCCTTCAGAATAAATCAGACCCGTCCGGGGTGGCGCGTGCGCTGACCTCTATCGGGACGATTATTGGCAACGTCATGGATTTCCCGTTTTCGCCAGTGCGCATGATCGTTTTGATGCTGCCTGAAAATGCCAGCACGGCGCTGGTGGAATCGGTGCGCGTCTCGGCTGGTCTGGCCTATCTGATATCGCTGGTGTCGATGACCGCATTCCTGATCCTTGTGCGCGGCCTGAACTGGCCCGCGCGACAGGGGGCCTTCAATGTCTGGGTCAACCTGCCCCTGTTCGATCCGACAGCGGGCGGAGACGTCATTCACCGCCTTCACCGTGATGCGCGCATCAACATAGCGCTTGGATTTCTGCTGCCGTTTATCATCCCTGCGGTGGTCAAGGCAGCGGCAGACCTGATAGACCCGATCTCATTGCAGAACCCGCAAACACAGATTTGGACAATCGCAGCATGGGCCTTTCTTCCCGCCAGCATCATCATGCGCGGCATTGCCATGGGCAAGATCGCCGACATGATCGAAGAAAAGCGCCGCAGGGCCTATGCTGCGGAAGACGCCGAAGAGGGCCGCTTTCAGCCGGCCTGATTGGCACCTTTCTGGGTGTTATCCTTGTGACCTGCCTGGGGTCAGCACAGGCAGAGCCGCTGCGCGTTGCGACATTCAACACAGAACTTGCCCGCAAAGGCCCCGGCCTTTTGCTGCGCGATATCCTTAAGGGGGATGACGCCCAGATTGCCGCCATTGTGCAGCTTGTCGCAAAGGTGTCACCTGATATCCTTGTTTTACAAGGCGTTGACTATGACCTGAATGGCAGTGCCCTGAATGCACTGGCTGATGCAATCGCGGTCAATGGCCCTGCGTTCAGCACCCGCTTTGCTTTGCCGCCCAACGCGGGTCGCCACACCGGCTTGGATATGGATGGCAATGGCCGCACTGGCGAAGCAGGCGATGCCCAAGGTTACGGGCGCTTTTTCGGCGATGGAGCGATGGCGATCCTGTCTCGCTATCCGGTGATCACAGACAAAGTGCAAGATTACTCCGCCCTTTTGTGGCGCGACTTTCCCGGCGCGTTGTTGCCCGTGTCGGGCGACGGCCCCTTTCCCTCGGCCGACGCGCAGCGGGTGCAACGGCTGTCATCCAACGGCCATTGGGTGGTGCCCGTCGATGTGCCTGGAATCGGGGCGGTCACACTTTTGACGTTCCACGCGACACCGCCTGTATTTGACGGGCTCGAAGACCGCAACGGCAGGCGCAATCACGACGAGATCGTGTTTTGGGATCACTATCTTGCCGGTCGCTTTGAGACCCCGCCCCTTGATCGGTATATTCTGCTGGGCGACGCAAATCTGGACCCGAAAAAAGGGGATGGCCTGAAACCGGCGGTCCGAACCTTGCTGGATCACCCCGCGCTGCAAGATCCGGCACCGGGTCAGGCCACCGCCACCTTTGACGGTCTGGGCGACATGCGGGTGGACTATATCCTGCCCTCGACCGACTGGCGCGTGGTGGCATCGGGCCGTGCGATAAATTCCGTTGCCAGCCGCCATGCGCTGATCTGGGTGGATCTGGAGCGCTAGCCGTTCTTGACGCCCCAAGCCGCCCGCGCTAGGCCGCTTGCAACATATCATTCAGGAGTTTTCGCATGGCCAACCCCACATTGCTTATCCTCGCCGGTGACGGCATCGGTCCAGAGGTCATGGATCAGGTCGTTCGCATCATTGATTGGTATGGTGAAAAGCGCGATCTGGCGTTTGACGTTGAACATGATCTGGTTGGTGGAGCCGCGTATGACAAGCACGGCACGCCCCTGCACGACGATACGATGGCAAAGGCGCTGGCCGCCGACGCGGTGCTGTTGGGTGCAGTGGGTGGCCCAAAATACGATGTGCTTGATTTCAGCGTAAAGCCCGAACGCGGTTTGCTGCGTCTGCGCAAAGAGATGGATCTGTTTTCCAACCTGCGCCCGGCGCAGTGCTTTGATGCGCTGGCGGATTTCTCCTCCCTGAAAAAGGACATCGTCGCGGGTCTGGACATCATGATCGTGCGCGAATTGACCTCGGGGCGTGTATTTCGGCGAACCCCGAGGCATCTTCGAGGAAGGCAACGAGCGCGTCGGCATCAATACGCAGCGCTACACCGAATCCGAGATTGACCGCGTGGCGCGGTCGGCCTTTGAACTGGCCCGCCGCCGCGGCAACAAGGTGTGCTCGATGGAAAAGGCCAACGTCATGGAAAGCGGTATCCTGTGGCGCGAGGTCGTCCAGAAGGTGCACGACGAAGATTACCCGGACGTCGAGCTGACCCACATGTATGCCGACAACGGTGCCATGCAGCTGGTCCGCGCGCCCAAGCAGTTCGACGTGATTGTCACTGACAACCTGTTCGGCGACATCCTTTCTGACTGTGCTGCGATGCTGACAGGGTCGCTTGGCATGTTGCCTTCCGCCTCGCTTGGTGCGCCGAATGCTGATGGCCGCCCCAAGGCGCTTTACGAGCCCGTGCACGGGTCTGCGCCCGACATCGCGGGCCAGGGCAAGGCGAACCCGATCGCCTGTATCCTCAGCTTTGCGATGGCGCTGCGCTATTCGTTCGATCAGGGCGACGAAGCCACCCGCCTGGAGCAGGCAGTGGAAAAGGTGCTGGCCGATGGCGCACGTACCGCTGATCTGATGGGCCCGGAAGACGGCACACCGATCTCGACCACACAGATGGGTGATGCGATCCTCGCGGCACTGGACGCCAGCCTGTAACCAGACCTGCGCCTGCCCCGCATAGGGTCGGGCGCTTCTTAACCAAGCGAGGACGGTATGAACCAGCCAAGCGCCCCCACTGATCCGGCTCCACAGGGCAAGACAACGGTGCAGGGTATGCTGCTTGGGTTACTGGCCTTCGCCGTTTACGCAAGCCACGATGCCGCGATCAAACATCTTGGCGAAAGCTATTCGCCGTTCCAGATCGTGTTCTTTGTCGTCTTGCTCAGCTTTCCCGTAGTCACCCTTATGCTGGTGCGCGACAAGACGGCTGCAAATCTGCGCCCGAACCTGCCGTTTCTAAGCGCTGTGCGCACCATTGCGGTCGTCGTCGGGGGATCTTCCGCCTTCTACGCGTTTTCAGTGCTGCCGTTGGCCGAAACGTATTCAATTCTTTTTGCGGCACCTATCCTGATCACGGTCTTGTCCATCCCGATCCTCGGAGAGGTCGTGCGCGCCCATCGCTGGGTGGCGGTCGTCGTCGGCCTGATCGGCGTGATAGTAGTGCTGCGCCCCGGGAGCGCCAATCTGGGTCTGGGGCATCTGGCCGCGTTCGTATCGGCATTTGCAACCGCGCTGACCTCGGTCGTGATGCGCAAGATCGGCACCGGCGAACGGCGCGAGGTCTTGTTGCTGTATCCCCTACTTGCCAATTTCATCGTGATGCTGTGCATCCTGCCCTTTGTCTATGTGCCGATGCCGATAGATGACCTGGGCATGTTGTTGATGGTCTCGATCTTTGCCGTCGTAGCGATGAGCCTGATGATACGCGCCTATACCCTGGCCGATGCGGCCCTGGTGGCACCGATGCAATACAGCCAGATCATCTGGGCTGCGATCTTTGGCTGGATTTTCTTCAATGAGACATCCGATCTGATGACCTTCGTGGGCGCGGGCATCATCATCGCAAGCGGCGTCTATATCGTGGTGCGCGAAACCGGTGCTGCAACATCGCTGAACAAGCCGGTGTTGCGTGCGCTAAGCCGCCGACCCGAAATGGGCGGTGCGCCGCGGATCAGTGTGGCCAACCCCGAAGTGCAACGCACAGTTGAGGATCACAACGATTAGTGCCACAGTCCGCCAACATGAAAGACGCAAGACGGAATACCGACATGACATCCAGCCCCATTCAGGACACAGTTCTGGCCCCAATTCAGGCAGAAGTGCTTTTGCCCACCCACGAACTGCGCGAAGATTTACCATTCTATACCAAGACGTTGGGGCTGCGGCTTGACAGTATCTTTCCGGCTGATGATCCATCGGTGGCCACTTTCTCCGGTCATGGGTTGCGTATCCGGATTGAAAAGGGTGCCGATGTACCGGCCGGAAAAATCCGCATTCTGACAGATGATCCCGACGGCTTTGCCGGGGGGGAGCGTGCATTGGTGGCCCCCAATGGAACGCGGATCGAAATTGCACCTCTCAGCCCGGTGGTGAACCAGCCGCAAACCCAGCACGAATTTGCCGTGCGCCGCCTGCGCGACGAGGCTCCTTGGGTGATTGGCCGGGCTGGCATGCACTACCGCGATCTGATCCCCTCGCGGCTTGGCGGGTCAATCATCGCAAGCCATATCCGTATTCCGGACGGTGGCCCAGTGCCCGATATGGTTCATTACCACACTGTCGGTTTTCAATTGATCTTTTGCTATCGCGGCTGGGTCGATGTCCTGTACGAAGATCAAGGCGACATGATCCGCCTGCACGCGGGCGACTGCGTAACCCAGCCCCCCGGCATCCGCCACCGCGTGGTCGAGGCGTCAGCGAATATCGAGGTGATCGAGATTGGCGTTCCGGCTGAACATGTCACGACCATCGACCATGAAATGACCCTGCCCAACGGCACCGGCGATCCTTTGCGCGAATGGGATGGCCAGCGTTTTGTACACCACCTGAAAGATGGTGCAACGTGGGCTCCGTTCCGCATTCCGGGATTTATCGCACGCGATACCGGTATCAGCGATGGCACCAAGGGTGTCGCCGGTATTCAGGTCGTACGGTTTGACGGCAAAGCCCCGCCGCCCAGCAAGCACGACGCCGACATCCACTTTACCTTCGTGATGGAAGGGTCAATGACGCTGACCGCAGAAGGCCAGGACCCCCGCGATCTTCAGACCGGCGATGCCTTTGTGATCCCGCCGGGGATGGTCGCGCAATATACCAACTGCTCCGACGATCTTGAGCTTTTGGAAGCCGCGCTGCGCGGTGATTTTGCGACGGCAGTGCTGGAATAACACCTCTGCCCCTCTGGAACGAAACCCCGTTTGACGCGTTGGCCATCTGAAATCTTGGCGGTCTGGATAGACCCGCCAGGATTTTCGACGTCTAACAGGACAGAGGAAAATTTCATGAAAATGATCAAGACACTTGCCGCTGGCACCGCGCTCGCCACCTTGGCCGGGACCGCTGCATCGGCCGCTGACGTACAGTTGTGGCGCATGGATTGCGGCGACATTCAGGTGAATTATTTGAACCTTTTTTCGGACACCAACGCCTACACCGACGAGAAAAAGAAACTGGTAGGCAGCTGTTATCTGGTCAAACACGATGACAGTTATCTGCTGTGGGATGCGGGCCTGCCGGCCGGACTGCTGGACGCGGAGCAAGATGCGAATGCGCCGATTGCACCGACGCTCAAGACGGACTTGCCAACACAGCTGGCCCAGCTTGACCTAACGCCTGCCGACATTGATATGATCGGGATCAGCCACTATCACTTTGATCACACCGGCCAGGCACCCTCTTTCAAGGACGCCAAGCTGCTGATCGGCGATCAGGATTTCAGCACGCTTGAAATTGACCCCCTGCCCGCCTACGCACAAGGCTTTGCCGACCCGGCCCCCTTGGCCACTTGGCTGGACGAAGGCGGCAATGTCGAACGCGTGACCGGCGACAAGGATATCTTTGGCGACGGATCGGTGCAGATGCTGATGGCCCCGGGACATACGCCCGGAGAGACCATGTTGATGGTGAACCTCGCCGAAACCGGGCCGGTTTTGCTGTCGGGTGACGTCGTCCACTTTGAGGAGCAAATCGAAAAGAAAGGTGTGCCGACGTTCAACTTTGACCGCTCTGAAACACTGGCCTCGATTGATCGTATGACAAAGCTGGTCGAGAATACGGGTGCGACGCTGATCATCCAGCATGACCCGCGCTATATCGACAAGCTCCCCGCCTTTCCTGAATCGGCAAAGTGAAGGGTTGGTCTGGCGGGGTGTCTTCGTATCCCGCCAACGCGTACTCGATCTGATCAGGGCAGTGGGTCAGTGCCCTGGTTGCGCTCCACAAAAAAGGTGCCGCCCCCACCGCCGATGCGAAAGCCAAGCTGCCGCTGATCGACAGGGGTTAGCAGTCTGACAAAAGCCGGACCTTGGGCGTTTGCGCCTTTAAATACATATACTTGTCTGAAATTATCAAAGTTCCTGCACAAGTTCTGTACGCGATTTCAGGCTGCTCCCCAATTTTTGCGCACGATCTGTCGCAAACCAAGCTACTTTGTGCACGTGCTGATCGGTTTGCCTTGATTTGTTTCGCGGCCAATAGACCACTGCGGGCGGTTTGACGCCAAGTGCGGAATATGGTCGCTTGGTCTTGCTCCCTCGGTTGCGGCTCGGCGAAGGTTTCTTTCACAGTACTCCGGTTCGAATGGTGATCCCGGCTGGGTTCGAACCAGCAACCTGCCCCTTAGGAGGGGGCTGCTCTATCCAGTTGAGCCACGGGACCGCCGCGTTCCCGTGTAGCAAGGCAACGCAGGCGCTGTCACCCGGAAAATCAACGCTGGATGCATTGAGTTTGCAGATGACGTGCCTTGCGCCGTCGCGTTAATCTACGTTAGCGTGAGACACCGGTTGATCAGCAGGATATCGCACTTGGCACAAACCCCCAAACGCCCGTTAACCCTTCGTGATGTATCAGATGCGTGCGGGGTGTCCGAAATGACGGTCAGCCGGGTGTTGCGCAAGCGGGGCGACGTGTCGGAAACAACACGGCGCCGGGTGCTGGCCGCCGCGAAAGAGCTGGGTTATGTACCCAACCAGATTGCTGGGTCGCTGGCATCCCAGCGGGTCAATCTGGTGGCTGTGATCATTCCGTCCCTGTCGAACATGGTGTTCCCCGAGGTCTTGAATGGCATCAACCAAGTGCTGGAAGATACGCCGTTGCAGCCTGTTGTCGGCGTCACCGACTATTTGCCCGAAAAGGAAGAACGCGTTCTATACGAGATGCTGTCGTGGCGACCCTCGGGTGTGATCATCGCGGGTCTGGAACATTCCGATGCCACCCGCGCCATGCTCAAGAACGCGGGCATCCCCGTGGTCGAGATTATGGACGTCGACGGGCGGCCCATCGATGCGGTCGTGGGGATTTCGCACCGCCGTGCGGGCCAGGAAATGGCAAAGGCGATCCTGAAGGAAGGCTACGAGCATATCGGCTTTATGGGCACCAAGATGCCGCTGGACCACCGCGCCCGCAAACGCTTTGAAGGATTTACCGAAGGGCTTGCCAAGGCGGGGATCGAGATTGAGGACCGCGCGTTCTATTCCGGCGGTTCTGCGCTGGCCAAGGGCCGCGAAATGACCCAAGAGATGCTTGAACGGTCACCCGAACTGGATTTCCTCTATTATTCGAATGACATGATCGGGGCTGGCGGGCTGTTGTATCTGATCGATCAGGGCATTGATATTCCTGGCCAAATCGGGCTTGCCGGTTTTAACAACGTTGAGCTGCTTCAAGGGTTGCCGCGCCAGCTTGCCACGATGGACGCGTGCCGGCTTGAGATCGGGCAGGCCGCAGCGCGGATAATTCTGAACGATACCCAAGACGTGCCGGACCCCGATTTGCAAACCCAGATCACGTTGACGCCGACATTGACGCTTGGCGACACACTGCGGCGCAAACGCCAGCAATGAACACCCTCACGCTTGGCAACCGCGAGGCCCGGCGTATTTTTTTACACCGCCATCTGCTTGGTGACGCGCCGCAGGGACCCGCCCGTGGTACAGATCTGCTGGACCTGATCAAAGGGTTGGGCTTCGTACAGCTTGACAGCATCAACACTGTCGCGCGGGCGCATGACCTGATCCTTTTTTCGCGCCGTCAACGCTATCGGCCCGAGGCGTTGAAATCGCTTTATGAACGCGATGGTGCACTCTTCGAGCATTGGACCCATGATGCGGCCATTATCCCCCTGGACTATTATCCTTACTGGCACCTGCGTCGGCAGCGGGATGCCAAAAGGCTGACCCGGAAATACCGGGACTGGCAGAAACACGATTTCGAATCCCAGTTTCAGACGGTTCTGGATCAGATACGCGACGCAGGGCCACTGTGTGCAGCAGATGTGGGAAAAGACGAAAAGCGGTCAAAAAGCGGTTGGTGGGATTGGCATCCGTCGAAAACGGCGCTTGAATATCTATGGCGTGCGGGCGCGATTTGCGTGGTGGGCCGTGACGGGTTCCAAAAACGCTATGATCTGACGGAACGGGTGCTGGATGCGCATCTATGTGATGTGTCAAACATGCCGGACGAGGCGCAAACCATCAACTGGTGTTGTAGCGGTGCGCTGGACCGGCTGGGTTTTGCCACGCCCGGCGAGCTGGCCGCGTTCTGGGCCCATATCACCCCTGCCGAGGCGAAGGTCTGGGTGAACCGGGAACTTGCAGTCGGTCAGCTGGAGCCGGTCGAGATCACAGGGGCCGATGGCACCACACGCAGCGCCTATGCACGCCCCGGCTTGGGGAATGATCCCGCTCTCGATATCGCTCCGACGCAGCGGCTGCGTGTGCTAAGCCCCTTTGACCCCGCGTTACGGGATCGCAAGCGGGCAGAGCGGCTGTTCGGTTTCAGCTATCGGATCGAAATGTTCGTGCCCGAACCGCAGCGGATCTATGGCTATTATGTTTTCCCGATCCTTCAGGGCGACAGCATCATTGCACGCGTCGATATGAAGGCGTTTCGCGATCGCGACACGCTGGTCGTGCGGGCGTTATGGCCAGAACCCGGTACCGCATGGGGCAAAGGCAAGCACCGCGCATTTGAGGCCGAGTTGGCCCGGCTGACACGGCTGGCGGGTGTTTCCAAGGTGGCCTTCGAAGACGGTTGGTTGCGCACACGCCCATAGTTGGAAAAGTCTGCCCTGCTTCTTTCACAGGCCCTGCTTCTTTCACGGATTGGTCAGCCCGTACATAAACGATGACAATTTGTCAGCATTTTGTTGACGTATTGTAATTCTATGCCAAACTACGGGCAAAGGAATCGTCTTATTTTGCCACTTTCAGTTTCAGATGTTTTGCGTGACCCGTCCTTGTACCGGAACGCGCCAACCGATGAATTCAGGATCAGTGCGATCAGATCGCTGATCTTCTTCCCCGAGCGCGCCACCTGGCTGCCCGACAACCTTCTACAGGGGCCGACATGACCGAATTTCCAACAATACGTACTGTCGGGCTGACCGGCATCCTTGTCAGTTTTGCCGACACAATGTCGGAACCCGCGAACCGGGCGGCACTTGCTTTGCGTGCGGCAGTGGATGCGCAGGACTGGGCCGAGGTTGCCGAAACAAGCACATCGCTTGTGTCGACCTTCTTGCAGGTCGATCTGGTGACTGTTCCGCTTGACCGCATGATGACCCGGTTGAAAGATCTGCTGGAAAGCCGCGACTGGTTCAAATCTGATCTGCCGGCGAACCGCACGCTTTGGCATATTCCGACGGTGTATGGCACGGATCTGGCACCCCAGCTTGAAGAAGCAGCCGAACTTGCAGGGCTTGACCCCGCCGCGGCGATCAAAGAGCTGGAACAGGCCCGCGTGCGGGTGCTGACCATCGGATTTGCGCCCGGCCAACCCTATATGGGCGAGCTGCCGAAAAACTGGGACATTCCCCGCCAGCAAGGGCTGACAAAATCCGTGCCCGCCGGGGCGCTGGTCGTTGCGATCCGCCAGTTGATCATCTTTACCAATGCCTCGCCCACGGGTTGGCGGCAGATTGGCCAAACCGCGTTCAAGACATTTCGCCCCAGCAGCGCCCATCCCTTTGCGCTGGCACCGGGGGACGAACTTTGTTTTCCCTCTGTGTCCCGCGCGGACTATGACAAGATCGTCCAAAGCGACGACACCGGAAGGGGCGGTGCCGAAACCGAGGTACTCTCATGATTGCCACATTAACCGTTACTCAAGCAGGCCCCGCCCTCACGGTTCAGGATATGGGCCGCTCCGGCTGGCGGGCCTTGGGGCTGACCAGGGGCGGTGCAGCCGATCCGATCGCGGTATACGAAGGGGCCGCCCTGTTGGGGCAGTCGCCCGACCATGCTGTGATCGAAATGACCGGCACGGGGGGCACATTCACCGCCGACAAGGATCTGCGCGTCGCGCTGACCGGCGCGACCATGACCGCCAAGATCGACGGGGATCCGGTGAAGTGGAACGCAAGCCACCTGCTGCCGGCGGGGGTCAAGCTGGCCATCGGCGGCGCAACCGGTGGTACCTATGGGTATTTGCACGTCGGCGGTGGCATTGTGACGGTACCGCAGCTGGGATCGCGTGCCAGCCATCTAAGCGCGGGTCTGGGGCGCCCCATCGCAACGGGCGATACGCTTCCGATCGGGGCGGACGAAGGGGCGGGCAAGAGCACAGGAATGTGCCTGCCCCGCGATACGCGCTTTGAAGGCGGCCTTGTCAGGGTGGTGGCAAGTATGCAGACCGACCGTTTTTCCGAACAAGAGCGCACCCGCTTTACCGAGACAGAATTTACCCGCGACGCTCGTGCCAACCGGATGGGGGTACGCATGGATCACAAAGGCGCGGGCTTTCACGCCGAAGGCGGGCTTACGATCCTGTCAGAGGTCATCGTGCCCGGCGACATCCAGATCACCGGCGACGGGGCTCCGTTCGTTCTGATGGGCGAATCGCAAACCACAGGCGGTTACCCCCGCATCGGCACGGTCATTCCACGCGACCTGCCCCGCATCGCGCAGGCCCCGGCAGGTGCCCCGATCCGGTTTGCCTTTGTCACGCTGGACGAAGCCATCGCGCTTGAGAACCAGTACAGGCGCGATCTCAAGGGGTTGCCGGGACAACTGACGCCCCTTGTCCGCGACCCTGCAACGATACGAAACCTACTTGCCTACCAATTGGTAAGTGGCGCTATCTCAGCCCACCAAAATCCCTTTGAAGAGGATATGCACAATGCCAACAGTTGATCTGAACGCCGATATGGGAGAAAGCTTTGGCCCCTGGAAGATGGGCGATGATGCGGCACTGCTTCAGATCATAAGTTCCGCCAATATCGCCTGCGGGGGACACGCCGGTGACGCCGATGTGATGGCCGCCACGATGGCGCTGGCACGCGAAAACGCGGTTGGTATCGGCGCGCATCCGGGGTTCATGGATCTGGCCGGCTTTGGCCGCAACCGCATGTCGGTGCCGCGCGCCACCTTGCAAAACCAGATCCGCTATCAGGTGGCCGCCAGCGTCGGGATGGCGCGCAGCATCGGAGCCGATGTCCGGCACCTCAAGCTGCACGGTGCGTTGGCGAACATGGCGTCAGAGGACGAAGCGCTGGCCCGCGATCTTTATGAAGCGGCGCTGGATGTCGCGCCTGACCTGATCGTCATGGTGCTGGCCGCCACAGCGCAGCAGGACGCGGTCAAGGCGCTTGGCTGCCCCTGGGCAGCAGAGATCTTTGCCGACCGCGCCTATAACGACGATGCGACGCTGGTGGACCGGTCAAAACCCGGTGCGGTCATCCACGATGCCGCCCGTGCAGGAACGCGGATGGTCGAAATGGTCAAGGCTGGCGCGATCATCACTCAAAGCGGGAAAAAAATTCCCGCCGCCATAGATACGATCTGCCTTCATGGAGACACGCCCGAAGCGGTCGAAATCGCCCGCGCCGTCAAAACCGCGCTGCAAGAGGCGGGGATCGTATTGAAGTGCTTCACGGGTCGCACCGGCTGAACAGCGCGCACCACAAATCCCCATCCAGCGCACCATCGGCGGCGCTGGTTTCACGTATGAAAGGGGAAAAGTGGTGAGCCCGTCGGGATCCGAACCCGAGACCTACTGATTAAAAGTCAGTTGCTCTACCAACTGAGCTACAGGCCCACTAGGCGGCTTACTAGAAAGATGGGGCGGCAGGGTCAAGCCCTTAGTGACGGAAAATTTGGTCACATGCTGGATTAGTCATGCGGGCCGCGTTATATGCGCGAAATGTTTAGTGATCTGACCAACGGTTTGCCCTTCATGAAGATGCACGGGCTTGGAAACGACTTTGTCGTGCTGGATCAGCGCGGCATGAAACCTCTGGAGTCACAGGGTAATTTCATGCCGGTCACCGCAAAACTGGCGCAAGCCGTGGGGCACCGGCATCTTGGCGTGGGATTCGACCAGCTTGCCGTCATCTCAGACGGACAGGGCGACGCGCATCTTACTTTCTATAATTCCGACGGGTCGCTTTCGGCGGCCTGTGGCAATGCAACGCGCTGTATCGCCCGATTCTTGATGGATGAGCTCGGCAAGACGGATCTCCACCTGACTACGGACCGGGGGGATCTGGCGGCCAAGGATATGGGCAAGGGCCTGACAGCCGTGAACATGGGTCAGCCGCAGCTTGAATGGCATGAGATCCCCCTGTCCGCTGCGATGGACACGCTGGCCCTGCCCATGGACGGTGCGCCGACAGCCACAGGTATGGGCAACCCCCACTGCACCTTTTTTGTTGAGGACGTGGCCGCTGTTGATCTTGCCCATTTTGGCGCGGAACATGAACATCATTCGTTTTATCCCGAACGCACCAACGTACAGGTGGCGCAAATCATCGGTCCCGATCACATCCGCATGCGCGTATGGGAGCGCGGCGTGGGCATCACGCTTGCGTCAGGATCTTCAAGCTGCGCAACAGCCGTCGCAGCGGCACGCAGGGGCCTGACAGGGCGCAAGGTACGGATCGACCTTGACGGCGGCACGCTAGAGATCGACTGGCGCGGTGATGGCGTGTGGATGACGGGGCCGACAGCGCATGTGTTCAGCGGCACGCTTACCCCCGCGTTCCTGAGGAGCCTGTGATGAGCGCCCCTGTTTTCTCCAACCACGGGTGCCGGCTGAACGCCTATGAGACCGAGGCGATGAAGGATCTTGCTGCACAGGCAGGTTTGCAGAATGCGGTGATCGTCAACACATGCGCCGTCACGGCCGAGGCGGTGCGCAAGGCCCGTCAGGACATCCGCAAGCTGCGCAAAGCGAACCCCGACGCGCGGCTGATTGTGACAGGCTGCGCCGCGCAGACCGAACCCGATACGTTTGCCCGGATGGCCGAAGTTGATGCCGTGATCGGCAATACCGAAAAGATGGTCGGTGCCACCTGGCAGGGGCTGGCGGCGGATTTTATCGGCGCAAGCGAGGCAGTGCAGGTCAATGACATCATGTCGGTCACCGAAACGGCCGGCCACCTGATCGACGGTTTTGGCACCCGCAGCCGCGCCTATGTGCAGGTTCAGAATGGCTGCGACCACCGCTGCACGTTTTGCATCATCCCCTACGGTCGCGGCAATTCGCGGTCGGTGCCTGCGGGGGTTGTGGTCGACCAGATCAAGCGGCTGGTAGACAAGGGCTTTAACGAGGTTGTGTTGACTGGGGTTGATCTGACCAGCTGGGGGGCTGATCTGCCGTCAAAGCCGCGCCTGGGCGATCTGGTGATGCGGATCCTGCGGCTTGTGCCTGATTTGCCCCGCCTGCGGATCAGTTCCATCAATTCGATCGAGGTGGACGAGGCCTTGATGCAGGCCATCGCGACAGAACCCAGACTGATGCCGCATCTGCACCTTAGCCTTCAGCACGGCGATGACATGATCCTCAAGCGGATGAAACGGCGGCACCTGCGTGACGACGCCATCCGCTTTACCGAAGACGCGCGCAAGCTGCGGCCCGATATGACCTTTGGCGCGGATATCATTGCGGGCTTCCCAACCGAGACCGAAGCGATGTTCGAAAACGCGCTGAAGCTGGTGGCGGAATGTGATCTGACGTGGCTACACATCTTTCCCTATTCCGCGCGTCAGGGCACGCCTGCCGCGCGTATGCCTGCGGTCAACGGCGCGGTGATCAAGGAACGTGCCGCGCGGCTGCGTGCGGCGGGAGATGCGCAGGTAAAGCGGCATCTGTCGGCCCAGACCGGGCGCACCCATCAGATCCTGATGGAAAGCGAAACTATGGGGCGGACAGAACAATTTACTGAAACCCATTTCGCCACCCCCCAAGCCGAGGGCACAATCGTGCACGCATGTATCAAGGGGCACGACCAGACGCACCTTTTGGCCTGACAACAGGGCTGGTATTTCGCAATTTTCCCGCTACGGTTATCGGGTGAACAAGCACCTGAAATCCCCTTTGAAGAAACTTGTAGCCAAGGGTTTCTTGCATGACGCCTCTGATGCGCTGCAAGAATTGATGGTCACGCTTGCCAAAGAAAAGTCGCTTGCGAAGGGCGAAGTCCTTTTCGAACAAGAGGCCCCCGGAGAAACACTTTACGCAATTGCGTCGGGCGCGCTGGAATTCAGCGTTCTGTCGGCAGAGGGCCGAAAGCTTAGCCTTGATGTGATGCGCGAGGGCGCAATCTTTGGCGAAATCGCGCTGTTTGATCCCGGTCCCCGCACTGCAACGGTCACAGCGATCGAGGCATCGGTCGTCTGGGGCGTGGACAATGCAGACGTGTTGAATGCGCTTAGGTCACAGCCCGATCTGGGCGTGGACATGATCAGACTTGCGGGACGGCGGATGCGCTGGATGGGGCAGCAATTGCGCGATCAGGTTTTTTTGCCTTTGCCGATGCGGTTGGCGCAGAAAATCCTGTATCTTGCCGATAACGCGGGCGAACAACCCTCGACGATCAAGCTGTCACAATCAGAGCTTGCAGAATTCGTCGGCACAAGCCGGGAATCGGTTTCTAAAACGCTGGCGATCTGGAAACGGGACGGCGTAATTGATCTGGGCCGTGGGTCGCTGCACATCCTGAATGAACAAAATCTCAGGAAAATCGCGGAATCCTGATAAATCTGGATTCTGTGTGACCCATCTCACATACTCTTGTGTCAAGCATATCTAAAGTTGAAGATATTGAAACTAATGGAAAGACGACAAAAACCTCCTTTTGTACTCAAGGAGGTGTCCGACCAAAATAGAGTCATAGAGGGATAGAGATTGGTAAGGCGTGTTACCCACCTGAACCTATGCGATCAATTGATCTGATCGCCTACTCTACCCTCTTTTTAACGATTGCTCTGCTTGTCCCATGTTTGTGTCCCTAATGAAGTCTCCCCACTTCTGAAGTCTCCCCACTTCGCACAAACAGAAAAGCCTTCCGGACCTCATGGGTTCCGGAAGGCTTTTTGCTTTTTCCAAGAAGACTGCGTAATTCAGTCTTCCTTGTGCTTCACAGCAGACCACAGACGCTTGTTGCTGAGATACAGCAGAACGGAAAGCAAGGTCAGAAAGATGACCCCGGCGAAACCGGCCTGCTTGCGTGCCATCATCTTTGGTTCCGCTGCCCACATCAGGAACGCGGACACGTCCATGGCTTCGTGATGCAGATCAGCCTCGTGGCCGTCATCATATTCTACGTCGTCGCCATACAAAGGCTGCGGCATCGCAATATAGCTGCCTTCGATGGTCTTGTGACCGTGCTCGTCCTTGCATTGCTCGGGCACACCACCGTTCTGGAACACCTTGTTGTAGTACCCTGGGAAATCCTCGGGCGCACATTCGGGCGCTTCTTCATAGCCGATCATCAGGGACGCGATATATTCAGGTCCACCGATGCCCTTGAAGAACTGGTTGATCCCCAAGCCGTATGGGCCGTGAAAACCGGCACGCTTTTTGGCCATCAGGCTAAGGTCGGGTGCGTTTTCCATAGAAGATCCGGGGAAGTGATCAACCGGCGTAGCGGGCCGTGTGTCGTCAATCGCGGCGTCATAGACGTCGTAACGCTCCGCATAGGCGCGCACCTGGTCTTCCGGCAACTGTGGGCCACCATCGTCAGAAAGTGTCCGGATCGGCACATATTTCATGCCATGGCAGGCCGAACATACTTCGGTGTAAACCTTCAGGCCACGCTGAAGTTGGTTTGTATCGAAGGACCCGAAAGGCCCTTCGAAAGAGAAGTCGAAATCTTCGACATGTGCTTCGCCTGCCGCGTAAGCAGCGGAACCGGCAAGGCCCATGGCGACAACAGCCGAGATGAGAGTTTTCTTGATCATTGTCTGTCCTTACTCTGCTGGATTGACCAGCGTCTTGGTGCCGCCGGCTTTCGGAGCGTAATGCCTGTCAAAATCGGCTTCGATGGTGTCAGGCTGCGCATCTGGTTTTTCGATCACGCCCAAAAGCGGCATGATGACCAGAAAGTAGGCAAACCAATATGCGGCTGCGATCAACGAGATCGTCGCATAAGGTTCTTCCGTTGGCATCGAACCGACCCACATCAGCGCGAAAAAGTCCACGACCAGCAAAGCAAACCACCACTTGAACATCGGGCGATAGCGGCCCGACCGGACGGATGATGTATCAAGCCAAGGCACCAGCGCCATTACGGCAATCGCCCCGAACATCGCGAGAACCCCGAAGAACTTGGCGTCGATGATGCCACCGGTCACGAAGGACGCGATCTGGACAACCCAGACATCCGCTGTGAATGCACGCAAAATTGCGTAGAACGGCAGGAAGTACCATTCAGGCACAATATGCGCAGGCGTCGAAAGCGGGTTCGCCTCGATGTAGTTGTCGGGGTGGCCAAGATAGTTTGGCATGAAGCCGACGATGGCAAAGAACACCACCAGAATAACCGCAAGCGCGAACAGATCCTTCACGACAAAGTAGGGCCAGAACGGCAGCGTGTCTTTTTCTGCCTCTTCCTTTGATCCGCGACGGACTTCAACACCGGTCGGGTTGTTGTTGCCAGTGGTGTGGAACGCCCAGATGTGCACGATCACCAGACCGGCGATCACGAACGGCAGAAGATAGTGCAGGCTGAAGAAACGGTTCAGCGTTGCGTTATCGACGGCAGGGCCGCCCAGCAGCAGCGTTTGAAGGCTGTCCCCGATGAACGGGATCGCGCCGAACAGGCCAGTGATCACTGTGGCACCCCAGAACGACATCTGGCCCCAAGGCAGAACATAGCCCATGAACCCTGTTGCCATCATCAGCAGATAGATCAGCATACCGATGATCCACGTAATCTCGCGGGGTGCTTTGTACGAACCGTAATAAAGACCGCGGAAAATATGCGCATAAACTGCGACAAAGAACAGCGAGGCACCGTTGGCGTGCATATACCGCAGCATATAGCCGCCGTTCACGTTCCGCATGATGTGTTCAACCGACGCAAAGGCCATATCGACCTGCGGCGTATAGTGCATCGCCAGAACGATACCGGTGACGATCTGAAGCGCCAGGCAGAAGGTCAGGACAATGCCCCAGATCCACATCCAGTTCAGGTTCTTCGGTGTGGGGATCATCAATGTGTCATACAAAAGCCCGACAACCGGCAGGCGGCGATGCAGCCATTTTTGGCCGTTTGTTTTCGGCTCGTAATGGTCGTGAGGAATTCCAGCCATTCCAGTTCTCCCTTAACCCAGTTTAATCGTGGTATCATCCACGAATTCAGCAAGCGGCACCGGCAGGTTACGCGGCGCTGGCCCTTTGCGGATACGACCCGCAGTATCATAGTGCGATCCGTGGCATGGGCAGAACCAGCCACCAAAGTCACCCGCTTCGCCCAAGGGCACGCAGCCAAGGTGCGTGCAGACGCCCATCATGACCAGCCAATCTTCCTTGCCAGCCAAGACGCGGTTTTCATCGGTCGCCGGTGCGCCCGCTGCGATATTCGCGTTTTCGGCATTTGGGTCGACCAAGTCAGACAAAGGCACATCCTTGGCCATCTGGATCTCTTCTTCGGTGCGGCGGCGGATGAATACCGGCTTGCCCAACCACTTGACGGTCAACTGCGTGCCGGGTTCGACCGACGATACATCAACGCGGATCGACGAAAGCGCTTTTACGTCAGCCGACGGGTTCAATTGATTGACCAATGGCCAGACAGCAGCGCCGACGGCGACCGCACCTGTACCTGCTGTGGCGTAATAGAGGAAATCCCTCCGGGTGCCTGCGTGATCTTCTGCTTGGGACACGGGTTAACTCCAAATCAAGGGCCAAGAGGCCATGAAAGTTAGGGGCGGCGTAAAAACGCCACCTCAATTCTGTCGTTATCTAGCGGGATGGGCGGGGTACGTCCAGATACCTTTGACGTGCAAAGCGTCGCAGGGTGACATTGAAATCACGTTAAATCCCACCCATATCGGAGATTACCCCTTGGGTGGGGCCGATGCCTGCATCGATTCGCGCGAATCAAACGTACGTGCCCAATCGGCAAGCGCGTCATTTCCCTTGCGCCAGTTTCGCGCATCATGGCGGAAATCCAGATAGCCAAGCGCACAGCCAACGGCGATCTGTCCCATATCAAGCGGCCCGGACAGCTGGCTGATCCAGCGGTTGTTCAAAGCAGCACAGGCGCGCTCGATCTTGCCCCACTGCCCTTCGATCCATTCGGGCATCTGCTTGTCCTCGGGGCGCATCCGCCCTTCGTAGACCATCGACAACGCGGCATCGAGAATACCATCCGCAGTCGCCTCAAGCGTCAGGGTATCCCAACGGCTCGCGCCGGTCGGGTAAAGATTGCTACCCGCGCGATCGTTCAGATAGGCGCAGATCACGCGGCTGTCGTACAACGTCGGCCCGTCTTCACGCTCAAGCGCGGGCACTTTGGTCAGCGGATTTTTTGACAGCAGCGCCGCGTCGGGGGCCAGTGGCGTCGTCATCATGTTCTCAAGCGTGACGTCATCGATCTGACCCGTTTCATGCAAAAGCACCATAACCTTGCGCACGTAAGGCGATGTCGGGGAATAATAAAGCTTCATCATCTTCTCCTCCAAGAGTTGGGGGGACTATCGCGGGCAATTCTATCGGGCGCAATCGTTGACAGCTATAAATCCACCGCATCGCGCATCAGTGCCGCAAGAAGATCGGTTTCCGCACCAAAGCCATAGGCCATAACGCCCGCGCTGGCCGAAAGGCGTGCCGCGTCGGGCTTGTTCTGGGCCAGCTTCCAGGTGCCATCGACGCCAGTGATCGTCATCCGGCAGGGCACGATCATACGCATCAGATTCGCCATCGTCTTGGTCTGCATCTTGGCGGTGGTCCACGGCGCCTTGGGCAAAAGGCGCTGTTCGTACGCGCCCGACTGGCGATCCAGCAGCCCCAACAGTTCATCCTGTGGCCGCATTTCCAGAACCCCCGTAAGATGCACGGCCACATAATTCCACGTCGGCACCTGATCTTCGATTTTGTACCAGTCAGGTGAAATATACGCGTCGCCGCCACTGACCGCGATCTTGACCTCAAGGGGTGTCGACAACGCCCGCGCGATCGGGTTGGAGCGTACCAAATGCAGATCAGCACGGTCACCGGCATCGTTCAGCAAAAACGGCACATGGCTCAGCAGCGGGCCGTCCGCGCCGTTTGCAGCAAGAATGCCAAAGCCGCGGTTGCGGGCAAAAGCCAGATTTTTCAAAGCGTCAGCGTCGTGGTAGATCGGGTTGGGGTGCATGTTTGGCGGCCTTATGAAACAGATCCCTTTTGGTATTGCAGACCCGCGCCCCGCTTGGCAACGTACGGGTATTCTCAGGGCGGGGTGAAATTCCCCACCGGCGGTATGGGGCCTTTGCGCACCAAGCCCGCGAGCGGCCTTTAACGAGGTGCCAGCAGATCTGGTGAGATGCCAGAGCCGACGGTCATAGTCCGGATGAAAGAGAATGCGTTTGCGCGGACCCTATGCAGGGGCCGTTCGCAGCCGTGATCGCCTTGGGTGACTTGTGTCGCTGAAAACAAAAAGGAGATCACTTTGACACACACCCGCTATGCCTTTGTCAAAGCCCGCTGGCACGCCGATATCGTGGACCGGGCGCTTGACGGTTTTACAGAAATCATCCCACCCGATCAGATCGAGGTTTTTGATGTGCCCGGTGCCTTTGAACTGCCGCTGATGGCCCAGACCCTTGCCAGAACGGGCAAATACGACGCGATCATCTGCGCTGCCTTCGTTGTCGATGGCGGCATCTATCGACATGATTTTGTGGCCGCTGCCGTGGTTGACGGGTTGATGCGCGTAGGGCTGGATCAAGCAATGCCGGTGCTATCGGTGTCCCTGACACCCCATCATTATCAGGAAACCGACCACCACAACGCAATTTACCGCGCGCATTTTGTCGAAAAAGGCCGCGAGGCCGCGACGGCGGCAATGGCAATCGTTGCAGCACGTCATACAGATGCTGTCTGAAAAGATTGCGCGGCGGTCCTGCGCGTCAGGCCCGCTGCGCCCCGATGCTGGCGATGCCCAGCACATCCAGCACTTTCTTTTCGATCTGCTCGGCGTTCATTCCGGCGACAGCATACATATCCGCCGGGGTGGCCTGATCTATGAAGGTGTCAGGCAGTACCATGGACCGATACTTTAGCCCGTCATCAAAAACGCCCTCTTCCGCCAAAAGCTGTGCGACATGGCTGCCAAAGCCACCGACGGCACCTTCTTCAATCGTGATCAACGCCTCGTGGTCTGCCGCAAGCCCCAGGATCATGTCACGGTCCAGCGGTTTGGCAAAACGCGCGTCCGCGATTGTGGGGGTGATGCCCTTGGCCCGCAAAGCCTCGGCCGCTTTTTCGACCTCGGCCAGACGGGTGCCAAACGACAAAATGGCGATACGTTTCCCGTGGGCAATGATGCGGCCCTTGCCGATTTCCAGCGGCACGCCCCGTTCCGGCATGGTCACGCCACTGCCTTCTCCGCGCGGAAAGCGAAATGCGATCGGCCCGTCATTATGCGCGGCGGCAGTGGCCACCATATGCACCAGCTCAGCTTCATCAGCCGCAGCCATCACGACAAATCCCGGCAGGTTCGCAAGGTAGGCCACATCAAACGCCCCCGCATGGGTCGCGCCATCGGCCCCCACAAGACCTGCACGGTCAATTGCGAACCGGACAGGCAACCGCTGAATCGCCACATCGTGCACCACCTGATCATAGCCGCGCTGCAAGAAGGTTGAATACATGGTGCAAAACGGTTTCATCCCCCCGGCGGCCAGCGCGGCAGAAAATGTCACACCATGCTGTTCGGCAATACCAACATCAAAACATCGGCTGGCAAACCGTTCCGCAAAAAGATTAAGCCCCGTGCCATCCGGCATGGCCGCCGTCACGGCGCAGATCTTGTCATCCCGCATCGCTTCGGCGATCAGGCTATCGGCAAAGACACGCGTATAGCTCGGCGCGTTGGACGGCGCTTTCTTCTGTTCCCCAGTCAGGACATTGAACTTGGCAGTAGCGTGGCCCTTGTCTCGAGCGGCCTCTGCCGGGCCATACCCTTTGCCCTTTTTTGTGAGGACATGGATCAGGATCGGCCCCGTCGCCCGCGCCTTGACCGTGCGCAGCACCGGCAGCAACTGATGCAGATCGTGACCGTCAATCGGGCCGACGTATGAAAAGCCCAACTGCTCGAATAACGTCCCGCCAACCGCCATCCCCTTGAGGATATCCTTGGCCCGCTTGGCCCCTTCGCGAAAGGGCCCCGGCAACATGCTGACCGCGCCCTTGGCAACAGCTTTGAAGTCCTGAAACGGTTCTTCGGCATAAAGACGGCTCAGATAGGCCGACATGGCACCCACGGGCGGGGCAATCGACATCTCGTTGTCGTTCAGGATCACGATCATGCGCTTTTTCAGATGGCCCGCGTTGTTCATCGCCTCATAGGCCATGCCCGCAGACATAGACCCGTCCCCGATCACAGCAATCGCATCCCCCAGCCCTTCGGGCACAACGCCGCCCAGATCCCGCGCGACGGCAAAGCCCAAAGCCGCGCTGATCGATGTCGAACTATGCGCGGCACCGAAAGGATCGTAGGGCGATTCGCTGCGCTTGGTGAAACCGCTTAGGCCGTCTTTCATGCGCAGGGTGCGGATGCGGTCGCGCCGTTCGGTCAGGATCTTGTGGGGATAGCATTGGTGGCCCACATCCCAGATCAGCTTGTCGCGTGGCGTGTCGAATACCGAATGCAACGCCACTGTCAACTCGACCACACCCAAACCGGCCCCAAGATGCCCACCCGTTTCGGACACGGCGGAAATCGTCTCGGCGCGCAGTTCGTCAGCCAGCTTGACCAACTCGGCATCGGAAAATTGCTTAAGATCCGCAGGGCGGGCCACTTTGTCCAACAAGGGTGTCTTGGGTCTGTCCGTCATCTGGCCCTCCGCCCGATCAGCTTTTTCGGGCAATAACGAAACGGGCCGCATCCCGCAAGGTTGCCGCGTCGTCGCCATAGCCTGCCAAGGCATCACAGGCGGATTCCCCCAAAGCACGCGCGCGCGCCCTGGCCTGATCCAACCCCAGAAGCGATACAAAGGTTGCCTTGCCCGCCGTTGCATCCTTGCCCACGGCCTTGCCCACGGTTTCAGCGTCGCCTTCCACATCCAGAATGTCGTCGGCAATCTGAAAAGCAAGGCCCAGATCACGGGCATAGGTTCTTAGGGGGGCGGTATCATCACCCGCCATGGTTGGCCCTGCAGTGGCCGCCCATTCGATCAACGCGCCGGTCTTCCCCGCCTGAAGGGCTGCGATCTGATCAAGATCCAGCGGCGTACTTGCAGTCTCGGCGGCGATGTCCAGCGCCTGCCCGCCAACCATCCCACGCACCCCGGCCGCTTGGGCCAACGTGCGTCCCAACGCAACCCGGGCGGCATCGGAACAACCCGTCGCGGCAACCAGTTCGAATGCAAGCGCCTGCAAGGCATCACCTGCAAGCACGGCGGTAACCTCGTCCCACCTTACATGCACCGTCGGCTGGCCGCGCCGCAGGTCGTCATCATCCATGCAGGGCATATCGTCATGCACCAGCGAATAGGCATGCAATGCTTCGATCGCCCCGGCCGCAGGTGCTGCGCGCGCATCCATGATACCGTGCAATCGCGCGCTCTCGATAACCAGAAAGCCGCGCAGGCCCTTGCCCCCGGTCACGGCATACCGCATCGCCTCAGCGACGTTGCCATCAAGCCCGGACAAAGCATGCATGATCTGGCCCGACGCCAGATCTGCGGCATGGCTCAACGCGTCGGGAAACGGCCTGCGCGCCAGCTCGGCACCCGCCTCGACCTCAAAGCTGGTCAACGGCCACCGCCCCGGTGGGGCGACCCTCGCCATCCAGCGTGATCTGGGCGACCTTCTCTTCGGCTTCCTTCAGCTTGGCTTCGCAGCGCTTCTTCAAGGCCGCGCCGCGCTCGTAAAGGGCAATGCTCTCGTCCAGCGCCACATCTCCACGCTCCAGCTGGCCCAACACCTTTTCAAGCTCGGCCATTGCTGCCTCAAAGCTCATCTTGTCTACTGGTGTTTCCGTCATCTTGGCCTCGTTCAAAAACTACTCTGGACTTGATCATAGACTGCCGATCCCACCTCTTCCAGTGAGGCCGTCTACTTCTTTGGCCACCTTCTCTGGCTCAAAAATATCCCACGGGGGTTTGGGGGTGTGAAACCCCCAATCAGCGGCCTGATATTCAATCAGGTGCCAGCATGTATCCCGCGCCGCGCACGGTCTGAAGATACCTTGGTTGCTTGGGGTTGTCCTCGATCTTGCGGCGCAATCGCGTGATCTGAACATCGACGGCGCGTTCCTGGGCCTGGCCGCGATCCCGGCCCAGCTCTTCCACCAGCTTTGACCGGCTCAGCGCAGCGCCCGGCTGTGCGGCAAATATGCGCATCAGCTGGATCTCGGTCGCGGTCAAGCGCACCAGATCGTCCCCTTGCCACAACTCACCCCGTTCGATGTCATATCGGATCGGGCCCATCGAAAGCACCTTTGGTGCGGTGTCCGCGACACTGGTGTCGGGGACACGGCGCAGAATTGCGTTGATGCGCAGCAACAGTTCCTTTGGCTCGAACGGTTTTGCCAGATAATCATCGGCCCCGGCCTCAAGCCCTTCGATCCGGTTGCCGGTTTCCCCTTTGGCGGTCAGCAACAGGATGGGCGTTTGCACCCGTTCGCGCAGGCTGCGGGTCAGCGCCAGACCGTCCTCGCCCGGCATCATCACGTCAAGCACGATCAGATCGAAATCCAGCCCGGCCAGAATACGCCGCGCGTGGGCTGCATCACGGGCTGCGGTCACCAGAAACCCGTGCCGCATGAGAAACTTCTGCAACAGCGTGCGAATACGTTCATCGTCATCAACGATCAGCAGATGTGCATCCATGTCACTCATGTGCCATTTTCCTTGAGCCGGGTATAACTATGGCGAATTTCGGGGTCCATCATTGCCTCCAGGACGGTGCGAAAACCGGCTACGGCCACTGGCCCAGCCTCGCGGAAGGCGCTCCGCATCCGCATGCGTTGCGCATCAGACAACGTTTGCTCAAGGGCGCGTCCGGCGTCGGTAAGATACAAATGCCGCTCCCTTTTGTCTGTTTTGCCTACTTGGCTTCGGACCAGACCATCGGCGATCAACGTGCGCAACACACGATTAAGGGATTGTTTTGTAACGCCAAGAAGCCCCAACAGATTATTGACCGTTGTGCCGGGGGCGCGGTTGATGAAATGGATCGCGCGGTGATGGGCCCTTCCATATGCCAGATCATCCAGGATCCGGTCCGGATCCGCGGTGAACCCGCGATAGGCAAAGAACATTGCCTCAATGGCCTGGCGCAGCTGTTCATCCGTCAGGAACAGCAGGCTTTCACCCGTATTCGAAGTGGGGCCGCGTCCATCTGCCATGTAATGCTCCTTCCAGACCTCGGGCAAGGTTACGTCAGTGTTATTGACTATCCAAGAGTGAAAGGCTATCGGATCCTAGGTTTTGCGTAATAAAACGACCGTTTCGGACATATCAGGCGCAACATTCGCAAACCACCAGAGGATATCAAGGAAGGAAGACCCATGGACGGCGCATATGATGATCGCGACGGTAAGATCTGGATGGACGGTAAGATGGTCGATTGGCGCGAGGCCAATGTCCACATCCTGACCCATGCCATGCACTACGCGTCTTCGGTATTTGAAGGCGAAAGGTGCTATAACGGCAAGATCTTCAAGGGTCGCGCCCATTCCGAACGGCTGCGTCAATCGGCCGCTTATCTCGATTTCGAAATTCCCTACTCCGTGGATGA
This sequence comes from uncultured Alphaproteobacteria bacterium, assembly GCA_963728645.1. Classification (GTDB taxonomy): domain Bacteria; phylum Pseudomonadota; class Alphaproteobacteria; order Rhodobacterales; family Rhodobacteraceae; genus Sulfitobacter. Next base: position 209,202 of record CAVSLU010000008.1, on the reverse strand, counting down.
AATCGAGACCGCAAAATATGAGATGCTCAAGGCTAACGGCTGGACGGATGCCTATGTCCGCGCGGTTGCCTGGCGTGGTGCAGGGCCGGATATGGGCGTCTCTGCGGCGCGCAACCCGGTGCGTCTGGCGATTGCGGGATGGGAGTGGGGCAACTATTATGGCGACGCCAAGATGAAGGGTGCCAAGCTCGACATCTCGAAGTGGAAGCGCCCGTCGCCGGAAACGATCCCGGTGCATGCAAAGGCTGCGGGTCTTTACATGATCTGCACCATGTCCAAACACGCCGCAGAAGCAAAAGGCTGCTCTGACGCATTGTTCATGGATTACCGCGGCTATGTCGCCGAAGCGACAGGTGCCAACATCTTTTTCGTCAAGGATGGCGAAGTGCACACCCCGCTGGCTGATTGCTTTCTCAACGGTTTGACGCGTCAGACTGTGATCGAAATGCTCAAGGAAAAAGGCCTCACCGTTCACGAGCGTCGCATCATGCCCGAAGAGCTTGAGGGTTTCGAGCAGTGCTGGCTGACCGGCACCGCTGCCGAAGTCACCCCCGTCGGCCAAATCGCCGACTATCATTTCGAGGTCGGTGCCCTGACACGCGACATCGCAGAAAGCTACGAAAAGCTGGTGCGGGCGTAACACCGCGTCATTCCGGCTTAAAATCAGGCGGCTCAAATCAGGCGGCGTAGGGTCATCCCCGCGCCGCTTTTTCGTCCAGAGGGTTAACTTGGCGTGCCCTGCGGTGTGCTGCTGGCCTTGGATTTCGACCGGTCCAGACCCAGTTCCCGTTCGCGCCAGATGATCAGGCCCCCCGCGGCCATCACCAGACCCGCGCCGATCAGAATGGCCAGTGTCGGCACTTCGCTGAAGATTATCCAGCCAATAAGCGTCGCAAAGATCATGGACGCATAATCAAAAGGCGCCAGCATCGACACGGCACCAAATCGGAAGGAGGACGTGATCATGATTTGCGCGACCCCACCGACCAACCCCGAAAAGACCAACAGCAGCCCGATGGGCAGGTCTGGGGCCACCCATGTCAGCGCCGGCCACTGGATGATCGCGCCCAAGGGCAGTGTCAGAAAGGAAAGGCACGTGGCGGTAAGCGAGAAGAAAAACACGATCGCCGCCGTGCTGTCGGTCTGGACCAGCCTGCGCACGTGTATCTGCACCAACGCCCGCATGATCGACGCCCCCAGCACCATCAGCGCCCCAAGCGTCGCCAACTTTGACACCGCGTCCCCTCCGACGGTAAAGCGGGGATAAAGCACGATCAAAACGCCGATCAGGCCGACGGCGACGGCCGAAAGCCGGAACAGGCGCACGGTTTCGCCCAGGAAAATGGCGGCAAAGACAACGGTGAACAAAGGGGTGGCATACCCAATGGCCGTCACTTCGGGCAGGGGCAACAGGCTGAGGCCGCTGAAGGTCAGCCCCATCGCAACGGTCCCGAACACACCCCGCCAGACATGCCCCATCAGATTGCTTGGCTTCAGCCCGTGCCGAAGATCACCACGTTGCCAGAGCCAAAGCAGGATAATCGGAAAGGCAAAGAACGACCGGAAGAACACCGCCTGCCCTGCGGGGACAGTCGCGGTCGCAATTTTGATCAAAGCGGCCATTACCGAGAACAGAAACACGGCAACCATTTTCAGCGCAATGGCCCTTCCGGGGCGGTTTTCAGTCAGACTTGCAGGCATGGTCCCTGCTTGCGCCACCACCGACAAAAGCACAAGCCCCCACCGCTATCAGCGGAATTTTCAAAAAATTCCGGGCCGAAAAATTTGAAATTTTTCGCACGATCTAGCCGATGTGGCCCTGATTTTTGCCCACTTGCCCCCGGTGCAGCAGCATGTGATCCAACAACACACAAGCCATCATCGCCTCGCCCACGGGGACGGCACGGATGCCCACGCACGGGTCGTGGCGACCCTTGGTGATGATCTCTGTCTCTTCGCCGGACTTTGTAATCGTTTTGCGCGTGGTCAGGATGCTTGACGTCGGTTTGACAGCAAAGCGCACGACAATGTCCTGCCCAGTGCTGATACCGCCCAGAATACCGCCCGAATGGTTCGAGGAATACACCGGGCCATCCGGACCCATGCTGATCTCGTCTGCGTTCAACTCTCCGGTCAGCATGGCGGCTGACATGCCTTCCCCGATTTCGACGCCTTTGACGGCATTGATGCTCATCATCGCGGCGGCGAGGTCCGTATCAAGCTTGCCATAAACCGGAGCGCCAAGGCCCGCTGGCACACCACGTGCGGTCACTTCGATAACAGCGCCGACCGATGAACCGGATTTGCGCAGACCATCCAGATAACCGGCCCAATCGTCAGCGGCTTTGGCATCAGGCACCCAGAACGGGTTCTGTTCGATCTGATCCCAGTCAAACGCATTGCGGTCGATCTGGTGCGGTCCCATCTGCACCATATAGCCGGTGATCTGCACATTCGGTGCGATCACCTTGATTGCCTCGCGGGCCAGACCGCCTGCCGCCACACGCGATGCCGTTTCACGGGCCGACGACCGCCCGCCGCCGCGATAATCGCGGATGCCGTATTTCTGGAAATAGGTGATGTCGGCGTGACCGGGACGGAACTTGTCCTTGATGTCGCCGTAATCCTTGGAACGTTGATCGGTGTTCTCGATCATCAGCTGGATCGGGGTTCCCGTCGTTACCCCTTCGAAAACGCCTGACAGAATGCGCACCTCGTCGGCCTCGCGCCGCTGCGTGGTGTATTTATTCTGGCCGGGTTTACGCTTGTCCATCCAATGCTGGATCATCTCTTCTGTTATCTGGACCCCGGGGGGGCAGCCGTCAACGGTCGCACCCAAAGCCGGCCCATGGCTTTCACCCCAGGTGGTCACACGGAAAAGATGGCCAAAGCTGTTGATCGACATAAGCGGTCTCCTTTGGCCGTGATCCATAGCGGGGCCGCACACCTGCCTCAAGGGATTTCGCCTTGCAAGCCCTGCCCAAGCGTTCTACCGATAGCGTACCTCGGGGGGCCATTGGCTGAGATGTGCATCGCACGGACCCGTTGAACCTGAACCGGTTAACACCGGCGGAGGGAAGGTCTGGACATCACTCCAACGCTTTCTGACGCCGCATTTTGGAGGATGCCATGAAGTATCTTACACGTGCTGCCACCACCTTTTTTGCAACTTTGGCGCTGCCTGTCGCAACGCTCGCCGACACGCCCGAGCTGGTGGTGTATACCTACGACAGCTTCGTCGCCGAATGGGGCCCCGGCCCCGTGATCGAGGCGGAATTTGAAAAGAGCTGCGGTTGCGATCTGAAATTCGTGGGCCTCGGCGACGGGGCCGCCCTGCTGGCCCGGCTCAAGCTGGAGGGCACGCGGTCGGACGCCGATGTCGTGCTGGGGCTGGACACCAGCCTGATCGCGGCGGCCAAGGAAACGGGCCTTTTCGCGCCAACGCCTGCGCGCGCAGACTACACGCTTCCGATTGAATGGACCGACGACAGCTTTATCCCTTACGACTGGGGCTATTTTGCCTTCGTCTATAACACGAATATGACCCCCCCGACCAATTTCAGAGAGCTTGCCGACAGCGACCTCAAGATCGTGATTCAGGATCCACGATCCTCGACGCCGGGCCTGGGATTGCTGATGTGGGTCAAGGATGCCTATGGCGATCAGGCACCTGCGATCTGGGCGGGGCTGGCCGATAATATCGTGACCGTCACCAAAGGCTGGTCCGAAGCGTATGGCCTGTTTATCGAGGGCGAGGCGGATATGGTGCTGAGCTATACCACCTCACCCGCCTATCATCTGATCGCGGAGAACGACGCGGGCAAGGCAGCGGCCCCGTTTGACGAAGGCCACTATATGCAGATCGAAGTGGTCGGCAAACTGGCGGGCAGTGACCAGCCCGATCTGGCAGATGCGTTCATGCAATTTATGGTGACGGATGCGGCGCAATCGGTCTTGCCGACGACAAACTGGATGTACCCGGCCGTGACGCCCGCTGCCGGTTTGCCAGAGGGGTTCGGGACGTTGATCACCCCCGACAAGGCATTGTTGATCCCCAACGCAGACATCCCCGCGATGCGCGAGGAGGCGTTGCAGGAATGGCTTTCGGCGCTCTCGCAATAAGCCGCAAAACCGGGATCGGCGCCGCCGCCTTGGTGGTGGGGTTGATCCTTGCCGCCTTGGTCGCCGTCTTGTCAAAAGCAGAGTTCAGCGGTGGTCTGGCGCGTGCTGACTGGGCTGCCGTCCGCTTTACGGTGGTACAGTCTGCTTTGTCGGCGGCGATCTCTTGCATCCTTGCCGTGCCCGTTGCGCGGGCTTTGGCGCGGCGGCGGTTTGCCGGGCGCGGCCTGCTGGTGACCCTGCTTGGCGCGCCGTTTATCCTGCCCGTAATTGTCGCGGTTCTGGGGCTTTTGACTGTCTTTGGCCGTTCGGGCTGGCTGAATCAGGCGTTGTCGTTGCTGGGGCTGCCCGCGCTTTCGATCTACGGATTACACGGCGTTGTTCTGGCGCATGTGTTTTTCAACCTACCGCTTGCGACACGGCTCTTGCTGCAAGCGTGGCAGACCATTCCTGCCGAACGGTTCCGTCTTGCCGCGCAGCTTGGCCTCACGCCTCGGGCCGTGTTCTTAAGCCTTGAATGGCCGATGTTGCGCCAGATTGTGCCAGGGACAGCGGCGTTGATATTTGTACTGTGCCTGACCAGTTTTGCCGTCGCGCTGACCTTGGGCGGGGGGCCAAGTGCGACGACGATCGAACTTGCGATCTATCAGGCATTCCGTTTCGACTTTGACCTGAACCGCGCCGCACTGCTGTCGCTGGTGCAGCTTGGATTGGCAGGCGGCGCGGCGATGCTGGCTTTATGGATCATCCCCGCGATCAGTTTGGGCGGCGGGCAGGATCACCCGGTGCAACGGTGGGATGCGACAGGCGGGGTGCAGCGTGTGATCGACGGCACCGTGATTTTGACTGGTGCAGCCTTCCTGCTGCTTCCGCTCAGCGCTGTGGTGTTGCGCGGGGTGATCGGGCTGCCGCAAATCCCGGCCAGCGTCTGGCACGCGTCAGCGGTGTCTGTCGGGGTCGCGCTGACCAGTATTGCGGTTTTGCTCATGCTGGCGCTTCCCTTGGCCGGATGGATCGCCAGCGCACGACGCGGCGGGATCGAGGCGTTGGGCCTGTTCGGACTGTCCGCCTCTCCCCTGATGATTGGTACGGGATGGTTCGTCCTGATCAACCCCATCGCTGACCCGTTCCTGCTGGCACTGCCTGTCACGGCTCTGGTCAACGCGCTGATGGCACTGCCATTTGCATTGCGCATCATAGTGCCACCTTTGCGTGACGCGGTGCGGGTTCATGGACGGCTTTCCCAATCGCTGGGAATGACGGGCTGGTCGCTGTGGCGGTGGATGATCCTGCCCCGTCTGCGTGCGCAGATCGGATTTGCCGCCGGGCTGACGGGGGCTTTGTCGATGGGCGACCTGGGGGTCATCGCGCTGTTTGCAGACCCTGAACGCGTGACCCTGCCATTGCAGATGTATCGCTTGATGGGCAGTTATCAGCTTGATGCGGCGGCCGCGGCAGCGCTGATCCTGTTGGTGCTGTCGCTGGGCATCTTCTGGCTGTTCGACAAGGGAGGGCGCTGGCATGCTGACGCTTGAAAACCTGCGGATCACCCAAGGTGATTTTACGCTTGCGGCCGATATGATGATTGCGCCTGAACGCGCCTATGCTGTCATCGGCCCCTCTGGTACAGGGAAATCCACGCTTCTGGGCGCTCTTTGCGGGTTCATCCCGCTGACGCAGGGCAAAATCATGTGGCAGGGCAAAGACATCACCCACGCCGCACCGGGTGCGCGGCCCATGACCATGCTGTTTCAGGACAACAACCTTTTCCCCCATCTGACCGTCCTGCAAAACGTGGGCCTTGGCCTGCGCGCCGATCTGCGGCTGTCGGAACCCCAGAAGGCGCAGGTTGAAACGGCATTGGTCCGCGTGGGGCTGTCAAAGATGGCTGGACGCAAACCCGGTGCGTTGTCGGGCGGCCAGCAAAGCCGTGCAGCCCTTGCCCGCGTTGCTGGTGCAGGCGCGTCCGCTTGTGCTGCTTGACGAACCCTTTGCCGCACTTGGCCCTGCCTTGCGCAATGAAATGCTGGACCTGGTCAGGGATCTGGTGGCGGAAACCAAAGCGACCCTGATCATGGTCACCCACGCCCCCGAAGATGTACGGCGCATCGCGGACGAAGTTATCTTTGTCGCGGGGGGCACGGCGTCTGCGCCGCAACCGGCCACTGCCTTGATGGACAATCCACCACCTGAATTGCGGGCTTATCTGGGCTGATCAGAAAACGAGGATGTAAAACACCAGCGCCACACTGATCATCGACAGATACCCCAGCAGCACGTAAAGCCCGTCGCGGGTAAAAAGACCAAACGCGAATAGCGCCACCGTGCCGCCCCCAAAAGACGAGGCGAACGGCACAAATTCCAACAGTGGCCAGCCGACAGGCAGGATCACGCAGGTCAGAAGTGTGATGAACCGCGCCGGTCCAAGTGTCAGAAATTGCAGTCGCGTGCCTGAATGCCGGTCAAAGAACGCGCATGGCTTGCGCAGCCAACGCACCGCCGCCAGCAGATGCGCCGACTTCATCCGCTTGTTCAGCAAGAACGCAGGTAGCCAAAGTCTTTGACGTCCCATCAGCGCCTGCGCGGACAGCACAAACACCAGCACGCCGATAAAAGTTGAAACGCCGATTACGCCCGACAGGGGTGACACCAACAGCAAGGACGCGACCAGAATGAACGGCGTGATCGCACGTTCGCCGAATTGATCAAGCACATCGCGCAGTGTCACGTCGTCGCGGGTTGCGGCGTGCTCCATCCCATCCAGAAGCCCGCCCAGGCTGTGGTCCTGCGTGTTGTCCATTCCCTTCCCACCATCACCTGCCTTAGGCTTCAGACTTCAGGATGGCCGACAGCCCGGAGCGATAGGTCGGGTATCGCGGCACCCATCCCAACGCCTTTTTGACGTGGTCGTTCCGGACTTTCTTGCTTTCGGCGTAAAAGCTGCGGGCCATCGGGGTCATGTCGGCTTCGTCAATTGCGATGGCCGGGGGAACGGGCAGACCCAGCATTTCAGCGGCACAGGCAATCACGTCCTGCGGCGGTGCAGGATCGTCATCGCAGAGGTTGTAAATCGCGCCCGGGTCGGGATGGCGAAGCGACAGATCCAACGCTTGGGCGATGTCCTCGACATGGACCCGCGAAAAAACCTGACCTTGCTTGATGATGCGCCGTGCCGTGCCCGCGCGCACCTTGGCGAAAGGGCCGCGCCCGGGGCCATAGATACCCGCCAGCCTGAAAATATGCAGGGGGAGCTGCGGGATTCCTTGCCAACGCGCCTCTGCCATGACCCGCGCCGCCCCGCGTTCGGTGGACGGTGAAAGCGGCGTGTTTTCATCCACCCAACCGCCATCATGATCGCCATAGACACCCGTTGTCGAAAGATATGCAAGCCAACGCAGGTCGGGTGCCGCACGGACAAACGCGTCTTCGACCGCGTTTAGGCAAGGGTCACCGTCTGGCCCTGGTCCGGCAGAAACAAGGATGTTGGGCACGCTTGCAATCAAGGCACCAAGGTCGGCACCAGGCCATATAACAGGCTCTACGCCAGTGTCGGCTATTGCGTCGGCCTTGTCGGCACTGCGGGTGGTTCCCAAGATGCGCCAGCCCAAGGGGATCAGCCGCTCGGCCAACGCGCGGGCGCTGTATCCGTGGCCGATTGAAAGCAGCGTCTTATCCATGTTCAGCCCTTTTCCAGCGGCATCTTGATCGCTTTTTCCACCGGCACCAGCGCGTTGATCTGTGCAATGTGTTCTGGAAGGCATTTCGTCAGAAAATCATAGGTTGCCACCACATGCTTGCGCGCTGCCGGACCAAGATGCGCGTATTTTTCAGGCTCTCGCAACACATTGATCACCTGATCGGCCAAGGCATCGGGATCAAAGAAATCGCATAGCAATCCGGTTTCGCCATGGGTGATCGCCTCGCGGACGGGGGCAACGTCCGACGCGATAATCGTCGCCGCCATCGACATCGATTCCAGCAAGGACCAAGACAGCACGAAGGGCATGGTCAGATACAGGTGACAACGGCCAATCTGAACGACCTTCTGGTACTCATCATAGGGCAGCTTGCCCAGAAAGTGCACCCTGCTCCAATCGATATCCTTGCCGACTTCAGCTTCCATTTCGGCACGTAGGCCACCAATATGTTTGCTTTTGCGGCCATAAGACGTGTCATTTCCACCCAACACCAGAACCCGCGCATTGGGCCTTTCCCGCAGGATCTTCGGCAACGCGCGCATGAACACATGAAAGCCCCGCGTGCGCTCAAGATTGCGGGCAATATAGGTGACAACTTCATCGTCACGTGTCAGTTCGCGGTCCATCCGGCCCAGCTTGATGCCCACCTTCGGGTTCGGCTTCAGCTGATCGGTGCGGATCCCGTCGTGGCAGACATAAAGTTTGTTGTGAAAGCTGGTCGGGAAACAATCGCGCTGCCAATAGGTCGGACTAAGGCCGACGTCGACTGTTTCGATGTTGGCCAGGGGCACGGCATTTCGTGCGCGCAGCAGAAAGGGCGTGTCTAGCGACACCGGCTCTTCCGGATCGAACCCGACAGAGCCGCCGCTTGCTCTGTAGTAATACTCAAAGAAGCCGATGATGGGGACGTCGTGCCAGAGTTCCTTGAAAAACGTCAGCTCACCCCAGCCGACATGCCCGACAACAATATCGGGTTTGAAGCCATCGGTCTTTTCAATGGCCCGTGCGGCGCGTACGGCACCAAATCCGTTGCCTGCGGCTTCCTCCCAGACTTTTGACAGTCCATAGGCATCGTCCTTGGGTTGGTGGTGGGTTTTGTACACCCGCGTTTCGACGCCTTTGAAAACGGGGGGATTCTGGCGTTGGGTCAGAAAGTAAATCTGATGGTCGCCAGTTTCTGCCAGCCATTGCACCAACTCGCGGTACTGGCCCGGCATGTTCTGGTGTACAAACATTATTTTCATAGGAATTACCGGACCTTCGATGCCTCTGGATCAGTTAGCGCAAGCGGCAGGGCCATTGCAAATGTTACCGCTATTTGCCCTTCCACACGGGATCCCGCTTTTCCGCAAAGGCGCGGGCCCCCTCCATCTGGTCTTCTGAGGCGTAAAGGGTGTCGATCGTCTCAAGTTGGCGGCCGGTGATCCGGTTCATTGCATCCTGAAATTTGGAATCCTCTGCATCCCGCACAATTTCCTTGATCGCCGCATACACCAAAGGCGGCCCCGAAGCGAGCAGACGCGCCAGTTCCCAGGCGCGGTCCATCAACTGATCGGCAGGCAGAATTTCGTTGACCAGCCCCCAACCCTTGGCTTCGCCAGCATCGAACCAACGACCTGTCAGCAACAGCTCCATCGCGATGTGATAAGGGATGCGCTTGGGCAATTTGACGCTGGCGGCGTCGGCCACGGTGCCGGACCTGATCTCTGGCAACGCAAAGGTCGCATGATCAGCCGCAAGGATCATATCCGCGCTCAACGCCAGCTCAAGGCCGCCGCCACAGGCAATGCCGTTCACCGCCGCAATCACCGGTTTGTTCATCCCGCGGAGTTCTTGCAGACCGCCAAAGCCCCCCACGCCGTAGTTCCCATCAACTGCGTCGCCGTCCGCCGCCGCTTTCAAATCCCAGCCAGGGCAGAAAAACTTGGTGCCGCCGCCCGTGATGATTGCCACACGCAGGTCAGGACTGTCACGGAAATCACGAAACACCTCGCCCATCAGCACCGAGGTTTCAAGATCGATGGCATTGGCCTTGGGCCTGTCCAGCGTCACCAGCAAGATGCTGCCGTCTGTCTCGGTTCTGATAACGCTCATGGTTGGTCTTCCTTTGATTTCGTCTGTCGGATCAGCGCATCCACAGCCACCGCAGCGTCGGCGGTGCAGATCAGCGGGTTCACCTCAACTTCGCTGATCGCGTCCTGATGGGCAATCACATAGGATTGAACTGCCATCACTGCGTCGATGATTGCCCCAAGATCAGCGCCGGGTTTGCCCCGGTATCCATTCAAAAGCGGAGCAATCCGCAAGCTTTGCAGCGCATTGCCAACCTGTGCGCGGCTTACCGGCAACAACAGCGAGACCGTGTCCCGCCACAACTCGGTCAGGACACCACCTGCGCCCAAGGTCAGCAAAAAGCCGTGTGCCGGATCCCGGATAACCCCGACCAGCAATTCGGCAACGGGGGCGCTGATCATCTGCTCAACCAAAAAGCTGTCGGCCTGCATGTTTCTCGCGGCATCCTCGACGGCATCAGCCTGCACGCCGATGACCACGGCCCCCGCTTCCGATTTATGCGCCAGCCCCTGTCCCTTGACCACAAAGGGGCCTGACATATTCGCTGCAATCAGCGCTGCCTCTGCCGGTGTGCGCGCCACATGCCCCGCCGGCACATGCAGACCGACCTTTTCAAGCACGTGCTTTGCCGCAGCTTCGGTCAGCAAGGCAGCATCCCTGTCCGCACCGGGTGCGAGCGGGGCAACCGGATCGGGCTGCAGATCAAACGCGGCAGCTTCTGCGGCGATGATCGCTTCGGTCAGGCCAGAGATCGGCGTGACCCCACCGGCCAGCAAACGGGCCGCGATATCAGGTGGCATCAATTCGGGCAACGTCGCGACAACGGCAACGGGTCGCCCCGATGCAGCCCGCACATTCAGTGCCGCCTGGGTGGCACATTCCCAGTCGCTGGCATCGGTGTGGGGATAATCCACAATCAACAGCGTCAAACCGATATGGTCAGCCGTCATTGGAAGCCATGCCGCAGTCATCTTTGCCACATCGCGCCAGACATAGGTGTTGTAATCCAGCGGGTTTGAAAGGGCGACCATAGGACCAAGGGCGGCCCGAAGCTTGCCTTCCTGCGTTTCGGTCAAGGCTGGAAATGTGACGTTGCGGGCATGGCCGGTATCAGCGGCCAAACTTGCCTCGCCCCCGGAACAGCTGACCGAAGACAGCGCATTCGAGGACAGCCGGCCATGCCCATGCAGCAGCTTCAGTGTCTCGAGAAAGCCAGGCAGATCATGCAACCGCGCGATCCCAAGGCGCCTTAAAAGCGCGTCTGCCCCGGCATCGCTGCCCGCCAAAGACGCCGTATGTGACACGGTCGCCTGACGCGCCTGATCCGAGGCCCCTACCTTGAGCGCAATCAGCGGAACACCCTTCGCCGCCGCACTGATCGCCAGATCGTGCCACGCCTTGGTGTCGGAAAATCCCTCGATATGCAGGCCGATTGCCGTCACCCTGGGGTCGTCCAGCAATGAAAGCGCGATGTCCGCCTGCCGCGTCTGCGCCATGTTCCCGCAGGTGATCATATACGCAATCGGCACGCCTCGCCGCTGCATCGTCAGGTTGATCGCTATGTTCGATGACTGGGTCAGAATTGCGACGCCACGGTCCACCCGGCTGCATCCATGCTGGTCAGGCCACAGCAACGCGCCATCCAGCGCATTGATGAAACCATAACAATTCGGGCCCAGAATAGGCATGTCACCTGCCGCGTCCACCAACTGCGCCTGCAAGTCCGCCGCCGCCACATCCTCCGCCCGCGCTTCGGAAAAGCCGGAGGCAAAGCACACGGCTCCACCCGCACCCATCCGCGCCAGATCTGCCACAACCGAGACCGTCGTTCGACGATTGACCCCCACAAATACCGCGTCCGGCACCAGAGGCAAATCGCTGACGGACGCAACGGCCTTTATGCCTTCGACCATACCGGCACTGGGGTGAACAACGTGGATCGTCCCTTCAAAACCCATGCGTTGGGATTGCTTGATCACCTGGCCACCCCAGGCCCCACCGCCCACAAGCGCGATAGACGACGGACGCAACAATCTTGATAGATCGCGCGTCATGCAGCCCGTCGCGCACAAGAGTTTTCAATGCCTTCGGCGAGGATATTTAAGAGCCAGAGAAGGTGGATCCGCCCCCCGTCACATTGCGCGACCAGGGGGCTTCTCCGGCTGCGGTCATCGGCGTCCCCGCCTGTACCGCCTTTCAATGCTAGCCCGATCATCCTGAACAAGTCCTTAATTCCATCTTCCGCATCGCTTCTCTGGCTTAAAAATATCCCGGGGGGAGGTGCGCCAGGCACCGGGGGGCTGGCCCCCCTCCCCGGCCGACGCCAAGCGCGGCGGAACATCATGCACCCAACGCGCGCAGCATCTCGCGGCTGATGATATGGCGCTGGATCTCGCTTGTCCCATCCCAGATCCGTTCCACCCGTGCATCCCGCCAAAAGCGTTCCAGCGGATAGTCATCCATCAAACCCATGCCCCCATGCAGTTGCAGCGCAGCATCCGTTACCCGCGCCAGCATTTCCGACGCATAAAGCTTGGCACTGGCGATCTGACGGTTTGCGGGCAAGCCTTTGTCCAGCCGATCGGCAGCGGCGAGGGTCAGCAGATCAGCGGCGTCAATTTCGGTGATCATATCGGCCAGCTGAAAGCTGACCCCTTGAAACTTGCCGATTTTCTGGCCGAACTGTTCGCGTGTCGCGGCATAGTCCAGCGCATAGTCGAACGCCCGCCGCGCGCGTCCCACCGACATGGTCGCGACCGTGATGCGCGTGGCATAAAGCCACGTGTTCATCACCTCAAAGCCGCCGTCGACCGCGCCCAGAACCTGTCCGTCCGGCAAGCGGCAATCATCGAATTCGAGAATCATGTTCTTGTATCCGCGATGGCTGACAGATTTATAACCGTCGCGGATCGTGAACCCCGGCGTGCCCCGGTCGACCAGAAATGCCGTGATCCGCTTTTTCGGGCCTTTAGCCGTCTGGTCTTCGCCGGTGGCGATGAAAACGATGATGAAATCAGCGTGGTCCGCCCCCGAGATGAAATGCTTGCGTGCCGTTCACGACCCAGTCGCCGCCGTCCCGTCTTGCGGCACACTTCATTCCGCGCACGTCGGACCCTGCACCGGGTTCTGTCATCGCCAGCGCATCCATACGCTCGCCCCGGACGGCAGGCATGTAGGTAGCGGTCGATCTGATCTCCTTCGCAGGCCATCAGGATGTTCTGGGGCCGCCCGAAAAAGTGATTGAGCGCCATAGAACCCCGCCCCAACTCACGCTCTACAAGGGCGAATTCAAGGTGGTTCAGCCCCGCACACCCCACGCTTTGCGGAAAGTTGCAAGCGTAGAAACCCAGCTCAATCGTCTTGCGCTTGATCTCGTCCGCGATCTCTTGCGGGACTTCGCCTGTCCTTTCGACCAGAGCCTCGTGGGGATAGATCTCTTTCTCGACAAAGCTGCGCACCGTGTCGGCAATCATATGATTTTCTTCTGTCAGGCCGTAGTCCATTGTGGCCCTCCCCGAAGGTTGACATCAGTGCGCATAGTCCGACCCCTCGCTATCAAGTATTGCCTTGAGTTCTGCCAGATGGCGCGCATCCTGTTCGGGATAATCCGCCAGTTCCTGCGCGGTCTTTTCGGCAATATCATCGGGGATGCGTCGCAACGGCATGCCGGTTTGCAATGCGCGGATATATGTCTCGGCTGAGCGTTCGAAATAATAGAGCCTATTGAACGTCTCGGCCACGGTATCGCCGATCACCAGTACCCCGTGACTGCCCATCACCATCACCTTTTGCTTGGGGTCGGTCAGCAGTTTTGCGCACCGCGCCCCTTCGTCTTCGAACGCAAGCCCGCCATAGTCTTCGTCAATCACCATCCGGTTAAAGAAGGTGCAGCAGTTCTGATCGATCGGCGGCAGGCGGCTGTCTTGCAGGCATGCCAGCACGGTTGCGTGGATCGAATGGACATGCATCACGCAGCGGGCATGGGCGCACGCACGGTGCACGCCACCATGCAGCCCCCAAGCTGTTGGATCGGGCGCGTCTGGCCCGTTCAGTGTATCGGGGTCGTTAGCGTCCACTTCGATCAGGTCGCTGGCCTTGATCCGGCTGAAATGCGCCTGATTGGGGTTCATCAAAAAGCGCGAGCCATCATCGCTGATCGCAAGGCTGAAATGATTTGCGACGCCTTCGTGCATGTTCAGACGGGCAGTCCAGCGGAATGCGGCGGCCAGATCGACCCTTTCCTGCCAGTGGTCCATGTTTTGACGGATCTGTGTAACGCTCATGATTGGTCTCCTTCTCGGGCGCAGACTGGACCCCGAAGCGGGTCTTTGTCACCCGAAAAATGCGCAAGCGACAAAGGCGGCTGCGGGGCAGTCTGACAGGCCTTTGCGGGACCCTCTTTTCGCTGGTTTTGAAGGTTGCTTGGGTTGCATCGCCTTGAACCTCACGCAATCTTCGTGTCAACGTCGGGCATGACACACGAACCTTTTCCCTCCTGGCCTGATGTGGCTGCTCAACTTGTTGCGGTCGCTGCGGGGCGTATGCCTGCGGATGTGATCATTCGCGGTGGCACTTGGGTCAACGTGCACACCCGCGAAGCGTTGCCTGGCCATGACATCGCCATCACCGCCGGGCGGATCGCTTTTGTCGGGCAGGATGCGTCCCACTGCAAGGGCGACGACACCCATGTAATCGAAGCCGAGGGCCGCTATATGATCCCCGGCCTGTGCGACGGGCACATGCACATCGAAAGCGGCATGCTGACCCCGGCGGAATTTGCCCGCAGCGTGATCCCGCACGGGACCACGACAATGTTCACCGACCCGCATGAAATCGCCAATGTTCTTGGGCTTGATGGCGTACGCATGATGCATGACGAGGCCTTGATGCAGCCGATCAACATCTTCACGCAGATGCCTTCCTGTGCACCATCTGCACCGGGACTAGAGACGACAGGGTTCAAGATCACCGCTGAAGACGTCGCTGAAGCGATGGGGTGGCCGGGGATCATCGGCTTGGGCGAAATGATGAATTTTCCCGGCGTCATCGCGGGGGATGAACAGATGCTGGCCGAAATCGCCGAAACCCAGCGGGCGGGTAAAACGGTTGGCGGGCATTACGCCTCGCCCGATCTTGGGCCTGCGTTTGCGGCTTATGTGGCGGGCGGGCCTGCGGATGATCACGAAGGCACCTGCGAGGCGGATGCAATCACCCGGATGCGTCAGGGGATGCGGTCGATGATCCGGCTGGGATCGGCCTGGTATGACGTGGAAACCCAGATCACCGCGATTACCGAAAAAGGGCTGGATCCGCGCAATATGATCTTGTGCACAGATGACTGTCATTCGGGCACGCTGGTCAATGACGGCCACATGAACCGCGTGGTCCGGCACGCAATTGACTGCGGCTGTGATCCGCTGGTGGCCTTGCAAATGGCCACGATCAACACCGCCACCCATTTCGGGCTTGAGCGCGAGCTTGGGTCGATCACGCCCGGACGGCGCGCGGATGTGATCCTGACGTCGGACCTGAAAACGCTCCCGATCGAGACGGTGATCGCGCGCGGCAGGATCGTGGCACAGGCCGGCAAATGCGTCGTCGACTGCCCGCATTACGACTGGCCCAAAGAGGCCCGGCAAACCGTGCACATGGGCAAGACGCTGACGGCGCAGGATTTCCACATCGACGCGCCCAAAGGGGCCAACGCCGTTACCGCGAATGTCATCGGCGTCATCGAGAACCAGGCACCGACGCGCGCGCTGAAATTTGAATTGCCAGTCACCGAGGGGCGCGTGCAAGCAACCGGAGAGGTCTGCCAGATCGCTTTGGTTGAGCGGCACCGCGCCACCGGCACCGTCGTCAATGCGTTCGTGTCCGGCTTTGGCTATCAGGGACCGATGGCGATGGCATCGACTGTGGCGCATGACAGCCACCACATGATCGTCATAGGCACCGATGCGGATCACATGGCACTGGCCGCAAACCGGTTGGGCGAAGTCGGCGGCGGCATCGTGATTTTCAAGGATGGCGCAGAAATCGCGCTGATCGAATTGCCCATCGCGGGCCTGATGTCAGACAGCCCTGCATCAGAAGTAGCCGCCAATACCGAAACCATGATGCAGGCCATGCGCGATTGCGGTTGCACGCTGAACAACGCCTATATGCAGCATTCGTTGCTCGCGCTGGTCGTGATCCCCGAATTGCGCATTTCCGACCTTGGCCTTGTCGACGTACGCAGTTTTGAATTCATCCCCTTGTTCGAGCCCGTTTCATGACCCGCATACTGACTCCAGATACCCCCCCGGCCCAGCACTATACCGATGCCACCGCTGCGGTGGATCAGCTGGTCGCACTTTATTCCCAAGCGGCGCGGTTCCTGACAGAGCATTTTCAGAATGCCATGGATGACAAGGTGCCTGATACCCGCATCCGCGCGTTCTATCCCGAGATCCGGTTTACCACTTCAAGCTATGCGCAGGTGGATTCGCGGCTGTCCTTCGGGCATGTGTCGTCTCCGGGGAAATTCGCGGCGACCATTACACGCCCTGATCTGTTCCGGCATTATCTGACACAACAAATCGGGCTGATCATCGAAAACCACGGGCAGCCGGTGGTGATCGGTGTATCCGACACGCCGATGCCGGTGCATTTTGCGGTAGGCAGTGACGCATCTGTCAACGTCCCTCAGGAAGGCGTGGCCGATTTCACCCTGCGTGACATTTTTGATGTGCCCGACCTGAGTACGACAAACGACGATATTGTGAATGGCACCTACAAGGCGGCGGACGGCGTGCGCCCGCTTGCGCCGTTCACCGCACAGCGTGTCGACTATTCGCTGGCACGGCTGGCGCACTACACGGCAACAGACCCGGGTCACTTTCAATCTCACGTGTTGTTCACCAACTACCAGTTCTATGTCAGCGAGTTTGAAGACTTTGCCCGCGCCATGCTGCGTGACCCCAAAAGCGGATATACGTCTTTCGTATCGACCGGAAACATCGAGATCACGGATGGCGACGCAGCATTGCCACAGACGCTGAAAACACCGCAAATGCCGACCTATCACCTGAAACGCGAAAACGGGACAGGCATCACTTTGGTCAACATCGGTGTCGGCCCGTCAAACGCCAAGACCGCGACGGACCATATTGCAGTTCTGCGCCCCCACGCCTGGCTGATGGTGGGGCACTGCGCCGGGTTGCGGAACACGCAGCAGCTGGGTGATTTTGTGCTGGCGCATGGTTACCTGCGCGAAGATCACGTGCTTGACGACGATTTGCCGGTCTGGGTGCCGATCCCTGCGCTTGCTGAAATCCAGATCGCACTGGAAGACGCGGTCGAACAGGTCACCCAGCTTGAGGGGTACGAGCTGAAGCGCATCATGCGCACGGGCACCGTGGCCACCATCGACAACCGCAACTGGGAATTGCGCGACCAGTCCGGACCGGTGCAGCGTCTGTCGCAATCGCGTGCGGTCGCGCTGGATATGGAAAGCGCCACAATCGCGGCCAACGGCTTTCGGTTTCGGGTGCCCTACGGGACGCTTCTGTGCGTTTCGGACAAGCCCCTGCACGGAGAGCTGAAGCTGCCCGGCATGGCGTCGGACTTTTATAAAACACAGGTGGCGCGGCATTTGATGATCGGAATCCGCGCAATGGAACAGTTGCGCGACATGCCGCTTGAGCGACTTCATAGTAGAAAATTGCGGTCATTTGACGAAACCGCCTTTCTTTAAGGGGCAAAAACAGCAGAAAAACGCATGTTTTCACTGTTTCCCGACTACTATTCGTTGTGTTCATCTACAACATACCGTTACATTCTGCACGTGAGGCCCTAATCCGGGCGGACGAAGGAGAAAAAAGATGGCTACGAAACCAATGACCAAAACCCAGCTCGTCGCAGCTTTGGCAGATGAAATGGGCACAGACAAAAAGGCAGCAGGCTCTGCGCTTGATGCGGTTTGCAACCTGATCACCAAAGAAGTGTCCAATGGCGGTGCCGTGACCCTTCCTGGTATCGGCAAGATCTATTGCCGCGAACGCCCTGAGCGTATGGTGCGCAACCCTGCCACAGGCGAACAGTTCAAAAAAGATGCGGATAAGGTCGTCAAGATGACCATCGCAAAGGCACTGAAAGACAGCGTCAACGGCTAAGCCTCTTCACAGGCTTTGACAAAGGGTCACTCGATCGAGTGGCCCTTTTGCGTTTCAGGACAACGCCGCGCCAAACGCCCTTGCCCTTGCCGGACATCTGCGAAAAGGTGCCGCCAAATCAGTACGGAAAGACATCGTCATGGATATGCGCGCGATTTTGGTGGGGCTGGCGTTTGCCGTCATGTGGTCGTCTGCTTTCACCTCTGCGCGGATTATCGTGGCGGATGCCTCTCCTCTTATGGCGTTATCTGCACGGTATCTGATTTCGGGTCTTTTGGGGGTCGGGATCGCACTTGCCCTGGGGCAAACGTGGCGGCTGACGCGTGCACAATGGCGGGCGACCATCATCTTTGGCATTTTGCAGAACGCGGCCTATCTGGGGCTTAATTTTGTCGCCATGCAAACGGTTCAGGCATCGCTTGCCGCGATCATCGCATCAACCATGCCGTTGCTGGTGGGGCTGGCAACATGGCTGTTTCTGGGCGAAAAGCTCAAGCTGTTGGGCGTTGCCGGTCTTGTGGCGGGCGTCGTGGGCGTCACCATCATCATGGGCGCACGGATCAGCGGTGGGGTCGATCTGACGGGCGTGTTCCTGTGCGGCATCGGGGTGATGGCGCTGACAGCGGCAACGCTGCTGGTGCGCGGTGCCACATCGGGCGGGAATTTCATGATGGTGGTCGGGCTGCAAATGCTGGTGGGCTGCATCACACTGTCGATCGCGACAGCGCTGTTCGAGACACCGCATTTCACGCCAAGCTGGACCCTGTTGGCGGCCTTTGCCTATACCTGTCTGGTGCCGGGGCTGCTGGCGACCGTTGTCTGGTTCTGGCTGGTCAATCGCATCGGCGCGACGCGGGCTGCGACGTTCCACTTTCTCAACCCGTTTTTCGGGGTGGCCATCGCTTGGCTGTTGCTGGGTGAACCGCTCGGCGCGCAGGATATCCTTGGCGTCGTGGTGATCGCGTTTGGCATTCTTGCCGTCCAGATCTCGCGCCAGCGCACGGCCTGAGCCGTACCTCAGGCCCGAGGGTCGTTATTTAAGCAGCGCTTCGATCCGGCTAACGATCTCGCCCGATTGCGGCTTTGTGGTTGATCCCCAAGATGCGACAACCTCGCCCTCCGGTCCGATAAGCACCTTGTTGAAGTTCCAGCGCGGCACAAACCCGGTTTCGGCAGCGACAGCCTTGTAGAACGGATGGGCCTTATCCCCCTTCACGTGTTCCAGATCAGTCATCGGCAGATCCAGCGCAAAGTTCAGGGCGCAAAATTCCTTGACCTTCTCGGCGCTTGCCAGTTCCTGATTGAAATCGTCCGAAGGCACGGCCAGCACCACAAGACCACGCGCCTTGTAGGTGTCATAAAGGGCCTGCAACCCTTCGTATTGATAGGTGAAACCGCATTGCGATGCCGTGTTGACCACCAGCACAGGGCGCCCCGCCCAGTCGGACAGGTTCAGCGAACCGCCATCAATTGACGCAAACTGCGCATTGCGGGGCGCGGCCCAAGCGCCGGTCGCCCAAATCAGGCTCAGCATCAAAACAAGGATCTTTCGCATGTGACGTCTCCGAAACTGTGTTTGTCTTGGCTAGCTACGTAGTATTGTCACGAGAAGTTGCAAAATTTTTACAAACCCTTTGAAAAAAGGCGATCAGCCCCATCTAGTAGGGCAAAGATGCCAAGGAGGATTCCATGCCCACCTATCAAAAGACGAGAGAAGCCATTGACGCCCTGTCGCGCGAGGAATTTCGCGTTACCCAGCAAAACGGAACAGAGCGGCCCGGCACCGGCAAGTTGCTTGGCAATAAAGAGCCGGGCCTTTACGTCGATATCGTTTCAGGAGAGCCGCTTTTCGCGTCCGCCGACAAATATGATTCAGGGTGCGGGTGGCCCAGTTTCACCAAGCCGATCGAGCCTGCCCATGTGAATGAATTGCGCGATGCCAGCCTTGGCATGGTGCGTACCGAGGTCCGCAGCACCCATGGCGACAGCCATCTGGGTCACGTCTTTCCCGATGGCCCTGCTGACCGGGGCGGCCTGCGGTATTGCATCAATTCCGCCTCGCTACGGTTCATACACCGTGACGACATGGAAGCCGAAGGCTACGGCGATTACATCAACCAAGTGGAGGACGTGACATGACCGAACAACGCGCAGTGCTGGCCGGAGGATGCTTTTGGGGAATGCAGGATCTGATCCGCAACCGCAAAGGCGTTATTTCAACCCGTGTGGGATATTCCGGGGGTGACGTGCCCAACGCCACCTATCGCAATCACGGCACCCACGCCGAAGCGATCGAAGTGATTTTTGATGACGACACGCTCAGCTATCGCGATCTGCTTGAGCTTTTCTTCCAGATCCACGATCCAACCACGATGAACCGCCAGGGTAATGACCGGGGCCTGAGCTATCGGTCGGCGATATACTTTGAGAACGAAGATCAAAAAGCCGTCGCACTGGATACCATCGCCGATGTCGAAGCATCAGGGCTATGGCCCGGCAAGGTCGTGACCGAAGTCGAACCGGTGGGTGATTTCTGGGAGGCAGAACCAGAGCATCAGGATTACCTTGAGCGTATCCCAAACGGTTATACCTGCCATTTTCCACGCGCCCACTGGGTTCTGCCCAAGCGGGCAGCGGCAGAATAGACCCCATCTTTCGCATGCCCCGATAACGTTTCGGGGCATGCGTGGTCACAAGGTGTTAACCAAAAGTGTTAACCATTTGCCACCCGAGGACGGCCCGTCGCCTCGACCGTGATGACCGCCTCTATGAACACTTCGCGGTTTTCCACACCGGCCGTGCGAATGTCACGCGCGACACTGACTTGGATATCCGCGGCCCCAGCTGCCAAAGCATCCGCCATAACCCGATCTCGAAGCACCCGCTCCAACAGGGCCAGCGCGGTTGGCCGATCACCAAAATCCTGCGGGCCGGACGCAAGATGTACCCGATAGGTGCCCTCGTTGGGGGCGGTCACCGTTCCGCTTTCCCGCATGGTCACACGGCCCACCACAGCACCGATGGCGTTTGCAACACCGGCATGTTCCGGCAGGATCATTCTGGCCCCCAACGCGGCACCGACCGCCGGATAATAGGACGGGGCCGATGCGCCCAATCCAATCACCGGCACGTCCAGCGCAGCCTCAAGGCGCAGCAAACCGCGATGCCCTTTCAGGCCCCGCTGAAGCAGGACATGACGTGCCAGAACCTCTGGCGAACCCGGAAACGGGGGGATTCCTCGGCAAAGACCGTCTCCAGTAGCGCGAGGGCCGTCTGATGGGTCAACTGATCCACAATCATCTGCGCCATCACATGCGGGTCGGGGGCTAGCATTTCACCGGCACCGGTCCGGCGGCGTCCCAACAGGCGCAACCCCTTTTGCGCCGCATCGGCATCCCACACGGCGACGCCGCCCAACACATGGCTCGCGTCTGACGGGGTGACACCCGCGACCTGCACCAACCCCCGTTCGACCAACCGCTTAAGCGCGCCTGTCTCGATCCGGGTGCGCAGCACATCGCCCAAGGGCCGTACGCCATCGCCGATCCGCTCAAGCAACGCGGTTTCGCGCGGGCCGATGCCTTCGGTTTCCTGCCCCTGAACGGCGCGCACAAACCGGCCGTCGAATTCGCCCGGCGTGCTGTTGCGCACCTGCTGATCCAAAGCGACATGCACCACGTCCGGTGCATCCATCGCAATCAACGACAACGGCAGCAACCGCTTCGGCCCCAGCGTGACCCCGCCCGCCAAGCCCTCGGTCAGAAAATGAACCTCGCTGTCGCCGCCCAGACCGGTGGTGCGCATCGCAACAGCCTCGACCATTGTGCGGTAAATGCCCACCTGAGCGCCTGCGGGATCAATCGCAGGCCGCCCGCCCCGCAACAGCGCCACATCCGTCGTCGTCCCGCCAATGTCGCTGACCAATGCGTGATCGGCACCGGTCATCCAGCGCGCGCCAACAATCGACGCGGCCGGTCCGCTCAGGATCGTCTCGATCGGGCGTTCGCGGGCTTGCGCCGCCGAAATCAGCGCTCCGTCCCCGCGCACGACCATCAGGGGGGCGGTAACCCCGATCTCGATCAGCACATCCTCGGCACGGCCGATCAGGCGGTCGATCATCCCGATCAACCGCGCGTTCAGCACGGCCGTCAGCGCCCGTTTCGGCCCGTTCAGCTTGGCCGACAGTTGATGCGACGCCGAAACAGGACGGCCGGTGATTTCGGTCACAAGGGCAGCGGCCCGCAATTCATGCGCGGGGTTGCGGGTGGCAAACTGGCTGGCGACGGCAAATCCGCTCACATCTTTCTTGTGGGCCTCAAGAAATGCAACCAACGCGGCCTCGTCCAGCGTAGCTGCCTCCCCCCGGAGTGGTTATGCCCGCCGGCCAGCACCAGATAGGGATCGCCCCTCAGGGCCTCTGCCAACCCATGGGCGGCCAGATCCCGTTCCCTGAACCCGATATAGATCAGCGCGACACGTCCACCCTGCCCTTCGACCAGGGCGTTGGTGGCAAGGGTGGTCGACAGCGATGCCAGCGATACATCAGAAGCATCGACATCCGCCTTCGCCAGAACGGCCCGCACCGCACTGCCGACGCCCATCGCCAGATCGTTGCGGGTGGTCAGCGCCTTGGCCGACGCAATCACAGCCACCTCGTCTCGGATCAGCACCGCATCGGTATAGGTTCCGCCCGTATCAACACCCAAAAGCAGCGCCATCGCCGTCTCCTTGCAACTCTTTCAGGGGGTTTACGCATTCCCGTGGGCGGGTCCAGCCTGATTGCGTCAGATGGAGGACAATCTGTCCACCGCCCACCGTGCGGCATCAGCAACCGTCGGATCAGGATCATCCACCAAAGCGCGGGCCGCGTCGGCCAACCTGGGACTGCCGGAATTGCCAATCGCATACAGCACATTGCGCACGAACCGGTTCCGCCCGATCCGCTTGATAGGCGACCCGGAATAGCGCGCGCGAAAACCAGCATCATCCAACGCGCAAAGCGCAACCAGATCCGGTGGATTGTCACCACCGTGATAGCGCATGTCGCTGGCCTGCACGGCAAACTTGTTCCAAGGGCAGGCCGCAAGGCAATCATCACAGCCATAGATCCGGTTGCCCATTCTGGACCGCAGTTCCAGATCAACCGGGCCCTTGTGTTCAATCGTCAGATAGGAAATGCACCGCCGCGCATCCAGGCGGTAAGGGGCGGGAAATGCGTCAGTCGGGCAGGATTCCAGACACGACCGGCAAGACCCGCAATGATCCTCCTCCGCCCCGTCGGTTTCAATCTCAAGCGTGGTGAAAATCGCGCCCAGAAATGCCCAATTGCCCCAATCGCGGCTCAGCAAATTCGTGTGCTTGCCTTGCCATCCCAGCCCCGCAGCCTGGCCCAATGCCTTTTCGGGAACAGGGGCCGTGTCGACAAAGACCTTGATCTCGCAGGGCTCTTGCTCGATCAGCCACCGCCCCAGTCGCTTGAGACGCTTCTTGACGATGTCATGGTAATCGCGGCCTTGGGCATAAACAGATACGGCAGCCTTTTCAGGTGCGTTCAAGACCTTGGTCGGATCATGCTTTGGCGCATAGCTTTCGGCAAGCATGATCACCGACCGCGCCTGCGGCCAAAGCGCACTTGGGTTACCCCGCCACGCCATCCGGTCCGCCATCCAGGACATCTGTCCGTGGTACCCTGCATCAACAAACGCGGCCAGCCGCGAGGGTACCTCTGGTACATCCCAGGGCCTGCACACACGGCACGCGACAAACCCCTCAGCCAATGCCCGGTCCACAAGTCGTTGCTTCAGACCGTTCATATCTTCTCTGGCTTTCAAATATCCTTGGGGGTCTGGGGGCAGACAGCCCCCAGCGGGTGCGTCTTAGAAATCAAGGTCATTATAATGCTTTGGCGGAGGGAACCCCGGAACCTGATCGGCCAGCAGCGACCGGAAAGCAGGGCGGGACTTGATTTTCGCGTACCAGTCCTTGACCACATCAGACCGGTTCCAATCCACGTCCGAGATGTAGTCAAGCGACGACAAATGCGCGGCCGCCGCAAAATCGGCAAGCGTCATCACATCGCCTGCCAGCCAGCGGCGGTGATCCAACAGCCATGCCATATAGTCGATGTGGTACTTGATCGCCTTGGCCCCGTCCTTGACGTTGCGGCTATCAGGGAACCCCTGACCCATGACTTTCTTGTTGACCCGTTCATACAGCAGCTTTGAAGTCACATCGGCATGGAACTTGTCGTCAAACCAACTCACCAAGCGGCGCACCTCAAGCCGTTCCACGGGGTCCGACGGCATCAGCGATGGTTCGGGGCGGGTTTCCTCGATGTACTCGCAAATCGCTGCGCTTTCCGACATGACGATGCCATCAAGTTGCAACACGGGCACTTTGCCTGCCGGATTGCGCCGCATGAAATCGGGGTCCTGCTCCCAATAGCGCTCTTCCACACGCTCGACCTCGATCTTTTTTTCCGCAAGACTTAGCCGCACCTTGCGGCAGAACGGGGAAAGGGGAACGTGAAACAGGCGGGCCATAAAAAGCTTCCGATATTAAACCAAAACTAGAACTGTCATGCCTATGTTAGCGGGCTTTTTCAACTCTCGAAACAGGCGGCACGACCATCCTTGCTGATTGTCGCCGCCCCATCGCGGATACCGGCACTGCGCTGGCGAATATATGGCGTGGGCTTTGACGCAGACCATGTCTTGGGTGACGGCAGGATCGCGGCCAGACGGGCGGCTTGGGTCGCAGAAAGCGCGGCGGGGGCCACACCAAAATAGTGCTCGGCGGCGGGCCCCACACCAAACACTCCTTCATCGAATTCCGCCACGTTCAGATAAACCTCGATGATCCGCTGCTTGCTCCAGACCGCTTCGACGGCGGGGGTCATCGCGGCTTCCAGCGCTTTGCGGATCCAGGTACGGCCGTGCCAGAGATAGACATTCTTGACGGTCTGCTGGCTGATCGTCGAAGCCCCCCGGTTGGACCCGTCCGCGATCGCCTTTTTGATCGCAATCAGATCGAACCCCCAATGATTGCAGAAATTGGCGTCTTCGGCGGCCACCACGGACCGCGCCATGACCGGGGCGATGTCTTCAAAGTCCACCCACCAATGATCCACACCGCCCAACCTGCGGCTTTCGCTGAATATATAGGGCGTCGAAGGCGGATTGATCACGCCAAAAAGCAGGACAAGCGCCAAGGCCAACCCAGCAACGCCCAACAGGGCCCAAAGCAGATAGCCTGTCACGTTGCGCGGCCTCCTCCGTCCAGCAGGGGATCGAACAGTCTTTTTCTTGGGAGTCGCGCGCTTTGCCATATCCGACAGCTATAAAGCGCCGGTGGTCTATTGTGAACGGGCGTCGCGGGTGGAAATGGTTTTTGCCAGATATCGGCCAATCAACGCCGCGCCTTTGGGCGAAGGATGCGTGTTATCGGGCGCAAACTGATCGGGATCTTGCGGGTCGATCACATTTTCACTGTCACGAAAGAGCACACCATCGGTCTGATCCGCAAAACGTGCAATGCGCTGTTCAAGCTGCACCAGATCATCCCGGCAGCCCTGAAATGACCCTTTGCCGTTCCCCTTGTAATACCCCATCCAAAGCACCTTTGCGCCCGTGCGCCGCAGCCCTGTCAGGAACGCGGGGATATCCCCCGATTGTGCGTCGGCACCGATCAGACGATCAACGGTCGCGCGGCAATCGGCACATTTGCACGCGCCAAAACCAAGATCATTGGCACCTCCGTTCAGCACGACCCAGTTCCACGTGCCACCGGGATATTGCCGCTGGATGTTAAAGCCCACAGCAGAGAAAAGCGCGTTGTCATTGTCAAATTGCGCACCCGGCACGGCTTTGCTGACAACGTGACGGCCCAATGTTCCTTGCATCACGTCCGGGATCGCCTGTCCCGACCCGCGGTTCCAGGCCAGTACCGAATCTCCGATAACTAAAATGTCGCCGCCGCCCTTGGGGGCGGAATCGGTGCAGGCGGCCATGGCAAGGCCGACGCACAGGAAAAGAACGGTCCGCGCAACGCGAAAAAATGTAATACTCATGTAAGGAAAGTAGCGCAGATCGGACGACGGGAAAGCTGTCTAGAGCGAAAAAACCAGCGCTTCTGTCGGATCAACCGTCTGGCGGGCCAGCATATGTGCCGGCGCGGACCCCGCGCGTGGCATCATCGCCTGCTCGAACGATCCATCAGCGTGGGGCAGATCGCTTTCCACGGCGGCCCCTTCGGCCAGAATGATCTGGTGTGTGTCAAAGCCAAGGCTGAAATATTCAACGGCGGTATCCGCGCACTTGGTGACGGTAGAACCGTTGATCAGTGACCGGACTTCGACAAGCACATCCTGTAACCCGAAATAAAGTTCGGCCTGCCAGCCGGTGATCAGAACACGGTGCTGCGGGGCCAGATAAAGCGGTGCGGGATTGCCCAACACGCCAGCCGCGACCCGCACAGGCGCACAGCCCGAAGATCGTTGACGGTTGATGCTACGCAAAGGGTGCAGACCGGAATCGGCCGTTTCGATCAAATCACCAAGCTTCAGCGTCTCGATTTTGCGTGCGCCCAAAGCCGTTTCGATCACCGTTCCACGGACCAGCCCAGAGGCGGAAATGGCCGGAAACGCATGGGAAAAGGAAGCGTTGGGAAGCTCTGACATCATGTCACCTTTGAAATTGTTCAAAGGCAGGATGCCGGTGCAAAATGTTCAATTTATGGAAATTTGCAGCCCAATCAGGGCAATTACGTGTCGGGCACCGTGATCCACGGTGCCCGACGGCCTGTCTTGGCTTCTTGTCTTGGCTTTTTCGCTTGGGGCCCTATTCGGCGGGCATTGCTTTTTGATCATGACCAAGAGGGGCTTTGATGTGCACCAGCATTTCCTTGGGGCAAATCTGAAGGAAGTGATCCTTTTCGATGTCCCAATGTTGCAGGATATCTGCGGCCTTGCGG
This sequence comes from uncultured Alphaproteobacteria bacterium, assembly GCA_963728645.1. Lineage (GTDB taxonomy): Bacteria > Pseudomonadota > Alphaproteobacteria > Rhodobacterales > Rhodobacteraceae > Sulfitobacter. Next base: position 182,189 of record CAVSLU010000008.1, on the reverse strand, counting down.
CTGCCTGTTTCTGCCTGATGCCGTTCGACAAGGCCTTTCAACTGATTTTCCCAGTGATCCACCGTGACAGGGCATGTCACCAGTGTTTCACGGTTCAGCATATCGTCGGCTTTGCCCTGCGGATCATAAAGATAGGCCATGCCGCCGGTCATGCCCGCGCCAAAGTTCGCGCCGATGTCGCCCAGGATCACCGCGACACCGCCTGTCATGTATTCACACCCGTTGCTGCCACAGCCTTCGATCACCACATGCGCACCCGAATTGCGCACGGCAAAGCGTTCACCAGCGCGGCCCGCTGCGAACAGGAACCCCTTTGTCGCGCCATAAAGAACGGTGTTGCCGATGATGGTGTTTTCAGATGCGACGATGGTGCTGGCCATTGGCGGGCGCACCACAATCGTGCCGCCCGACAACCCCTTGCCGACATAGTCGTTGGCATCGCCCGCCACTTCCAATTTCAGCCCTGGCGCTGCAAAGGCCCCGAGCGACTGCCCGGCAGATCCAGTCAGCTTGACCGTCAGGTGATCGGGCTGAAGCTGGTTGTTCATGCCAAAACGGCTGATGATGTGGCTTGATACCCGCGTGCCGACGGTGCGGTGTGTGTTCTGCACCGCATAGCTCAGCTGCATCTTCTCACCATCTTTCAGGAACCGTTCCGCATCACGCACGATTTCAGCGTCCAGCGTATCCAGCACGGCATTGCGCGGCTTGTTACGGTCATATTTGATCTTGGCGGCACCATCGACGGTGATAAGCAGCGGGTTTAGATCCAGATCATCCAGATGCGCAGACCCACGGCTGACCTGCGCCAACAGATCGGCGCGGCCTATCACCTCGTCCAGGCTGCGCGCCCCGATCGAAGCAAGCAGTTCGCGCACTTCGGTCGCATAGAAGGTGATCAGGTTCACGACCTTGTCCGCGTTGCCGGTGAACTTGCCGCGCAGTGCTTCGTCCTGGGTACACACGCCCACGGGGCAGGTGTTTGACTGGCACTGACGCACCATGATGCAGCCCATAGCGATCAGCGCGGCGGTGCCGATGCCGTATTCCTCGGCCCCCATCATCGCGGCCATGACGATATCGCGGCCCGTGCGCAAACCGCCATCGGTGCGCAGGGTCACGCGGTCACGCAGGTGGTTCATCGCAAGCACCTGATGCGCCTCGGTCAGGCCCATCTCCCACGGGAGGCCGGCGTATTTGATCGAGGTCGCAGGCGAAGCGCCCGTACCGCCGTTATGGCCCGAGATCAGGATGATATCCGCCTTGGCCTTGGCCACACCGGCCGCAATCGTGCCCACACCCGAAGACGCCACCAATTTCACCGTCACCTTGCAACGCGGGTTGATCTGCTTGAGGTCATAGATCAGCTGCGCAAGGTCTTCGATGGAATAGATATCGTGGTGCGGGGGCGGCGAAATCAGCGTCACCCCTTTGGTCGAGTGCCGCAGCCGCGCAATCAGATCGGTGACTTTCATGCCGGGCAACTGGCCGCCCTCGCCGGGCTTGGCACCCTGGGCGACCTTGATCTCAAGCTCTTCGCACTGGTTGAGGTATTCGGCAGTCACACCGAAACGCCCCGACGCGACCTGCTTGATCTTGGCCGACGGGTTGTCGCCATTGGCTTCTGGCACGAAATGTGCCGGATCTTCGCCGCCTTCGCCGCTGTCGGATTTCGCACCGATACGGTTCATCGCCACGTTCAGCGTCTTGTGCGCCTCTGGAGAAAGCGCACCAAGTGACATACCGGGCGTCACGAAACGCTTGCGGATCGAGGTGATGGATTCAACCTCTTCAATCGGGACAGGCGCACCCAGCGGCTTGATGTCCAGCAGATCGCGCAGATGGATCGGCGGGTTGCTTTGCATCTTGGCGCTGTATTGCTTCCACATCTGATAGGATGCCCGGTTGCAGGCCATTTGCAGCATGTGCATCGACGACGCTTCCCACGCGTGCGTCTCGCCGGACGACCGCGCCTTGTAAAAGCCGCCGATGGGCATAACGGTGCCATCGCCCTTCCAGCCGCGCGCGTGCACGTCTTCGGCCTTGCGCTGGATACCGGTTGTACCGATGCCGCTGATGCGGCTGGTCATGCCGGGGAAATATTCGGCCACCATCGCACGCGACAGTCCCACCGCCTCAAAGTTAAGGCCGCCGCGATAGGATGACACGACGCTGATGCCCATCTTGGCCATGATCTTGAGCAAGCCCTGATCAATCGCCTCGCGGTAGCGGGCCATCGCTTGGGTCAGGGTCGCGTCCAGCAGACCTCTCTCGATCCGGTCGGCCAGCGAATCTTCGGCCAGATAGGCGTTTACAACGGTGGCACCGCAGCCGATCAGCACCGCAAAGTAATGTGGATCGACACATTCAGCCGACCGCACGTTCAGCGATGTGAAGGTCCGCAGACCCTTGCGGGTCAGCTGGCTGTGCACGGCAGATGTCGCAAGGATCATCGGCATTGCCACACGACCTTCGCCGCTGAACTGGTCGGTCAGCACGATATGGCCCGCCCCCGAACGCACCGCATCTTCGGCCTCGTCACGGATCCGGCGCAGCCCGTCGTTCAGGTTGGTGCCACCGGGTACAAAGCTACAGTCGATGGTCACGGAATCCGCGTTGAATTCGCTCATCAGCTGGTCGAATTGGGCATTGGCAAGGAAGGGGCTGTCCAGCACCAGAATCTCGGTCTGGGCACTGCTTTCATCCAGCACGTTCTTGAGATTCCCAAACCGCGTTTTCAGGCTCATTACGCGAAACTCGCGCAAGCTGTCGATGGGCGGGTTGGTGACCTGGCTAAAGTTCTGGCGGAAGAAATGCGACAGCGGGCGATACTGGTTAGACAATACGGCAGAGGGCGTGTCATCGCCCATCGACGCCAGCGTTTCCTTGCCGTCCTCGGCCATGGGCGCGAGGATCTGTTCAAGGTCTTCGATGGTGTAGCCGGCAGCCACTTGACGGCGGCGCAGTTCGTTGCCGGTGAAAAGCGGCTTTTCCTCGATGTCGCCAAGCGCTTCGTCAAGTTCGTTGATCTTGCCGACCCATTCACCGAAGGGACGCGAGGCGGCCAGCTTGTCCTTGATTTCGGTGTCGTTGAACATCTTGCCTTCTTCGATGTCCACGGCAAGCAACTGACCGGGGCCAAGCGCGCCTTTGCGCAAAACATTGGCCTCGTCCTGGGGAACCATGCCCGCTTCGGACCCGGCGATCAGCATGCCATCCGACGTCACGACATAGCGCATCGGGCGCAGGCCATTGCGATCAAGGCCCGCACAAACCCAGCGGCCATCGGTCATGGCAAGGGCGGCAGGACCGTCCCAGGGTTCCATCACAGAGTTGCAATAGGAATACATGTCGCGCCACGCTTCGGGCAGCTCGACCGCCTGCTTTGACCAGGATTCAGGCACCAGCATGGTTTTTGCCATGGGTGCATTGCGGCCTGCGCGCACCAGCACCTCAAACACCGCATCAAGCGCGGCAGAGTCAGACGACCCTGCGGCGACAATCGGTTTGATGTCTTCGGCCATGTCACCAAAGGTGCCTGATGCCATGCGGATCTCGTGGCTTTTCATCCAGTTCAGGTTGCCCTTGAGGGTGTTGATCTCGCCGTTGTGCGCCAGCATCCGGAACGGTTGCGCCAGCCACCACTGCGGGAAAGTGTTGGTGGAATAGCGCTGGTGATAGATCGCAAAGGCGGATTCAAAACGGTCGTCCAGCAGGTCGGGATAGAAATTGGCCACATCCTGCGCCAGCATCATGCCCTTGTAGATGATTGACCGGCAGGACATCGACGCGATGTAAAGCGTCGGCACCTGAGCGGCCAGAGCCGCCTTTTCGATGCGGCGGCGGATCACGTAAAGCTCGCGCTCGAACGTTTCCTCGTCCACGCCCTTGGCGTTCGAAATCAGGATCTGTTCGATCTCGGGGCGGGTCGCGTTGGCCTTTTCACCCAGCACCGAAATATCCACCGGCACGTGGCGCCAGCCGTAGATATAATAGCCCATGCGCAAAACTTCGGTTTCCACGATGGTCCGGCAGGTTTCCTGCGCGGCAAAGTTGGTGCGCGGCAAGAACACCTGACCCACGGCGATCAGTTCATCCTGACGCGGGCTATGGCCGGTGCGGCGCACCTGATCGTAAAAGAAATTGACCGGGATCTGAACGTGGATGCCAGCACCGTCGCCCGTCTTGCCATCGGCATCGACAGCACCGCGGTGCCAGATGGCTTTCAGCGCCTTGATGCCCGACAAAACGACATCGCGCGAACGCGATCCGTCGATATTGACGACAAGGCCCACACCGCAGGACGAATGTTCTTCTTCTTCGGAGTAAAGCCCGTTTTCGGCCATATAGGCACGCTTTGCTTCCTCGCGGGCGACCCATGCGTCATCATACTTGGTCATCTCAATTCTCCTAAATCGGGCGCGCCTTGGCGCGAAAATGGTGTGTCGATGCAGAAAGGCGGATTATTCCGCCGCGATGGCCGTCTTGGTGTCCAGCTTTTCAAGGATCGCCTGGGCGCAATCGCGCCCGTCCTTGATCGCCCAAACCACCAGCGATGCGCCACGCACGATATCGCCTACGGCATAGACACCCTCAAGTTCGGTGGCACCGGTGATGTAATCGGCCTTGATCGTGCCCCAACGGTTGACCGGCAAATCGGGCGTGTTCCAAAGTGTCGGCAGATCTTCGGGTTCAAAGCCAAGCGCCATGATCACCAGATCGGCCTCTTCTATATAATCGGCATCCTCGATCACCTCGGGGGCCTGACGCCCTGTGGCATCCGGCGCACCAAGACGCATTTTCTGGACGATGACGCCCGTCACCGGGTCACCGACAAAGCCTTTGGGGGCAGACAGCCATTCAAACACAACGCCTTCTTCCTCGGCGTTTTGCACTTCGCGCTGGCTGCCGGGCATGTTGGCACGGTCACGACGGTACAGGCATTTGACCGACGTGGCCCCCTGACGGATCGACGTGCGCACGCAATCCATTGCGGTATCCCCGCCCCCGATCACGACGACCTTCTTGCCCTTGGCATTCAGACGCCCGGATTCGAAATCCTCGACGGTATCGCCAAAGCTTTTGCGGTTGCTGACGGTCAGAAAATCAATCGCGCGCTCCAATCCGAAACCGCCCACGCCGGGGGCCTGAATCTCGCGGGTTTTATAGACGCCGGTTGCGATGATCACCGCATCATGCTTTGCGCGCAGATCGGCAAAGCTGATGTCGACGCCCACATCACAGTTCAGCTTGAACGTCACGCCCCCTTGGGCAAGCTGGTCATTGCGGCGCGTGACGATATCCTTTTCCAGCTTGAAGCCAGGAATGCCATAGGTCAGCAAGCCGCCCGCCCGGTCGTAGCGGTCATAGATGGTGACCTGCACACCCGGCACGGCGCAGCACGTCGGCCGCGGCCAACCCACCGGGGCCCGCACCAATGATGCCTACGGATTCGGTCCGCTCGGTGTGCGGTTTGATCGTCTTCACCCAGCCTTTTTCCCACGCGGTATCGGTAATGTATTTCTCGACCGACCCGATGGTCACGGTGCCGTGCCCTGATTGTTCAATCACGCAATTGCCTTCGCACAGGCGATCCTGCGGGCAAATGCGGCCGCAGATTTCGGGGAAGGTGTTTGTGGCCTGGCTGATTTCGTACGCTTCTTGCAAACGCCCTTCCGCAGTCAGGCGCAGCCAGTCGGGGATGTTGTTGTGCAACGGGCAATGGGTCTGACAATAGGGTACGCCACATTGGCTGCACCGGCTGGACTGTTCCTTTGCCTTGGCATCCGCGTATTCGGCATAGATTTCCCTGAAATCCTCACGGCGCAGGTCAGGCATCCGCTTTTCAGGCATATCGCGCGAAACTGTTGTAAACTTAAGCATTGGCTGCTTTGCCATGGTCACCGACTCCACCTGTGAAACTGTGTTGCTGCTTCTTACAGCGATGCAAAACAACATTAAAGGCAGCAATACTGACCTATATGTCGTATTTTTGGGCTTCGGGGAAATATTTTCTTGCCAAGCGCCCTAATTTTAGATCCGATCCGGACCTAAAAAAGCGCTTTGCATTCGTTTTGATGGGTTTATACGTCTCACCCGAAGCACATATAGCAGGTGGCCCGCCGATGACCTTGTTCCAACTTTTGCTCGTTGCGGTAATTCAGGGGCTCACGGAATTCCTTCCTGTCTCGTCCTCGGGCCACCTTATTCTACTGCCAACCCTCACCGGCAGTCCGGATCAAGGGCTGGCCATTGATGTCGCGGTCCATTTGGGAACGTTGCTGGCGGTGATCCTTTATTTCTGGTCAGAGGTGTCAGAGGCGACGGTAGGTCTGGGCCGGTTGGCACGGGGCAAGGTGGATACACGCGGGGCGCATACCGCATTGCTGCTGATCATCGCCACCATACCCGTTTTGATCGCAGGCCTTGTGTTCAAGGTGACCGGGCTTGAGGAGATGCTGAGGTCGGTCGCCGTCATCGGCTGGACAATGCTGATCTTTGGTCTTGTGCTGTACTGGGCCGATAAAACCGGCGCAAAAACACGTGATGCATCGAATTGGCTTATGAAGGACGCGGTTCTGATGGGTCTGGCACAGGTTATCGCCCTTATCCCCGGCACGTCGCGATCGGGCATCACCATCACGGCAGCCCGCAAGCTTGGCTATGACCGGACGGGCGCGGCGACGCTTTCAATGCTGATGTCCATCCCTACGATCCTTGCCTCGGGCGCATTGCTGTCGTTGGATGTGATCGGCCAGGCCAATTGGCAACTGGCGCGCGATGCGTCGATTGCTGCCGGTTTTGCCTTTGTCGCCGCTTTGCTCGCGCTTGTCCTGATGATGCGCCTGCTGCGCAGCGTCAGCTTCACGCCTTACGTGATTTACCGCGTCATCCTGGGAATCGGCCTGCTGTTCTACGCCTATTCCTAGTAACACTGGAGCCCACAACGGCCCGTCAAACAGAAACCGCCGACCAAGGCCTTTGGTCAGCGGTTTCCTGTTTTTCAACGCATAATATGGTCAAGCGTTACGTGCGCAGATTTTTGGCCGACTGCTTGATATCATCATATTGGCCCGAAGGCCGGAAACGCCACAGATATCCGGGCATGACCGACGCCATCGACGTCGGCGAAATACCCAGATCGCCAAAGCCCTTTGCCCCTTGGGAAACAACATTGTCATGCGCGAGGTTTTTGACCTGATCGCGGGTGATCATCCTGTTCCTGAGCAATCCGAACGTCACCGATTGCAACGTGTCGAAACCCCAGGCCATGATCCTCGCCACAAACATCGGGATGTTCACCACAAGCCGGCGGCGATGGATCACGCCCAGCATCCGGCGCATCAATGCGCGAAAGCTTTCGACATCGGGGCCGCCCAGTTCATAGATCCCAGCGGGCACATCACCTTTGACCGCCATTTCAGCCACCTGCGCCACATCATCCGCATAGACAGGCTGGAACAACGTGTCGGCCCCGACGACAGGCACAGCCGGGCTGGTCCGGGTCATGCCCGCAAAACGGTTAAAGAAATCATCCTCGGGGCCAAACACGATCGAGGGGCGCAGGATCACGGCTGCGGGCATATGCTTGAGAACGCCCTCCTCCCCCGCCGCTTTGGTCTGCGCATAGTCGCTGGCAGCATCGGCATCGGCCCCGATGGCCGAGATCTGAACCATGCGGCGGATTCCCTGGGCGGCGGCAAGACGCGCGATCCGCTCGGCCCCCTCGGCCTGGATCGCCTTGAAGGTGCTTTTCCCCGTTTCAGCCAGAATACCCACGCAATTGACCACTGCGTCAGCCCCGTGCATCGCGGCCCGCACCGATTGATCATCGCGGATATTGCAGAAAACAGGCTCCACCTGACCAACGACGCCGTAAGGCCGCACAAAGATCGCTTCGTTCGGGCGTCTGACAGCCACGCGCACACGCCATCCTGCCTTGGCCATGCGACGCGCGATATATCGCCCCACAAATCCAGAGCCGCCATAAATTGTGACCAGCTTTGACATGATGATGCTCCTGTGCAGAAAATCTGGTCAAGTGATACCGATTTGCCCGTATGGGAACAAGGCGCAAATCGGCGCATGTCCAAGGGTTCAGGCGCCCCCAAACCCGCGCGGAGGTGGTTTGTAAACAAGTTGAAAGAATGTCAGCGAATCCAATTGACACCCCCCGCCCGTATGATTAGAGCACCCCTCACGACACCTGCCCAGGTGGCGGAATGGTAGACGCGCTAGCTTCAGGTGCTAGTACTGGCAACGGTGTGGAGGTTCGAGTCCTCTCCTGGGCACCAATCATCCCCGATACGTTATTGATTTAGATAATGGGATCGGGGGATGCTTGTCTTTGACATCCCCTTATCCACCCACACCCTCGTCCACTCCTGTATCCACATTGTGTCGGGATTGGCCAAGACTGGTCACCAAAATCAAGCGTTTCGGCCGTCAGGCGTGAAATGCGCGAAGGTCTTCGGGGAGGTGGGCGCGCCGCAGGAAAGTGCGGGCCTCTTCGCCATAGGTCTGAACGGCGGCCTTTTTGTCGGTGACACCGATTAGCATCGGGAAAAGGCGCATAAGCTCGGTGTGTGGATCGTGATCCAGCGCCTTTAACGCTTGGGGGCCGGGGAAAAAGCTTTCGGTCGGGATGCCGTTGGAAAAGATTACCTGGTGTTGTTCGAACAGCAAGTGGCAGTAGGTCACGCTGCGGCACCCGTTCTTGACCCGCACCAGACCGCCGTGCATTTCGGCAAGATGCTTGGCACGCACCATCACCTCCTCGCCTTCAAACGGAAGAAGAATGCCGTGCTGTGGCGACACAACCAAAGGGGAATGATTTCCGAAAGAACCCGCCTTGATCTCGATCGGCCGGATGCTGTCGAAACGGCGAAGCTCTTGCGCGTCAAGACGGCGCATACCGGACCAGACCAAGGGCTGCGGCCCGTTGTCTTTGGTCAACACCAGATCACCCGGACGCAGGCTTTCGACTGGCCACTCGCCCGTGGGGGTCTGTATCAAGGTTCCAGCCGCAAAACAGACCACGCCGACGTTGTCCACTGTAAAGCTATCCGGCGTCGCACCCTGAAAAACCAGACCATCGCCGCTGAGAAAGCGCGTTTGACCGGAATAATCAACTGTCCCGCCATTGGCGATGTCGTTCGACTGGTTAAGAATGCCATCATCGGCAAAGTCGGCGCGAAGATCGAAGACTTTTTCATAATAGTCTGAAAAATCGAAGAAATCGTTATTGGATGTATCGTCGTCGCCCAGCGCACCGGTGTTGCCGAAATTGAAGTCGGTGATTGTGTCGGTGCCGTCGCCGGGCGCATAGACGAACACATCATTGCCGTCGCCGCCTGTTATGACATCATCGCCCAACCCACCCTGAATGGTGTCGTTTCCGGCCCCCCCGTCAATGCTGTCATTGCCGTCTTCGCCATAGATCAGATCATCGCCCGACCCGCCCTGGATCGTGTCATCACCGGAGCCGGTGTAGATCGTATCGTTGCCCGCACCGCCATCGACAGAATCTGTGCCGCTCAGCTTTGTTCCCGACTGGTCGTCGATCAGATCGTTGCCATCGCCGCCCGACACAGTGTTATTGCCGCCGCCGTATTCGATCCGGTCGTTGCCAGCCCCGCCAAAGATGGAGTTGTCGCCGGGACCTCCGTAGATGGTATCATCGCCATCGCCCCCGTCGATCGTGTCATCGCTGGGAATGGCCTGGCTGACGTTTGCTGCCGACAGATTGATGGCACTGTTGCCGGTGTCCGGACCAGAGACCGATACATTCAGAACCTGCTCACCGAAGTTTTCGAAATAGATAATCTCGATCAGGTGATCGCCCGCCCCAAGCGCGGTGCTGCCGCCCGCGGTTGTTGTGGCGTGCAAATTGTCATTGTTGATGACCTGAACGCCATCGACGTACAGCCGTGCCCCGTCGTCTGACGAGATATTGAACGCATAGGTGCCGCCCGATGTCACCGACAATGTGGTCGTCAACTTGACAGCGAACGTATCACTATTGCCCCCATTGGCGGCATCAATGGCGGTCAGGTCGATGGTATTTACATAGCCCTGACCGTCGGGAAGGTTTTGATTGTCGCCATTGGCGTCAAAGCCGGCAGAGGCAAGGTTGGTCAGCGATTGGCCGTCCAGTTCGTAAAACTCGTAGGCGAATTTCGCAGTCGCCCCCTGCGTGCCAGACGTGCCGTCATCGCCGTAGATAACATCGTTGCCGCTGTCCCCAGTCAGATTATCGCTGCCAGTACCGCCATAAATGGTGTCGTTGCCAGTGCCGCCGCTGATCGTATCGTTGCCGGCCCCGCCATCGACGTAATCGTTGCCGGCACCGGCCGCGATACTGTCATTCCCGACATCGGTTGTCAGCGTATCACCGTTTGACGTGCCCACAACGTTGTTGGCCACGTCTTCATCATACGTCTGGGAGTCGAGCTCGGCAAAGGATACGTCGCTCGTGCCTGGGTTCACTGTTGCATTGACGGTATATACATTGCCCGGCTGGATCGGCCCGTCCGAGATATAGCCGACAACGGTGCCCGCGACCTCTACCTGATAGAGCGTGACCGTACCGCCGAATTCGTCCGTAAACGAATACCCCGTTTCAAGATAGACACGCCCGGAAGACACGGTAGTGCCAGCCGCGTTCTTGATGATCGCGGATTGATCCGTGTCATTGCCGGTTTCGTCTGCAAAAGTGTCCCCGCCAAAGAACGCATCGCCGTCACTGACCTGAAAGTTATAGGCGTTGTCTTGGGTATCCCAGCCGGGGTCCAACTGGAATTGGCTGCCGGTGCTGAACCCGCCCCCCGCTGGAAACGAGAACGCGTTGGGTGCAAAGCCTTTGAAGTTATAAGTTGCCATATCTTATCACCACCACCCTAAGCCAAAGAGGCCATTGTCCGCCGGAAAACCGGCCGGGCAAAACCCGAACCTGTGATCAGAGAAAGCGGAGGAATGTGCAGGGTCATGGAAAGGTCTTTCGATCAAAAATCGTCTCAGGCGTCAAACGCCTTTGAAGAGCGGGGCTATGCCTTCATTTGCTCAGGAAAAAGTGGTTAAAAAGTGACTAAGATTTGATCTTTAAGCGACAGACTTCAGCCAGCACAGAACCAAAGCGCTTGTTTTCAGGGCCTGACGCGTCATGACCCGGCCCATTTCAGCCATATTTGCTTTTGCACCGTCCCTCTTTCAAAGGGCTGCCGCTTTCAGAAGATCGACTTGCGACCACGCACCTCAAGCGCCTTGCGCGACTGCTGGATCTTGCCGTTCTGCGATGTCAGGCTGACCGGCGGTGCCTTCTTCAGATCCTTTTTCATCGCCACTATGGAATTGTAGAAATGCACATACGTCAGCTCGCGCGCCATCTGCGACAATGGAAAGACCTCGTCCTGATCGGTGTACCAACTGTGCATCTGATCGACCAGTCGCTTGGCATATTCGATAAAGCTGGCCGGTTCCTGAAAACCACCGCCAAAGCCCGGCCAATAGCTGGTGTGCGTGTCTTCGACCAGATACTTTCCACCGTCCCTGACAGCGGGCCAGAGGTTTTCAAAACTGATCGTCTGCTGGTCCATCTTATGCCCGCCATCATCAATGATCACATCGAAGGGCCCATGTTTCTTTGCCAGATCCTTAAGAAATACCGGATCTGACTGATCGCCTATTTCGATCACTGTTCCGGGATCGGCCAGCTTGCGGCACGCAGGATCGATATCGGCAAACACCAACTTTGACCCCTTGCCGAAAAAGCCGCCCCACATCGGGATAGAGCCGCCTCTGAACACGCCAATTTCAAGGAAACTGACGTCCTTTCCCTGCAAGTGACCCAATTCGGCTGCGTAAACCTCAAAGTAATGCAACCACTTGGTGACCATGCGTTCGTCGGTTTTCTGGATGAAGTCGGTAAAATAGGCATTGGCCATAAGAAGATCCTGATGCGACGTGGTTGACCGAAACCCTACAGCCTTAACCGGTCAGTAAGAAAGCCCCGTTCTTTTCGATCACATGTTACATATATTTCATATCGATGGTAATTAAGTAACATTTAAGTTGCGACGAATCGCGATTATCCCTATGTTGGAAAACCAAGGGAGAATTTCATGGACGCTTATATTTGTGACGCGCAGCGCACGCCGATCGGTCGCTTTGGCGGGGCATTGTCTGCGGTTCGGGCAGACGATCTGGCCGCCGCCCCCATCGCCGCGTTAATGGCCCGCAATCCCTCGGTGGATTGGTCAAAGGTCGATGACGTGATCTTTGGCTGCGCCAACCAGGCGGGTGAAGATAACCGTAACGTGGCCCGTATGGCCGCGCTGTTGGCGGGTCTGCCTGTCGATGTGCCCGGTGCCACGATCAACCGTTTGTGCGCGTCCGGCATGGATGCCGTGGGCGTCGCTGCGCGCGCGATCAAGGCGGGTGATATGGATCTGGCCATTGCCGGTGGCGTTGAAAGCATGACGCGCGCGCCGTTCGTGATGCCCAAGGCCGAAACCGCGTTTTCGCGCGGCAATGCCGTCTATGACACCACTATCGGCTGGCGTTTCGTGAATCCCAAGATGAAGGCGCAATATGGCGTCGAATTCCATGCCAGAAACCGGCGATAATGTCGCCGCCGATTATGACATCAGCCGCGAGGATCAGGACGCTTTTGCCAAGCGCAGTCAGGATCGCTGGGAAGCCGCCGACAAGGCCGGAGTCTTTGCCGATGAAATCGCGCCGGTCAGCATCCCGCAGCGCAAGGGCGATCCGATCGTCTTTGACCGCGACGAACATCCCCGGCCCGGCACGTCGATGGAAGCGCTGCAAAAGCTGCGCCCGATCAATGGCGCTGACAAGACTGTTACGGCGGGCAACGCCTCTGGCGTGAATGACGGTGCCGCCGCGATGCTGATCGCGTCCGCCGATGCCGCCAAGCAACACGGGCTGACGCCAATTGCGCGGATCGTCGGTATCTGCGCCGCGGGTGTCGAACCCCGTGTGATGGGTATCGGCCCCGTCCCTGCCAGCCAAAAGGTTCTGGCCCGCGCTGGTCTGACGATCGATCAGATGGATGTGATCGAACTGAACGAGGCGTTTGCATCCCAAGGCATCGCAACGCTTCGCGCGCTTGGCGTGCCTGACGATGCGCCCCATGTGAACGCAAACGGCGGTGCGATTGCCATCGGCCACCCTCTTGGCATGTCGGGCGCACGTCTGGTGATGACGGCGGCGCTGCAACTGAAACGCACCGGCGGTCGCTATGCGCTTTGCACCATGTGTGTGGGCGTGGGCCAGGGTGTCGCCATCATCCTCGAAAACGCAAGCTAACCCCTAATAATCCCCCTGAAAGGATCTGAACGATGTATGCACAGATGATCAAATCCACCGGCGAAGGCGTCAAATCCCTCGACGAGATGGAGCCGCAAGAGCGCGCCTTTCAGGAGCGGATCAACGCGGGTGGCAAGATTGAACCCAAAGACTGGATGCCGGACGGGTATCGCAAGAACCTGATCCGGCAGATCGGCCAGCACGCGCATTCCGAAATCGTGGGCCAGCTGCCCGAAGGCAACTGGATCACCCGCGCCCCCACGCTGGAGCGCAAGGCGATCCTGCTGGCCAAGGTGCAGGACGAGGCGGGGCATGGCCTCTATCTCTATTGCGCCGCCGAAACGCTTGGCGTCAGCCGCGATCAGCTGACGCGCGATCTGCTGTCGGGCAAGATGAAATACTCCTCGATCTTCAATTATCCGACCCTGACATGGGCCGATATGGGGGCCGTGGGCTGGCTGGTTGACGGTGCCGCGATCATGAATCAGGTGCCGTTGCAGCGTACATCCTACGGGCCCTATGCCCGCGCGATGGTCCGCATCTGCAAGGAGGAAATGCTTCCACCAGCGCCAGGGCTACGACATCATGATGAAGATGGCGAAAGGCACGCACGCGCAGAAGAAAATGGCGCAGGATGCGCTGAACCGCTTCTGGGGGCCTGCGCTGATGATGTTCGGACCGTCGGACGAAGAATTCGGTCCATTCGGCGCAGTCGATGGCGTGGAAGATCAAGATGAACAGCAATGACGAGCTGCGCCAGAAATTCGTCGATGAGATTGTGCCGCAGGCCGAATATCTGGGCCTGACCGTCCCCGACCCCGATCTGAAATGGAACGAGGAACGCGGGCATTACGACTTTACCCAGCCCGATTGGGACGAATTCTTTGACGTGCTGAAGGGCAACGGCCCCTGCAATACCGAACGTCTCGAAGCGCGGCAACAAGGCCTGGGACGACGGCGCGTGGGTGCGCGACGGGCTGATGGCCCACGCCGCGAAAAAGCGTGCCGCGAAACTGGCAGCGGAGTAAGCGACATGAGCAGCCCAGAAGCAAAACCATACCCCGGCACGCAAGCGGTCGATCACGGGAAAGCCCGCGCCGACGAATGGCCCCTGTTCGAGGTTTTCATTCGCGGCCAGCACGGGCTAAGCCACCGCCACGTCGGATCGCTGCACGCGCCTGACGCGGAAATGGCGATCAAGAACGCGCGCGATGTCTATACCCGCCGCAACGAAGGCGTCAGCATCTGGGTGGTTCAGGCCTCCGACATCGCCGCGTCTTCGCCCGAGGAAAAAGGGTCGCTGTACGAGCCCGCGAACGACAAGGTGTACCGCCACCCCACGTTTTTCGACATCCCTGACGAAGTGGGGGCGATGTGACCGATCGCGCTGTTCGAATTCCTGTGCCGGATGGGCGACAACACGTTGGTCCTGGGCCACCGCGTATCCGAATGGTGCGGCCATGCGCCGGTGCTTGAGGAGGATATCGCGCTGGCTAATACCGCGCTGGATCTGATCGGTCAGACAACGTTGTGGCTGGATCTTGCGGGCGAAGTTGAAGGCGCAGGCCGCGACGCTGACAAGCTGGCATTTCACCGCGACGTATGGGATTTTCGCAATCTGCTGCTGGTCGAACAGCCCAACGGCGATTTCGGCCAGACGATGATGCGGCAGTTTCTGTTCGACGCCTGGCACCTCAGCCAGCTGACCGCGCTGATGGACAGCTCCAACGTGCAAGTTGCCGCGATTGCCGAGAAGTCGAGCAAGGAGGTCACCTATCACCTTGAACGCGCGACCGATACGGTGATCGGCCTTGGCGACGGGACCGAGGAAAGCCATGCGCGGATGCAAAAGGCGCTGGACAGATTGTGGCCCTATGTCGGGGAAATGTTCGTATCCGATGATGTGGATGCCGCAATGGTTGAGGCGGGGATCGCCCCCGATCCCGCGTCATTGCGCCCCGCTTATGATACGCTTGTTGGCGATGTGTTCCGCGCCGCGACGCTGGAAAAGCCGCAGGATGACTTTGCGCATAAGGGTGGTAAATCGGGCAAGCGGCACAGCGAACATCTGGGCCATATGCTGACGCAGATGCAATGGCTGCAACGCGCCTATCCGGACGCGACATGGTAGTCGAAAAGCCCGCGTTAGAGACTGTTTGGGCGTGGCTCTCTGCCGTGCCTGACCCAGAGATTCCGGTGATCTCGCTCACGGATCTGGGGATCATCCGCGATGTGCAGTGGCAGGACGACACGCTTGAGGTGACGGTCACGCCGACCTATTCGGGCTGTCCCGCGACAACGATCATCAACCTGGATATCGAAACCGCCTTGCGCGGGCACGGCATCGAGAATCTGAGGCTGAAACGCCAGCTTTCACCCGCATGGACCAGCGACTGGATGACAGACACAGGCCGCGCCAAGCTTGAGGCTTACGGCATCGCCCCCCCGCAGCCCGCTGGCGGCCCGCAACATTGCCCGCATTGCCAATCTGAAAATGTGGAAAAGATCAGCCAGTTCGGATCGACCCCCTGCAAGGCGCAATGGCGCTGCACCGACTGCCTGGAACCCTTCGATTATTTCAAGTGTATCTGACCCATGAGCCAATTTTTCCCCTTATTAGTGACTGATATTCACCACACGATCCGCGATGCGGTGGTGCTGACGCTCAAGCCCGAAAACCCCGAAGCGTTTGATTTCACGCAAGGGCAGTACCTGACCTTCAAACAGGATTTCGACGGGACGGAACTGCGCCGCAACTATTCGATCTGCGCGGGTCTGGACGATGGCGTGTTGCAAGTCGGGATCAAGCGTGTCGATGGCGGGGCCTTTTCGACCTTTGCCAATGAAACGCTCAAGGTCGGCGATACGCTGCACGCGATGCCACCCCAAGGCAAGTTTTTCACCGCGTTAGAGCCTGATCGCGCCAAGAACTACCTTGGTTTTGCGGGCGGGTCGGGCATCACGCCGGTGCTGTCTATCCTGAAAACGGTGCTGAAACGCGAGCCTCAATCGACCTTCACGCTGGTCTATGCCAACCGCGCCGTGAACACGATCATGTTCCGCGAAGAGATCGAAGACCTCAAGAACCGCTATATGGGCCGGCTTAGCGTAATCCACATGCTGGAATCCGGGCAGGATATCGACCTGTTCACGGGACGCGTCGATCAGGAAAAATGCGATGCGCTGTTCAAGACCTGGATCGACATTAAAAACGTCGATACCGCGTTCATCTGCGGGCCTGAACCGATGATGCTGGCCATTGCCGAGGCGCTGAAAACCAACGGGTTAGAGCCTGATCAGATCAAGTTCGAGCTGTTTAGCGAAAGCCAGCAGGGGCGTCTGGCCAAGCAAGAAATGGCCAAGCGGTCCGAAGGTCAGGCAGATACGCAAGTGACCGTCATCATCGATGGCGCGCCGCACAGCTTCGCGATGAGCAAGGGGCAATCCGTGCTTGAGGCCGCGCTGGAAAACAACCTCGACGCGCCCTTCGCCTGCAAGGCGGGCGTCTGTTCGACCTGCATGTGCAAGGTGTTGGAGGGCGATGTCGAGATGCTGAGCAACCATGCGCTTGAGGATTACGAGGTTGAGCGCGGCTATCGTCTAAGCTGCCAAAGCTATCCGGTCACGGACAAGCTGACCATCGACTACGACCATCATTAAGGGGACACCATGCGCGATATTCAAAGCTTTGCCGCCGGTCAGTGGATCAATCCAGGCGCCGGGGCGCGACATATCGCAAGTGCGATTACTGGTGATGTGATCGCGCAGGCTGGCAACGACGCGCTGGATATTCAGGCAATGCTGTCCTTTGCCCGCGATGTGGGCGGCCCAGCGCTGCGCAAGCTGACGTTTCACGACCGCGCCAAGATGCTCAAGGCGCTGGCAGGATACCTGAAAGACCATAAACAGAGCCTGTATGAGCTGTCGTTCGACACCGGCGGCACGCAGTCCGATCACATGATCGACGTGGATGGCGGGATCGGCACGATGCAGGTTTACGCCGCCAAGGGCCGTCGCGAGATGCCCGACGATCAGGTGTTTCTGGACGGGCCGCCCGAACAGCTGGGCCGTACGGGTCAGTTCATGGGGCGGCATATCTGCACCCCGCTGCAAGGCGTCGCGGTGCATATCAACGCGTTCAACTTTCCCGTCTGGGGGATGCTGGAAAAGCTGGCCCCGACCCTGCTGGCCGGCGTCCCTGCGATCGTCAAACCCGCGACGGCGACCTGTCAGGTGACAGAGGCGTGTTTTCGTCTGATGATCCAGTCGCGATATTCTGCCCGAAGGTGCGATCCAACTGGTGACCGGCGGGCTTGGCGATATGCTGGATCACCTCGATTGTCAGGATGTGGTCAGCTTTACCGGATCGGCCGAAACCGCGTTGAAGCTGCGGGGCAATCCGCTGCTGCTGGAACGCTCGTGTCAGGTTCGCGTCCGAGCAGGACAGCCTGAATGCGTCCGTGTTAGGGTCTGATGCGGGGCCGGGCACGCCCGAATTTGACCTGTTCGTCAAGGAAGTGCACCGCGAGATGACCGCGAAGGCCGGGCAGAAATGTACCGCCATCCGGCGGATCATGGTGCCTGAGGCGCATGTCGACGCCATGATCGCGGCGATCATCGCCAAGCTGGAAAAGACCACCATCGGCGACCCCCGGCTTGAGACGACGCGGATGGGTGCGCTGGTGTCCCTGTCGCAGACGTCGCGATGTGTTGGAAAAAGCCGCGCTCATCGGCGCCGAGGCGACGCGTGTGTTTGGCGATCCTGACGACTTCACGGTTGAGGGTGCGGATGCCGAGAAAGGCGCGTTCGTGCCGCCGATGCTGTTCCATTGCGCCGACCCCGACAGCGCCACCCGCGTGCACGATACCGAAGCATTCGGGCCTGTTTCGACGATCATGGGCTACCGCGATACCGATCACGCGATTCAGTTGCTGAACCGGGGCAAAGGTCATTGGTCGCAAGCGTCATTACCAATGACGGCGATGTTGCGCGGCAGATGGCAATTGGCGCGGGCGCGTTCCACGGTCGGCTTTACTTCAACAACCGAGCGTCGATGGCCGAGGCGACAGGCCACGGTGCGCCCCTGCCCCATATGGTGCATGGCGGACCGGGCCGCGCGGGCGGTGGCGAAGAGCTGGGCGGCATCCGCGGCGTGATGCATTACATGCAGCGCACCGCCGTTCAGGGCAGCCCCGACATTCTGACCGCGATTGGCAAACAATGGGTGCCGGGAGCGACCGAGATCAGCGACCGTGACCATCCGTTTACGCGCACCTTTGGTGATCTGGATCTGGGCGAGACCTTCAATTCCAAAAGCCGCACCATCACGCTGGACGACATCGAAACCTTTCGCGCATTTCACCGGCGATACGTTTTATGCCCATATGGACGAAGACGCCGCCAAGGCAAATCCGTTCTTCCCCGGTCGGGTGGCGCACGGGTATCTGCTGCTCAGCTTTGCCGCCGGTCTGTTTGTGCAGCCAGATCCCGGCCCCGTGCTGGCGAATACCGGCCTTGATAACCTGCGCTTCATGGCACCTGTGCAGGCGGGCGACAGCATCAAGGTGCGGCTAAGCGTCAAGGCAAAGACGCCTCGCAATGATGAATATGGTGAAGTACGCTGGCATGTGACCCTGACCAATCAGGATGATGCCGCCGTGGCCGAGTATGAATTGCTGACGATGAATGCCTACTGAGATCTTCGCGACCGCAACCGCGCCTTTGCGGGAATTGCGTGGCCAGCGTGTCTGGTCGCTGATGATCAGCCTGTTCGGCGATCTGGCACGCGGTGAGGGGCAGGCCATTGGCGGGCCGGTCCTTTCGGCAATGATGACGGCGCTGGATGTGCGCCCTGAAGCGGCCCGTGTGGCGCTCCACCGTCTGCGCAAGGACAACTGGATTGCGTCGCGTAAACAAGGACGGATCAGTCAGCACAGTCTGACCCCCGAAGGCCGCGCCCAAAGCGAAGCTGCCAGCGGGCGCATCTACGCCACTGTGCAGGATTTGGCACAGGACTGGCAATTGCTGGTGCTGGAAGACGCTGATCCTGAGCGGATGAGGGACATGGGCTTTGCCGCTCTGCAACCGCGGATTTACATCGGGAACACCGCCTTGGCCGCACCACGCGGGGCTTTGGTGTTGCCCGGTCAAGACGCGCCGGACTGGCTGAAGCGCCAGCTGGAACCGGCGGAGCTGACCGATGGCTATACGCAACTGGCGCACGCGCTGGGTCATGCGCGGGATGCGCTGCCCGACGTCTTTGAGTTGACGCCGCTTCAAATTGCGACGCTTCGGTGTCTGATCGTGCACAACTGGCGGCGGCTGGCGCTTAAGCACCCCGCGCTGCCCCGCCCGCTGATGCGCGAAGACTGGGCCGGACTGCAAAGCCAGATTTTAGTGACCGACCTGCTGGCCCACTATCCCCGACCGCCCGTTGACCGGATCACCGCAGAATAAGCAGGTGCGAAAAGCGGACCTTTCCGAATGCGCGCCGGGGCGATATAGGGTGCATATGACAAATACAGTTTATCAAAATGACCTGCCCGACGGCCTTGATCTGGGCCCCTTCGTAGCCATCGATTGCGAGACAATGGGGTTGCATCCGCACCGCGACCGTCTTTGCGTCGTGCAACTGTCCGGGGGGGACGGAAACGCGCATCTGATCCAGATCGCAAAGGGCCAGACCGAAGCCCCCAACCTGTGTGCGCTGCTGGAAAATCCCGATGTGCTGAAGCTGTTTCACTTTGGCCGTTTTGACATTGCGGCGATGCTGAACACGTTTGGTGCCAAGGCCGCTCCTGTTTATTGCACCAAGATCGCCAGCCGGCTGGTGCGCACCTATACCGACAGGCACGGGTTGGCGAAACTTTTGCAGGAACTGCTGGGCATCGACATATCCAAGCAACAGCAATCCAGTGACTGGGGCGCGGAGAAGCTGACGCAGGCGCAGATTGATTATGCGGCGTCCGATGTGCTTTATCTTCAC
Organism: uncultured Alphaproteobacteria bacterium; assembly: GCA_963728645.1. Classification (GTDB taxonomy): domain Bacteria; phylum Pseudomonadota; class Alphaproteobacteria; order Rhodobacterales; family Rhodobacteraceae; genus Sulfitobacter. Next base: position 161,877 of record CAVSLU010000008.1, on the reverse strand, counting down.
AAGCTGCGCGACGCGCTTGATGCCATGCTTGAACGCGAAGGCCGCATGGAGATCGCGCAGGCGTGTTTTGATTTTCTGCCGATGCGTGCCCAGTTGGATCTGGAAGGCTGGCCAGAGATCGACATATTCGCACACGCATGAGCACCCCATTTCTAGATACCGCCCGCCGGGTCATCCGCACCGAGGCTGACGCTCTTGTGGCCTTGGCCGACGGGCTGGATGACCGGTTTCGTCAGGCTGTCGATCTGCTGATCGCGACACGAGGACGCGTCATCGTGACGGGCATCGGGAAATCCGGGCATATTGCCAAGAAAATCGCGGCGACACTCGCCAGTACCGGCACGCCAGCGCAATTCGTCCACCCCGCCGAGGCAAGCCACGGCGATCTGGGGATGATCACGGGCGATGACGTGGTGCTTGCCATCTCGAACTCGGGCGAAGCACCGGAATTGGCCAATCTGATCGCCTATTCGCGCCGCTTTTCGATACCTCTGATCGGGATCACCAGCCGCGAGACCAGCAGCCTTGGCACGCAATGCGATGTTGTGTTGCTGTTGCCGCAGTTGGCAGAGGCGTGCGGCACTGGTGTTGTGCCCTCCACCTCGACCACGATGACGCTGGCGATGGGGGATGCGGTTGCGATTGCGCTTATGGAAAACCGCGCCTTCACTGCTGCGCATTTCCGCGATTTCCACCCCGGTGGCAAGCTGGGCGCGCGGCTAAGCCGGGTGGCGGATCTGATGCACACCGGAAGTGCCTTGCCGCTGGTCAAGGTTGATACGCCCATGCCTGACGCCCTGATGGCGATGAGCAGCAAGTCATTCGGTGTGGTCATCGTGACGGACGACGCAGGAACCTTGCAGGGCATCATCACAAGCGGTGATTTGGGGCGGCATCTGGACGGTCTGATGGACAAATCGGCGCAAGAGGTGATGACGACCAGCCCTGTGACAATCGCGCCCGATGCGCTGGCCGAAAAAGGCGTGGGCATCATGAATGATCGCAAGATTACCTGCCTTCTGGTTGTGCCACCCGATGGCAAGAATATCCCGACGGGTCTGTTGCATATCCACGACTGCCTGCGCGTTGGTCTGGGGTGAGGCAGGATGCAAAAGGACCGCTACACAAGACTGGTGTCCTTGCTGAAGGTGCTATTTCCGCTGACCGCACTTGCCCTGCTGTCGACCTTGTTCTTACTGTCGCGTGCAATTGATCCCGGTCAATCCATTCCCTTTGCCGAAAAGGAAATTCAGGACCGGCTGCGCGACCAGCAGATCACCGGCCCGTTCTTTACCGGCGCGACGGCCTCGGGCGACCAGCTTTCTTTCTATGCAGATGTGCTGACCACACCAAATGGTGTCGTCGGATCAAACAAGGCGGAAAACCTGCGGGCGACGATCAGCTCTCAGACAGGGGGGACGTTTCGCCTGCAATCCGACACAGCTGATTTCGACATCGCCAAAGACCGGGCAAAGCTGACCGGCGGCGTGATCATGACCACCACAACCGGATACCGGATGACCAGCGATATGATGATCTCGGCGCTTTCATCGCTTGATCTGAAATCACCCGGCCCGGTCAGCGGTACAGCCCCCGCAGGGCAGCTTGACGCCGGGGCCATGTCGATCACCCAAACCGAAAATGACAACGCCCCCCAATTGCTTTTCACAAACCGGGTGAAACTGGTATACAAGCCTAAACATTTGCTAGAGTGACGCGCGTGAAATACATTTTTGTGACTATTGCTATCTTATTTTCTGCCCTGTCCGTAGCAGCCCAGGGCACCAACGTGGCCTTTGGAACGATCCGTCAGGACACTGGCCTTCCGGTCGAAGTGACAGCCGACAATCTATCCGTTGATCAGGCAACCGGCACCGCGATTTTCACTGGAAATGTCTTGATTGGCCAGGGCGAGATGCGGCTTTCAGCGGCCCGTGTTCTGGTTGTTTACCGGGACCAGGCCGAAGGGATCGCGCGGCTTGAAGCGACAGGGGGCGTGACGCTGGTGTCCGGCCCCGATGCTGCCGAATCAGACCGTGCCGACTACGATATCGACAGTGGTGTGATTGTCATGTCCGGCAACGTGCTGTTGGCGCAGGGGCGCAACGCGCTCAGCTCCGACAAAATGAGCGTCAAGCTGTCCGATGGCACCGCGCAGATGTCGGGGCGGGTCAGAACCACGCTGCAAACGGGTGGCGGCAACTGATGTCTACCCCTGTTCTGACGGTGGCTGAAGGCGGCGGCGGGTTGCGGATCGAACATCTGCGGAAATCCTATCGCAAGAAAACGGTCATCCGCGATTTTTCCATGCACCTTGATCGAGGCGAGGTTGTGGCCCTGCTGGGCCCGAACGGGTCGGGCAAGACAACCACGTTCTATGCGGTTGCGGGGCTGGTCGTGCCCGAGGGCGGCAAGGTCACGATTGACGGCAAAGATGTCACGACACTGCCGATGTACCGCCGCGCGCAGCTTGGCATCGGGTATCTGCCCCAAGAGATGAGCATCTTTCGTGGGCTAAGCGTTCAAGACAACATATCGGCCATCCTTGATATTTCGGTATCGGACACCCGCAAGCGCCGCGAGCGGCTGGAGGCGTTGCTGTCAGAGTTTTCCATCGAACACCTGCGCCGCGCTCCGGCGTTGGCACTGTCGGGGGGGAACGGCGGCGGGTCGAAATCGCGCGCTGCCTTGCGGCGGACCCCAAATATCTGCTGTTGGATGAACCCTTTGCCGGCGTCGATCCTATTTCAGTCGATGACATCCGCCATCTGGTGTCTGACCTGAAGAAACGTGGGATCGGCGTGCTGATCACCGATCATAACGTCCGTGAAACACTGGAGATTGTGGATCGCGCCTATATCCTCCACGAGGGGAAGGTGCTGATGTCGGGCACCCCGGACGAAGTCGTGCAAAACGAAAATGTGCGGCGCGTCTATCTGGGTGACAATTTCCGTATCTACTAATCAATCGTTAATTTCCTCGGCCAGATTCCGCAAATTTTTACTTCGGTTTTATTTGACATCGCATGGCATTCGGGCGCTCAATAGAGATATGGCGACACTGCGTTCCACGTCTGTCTTGCATCGTCCCTTGATCAAAGGGGTGCCTGCCCTTGATCTGGTCGCATCGCCATTCACCCGCATCTGAACCTTAGTCATGTCCGCGCAATACGGGCGTCATGACGTGGATCAGAACGATAAGAACAAGGAGAGTTTATGCGGTACCAAATCAGTGGCAAACAAATCGACATCGGAGAAGCGCTGCAAACCCACGTGAAAACAGAGCTGGGTGAAGCCATCAAGAAGTATACAGAGCGCCCAATAGACGCGACTGTGGTATTTTCCAAGTCTGGCCATGAATTTGTCTGCGAAGCGACAGTGCACTTATCCACAGGACTGACCGCTTCAGGCGAAAGCTCATGCTACTGATATTTATGGCTCTTTTGACTCGTGTGCGGCGAAAATGGAAAAACAATTGCGCCGATACAAGCGACGGTTGAAAGATCACTATCGAGAGCGGGCGGAACCGGTTGAACTTTTCGGGGCATCCTCGTATATCCTCGCCTCAGAAAGCGATTCAGACGCGCAGGAACCAGAAACCCTCCAACCCATGATCATTGCCGAGATGCAGACCAAGATCGCAACTTTGTCTGTTGGAGAGGCCGTCATGCAGATGGAAATTTCGGGTTCGCCTGTCGTGGTGTTCCGCAAACAGGGTAAAGACGGCGTGAACGTTGTATACCGTCGTGACGACGGCAACATCGGCTGGATCGACCCATCGTAGTAATAAACCGGCTGCAAAAGTGGCCGTAAGAGCAGAGCGAGCGGAATGAATCTTACGACACTGCTAAAGCCAGGGGCTGTCAAAGTCCTGACTTCCGCTTCGAGCAAAAAGCGCCTGCTCCACGATATCGGGGAGCTGGCGCATCAGGCCTATGGTCTGGAAGCTGGTGCGGTCGTCGATGCTTTGCTTGTGCGCGAATCTCTTGGTCCCACGGGTGTCGGGCAATGGGGTTGCGTTGCCCCATGCCCGCCTTGAAGGTCTTCAGGAAGTGTTGGGCGCGTTTGTCCTTTTGGATAAGCCGATTGATTTCAATGCGGTCGACCGCCAGCCTGTGGACATCGCGTTTGCATTATTTGCGCCCGAAAACGCAGGTGTTGAACACCTTAAGGCGTTGGCGCTGGTTTCACGGACGTTGCGCAATGCATCGGTCTGCTCAAAACTGCGGGCCAATCCGGAACCCGCAACGCTTTACACGATCTTGACCGAAGCGCAGTCGTCGCAGGCGGCCTGATCGGTTAGCCCCACCGATTAAACCCGAAAATCATATAGTCGCGTTGATAGGCGTCTGACGCCAGCTTTTCGATTTCATCATCATAAACGTCGGATAGGGAAAATGGCCCCACCTCGGCCTGTGGGCCCAGTGGCGCGGGCGCTGCATGGCCCACCGACGTGCCAGATCAGCCAAGCCGCTTTCCAGATCATCCTCGCGCAGGATGCGATCGGGCAGGGCAAATTCTCCGAAACCCTGAATGGCCTGTGCCTGGGTACACCATGCCTGATCGACCCGAATGGCGGTCTGGCCGTTCAGATTGCCCTTGAGGAACATCAAGAATGCCTTGAACGCCGAGCGATGCGCCTCCACATCATAGCTGGCATCGGGTTCCCCTTCGGGCAGAGGCAACTTGTACCGCTTGATCAACGTAGCGCGAAGCTGCGTATAGCTGCCTTTGCCGGTTGTCACGATGTGGCGGCAAAACGCGTCATGGGCGCGGGCAACCGGATGGCGCAAAACGGTAAAGCTGCGGTGGCCGGGATTGCGGCGCTTCCATTGCCGCAGATCTTTCTGGTTCATCTTGCTGAGCAATTGATTGCGTTTCACACCGTCAAGTGCTGCCATCCAATCCAACACGCGTGTGTCCGGCCCGCTGCGCAAGGGCAGATACAATAAAGGTGTTTCAGTTGCCGCGACATAGGAAGGCACAACTGGCCCGCGCCGCGGTTCAAAATTTGGCGTTCGGGTCAAATTAAAGCGATCCAACCGCCCCAGCGCTGCCAGCATGTCGTCATAGTTGCTGACCTTGGTAGAGATGTGATCGGGGTTCTGCTTTTTCAGGCTTTTGTCCAGCGCCTCAAGGCGCGCATTCACACCCAGATAGCGGGCCAGACCGTTCATTACCTCGACACTCTGCAGATCTTCGTAGGCGACGTAAAAAGCCGCCTGCCCAAGCGTTTGCAGACGATTGAGCAACCGCAGCTGGAAGTCTTGCAGCGCCTCAAGATGCGCCGAAAACTCTGCCTCGTCGAAGACGGCCTGCCCGGACTTGTGTGCCTTCATGTCGGTCAGCTTCCACTGGCCGGTCGCCTGGGCAATCTTCCAGCTGACATAACTTTCGACGGGGTTGCGTGTCAGCACGATCTTGGCGCAAGTTTCATCGACAAGCAGCGGTTCAAGCACGCGTGGATCGTGGTCATGGAAATACCGGAACCCGCCAAGCCCGTCGGATTTGGTGCGGATCGCCGCAAGCAAGACGTCAGGATCGCTGTCGCGCGCCTCTTGGGTAACGCCCAAAATCTCTGTCGATTTCGGATAGCCGATGAAGTGCGGATTGAACGCTTCACCGTGACAGGTGATGCCCGTTGAACGCATTCAGGTTGGTTTCCAGAAAATTTGATCCTGTCCGCATTTCAGCGAAAACGACAAAACTGGTGAATGGGGCGGGCATTCTCTATTGTACCAGATACGGCTTGCGCGGTGGCTTATGCGCGACGGAGATGCCGGTTTCCACAGGGAAATCGCCCATCAGATAAGGATGCATGCCCTGATTCTTGAGGTTTTGCAGAAACTGGTCAAAGCCGGTCAAATCGACCATTTTGGGCACTTCCGATACGCTGCGGAATTTGGTCTGGCCGATCTCGTCCAGGATGCCCTGCAGCGGCTCCATCGGAGCTTCGATAAATTCGGCCATCGTCCAGATGCGCACGCGCGCCTTGGCATAGGGGGAACGCAGAATGTTCATATGTTCGCTTTCAATTTTCTGCAGCATCGCCGCACCGCGCCGGATGTCCGCGAAATCCATGTTCGACCGGAACAGCGGCACCGCCCACGCGCCGGTGATGACGGACACCTGGGCGTTTGGATCCTTGGCGATGCGCCAGCACACCTCTTGATTGTCGGCGGGGCCGAATTGAAAGCACTGGCGTTCGCCGCGTGTGTTCCAGATCAGGTTCGACAAAAAGGCCTTGGGATTGTAATCGCGAATGGCTGCACCGTCGCTTAGCGCGCCATTGATCGCGGTCTGGCTATCGGCATATTGCACCCTGTCCGGGGCAAACAAGTGGCCATGCACGCGGGCCCCTGTTGTCTTGGCCAGCCACGGTTCAAAATTCTCGAAGAGTTCCGTAAACCCTTGAAACATCGAATAGGGCGCGGCAGTCACGCCATTTTCCCAATCTTCGTTCGGAAAGCGGCTTTGCATGTAAAGACCGGACCGGCCGCGTGTCCGACGTTCAACCGCCTTGGCAAAGATGCGGTCGATCTTGCCGGGATTGGGTTCGGTCTTTTTCATCGCGGCGGCGTCGTCGGTCAGGAACGCCTGATAGAGGCTGTCGGCATAGGGCCAGATTTTACGGGCGACAAAGCAATCGGACCGTCGCAGCAGCTGCAAATGGTCGTCATAAAATATATGCGGTTTTCCCTGAAAGTCGAACTTCGACAGTGTCAGAGAGCGGCTTTCAATCTTGATCGAATACTGCCGCGCCAAGGTCTGGAAATAGCTTTCGTCCGGAATCCAGACATGCTTGAAAAAGCGGTCGTATTCGGGGCGCTCAGGATCCTGCAGGATCGCAGACAGCGTCTGGCGGGTCAGACACCACCATTGCGACCCCATGTGCGGCACGATGCCATTTGGCATTCGGCGCTTAAGGCCAAGCCGGCGCTGGATCGCCACCGACTTGTCGAAAAGATAACGGTGCCGCTTCCATGAGAATGGAAAGCGCATGGTAAAGCGTTCCTCGTCCAGCCCGCCGACTGTCCAAGGCACATCGGCGGTGGTCGCACTTTCGATAAAGTCGGTACGGGGGCGCGCAGCGAGATAGTTCAAAAGCTCTTTGACCGGGCGCAGCGGCAGACACGATCCCGAGGCAAGATAGACGTGGTGCACTTGGGGAAAGTTGGCCAACATCATTTCCGACGCGGATTGCGACGCGGCAACGATGCCCCATGTGCCCCATTCACAGCGATAGCGATTGCTGAACAACAGATTGGGCACATCAGACAGGCTTTTGGTAAACGCCTCTTGCGTCTTGCGCGGCACGCTTTTGTCGACGTGGATCACCACCGGGCAGCCCGCAGCCGACCAATGGCGCGCGACCTGTTCTGCCCGGCCAAGGGCCGTGTGCACAAGCATGACAACCCCAACGGTCAAGCCCAGTTCCCCTTTGACATCAGGCCCAGAATTTCCAGTTGGCGCCAGTTTATGTATTTTTCCGACCATTTGCACCAAAGCTGTGGTTCGGTTTCAAGGTTGGCCGCGTAGGCCTTGTATTCAACCGATGCCGCGTAATGCTGACCGCGCTCAAGTTCTTCTGCGGCTTTGGCACTGAAAGTGTCCAGAAATTTGGCATGCAGCAACACGCCCGAAGCCTTTTCCCCGCCCCATTCGTCATAGACCTGGTTCAACCCGCGCGGCAACAGCATGTGGGTCGAGCTGACATAGACATAGCGCCGGTCCCATTTGACCAGCGGCACCTTGTTCAAGGCCGGGGCCTTGGCCGGATCGTCCTTAAAGAAAACACGGGTGCGTGGGCCGCCCTGAATCCAAAGATTGGCGAATTTGAAATTGCGCGACAGGGTATAGTTGCCGCTGTCAAACCATGATGCAATTTCAAGCGGGTCCTGCCCGGGTTGATAGGGTTGTTCGTCAAGCCGACCCTTGGGGTACATGTCGAGCAGCATCGCGGAAAACGATTTGATCGAAGACGCATCCAGCCAGTCGGTTAGCGCACGCAAGGGGCGGGTATCGCAGAACGGATAGATCAGGAATTCGTCTGGATCGACGGTAAGTGTCCAATGGCCGTGCGCGTATTTCATCTGAAGCCAGTTCAGCCAATCCACCCCGAACCGCGCACGCTTGTAGCTGGCACGCGACGACCAGACAGAGACATCGGGCTGGTTCGCCAGATAATCAAGCGATCCGTCATCGCTGTCATTGTCCACGAAAAAAAAGTGGCCAACGCCCATCTTGCGATAGTAATCCAGAAAATACGGCAGACGGATTTTTTCGTTCCGCTGGGTGCAGAACAGAAGAATATCATCTGACCGCACCTGATTTGTGCGGTTGACGATATTTTTCAGCTCGCGTCGTTTGCGGAACGCGCGAATGCGCCACCTTTTGCGCTGTAACCGAAGCCTGTATGACTGTACTAAACCCAAAAACTGCCCTTTTACCCACGGGAATGCGTCATTTCACATCCTGAAATTGACGCCTTCACGGGGAACTTAATTCCATTGGCTTAACACGATGTTGAAATGGCTGTCCCATGCCTGTGCCTCAAGTTCCTGCGGAACCACAGCCTTTTCAACGGTCAAAGCCCATGAAAATATTACCCTTTGCCATTGATATTGATCAGAAACACTCGCGTAAACAGGCATGTCGCCCAGAAACTCCCGAAAAACCTCTAAATCGTTGCATAAACAGCGCGTTCCCAGCATCAGCGCCTCAAGCGGGGGGAGGCCGAAACCTTCGGCAAGGCTTGGAAACAGGGCACCGTTTGCACCTTGCACCAGCGCTGAGAGGGATCCATCGGGCAGGTTGGGTATCTCGCGGATCGGGCCGTTCGGGTCAAGCGCATCAAGCCGTGCGAAAACTGCGTCGTTGTTCCATCCGCGGCTGCCGCAGATCAGCAGTTGCGGCGCGTCCGGCCCCAAGTTTTCCCACAGATCCAGAAGGAAGGCATGGTTCTTGCGCGGCTCAATCGTCCCGACGGTGACAAAATAGGGTCGCTTTGGCACCAGATTTCCGGGCAAGGCGGTGGCGTCCGGCTTGGGTTTGTCCACCCCCAGATGCGCGACGATGCCCTTTGGCGGAGGGCCCCATATGGTGAACTGCCGCTCGGTCCGCAGGCGGGTGTCGGCAGAGTTATAGATCACCAGATCCGCCCACGCGCCCACGCGCCGCAGCTTTGCGCGAAAGGGTTCGACGGTGCCGGGGCGTTGAAACTGCGGGTACTCAAGCGGGATCACATCGTGCACCAGCACATTGATCGAAATCCGCGCGGCCTTGAGAGCAGACAGAACCCGGTCTGTGATGTTGCTGTGGCCGACGTTGAAATAGGCACAACCGTCTGGCAGCTTTTGCAAAAGCGCACCCACACGCCACGGAATCGCCCGCGCCATCGCGACCTTGCGCATGTCTGCCTCGGCCCGCTTTGAAAGCGTCATTGGCCCTTTTGCCAGCCGGACAAGGCGATCGACACGGCCCCAAGGCACCCGGCCATCAAGCCTGTCCTGCAAGGCGTGCAACCCGCTGCGATCCAGCAGTATATACCCCAAAGCGGTGCGCAGCAGGCCAAAGCAGGGAATGTCATCTTGCAGGAAACGCGCAAGATAGGCCTGTTCAACCCGATCAACGCCAGTTGCCATACGCCCTGCACGCCGCAAAGTTCGCGTCAGATCCAGCAGTCGCGCGGGCGGGGCTTTATGTATCGTAGTGGCCAGTTTGGTGCCATCTCCAGGCGTCAGCGATCATTTGGGGCAGGGTTGACCGTTTTGGGGCCCATCCCAGCTCTGTCACAGCCCGAGACGAGCCGGACACCAGCTTTGTGCAGTCGCCAGGACGGCGTTGGCCTTCGATGATCGGAACCGCGCGGTTGGTCACATCGCGGCTGTGATCCACGACATCGCGCACCGAAAACCCGGTTCCGGTGCCAAGGTTGAAGACGCGACTGGGTTTGCCGTCCAGCAGCCACCGCAACCCCAAAACATGGGCATCCACCAGATCACACACATGCACGTAGTCACGGATGCATGTGCCGTCGGGCGTGTCATAATCCGTGCCAAAAATCGTCAGCGCGTCGCGCTTGCCATCAATCGCATCCAGCATCAGCGGGATCAGATGCGTTTCGGGCCGGTGAAATTCGCCCACCACCCCATCAGGATCTGCGCCAGCGACATTGAAATACCTGAAGATGACCGCTTTCAGATCAAAGGCTCTTTCGAAATCGCGCAAGATATCTTCGATGGCACGTTTCGACGCGCCATAGGCGTTGATCGGATACTGTGCGCTGTTTTCGTCAAGCACGACATTGTCCTGATCGCCGTAGGTTGCGCAAGTCGATGAAAATACAAAATGCGGGCAACCGGCGGCCACTGTCGCTTCGATCAGGTTCAGCGACCCTTCGACATTGTTGCGCCAGTACAGACCGGGTTGCCTTATGCTGTCGCCGACCTGGCTAAGCGCTGCAAAGTGCATCACCGCGATGGGCTGATACTGCGCAAACACGGCATCAATTTCAGCGCGGTTCAGCAAATCACCTTGCACAAAGGGGCCGAATTTCACGGCGTCTTTCCAGCCTGTGACCAGATTGTCAAAAGTGACGGGGGTAAATCCGGCAGCATCAAGCGCCTTGCAGGCGTGCGAGCCGATATATCCCGCACCCCCCGTTACCAATACATTCGCCATAAGGTCGCCTTTGCCGATCGTCTACTGCGCCGCTTTGTCCATCGGCAAGATGTCCTGCAAATAGGCGTAAAGATCATCGCGCAATTCTTCGCGGGCCAGCCCGAAAGACACCGTCGCCTGCAAGAAGCCGGACTTCGACCCGCAGTCAAACCGCTGACCCTTAAAGCGATAGCCAAACACCTCGTGGCCCTGCGACAACTCTGCCGCGATGGCATCGGTCAACTGTATTTCCCCACCCGAGCCCGATTTCAATTGGTTCAGGTTCTTCAACACGTTGGGCGAAAGGATATACCGACCAATAACGGCCAGATTAGAGGGCGCATCTTCCGCTTTAGGTTTTTCCACCATGCCCCGGATTTTCACCAGATCGCCGCGGTCTTCCTCAATGTCGAGCATCCCATAGGACGAAGCACGCTCGGGTGCCACCTCCATCGCGGCCACGACGTTGCCGCCGGTTTCCTTATAGGCTTCGACCATCTGCTGAAGGCATGGCTTTTCGGCGGCGATCACGTCGTCCGGCAGGATCACGGCAAAGGGTTCGTCACCGATCAGACGGCGCGCGCACCATACCGCATGACCAAGGCCAAGCGCCTTGTGCTGCCGGATATAGGCAATCGCGCCGCTTTCCATGTTGGTATTCTTCAATATCTCAAGCAGCGCGGTCTTCTTTTTCGACCGCAGTTCCTGTTCAAGAACAGGAGAGTGATCAAAGTAATCCTCAAGCGCGCCTTTGCCGCGTGACGTGACAAAGATAAATTCCTTGATCCCGGCGGCCCGCGCTTCGTCAATGGCGTACTGGATCAGGGGCCGATCCACGAGAGTCATGATTTCCTTTGGCACCGATTTGGTCGCGGGCAGAAAACGCGTGCCCAATCCAGCTACGGGGAAAATTGCTTTGGTAACTTTTTTTGTCATGTCAATCCTAGTGAAACCCTGTCTTGCTTTCGACACTGCGCCTGCGGGCGAAAGTTACGCAACAACCGAACCGACGCAGCCACTACAAACTACTATGTCAAATTATTTGTTCCCTCGCACGTGAATATCCTCTTTGCAGTTCAATGCGCGCGATTTCTTTCTTAACCCGACTTTTTCTGGAATAGAGTGACAAAATCCGCTCTGTTCTGTCAGCTTTACCAAACAGGCCGCCAGTCTGCACCCAAAATCCGGCTTTATCAAAGACTGTCCGGTGAAATAACGCGGATCGAGACAGAATAATCAGCGTTACGATATGACCCTTGTTCACAGATGCCATTGCCCGTGCACGGGATCCGGCGGCGCGCAGCGGCCTGCCTTGAAGAAGTACAGCCTCGCGGCGGATGCTGGGAAACCGGTGAAAGGGCGCGGCCGGGTTTTTGGGCAGCTTTGGCGCTGCCACCACCCGTTCCCGCCCTTCGGCATACCCTTGATCAAGTCGCGCGATCAGGCGAGGCACATCGCGCGGCTCAAGCGCACCTGATTGCATGAAACGCAAAAGACGCTGCCGCTGTTCAAGACGCAGGTCTTGCCAATGTGCGATATGCTCTGGCGGGGGCATATGTTTGCGCTGGAAAACCGCCCAACTGGCCCCGATGTCGAACAGGTCTTTCGGAACCCGCGCCGCGCCGCGCATGTGGTTTTCGGCATATCCATGATGCACCTCGGCCAGCGGGACAATGGCGGTGGCATATCCCGCACGCGCAAGGCGCACATTCAGATCGGTTTCGTCCAGAAAATAATGGAATGCGGGATCAAACCCCATCAGTTCAACCAACACATCACGGCGAAAGGCCATATTTGTACCTTCAGTCTTGATCGCGCGCCCTTTGGGCGGCGTCATCACCGTAGCCTGCTGCGGATCAACGCCCAAAGGATATGCGCGGCCGGACATATCCAGACCGGCGGCCTTCCATTGAAATGAAATACCGTTGCGCCCCCGGACGTAGCCACCCATTGCGGCCACGTCGGGGCGGGATGCGGGCGCTGTCAGATGCCTTAGCCACATCGGCTCGGGGACGGCATCATCGTCGATGAACGCGACGATATCGCCAGCGGCGTGAAGAATGCCCAGGTTGCGCGCGGCAGAGATGTTAGGCTCGTCGAAGGGCACAAGCTTCAGGTCTGGCGCAAAGTGCAAGGCTTCGGCGGCTCGAATGCCAGCGGGATCGGCGACCACAACCACCTCGAAGTTCCAGTATTGAAGCTGGGAAATTCCCATTAACGTCCGGGTCAGCGACTGTGATCGACCGCGGCTGACAATCACGACGCTGACAGAAAGATCCGTCACTCAATCCCCATCTGCGCCATCATGACTTCGATTTTCGGCACATCTTCGGGATTGTTCAACTCCCAGAACTGGCGGCCATTCGCCGCGACCTCGACACACAACACGGTATGGCCATTTTCCATGAAACGCAGTTGTTCAAGCCCCTCCAGCTGTTCCAGCGGGCCAACCGGCCAGGAAGGATACGCCGCCAGCGCGTCCGGGCGATAGGCATAGACGCCGACGTGATGAAACACCGGGGTGGCATCATCTTGTGCAAAGTCGGTCGCGGTGAAAGGGATGACTTCCTTCGAGAAATAGAGTGCTTTGTGATCGGCCGCAAAGACGGAAGTGGTGCCGCCAACGCGCCCCGCCTTTCGGTCCGCCAGCAGGCTGTTCAACGCCGCCCCGTCACATCGCAAGACGGGCGTTGCAATCCCTGCGCCGGGATCGTTTTCCAGCCCCTGAACCAAGCTTTCCACGAACCAGCTGGGAGTCAGGGGCGCGTCGCCTTGCAAATTAACGATGATGTCATAGCCACCGCCCAACTCTGTATGCGCCTGGGCGCACCGTTCCGTGCCGTTGGCACAGTTGACCGAGGTCATGACGACCTCTGCACCGAACGCTTCGGCGGCATCCTTGATACGGTCATCATCCGTCGCGACCACGACGCGATCCACACCTTGAACCTCGCGGGCCGCTCTCCAGCTGCGCTCGATCAGGCTGCGTTCAACGCCGCCTGCCCCCTTTAGCATCGCAAGCGGTTTTGCCGGATAGCGGGTCGAAGCATAGCGCGCGGGAATGACGATCAGAACAGACATCACGAGGCCTTCAGATCAACGCCCGGTGCATAGGCGATAAAGAATGGATTGGCGAAATCGGCTTTGCCATACGTCAGCGGGCTTAGATCATCGAACCGCACAACGGCACCGCCCGCACCGGCAAGCACGGCATGTCCGGCGGCGGTGTCCCACTCCATTGTCCGGCCAAGGCGCGGATAAAGATCGGCCTCGCCCGTCGCCACCAGACAAAACTTGAGCGATGATCCCGCGCTGGTCATGTCGCGCACGTTATACTTGGCGATATAATCGTCCGTCGCCTGATCACGGTGCGATTTTGACGCAACCACCATCAGCGCGGCGTTGTCCGGTGCAGACACTGAAAGGGGCGTGATCGGGCCGATGGCGTCCTTCGGAAAATCCCCTGTCTCTTCGACGGACTGGCCATCCGCGAGCGTAAAGAACATGCGCGACCGGGCGGGCGCATACACCACCCCACGTGTCGGCACACCCGCTTCGACAAAGGCGATGTTGACGGTAAAATCGCCCCGACGGTTGATGAATTCTTTGGTACCATCCAGGGGGTCGACGATCAAAAAGGTATCTCCGCGGGCGGAATGGGTGGCGGATTGTTCCTCTGTCACCAGCATCACATCGGGGAAGGCGGCGCGCAGGCCATCCGAGATGATCTTGTCCGCCGCTTCATCCGCAATGGTGACCGGGCTTTCGTCCGACTTGGTTTTGACCTCAAAATCATCGCGCCCGTAGATTTCCATGATCTTGTCGCCGGCCTCAAGAGACAGCTGCCGCATGACCATCACAAGCTTTTGAAAATCCATCCCGCGCCCGCCCTTTAGTTTCATTGATTAATCTTTCGACGCCCTTTATGGTTTGCAATTAATGGAACAGCAAGAATTCCATGCGATTTCAGAGAGCAATGAGGCTTTTGTAAATGTTCCAACCCAGTCGTAAACATCGAGGTAGCCTTTCCTCAGCCTTGGGGATGGCAGAGCTTGTCTATCACTCGGTCGTAAGGTCCGTGCGCAAACAGCACAATAACGCCTTTCTGGCGATCGCGCTCAATGTGCTTCAATCCCTTATCTTTGTCGCTATTTTCTATCTGATGTTCACGATTTTGGGTATGAAAGGCGCCTCGATCAGGGGTGATTTCGTCGTCTATATCATGACCGGCGTTTTCATGTTCATGATGCATACCAAGACGGTCGGGGCGGTTGCCGGTGCCGAAGGGCCATCAAGCGCGATGATGCAGCACGCACCGATGACGACGGTTATCTCGCTTGCCGCGGCGGCTTTGGGCGCACTTTACATTCAATTCCTGTCATTGATCGTGATTATGGCACTTTATCATTTCGGCATAAAGCATGTCGAAATTTATGATCCGACAGGCGTCGGCGGTATGCTTTTGCTATCTTGGTTTACCGGTCTGGCCGTGGGTATGCTGCTGCTGGCGATCAAACCCTGGTCGCCGTCTTTTACCAAGATTTTCACCACCATCTATCAACGCATCAACATGATTGCGTCTGGCAAGATGTTTGTGGCCAACACCCTGCCGGGTTTCATGCTTTCGATTTTTGACTGGAACCCGCTGTTTCACATCATTGACCAGACACGCGGCTTTGCCTTTATCAATTACAGCCCCCACAACAGCAACTGGGCGTATGCCTTTTGGGTCGGGCTTGTGTTGTTGGTGATCGGGATGATGGGCGAATTCTATACGCGCAAGCACGCATCCGCCAGTTGGGGTGCCCGTCGCTAGGGTCGTTGCCTAGGTCGTTTTCCCATTGCCTAGGTTACAACGCGTAAAGTCAGGTTGATGCGGCCCCCCTTGGGCAACAACGTCGATGACCCAGTTCTGATTCTGTCGATCCCGTGGTAATGCAGTCGCGCTTCGCCGCCCATAACGACGACATCTCCTGACTGAAGCCAAACACTGTCGGTCTTGCCCCCGCGCTTCTGGTTCCCGATACGGAAAAGCCCTTCGTCGCCAAGCGATACCGACACCACAGGCCAGCTGAAGTCAGCTTCGTCCCGATCCTGATGCATACCCATCTTTGCGTCCGCCCCGTAATAATTGATCAGGCAGCATTCAGGCTGCCGGTCAAGGGCGGTCAGGTCATTCCAGATCGCCGAAATAGCGTCAGGGATAGCTGGCCAGGCCATGCCATCTGGGTGACTTTCGGCATAACGGTATCCATCCTTGTCGGAAAACCAGCCGAATTTACCCGCCGATGTCATGCGCACGGACATCTTTTTCCCGCCAGGTGTAACGGGCCGGAAAAACGGTGCGGCTTTGACCACATCCCTGACACCCTCCAGCACAGTTTTTTGCGCGGTGATATCCAAAAATCCCTTATGGATTTCAAAGCCGCGCAAACGCAGAACTGTCATTTATGTGCCCTTCCATACCGTATTACCGAAAAATCCGCACAGATTCCCTAATTCCTTTCTCATGCAACGGTTGCAGGGTCCAGAACTGCTCCTTATATACGCTTCGAACCACCGAAGGCATCCGGCCTTGGGTGAAAAAGATCGGGGCAAGGGTGCCGCAACGGGCCTGCGCTTCGTGTCATCGCCTTGAGTAAATGAGGGATCAAAACATGGCCAAAGTAATTGGTATCGACCTGGGAACCACCAACAGCTGTATCGCCATCATGGACGGCAGCCAGCCTCGCGTCATTGAAAACGCGGAAGGTGCACGCACAACACCATCTATTGTCGCCTTTACAGACGACGAACGTCTGGTTGGCCAGCCTGCCAAACGGCAAGCGGTAACCAACCCTGACAACACCATTTTCGGTGTGAAGCGCCTGATCGGTCGCCGCAACGACGACGTGGATCTGGCCAAGGACAAAAAGAACCTGCCCTTTACCGTCATTGACGGCGGCAATGGCGATGCATGGGTAGAAGCCAGGGGTGAAAAATACTCCCCTTCGCAAATCTCTGCGTTCATCCTGGGCAAGATGAAAGAAACCGCTGAAAGCTATTTGGGCGAAGAAGTCACTCAGGCTGTTATTACCGTGCCTGCCTACTTTAACGACGCCCAGCGTCAGGCCACCAAAGACGCGGGCAAGATTGCCGGTCTTGAGGTGCTGCGGATCATCAACGAACCGACAGCCGCCGCGCTGGCCTATGGGCTGGACAAGAAGAATACCCAAACCATCGCCGTATACGACCTTGGTGGCGGTACATTCGACGTGACCATCCTTGAGATTGACGATGGCCTTTTCGAAGTGAAGTCGACCAACGGGGATACGTTTCTGGGCGGCGAAGACTTTGACATGCGCATCGTGAACTACCTTGCGGATGAGTTCAAAAAGACAAACGGCGTTGACCTGACCAAAGACAAGATGGCGCTGCAGCGTCTGAAGGAAGCTGCCGAAAAGGCCAAGATCGAACTGTCGAGCGCGAGCCAGACAGAGATCAACCAGCCATTTATCTCGATGGGCAAAGACGGCTCGCCGTTGCACATGGTGATGAAGCTGACCCGTTCCAAGCTGGAGCAGTTGGTCGGTGACCTGATCAAGGCGTCGATGAAGCCCTGCGCCGCCGCCCTTAAAGATGCCGGGATTTCCGCGTCCGACATCGACGAGGTTGTTCTTGTCGGTGGTATGACCCGCATGCCGCGCGTCATCGAAGAAGTAACGAAGTTCTTCGGTAAAGAGCCGCACAAGGGTGTGAACCCTGACGAAGTTGTTGCAATGGGTGCTGCCATTCAGGCCGGTGTTCTGCAAGGCGACGTGAAAGACGTTGTTCTTCTTGATGTGACGCCTCTGTCGCTTGGTATCGAGACTCTGGGCGGTGTGTTCACGCGATTGATTGATCGCAACACCACGATTCCAACCAAGAAATCACAGGTCTTCTCGACAGCCGAGGATAACCAGAATGCTGTGACAATCCGCGTCTTCCAAGGTGAACGCGAAATGGCCGCAGACAATAAAATTCTGGGGGCGTTCAATCTGGAAAACATCCCGCCCGCTCCGCGCGGCATGCCCCAGATCGAAGTGACCTTTGATATCGATGCGAACGGGATCGTTTCCGTTGGCGCGCTTGATAAGGGCACCATGAAGGAACAGAAGATCACGATCCAGGCGTCCGGCGGTTTGTCAGACGAGGATATCGAGAAGATGGTTAAGGATGCCGAAGAGAACGCCGATGCCGATAAGGAACGTCGCGCGCTGATCGAGGCCAAGAACCAGGCAGAATCGTTGATCCACTCGACCGAGAAGTCTGTGGAAGAACATTCTGACAAGGTTGATCCGACAACTGTCGAAGCCATCGAACTGGCCATTGCCGCCCTTAAGGACGAGCTGGAGACCGACAACGTCGATAAGATCAAGTCCGGCATTCAGAACGTAACGGAAGCGGCAATGAAACTGGGCGAAGCCATCTACAAGGCCGCTCAGGAAGAAAACGATGACGTAGCCGAGGCAGCGGATACGCCGCATGGCGACGACGGGATCGTTGATGCCGACTTCGAAGATCTGGACGACAACAAGCGCGCGTAAGCGTGCCCCTTGGAACCACTGATATGGCCGGTCCGCTTGCCGGGCCGGCCTGTCACGTTCCAACGCAGGAGCTAATCCATGGCCAAACGTGATTATTACGAGATCCTCGGCGTCGCCAAAGGTGCCTCTGCCGACGAGATCAAAAAAGGCTATCGTACCAAAGCCAAGGAACTGCACCCCGACCGCAACGCCGACAACCCCAAGGCCGAGGCGCAGTTCAAAGAGGCGAACGAAGCCTATGAAGTGCTGAAGAACGCCGACAAGAAGGCCGCGTATGACCGATATGGTCACGCTGCGTTCGAAGGCGGCATGGGCGGTGGCGGCGGTGGGCGCCCCGGTGGCGGTTTCGGTGGCGGACAAGGCGATTTTTCGTCTGCGTTCTCGGACGTCTTCGACGATCTTTTCGGTGATTTCATGGGCAATCGCGGGGGCGGCGGTGGGCGCCGTGCCGCGCGGGGTGCCGATCTGCGCTATAACCTGGGCATCACGCTTGAGGATGCCTACAGGGGCCTGCAAAAGTCCATCAATGTGCCGACATCGGTTGCCTGCGACGCCTGTAATGGGTCGGGTGCTGAAAACGGTGCCGAACCCACCACCTGCCCGACTTGCTCTGGCATGGGTAAAGTACGCGCGCAGCAGGGTTTTTTCACAGTCGAACGCACCTGCCCCACCTGTTCCGGCATGGGTCAGATCGTCAAGAACCCGTGCAAGGTTTGTCGCGGTGCGGGTCGTGTCGAAAAAGACCGCGCGCTGTCGGTGAATATTCCTGCCGGTGTTGAAACCGGCACGCGTATCCGTCTTGCCGGTGAAGGCGAAGCGGGGATGCGCGGCGGGCCATCGGGCGATTTATATATCTTTATCGAAGTGCAGGATCACGATCTGTTCGAACGCGACGGTCCGAACCTGTTCTGTCGTGTGCCCGTTTCCATGAGCACAGCCGCCTTGGGCGGCAGCATTGAGGTGCCGACGATAGATGGCGGCCGGGGTCGCGTGCAGATCCCGTCAGGCAGCCAGTCGGGGCGCCAGATGCGGCTGCGCAGCAAAGGCATGCCGCCTTTGCGCGGTGGTGGCACGGGCGATATGATCATAGAACTGGCAGTTGAAACGCCGGTGAATTTGACCAGTCGCCAGAAGGAACTGCTGCAAGAATTCGAAGAGGAATCCGAGAACAACAACCCGGAATCCAGCAGCTTCTTTTCGTCGGTAAAATCCTTCTGGGATTCGATGAAAGGTTAAGATCAAAGGCGGGACATAGTCTCGCCTTTTTTCGCAGATGCGCGTTTTTGGGATGTGAAGTTTACGAAATCGTAACCGACCGTGCGCGATGCTGAGTGCATGATGAAAAACGCCACATTCGCCGAACCCAATCTGCCGTTCCTTCGGGACGAGGCGGTCGATGCGTTGGCGACATCGGGCAAACAGCCATCCTATATCGCTGATCATCGTCAGCGCCTGCGTGCGCGTTTCATGCAGGGCGGTGCGGCGGCGCTTCCTGATTATGAACTGCTTGAACTGGTCCTGTTCCGGGCGATCCCCCGCCGGGATGTGAAACCGCTGGCCCGCGCCCTGATGGACCGTTTTGGTGATTTCAACCGCGTGATCACGGCCCCTGAACCACGCTTGCGTGATATTGCAGGCGTCGGTGATGCGGTGATCGTCGAATTGAAGGTGGTGGAAGCTGCAGCCCACCGGATGGCCCGATCACGGGTGATCCGGCAGCATGTCGTCTCAAGCTGGGATGCGCTGCTGGATTATTGCCATACCACGATGGCGCACCGGGAAACGGAACAGTTCCGCGTGCTTTTTCTTGACCGCAAGAATGTCATCATCGGCGACGAAGAACAGGGAAAAGGCACCGTTGATCACGTGCCGGTCTATCCCCGGGAGGTCGCAAAACGTGCGCTCGAGTTGAATGCAAGTGCGCTGATACTGGTGCACAACCACCCGTCCGGTGATCCATCCCCATCGGAATCAGACATTGACATGACCCAACAGATCCTTGCCGCATGCACAGCCCTTGGGCTGACGCTGCACGACCATCTTATCATCGGCAAATCGCGCGAGCTTAGCTTCCGGTCAGAGGGGTTGCTTTAGCTGCGTCTGGCCTGTTCAGATTTGCAGAATTTACCTTTGATCTGGCCTCGGCTACGACCGGCCCCATGACACATGAACCTTTGACAGATCCGCTGGCGCTGACTCAACGCGACGGCCTTCCCGATGCCCTGCGCGCCTTGGTCAAGGCCTACCCCCGCGAGGAATGGGCGCAGAACCAGAACTACTCGCAACTGATCGCCTTCTGGCTTGACCGGCACCTGATGTTTCGCCGCCTGTTGGATCAGCTGGACGGTGACGCGCGTTCTGCGCTGGATCGAAACGAAGATCCACTTGCCTACAAGCGCAAGCTAAGCCGCTTCGGGGGGATGCTGATCAACGAATTGCACGGCCATCACCACATCGAGGATGCGCAATATTTCCCGGTCATGGCTCAGCTTGATCTGGGCGCGGCGCGGGGCTTTGATATTCTGGATGCCGATCACCAAAGCCTTGATGGCATTTTGGCGGGTCTTGCCGACACTGCAAACGCTGTCCTGCGCCATGACGGGCCACCCGCTGGCTTCATCGATGCGACGGCCGCGATGAAAGACCGGCTTGATGCGTTCAGGCCGCTGTTGAACAGACACCTTATTGATGAGGAAGAATTGGTCGTCCCGGTTTTGCTGAAATACGCGCCAGCGCAGTTTCGCTAGGCCCTAGCGGACCCACACTTCGACGCGCCGGTTGGCCTGCCGCCCCCAGTCGCTGTCGTCACAGGCCATGGGCATCGCCTCTCCGAAGGCATCGACGTCAAGCACGACCCGGTCAAGGTTCACGGTGATCGCCGCGTTGATCACACCTTGTCGCACGGCCTCGGCGCGGCGCAGGGCGATTTCACGGTTCGCCCGTGCTGGCCCCTCTCCGTCACTGAAGCCCACGAACAGCAGGCGTCTGGCGTCGTATTGGCCCACTTCCAACGCCCGTGCCAGTTGCTGCACATTGGAACGCGACTGTGCATCCAGCCGGACGGACCCCGTCTCAAACCGAAAGGATGTGGAAAGCCGCGCCATCGGCTTCAGCGTCGCGGTCATCCGCTGAAGCTCTTCCAGCGTGTTTTCAGCGCCTGTGACCGTGATGGCGTTGGTGAAACGGTTGCCTTGATCCTCGACGGGAATTTCTTCGGGTGTCTGATCCACAAAACCCGCACGACGGATCACCAATTGCGCTGTCGGGCTGCGGATGAAAGCAAGGAAATCACGGGCAACCTGGGGCAACCGGCGGGCCGGAAAGTAAAGAAACATCGGCGCGGTCAAAGGATAATCTTCCGTCTTGATGGTGCGCCGCGAGACATCAAGCGAGAAACCGCAGGTTCCGCTTAGCGTCAAAACAGATGTGTTTCGCCGTTCCGCAAAGCTTGTAATTCCAAGCGCGAAACTGTCCTTGGCCACGGTATCGGCCAGATCAGACAGCGTGGCATGCCGGGTAATTTTCGGGGCCAGATCAAATCCGGCAGGTCGCAGAACCTGATCGGTAATGGCCTGCGCAAGCCCGCTGCGGTCATCCGGAAGGTGCAGTTCAATTGGCGCATTGGGCCCGCCCAGAATGTTCCAATTGGTGATCTGGCCAGAAAATACGCGGGCCAACATCAAAGGCGATATGCGGCGCACAGGGTTCGACGCAGAGACAACGGGAACCACCGCATCAAGCGCAAGCACACGGCTGCGGTTCGCGGCCGTCATGTCACCCAAGCCCGCGTCACGCGCCAGTTGGCGTTCTTGCGCGCTCATCTCGCGCAGCGACATGACGATGTCAGCCTCATCGGCCAACAGGTCGGCAAAACCTTCGTCTGCATTGCTGGCATTCAGGCGAAACCGCGCCATGGTTTTGTTGGTACGTTCATCTTCGATGACAAAGGTGATATGCCCGCCGCCTTCATCGTTGCGTTTTGTGCGAAAACCGTTGCGCGTTGCAAAGGCATCAATCAGCGCGGGCATCAGAACCGCACCCATCGTCGCGGAGCCCGAAAGTTGAAGTTCTGCAACGAAGTTTTCCAGGTTCGGGCAGCCGGGGCCGGCACAGTCCACGCCGGACCCGTCCACGGTCAGTTCACCGTATTCCGTTTCGATCCGGTAAAACTCTCCGTCAAAGCCAAGCAGCATGCCGGAAAGTTCGATCTTGCCGTCGCGCGACGTCAGGGCGACATCCTGCGCGCCTGCGCCGCACACCCCGAACATCAGGAAAAGCGCGGCGACAACTGCCGCACGTGAATATGTGATCATGTGACCCCAGAGGTTGCCTTAGTTGCTGGCAACCTTCAGGTCTTGTAGAAGATTATTCAACACCAGAAAGGTGCCAACTGCATCACAATCCGGGACGGACAGGCTTAGATCTTGCGTTTTGACCTTGGAATTCGCCTGCCGCTCAAGAGATTGCGCTTCGATTTCCTGACCGCAGTTTGCCTTGATAACTTCGGCTTCGACGCTCAGGATGACCCCGCCTTTCGTGTTCTCCAACTCGGTTGGAAAGGTATAGACCTCTGCGACCAACGGTTCGGACGCTGAAAGATCGCCGTTCACGGTCATAAAACCGCCCTCACCGGTGACGGCTGCCGCGATGTCACGCGGCTTGCCAGACCAGATGTGACCGTCGCTGCCATATGTCGCGCCAAATTCAAGCGCGTGAAGCTGAAACCCGGTGGTGCCCTTCCATTGCAAGACAACCCTGTCGAAATCATTCAGATCCTCGACTTTCGCTTGGGCAACTGTGCCGTCACCGTTTCCGAATGCGAAAACGAATACGGCTGTCTCGGAAAGCGCGGGCACATTGATGTCCAAGGCGCCCGAACTGGATGTGGTCTGCGTAAAAATCATACCGTTGTGGTGCACTGTCACGCGTGCATTCGGCAGGCATGGCGCAGACAGCGTAAGATTGACCATCGCAGCGGCTATCGGACGTGCCTCTGCCTTCATTTCGCAGGAATTGGCTAGACCTGTGGGCGCAGACCCAAGCACAGGTACTGCAATCTCTGGTGCTGCGGTTTTTGTAACCTTCGTGTCCGTGTGGGGTACCTGCACCGACGTGGTTGGGCTTGATACGCCAAGCTCTGCTGACGTGAGCATGATATCCTGCACTTCAAGCATGGCGTTTTCGTCACTCAGCGTCTTAAGCCGTTGTTCCTGCGCTGCTGCATCTGACGCGGCACCATAACGTTCGGTTGCCGTATCAGAGTTTTGCATGACAAATCCGATACCCAAGGCGCACCCCAAGGTTCCGACGGCAGTAATAATCTCTTTGATGTGCGACATGTCCACGACCTCACTCGGGTTGATTCTGTCCGAGTATCGCCTGCAATCAAGCCGGCCCTATGACGCAAGAAAGGACATATCTGGGCAGCTTAATGGCGAAGATGTGTCGCCGCCATCAACCGCAAGTGTCGTTAATTATCGTAGTAACCGCCGCCATATGCGCCATAAGAGCCGGATTCGTTGCCGTATCCGTATCTCTTCATGCCCTTTTCGCTGATCTGGTTCAGCACCAGACCGGTGACGCGTTGATTGGAATTGTGGAAGAAACGCATCGATTCATCGACAAGCGCCTTACTGGTGCTGTCCCATTTTACGGTGAACAAAATCGCATCCACATTTTCTGCGATGATCCGGGCGTCGGGAACCACAAGCACCGGAGGCGTATCAATGATGATGAAATCATACTTCGTGCGCATCTCTTGAATGAACTTTTTGAAGGTATCCGACGAAAAGATGTCTGCCGCATTTACGCTGGTTTTCTCACCCGCAAGCACATCCGCCTCAAAACCCGCAGGTCTGTGAATGGCGTTGGCGAATTTCACATCACCGTTCAAGACCGACGCGATTCCGGTATGTGGCAAGCTTGGGAAATACTCGTTCAATGTGCGTCGACGAATATCGCCTTCGACCAGCAGGACCGATTTTCCGAGACCCGACAGGAATTTGGCCAGCGACAACGATACGGTTGTCTTGCCTTCACCAGGGATAGAGGACGTTGACAGGATCACTTGCGGTTTCTTGTCGAGGTTGGACATCATAAGCGAGGTGCGCAGGTTCCTGACCGCTTCGGCTGCTGCGGAAGTCGGTTTTTCCGACAGGTAAGATAGCGTATCCATGCGTTTGCGCGTCGGGATCTGCGGAATTTGCCCGATGACGGTATATCCGGTGTACTGCTCAAGATCCGCTGCCGTACGGAAGGTGCTTGTCTTGAATTCACGGAACAACACGATTGCAGAGCCGATCATCATACCCAGGATCATGCTAAGCGCGAGGATCTGGGATTTCTTTGGCGCACTTGGGAAACTGGCGACAACCGAACTTGACAGCACGCGGCTGTCGGCCTTTTGGATACCCTCTTGCGCCGACGTTTCCTTAAGACGTGTGAGGAAATATTCGTACAAAAGCCGCGTCGCTTCCGATTCGCGCGTAAGCTGTTGCAAGGTAATCAGGTCTTTGCCCTGTTGGGCAATCTGATCGGCAAGATCTGCCTCTGATGCCTTGAGAGAGATCAACTGTTGTGTCGCCCGCGCCAGATCAGACTGGGCGCGCGCGACCACAGACTGAAAGCGCAGATCGAACCCGCGCTGGTTTTCGTCAGACGCAAGACCCCCGTTTGCGATACGCGTCAGCGCCGCATCATCCGCCGCAGCCAGCTTTTCTTCGGTGGTTTCAGCGTTTTCCAGTGCTGCAACGCGCGTTTCAAGCGCGATTTTTGCCAGCTCTGCGTTGGAAATGCGTTCTCTCAGCTCTTTGACCTGCCGTTCAAGCGCCTGAAGCGCCTCGGCTGAAACAAGCTGCGTCTGAGAGGTGAAATCAGAGACCTTCTTTTCGGCTGTCTCAAGTTCGACCTGAAGCTCGGTCACGCGATTGCTCAGCCATTCAGTCGCTTTTTCGGTCGCCTCGAACTTCACCGAAATCTGATTGAGGATATAAAGATCGACAAGGGTATCCGCTATCAGCGCAGATTTCACGGGCGACTCTGTTTCGACCGTGACGTTGAAAACAAGGCTCTGCCTGATGTTGCTGACCGAGATCTTTTCCAGCAAGGTCGCCACGACTTCATTGCGCAGCTTTTCCGCTTTCAACTGCGGATCGGTGTCTTGAATATCGACAGGGCGCACGAATGATTTGATCTTGGCAATTGTGGCACCAATCATCGACGGTTCACGCAGGTTGCCGTTGAATTCGGGGTCAGCGATCAGGTTCAGACGATCAACTACCTTGCCTGCCAGACCACGGGACCGCAGCACTTCTACTTCCGTGTTCACTTCGGTTGAATCGCCAGAAAAGCCCCCGACGACCGCCTTCAGGTCCACGACGCTGTCCTGCTTGGTTTCCAGCACAATCGATGCCGTCGAACGGTATGTCGGCACAGCCACGCCATAGGCGTAATAGCCCGCCAACAGCATCGCGATGAACGTCACGGCGGCGATCAGCCATTTGCCACGCCAAAGCGTGCCAATCAGCGCCCCGATGTCTATGGTATCTTCATCATCGTCTTGAACGGCCGCGAATTTTTTCTGGCTTTGGTTCATCATCGTCATGTCGTCCGCTTGCAATTGCCAACTTGCGATTGGCGATTTTCAAATACGTTTCTGTTTTTTTGCGAATAAATTTGCTGATCGATGCGTGTTTTCACAATAGCCCCTTAATTGAAGCGCAAAAATCACTCATCGCTCCGTCTTCGCCTGCGTTCACTTGCGCAGAACGCCAGCAATCCCCGTCGACCCATATAAAAAACTTGCGTGATAGGGAACCCTGTCCGTATCAGTTTAACCCATTTCTGGCCACATAGGTCGCCAAGTCAAGGATCAGCTGCCCACGGGCGGCTGCAATACTGGCTGCTCCGCCTTTTGGGTTAAAGGGCACGGACAGTTCAAACAGGCCTGAACGTTCGTTGCCGCCTTCTGCGACGGCCACGAAATACTGGCCGGATGCCTTGAACTGGCCTGCTTCTGTCGCCAACAGCTCGCTAAAGCGGACGTCAAGACGCGCGTCTGGAAATGCCTCGAAGGGCCACGGCTGCGAGGCGATGCGCCGGTTTGTGAGACGTGACAGATTTTCGCTCAGCTCTAGCGCCACGGCGCGTTCGGGCGAATCTGCCCATAACATGTCGGACGAACTGACCAAGGTGCCATCAGTCTTCTGGATGTGGATCTCATCGGCGGCGGCGTAGCTGGGCAAGGAAACATCTCGCACCTCGACAGAGCCAAAGCGGATGGAAACCTTTTCACTGACAGGCGGCATGTTCACCGCATAGCGATCGGCTGTCCCGCATGAGGACAGGACCACCAGAAGGCCGAAAGTCGCGACAGTTCTAAAAATGTTCATGGTTACCGTCCAAGCAAAAGAGAATTGGGGTTACGTTCAATGGTGCGCGCCAAAGATGCAAGCGCATCGGCGGCTTTTTGTATATCGCGAAGCGTCTCCTGTGCCGTGCGGCTGATCTGATCACCCTGATTATACCCTTCGATGGTCTGACTTGCCTGATTGAACAAGGCCGACAACCGGTCGACAATCTGGGGCAGATCCTGTGCGGAAACGGCAATATTGTCAGCCGCGTTCCGCGCAGAGGCCAGCGTGCGGTTCACGTTTTCAATCGCCCCACCCTCGCGCAGCGCCTGCAACGTATAGTTCAGTTCATCCAGCGCATTCTTCAGCGATCCCGGCAGCGCCACTGCATCGGGCGTCCCGATGACATCATCCGCAGAGGCGGTTAGCGCGCTAAGCTCGTCCACCAATTGCTGAAGCTCCAGATCACCAGCTTTCGCGGCAACCGCCTGAAGGTTTGTGATCAGTTCCGGCACGCCCTCGGTTGAGGTGCTGAACGATTTTGCGGCTTCAGAAACAGAATCGACAGCATCCAGCAGCCTTTTTGCCATCTGTTCCTGTTCCAGTGTGGCGACAAGCGTTTCGACCCGCGACAGGGTTGCGTTAAGGGTCACGGGAATATTCTTGACGTCATCCGATGAGACCAGGCCGGTCACCTCGTTGATCAGCGTGCGCACGTCTTTTGGCGTATTTTGCAGTTCATCGCTGCCGATGAACGCCTGCGCTGAATTCAACAGCCCGATGGCGCTGTTGAGCAGTTCTTCGATAGGCAGGTTGTTGATCCGCGTGAACACACCTTCGACAGTTGCGGCCGCATCGGAGGTTTCGTTCTGCGTTGTCGGAAGGACAGGCAACGGGCCGCCGTCCGCGTCCATCGTCGCACTTGGGGCGTCTTCCACGTTGACCAGTTCAACCTTCAGCCCGCCGGTCAGCAGACTGGCCGATGCCAGACGCGCTCTCAGGCCCGTCGATACCCTGTCTTGCAAAAACTGAAGGGCGTTGTCCGCAGACACCTCTCCCGGTAGGCCAAGCCGCGCGGGTTGAACCGACAGCGTCACGTTCAGCCTGACGCGATTATCGCCGAATTTTTCGTAATCCACGATGCCGGACAGGGCCTCGACCTCGCCGATGTTCAGCCCGCTCAGCTCAACGGGGGCCCCCACGGCAAGGCCCGATACATTGTCTTCAAAAATCACACTCAGCTTGAGGGGGTCAACTTCGGATGCATTGAAAACAGAGCTCCGCGCCGCTTCCTTGCTTGGGAAAATCTCGAACACCGTGCCATCCTGGACGCGATCGCCGCCCGATACGAACGTGTCGAACGTCACGCCGCCCCCGATCAGCGTTGCAATCGACTGAAAGTCAATTTCGGCACCGCTTGGGCCGATGGACAGACTGAAACCGGAACTGTCCCAAAACCGGGTCGAACTGTTGATCAGCCCCCGGTGTTCTTCGTAAATCAGCGCTTCTACGATGGCGAAATTGCCGCGTGGCGCGATCTCTGCCTTGCCAAGGCGGCCCACTTCGATCCCGCGGTAGAGAATTGGCGCATCGTCGGTTAATTGCCCGTTGCCCACTGTCCGAAACGCGATCTGCAAACCCGATTGACCCGGACGGATCAGCGGTGCGGTGTCAGAGCCGACAAAATGGTCCTCGAAAGACCCTTTTTCTTCGTTCCAGGATCCTTCTATGTAAACGCCGCTCAGCACCGTGCTTAGGCCCGTGATGCCCTGCGCGGTTACTTCGGGCTGAACCACCCAGAACGCCGCGCTGTTGTCGATGAAGGGTGCAACATCCTTGTCAACGCGAATGGTTGCAACGACTTTGGCAAGCCCTTCGCTGAAACCGACCTCTTCAACGCGGCCGACGGTCACATCGCGGTAGCGCAATTCAGTTTCGCCCGCCTTGATGCCGGCACCCTTGTCAAATTCGACGTAAATTTCAGGCCCACGCGAATTATAGCTGTTCCATGCCACCCCCAGAGCCGCCAAAAGCGCCAAAAGCGGGATGATCCAGACCACGGACGCACCGCTCAGGAAAAGTTTGCGTGCCGATTTTACCGACACATCGGGAGGTGTTTCAGTCATCTTTGGATCTCTCATCCTCGGTCTGGCCATCCCAGATCAAGCGGGAGTCGAACGCCTGTGCGGAAAGCATTGTGAAAATCACGGACAAGGCAAAGAACATGCTTGCCGGGCCCGGATTGATGGTCGCCAGCGTCTTGAGCTGTACCAGCGACGACAGGATCGCGACCACAAAGATGTCGATCATTGACCAACGCCCGATGTATTCAACGATCTCGTACATGATATGGCGCGATTGATTGGCACGTGCGCCCCTTCTTCTGACGCTCAGCGCAAGAAAGGCGACCGCCCAGAATTTCGCCAGCGGTATGGCAACTGACGCCAGCAGAATGATAAACGCGATGCCCCAGCGCCCCATGATGGGCCAGATCAACGGCACCGCCGACAATCGTGCTGTCCGATACCTGGAACAGCGTCTTGGTCTTGAGCATGGGATACATGTTCGCCGGGATATAGCACATGAATCCGACCAGCCAGAAGGCCCACACTTTCTGAAGGCTCTGGACATCACGCGACACCATATGATGCCCGCAGCGCCCGCAGATCCGGGTACCCATTGGCCACGCCTTTGAGCAACGCGTACACGCCACGATGCCCATTTCACGCGCGCTCAGGATTTTTTTGGATGTTCCAGAGAATTCCATACCGACCATTTACACATAAAGCTGTCCTGTGCCACGACCAGAACAACCAATCCTCCAAACATCCAGAATGCGGGACCAAAGCCAACAGTGGCCAAATCCGCAATCTTTACCAACGCCACGGCACAGCCAAGCGCAAAAATTTCTGCCATCGACCACGGGCGCAGCGCCTCTGACAGGCGAAAAGCGACCATGGCGTGGCGCGCTGGCGGCAGATCCAGCACAATAGGCACCAGAACATAAAGCGTCAGCACCGCCCGCGCCAAAGGCACCAGCATGATCAGCCCCGCCGTTGCCAAGGAAAGTAGAACCAAAGGCCCGCTTGAAAAGGCCAGGGCCGCATCCATTACCGAAACCGCGTTTTTATTGCCCGCAGCATCAATGGTCAGAAACGGAAAAAACGTGGCCCCGATAATCAGAATGAACGTGGCAAGCGCGATCGCGATGATCTTGAGCCCTGCCTTGCGGCGCGGTGCCACCAGCACGGTGTGACACCGCTGGCACACCGCCTTTTCGCCCACGTCGGGCACCTTCAACTGATACACCGCATCGCATTGCGGGCAAACAATCAGGTCTGCCAGCGGCACGCCGACGTCAGGTTCAACCAAATCTTTCATCGTCGTGTTTATATTTGAAACTGCGCCAAGTGTGTATCGGTTTCTAGACACGTTTTAGTCATGTGCCAAAGCCCCCTTTTTCGCCCGAAACCCGCCGTTCGTTCAGGAACAATGGCCCGGCGCATGCGTTGTTTTACTGAAGACGCAAACACGAAAAGGAGTTTGACAATGACACAGATTACAAACGCAAGGATCATGATCCTCGCCACAAACGGCTTCGAGCAATCAGAGCTTGAGCGCCCGTTGAATGACCTTAAAGCCAAGGGTGCGACAGTCCATGTTGTGACGCCCGACGGCGAAGACATCAAAGGCTGGGATCAGACCGACTGGGGATCGACCATCAAATCCGACAAGGCCCTCGCGGATGCGCGGATGGATGACTACGATGCCATCGTGCTGCCCGGCGGCCAGATCAACCCAGACCTGCTTGCGGGTGAACAAGGACGCGATCAGCTTGATCCAGTCCTTTGCGCAATCGGGCAAACCAATTGCCGCGATTTGCCACGCGCCTTGGCTGCTAATTGAGGCGGGCATCGTCGAGGGTCGCAAAATGACATCCTTCGGGTCGATCTCGACGGACGTCAAGAACGCGGGCGGCCTGTGGGAAGACAGCGAAGTCGTCGTCGATCAAGGGATCATCACAAGCCGGTCCCCCGACGATCTGGACGCCTTCGTGTCC
This sequence comes from uncultured Alphaproteobacteria bacterium, assembly GCA_963728645.1. Classification (GTDB taxonomy): domain Bacteria; phylum Pseudomonadota; class Alphaproteobacteria; order Rhodobacterales; family Rhodobacteraceae; genus Sulfitobacter. The sequence goes on along the minus strand of CAVSLU010000008.1, from coordinate 131,240 downwards.
AAGATTGTGGAAGAAGTGGAAGAAGGCAAACACGACCGCCAAGCGGCCTGAAACTTTGGCTTTTAAACAACGCAAAGGCAGGGTTCGCGCCCTGCCTTTTTTCATGCAAGCGCCTGCGCAATGCTTGTGCCAAGCTTATCGACAAGTTCGTCAATTTGCGCGTCACTGATAATGAACGGCGGCGCAAGCAGGACGTGGTCGCCCGGTTTTACCGTCGATCGTGCCCGCCATCGGATAGCAGATCAACCCGTTTTCAAACGCCAGTATTTCTTGATCTTCGCCGCGACGCCACGGACGGATCGAACGGGGCTTTCGTCTCGCGGTCGGCCACCATCTCGATGCCCCATGAACAAACCGCGCCCCCGGATATCGCCCACATTGGCATGCTGCCCAAACGCCACCGTCAACGCGGCGCGCAGGGTGTCGCCTTGGCGTTGAACATTGCGCAAAAGATCGCGTTCCAGCACCGCCGACACGACGGCGACCCCCGGCTGCGGCGGCTGTCGGGTGGCCGATATATGTGTGACCGTGCTGAAAGAAACCAGCAGCCGCTTGAAATCGCATCATAAATTTTCGACGAACACAACATCGCGCCGATGGGTTGGTATCCCGCCGCCCAGTCCCTTGGCAATGCACAGGATATCCGGGGTTACCCCTTCTTGGGTGCACGCAAACAACGCGCCGGTGCGGCCCATTCCGCACATCACCTCGTCCAGGATCAGCAGCACGCCGTATTGATCACAGATCTCGCGGATGCGTTTGAAATAGCCGGGTGCCGCAGTCAGCGCACCCGCCGTTGCGCCCACGACAGGTTCCGCAATGAACGCCATCACCGTCTCAGGGCCGACCCGCAGCAATTCATCTTCCAACAGATTGGCGGCGCGCAGGCCATATTCCTCGGGCGTTTCATCGGCACGTTTCATGCGGTATTCATAGCACGGGTCGATGTGGCTGATGTCCAGCAACAGCGGCCCAAATTGCGCGCGGCGCCATGCGTTGCCGCCCGCCGACAGTGCACCGATTGTATTGCCATGATAGCTTTGCTTGCGGGCGATGATACGCGCCCGCTCGGGGTGGCCACATTCAACATGGTATTGTCGCGCCAGCTTTAGCGCGGCTTCCACGGCTTCTGATCCGCCGGACACCAGATAGACGCGGTCCAGATCACCGGGTGCCTGATCAATCAACAGATCGGCCAGCTTTTCGGCAGGTTCCGAAGTGAAGAACCCGGTGTGGGCATACGCCAAGCTGTCCAACTGCGCCTTGATCGCGTTGATCACGTCAAGATCGCCATGCCCAAGACAGGACACCGCAGCGCCCCCCGACGCATCAAGATATTGTTTTCCGCTGGCGTCGGTCAGATAGCAGCCGTGGCCTGCCACCGCGACGGGCGGCAGGTTGCGTGTGTGGCGGGGAAAGATATGCGACATGGGGCGTGTCCTTGGATTGGGGCTAGGCGGCACCGGGCAGCAGCACATTGCGCGACCCTTCTTCAAAATGATCAATATGCTGCGACCAGACGGTGCCGGGCCAGCGCAGCTCCATCTCGCGCTTACGGGGGCGGTAAACGGCAGTGTAAAGCGTGCCAAACCCTGCGCTGAACTGATGCGAATAAAGCGGCGGTTTCAGGAACGTCCCGATGAATTTTTCCTCGGGGTCGCGGTGGAACCGCAGGCGTTGCAACAAATAGCGTTCGCGCTCAACCGTGGCGGTGAACCGTGCATGGCTGATCCATTCAACGTTTTCCTGATGGTTCGTCGCAACGGCGGCGTTGGTTATAATCGTTTCGCGATCAGGTGCCATAAACGCTGTCAGATACTTGCGTTTGCGGTCAAGCACGGTGACATTATAGCTCATGTGTGTCGGGACACGGGCCAGAACCTTGCCCGCTTCTTCGGTTGTTTCACAGGTTTGCAGAACATAGCGCAGGATCAGCGGCACACCGAAACCAACCCCCACAACCCGCCTGCCGCCGAACGTCAGCGAAATTGACAGGCCCGCGTCATTGACCCCGTCAACCATACCAAACAGCCCGTCGGACGTGCCCATCACGGTACGCCCTTGCCATCCGGTGTGCAGTACAAGACTGTCGAACGCGTTGATATTGTAGTCGTAATTGCGGACCAACACGGGTTCCTTGCCGCCCCAAACGGCCTGACTACAGCCCGAAAGATAGGGTGGCGGGCAATAAAAGCTCAGGAAACGCGCGGCCAGATCACCGCCGCCTGCCCTGTCGCACAGATCTTCATACAGCGGTACGATTTCAGGCATGTGGGTTTTCAGGGCACGTGTGCATTCGGCATAGGTCGGGCGCACGGATTCGCCCTCCTTCAGCCACCATTTACGGTAGTGAGGCCAATATTCGGCGAAAAGCCCGGCCCATTTGGGACCGGGCAATTCTTCTGAAATAGCACGCCAGAGCATGTACTGGCCTTTCGTTTGCCTTACAGGATCTTGAACGCCGGGTCCGACATCGCAGGCCCCGCTTCGGCAACGGGCAGCGGACGACCGGCAACCGATTGCTTGATCCCGTGAATCCACTTTTTCGCGCGGTCATTCAACTGAAAAGACTTGGTCATCGACCGTCCGCGCGTCACGAGAATACCGATATCGGCACCTTCATAGCGGTAGTCACCGGGCTGAAGAATACGCAAGAAGAACGCTTCATTCTCGGATTCAACCGCGCGGCGGTGGTAATCGAAACGGTCGAACACGACACGGCCGTCTTCAAGCATCTTGTAGATGCCGGTTTCGGGCGCATCGGTGCAGATATCGACGCTGTCTTCCGTGTGCTTGATAACCATCTGCGACCAGCCGTCGATCATTTCGGGATCCGCCCAACGGTTGTTCAGCTCGTCCACATCCAGATCGAATTTCTTTTTCGAGAATTCAAGCAGGTGGAACAGGAATAAGGGCGCATCGGCATGGGCAAAGGCCGCGTGGTTTGTCATCGAAGACGCACCCGTGATGCGCGGATTCAGCTCGCCCAGCCAAAGATCTCCGGTCTTTTTGTCGATCAGAAAATCCAGCTCGAAATAGCCACGATAGCCTTCCTTGCGCAGTTGTTCCCCGAATTTGAACGTCAGTTCGCGGGCTTTCTGGCGTACCTTGGGCGGAAAGGCCGTTGACAAAATCTCGTTGCCGCACCAGCCGCCGCGATAGGGGGTGAGGTCTTTGAACCCGACAAGTTCGGTCATCAGCGGGCCGACAATCGTGCCTTCCCTTGTCGCGCAGGCTTCGATGGCAGAGCCGCGGCAATCGATGCGTTTCATGATCTTGATCTCGCCTTCGCCGACGATCTCGGATTCATGGCGGCGGAAATCGGCTTCGGACTTGATAAAGAACGTGGTGTGCCCGCTGTCACCAAAGGCGGATTGCAACACCAGATCATGCCCGATACCCGCCTTTTCGCAGGTCTTTTTCAGGTCTTCGTAATCCTTGACCTCTGCCAATACGTTCGGCACCGACGGCACGCCGGCCTTGTTGCCGATGCGGACGGTTTCGATCTTGTTGTCCATCTTCTGGCGCAGCTTGGCCTTGGGGAACCAGACATCGGCACCCAGCTCTTTTGACAGACGTTCGGTTTCTTCGTCGAACATCAGGAACACGAATTTGGGCTTGCCGCCGCGACGTTTGATGAAATCAATCACCTCTTTGTGCTGCAGAAGATAGTTGTTGATGTCCTCAATGGACTGGAATTCCGCATGGGGCTGTTCAGACGGGCAGAACACATTGGGGTGCTTGCCGCCGTAGCAGTCGATGTAGCAGATATATTTGAAATTCTTCACCCACTCATCAAGGCCCAGCAGGTTAAAGTTGGTCGCCGAGATGAAATATACGGGGTCTTCGTTTCGGTGAAAGAACCGGCGAATTTCCGAGATATTCTTGAGAACAGTTGCCATAGATTTTGGTCCTTTTCTTATTCAGGTGAAGACGAGAGATTTTTCTTGCGCACGCGTTTCAGCGCAGCCTCGGTAAAGACGCGCAGCCCCAGATCGGGACGGTAACCATGGATCTCGCTGACGTCCAAAGCGCGCATGAACGACAGGATTTCCTGACTGACCACCTGACCGGGCACAAGAATGGGAAAGCCGGGCGGATAAGGGATGATAAAGCTGGCAGAGACGACAGTCTTGCCCGCATCCATCGCGTCTTTCAGGGTGCCGTTCAGATCAAGGTAATCAGTGTGTTTTTCATCGTAGGCCAGGAAGAACGCCGTGCGGATATCGCCTTCGGACGTTTCGTTGTCCGCGCGAAATGCCTCGTGAAAGCGGCTGAAATCGGGCAGCGGAGGATAGTTTTCCATCAGGTTCGCAACACGGTTGTCAAACGACCGGCGTTCCATCTTGCTGGCGTCATCCAGACGGTCATCCAGCGATTTCGCGATCTCGACCAAGACTTCGATCAGATAGGCCACGCTTGACCGCGTGGTCCCGATATTGGTCATGAACAACACCGTATTGCGCGAGGTCTTGTTGATCTGGATACCGTATTTATCCATCAGGATATCGGTTTTGAACGTGTCACCATCCCAGCCCGTTCCGCCGACAAGCAGGGTAACCCGGCTGGCATCCAGAACGAACTGGTCATTTTCCCAGCAGTCCCACATATCAGTCCAGCCCTGTTCCTGATTGTAGTAACTTTTGACCCCGCTTTCGCGGTATTCTTCGGGGATCATGTCGCCTGCGGTCAGCACCTTGAAGTATTTGTTAAGCAACGGATGGTCGGCAATCGCACGGCGCATGGACAATGCGGCCTCGATCTGGCGCTGCACGAATTCGAACCCCTCCAGTTCCACCTGTCGGCGCCCCACGTCCAGCGACGCGATGATCTGGTAATTCGGCGAGGTCGAGGTGTGCGTCATGTACGCCTCGTGGAACGATTGTTCCACCTCACCCTTGAAGTCCTGATCGTTGACATGAATCATCGACCCCTGCCGAAGCGATGTCAGCGTCTTGTGGGTCGATTGCGTGGTATAGACCCTGACCCGTGCATTCGGAGGCGGGATCAGTCGGGTATTCAGCAGCGTCTCATCATCCGCGTCTTTCAGCTTGGCCTGTTGCTGTTCATAGGCGGCGGCATGCTTTCCCGACTTGAACCGTTCGCGCAAAACGTTCGCCGCATTCATTCCGGTCCGCTGGCGGTATGTGGGGTTAAAGCGCGCAAAGGCGAACCAGGCTTCGTCCCACAGAAAAATCAGGTCAGGCTTGATCGCCAGGCATTCTTCCATGACGCGCTCAACATTATAGACCAGCCCGTCAAAGGTGCAGTTGGTCAGCAGCAGCATACGCACCTGATCCAGCTTGCCCGCCGCTTTGAGCGCCAGCAACTGATGCTTGATCTCGCGCAGCGGCACGGCACCGTACATCGAATATTCATTCAGCGGATAGCTATCCAGATAGCAGACCTGCGCGCCCGCCAGCACCATTCCATAGTGGTGGGATTTGTGGCAATCGCGGTCAACCAGCACGATGTCGCCGGGGCGCACCAGCGCCTGCACAACAATCTTGTTGCAGGTCGATGTGCCGTTTGTGGCAAAAAATGTCTGTTTGGACCCGAATGCGCGGCTGGCAAGTTCCTGCGCTTCCTTGATCGGGCCGTGCGGCTCCAAAAGTGAATCCAGTCCGCCGGACGTGGCAGAGGTTTCCGCAAGGAAAATATTCGGCCCGTAAAACGCGCCCATATCCTGAATCCAGTGCGACCGGGTAATCGACTTGCCCCGACTGATCGGCATGGCGTGAAAAACACCGGTGGGTTGTTTGGAGTATTCGACAAGCGCGGTAAAGAACGGCGATTTGTTCCGGGCCTGAACACCGCGCAGGATGTTCAGGTGCAGTTCCATGAAATCTTCCTGGTTATAGAAAACGCGGCGGCATATCCCCAGATCAAGGCCCGCGATGTCTTCAACTGACCGTTCGGTGACCAGATAGGCATCAAGTTCGGGACGCACCTTGGCGATCATGCGGCACAGTTCCGGCCCATAGTTTTCCGGCTGCAAGGCGTCGATCTCTTCCTGACCTCCGGCGCGGGCAAGGGATTTGGCCAAAATCGGCTCGTCCATCTTGGATTTCAGCGTCAGGCCGGGGCGCACGACGATGGCCTGAATGTTGTGGTTGAACAGCACCGCAATCAGCGCGTCTTCGATGGACTTTACAACCACGGCTTCGTAGATGAACGGATCTTCGACGCGGCGCATCCGCGTCACGTTGGATTTCAGCCAGCGTTCCTGCTGGTCGTTCACATCATCGACGATCAGCACTTCGAAATAGGGCTTGGTCAGCGCACGCGCTTCGGGGCTTAGCATCGCCTCATCGTCGTGTTCTTCGTGGTCGATGCTGTCACGTTCCAGCGGGATTGTCCGGCGGCGATAGGCACCGGTCGTCAGCGCACGCGTCACCCGGTTCACGGCAAACGCAAGATCATCAAAGCTTTTGTTGTGCAGCATCCGTTGCAGATGCTCGAAGGCGGGCATGCCGGGAAACGCCCAATAGGGTTCGATCAGCGCAAGTGAGGCAAAAAGCGCATCGCACCTGTCGCGCAATGTTTCAATCCGGGCTTTGTCAGGATCGCGCGTCAGCGCGGTTGTCGCCTCGCGCAGCGCGCTCCATCGGTCGGACCGCAGCTGGATCGCAGATGAATAGTCGTTCATAGAATGCATCAATCGTACTCCACTATGGGCGTTTCGCTGTCGCATTCAGGGGGGTCTGGCCAAGGGATGGCCAGACCGGAATGTGAAAGCCTAGCCGCTGGACGTTTCCCCGGACCCGGTCAGTACACCGGGCTTTGCGGGCGGATTAGGTGTGGCCGCGGTCGGAACCGCGCCTGGTTGTGAAACGGGGTGGGCGTTTGCCGTGCCTGCCGATGGGTTCGGAAGCGGTTCCGGCGCAAACCCGACGGCGGCCTCTTGCCCCTTGAAGACCGGCGCGTCGGGAACGCGCTGTGCGGGCACATCCACGTGCAGACCGGCGCGGGTGCCCTGATGTGGCACTTCAAGCGGGCCAAGCGTGCTGAGGTATGCATCCGTACCGCTTGCGCGATCATAGATCGGAAAATCGGTAGACCGGTCGCGGAAGGACTTAAGCACCTGCCCCAGCCCTTTCATCCCGGTTTCGCGCTGGCGGCGCACCATCGACATGTCGACTTCGATCGGGAACATGTCCTCCTGCCCCGCGGATTGGTGCAACACCATCGAGGTCGGATCGACGACAAGCGATTTGCCGACACCGCCGGCACCCAGACCGTTTACCGCAAAGACATAGCACTGGAACTGCGCCGCTGTTGCACGCGCAATCGCCAGTTCCGCGTCGCGGTCGGTTGTGCCGGTCAGAACCGGGGTCAGCAGCACTTCGACACCCTGGCTGGTCAGCTGACGGGTGGTTTCAGGAAACCACATGTCATAGCAGATCGACAGACCGAAGCGTCCGACCTCTGGCACATCGAATACGCAAAACTCCGTACCCGCCGCGATACCGGATTCGTAGGGCCGGAACGGGAACATCTTGGCGTAGCGGCGGATGATCTCGCCTTCTGGGTTGATCACGACGGCGGTGTTGTAGACGCGCCCGTCTTCTGGGTTTTTCAGGAACATCGAACCGGGGATCAGCCAGACGCGGTGCTTGCGCGCTGCGGCCTGAAACTGTTCAAGCGTTTCGTTTTCGGGAGGCAGCGCAAAGCGGTCCAGCGGGCCGAAGGCAGCCAGCTCGGAAAACAGGACCATCTGGGTCCAGGGGAAGCGCGCCATCAGGATATCCAGGCGCTGGATCATCCCCGCCACGTTGGATTCCAACGCATTCACGTACATCTGTACGCCCGCAATCGCAAAAGGTGTCATAACTGGTCACTCCGTCCAGATGGGCCGGACCGGCGGAAAACATCTCCACTGATCGCCCAAGTCGGACCGTCCATATCCCGTCTGTTCAGGATATTAAACAGATGACTTGCTGGCACCTGCATTGCCCTTTGCATGGCTTCTCTGCGTATCATGCACAAAGCCTTTTCCTATGCCGCCACTGTCTTGCGCGTGTCCCGCGCATTGCGGCCTCTTTGAAGCATGACAACAAACGCCAGCAGCAGCAAGGCGGGAATGAACATCCAGTATTTGCTGGGCGTGGGGACAGGTTTAAGGACACGCAGCACTTCTTGATCCCAGTCCAGACCAGCGGCCTGCGCCGGTAAATCGTACAGCACATCTTCAATGAACATCCGGTCGCCTTCAGTACGGGTCACGATACCGGCGGATTCCAGCTTGGCTTGGCCTGTCGCACCTTCGCCTATTGGCAAAAGCGCCACGAATTCGATCGGATCGCCCAAATCGCCAACCCCCGACACACGCACCCGAAGATCCTGACCTTCGGGCGTATCCGCCGCGGCCTGAACAATCGCTGCGGGCTCTTCCTCAAGGTAGGGGGGAAACACCATATCCATCCAGAAACCGGGACGAAACAGCGTGAACGCGATCAAAAGCAGCGCAATCGTCTCGTAAAAGCGGTTCTTGGCCAGAAACCACCCTTGGGTGGCGGCCGCGAACAGCAACATCGCACAGGTCGCGACAATGAACACAAAGACGCCTTGCACCACGGTCACGTTGATCAGCAACAGTTCGGTGTTGAAGATGAACAGGAATGGCAGGGCAGCAGTCCGCAGGCTATAGAAGAACGCGACCACACCCGTCTTGATCGGATCCCCCCCCGAAACGGCGGCCGCCGCAAAGCTGGCAAGACCGACAGGCGGCGTTACATCGGCCATGATCCCGAAGTAGAACACGAAAAGATGCACCGCAATCAACGGCACGATCAGCCCGTTTTGCTGGCCAAGCGTCACAATGACGGGGGCAAGCAGCGCAGACACAACGATGTAGTTCGCCGTTGTCGGCAGACCCATCCCAAGGATCAGTGACAGGATCGCCGTCAGAAACAGGATGGCCAGAATATTGCCGCCCGAAAGCACCTCGACCACATCGGCAAGCGCTGACCCCACCCCGGTCTGGCTGACAACCCCCACGATAATGCCAGCGGTCGCCGTGGCGATGCCGATGCCGATCATGTTGCGGGCGCCCACGACAAGACCGTCGATCAGGTCTTTGAAACCGGCGGCGACGTCGTTTGCGAACTGGCTTTCCCCCCGGTAGATCGCCATCAGAGGGCGCTGCGTCAGCAGAATGAACACCATGTACGCCGTCGCCCAAAAGGCCGAGAGACCGGGCGACAGACGGTCAACCATCAGCGCCCAGACCAGCACCACGATGGGCAGGATAAAGTGCAGACCGGACCGCACAGTCGGGCCAGGCATCGGCAGGCGTGTGACCGGCGCATTCGGATCATCCAGCTTCAGCGGCTCTTCTTTCGAGCCGACATAGAGCAGGGCGGCGTAAACGGCTGTCAGCACACCAAAGATGATGTAACCCGCGCTGTTGGGAAACGCCGGACGTAGCCAGCCCATGCCGTAATAGACCGCAAAGCTAAGCGCGCAGATGCAGGCGATGATGAAGGCGGACACCAGAAGGCGCTGGATGATCGGCTTGGGCGTATAGGGGCGTTCCAGCCCAACCATACCGGCCTTCAACGCCTCAAGATGCACGATATAAACCAGCGCGATATACGAGATGACGGCAGGCACAAACGCGTGTTTGACCACGTCGAAATAGGGAATACCGACATATTCGACCATCAGGAATGCAGCCGCCCCCATGACGGGCGGCATGATCTGGCCGTTGACAGACGACGCAACCTCTACCGCGCCCGCCTTTTCAGAGCTGAACCCGACTTTTTTCATCAACGGGATGGTGAACGTCCCTGTTGTCACCACGTTGGCGATGGACGAGCCCGAGATCAGGCCCGTCATCGCCGATGACACAACGGCAGCCTTTGCAGGCCCGCCCTTCATGTGGCCCATCAGGCTGAACGCGACCTGGATAAAGTAATTGCCCGCCCCTGCCTTATCCAGCAAGGCACCGAAAAGCACGAACAGGAATACAAACGAGGTGGACACGCCAAGGGCAATGCCGAACACGCCCTCTGTGGTGATCCACTGGTGGTTCACAATCTCGGCCAGGCTGTTGCCCTTGTGGGCGATGATGTCCGGCATGACCGGACCAAGCACATTATAGACCAGAAACACCGAAGCGACGATCATCAAGGCCGGGCCAAGGGCACGGCGCGTCGCCTCGAGCAGGATCATGATGCCGATCACGAAAACGACGGTATCCTGAATATTGGGAGCCCCGACACGGTTCGAGATTTCACGATAGAAAACAAAGATATACAGCGCGGCGGCAGCGCCGACCACGGCAAGGATCCATTCCCAAACCGGGATCCGGTCTTTGGGCGACCCCAGCACAACGGTGGCGACCACAGCGATTGTCACGATCGGTATCCACCATGTCGGCGTGCCGTCCTTGGCACCGACCATGAACAGATAAGCCAGGACCACAGGCACCCCCACCCCAAGGCCCAACTGCACCTTGGTGCGCGCAGCGGGGAACGCCGCAATGCCAAGGAAAATTGCAAAGGCAAGGTGGATCGACCGGGTTTCGGTATCGTTGAAGACCCCCCAGCCAACAATAAACGGCACGGGCGACGCGATCCAAAGCTGGAACAGCGACCACGCAAGGGCGGTCATGGCAAGAAAGATACCAACGCCCCCCGTTGCCGATCGACCACCCGTATCAGAGGACGCGACAAGCTCATCCAGTTCGGTCTGGCTTAGCCCGCCTTTTCCGGCGGCTGCGGATTCGACGGCTGCGGCTTGCTGTTGATCATTGTTGGACATCTTCGCTCCCCCTGCGGACCCTTCCCAAGACGCGTGCACTTTGTGACTTGTGGGTCAGCACCTGCTATCCGGTACGTGTTGGTTGGTGCGTGAAAGCGAACAAGGCCCGCTTTCACGATATTTTTTGCAGAGGCGGATTATTCCATCCAGCCACGTTCCTTGTAATACTTTACGGCACCGTCGTGCAGCGGCGCGGAAAGTCCGTCTTTGATCATCTCTTCTTCCTTGAGGTTCTCAAACGCGGGGTGCAGCTTTTTAAAGCGATCAAAGTTGTCGAATACGGCCTTTACGACTTCGTAGACAACGTCGTCGTCAACATCGGCGGATGTCACGAAGGTGGCCTTGACGCCAAATGTCTTCACATCCTCGTCTGTGCCTTTGTACATCCCGCCGGGGATCGTCGCGTAGGCGTAGAAGGGATTGTCGGCAACCAGCTTGTCAATTGCTTCGCCTTCAACCGGCACCAGCTTGGCGTCGACGGTTGACACGGCTTCCTGGATCGACCCGTTGGGGTGGCCAACCGTATAGACGATCGCATCAACCTTGTTATCGCCCAAGGCCGCAGCCTGTTCGGCGGGCTTCAGCTCCGACGCGAGCGCGAAGTCGTCCATTGTCCAGCCCTTGGCGTTCAGCACGACTTCCATCGTCGCCAACTGACCCGAACCGGGGTTGCCCACATTCACGCGCTTGCCCTTGAGATCATCAAAGCTGTCGATGCCGGCGTCGGCACGCGCGATGACGGTGAAAGGCTCGGCGTGGACAGAGAACACGGCACGTTCCTTGTCGAACTTATCGCCTTCAAATTGCGATGACCCGTTATAAGCGTGGAACTGCCAGTCGGACTGGGCCACCCCCATATCCATATCACCCGCCTTGATCGCGTTGATGTTGGCAATGGACCCGCCCGTGGAGGGCGCTGTGCATTTCAGGCCGGTCTTGGCACTGTCGCGGTTTACCAAACGGCAGATCGACTGACCCACGACAAAATAAACACCCGTCTGGCCGCCGGTTCCGATTGTAATGAATTTTTCCTGTGCTGTCGCAGCTGTACCCGCGACAAGCGCGGATGCGATGGCGATGGACTTGAAAATCGTCATTTGAAGTCTCCCGATTTTTACGTTCAAGGCCCGCGATATTTGGCGCAGACCGTTCGTCATACCCCGATGGAACGCAGATCTATTCCACAGAAACAAGTGGATTTATTTGAACGGGCGTCAAAGTTTTCCCGTCAGGCGTGCGGGAGAACGAGATCCGCAAAGATCTGTTTCGGATTTATGATAAAGTTGCGGGGCGTTGGAAATAATGATCAGCCCGAATTTTAGATTAATTTTAATTTTGCTAACTTATTGTAATTAATAAAATATATCTCGCCACCTCAAAAGGAATATGGCGGCCCGCTCTGAATTGTTGAAAAAATCAAACATTTCTGTTTTTCCTGTTTCGCATGGTCCGGGACACGCTAAGACTGGTTTCAAGATTTTGTGCTATATCTTTGATCAACGGTCACTTGCGCCGGAATTTTAGCCACCACAAGGAGCTTTCATGCACAAAATCTCATCCTTGGGACGGTTCAGCACATTCGCTGGCGTCGTCCTGCTCTTCCTAATATCGCTCGTTCTGATCCTTGTCTGGTCTGCATGGTTTATGCTGCCCCTGATCGCTTTTGGCGTGCTGTCATTGATGGGCGTTTACGATCTTGTTCAGGAAAAGCATTCGATCCTGCGAAACTATCCCGTGTTGGGACATATGCGGTTTTTCTTTGAAGGAATCCGCCCCGAGATCCGGCAGTATCTGATCGAATCCGATCAGGACGAAGAACCGTTCAGCCGCGATGACCGGTCACTGGTGTATCAACGCGCCAAAGGTCAGGAAGATGCGCGGCCCTTCGGAACGCGGATGCGGGTATACGATGGCGGCTATTCCTGGGTTACCCATTCGGTGCAGCCTGTGCACATCGAAGACACCGATTTTCGCGTTCGTATCGGCGGCAAGAATTGCACTCAGCCCTATGACGCGTCGATCTACAACATCTCGGCGATGAGCTTTGGATCGCTGTCTGCAAACGCGATCAGCGCATTGAACAAGGGTGCCCAGATGGGCGGCTTTGCACATGACACCGGCGAAGGCGGGGTCAGCCGGTATCACAAATCGGGCGGCGGTGACCTGATCTATGAAATCGGATCGGGGTATTTCGGGTGTCGGACAGACGATGGCAATTTCGATCCCGACAAGTTCCGGGAACAGGCCAGCAGCGCACAGATCAAGCTGATCGAGGTCAAGTTAAGCCAGGGGGCCAAGCCTGGTCACGGGGGCATCCTGCCCGCCTCCAAGATCAGCGCCGAAATCGCTGAGGCGCGCGGCGTGCCGATGGGGCAGGATTGCGTATCACCTGCCGCCCATTCCGCGTTCAATACACCGATTGAGATGATGGAATTTTTGGGCAGGCTGCGCGATCTGTCGGGGGGCAAGCCCGTCGGCTTCAAGCTTTGTATCGGGCACCAACGCGAATTCATGTGCATGGTCAAGGCGATGCTGGAAACCGGGATCGTGCCCGATTTCATTGTGGTCGATGGCACCGAAGGCGGCACCGGGGCCGCCCCGCTGGAATTTGCCAATCACGTCGGCATGCCGATGGTCGAAGGGCTGACCTTTGTGCACAACACGCTGCGGGGTGCCGGGATACGCGATCAGGTCAAGCTGGGCGCTGCGGGCAAGGTCGTGTCGGCGTTCGACATCGCGCGGGCGCTGGCGCTTGGGGCGGATTGGTGTAATTCCGCACGCGGCTTTATGTTCGCCATAGGGTGCATTCAGGCGCAGGCGTGCCACACCAACCATTGCCCCGTCGGGGTCGCCACGCAAGATCCCATCCGACAGCGGGCGCTGGATGTGGGGCACAAAAGCCAACGGGTGGCGCGGTTTCATCGCAACACTTTGAAAGCACTGGGTGAAATGACGGGGGCTGCCGGGCTTTCGCATCCCAGTGATTTCCTGCCGCGCCACCTGATGCTGCGCCACGGCGACAAAAGCATGGTTCAAGGCGATCAGGTCTATGGTTATTTGCCGGACGGCTATCTGCTGGATGAACAATCGCCAGACTATCATGGGAACAAAACACGGTGGGCACGCGCCCAAGCGTCAAGCTTTGTGCCGTTCGACTGACCACAGGGGCGATCTGTTACAAACGTCAAAACATGAAAAAAGGGCGCGCCGGTTTCCTGACGCGCCCTTTTGTTATTTCAGAAGGATCAGTGCGCTTCTTCAGCCACCGCCGCCTGAACAGCGGCTTCGAAGATCGCCAATCCTTCGTCCACAATCGCGTCAGAGGCCGTCAACGGCACCATAACGCGGATGGCGTTGCCATGCATACCACAGCTCAACAACAACAGGCCGCGCTGCATCGCGTGGGCAATCACCCGCTTGGTAAACGCAGCATCGGGATTGGCGGTGTCAAAGTCGGTCACGAATTCGACCGCGACCATGGCACCCAAACCCCGGATATCCCACATCCGGAACGGGGCCGAGCGTGCACCGATTTCGGCAAACCGCGCCTTCAAGTGCTCTCCCATCGCGGCGGAACGCGCCAGCAGGCCTTCTTCTTCGATAGCGCTGATTGCGGCCAGTGCGGCGGCGCAGGCGACAGGGTTGCCGCCATAGGTGCCGCCAAGCCCACCGGGGGCCATCGCATCCATCACGTCAGCACGGCCAATGACACCGGCCAAAGGATAGCCCCCCGCCATCGATTTCGCGACCGTGATCAGATCAGGCACGACGCCCGAATGTTCAATTGCGAACCATTTGCCGGTCCGGCCAAACCCGGCCTGCACTTCGTCGGCGATCAGCATGATGCCATGCTGGTCACAGATTTCGCGCAGTTGACGCATCATGTCGAAGGGAACGGGGGTATAACCACCCTCGCCCAGTACCGGTTCGATGATGATGGCCGCGATCCGTTCGGGCTGGGCGTCGGTCAGGAACAGGTTTTTCAGGCCGATGATCGCATCCTCGACCGTGATGCCGTCACGCTGCGACGGGAACGGCGCGCGGAAAATGATCTGCCGGGAAAGGCCCGACGTCTTTCTTGTAGGGCGACACCTTGCCGGTCAGCCCCAGCGTCAGCAGGGTGCGGCCATGATAGCTGCCGGTAAAGGCGATGACACCGGGCCGACCCGTGGCGGCACGGGCGATCTTCACCGCGTTTTCAACCGCCTCGGCACCGGTGGTCACCAGCAGCGTCTTTTTCGGCGCGTCACCGGGGGCCAGCGCGTTCAGCTTTTCGGCCAGTTCGATATAGGGGCCATATGGCACAACCTGAAAGCTGGTGTGCGTGTAATGGTCTTCCTGCGCCTTGGCCGCGGCGACGACCTTGGGGTGGCGGTGGCCCGTGTTCAGAACCCCGATGCCGCCGACGAAATCGATGAAGCGGTTGCCTTCGACATCCCAAAGCTCTGCGTTTTCGGCGTATTTGGCATAGATGGTCGCGGCAGACGCAACACCGCGGGGCACGGCCAGATCGCGGCGTGCCATCAGTTGCGCGTTTGTCTCGACCGAAACATTCGCGTCAAGCATATCGGGGACGATCGTGCTTTTGGTCGTTTTCTTGGCAGCGACCTTGCGGGTCTGCTTTTTAACAGTGCTGGACATGAAAAAATCCTCTAAGTGGGACGCAACTGCGCGTTTAAAATCCTCTTATTGCGTTTAATTTAATTGTCAATGAACTTTCAACGCACCGGTGATTGCGCCGGGGATGACGCGCTAAAATTCGCCTGTGATCGCACAGAGATACGGGGTAGGAAGAAAATGAAATTATTCGGGGGCCGGGCATGGATGTAGGTCGTAGGCTAAGGGCGATTCGTGAGGAACGCGGTCTTTCACAGCGGGAACTGGCAACCAAGGCCGGTCTGACCAACGGTACGATCTCTCTTATCGAAAAGAACAAGACAAGCCCTTCTGTCGCGTCCTTGAAAAGCCTTCTGGATGCCATCCCCATCAGCATGGCCGAGTTTTTTTCGACGCTTGAAGATACACAGACCCCCAAGGTTTTTTACCGTGAGACCGAATTTACGGAGATATCCCCCCCACCAAGGGTCAGGTTTCTTTGCGTCAACTTGGGAACGCCGCACAGCATTCGCTTCAGGTTTTGCACGAAACGTATCCTCCCGGTGCTGATACCGGGCCGGAACTGATTGCTCATGACGGGGAAGAAGCAGGCGTCGTTATTTCAGGAGAGGTCGAAGTCACAGTAGGCCACGAGATCGCGGTCCTGAAATCGGGTGACGGCTATCTGTTCGACAGCCGTTTGCCGCACCGGTTTCGCAATATCGGATCAGATGTCTGTGTGGTCGTCAGCGCCTGCACGCCGCCAAGTTTCTAAAGCTGCTCTGCAATTGTTCATTCCGCGTTTTCCTGTTCACCACTGTCTTTACGAGAGTGAACCGAAGTTCGCCGATCATTGTCCCGGTTATTATCCCGGGCTGTCGTCAAAGAGACGATAACAATGGCAGCCATTGACAGGATCACAAGCGATCCAAGGAATAGATCTGCCGTCATAGTTTACTCCTTTCTTTCGTCTTGATGCGTTGCGTCGTTCGTCATATCAACTGCCGCTGGCACAGTATGTTCCGCGCTTTAGCCAACCAAATTGCCGCAGTTGCACAATGGGCGGCATGTTTTAAAATCCCGGCATGTCGTGTGACATATCCAAGGGCGGGCCCGGTGCTTAAACCATCAAATTACCAATGGTTTAGGAAAGTTTGACGCGTTTTGGCCATTTTTCAAGGATGCTATGCGACATATGCAAAAAAACTTAAAATATTTTAAAATATTTGGCCTTCAGTAGTCGTAAGTCGCCTTTGTCTGCAAAGGTACAGGGAATTCGACCCGCAGGGTATAGCTGTCCTCGGTCTCTGTGATCTCGACCTGGCCGTTCAGTTGACGCGAGAACGCATTGATCAACCTGGACCCCAGCCCGGTGCCCGCTTCTACGTCTGTGGCCCCTGTCGTATTCCTGATCAGCAGCAGCGCCATTTCAGGCTGGCTATAGGTCAGGCTGACTTCGATCTGGCCTGTTCCGTCTTCGGATGCGGCGACGTATTTCAGCGCGTTTGTAATCGATTCCGAAACCAGCAGCGTAAGCGGCGCGGCATCGTCGGGGTCAAGCTGGATCGCTTCGTAGTGCTGCACGACCTTTACCCCTGAACCTGACGCAAGTCCGACAGCAAGCAGCTGGTTCACGACCTCGTGCATCAAGGCCCCCCCATCGACGCGGGTCAGGTTATCGTTTTGGTACAGGCTTTTGTGCACGGTCGCGAGGCTTAGGATACGGTCTTGCAGCCGCTGCAACACCCGCTTGGCATCCTGAGTTGTCGCCTGCCGGATTTGCATGTTCATGATCGATGAAATCAGCTGAAGGTTGTTTTTGACCCGGTGATGCACTTCTTTCAGCAAAATGTTCTTTTGCCTGAGGTTGTCTTCCAACATCGCTTCATCGCGCAGGATGGATTCAGCCATGCCGACGAAAGCCAGCTCCATATTCACGATTTCGGTCGGCACAACGCCGCCAAGGGCGGTCTTGGGCAGCGTACGGTTCAAGGCGAAATGGCGCATCTGGCGGCCCAGTTTACGGATATGCTTGATCGCAAGTCGGTTCAACGCCCAGAACGCAACGATCAAACTGGCGATCCACATCGCAACCGGCAGCAAAAGGCTAAGTGCGGTCGACGCCTTGGATTGCAGCAAGGGCGAATTTTCGGACCACACGCTCATCGCGTAGACAGCGCCGGGGACGATCGGCAACACCGCGTAAACGCGCTTTTGACCGTTGGTGTTTCTATCCCGAAAGACACGGCCGGATTGCCCAACGTACCATTTAAGTTCGGCCAAGGTCGGGCGTTCCGTCTGTGCATTCTCCAGCCCGTTTTCCGTTGTCAGGATGTCGCCTTGGGCGTTGAAAGTCAGCATCGCCTTGGGGCGGTCCATCATCTTGCCATCGATGGCGTTGCTGAAAATGCGGTTTGGGATCGAGATATTCACGAACCCCAAAAGCGTTTCTTTGACCCTGAGCGGCGCGGTCACGATCAGGACAGGCTCTTTGCTTTGCGCGGGCGTGGACGTCACATTTGCCATCCGGCGCTTGTATTTTATCATCTTCTGAAAAACTTCGTGGTCGGACACATCGTCAGGGATGCCCGATGACACGCAGTTCAGTTTTCCGTCCACCTCGATGAAGCTCACGATGGTGTAAAGGTTCGACGCTTGCTGATATTCGCGCAGAAACGAACTGCACGACACACTGTCATACTTGATCAGGTTCACAACCGATGCCAATGCATCCGCGGCACCAAACGCCTCTTGGATCATGCTGCTTTCTTGCGAGGACGCCTGTTCAGTGATTGCCAACAACGACAGTTCAGCGTTCTTGACGTTCTGCGCGGCAATCTGGCGGGTTTGGACAACAGCGATCAGCCCGATGGGCAGCAAGGCCAACGACAGAAACAGCAAGACCCGAAAGGTCAGGCCCCTAAGGACATTCGTGCTTAGAAAGCCGGACGTCATGCCTAGAACGAAGAAACTTTGGATGCCGAAATGACCGACATCGTCGCATCATCCGTCATTTCCAGACTTTCATCATCGCGCAGGCCCATCAGTTCAGCCAGACGAGCACGGGCGCGGTTGGTGCGGCTTTTGATCGTGCCGACGGCAACACCGCACATATCAGCTGCTTCCTCATAGGAAAAACCAGACGCACCGACCAACAACAACGCCTCGCGCTGTTCATCTTTCAACTCGCCCAAGGCCTTGCGGAAATCTGCCATCTGCATGTGTCCGTCATGGGCAGGCTTTTCAGCCAGGCTTTCGGTAAACACGCCATCCACATCCGCCACCTCCCGGTTCGCCTTGCGACGGGAAGAATAATAGGTGTTGCGCAAGATCGTGAACAGCCAGGCGCGCATATTGGTGCCTTCTTCGAATTTTTCGATGTTTGTCCAGGCTTTTACCAAAGTGTCCTGAACCATATCATCGGCGATTGCGCCGTTGCGGGTCAGACTGATGGCGAACGCCCGCATGGCTGGCAAATGCTCTACCAGCTGGTCGCGTGGATCAGACCCGCTCACTTCTCAGTACCGTTTGATTTGTCTTGTTCTTTCAACTTGTTCAACAAGTCCTTGAACTTATCTGGAATCCCCTCATCGACAGTCTCTTCATAGACCCGCCTAAGGTTTTCATCGATGAAGCGCTCACGCTCATCGTTATGACCTGACTGCATGTACAAGATTCCTGACCTCTTTTAGACAATATAACACACGTGCGATGGAACCAAACTGCCATTCAAGGTGTTTGGTTCCAGAAATATTTCAAAAGGACGACAATAAATGACGGATGCCGCAGAAACCCGAAGTGTAAGCGATGCCTTGGGAGAGTGCCTTCCCTACCTGCGCCGGTATGCGCGTGCCTTGACAGGTAGCCAAACCAGCGGTGACGCATTTGCCGCCGCAGCGCTGGAAGCAATTTTGACAGATAGGTCTGTGTTGGATGGTGTCGATACTCGCACAGGTGTTTTCCGGGTTTTGTATCGCATATGGTCCAGCGCCGGAGCGCCGATCGAAGATGGCGAAAGCGGGCTGAAGGCCAAGGCGCAAAAGCATCTTTCAACGCTGACCAACCACAGCCGCGAAGCGTTGCTGCTGCATACCATCGAAGGATTTTCTTTTAAGGAAGTCGGGACGATTGTCGGTGTAGATGAACAGGAAGCCAGCCAACTGGTTCAGATTGCCCGCCGTGAAATGGCTGACAATGCAACGGGTTCGGTCATGATCATCGAAGACGAGGCGATTATCGCGATGGATATCGAATCCATCGTGGCGGACATGGGCCACCGAGTGACAGGCATTGCACGCACCCGTGAAGAAGCAGTAAAACTGGGCAAGGCAGATGCCCCTGACCTGATACTTGCGGATATCCAGCTGGCCGATAACTCCTCTGGTATCGACGCGGTGAATGACCTGCTTGGTGAACTGGGGACGCGGCCGGTAATCTTTATCACCGCTTTCCCCGAACGTCTGCTGACTGGCAACAAACCTGAACCCGCGTTTCTGATTTCCAAGCCCTATACCGTGGATCAGGTGATCTCGGCGGTATCGCAGGCGATGTTCTTTTCCTCCACCGAGACGTTGAAAAACTGAACGGGGGTGTCACTTCAAGATCGCGTCACGCCCTTGCGGCGTGGCGCGTCTTGGCGGGTGTGCGGGAACCAAAACATCCGCTGCCGCGTTGATTTTAAAGACAGATATAACACACGAAGGAGACGTGAGATGGCTAAAGACACCCAACTGACCAAAGACGCGACGATTGAAGACCTTTCAACACAGATCGCAATTCTGAAGGACGATATCGCTGCACTGACGGGTACGGTCAGTGAATACGGCATGGCCAAGGGCCGCTCGGCCGCCGATCAGGCCAAATCCGCCGCAAACGACATGGCGCAATCGGGTCGTGCAAAAGCGGCTGAGGCACAGGAAACCGCCGAAGAATTTATCCGCACCCAGCCCGCCACCGCTTTGGGCATCGCTGCCGGTGTCGGATTTCTGGTCGGACTGGTGACTGCACGCCGCTGATGTTTGATCATTTCACAGACGCAATCGAACGCAAGGCAACTGAGGCCGCCCAAACCGCCGCATTTGGGTTGGGCGCTTTTTTGTGCCTTGTGGTCGGCGGCGTGTTCCTGACCATCGCCGGCTGGCTATTTTTGCTGACGATCACCACCGCCCTGATTGCCAGCCTTATCATTGGCAGCACTTTCTTTGGGATCGGTCTGATCATCTTTGCAGGTCTGTCGATGCGCGCCCAAGCCCGCAAACGTCAAAAACGCGAAGCAGCACTTCGCGCGCAGTCAGAGCAGAACTCTCAGCTGTCCGGCGGCCTGGGCGGCATCGCCGGAGTGATTGCCGCGTTTATCACCGGGATGAATGCAGGAAAGAAGTCGCGTTTCTGATCCCTTCGGAAAGGGTATCGTTGGTAAACGGCTTCGGCACGGTCACGATTGAAAATTCTTCAGGTAAGACGCGCTTGTTGTCTTCATCGCCGAATATGACAAATGCCATCTTTTCAAGTGGCTTGAAGTCAGCAAAGAATTCCTTGACCTGTTGGGTTGTGGCGGACATCAAGACAACGCTGCCCTCTTTGGCCGCGTACAGATCTTGTGACAAAACGGACAACGATTCAGCAATGTGCAACGACACATCGGGAAAGCAACCTTCGATCAAGCCGACAATGTCGACCCGGACAAGGGGATCTTCTTCAAACAGAAACATCTTAAACACACCGCCTCCTGCAAACTACTTATTGTAGAATGATTCAGACATCTCCGCATTAAACTGTGACATACCCGTAGGATCTAAGCATGAGCACCGAATGTCGCTATTGCCCGCTGAACAAAAAAGACGCCTTCATCACCATGACGAAGGAAGAGCTTGAAACCATGCAGAAATTCAAGGTGGGCGAACTTACCGTCGACCCCGGCACGACAATACTGATGGAAGGGTCGAACGCCCCCCAACTTTATACTGTCCTGTCCGGCATGGGCATTCGCGACAAAAAGCTGGCAAGCGGCGAACGCCAGGTGATCAGTTTTGTCTTTCCCGGTGACTTCATCGGATTGCAGGCAAGCATGTTGGGCGAAATGGGCCATTCCATCGAAGCGCGCACGCACATGCGCCTGTGCGTTTTCAACCGGTCCGACTTTTGGGGCTTTTATAAGACCAATCCGTCGCGCGCCTATGACATCACCTGGCTTGCCGCCGTGGAAGAGCATTTTCTGGGCGAAACGCTTGCCACAATAGGCCAGCGGACAGCGCTGCAAGCGGTCGCCTGGGCTTTGGTCAAATTCTTTGAGCGCGGCAAGATGCTTGGCATTGTGTCTGACAATACGATGGTGCTGCCTTATACCCAAAGGGATCTGGCCGATGCTTTGGGGTTGTCGCTGGTCCACACCAACAAGACCCTTGGCAAACTACGCGAGCAACAATTGGCATCGTGGTCCGATCATGTCCTGCAGATCAACGATCTCGGCAAGCTTGCTGAAATCGGCATGATGCAATTGAACGATTCCAGGCCACGGCCGTTGGTCTGACGCCCGCGTTATTCCTTTTGAACTGATACAAGGTTGTCGGCCATATAGGCCCCCCGCTTTCCCGCAGGACGATCGCGCCCAACAGTGCTGTCGGGCATGCTGCGCAGCTCTACCTGAGCGTTCCATGACGCGCCCATCAGCACCAGAAAGCTGCTGATCCACAGCCACACCAGCATCGCCACCACAGCGCCGATTGACCCATACACCTGGTTGTAATTGCCGAAATTGGCGACGTAATAGCTGAAGCCTATGGAGACGACCGCCCAGGAAAAAACCGAAAACACCGCGCCGAATGTCAACCAGCCCATACGCGCCGGACGGCGGTTCGGGCCAAAGCGGTACAACACCCCCACCCCCGCCAGCAGAACCGTGACCGCGATGGTCCATCGGATCACATCCGCAACGAAATAGCCAAAGCTGCCCAACGGCACAAAGGACAGAACGATGGGCGCGATCACGACCGTAATCAGGGCGACGATCCCTACCATGACCAACCCGAATGTCAGCACCAGCGCACGCACATAATGCCGCGCCGCGTTGCGGTTTCGTTCATTGTACACACTGTTGAGGCCGATCATCATCGCCCCGACGCCAGCGCGTGCGGACCACAAGGCCGCCAGTACCGACACCGTGCCGGCCCACCCCAGCGTGCCCGTGCTTGTCGTCACCAAAGACACCACCTGCGCGTTGATGATGTCGTAGACGTCATTGGGCAAAATACCCTGCATCTGATCAAGCTGGGCAATAACCACGTTAGGGTCCGAAATCAGGCTGAGGATCGCAACCAGCGCCGCAAGGGCAGGAAACAGCGACAGCATCCCGTAAAACGCAACACCGGCCGCAATCAGCGCCACATTCTTTTCGCCGATGTCTGCAATGCAGGCTTTCAGGCCAACCCAGTAAAGCTTTAGCGTTCGTGAGGTTCCCTGTCTCAAAAGCCCTGGTTCCCCATCTGTTTCGTTATTGTCCGTTCCACCCGAAGGTAACCCATCAAAGTCATTTCCTTTCCTCTACCTCATCGCGAACCTGACCCCAAGCCAACAGCGTAAAGATCACGGTTCCACCGACAATATTGCCCGCAAGAACCGGCAGGAAGAACCCGAACACAGCGCCGCCAAAGCCCAGACCGCCCGTCAAGATCATCATCGCCATCTCAACCGACCCGGCCACGATATGCGCAAAATCGCCGGCCGCAATCAGCCAGGTGAAGGCAAGGATCAGGAAAAAAGACGTCTCGTCGGCTTGCGGCATCATCCACACGATCAACGCCACGATCACCCCCGCGGGGATGGCACGCCAAAAGCCTTGCACTGCCCCCATGCTGGTGGCGTGATGCGACAGATCCATCATCGCGGGCAACACCTCAGGCGATATCGCCGGCGTCCAGAGAAACAGCATCGCAGCGGCGAATGCACCGACCACATTGGCGACCAGAACAATCCCCCAAAGCCGCAACATACACATGAACGAATGCCACGTCTTGGCCCGCATGATCGGCAAAACGGTGGTGATCGTATTTTCGGTGAACAGCTGCATCCGACCCAAAATCACCGCCAGAAATCCCAGCGAGTATCCCAGGTTCTCGATCAAAAACCGGTAGGGCGTGTCTGGCAGATAGGTGCGGAACACCGCCTCACCCAACACAGACAGGCTGATCATGACCCCGGCAGCAATACCAGACCAAATCAACGACCGCTTGCTTCGCGCCAGCTCCTCTTCGCCCTCGCGCCGGATCACTTCGTAGATCATCTTGGGCGACAAAGCGGTGGCTTCGTGAACGGACTTTTCCTCGGCCTCTACTTCCTCTTCTTTTTTTCTCGACACGCTGCGCTGGATAAGAGGGGCCATATGATGCTCCGGCAATAATTAAAGGTGAACTGGCTGGCCAAGGGATCAACAGCACGCGCCAGACAAGATTTCGATTGGTATTTCACGTTGAATTAGCGCAAAAACCGCGCAGGCACAGGAATTCAACCCAGTTAGGTCGTAATATGTTCACCAAAATCCCCCCGCTGATGGACGCGATCCGCAGCAGCTTTGCCCACATCGATCACTGCCCGTTCCAGGGGCCGCGCATTTTCTTTGAAAACGCAGGCGGTGCGCTGACACTGAAGTCGGTGGTTGAAACCTCCGCCCTTTTTGCGTCCATTCCCGACAATCAGGGGCGCGACAACCCCGCCTCTCATGCGCTGGTGGCCAGGATCCAACAGGCCAAGGCCGACATGGCGCTTTTCTTCAACGCGCCCGAGGGCCAGTTTTTTGTCGGCGAAAGCGGGACCGAACTGTCGTTCCGGCTTATCCGCACTGCCGTGATGGGCGCACCTGCGGGGTCTGTGATCGGTTCCACCGTCGAACACCCCGCGTCGCGCAGCGCGGCGCAACATTGGGCAGGTATCGCGGGCAAACCCTATATCAGCGTGCCGCATGATGATGCGACCGGCCAGGTCACCCCTGCTGCCTATTCGGCGCAAATGACGCCAGACGTGCGCGTCGCGACGATCCTGCATACCTCGCCCGTCACGGGCATCGCCAACGATGTAGCCGGTATCAGCGCAGCTATTCGCGCGGTCGCCCCCGATGCGTTCATCTTTGTCGACGGTATCCAGCACGCCAGCCACGGGCGGATCGACATCGCAAGCTATGACATCGATGGTTATGTGATCTCGCCCTACAAGCTTTTCTCGCGCCACGGATACGGGATCGCGTGGGCGTCTGACCGGCTCAGCGCGCTGCCCGTCGAAACCTTGAAAAACGGCCCCGCCGGCAATTGGGAAATGGGCACACGCGACACCGGTGCCTACGCAACATTCAGCGATGTGGTCCGCTATTTCGAATGGCTGGGCCAGCAGGTTTCCGATGCCAAAGACCCCCGCGCCCAGATCGAAGCCGCCGGAGCGGCCATCCACGATCACGAAAAAGAGCTGACAGACGCCTTGATGTTCGGCACGGGCAATCTTGCAGGGCTGGCCGATCTGCCCGGGTCCACCATCCTTGGCGGCACGGACAACCCCGATCGCGAAGGGCTGGTCTGCTTCACCCTCGAATCCGTTCCCGCCGCGCGGATCGTCGAAAAGCTGAACGCACAAGGCATTCGCACCCATGTGCGCAAGGCAGATCACTACTCGGGCAATATCCTTGATCCGCTTGGATTTGATGCTGCGGTGCGCGTGTCGCTGTGCCACTATAACACGCTTGACGAAATCCGCGCCCTGCTGACCGCAATGAAGGACATTGCCGATTAAGCCAATCGTCCCCCTTCATTTCGCAAAATAAACTCAAATCCCAAGGCGCAGCGCCAGACACCGCTTGCCTTGGCGGCACGTCCGTTGAAACATGCGCCTATGAAAAGCACACTCTCTTCCGCCATCATCGCCAAGCGTGACGATCTGATCGCGCTCACTCAGGATCTGGTCAGAATACCCACGCTCAACCCGCCGGGGCGGGATTATCTGCTGATCTGTGAATATCTTGACAGGCGTCTTAAACAGCACGGGTTCGAGACGCAGATGATCCGCGCGCACGGGACACCGGGGGACAGCGCGAAATACCCCCGCTGGAACATCATCGCCCGGCGTGAGGGCACGCGGCCCGGCGAGTGTGTGCATTTCAACAGCCACACCGATGTGGTCGAAGTCGGCGCTGGCTGGACGTATGATCCCTTCGGGGGCGACATCGCGAACGGCAGGATCTACGGGCGCGGCACCTGCGACATGAAGGGCGGGCTGGCCGCGTCCATCATTGCGGCCGAAGCGTTCCTTGAAACGCATCCCGATTTCGCCGGCGCGATCGAGATTTCGGGCACCGCCGATGAAGAATCAGGCGGCTATGGCGGCGTGGCCTATCTGGCCGAGAAAGGCTTTTTCAACCCCGATCGTGTGCAGCACGTGATCATCCCCGAACCCCTGCAAAAGGATCGCATTTGTCTGGGCCACCGTGGCGGTTGGTGGGCCGAGATCGAGACGAAGGGAGAGATTGCCCACGGCTCGATGCCCTTCCTCGGAGATTGCGCGATCCGCCATATGGGTGCCGTTCTGTCCGAATTTGAAAACAAGCTCTTTCCAGCCATGGCTGCGCGGCACACGGATATGCCCGTGGTCCCCGAAGGGGCGCGCAGTTCAACAATGAACATCAACTCGATCCACGGCGGCCAAAAGGAAAATGACGACGATTTTGACGGTTTGCCCGCCCATTGCGTGCCCGACAGTTGCCGGATCACGATCGACCGGCGGTTTCTGATCGAAGAACCCCTGGATCAGGTCAGGGGCGAGGTCCGCGCCCTGCTGGAGGGGCTTCGCGAGACGCGGGCCGATTTCGACTATGAACTGACCGAGATCAATTCGGTCCTGCCATCGATGACCGACCGGGACGCCCCAGTGGTTCAAACCGTGGCACATGCCATTTCCGAAATCATGGGCAAAGCGCCGGAATATGTCGCATCGCCGGGATCGTATGACCAGAAACACATCGACCGGATCGGCAAGCTGAAAAACTGTATCGCCTACGGGCCAGGCCTGCTGGAACTGGCGCACAAGCCTGACGAATACATCGGGATTGACGATATGATAGACAGCGCCTGCGTCATGGGGGCGGCGCTTGAGACGCTGCTTTTACCGAAAATCTAGGCTCTAATCCTGGCCAAACGCATGGGGGGCAGCCATCGCCAGCCCATCCACGATGGCGGTCATCGCGGCACCCCGATGCGGTTGCGCCTGCGGAAAGGCCGTGCGCAGCGCCCGGTCAATCACACCCATCAGGCTGGACCCGCCCACAAAGATCAGCTTGGTCACCTCTGGCGGCGTCACCCCGGCATAGGCCGTGAGGTCGGTGGCGACCGCCGCAATGCTTTGTGCCATTTCCGACAGCGTTGCGGCCATCATCGCGGGCGGCAGCGCGATGCGCAGGCCACGTTCAAGTATGTCCAGCCTGATCTCTGGCGGGGCCGTGGCCGCAGGATCATTCGCCGCGATCTTGCCCGCCTCAACGGCAAAGGCAACGTCGTGGCCCAATTCGTCTTGCAGGACCTTCACAAGCCGGTTCATCAACTTTGGCTCAACGGCATATTTCGCAAGGTCGTCCACCGCCCGACGTTGTTCGCGGGTATAAAGAAACGGAATTTTCTGCCACGTTGCCAGATCGGTGAATACCGCATGAGGTGCCGCGTGGGTTTCATCCCCGAACACGTGCCTGATCTGGCTGCCCATCCCCAGATGCGGCATGACATGATGCAGACTAAGCTCGCGGTCAAAGTCGGTGCCGCCCAAGCGCAGACCCTTGCTGGCCAGAATATGAATGCCGGTATCGCCTTGCTGGCGGAAAAGCGTGAAGTCGGATGTCCCGCCGCCAATATCAACGATCAGACCCAGATCTCCGGGTTCCAGAACGGCGCGGTTGGCCAGTGCCGCCGCCTCTGGCTCTGGCATGAAGCGGATGTCCTTGAAACCGGCCAACTGATAGCATTCTGTCAGATCCACCAATGCCTGATCGTTGCGTGCGGCATCGGCGCTGTGGAACATGACGGGGCGGCCCGAAAGGGCGCGGTCAAATCTCTGGCCTGTCTCGGCTTCGGCGCGCATCCTGATCTCTGCCAGAAAACGCGCGACGATGGCGATGAAATCCATCCGTTTGCCCAGCAACACCCGGCTTTCGCGCATCAGCGGTGTGCCCAGCAGGCTTTTCAGCGCGCGCATATAGCGGCCTTCATCGCCGCCGATCAGGGCCGCTTGTGCGCTTCTCCCGTAGATGATCCGCTTTTCTTCATTGTCGAAAAACAGCGCCGTAGGCAGGGTGTCGTGCCCGTCCTCGACCGGGATCAGGCGCGGCACCCCGTCAACGCAATAGCCCGCAGCAGAGTTCGATGTTCCGAAATCAATGCCCAACGTGGACGATACCGCAGCCATAACCGACCCCTGCTTCATAAATGCGAAAGGGGCGCATAGACCGACAACTCTGGCGACACAATACAAATTGTGCCCCCCAAGGCAGAGCTAGCTAGTCAAAGCGACAAGAACTGGGTAACATTTTTCCAGAATAATTTCAGGGAGACACCGATGTTCCACCTTCGATCCTTTATCCTGGGCACCTGCGCCGCTGCGCTGTTGGCCGGTGCTGCCGCTGCAAAGTCGGATATCACTGTCGCCATGCAGCTTGAACCGCCGCATCTGGACCCGACCAGTGCCGCTGCCGGGGCGATCGACTCGGTTCTGTATTCCAACGTTTTCGAAGGTCTGACACGCTTTATGGGCGACGGGTCCGTTGTGCCCGGCCTCGCCAAATCGTGGGATATCTCTGAGGATGGGCTGACCTATACCTTCAAGCTGCACAGCGGTGTGACGTTTCATGACGGCACCACGATGGACGCCGAAGATGTGAAGTTCAGTCTTGACCGGATCAATGCCGAAGACAGCGCAAATGCGCAAAAGGCGCTTTACAGTGCCATATCCGAGGTCAATGTGATCGACCCCACCACCGTGGAAGTCAAGCTGAGCGAACCGAACGGCAACATGCTGTTCAATCTGGCCTGGGGCGATGCCGTAATCGTGGCACCCGAAAGCATCGACAACATCAAGCAGTTGCCCATTGGCACGGGCGCGTTCAAATTTACCAGCTGGACGCAGGGCGACAATATCGTCATCGAAAAGAACCCCAACTATTGGGGCAAACCCGCTGAGCTTGAGATGGCAACGTTCAAGTTCATTTCAGACCCTACGGCGGCGTTTGCGTCGATGATGGCAGAAGATGTCGACGTGTTTGTGGGTTTCCCCGCCCCCGAAAACCTGCCCCAATTCGAAGCTGATCCCCGCTTTCAGGTGCTTGTCGGGTCAACCGAGGGCGAGACGATTTTGGCCATGAACAACAAGCAGCCCCCGTTTGACAACAAAACGGTCCGCGAGGCAGTCGCCCATGCGATTGACCGCCAGGCGATCATTGACGGAGCGATGTTCGGCTATGGCACTCCCATCGGTACTCACTTTGCGCCGCACAATCCGGCCTATGTGGATCTGACATCGCTCAGCGCCTATGACCCCGAGAAATCGAAGGCGCTGCTGGCCGAAGCGGGCTTTCCCGACGGCTTTGAGACAACGCTTGATCTGCCACCTCCGTCATATGCCCGCCGCGGAGGAGAGATCATTGCGGCGCAACTGGCAGACGTGGGCATCACGGCCAAGATCAACAACGTCGAATGGGCTCAATGGCTTGAGACGGTGTTCAAGGGCAAGAACTTTGGCCTGACCATCGTCAGCCACACGGAACCGATGGATATCGGCATCTACGCCAATCCGGACTATTACTTTCAATACGATAATCCGGCATTTCAGGATCTGATGACCAAGCTGAACGCCACGACAGACCCCGACATGCGGACCGAAATGCTGGGCAAGGCGCAAAGGATCATCGCCGAGGATTACGTGAACGCCTATCTCTTTCAGCTTGCGGCCCTGTCGGTTGCCAAAGCCGGTGTACAAGGTCTATGGGCCAACGCGCCCACCCAAGCGACCGATCTGACATCGGTTAGCTGGGCGGAATAACCACCTGAACCTCAGGCCCCAAACCCTACAATAGGGTCCGAATGCCCCTGCCTCGCGGGGGCATTTTTCATGAACGCAACATGAACTGCCGCCTTGACCTACATCAAGGACAGGTCTGTCGGGCTGTTGATACAGTTGAATTCAGCACAATAAATCAAAGAGCGTTTCATGTTTCGTCTTGCTTCAATCCTGTACTCTATCGTGGGCACCTCATTGGCGGGCAGCCTGATCATTTTGACCCTAACGCTGGGCTATGACACTTTGACCCCGATCCTGAGTGCCGCGTTCGTGGGGGCTGTCATTGCCGTTCCGGTTGCCTATTTCATCGCGCAGGCAATCGTCAGGAACAAACGCTAGCGCTTTGCCACCTACAGCTCGCGGGCAGCCAGCAGCGCTACCTTCTGGACGATCTCGTCGCGGATGACCCCATCGCGGGGGGCGTCACGCAAGGTGGTGAACCAATGCTCCGGTGGGTTCTTGCCACGGCGGTTTCTGTCAAAACGGAGGTTTCGCAACACGTCTTCTGCCTCTGGCGTCAAGCGGTCCGGGATCTTGTGGCCGTTCAAGGTAGCCCAGACCCCTGTCCAAAGGCGGCCCACCGACCACGGATTATATCCGCCGCCGCCCAGAACCAGCAGACGAGGCGCCATCGCCATCAAGCCGCGCACGATGGCCCAATGCGCATTATTCGACAGGGCAAGATGCGACAAAGGGTCTTCCTCGACCGCGTCGGCCCCGCAAAGCAGAACGATGGCGTCGGGCTTGAACCTTTCAACCTTTGGCAGGATCAGATGGTCGCGGATCAGGGCCATTTCACAGTCGTTCAAACCACGGGGCACAGGCAGGTTATACGCATTGCCGCCCGCATCGTTTTCAATCGGCCCGCTGCGGGGCCAAAGCCGGTCTTCGTGCACCGAGATCATCAGACAATCGGGATCTGCTCCAAATCCGACCTCGACCCCATCGGGGTGATGCGCATCGATATCGACATAGGCAATGCGGCGGACCCCGTGATGGCGCAAGGATTTCATCGCCAACACCGGATCATTGAGATAGCAAAACCCGTTGGCGCGGTCCGGCATACCGTGATGCGTGCCCCCTGCGGGGTTATAGATGACGCCCCCATCGCGCAACAATTCCCCCGCCAGAATGGACCCGCCCGCAGCCGTCGCTGGCCTGCGGAATATTTCAGGGAAGACCGGGTTTGTGACACTGCCGATGTCGTGACGGCGGAAGTCCTCGGCGGTGGCGGTCTGTTCTGCTTCAATACGCTGAAGCGCCGCCACATAATCGGGCGTATGCCAACCTGTCAGCGCCTTTGGCTTGGCACGGGGCGAGGTGACGAATTGCGCTGCGGGCAACCAGCCCAGCGCACGCGACAGATCCATGACCGTCGAAACCCGTGGCACCCGCAAAGGATGCCACCGGCCATAGCTGGAGCCGCGAAAAATCTCGTGGCCAATGAATATGGGCGCGCGCATGGGGTTGAGATAACCCGGGCACACGGAATAACGAGCCGCCCCAGCCACAAAAAAAGCGGACGCATTTCTGCGCCCGCTCGATACTCATTAAATAACGTTGATCTTACTTGGTGCCGGGAAGGCCAGCGGCCGCTTCGCTTACGGTTGCATCAAGGTTTTGTTCACAGACCACCATGAATTGCTCTAGCGTCGCTTCGTCCATCGGCTCGGCGGTCATGTTCGATTCCATCGTATTTCCGCCTGTAGGCTCTACGGCCTTGGCTTCGCCCGCGATTACCGATCCTTCGGAAGACATGTTATCGGTGGCTTCGGCGGCAGTTTCACCTGTCGTGGTGGTGGTGGATTCTGCGCTGCCTTCCATCGACATGCCGTCGCCGCCATCGTGAATTTCAGCGATCGCCATCGTTGCGACTGTCATCTGGTCTTCGGGCGACAAGGGCTTTGTATTCACCACAGGTCATCGAGGGGCTCATGTGTGCAGCGGCAAAGGCGGGCGCAGATACGGTACCCATAAGGGCGGCAAGTGCGATTGTCTTGAATGTATTTGTCATCGTTAATCTCCTGATTACTCGGTTCTGATGAGCTAACCCCGCGACCGAAACAAAGGTTCCACACGATTACGTGAGGGTTTTTGTCATATTTCTGGCACCGGTGCGATATCGGCCCGTTGCGGGCGGGCATACTTCTCTGCTGGACCCTTGATCGATGGCCGCTTAATCTGGCCGAATGATCCGCTACACGCTGAAAAGATTGATCTCGCTTTGCATCAGCCTTGCTGTGGCGTCCCTGGTTATCTTCGCCGTTATCGAAATCGCACCCGGAGATCCCGCATCGTATATGCTGGGGATGAACGCGCAGCCCGAAACCCTTGCCGCGTTGCGCACCGAACTTGGCCTCGATGCATCGAAGTTTGAACGATACATCTCATGGGTCGGCGGCTTGCTGTCGGGTGACTTTGGAACGTCCTATACCTATCGCACGCCGGTGGCCGATATGATTGCCGCGCGGTTGTGGGTATCATTGCCTCTGACGGTCTATGCGCTGATTTTGTCCACTCTTATCGCGTTTCCCGCAGGGATCTATGCCGCGTCGCGCCGGGGCCAAGCGGGGGACATGGGGGTCATGGGTGCCACGCAACTGGGCGTCGCGGTGCCGAATTTCTGGTTCGCCATGATGCTGGTGCTGATCTTTTCCATCAATCTGCGCTGGTTTGCAGCTGGCGGATTTGTCGGCTGGGACAAGGGCCTGTGGGCCGGGTTGCATGCCCTGACATTGCCTGCCATTGCGCTGGCGCTGCCTCAGGCGGCGATCCTTGCGCGGGTCATGCGGTCATCGCTGCTGGATGTTTTAGGCGAAGACTATATACGCACCGCCCGCGCCAAGGGATTGACCCAAAGGCAGGCGCTGTGGCGGCACGGCCTGCGCAACGCGTTGATCCCGGTCCTGACGATCATTGGCCTGCAATTTTCGTTTCTGCTGGCTGGGTCGATCATCATCGAGCAGGTGTTTTATCTGCCCGGACTGGGGCGACTGGTGTTCCAGTCTATTTCCGCCCGTGATCTGATCGTAGTGGAATCGGTCGTCATGCTGCTGGTGTTTTCGGTCATCATGGTCAACTTTCTGGTCGATCTGGCCTATGCCGCCGTCGACCCCGCCTTAGGTCCCGCACATGAACCGCAACCTTATTATTGGTGCCGCGCTGACATCGGTCTTTGTGCTGGCGGCACTTGTATCGTTTGTCTGGACCCCGTTTGACCATACCACGATGGACATCCCGAACAAACTGCAAGGTATCGGCGGTGCACATCTGCTGGGCACGGATCATTTTGGCCGCGACATTCTAAGCATGATCATGGTCGGCGCACGCACGTCAATCGCGGTGGCGCTGGTGGCGGTTGGCATCGGCATGGGCGTCGGCATCCCACTGGGCCTTTGGGCCGCCGCGCGGCGCGGCACGCTGGTGGACGAGGTCATCATGCGCGGAAACGATCTGGTCTTTGCCTTTCCGTCACTGGTCATTGCCATCCTGATCACCGCCATTTTCGGGGCAAGCGCCATAAATGCGATCATCGCCATCGGTATCTTCAACATTCCCGTCTTTGCGCGGATCACACGCGGCGCCGCGCTGAGCCTGTGGGAGCGCGAATTTATCCTCGCTGCCCGGGTTGCAGGCAAATCCGCAACGCGGATCTCTGCTGAGCATATCCTGCCAAACGTGACCAACCTGCTGATCGTTCAAGGCACCATCCAGTTCAGCCTGGGCATCCTTGCCGAAGCGGGGCTGTCCTATGTCGGGCTTGGGGCGCAGCCGCCCACGCCGTCAGTGGGGGCGCATGCTGGCGGATGCGCAGACGTTGGTCAGCATTGCCCCGCATATGGCGCTGATGCCCGGCTTTGCGATCATCCTGACTGTTCTGGGGCTCAACCTGATGGGCGACGGTCTTCGCGATTATCTGGACCCCCGGCTGAGGGTCACGCGGATATGACACTTTTGAACATCACAAACCTTTCGTTGGCCATCCACAGCTATCAGATCCTGCACGATCTGACGCTGTCCGTATCCCCCGGCGAAATCGTCGCGATCACGGGCGAAAGCGGGTCGGGCAAATCCATGACGGCGCTGGCCGCCATGCAACTGCTGCCCAAAGGGGCGCAGGCCACAGGGCAGATCATGCTGGGCGATCAGGATCTGTTGAAGTTGCCGGAACATGCGCTTTGCGGGCTGCGCGGCAACGAGATCGGCATGGTGTTTCAGGAACCGATGACCGCGCTGAACCCTGTGCAAACCATCGGTGCCCAAGTGGCTGAAACCATCCGCATCCACGACGGCTCAGTCTCGCGCCGGCAAGCGATGGTGCGCGCGGCAGAGACGCTTGACCGCGTCGGCCTACCCCAAAACCGTTTCCCCCTCTCGCGTTATCCGCATGAACTGTCGGGCGGCCAGCGTCAGCGTGTTGTGATCGCCATGGCCATTGCCCTGCGACCCCGCCTGCTGATCACCGATGAACCCACCACTGCGCTGGATGTCACGACACAGGCGCAGATCCTGGATCTGCTCAAGTCGCTGGCCAAGGCCGACAACATGGGCCTGCTGATGATCACCCATGATCTGGCGGTCGTTGCCGATATGGCAGACCGGATTATCGTCATGCGTGCAGGCGAGATGGTCGAGCAGGGCGAAACCCGCGCACTGCTGCGCAACATGCGCCACCCCTATACGCGCATGCTGTTCGAAGCGTCGAACCATAGGGTCGCCCTGCCGCCGCCTGCACCCGATCCAAAGCCGCTGCTTGTGGTCAAGGATGTATGTCGCGACTACCGTTTGCCCCGCCGGTCACTGTTCGGAACACCGGATATGTTTCGGGCCGTGGACAACGTGTCATTCACGATCCAGCGCGGCGAACGGCTTGGCCTGGTCGGGGAATCAGGGTGCGGTAAATCGACGTTGACGCGGGCCTTATTGGGGCTTGAACAGATCCAGGCGGGGGCCATCACGCTTGACGGTGCCCCTGTGTTCACCGGTACAAAGCCCAATCTTGCCGTGCGCCGCAAAATGCAGGTCGTGTTCCAGGACCCGTTCGGAAGCTTCAATCCGCGCCACCGCGTTGACCGGCTGATCACCGAACCCTTCCACCTGCTTTCCGAGCCGCCCAAAGGTGCCGCCCTGGCCGACGCCACCGCCGAAGCGCTGACCGCCGTGGGCCTGTCCCCCGATGACGGACGCAAATACATCCACGAATTTTCAGGCGGGCAGCGGCAGCGCATCGCCATCGCGCGTGCGCTGATCATCCGCCCCGATCTGATTATCTTCGACGAAGCGGTCAGCGCATTGGACGTGTCCGTCCGGGCGCAGATCCTCGACCTTTTGGCAGCTCTGTGCAAGGACTATGACCTGACCTATCTGTTCATCTCGCACGACCTGTCAGTGGTGCGCACGATCACCGACCGGGTGCTTGTGATGAAGTCGGGCAAGATCGTCGAAGAAGGCACAACCGCCAACGTGTTTGAAAAGCCGCGCCACCCCTATACGCAAAAGCTGCTGGCCGCGGCACCCAAGTTGCCATCAACCAATGGGGTTGTTGTATGAAAATCACGATCTCCCCCGTGCCCGAAAGCGGCCGAGCTCCGCTTGATGCCATGACCAAAGTCTACTTTGCGGAACTGCTGCCCGATGGTCCAGTCTACTATCCGTCTGCCTTGGATCGGTACTGGATCGAAAAGGGCCGCCACCCCTATCTGATCAACGGCAACGGCGCACCCATTGGCTTTGCGCTGGTCTGGAACCATGCCGACGGCACCCACGAGCTGACAGAATTCACGATCCAGCCCGCGTATCGCCATCAGGGCATCGGCACACAGGCCGCACATCTGATCTTCAACGCCCTTGGGGGCGACTGGACCCTTGGCGTAGCCACCAATTCCCCCGGTGGCATGGCGTTTTGGCAACAATGTCTGACAGAGTGCGAAAACGCCTGCGACATAACCCCGGGCCCGCCGAAAACCGCGCACCAATGCGGCAGCTTCACCTTCCGGATTGAACGCTAACAGGGCTGGCGCAGATAAACGGCGCTTGGCGATGCGCATTAATCCTTTTACCATGCCACCCAACTCAACAGGAGGGGACAGCATGCGACTGACAGGGAAAACCGCCATCGTCACCGGCGGCGCATCGGGCTTTGGTGCCGGTATCGTGCGCCGGTTCCTTCAGGAAGGGGCCCGCGTGATGATCGCCGACATCAACGGAACCGCCGCCGAACAGTTTTCAACCGAGATGGGCGATCACGCCGTGGCACATCAAGTCGATGTGGGCGACGGCGGCTCGGTTCGGGCAATGACCCAAGCCGCGCAAGACATCTGGGGCCATATCGATATCCTGGTCAACAACGCGGGCGTGTCCCACATGCCCGGGCCCCTCGAAACGATATCAGAAGACGATTTTGAACGGGTTTACCGCGTGAACATGAAATCAGTCTACCTGACGGCACACAGCATTGTGCCGCTCATGAAAGAACGCAAGGCTGGCGCGATTCTCAACGTTGCATCAACGGCCGGGGTTTCGCCGCGCCCCAACCTCAACTGGTACAACGCCTCGAAGGGGTGGATGATCACCGCCACCAAAACAATGGCCGTTGAACTTGCCCCGCTTGGCATCCGCGTCAACGCAATCAACCCGGTCGCCGGTGAAACGCCCCTGCTCAAAACCTTCATGGGCGAAGACACCCCCGAAATGCGCGCCAAGTTTCTCTCAACGATCCCGCTTGGCCGCTTCAGCCAACCCGAAGACATGGGCAACGCCGCGCTGTTCCTCTGCTCGGGCGAAGCCAGCATGATCACCGGCGTCGCCATGGAAGTTGACGGTGGACGTTGCATCTGACCGCTCTTCATTTTGCCAAATAAACTCCCCGCGGAGCGTCCCGCACTTTCGACAGGCACCCCCCTATGAAACCTGGCCCCACCAATCTGATTACCGATATCCAGGGCCTGCGCGTCGGACATGCACAGGATCACACGCTGAAATCGGGTGCTACGGTGCTAACGGCAGACGATCCCTTTGTCGCGTCGGTGCACGTGATGGGCGGTGCCCCCGGCACCCGCGAGACAGATCTGCTGGCACCGGACAAAAGCGTTGCCGCCGTCGATGCGCTGGTGCTTTCCGGGGGGTCAGCCTATGGGCTGGATGCCTGTTCGGGAGTGGTGGACGGGTTGCGTGCCGCTGGCCGTGGTTTTCGGGTAGGCCGGGCGACCGTTCCTCTCGTGCCGGGCGCAATCCTGTTCGATCTGCTCAATGGCGGGGCCAAGGACTGGTCCATCAACCCCTACCGCAGCTTGGGACGCGCTGCATTTGACGCCGCCACCAAGACCTTTGCACTTGGGACGGCGGGTGCGGGCACCGGTGCTCTTAGCGCGATGGTCAAGGGCGGGCTTGGATCGGCGTCGCTGCGCCTGCCAGACGGCACGATGGTGGGGGCGCTGGTGGCGGCCAATCCCGTTGGTGCCGTTACAACCCCCGGCGACAGGCATTTCTACGCCGCCCCGTTCGAGATCGACAGCGAATTCGGCGGGCTTGGACCCGATCAAAGCAGTGGGCTGGGGATGACACTCGACAGCCGCAAGACCGCCGCCATGTCCCCCCGAGAGAACACGACGATTGCGATCGTCGCCACAGATGCGACCCTTACAAAGGCGCAATGCCACAGGATGGCCGTCGCGGCCCATGACGGGATCGGGCGGGCGACCGTGCCCGCGCACACGCCCCACGACGGAGACCTGGTCTTCGCGCTCAGCACCGGTGCGCACACCGTCGATGACAGCGCCCTTGCGGTGATCGGCCATGCCGCGTCGCTGTGCCTTGCGCGTGCGATTGCCCGTGCGATCTATCACGCCACCCCTGCGCCAAATGATCTGTTACCCTGCTGGAGCGAGCTGAATGCCTGATCTGACGCTTCCGGATGTCACCCTTCATTTCGAAGTTGACGGCAGCGGGCCACCCCTGCTGATGATTGCGGGAATGGTAAGCGACAGCGCAAGCTGGGCACCGCTTGTGCCACTGTTGTCCCCCCATTTTACGCTGATCAGACCCGATAATCGCACAACGGGGCGCACCATTCCGGCAGACGCGCCCGTGTCGATTGCCCTTTATGCCCAGGATTGCGCCGCGCTTCTGGAACATCTTGAAATCCCCGCCGCCCATATCATCGCGCATTCAATGGGCGGGATGATAGCGATGAAACTTATGCAAATGGCCCCGCAAAAAATCGCCAGCCTGACCCTTGCGGCGACGGCCCCGCTTCGGCTGGCGCGCAATCTGGCGCTGTTCAGGGCATTGCTGGCCATACGCCAAAGCGACGCTCCTCCCGAAACATGGCTGCACGCGTTTTTTCCGTGGCTCTTTGCCCCTTCCGTCTATGAAATGCCCGGCGCGGTAGAGGATGCCACGGCTGCGGCGCTTGCCTATGCCCACAAACAGACAGTCATCGGCATGGCCCGTCAACTTGACGCCCTGGAGGCGTATCTGCCGACGCCGCTGCCGTCCGAATTGCCCGTCCCGACACAGGCCCTTTTGGCTGAAGATGACATGCTTGTCCCGTTGGTTCAGGCGCAGGCTGCGCTTCGGGGGGTCCGGAAGCATATCATCTCTAACGCGGGCCATTCGCTCCACTGGGACGCGCCACAGGTGGTAGCGGACCATCTCAAGGCCTTCGCGCAGCAAAACCCGATCAAAGGTGTTTTATGACAACCGATCTTTACGGACTGCCGGTCACAGTTGATCGCCCCGATACCCTTCGGGGGATCAACGATTTCATCCACGGCTTCGTCGCCTACGAGGTGAAAGCACCCAATATCATCCCCGCCGCAGAGTCCGACCCGGATTGCGCACTGGCCAACGCCTATGCTGCAATGCTGTGGATGTTTCTTGAGGCCCCCGTCGCCCCTTCCAAGGCCGCGCCCTATCTGGCCCGCGCCCGCGCCGCCCGTGCCGGCACCAAACGCGAGGCGCAGGTGGTTGAAACGATCGGCCACTGGGTCGAGGGGAATATCCCCGCGATGCTTTCCGGTTGTGATGCGATCACCACCGAACATCCGCGTGATGTGGTGATGTTGAAGCTGGCGCAATATCATCTGTTCAACACAGGCGATGCGGCGGGGATGCTGCGCATGGCGCTCAAGGCGTTGCCGGACGCGGCGGATATTCCCTATGTCCACGGCATGATCGCGTTTGGCTATGAGCAGTGCCACCTGCTGGAGGACGCCGAAGCTGCCGCGCGACAGGCGATGGCGCTGCGCCACGATGAACCCTGGGCGCACCATGCGCTGGCCCACGTGATGCTGACCCAAGGGCGCGTCGCCGAAGGGGTAAAGTTTCTTGAAAGCGTCTCGGGTACGTGGCAACCGCTTAATTCCTTTATGCGCAGCCACAACTGGTGGCATCTGGCGCTGTTTTACCTCAGCCAGGGGCGGCACGAAGACGTGCGCCGCGCCTTTGACACACACATATGGGGGCTCGCCAAAGACTATTCACAGGATCAGGTCGGGGCCGTTTCCCTGCTCGCACGGATGGAGTTTGCAGGCATCGATGTCGGCAATCGCTGGGCCGACGTGGCAGATCACATTGCCTTGCGGGGTGGCGATACGGTGAATGCGTTCCTGACCTTGCAATATCTTTACGCGTTGGGCCGCACCGACAAACCCGAAGCCGCCGCGCTGATGCAAGCCATAGAGGACCGCGCGGCCGACACCGCGCGCTATGACCACACCGCCTGGTCAGAGGTCGCCCTGCCCGCCGCGCACGGGATCCTTGCGCATACGCGGGGTGATTGGTCCGTGGCCATCACACAGCTTGGGCGCGCCCTGCCCCGCATGGCGGAATGCGGTGGCAGCCACGCGCAGCGCGATCTTTTTGAACAGATCCATCTTGATGCGCTGGTGCACGATGGCCGCGCGTCCGCCGCCCAGCAGGTGCTTGAAATGCGGCGCACCTATGATCCGGACGGGGTTCCGCTGAACATCTTGCTGGGTGAGGTATATGAAAAATCCGGCCTGCCCGAACAGGCGGCACAAGCCCGGAGGCGGGCGCGCAAGTTTTGACCCTTCCCAAGCGCGGAATAGAAAAAACCCGCCCTGTCATGCGACGGGCGGGCCTTTGTCGTTCGGATGAAATGCAGCTTTACTCGGTCTTGGGTGCTTCATCCATGTTTTCAGCGTCAGGCGACACGCTTGCCAGATACGCGGCGACATCTTCGCCACCCTTGCGCAGCTTGAACGCCATGTTTGACCGCGCCTTTTTGTCATCCAGCGTCGAGCGCAGGAAATCGGTCGGGTCTTTCAAATACTCGGCAATGGCCGCCTGATCCCAAACCAGACCTGCTTCACCGGCGGCAACGATGCTGTCACCGTATTTGAAATCTTCCAGCGAACCCGCCTGACGACCGATGACGTTGTAAAGGTTGGGGCCGATTTTGCCACCGCGCTGGATCATCTCGCCAGCATCATCAACGATCGAGTGGCAGGCCTTGCATTTGCCGAACTCTTTTTCGCCTTTGGCGGCGTCACCCATGCTGTGGCTTTCGGCGAAAGCCGGAACGGCAAAGGCGGTCGCTAGAAGTGCACCGTAGATAAATTTCATTAGTCTTCTCCCGTTTAGGTACTTTGGATTAAGATAGCGCCCTTTGCGTCGAGTCAACAGCATCTGCCAAAAAGGAAATTCACATCACATCCGGTTGATTGGCGGGCATTGCATCAATCAACGCAGGAATTTCCAGACAATTTGAATGAACCCTTTGAATTGTGGGGTAAGGGGTCATGTCCACGTTGAAGCGGCTGTTGTTCAGGACTTGGGCATATAGGCAAAGATCAGCTAACCCCACGGTATCGCCGTGGCAGAATGCCCCTGTTTCAGGCTCTGACGCGAGGCGATGTTCGAACGCAGCAAGCCCTTGGCTGGCCCATTTGCGGAACCAGGCCGCCTTGCTTTCGGGATCTGCGCCAAATTCAGCTTCAAGATGCTTGAGGATGCGCAAGTTGTTCACCGGGTGAATGTCGAGCGCGACAATATGGGCAAGGCTGCGCACCCGCGCGCGCGCCCACGGGTCAGACGGCAGCAGGGCGGGGTCGGGGTACACCTCGTCCAGCCATTCGATGATGGCCAGCGATTGCGGCAATGCCCCTTGTGGCGTGACCAATGTGGGGACAAGTCCCGATGGGTTCAGCGCCAGATGCCCGGCACTGGCCTGATCGCCCTTCAGCAGGGACAGCGGGACATAGTCGAACGGGACCCCCTTGAGGTTGAGTGCCGCGCGGACCCTGACAGATGTCGAGGACCGGAAATAGTTATGAAGGGCGAAACCCGTCATGCACGCGGTCCTACTGTCACCTCTAGATCGCCGATCCCATCAACGCCGCCGGTCACCACGTCGCCCGCGACAATGGCCCCGACACCTGCTGGCGTGCCGGTCATGATGATGTCACCGGGGGCCAGGGTCATTGCCTGCGACAGGAACGATACATGTTCGCGCACCGACCAGATCAGATCGGCCAGGTCGGCATCTTGCCGGATCTCATCGTTTACAGCCAGCCATATCCGCGCCTTTTCAACCGACGGCACGTCGGCAATCGGCACAATCGGCGC
Organism: uncultured Alphaproteobacteria bacterium; assembly: GCA_963728645.1. Lineage (GTDB taxonomy): Bacteria > Pseudomonadota > Alphaproteobacteria > Rhodobacterales > Rhodobacteraceae > Sulfitobacter. The sequence goes on along the minus strand of CAVSLU010000008.1, from coordinate 90,215 downwards.
AATGGGGGCAGAATTGTCAAACGCCTTGCTCCAGTCCCAGGGACGGCCTGCCTTCTTGGCCTCGTTCTGCAAATCACGGCGGGTCAGGTCGATGCCCACAGAGGCACCCCAGACGTGATCCATCACATCGGCCTCTGCGATATTGGCGCCACCCTTGCCGATGGCGATCACCAGCTCGATCTCGTGATGCAGGTTATCTGTCATTGGGGGATAGGGGATCGTGCAGGGCGTATCCAGCGCGGCATCTGCGGGCTTGGTAAAGAAGAAGGGCGGCTCGCGGGTGGGATCGTTGCCCATTTCAATCGCGTGGGCCTCATAATTGCGGCCCACACAAAAGATGCGGCGGATTGGAAACCGCGCATCCGTGCCTTTGACGGCCAGGCTGGCTTGCTTTGGGGGTTCAAAAACATAGGCGTCGGATGACATGGGCTGGTCCTTTGTGGTCGCGTTTGCGCCTATGGATAGCCGCCATTTTTGCCCGCGTCACCCACCAAGCGTCAGGCCTTCACGTTTATCCGCCGCAGCCGCAGCGCGTTTGTCAGGACGAACACCGAAGAGAACGCCATCGCCGACGCGGCCAGAATGGGTGACAGCAAAATCCCGAACAGCGGGTACAGCACCCCCGCAGCAACAGGGATCAGTGCCACATTATACCCAAAAGCCCAGAACAGGTTCTGCCGTATATTGCCAAGCGTCTCGTGGGACACCGCGATGGCGCTGTTGACGCCCATCAGGCTGCCCGACATCAGCACAACGTCTGCCGATTCAATCGCCACATCCGTACCGGTGCCAATGGCGATTCCCACATCCGCATGGGCCAGCGCGGGCGCATCATTGATGCCATCACCGACGAACGCGATCCGCTTGCCGCTGCCCCGCAGCTTGTCCAATGCGGCCACCTTGCCACCCGGCAAGACACCCGCCACCACGTGATCGATGCCAAGCGTTGCTGCAACGCTTTGCGCGGTTTGTTCCGCGTCTCCGGTGATCATCGCCACCTGAATGCCACGGGCCTGCAACGCAGTGATCGCAGCCTTGCTGTCTTCCTTGATCGGGTCTGAAATCGCGACCAGACCCGCCAGTTCCCCCGCAACAGAGACGAAAAACACCGTCGCCCCCTGTGCCGCATGGCTGTCGAACGCGGTGGCGAAACCAGCGGTATCTATCTGCGCATCCTGCATCAACTGCGCGTTGCCGATGCGGATATCCTGACCATTGACCATGGCCATGACGCCCTGCCCGTTGATCGCCTGAAAATCCTGTGCCTCTGGCAGCTTCATGCCTTGTGCCGCGGCCACAATGGCGCGGGCTATGGGATGTTCTGACAGTGTCTCTACCGCAGCGATCCGGGCCAAAAGCGTGTCGCGGTCGACGCCCTCCGCAGGGATCAACGCAGTCAGCGCGGGCCGTCCCATTGTCAGTGTGCCGGTCTTGTCGAGCGCGACAATGTCCACACCCGAAAGCGCCTGAAGCGCGTCACCCTTGCGAAACAGTACCCCCATCTCAGCGGCACGCCCGGTGCCCACCATGATCGAGGTCGGCGTGGCCAGACCCATCGCGCACGGACACGCGATGATCAAAACCGACACCCCGGCGACCAGCGCATGCGACAGCACAGGGGCCGGTCCAAAGATCGCCCAGACGATCACGGTCAGCAGTGCCATCCCCAGAACGGCCGGTACGAACCACAGCGTCACCCGGTCCACCAGCCCCTGTATGGGCAGCCGAACGCCTTGGGCCTGCTGCACCATGCGGATAATCTGCGCCAGCGTCGTATCATCGCCAACCGAAGACACGCGACAGGTCAGACTGCCATCGCCGTTGACAGTGCCGCCGGTCACGGGGTCGCCTTCGGTCTTGCGTACCGGCATCGGTTCGCCGGTGATCATGCTTTCGTCAACGCGACTGTCGCCGCTCATGATCACCGCATCGGTTGGCAGACGTTCGCCCGGACGGATCAGGATTTCGTCACCCACAGCCAGCGTGGCAATCTCTACCTCGGCCCAATCGTCACCACGCCTGATCCGCGCGGTGCGGGGCTGCAAGCCTATCAGCTTCTGGATCGCAGCACCTGTGCGTCCCTTCGCCCGCGCCTCAAGCCAGCGGCCCAGCAGGATCAGCGCGATGATGGCGGCGGCGGCCTCGAAATAGACCTCTCGGGCGGTGGCGGGCAAAAGCTGCGGCATGAAAAGCGCGACTGTCGAATAAAGGAACGCGGCACCGGTCCCCAACGCGACAAGGCTGTTCATGTCGGGTGCACCGCGCAGCAACGCGGGTATCCCCTTGACATAAAACCTTCGACCGGCCCCCAGAATAAGAACCGTGGTCAGCGCGAACTGGATCAGCCAACTGCCGCGATGGCCAATGGTATCCCCGATCAGCGCGTGAACGCCCGGGATCATATGCGCACCCATCGCAAGCAGCACGACGGGCAACGCCAGCGCCGTGGCCATGAAAAACGCGCGACCGATCTCGTCGGCTTCCTCGCGCTTGAGGGCGGCGTGATCCTGACGGTTGGTCCTGGTGGCTGCCGTCGCGGGATACCCCACATCAGTGGCGGCGCGTGTCAACATATCGACGGTAACGGCCCCTGACACGTGGGTGACCGCGGCCGTATCATCCGCGAGGTTCACATTTACCTGCGTCACGCCCGGCACGGCACGAAGGGCGCGATCCACGCGGCCCGCACATCCTGCGCAGGTCATTCCGCTGATCTGAAGCTGTGTGGTTTCGGTTTGCGCGGGATAACCCGCAGTGTTCAGCGCCGCGATCACATCCCCCGCGACCAAGGGCGTCTCAAGCTGCATCTGCGCGGTTTCAGCGGCAAGGTTCACGGACAGATCCGTGACACCGGGCACTGCCCGCAACGCCTTGTCCACGCGGCTTGCGCATCCGCCGCAGGTCATTCCGGTGACGGGAAGAGTAATGATTTGATGCTGTGTCATGTCAAACGTCCTGAAAGCGACGATACATTACATATGTGCTGAATACCCGAACCTGAACAGCGTGAAACATTTGTTCACGGCCCGCCAAACCAAAAGGCCAGCACAAGGGTGCCCGACACCCGCACTGGCCTTTCGACAACGCGACCTAAAAGCCGCTATTTCGCCGTCGTGGTCTCCGCATCTTTGGGCGTCTTGCCATCGTCCGCCGGATCGGCAACCAGCTCTGCGTCTTCGATGTCGGCGCGGGTGGCGACGGGTGGCGGTGCATCGGCACCCGAATTATCCGTCATCGCGCCAACGATAAGCGGCAGCATCTGGACGCCTCCGGGCATCGCCACTTCGGACATGGGCGGCGTTTTCCAGGCCAGCGTGTCAAAGCTGTGGCAGTTCTCGCAAATCGGTTTCCAGTTGGTGTGGATATGCTGGCAATTCTCGCAAATCCACTGTGGCCCACGAGAGACGGTCAGCGCACGCGCAAGCCAGCCCTTGACGACGGTGTCAGACGCGCCCTCGCCCCGTTCAATCGCCGCCATCAACGTGACAGAGCGCGCAGTGGGGTCAGTTTCAACCAGATCGCCCAAAGACCGACGCGCTTGCGGGAAATCTTCGTTGGCGATGTTCAGCTCGGCCAACAGCATTTTGGTTTCGGGGTGGTTTGGCTGCACGCGCGTCAGCGCCATGAACCGCTTGAGCCGCTCTTTCGGTGTTTCCTCGGGTTGGATCGCGGCAAAGGCGGCTGCAAGATCGGGATGCGGCTGAACTTCCCATGCTTTTTTCAGCAAACGCGCCGCATATTTCGGTTTGCCCTTTTCGATATAGCCGTGCGCTGCCATGACCGCCGCAGGGATCAGATCCGGTGACATGCGGTTCGCCTCGATCGCGGCCTCGCGCGCTTCGATAGAGTTGTTGTCCGAAATGACGTCCTTCGCTTCGGAGAGGGCCAACACGGCATCGCGGCGCTTGTGCACATCGCGGGGCAACTGGCCGTTTTTGAGCTTGGTGTTCAACGTCTGGCGTGCGCCGGCCCAGTCTTCCTTTTCCGCCTGAAGCTGAAGCAGGATATCACCGGTTTCCGCGTGTTTGGGCTTGAGCGCGAAGGCCTTCTTGGCCAATTCCAACGCCGTGTCGGTATCCCCTTCCGCCAATTTTTGTTTCATGATGCCGCGCACCCCGACAAAACGGGTGGATTCATTCGCAACAAGCTTGCGATAGGTTTCTTCTGCCTTGCGACGGTCGCCCGCCATCTCGGCGGCCTGCGCGATCAACAGATTGGTCAGTTCGGGTCGCTCAAGATACTTGTCTGCCTTCGCAGCCTTCGACAGCGCAAGCCGTCCTTCACCGCTTGCCAGCGCCATCAGCCCCTCTGACAAAGCCTCAAAGCCCTTTTTCTCGCGGTTGCGGTCAAAATAGCGCGACAGAGCCGTTTCATCCCCATTCAGGAAATGCAGAACGGCGACCAGCAACGCCACGATCTTGATCAGGATCCAGACCGCAACCACCAATAGCACGACCGCAATCACCGATTGCAGGGGGCCCAGATTAAACTCCGTCCCCATGACAGTGACCTGCATACCGCCCGTGCTTTCCAGCAGGAAACCGGCACCCCAGGCAAGGGCGGCGATAACCGCAACGAACACAACGATCTTAATCAGGGACCACAGCATAATTTATTCCTTAATCTGCCGTCAGGCGTTGTGTCAGGGTCGCCAGGGCCTCTTGTGCAGACTGGCGTGCCCGTGCATCGGCGATCCAGTCTGACATGGGTGCCTTTGCGGCGTCGGGCAGCGCGTCGATTTCCGTCAGCGCATCGTCAAGACGGCCATCCAGCACGGCGGCCTCGGCCCGCGACAGGATCGCATCGGGATCGTCACCCTCGCGGGGGGCAACGGATCGCGCCCCAAGCTGGCGCTTCAGAAAACTGCCGATACCACCGCCGTCGGGGGCGGGGGCCTGTGCAAGAGCGGCCCGCGCAGCGTCAGGAAAACGGTCTTGCAGGCTGGCACTTGTGGCCACGCCGGTTTCGGCGGCATCAGACAGGGCTTGGGGAATATCCTGAACCCCGTTCGCCTGCAAATCCGACAGGTCAGTTGCAAAGGGCTGGCCGGTGTCAATCGCCGATACAATCCGCGCCAGAATGGTTTGGGCCGTCGCCGTTTTTGCCGCTTGCGCCGTTGCTTCTTCCACACTTTGCGCCGTCGCCAGCAGCTGTTCGATCTCGTTGCGCTGCGCTTCGACCGAGGACTTCAGCGTGGCAAGCTCAGCCTCGAACGCTGACGTATCGATCTGGGGGGCCTCGCCCGGGGCGGGCGCTGGCCGATTGGCGATCTCGTCAAGACGCGCACTCAGATCAGCGACGCTTGCCTTGATATCGTTGATCGCCGCCTCTGACGCAGCGGGGTCGAAGACAGGTTCAGACGTGTCAGGCGCAAGGGCGATCTGTTCCAACTCGGTGATCCGGGCGTCTTGCGCGGCCAGATCGCTGGCCAGCGTTTGTTCCACCTCGGGGCTGGATCGCATGCCAAAAAGGTCAAGCTCGGCAGCGACATAGCCGATACCGCCGGCAACAACGCCGCCCAGAAGCATGGGGAAAAACACGCTGCGCCGCTTTTCGGGTTCGGGAACCGGTGTTTTGTCAGGGGCCGAGGTGGCAGGCGCGGGGTCAGACTTGCGCGCATTTGGCGTGTCGGTCGGGGTATTTCGCACTGCGTCGGTTTTTGTATCGGTATCCTTGGCGGTGGCTGACCCGGCATCGTCTTTCTCGACCTTGGCTTTGGTCTCGGCGGTGACGGCGGGTTTCGACTTCGCTTCGCTGTCGGGCTTTGCGCTGTCGGGCTTTGGGGGCCCAGACGGGGCAGACACGTCTTTTTTGGCATCCGGCGCAACAGAGGTTTTTACATCGTCGGGCGCTTTCGCAGCCGCGGATGATGTCGGTGCGGCCTTGGCAGACGTATCCGTTTCGGTGGAAGCCGCCGTTGTCTTGTCGGTCTTCGGGTTTGCTGGCGTTGTGTCTGAAGGTTTGCCCGAAATTTCGTCTGGCCCCTTTGATGCTGGCCCCTTCGATTCTGGCCCCTTGGATCTGGACGCCGCCGATGACGCCCGCGATGTCGAAGTCTGCGTCGGCTTGTCGCCGCCCGCGCCTGGAGTTTTCGCTTTCGCCACGCTTAAAACCTTTCCGATTCTGACAAGTCGCCAGATATTTTAGCAATCTTAGACGGCATATGGGATGCTCTTCAAGCTTACCTGTCCCGATTGACCGCAGTTTCAACAGCAAAACACATGGAACGCGCCGTTGGTTCGTCTGCAATCAGCAGGTGTTCGACAGGCCCGTCGCCCCACGCCGCCGCCACGGCCCCGCTTAACGCCACGACCACCACATGGGCGCTGACGGGGCATTCCTTGGCGAACTGCGCCGCTGTGCGTGGTGAAAAAAGTGGCACAATGCAGGGGGCGCTACCGCTCAACGCGGCTTTGGCCACGGGATCTAGCGGCAAGAGCGACTGATCATAGACCAACACCGCGTCCGTCATGATCCCCGCGCCGGACAGCCGTGCGGCAATATCCCCGCGCTGATGAACCCCGCAGAGATGCAAAAGAGGTGCCATTGGCCGTTGCGCTTGCAGCGCCGCCACCAGCTGATCGGCGTTTGCGCCAGCTTTTTGCGCATGCCAGCCTTTGGATCGCGCCCGTTCCGTGGTCTTGTCGCCCACGCAATAGGCTGGCCGTCCGTCGCCTGGCGGGCCATACGTCACGCCGTTGCCCGAAGAAAAGATCACGCCTGCGATGCCGTCCAGATGTACCGGTGCGCCTGTGCCCGTGATCTGCATCAAGGGGCTGATCACGACATCTACCTTGTCGACCACGTGGCGCGGCAGCAGCTCAAGAAAGGCGTGTGCACCCGGTTCGGGGCGCGACAGGATCAGCACAGGCTTGGTCATCTGGCAGCACCGCCCAAGGATTGTTCCACTTGCCCCAAGGTGTTACTTGGCAAGGGTCACCCTTGCAACGGATACAACAATGATAGTTCTGGGATTGGAAAGCAGCTGCGACGACACGGCCGCCGCGATCGTGCGCTATGTGCCGGGGGAACGGGCGCAGATCCTGTCGTCGGTCGTTGTGGGGCAAACTGATCTGCATGCGGCTTTTGGCGGTGTCGTGCCTGAAATCGCGGCACGCGCACATGCCGAAAAGTTGGATCTTTGTGTCGAGCAGGCCTTGCAAAAAGCGGGTCTAACGCTGGCCAAAATCGATACAATCGCTGTGACTGCCGGGCCAGGGCTGATCGGGGGGGTGCTGTCAGCCGTGATGTGCGCCAAGGGGCTTTCGGCGGCGACGGGCAAGCGACTGTTCGGGGTCAACCATCTGGCGGGCCACGCCCTGACCCCAAGGCTGACCGATGATGTGCCCTATCCTTATTTGATGTTGCTGGTGTCCGGCGGCCATTGCCAGTTCCTGCTGGTGCACGGGGCGGACCGGTTTGAACGCCTTGGCGGCACCATAGATGACGCCCCCGGCGAAGCGTTTGACAAGGTCGCACGGCTTATTTCATTGGCTCAACCGGGGGGCCCCGCAATTGAGCAGGCGGCGCGCACGGGCGATGCCGCACGGTTTGCCTTTCCCCGCCCGCTGCTGGACCGACCCGATTGCGACATGTCTTTTTCGGGCCTTAAAACTGCCGTCCTGCGGGTACGTGACAAGATCGTTGCCGAAAAAGGCGGGCTGACGGTGCAGGATCAGGCCGACCTTGCCGCGGGGTTTCAGGCGGCTGTGGTGGATGTGCTTGCCGAAAAAACCAGCCGTGCAATGCGGGTCTATCTGGCAGGCGATCCTGAAACGCGTACGCTTTGCGTGGCAGGCGGTGTGGCCGCAAACACCGCCATTCGCGCAAGGTTAGAGACTGTTGCCGAGGACGCCGGTGCCACCTTTGTTGCGCCCCCTCTTGCCCTTTGTACGGATAATGCGGCGATGATCGCCTTTGCCGCAGCCGAGCAGGGGCAACTGCGTGATCCTGATGACCTGACGCTGTCTGCACGGCCGCGCTGGCCCTTGGACACTCGGCAACCTTCAATGTTGGGCAGTGGTAAAAAAGGGGCCAAGGCATGAGTATCGCAATTCTGGGAGGCGGCGCATTCGGGACCGCGCTGGCCATTTCAATGGCGCAGAACGGACCCGTGGCATTGTGGGCCCGCGACGCGCACGGCATGGCAGAACGGCGCGAAAATATCGCGCGTCTGCCCGGCTGCCACTTTCCCGACAGTCTGTTCGTGACTGAAAACATCGTGGATGCAACGAAGGCCGATATTCTGCTGGCGGCGGTGCCGATGCAAAAGTTGCGCGATTTTCTGACCGCACATTCCACGCTACTGGAAAATAAGACGATCGTCGCCTGCTGCAAAGGGATTGAACTGGACACGGGCAAAGGCCCGATTGCGGTGATTCACGACACGCTGCCCAGCGCCGTCGCCGCCATTCTGACAGGCCCCAGCTTTGCCGCCGATATCGCGCGGGGCCTGCCCACGGCGCTGACGCTTGCCTGCGCGGATCCGGCTATTGGTGAAACGCTGCAACAGGAACTGACAACGCAAAATCTGCGGCTTTATCGCACCACGGATACCGCCGGCGCAGAGCTTGGCGGGGCGCTTAAGAACGTTGTGGCCATCGCCTGTGGCGCGGCAATGGGCGCGGGGTTGGGCGAAAGCGCCCGTGCGGCCTTGATGACACGCGGCTTTGCCGAAATGCAGCGCCTTGCGGCACATTTGAACGCTGACCCGGATACGCTTGCCGGGCTGTCGGGATTTGGCGATCTGACATTGACGTGCACATCGACGCAATCGCGCAACTACCGGCTGGGACTGGCGCTTGGCGAAAACCGCAGCTTTGACAGCGCGACCACGGTTGAAGGTGCCGCGACAGCCCGTGCGGTTCATGCGTTGGCGCAGAAAGACGGGCTTGATCTGCCGATTACGGCAGCCGTTGCAGGACTGGTCGAGAATAGATTAGATGTAGCAGCCGCGATGAAATCGCTTTTGACACGCCCTTTGAAAGAAGAATGACATGCTGATTGCCCTGATTGCTCATGATAAACCCGACGCGCTTGCCATCCGCCAAGAGAACCGCCCCGCGCATGTCGACTATCTGAAATCCACTGGCAACGTTTTTCAGGCAGGCCCCCTGCTGGACGACGACGGCCAGATGATCGGGTCTTTGGTTATTCTTGATGTCACAGACAAGGCAGCCGCGCAGGAATGGGCGAACAATGATCCCTACGCGCGGGCAGATCTGTTTGAAAAGGTCGAATTGATCGCGTGGAACAAGGTGATCGGCTGATGGCCTATTGGCTGTTCAAATCCGAACCAGCGACTTGGAGCTGGCAAGATCAACTTGCCAAGGGGGACGCGGGCGAAGAATGGGACGGCGTGCGCAACTATCAGGCCCGCAATTTCATGCGCGAGATGGCCGTGGGCGACTTTGGGTTCTTTTATCATTCGCAGTCAGAGCGGGCGATCGTCGGCATAGTCGAGGTGTGCGCTGCGGCCCATCAAGACAGCTCGACCAAGGATGAACGCTGGGACTGCGTGGATATCAAGGCGGTTCGACCTTTCAAAACCCCGGTCACGCTTGATGATATAAAGGCTAGATGGTCGTTTCGACGATATGCCACTGGTGAAAAGCCCGCGCTTGTCGGTACAGCCTGTCACGCCAACGCAATGGCAGCAGATTTGTGAAATGGGAAACACGCAGCCGTAGAACGAAAAAAGGGTTCCAGCACCCCGCCAGAACCCTTTCTCACCCCACGTGAATCCCTAAAGACCACCTCACGTGTATCGAAATATGTTCTGGCCGTACTGACCGTGGTATTAGCAATAGCGCCTACTGCCGTTTCACGCAACGCAAGAGTATTTCAAAGCCGTTTCAAAAAAGAAAGGCCCGCTTAACCATGCAGGCCTTTCTTTCGTTTCATCAATGGCCGCTAGCCGTATACAGCTTCCTTGCCGAAATGCTTGGTCAGCATGTAGTAAATGACAGCGCGGTATTTGTTGCGTTCGGATTGCCCATAGACCGACACCACCTTGTGGATCGCGTCCATCAGGTCGGGACTGTCGGCCATCCCCAGTTTTTTCATCAAAAAGTTTGTCTTGACCAGCTCAAGCTCGCTTTCCTGCGAACTGGCGACGGTCTGAGCGTCCGCGTTATAAATCGACGGGCCGCAGCCGATCGTGACCTTTGTCAGCAGATCCATATCCGGGGTCATGCCACATTTATTCTTCAGATCATCCGCGTATTTGGCGATCCATTCGTCTCTTTTGCCCATTTTCGTCACTTCCCTGTTGATTTTGGCCGATCCCGTCAGCCTTGCGCCAGACCTTAGTGCGGAAAATGAAACAGAAAAAGAAATTTTTCAGACAGGGCTAAAATGGCTAGGTAAACCAATCGGGTGCCTTGCGCAGGGTGGGCCAGTCTTCGGGGCTATGGCCGAAAATTACGGTCGCATTGCGGTCGGCGGCCATCGCCATCAGCCTGTCTCCGTGGTGGATCGCCTGATCATCATCCCACGAGCCGGCAAACTTTTCGTCTATCTCGGACGCGCGGCTGATGGCATCCGACGTCAGCAAGACCCAGCCGGTATCAGGCAGTCTGACCATAAAGGCCAGTTGGCCGGGCGCATGTCCGGGGCAAAGCAGCACCTCGAACCCGTCGCCCAGCTTGAAATCCTCGGTCACCAACGCATAATCGGCCTTGGGCCATTCCATCGCCTGCTTGCCCGACCAGTAAAGCGGCCGTGGCAACGCGCGTTCGGCCGCCGCGATCAGAATGGGGGCCTGCGGATAACCCGCCATATCCCCCACATGATCGATATGGGTATGGCTTTGGATCATCAGCGTGACGTCCGCCTTTGAAATACCCAGCTTTCCAAGCTGCGGTCCGGGCATGTTTTCGGGCGTGACAGACAGCACCTGGCCGAAACTGCCCAGATCATCCTCGGCCGTCGCGGCCGCTGCATCTTCGGCGTATTTCTGGGGAAAACCAGTGTCTATCAGAATGGTTTCGCCCGCATCTGTCTGAATGACATAGCCGCAAATCCCCACATCACGCGGGCCAGAGTGGACCCGAAACAGCCCATAGTCCAGAACGGCCAAACGGACCGGTTTGCCTTTCAAAGAAACTTGCATATTCATATAACTGCCCCTTTCCGAGGGCATGTTAGCCAGAGGCCCACCATGAAAGTCAAGATCCACACCCTGTTTCAATACCTGTTGGAAACCACCGATGCCGCCCCCGAAGCCATCGTCGGATTTTCGCTGTCGGGCGCGCCCAAACTGGGGGATTTTCTTGAGGATCTGGACCCGGAACAGTCACTGGACTGGAACAATCGCGATTTTCGGGGCCTGCCCGAACTGCGCGCACATGTGTTGGCGCAAGCGGGTCTAACGGGCGTCTGCGCAATTGGCGACGTGTTGATCACCGCCGGTGCTGCCGAAGCGAATTACCTTGCGATCATGCAACTTTTGCAACCCCAAGACGAGATCATCATCGAAACGCCCGGCTGGCCACAGGCCAGGGTGCTGGCAAACGCCATCGGCGCAAAGATCACCTGCATCGACCGGCAGGAAACGGACGGCTGGCATTTCCCGATCGACAGGCTGGCCGAAGCCGTCAGTGACCGGACCAAAATGATCTTTCTGACCAACCCCAACAATCCGACCGGCGATCTGCTGAGCGCCGATGAAATCGCGCGGCTGGTCGAAATCGCAGACCGTGTCGGCGCATGGCTGCTGATAGACGAGGTCTATGCAGGGCTTGAATGGGATGGTCCGCGCGCGCCCTCTGTCGCAGGCCTTTACGAAAAAGGCATCACGACAGGCTCTGTTTCAAAGGCATTGGGCCTTCAGGGGCTGCGCACAGGCTGGATGATCTGCCAGGACCCCGACATGATCATGGATGCCGTGATCCTGCGCGAGAACGCGTCAGAGATCATGAACATCATGGGAGAGGTGATTGCCGAAATCGCCCTGCGGCCCGCGCGATACGCATCCGAGATGGCAAAGGCCCGTGGTGCGGCACGTGAAAACCTGGCGCAGATGAATGCGTGGGTAGACGCGCAGCCGGGGCTTACGTGGGTGCCGCCACGCGCCGGGCTGATCGGGCTTGCCCGGCTGCCTCGGGGAATTGACAGTGATGATTTCGCGCGACGGCTGCTTGCCGACCCCTACCGCACCTTTCTGCTGCCCGGCAGCGCCTATGATCAACCCAACCACATCCGTCTTGGCGTGGGAGGCGGGGCGGCGGTCAACCTGCACGACGGGCTTGAACGGGTGTCACGGGCCTTGCATGATTGGGCCTAGCGGACTTGCCACAGAGATTTTTCTGCGCAACTATAGGGAGATGAAGCTTGTTGGATTCTCCTCTCTGATTTTCGCGCTAGGCACCGTTCCGGCGCTTGCGGGCCCTTTGCCCCAACCCGTCGCGGCGTCCGCCTTTGAGCCGGTCGATATGGACGAGGCGCAGCTTGGTCAGCTATTGTTTTATGATCCGATCCTGTCAGGCAACCGCAACATTGCCTGCGCCACCTGCCACCATCCCGACTTTGCGACCACCGACGGGGTATCGCTGGGATTGGGCGAAGGCGGCGTGGGACTGGGGCTGGAACGCCGGGGCAACCCCGACAACATGCCACAGCACCGTATTCCGCGCAATTCTCCGGCGCTTTTCAATCTAGGCGCATCTGAATTTACCGCCCTGTTCCACGACGGCCGGATCGAGGTAGATCCCGAAACCGCGTCAGGTTTCCGCACGCCGCTGGACGATGACATGCTGACAGGTTTCGCCAGCCTGCTTTCGGCGCAAACCATGTTTCCGGTGCTTAGCCCTGACGAAATGGCAGGCCAGGGTGCCGAAAATCCAGTTGCAAAAGCCGTGCGTCAGGGTCTGATTACCGGGCAAGGTGGGGCATGGGATATTCTGTCGCGCCGGGTCGCGGCCTTGCCGGAATATGCAACGCGGTTTCAAGCGGTCTATGACCACGTCAACGTACCCGACGACATCGCCTTTAGCGACATATCGAACGCGATTGCCGCATTCATGGCCTTTGAATGGCGCTCTGATACCTCAACGTTTGATGCCTACCTGCAAGATCCGGGGGTGGCACTGCCCCCGGGCGCGGAACAGGGCATGACGCTTTTTTATGGTTCAGCGGGCTGTAGCGGGTGCCACGCGGGCCCGTTTCAGACCGATCACCAGTTTCATGCGATGGGCGAACCCCAGCTTGGTCCGGGCAAGGCGGCCGCGTTTGAAAACCACGCCCATGACGTTGGCCGGATGGCCGTGACCGGTGACCCTGCGGACAATTTCGCGTTCCGCACCCCTTCGCTGCGCAATGTGATGCAGACAGCGCCTTATGGCCATGCGGGCGCCCACACCAGTATCGAACGGTTCTTGCGCGATCATCTGGACCCAAGCCATGCAAGCGCACGGTTTGCCAAGGAATCAGGCGACCGGCGCGGCGTGCGCCTGCCACCGCTCGCTGTCGACGACTGGCGCGAGATGGATGATCCGGCGGCCCGCGAACAGATCCTGAAAACCGCCATGACCCGTCCGCCCGTCGGGCTGGATGCCACGGAAATTGCCGCTTTAGTGTCTTTTCTACGCACATTAGACGACAAAACCGCGCTGTCGGGCAGGCTGGGTATCCCCGCCTCTGTGCCCAGCGGGCTGGCTGTGGGCGGCGTGACCGCAAACCAGGCTGGTGACTAGCGCGGTTGCCTGATGGTGATTGTCTGGCCCACTGTCACTTCAACAGGCGCGGATTTCGGATCCATCGGGCCAGCGCACCTGCACCATGGCAACGAATGCGGCACCCACGCCAAAATGAAGCGGCGCCAGCACGGCCCCCGCATGCCCGCCCCCGATGGTGATCTGTTGGCTTTGGGTCCGTGCGTCTGCTGTCACCGTGACCCGCGCCCCAATGGCAAAGCGGTTGCCCCCTGCACCTTCAACCTGCACGCGGAAAGAGTGGCCAGCATCGGGCGTGGTATTGCGGTAAAGACGCATCTGGGCGCGGCGGTTCACGACGACCAGATCAAGCAACCCATCGCCGTCAAAATCCGCCAGCGCGGCACCTCGGGATCTTGCGGTATCGGCGACACCCGCAGTCTGCCCCGCCTCGACAAAGCGGCCATCCATGCCTTGGATCAACAGGTTGTTCGGGTCACGCATCGCCATGCCGGGCATCTGATCCACGTTGCCCTTCGCGATGAACAGATCAGCGCGGCCATCGTTGTTCACATCCGCAAACGTGGCGTGCCATCCGGTGGAGGGGCGACCATCGCCCTTGATATAGGGTCTATGTGCATAGGTGCCGATGTCAAAGGGCGCGGCGACATACGTGCCGTCGGCCTTGGCGATCTGCATCAACTGGTCCCCCATCGAGGTCAGCATCAGTTCGTCCCTTCCGTCGCCATTCAGGTCGTGGCTGGCGATGCCCATCCCCCAAAGCGAAACGGTTTGCCAGCCATCATCGGGCGTCAGAAAGCGGCGGTCGGCAATGTCCCACATCTGTTCGAACCCGCCTGAAACATAATAGTGTCTGTCGTTCGATATCCGCAGCGATTTCCGGCCACGCGCGTCTTCGGCCGCCAGCATCGACAGAGTACAAAAGCCGGGAGACAGGATCTCTGGCGTATAGCTGGGCTTGTTGGTGCTGGCGGGATTCAGAATGGTCTGCGTATCGCAGGTGCCAAAAGGGCCGTCGGGGTTTGCGCGGTCCACATAGTGCCCCACGGCAAGGGTCGGGAACGCCGCGCCACTTTCCCACCATGCGGTAAACGCTGTCGTCCATTGGTCGGTCTGCGGAATTTGCCATTCATCTGTTACGTCGGTAAAGCTGCACGCAGCCCCGCCGCGCAACACCCGGTCCGGCCCGACCCGCATTACATACAGATCCAGATATCCATCGCCGTCAATATCCACGGGATAGGCACCGGTGACACCCGTCATCTCGCCCCCAAGCGGCACAGGATCAAACGCGATATTTCCCGCATTAGAGACGTTTTTCAGCAAGATCATAGGCGTGGTGCCCCCGGCGGCCACCAGATCGGGCCGCCCATCGTCAGAGCAGTCAAAGACCGACACACCGCCGCCGACGAAATGCTCCCAACCGCCTGTATATTGATGATCGGGCAGCGCCGAGGTGACATCCTGAAACACCGGATCGGCGCACGCGCAACCGGCGATTACTGTGCAGACACAGGCCAACCGCAGCATCACAATGCCCCCTCGCCCAGCAAGGCATCGGTGACATCGGACAAGGCCAGCGCCGCCGCGCCCTTGGCCCAGACGGACCCGCCCCATGCGTTTATATCCACCGGCGTGGGCGTGCGGCCCGCAGGCAAAATCATGCTGTTCATCTCGGCCAACATGTCATCGGCATAAAGGTAATCATACCGCATCCTTTCACCGCTGAGGATAATCCGTTCAGGGTCGAAAAGCTGCACGATATTGGCAAGACCCACACTTAGAAATCGTCCCGCCCGCCGGAATATGGCCAACGCCGCCTCGTTGCCATCGTTGGCCTCGTCATACAGCGTCTCGATCATGGTCGCGGCAGAGCTGTCGATGCCCGGATCCAGCCCAAGCGCGGTGCCAGCCTCGCGGACCAGCGCGTAATCGGCGACATACGCCTCAAGACAGCCGCGCTGGCCACATCGGCAGAGCGCACCGTCAAGCTGCACCTTGGTGTGCCCCAGTTCCATGCCCGGACCCAATGCGCCCCGAAACAGACGATTGTTCAACACCAGCCCCATGCCCATCCCGCGTTCAATCGTGACAACGGCAAAATTGGCAATACCGCGCCCGGCACCGAACCAAAGCTCCGCCAGGGTCAGCAGGTTGGTGTCATTGTCGATGGCAACAGGCAGATCCAGCGTTTCCGCCAGAAGATCACGCAGGGGGATTTCTGTATCGGTCATGACGGGCGACCATTTAACGACGCCGGATGACGCGTCCACGATCCCGGGTAGACCGATGCCAATGGCACTGATATCCGTCTGCGCATGGCCGGATTTGTGCAAAAGCGCTTTGGTCAGGGTCGAAACCTCTGCCAGAATGTCGGCCGTGGTTTGGCGCAGCGCGGCACTGTAAAGCTGCGCCTCGGCGATCACCGTACCGGCAAGATCCAGCAAAACGGCAGTGTGGCGTTCGTCTGACAGTTTGATGCCGATCACAAACCGGCTTTCGGGGGCGACACGCAGGGCAATCGGCGGGCGACCCCGGCTTGGGCCGCGCTGGCTATCCTCGACCTCTTGCAGCAAGCCACGGGCGATCAGATCAGAGGTTATCGTGGTCACAGAGCCGGGGCTGATATCAAGCGCACGCGCCACGTCCATTCGCGGCATCTGGCCTGCCGCCCGCACCTGTTCAAACACCTGCTGTCGCAAGGGGCGCGTGTCATCCTGCGCCACACCAAGACGCGGGCCGCATCCCGACTGCTGCTCCAAGGCTCTGTCCAACAAGGCGTGTCTAATTAGTTCGCTCGCCAAATTTTATATCCTCACAACAGCGGCTCTATGCTGATCCAACCACTTCTCCCCTTCGGAATAAGCCTTGTTTTACCAAAGGCTGTCAAATTCTTTGTCCAGCCTTCCAAAATTTATTTTGACAACTGAATTAAATTGCGCAACCTCAGGGAACGAAGCAAACCGGTACCGTCGGATGATACCGGAATCATTTCATCTGGGAGGAAAGAAATGCGTAAACTTGTTATGGCAGCGGCCGTCGCCACTGCCGGACTTACTCAAGCCGCGATCGCACAAGATATCACTGTCGGCGTCAGCTGGTCGAATTTCCAGGAAGAGCGTTGGAAAACCGACGAAGCCGCCATTAAATCCGCGCTGGATGCTGCCGGTGCGAAATACGTCAGCGCCGATGCGCAGTCATCGTCGGCCAAGCAGCTTTCCGATGTGGAAAGCCTGATCGCGCAAGGCGTTGATGCGCTTATCATTCTCGCGCAAGACAGCCAGGCGATTGGCCCCGCCATCACCGCCGCCGCTGACGAAGGCATTCCGGTTGTCGGCTATGACCGCCTGATCGAAGACCCCCGCGCGTTCTATCTGACGTTCGACAACGTCGAAGTGGGTCGGATGCAGGCGCGTGCCGTGCTTGAGGCGATGCCAAAGGGCAACTATGTCATGATCAAGGGGTCGCCCACCGACCCGAACGCCGATTTCCTGCGTGGCGGCCAGCAGGAAGTGCTGCAATCCGCGATTGACGCAGGCGACATCACCATCGTTGCCGAAGCCTATACCGATGGCTGGCTGCCCGCCAACGCACAGCGCAACATGGAGCAGATCCTGACCGCGCAGGATAACAAGGTTGACGCCGTTGTCGCGTCAAACGACGGTACGGCCGGTGGCGCTGTTGCCGCACTGACCGCGCAAGGCATGGAAGGCACGCCCGTGTCTGGCCAGGATGGCGACCATGCCGCGCTGAACCGTGTGGCCAAGGGCACGCAAACCGTCAGCGTCTGGAAAGACGCGCGTGATCTGGGCAAGAACGCGGCTGAAATCGCCGTTGCCCTTGCCGGTGGCACCGAAATGTCCGCCATCGATGGCGCGCAGGAATGGACATCGCCCGGCGGTACAACGCTTTGGGCCAAGTTCCTTGCCCCTGTGCCTGTGACCAAGGACAACCTGAATGCTGTCGTTGACGCCGGCTGGATCACCAAAGAGGCGCTTTGCCAGGGTGTATCGGGCGTCGCTGCCTGCGAATAAGCTGACATTGCGCATCCCGGCACGTGTCGGGATGCGCCCATTTTCCCTTTCCAGCGCGGGCAAACGCCCCTGACGCCGAAAGACACCGCGACCAAATCCGGAAGCCATTTTCATGACAGACACCAGTACAGAAGCCGGTACAGACAAGCATCCGTCACCGACCGCGCCCAAGCGTTCCTTTCTGAACCAGCTTGAAATCGACACGCGCCTTTTGGGGATGATCGGGGCGTTCATTCTGGTCTGTCTGGTGTTCAACGTCCTGACCGACGGCCGCTTCCTCACGCCGCGCAACATTTTCAACCTGACGATCCAGACAGTCAGCGTTGCCATCATGGCGACGGGCATGGTCTTCGTCATCGTCACCCGCCATATTGACCTGTCCGTCGGCGCAATGCTTGCAACATGCTCTGCCGCGATGGCGATGACGCAAACCGATATTCTGCCGCGCATGTTGGGGCTTGGTCTGGGTCATCCGCTGATCCCGTGGATCGCGATTGCCGTCGGGCTGATCGTGGGCATTGTCGTTGGCGCGTTCCAGGGCTGGCTGATCGGTTTTCTGACAATCCCGGCCTTTATCGTGACGCTGGGTGGTCTGCTGATCTGGCGCAACGTGGCGTGGTACATGACCGACGGTCAGACCATCGGCCCGCTGGATGAAACATTCCGCAAATTCGGCGGCATCAACGGCACCTTGGGCGAAACATGGTCATGGGTTGTGGGTATCATCGCCGTGCTTGTGGCCCTGTGGGCGCTATGGTCCGCACGCCGCAACAAGATCAGCCACGATTTCCCGGTGAAACCTGTCTGGGCCGAAGCACTTGTGGGGGTCATCATCGCCGTCGGCATCCTTGGCTTCGTCGCGATCCTGAACGCATACGAAGTGCCGACCGCGCGTCTTGTCCGCCAGTTCGCAGCCCGCGGAGAGGTGATGCCCGACGGCTATACCGCCGCTTACGGCATCCCCTATTCCGTCCTGCTGCTGATCGCGATTGCGATTGCGATGACCGTCATGGCGAAACGCACGCGGCTTGGCCGCTATATCTTTGCCACAGGGGGCAACCCCGACGCGGCAGAGCTTTCCGGGATCAACACGCGGCTGCTGACGGTCAAGATTTTTGCGCTGATGGGCGCGCTGGTGGCGCTGTCTGCGGTGGTCGCGTCGGCGCGTCTGACAAACCATTCCAACGACATCGGCACGCTGGACGAACTGCGCGTGATCGCCGCTGCGGTGATCGGCGGCACGGCGCTTGCGGGCGGAATAGGGACGATTTACGGCGCAATTCTTGGGGCGCTGATCATGCAATCGCTGCAATCGGGCATGGCGATGGTGGGCGTCGATGCACCGCTGCAGAATATCGTGGTGGGGGCTGTGCTTGTCCTCGCCGTGTGGATCGACATCGTCTATCGCCGCCGCACCGGAGGGAAATGATATGACACCGCTTGTAGAGCTCAAGAATATCTCGCTGTCGTTTGGCGGCGTGCGTGCCGTCGATAACGTGTCGCTGGATCTGTATCCCGGCGAAGTCGTCGGCCTGCTGGGCCATAACGGGGCGGGTAAATCGACCCTGATCAAGATCCTGGCCGGGGCGTACCAGATGGACGAAGGCGAGATTTGGATCGAGGGCAAGAAGGTCAACATCCAGTCGCCCCGCGATGCCCGCCGCCACAATATCGAGACGATTTATCAGACGCTTGCGCTTGCCGACAACCTTGACGCGCCCAGCAACCTGTTTCTGGGGCGCGAATTGACCACCCGTTTCGGGCTGGTTGATGACGCCAGGATGGAGGCCGAGACGCGCAAGATCATGGCGCGGCTCAACCCCAATTTCAGGAAGATAAGCGAGCCTGTTTCGGCGCTTTCGGGGGGTCAGCGGCAATCGGTTGCGATTGCACGTGCAGTGTATTTCAACGCCAAGATCCTGATCATGGACGAACCCACCGCCGCTTTGGGCGTGCACGAAAGCAAGATGGTCGCGGACCTGATCAAAGAGCTGAAGGCGCAAGGTCTTGGCATTTTCCTGATCAGCCACGATACCCGCGAGATGCTGGAACTGTGCGACCGTGTGTCGGTGATGAAAAACGGCGCGCTGATCGGCACCGAAAAGGTCGGTGACGTGACCGAAGACGACATCCTGAGCATGATCATCATGGGCAAGGCGCGCGACGCGGCATAGGCTCTGACAAAGGGGAAAACCATGTTTCTGGGCCTTGATCTGGGCACATCGGGGCTGAAGGCCCTGTTGGTTGACGAAAATGAGACGATCCTTGCAGAGGCGGTTGCCCCCCTGCAGGTCACGCGCCCCCATGACGGGTGGAGCGAGCAAAACCCCAACGACTGGTTCACCGCCTGCGCTGCCGCAATCGCCGGTCTGGGCGTCGATCTGGGCGGCGTGCGCGGCATTGGCCTAAGCGGTCACATGCACGGTGCCACGCTGATCGGCCGCGACGGTCAGGCGCTGCGGCCCTGTATGCTGTGGAACGACACCCGCGCATCAATCGAGGCGGCAGAGATGGACGCCGATCCGATCTGGCG
Source organism: uncultured Alphaproteobacteria bacterium (assembly GCA_963728645.1). Classification (GTDB taxonomy): domain Bacteria; phylum Pseudomonadota; class Alphaproteobacteria; order Rhodobacterales; family Rhodobacteraceae; genus Sulfitobacter. The sequence goes on along the minus strand of CAVSLU010000008.1, from coordinate 69,975 downwards.
CGAAGTCACCGGCAATATCGTTTTCCCCGGCTTTACCGCGCCCAAGGTCGAATGGGTCCGCCGGAACGAGCCCGAGATTTTCGCGCAGATCGACAAGGTGCTGCTGCCAAAGGATGCGCTGCGTCTGTGGCTGACAGGTGACGCCGTTTCAGAAATGTCAGATGCCGCGGGCACAAGCTGGCTAAATACCGGTGCGCGGGACTGGTCCGATGATCTGCTGGCGCGGTCCGGGCTGACCCGTGCGCAGATGCCGACGCTGGTGGAAGGATCCGAAGTTTCGGGTGTGCTTAGCGGCTCTATTGCAGGGAAACTTGGCCTGCCTGCGGGCATTCCCGTCGCGGGCGGTGCGGGTGATAACGCGGCGTCTGCGGTTGGCATGGGCGTTGTCAAACCGGGTCAGGCGTTCGTGTCACTTGGCACGTCCGGCGTGCTTTTTGCCGCCACACCCGCCTATGCCGCCGCCCCTGAAAGCGCGCTGCACAGTTTTTGTCACGCGCTGCCCGAGCTTTGGCATCAGATGGGGGTGATCCTGTCGGCAACAGATGCGCTCAATTGGCTGGCTGGCGTGCTGAACGAAAAACCGCAGGCGGCTGACCGCTGATCTGGGTGCGTTGCAAGCGCCCGGACGAACGATCTTTATGCCGTATCTCGGCGGTGAACGGACCCCGCATAACGATACGCAGATCCGCGGCCGGGTTCCTGCATCTGGGCCACGCCACCGATCGCGCCGCGATGACCCGCGCCGTGATGGAAGGCGTCACGCATGCCCTGCGCGACAGTTTCGACGCGATGGCAACAAACCGGCACGCAGATCGACAGCCTGATCGCCGTGGGCGGCGGGTCGAAATCCGACTATTGGCTACAGGCGATCGCCACATCCCTGAACATGCCCGTGCAACTGCCTGCCTCTGGTGATTTCGGCGCGGCCCTTGGTGCAGCCCGCCTTGGTCGCATGGCCGCGACAGGCGAAGGGGCAGCACTTGCCGTCCAACCCCCAATTTCCCGCGTGATAGAGCCTGTTGCGGGCTTGGTCGACGCCTTTGCCCACGCGCATGCGCGCTATTCCGAGACATATCGCGCGGTAAAAAGCCTGCGCTGACCACCAAAAAAGGACCTCACCCATGACTGATTTTTTCGACGGTATCCCAACGATCACCTTTGACCCCGACGCCACCCATGATTTCGCCTATCGCAGCTATAACCCTGACGAAATGCTGATGGGCAAGACGATGGCCGAACACCTGCGCTTTGCGGTTGCCTATTGGCACAGCTTTGCTTGGGAAGGCGGCGATCCGTTTGGCGGCCAGACGTTCCTGCGCCCGTGGTTCGGCGACACGATGGACCACGCGCGGATCAAGGCGGATACCGCATTTGACATGTTCAAGATCCTTGGCCAGCCCTATTTCTGTTTTCACGACGCCGATGTGCGCCCGGAAGGCGACAGCTTTGCGCAAAGCACGGCGCGCCTGCACGAGATCACCGACTATTTCGGCTCTAAGATGGAGGAAACCGGCACCAAACTGCTTTGGGGCACGGCAAACCTGTTCTCAAACCGGCGCTATATGGCCGGTGCGGCGACGAACCCTGACCCCGATGTTTTCGCCTATGCCGCCGCGACGGTGAAGGAATGTATTGACGTCACCCACAAGCTGCACGGTGAAAACTATGTCCTGTGGGGCGGGCGCGAGGGGTACGAGACGCTGCTTAACACCGACATGAAGCGCGAGCGCCAGCAGGCGGGGCGTTTCCTGCAAATGGCAGTCGAGTATGCGCATAAAATCGGGTTCAAGGGCACCATCCTGATCGAGCCTAAACCGCAGGAACCCACCAAACACCAGTATGACTACGATGTCGCCACGGTTTACGGGTTCCTCAAGGATTTCGGGCTTGAGGGTGAGGTGAAAGTAAATATCGAGCAGGGCCATGCCATCCTTGCGGGACATTCGTTTGAGCATGAACTGGCCCTTGCGTCGGCGCTTGGCATCTTTGGATCCATCGACATGAACCGGAATGACTATCAATCGGGCTGGGACACCGACCAATTCCCCAACTCTGTTCCCGAAGTGGCGCTGGCCTATTACGAAGTGCTGAAGGCCGGCGGGTTCACCACCGGCGGCACCAACTTTGACGCCAAGCTGCGCCGCCAATCGCTGGACGCGCAGGACCTTATCCTGGCGCATGTCGGCGCGATGGACGTGTGTGCACGCGGGCTGAAGGCCGCCGCCGCAATGCTGGAAGACGGAAAACTGGAAGCTGCCCGCGCGGCACGATACGCGGGCTGGGGTGCGGCACGCGGCAAGGGATTGCTGCAAAGTGATCTGGAAACCATCAATGCTCAGGTGCGGGCTGACGGCCTGAACCCTCAGCCCGCGTCGGGGCGGCAGGAAGCGTTGGAAAATCTGGTAAACCGGTATCTTTAAACTGTAACCTTTGTCGGGTTATGTGCCCGACAAAGGGAGCTTGCGTTTATGTTCAGTCGCTATGCTATTTATTACACGCCCCCCCCCGGCGCATTTGCGCAGCTTGGTGCGGCATGGCTTGGCTGGGATCTGGCCAGCGGCACAGCCGTTGCTCAGCCTGAAATCGCGGGCGTTGACCTGAAGGCAGTGACCGATGCGCCCCGCAAATACGGGCTGCACGGCACGATCAAAGCACCTTTTCCTTTGGCCGGAACCGAAACTGAGCAGGATCTGTCGGACGCGTTGGCGAATTTCTGCAAGCGCCGATCGCCGTTCGCACTCAGGGGATTGGCTTTGTCCCGGATAGGCCGGTTTCTGGCGCTGACCCCGGCGGGCGATGCATCGGAGCTTGGGGCGCTTGCGGCTGATGTCGTGCGTGGTTTCGACCGCTTTCGCGCTCCGATGGCCGCGGCTGAATTTACCCGCAAGAACAAACCAAACCTGACCGACCAGCAGCGGGACTATCTGCGCGCGTGGGGCTATCCCCATGTGTTCGATCTGTTTCGATTTCACATCACCCTGTCCGGCCCTCTTGCACAGGCCGACCGCACCACTGTCCATGCGGTGCTTGATGACTTTCTAGGGCCTGCTGTGCCCGTGCCCTTCAATGTCGATAGCCTGACACTGTGTGGCGAGGCGGCCGATGGTCGTTTTCACGAGGTCGCAAGGTTCCCCTTTGAAGCCAGCCAATCCGGGCAGTAATGGGGTTAGTCTATCAGTACCTATATGCGTTTGCATCTAAATCCGCTTCTGCCATAGTAGCCCCAGCAACACGAGGCCGCCATGACTGATCCCGCGTATTTCCTGTACCATTCCATCGGCCAATATCCGGGCAAGGCGCAGGACATGGCGGCGGCGCTGACCGAGTTTTCGGGCGTTTGGGGGGCCAGCAATGATGCACAGTGGCCCAAGGTTTTGCAGACCCGCGAAACGTTCCTAAGCCTCTGGCGCGATCTGATCGATGCCCCGGACGGTACGCTGACCAGCGCCGAGAATGTCACAACCGCGCTGTTTTCAATTCTTGGCGGGCTGCCATCCGATCGTCTAAGGGGCAAGAGGGTGCTGATCGCCGCAGATTGTTTTCCCTCTTTGCATTTTCTGCTGAACGGGCTTGCTGATCGGATAGGGTTTGATTTGCACACGGTTCCCATTCGGGATGGCGCGTTTTGGGTCAGTGACGACGACATGCTTGAGGCATGGGGGCCGGATGTCGGGCTTGCGTTGTTGACGTTTGTCACATCGACCAGTTCGCACCGATGTGATCTGGCAGCGCTGATCGCCCATGGACGCAAGATGGGGTCGTTTATCGGCGTCGATCTGACCCAAGGCGTTGGCATCATTCCATTTTCGCTAAACGATCACCCGGCAGACTTTGTGGTGTCCAGCAGCCTCAAGTGGCTGTGCGGCACGCCGGGTGCGGGGGTCATTCAGATGCGTGCTGATCTGATTGATCAAGTCAGCCCCGAACTGCGCGGCTGGTTTTCGCAAGATAATCCGTTTTCGTGGGATCTGGATGCGTTCGCCTACGCCCCGGACGCACGGCGGTTTGATCATGGCACACCGTCTGTTTTGGCCTGTTTAGGGTCTATTCCCGCGCTAAAGTGGCATGCAAGGCAATCAGATTTGCTGAGGCATAATCGCACGTTGACCAACCAGATCATCCGCCTTGCAGACGACGCGGGATTAATGCTGGCGACACCGCGAGAGAGTCAAAGCGCGGCGGATCGGTGATGGTGCAATTGCCAGATACCACCGACGCGCAAGCGTTGGTTGGTGCCTTGCGGGGGCAGGATATTCATGTCGATTGTCGCGGGCGGATCCTGCGGCTATCGCCCGGTGCGATCACCACAAGCGCACATGTGGAAAGACTGTTCAACGCCCTGAAATCGCTGGTTTAGAGACTGTTGAAGAACCGCTGCATCCTGTCCATCGCATCGGTCAGCACCTCAAGTTCGGCACAGCCGAAACACACGCGCAAATGCCCCTCGCCCGCGTTTCCATAAAAACTGCCCGCTTCGACGACGACACCGGTTTCCTTCAGCAAACGATCCGCGCAGTCCTGCGCTTTCAGACCGGTGGCCGCAATATTGGGAAACGCATAAATCGTTCCCTCGACCGGGGCGCAGGTCACGCCGGGCATCTGGTTCAGCCGCCCGACCACCAGATCGCGCCGCTCGCGGTCACGCGCAACCATACCGGCAAGAACGGCCGGATCACCTGTGACCGCCGCCAATGCGCCAGCCTGAATAAAGGTGTTCACGTGGGTGACCTCGTTCGTGGTGATCTTCATCAGCGGCCCCATCAGCGCACTGTCGGCCACGACATAGCCCAAACGCCAGCCGTCCATCGCATAGGCCTTGGTGAAGGCGAACATTGAAATCGTCCGCTCTGCCATACCTGGCAGCGACGCGATTGATATGTGCGTCGCGTCATAGGTGATCTCTTCGTACACCTCGTCCGAGATCACCAGCAGATCGTGTTCCTGCGCCAGATCCGCGATGATTTGCAGCTCATCCCGCGTGTAAACGCGCCCCGTCGGATTGCACGGATTGATCAGCGCGATCACGCGGGTGGAAGGGGTGATATGCGGCTCTATCATGGCGCGTTTGATGGAAAATCCGTCGTCCGCATCCAACGGTGCGATGATCACTTTGGCACCGGCAAGCTCGGCCTTGCCGATATGTTGGGGATAGTATGGGGCAAGAAGAAGCGCCTCGTCACCTTCATCCAGAAACGCCATGAAGGCAGCGAACGATCCTTGCGTCAGGCCGTTGGTGACCAGCACATTGTCAGCGGTGACGTCCATCCCGTTTTGGCGTTTCAGCTTTTCCGCCAAAGCCTGTCGAAGGTCGGGCAGCCCCTGCAAATCGGAATAATGCACGGCCCCGCCTTGCAACGCGGCAATCGTCGCATCCTTGATGTGCTGCGGTGTGTCTTCGGCGGGCATGCCCAGTTCCAGATGGATCAGATCCCCCGTCATCCCCACAGCCTTGGCGAACATACCGAAATTCTTGGGGCTGGTGTCGGTGATCCGGCGGGCGGGGCGAATGGGCATCTGGCTCTCCTTGCATGGGGAAATACATGCGTTTACATCTATTTTGATAGCGCGAGGGATCTGGAAAAGCCATGGGGGAAAGATGACAAAGATTGCAGTCGTAACCGGGGCCGCCGGTGGCATGGGGCGGGCCATCGTGGCGCAGCTTGTGAAAGACGGGTTTCACGTCGTGGGCTTGGATATTGACGCAGATGGGCTGAACGCGATGGAGGGCGCCGGGTTCGAGGGGATGACCGTCGATCTGACCAGTGCCAAAGCCATCACCGAAGCGTTTGCCCGGATCGAAAAGCAGTACGGCGGGGTCGATGCGTTGGTGAACAACGCAGGTACCTGTTTCATGTCCGAATTTCCCGACATCCCCGAGGCTGAGTTCGAAAAGCAGATGGCGCTGAATTTCTCCGGCGCGTTCCACTGCTGTCAGGCGGCGATCAAGCTGATGGCGGGGCGGGACGGCGTGCGCAAGATCGTCAATATCAGCTCGAACGGGGCGTATAATTTCGACGCCTTCGATCCGCCGCATTACCGCGCATCAAAGGCAGCTCTGGATACGTTGACCAAGGATCTGGCGCGGCGCTATGCGACGACAAGATCGCCGTGAACTCCATCGCGCCGGCGATGACCGAAACGCCGCTGTTCGGTGTGGTGAGCGAAGAGGTGCTGGCCAAGCGCCATCGCCCAGATGCCCCATGGCCGCGCCATGCAGCCGTCAGAGATTGCCGCGTGGGTCGGCTTCCTGGTTTCGCCCGCCGGTGATATTTCCAGCGGGAATGTCATCATCCTCAATCAGGGGCGTGACGTGAGATAGCAAAACGCCGCCCCGCATTTCTGCAAGGCGGCGCTGTTTCGTGCCTATCAGAGACAAATCAATAACGATAATGTTCCGGCTTGAACGGGCCTTCGGGTGCGACGCCGATATAGGCCGCCTGCTCGGGGTTCAGCTCGGTCAGCTTCACGCCGATCCGGTCGAGATGCAGGCGCGCGACCTTTTCATCCAGATGCTTGGGCAGGATGTAGACGCTCGTTCTCGTATTTGCCGTTGTTCTCCCACAGTTCGATCTGCGCCAGCACCTGGTTGGTGAACGACGCGGACATCACGAAGGACGGGTGCCCGGTGGCGTTGCCGAGGTTCAGCAGACGGCCTTCGGACAGCAGGATCATGCGGTTGCCCGAGGGCATCTCGATCATGTCCACCTGTTCCTTGATGTTGGTCCACTTGTGGTTCTTCAGGCTGGCGACCTGAATTTCGTTGTCGAAGTGGCCGATGTTGCCGACGATGGCCATGTCCTTCATCTCGCGCATGTGCTCGATGCGGATCACGTCCTTGTTGCCGGTGGTGGTGATGAAGATGTCGGCGGTGGCCACGACGTCTTCCAGCAGCACGACTTCGAACCCGTCCATCGCGGCCTGAAGCGCGCAGATCGGATCGACTTCGGTGACTTTCACGCGCGCACCGGCACCGCGCAAGCGACGCGGCGGAGCCTTTACCCACGTCGCCGTAGCCCATGACGACGGCAACCTTGCCGGCCATCATCGTGTCGGTGGCGCGGCGGATGCCGTCGACCAGCGATTCCTTGCAGCCGTACTTGTTGTCGAACTTGGACTTGGTCACGCTGTCGTTCACGTTGATCGCGGGGAAGGGCAGCTGGCCCTTCTTGACGCAGATCATAAAGGCGGTGAACGCCGGTCGTCGTTTCCTCGGACACGCCCTTGATCTGGTCGCGCATCTTGGTGAACCAGCCGGGGACTTGCTTCCATCCGCTTCTTGATCTGCGCCTTGATGACTTCTTCTTCTTCGGATGTGCGGGACGGAGATGACGTCTTCGCCGGCTTCGGCGCGCGCGCCCAGCAGGACGTAGAGCGTCGCGTCGCCGCCATCGTCGAGGATCATGTTCGGGCCGTCGGGGAACAGGAAGGATTTGTCGAGGTAATCCCAATGCTCTTCCAGCGACTGGCCCTTGATCGCAAAGACCGGCGTGCCGCCTCGGCAATGGCCGCGGCGGCATGATCCTGGGTCGAGAAGATGTTGCACGACGCCCAGCGCACGTCCGCGCCCAGCGCGACAAGCGTTTCGATCAGCACGGCCGTCTGGATCGTCATGTGCAGCGAGCCGACGATGCGCGCACCCTTGAGCGGCTTCTTCTCGCCATATTCGTCGCGCAGCGCCATCAGGCCCGGCATTTCGGTTTCGGCGATGTCCAGTTCCTTGCGGCCGTACGCGGCAAGGTTAATGTCTTTAACGATATAATCGTCGGCCATCTGGCATCCCTTTTCAAAAATCGGATATTTGGCTTTCGACTAGCACTTAACCGCCTCGATCTCAACGGGCGATGGTCAGGGGCACATAACCGCGAGAACCCGTTCTCGCGGTTATTGATTTTTGACGAAAACAGCCTGATCGGTGTTGCAATTCCAGCACAGAAGAAGTGTTAATCTTCGCGTGTGCCGGGGTGCGAAGTGAAGTATCCCGCGCAAATCTGTAGTCGATAGAGTATGGATGCAGTTTTTAGGGCTCTGGACCAGTCATTTCAAAACCAGAAGCCCGGCACAGACATCCGCCCCGCAAGAAATTGTGGTCGGACAGCAAGAAATGGGAGAAACACGCGTGCGATACCTTTTGGCGGCCATCTTGGGCCTGAGCCTGGCAAGTTGCAGCACTATTTACCGGACGCCAAAGGTGGTGGAAGGGGTAACAGGCGGCACAAATGTGCGTGTGTTGGACATGACTGCCGAAACAGTGGTTCAAGCGAACATGTCGTCCTACGCGCCCCAAACGTTGCCGGCGTATTTCTCGCAAACCTCGGGAACCGGGTCTGGCCTAAGGGGCGACGGCACGCTGCCGACACCGCCGCTTCAGGGTGAAACCCGGCCAAATGCGCTGGAACTGCGGTTGCCACCGCCCGCCGATCCGGGGCCGTATATGATTGGCGTCGGTGACGTGGTGCTGCTGGCCACGCCGCGGGCAACCACGTCGGTTGAGCAGCTATCGGGCCTTTTGGCCGCGCAGAACGCCCGCCAAGGGTATACCGTTCAGGACGATGGGTCGATCAATATCCCCGATGTGGGACGTGTCCGGATCGCCGGGCTGACCATTGAAGACGCCGAAGCCGCGCTGTTCCAGAAATTGGTCGAAAACCAGATCGATCCGACATTCAGCCTTGAGATCGCCGAGTTCAACTCGCGCAAGGTCTCTATCGGCGGTGCGGTGTCCAATCCGACGGTCGTGCCGGTGACGCTGACGCCGCTTTATCTGGAAGAAGTGCTGGCCGCAGCAGGCGGGATCACGGTCGATGATCTGGATTACGCGTCCATCCGTCTTTACCGCGATGGCACGCTCTATCAAATTCCGCTGACACAGCTTTATTCGCAATCCAGCCTGACCAAAACACGGCTGGTTTCCGGTGATGCCATCTTTGTAGACACTGAATATAACCTGGCCCGTGCGCAGGATTATTTCGCCCAGCAGATCACACTGGCCCAAGTGCGCCAGTCCTCGCGCCAAAACGCCTTGCAGGCGCTGCAGCTTGAGGTTGCTTTGCGGCGCTCAGCGCTTCAGGAGGCGCGGGATAACTACAAGGCCCGGATCGAGCTTGGGGCAGACAACCGCCGTACGTTTATCTTGCGGGTGAAGTTGGCCAGCAATCGCGCTTTGCCCTGCCGTATGAGCGCAAGGCGACTTTGGCTGACGCGCTTTACGATTCTCAGGGGATCGCGGCGGCGACGGGCGATGTATCGCAGATTTATGTGTTGCGCGCGGCATCTGATCCGCGCGAATTCGGGGCTGTCACCGCATGGCACCTGAACGCACGAAATGCCGCCAACCTTGCACTGGCCCCCCGGTTCGAGTTGCGGCCAGATGATATCATCTTTGTTGCTCAGCAGCCCATCACGCAGTGGAGCCGTGCGATTTCGCAAGTTCTGCCGCAGATCGTGACAACCGGACAGTCAATTTCAAACCTGTGATCCAAATTCTGTAATCCAGGTACGCCATAACAGCGGGAAGGCCAGGCCATTTGCCCGGCCTTCCCAGCAGACTGTGGCCAATTTGGCGCGCTTGACGCCTGCATTGCCAGTCACCTCTGCGCCAAGCCTTTCGAGCGAATCGCGCTATTGTAAAATAATCAAAAAACGAGCATTTTGAGGCAATTCAAATTATGGCTGCCAGGGCGGTCTGGGAGTTGTTTTTTAATGAAATTTTTCAGTGCTGTCCTTATAACTTCCGCTGCATTTTCAGCGTCAACTGTGCTGGCGAATGACCTTGCGGACCTGACCGAAATCGAAGGGACCCAAGCGCCTGCGCCAATCTTTGAACCCCAAAGCCCGATGAGCTATGGGCGCACGAATCTGAAAGGCCAAGGCAACCTGACCGCCGGGATCTGGTATTCGCAGGCCGATGCACTTTCGTTGTCGTTCGGGATAGAACAGAACAATCTGTTTGGAACAGACGAAAACTTCCGCCTTGGTATCGAAGCAAGCGCCTATACACAGACCGCCCAGATTACCCTGACCGACCCGGACTTCTTTGAATCGGCCTATTCGCGGCAACTGTCGTTGTCGATGTACAACATCACACCGAACCGCACCCAGAACGGCGACTATTCCTTTTCCGGCGGAGAGGCGTCGATTGCATTCGGTCGCCAGCTGACCGACACGTTTTCATTCAGCTTCGGGGCGGGTTTGGGCCAGACGCGCATCAAGAACGATCCACAATTGCCCGATTTCATCCGCAACTATGTCGCACTCGAAGGCGAAACCAACACCTCTGTCTTTACCTTCCTTAATCTGGTCTATGACCATACCGATGGCAGCCCCTATCCCTCCAACGGGTACCGCGTGGGGTTGGCCAACGAAGTGGGTGCAGTTGGTGGGACAACCTATCTGAAAAGTCAGGCGAACGCGTCGTATTTTACCAAAATCTATGCCGAAACAGGGCTGCGGATGCACGGCAGCCTTGCGATGGCAGATACGCTTGGCAACGGCACCTATCCGATTTACGAAAACTATTTTGCGGGCGGCCCGGGAAGCGTGCGCGGCTATGGACAAAACACGCTGGGGCCAACATCCGCGATCCCCGGCAGCACCGACCGAGCTTTCACCGGGGGCCAGATGCGCGTCGTTGGCGGGGTCGAACTCTCCTCAAAGATCGCAAACCGCGATGATCTGCATCTGCTTGGGTTTTATGATGTGGGCAACGTGTTTACCACGATCGGCGATTTCACCGCCAGTGATCTGCGCAGTTCCGTCGGGGTGGGTTTGCGTTGGGACAGCATGATCGGCCCGATCAGCGTCTATGTCTCACAGGCGGTAAACGACCGGTCGGGCGACGACATCGAACAGTTCCAGTTTACTTTGGGGGCCAGCTTTTAGTCGGTCAGTACCACAGCAAAAGGCGCAGATAATCGGTGATCCGGCGGGTCGCGATCCAGCCGATGGGCTTGTTTCCAACTGAAATCCTGGCGATCCCGGTCATGCCGGGCAGCCACCAGTCGGTGTTTGGATTGTCCCCCGCAAGCGGACCCATCCGGATGGGAAAGACGTTGTCGGCATCCTGTACTTCGGCGGCGGGAATGATCCGATCCACCGAGACGTGAAAGCGTTCCTTGGGGCGCGCAAGCAGGGTCAAGCGCGTGGGCTGGCCCGCCTTCAGAAACGACAGATCCCGCTCTGAAACGGCGGCTTCGACATAAAGCGACGACAGGGCCGCGATGGTCACGACCGCTTCGCCGCGACGTACCGCTTCGCCGATCTTCTTGGCCGGTTCACCGTCGACCACAACCCCGTCGATGGGGGCCAAAGCCGTGGCAGACGCCAGCCGTTGATCAATTTGCAACAGCCGCGCCTTGACCTCATCTGCCTTCGCCTGTGCGATCTGCATCTCCGACAGCTGGTTCATCGACCGCCGGATCTCTGCATCCCTGTTGGATTGCGCCAGTTCTGCCAGAAGCGTGCTGCGTTCCAGCACCAGCTCTGTGTTGGCAAGCGAAAACAGCGGCTGGCCACGGGTTACGGCGTCCCCCAGAATGATGGTGCTGCTTTCGATATAGCCATCGAAAGGGGCACCCACAAACGCGGTCGCGTCTGTTTTAAGAACGGCAGTCCCCGATATGTTGAAAGGGACGGGGATGAACATCACCCCCACCAACACGGCGGCAGCGGCCGCCAACAGCTTGCGCCCTGCACCTGACCGGGGCCGAAGCATCTTCGGGACAGACGGCGTGAAAGCGCGGCCCAGCCTTACAGGCAGCCAACGCGTATCATGATGCAGCGACGACAGCGGATTTTGCACCATTTCGCAATGCATCCGCAGCGCCCATTGCTCTGCCGCTGTAAAGGCACGGCTTTGCCGTTCAAGCACCACGGCACCAAGCGCGCGGGTTTTGCCGTCAACAAAGGTTTCAATCATCGGCAGGCTGATCATGTGTCCCGGCTGCGCCAGGGTCGCGTATTGGCCATGCGCATGGGCGACAGCGCGGTCCATGCCGGGCCAGATCACCTCGGTGCCTTGGGTCAGCGCCTCTTGGCCGCAGTCTTCGATCAGGGCGGATGCTTCGGTGCGGCGGTCGATCTTTTCGGCGTGGCTGATCGCGGCAAGGCGCATCCCCTCGCGGGCGCGCCAGACAAGCGACACGGATTCACACGCGAACTGTTCCGCAAGACCATTGGTAAACGCAAGGGCCGCGCGGTCAAAGCTGTCGCTGTCCAGCACCTTGCCCAACAGTTCAAGCGTCAGGCCAAGCCGTGCCGCATCGCGTCCGGCCTGCCGCACCTTGCGTGCGGCATCGAATGTCAGCGGCACCCCCGACAGCGCTGACAGTCGGGTCATGGCCAGCGTCGGGTTGCGCGGGCCTTGGGCAAAGCGGGCAAGTAAAATCACCTCTTGCCCCGGCTCCGAAACCTGCAACCGTGCAAGCACATGCGTGCCGCCTGAACCGGTTCCCTGTGCCACCCCTTCACGTTGTGCCTGCTGCAAGACTGCCGGCGTCGTGACGCCTGCCAAAGACACGTCGGAAACGGATTTGGGCGTACCCGCCAGCAGTCGCCAGGTCTCTGCCTTGTCGGCGGTGTTGCGCCAGAACAGCGTCACGCTATCGGCCTGCGCCAACTGCCGCGCGACATCTGCGCAGCGCTGCCAGAATTCGTTCGCGGGGCCCGAGAACTCTGCCAGACCACGGATCATATGCGACACATCGCGGGCGGCGGTGATCTCTTGGTGGGTCATATGCTTCCCTTTTCCACTGCGATCTCGCTTTCCAAAGAGGCTTTGCGCTGCGCGTAGGCCAGCCTTTCCGCCCGCCGCTGTGCGACCGCTATCATCGCCTTTGCGAACGGCCCCCGAAGCACTGCCGTCTTGTATTGCGCCGACCATATCGCCGCAAAGGGTTTCGGCAAGAAGCGCCGCATCAGTTCTTCATCCATCGACACATAAGAGCGGGTCGTGCCCGGATCACCCTGCCGTGCGCAGCGCCCGACCAACTGCCGGTCAATGCGGCTGAAATCATTCGTCTCTGCGATGATGACATGCAGACCACCCAGGCCATGCACCTTTTCGTCGATCTTGATGTCGGTGCCCCGCCCGGCCATGTTGGTGGCCACGGTGATCATCCCGCTTTGACCGGCCAGCGCCACGATCGCGCTTTCTTCGGCGTCGTTGACGGCGTTCAGTACGGCGATGGGTTTCTCGGGCGCGATCGTGGTAAACGCCTTGTGCAAGGCGGCGCTGGTCTGCACACTGCGCACGCCGATCAGCACGGCGCGACCGCTTTGCGCCAGCGCCAATGCGTCATGGGCCACCTTGCGCATCTTGTCTGCCTGGGTGCGAAACACCAGGCGGGGCATATGCTTGCGCTGCACCTTTCGGTGGGTCGGCACCGGCACGGTCTTGAGGCTGTATACGCTCGCAAACTCTCCGCTTGCTTCCTTTGCGGTGCCGGTCATGCCGCCGATCTTGGGCAAACGGCGGAAATAGCGTTGAAACGACAGCCGCGCACGCACTTCGCTGGGGGGTGAAATCTCAAGATCCAGACTGGCTTCAAGCACTTGCTGCATCCCAAGGGACAAGGTGCGCGACCGGGCCAGACGGCCGGTAAGTTCATCCACAAGCACCACTTTTCCATCCTCGATCACGTAGTGTTCGTCTTGTTTCATCAGATGGCTGGCGTAAAGGGCAAGGTGCACCAGTTCTTCGGCACGGTCCCGACGCTGCCAGAATGGCCCCGCGTCACGCGTCAGCGTATGAAGATGCGTGCGCCCCTTCTTTGTCAGCTCGACCGTGCGCAAGGTGGCGTCAAGCGTATAGTCGCGCCCGGCCATCAGCGCCCGGCTGATCCGGACCGATTGTATCGCGGCACTTTCCAGCAGGTCATCGGGATGCGGCGACGAGATGATCAGCGGTGTCACCGCTTCGTCGATCAGCACGCTGTCCGCCTCGTCGACGATCACCTGATGCACACCGGTTTGCACCACGCCCGTGCCGCCGACACTGCCCGTTGCACGCGCGGCACGCAGCGCCACGTTGAAGCGTTCCTTCTGGCCCTTCAGGGCAAGGTCATCCCGCAGATGATCGGCCAGAAAATTCTGCGCCGTGGTATAGACGATATCGTGTTGATACGCGGCGCCGCGCGATTCAGGGGGCGTGTCACCTGTCAGGCTGGCCGCGCTGACGTTGCAAAGGGCGAACAGCGTCTGATTGATTTCGCAATCGCGCTCTGCCAGATAGTCGTTGGACGTAACCACATGGCAGGGCAACCCACGCCATGCCGCCACGATGGCACCCATACTGGCGGTCAGCGTCTTGCCTTCGCCTGTGGCCATTTCCACGATTGCACCCTCAAGCAGACCCAAGGCACCGATCAGTTGTTCGGGATGCGGACGAAAGCCGTTGATCCGGCGCACGGCTTCACTGACGGCGGCGAACGCCTCGATATCCTGGGGGCTTGTGCGTTGCGATTGCACCGAATAGCGCAGGCGCGACTGCTGGGCGACCGCCTGAAGATGCCCGGCAAAGGCGGCCTGATCCAGCGTTTCCAGTAAGGCACGCTTTGCGATGATCCGTTTCGCCATCCGCCGGAAGCGAGGGAGAGGGCGCGCAAGCTTGCCAAGCTGGGCCAGAACGTGGCCGCCCCACTGATCCAGCTTGATGGGTTGATATTCATCGCGGTGCGTTGCCAACAGCCGAAGTTTCCGCGAAGGCTGCGCCGCAATCACATCGCCATCGGCCCACCGCAAAGGGTCGGGCTGCGATCCATAGCGATGCAGCAATGCCTGCAAGGTCGGGCGCGGGGTTGTCACAACTTGTACCGGCGCTGGAAGAACTGCTGGACGGCCCGCACCCCCTGAACGGCCAGCGGCTTGGGTGGCAGCGACATGCGCAACCACCCGGACCGACCGTTCAGACCCAGATCAATGTCAGGCCCCCGCACCAGATCCGCAGTCACCAAAAAGAACCGCTCAACGGCTTTGGCGGCCTTCGGGTCCTCGGTAGAGATGGCGTTTGTGCCCCCCGCCAGCGGGCTAAGTGCAACAGACGGCAGATCGCGGCGCGAATAGGGAAGGATTTGCAGAGTGCCGACTTGATGGGTCTCGTTTCGTTCGCCTTCAACCTTTACAGACACATCCTGACGGCCCAGACCGCCGATGCCATCGGCGGTTTCCTGACGCAGCACGCCCTGAAACACATAAGATCTGTCATCCACCACCATGCCGATCTCGGTGCCCCGGCTGATCCAGTTGCCGGTCTGGCCAGTCAACTGCGTGCTGACCCAGATCCCATCAATGGGGGCGTGAATGGTCAACGCCTCAAGCTGGCGATCCATGAAACCAAGGCTTTCGCGTATGGTGGCGACTTCTTCTTCGATTGCGGCAATTTCGGCAGAACCGGTCGAAATACCCTGCGCCTGCCGGACGCGCGCCCCTTCAAGCCGCGCGATCATGCCTGCGCGTTCAAGCACAAGTTCGGGATTATCAAGAATGGCCAGCACATCGCCTTTTGATACCCGATCCCCCGACCGCAACGCCGTTTGCGCAAGGCGTCCATTCACCGGCACGAACAGACGCACGCGCTGTTCAGCCTCGACCACGCCATCAAGGCGGCGGTTGTCAGGCACAGGCAGGAACAGCACCAAAGCCACCCCCACGGCAGCCACAAGGAAAGAGATTGACAGTTTGTTGCGGTGTTTTCTCAAGAAATGAGGACTTCTTAAAGGTTTCAGTGCCTTTGCCACAGGCGCGATAAACGCATTGTAGGCCAGGGCAATCGCAACCAACAGCCCCAAACCAAAATATTGGTCCGCCACAAAAAGCACGATCCCGACCATGATCATGATGCGGTAGATATTCGAGGCGATGAAAAACAGAACCATGAACGCACGCCGCCTTGGCGACACCACATCATTCGCGTTTTCCTGCTCTTTCAGGAAACGGGTGCGGAACAGCGCCGTGAACTGGGCCTTGGCCGCCGTGTGCAAATTCGGAATTCCCACCAAATCCGACAGGATATAATAGCCGTCGAAACGCATAAGCGGATTGATGTTGAACACGAAGGTATAGACAGCCGTCACAAACATCAGGTTCAGCGCAATTTCATTCAGCGCTCCCGGCGGTGAGTAGGCCCACAGGATTGTCGCAATCGCACAGGCAAAAAGATCCGCATACATGCCAGCCGCGCCCACAGCGGCCCGCCGCCATTTGTCGCGAAAGTTCCAGACCGACGTGAGATCGGCATAGGGCAGCGGTGTCAGCATCAGCAGCATGATGCCCATCGTGCGCACATGTCCACCATAGTATTTTGTCAGCGCAGCGTGCGACAGTTCGTGAAAGAAATGTGTCACGAAGATCGCAATATACAGCGGAATCAGATTGCCAAGCTGAAGGATATTCGCAGATTGCGAAAATGCACGGTCGGCGTTCAGCACAAATTCGATGCCCGCCCAGATCAACGTCAGAAGCACCAGCAGGACCGCGGGCCAGCTATAGACCATGCGGATTGCAGACACGTTCCGCTTGAGAAAGGGTTCGGGATCCCACAGCGGAATGCGCAGGAACAACATCTCGGACACGCGGGCGGGCAGCGGCTTTTTCTTCTTGCCGATGGCGCGTTCCAGAATCTGCGTCTCGCTTACTCCGCCTTCGATATAGATCAGGTTGGCACTGTAGAGTGCCGAGATCAGTTCGAAGAAATCCTGCTGTCCGGGCGCGGTCTTGGGTGATTTGTCGGCGTGGCTGCGCCAGATGTCATTGAGCATTCGGTCGGGCGTGATTTCCATGATCAAGGCATGGGTATCGGGCCTTGCGCGGAAGAAACCGCAATGCGCCGCTTCGTAATAGACAAACCAATCCTCGTCCCGATACTGATGCAGCCGCACGGACACGCCGGGGCGCAGCCCCACGCGCAGTTCCGCGATGCGGTGCCATTGGTCGTAAAACGTGCGCTTGGCCACCGGTCCGGCCTAGTTTGGATCAAGCGTCAGAACGGCGCTGGTGCCAGGGCTTAGCCACGCCGGTGGGTCCATCACCTTGACCTTGATACGCCGCAATCCCGTGGCCGGATCAACCACGGGCGACACAAAGCTGACCACGCCCGCGAAATCCATGTTGCGGCCAATGTTGTGCAACGTCACGGAATGTTCCTGCGCGATCTGTTCGGCGCGCTGCACCGGCACATTGGCGACAAAATAAAGCTCGCTGATATCGCACAACTGCAACACGGGATCATTCGCCTGCGCGCTTTCCCCTGTGCGGCGGTGAATTTCGCTGATGATCCCGACCGCCGTGGCGCTTAGCGTGCGCCGCTTCAGGCTTTCCTGCGCGGTCTGATAATCCAGTTCCTCGATCTGCTTTTGTGTGGTCAACCGGGCCAGTTCGGATTTAGCGAGTTCGGCAGAAAGTTGTCTGTCCTGCAAATCTTCGAGGCTGATGCCACGGGCGGCGTCATACACTTTTTTCCCGGCGGCAAGTTGCTGTTGCGTGACATCGGCGCGGGCTTCGGCGGCGGCAAGCTCTGCGCGGCTTTCCCATAGGGTGCGCCGCCTGTCCACTTCGATGCGTTCGATCTGCTGGTCAAGGCGCATCAGGGTATCACCCTGTGCGACGACCTGTCCTTCGGTCACCAGCGTTTCTTCGATCAGGCCGGAAACGGGAAAGGACAGTTCCAGATCGTCGCGGCATTCCACGATACCACGAATATCGGCATCCCGGCTGTTCAGCCCGACGTTGGCATAAGGGTCCGCCACCGTCTGGGCCTGCACTGCCGCGCCCAGACAAAGCGCGGCCCAAAGGCCAAGCCCTGAAATCACTGATCGTCTCTGCCCCTTGATCATTGCTATGCCCTTTATCCCTGTCGCTCAGTCGATCCCAAGGCGGGTCAGCAATGTGCCGTCAACCTGACTGGCCAGATAGCTAGACAGGTTCAACTGCGCGATCGCGTCGGCGCGTGCTTCTTTGGCGATCGAAAGATTGATCTGGTTGCGCAGCACATCCAAGGACGAACTATTGCCGCTGCTTGCATTGGCACGCGCCGTGCTGAGCAGGGTTTCCTGTGCGGCGATGATTTCGTTTTGATAGCGCAGATTTTCGCGGGCCCGGTCAAGGATCGACCCGATCCCGTTGATTTCGGTCGCGACCCGCTGGCGGTAGGCACGCATTGTCAAATCGGCCTGCTTTTCGCGCAGGATCGCGGCCTGATACTCGGCGTTCTGGGTCACATCACCGCCCAGACCCCGGCGGTATTCAAACCCGATCCTCCAGGTCTGGTAGGGGTTGCTGCGGTTAAAGACATCGCGAAAGGGAATATAGTCGCCAGACAACTGGGTCTTTTTGAAATCAACCACCAAATTTGCCTCTGGCTTGGTCTGGTTTTCGGCCACAAGCCGCCGAACTTCTTCGCGTTCGATCCGCAGGGCGTTGATGCGGCTTTCAGGGCGGCGCGCATAAGCCGCCTCAAGTGATTTCAATCCGGACCGGCTGAGGTATTTCGACGGCACCAGTGACAACGTATCCGACGGCATCCATTCGCGGGTTTGCAGCTTTGGGTCCATCGCCAGGAAATAAATCTGCAACGCGCCAATCTGTTCGTTCAGCTCCTGCCGCGCCAGTGTCAGCGACGCGCGACGCTCTGCCAGTTCGGATTCGGCCTGGGTCATCGCGGCCTGACTGATCAAGCCCTGGCTGATCTGGTTTTGCAGTTCGGTTTTCTGCCGCGCGGCCAGATTGGCCGTCTGCTGACGCCAATAGACGCGCTGCTGCGCGCGCTGCACAAAGATATAGGTCTTGACCGCCTCGAACGCCCGCTGGGTCTTGATCAGGCGCACCGTTTCTCTTGCGATCTCGCCGTCGATCCCCGCAACGACAGTGTCTGCCGTGTTCACCTTCTGGCCTGCATTGCGCAAAAGCGGTGCCTTGAGCGACACCCCGAAGGCCGCCGAATTTTCCGGCGACGGCAGATTGGCAGCGGCTTGCAACGAATTGGAGAGCCGCCCCATCTCGTAATAAAGATCCACCGTCACGCCCGTGGTATCCTTTAGCTGGATCCCAAGTTTGCCCGACGTGTTATACTCCTCGAACGGACGCGGCTGGCCGTTTGCGGTGGTGCCGGTGCCCTGCGACAGGAACTCTGCGGCGCTGGTTTGGCTGAACTCGCCGGTGCGGTTCACCTCGGCATAGAACACAGGCTCGAAAGCGCCGCGCGCGGCAATGGTCTTTTGCTTCGCGATCTCGACCTCAAGCTCTTGTGCCTGAATGCTTTCATCCCAGTAGGCCAGGATTTTGGCAAAATTCGTCAGGCTTAGCCTGCCCGAACTTGTGTCGATCCCCGCAGGCATTTCCCGCAAAGACATCGCGGCCCCCGGTTCAGAGAGCCCAGCCGATTTTATGTTCGGATTGGGTTCACATGCGGCCAACAACAGAACGCTGCACAGGCCAGCCCCGGCGAGGATCGAGTGTTTCATCAGAAGATGTCCTTAAACAATTTTGGCGACCTGCTTTTCATACTCGCTCAGCACACGTTGCAGAGTTTCGGAAAAGCTTTTTGCCACAGAAGGGGTCAGAATAATGCGGGACGACAACTGGATGACCACTTCGTCTTCTACGGCCCCCCAGGTCTGGTTGGTGCCAAACAGCAACGTCACTTCGTCCTTACTCATGCCCACATTCGCGACGTTGGCATAGTTGCTCGACATCTTGCTGTCGTCGAAACGCACACGCACGTCACGTGTCGGTTGAGTTGTAGATTTTTCAACGTCAGCCTGCGCTGAGGCGGCGATGTCGTCTGTACTTTTCTTGGATGCCATTCGGCCCTCCTTGGGGTGGTTGAGGCCTGTCCGGATGCGGTCAGGCCAAGGTTATTACTGAAGATCATTCTGCTGCGATAAGCGGCATATCGATTTCGTCGTCAGCCAGAAGCATCGCTTGCAGGATCACGGGGCGATCAGCCGTTTGCGCTTGGTCCGCGCCACTCATCGCAACACCTTGAGTGTCGCCCGACCGATCGTGGAAAACAAGGCCTTCAGCCCCATCAGGGTGCTCTGGCTGTGGCAGCAGGGCAACGCCGTCGTCGTCCGTGGCGCTGTCTGGTGTACCCTCGGGCGCGGCGGCAGTCTGGGTGGTTTTCGCGTCTGTTGCCGCTGCACTTTGTGCGGGTGTCTGCCCCATTTCCGTTTCTGCGGCATCCTCCAGGGAACGTTGCTGGGCTTCCAGCTCCATCGCGATGTCGTTTTCAAAAATTTGCAGAAGGTATTCCGCCATTTTGACGGGCCGGATGACATCTTCGTCGTCTTCTTCAAAAAAGTCGAAACGGTTAAGGAAGCGGTCAAAGGCATCGCGGCCATAGTCAAAGAAGCTTAGGTCAAAAAGGCCGGTGTTGCTGAAGAAACGACCAAAGCCGCTGAACGCCATCTCGAACGCGTCCAGCGCCGTGGCGCGATCCCCGCCGCCGGATATCGCTTGCAGGACCTGAATCCGCGAGAGGTTGCCCCAATGCTGGTCGAAATAGGGCTGGCCCTGATAGTTCAGCACAATCAGACGCTGACCCGGCATGGCATAAATGCTGCCCGGTTCGACCAGGGCCGCATCGGAATAGCCCGACGCGGTATAGCTGATCGGCCCGTTCGCAATCAACACCACGTCACCGGCGGCAAAGTTGCGCACGCCTTCGGGCGCGATGGTCAGGCCCGTCCGGTTCTGGATGTTGATCCCGCCCGTCAACAGATTGATCGCCGACAGCAACTGGGTGTTGGTGTTCAGGTTGTCTTCCCATTCGGCTCCGATGCCATGACCTGCGACCAGATACAGCGCCGGAGACACGATATTGTCCACAAGTTCGGACGCCGTATTGTCAAGGATCGCCCCATTGGGGGCCTCGATCCGGGTGGAATTGCCCGCAACAATCAGATCAATGCGCACATCGCCGTGTTCGCCGGGGCGCAGACCGTCCAGCACGCGGATCGTGACGTCCTGCGCGGTGATCAGCGTTTCTGCATCCTCCATCGTCAGGTTGCCCCGCGCGATGTTGATATCCAGCGACGTTCCCGCCCTAAGCGTGGCGTTGCCGTAAAGCTCAAGCTTGCCGGTGCCCATATCAATGGACAGCTCTTCATCCGCCGTGATGTTGGAGGTGTCCGTCAAGACAAGATCCCCGGTTTCGATGGACACGGCAATCGATGGCAGACTGTTTCGCGCTGGCGTTGCAGGCGTATCGCAGCCGCCGGCCACTAGGGCCGCTGCATCGCTCAGCACCATATCACCCGTGCCGATCGCAATCGCCATTTCTCCGTGGGAAGAGATGACCGCGTTCTGGCTTAGCATGATGTCGCCCGTGCCGATGCTGGCCGTGACCGTACCCGATCCGATGCTATCGCAGACACCAGACTTGATGCTGGCGTCATCCGTCAGGGTCAGCGATCCGGTGCCGATGTTCAGGCTGATCGCGTCCGTCGCGGCGACCCGCGTTTGATCAGAGCCGCTTAGGTCGCCCGTCTCGATGGTGATGGAAACCGTCTTGAGCGCCACAATGCTGGCGTCATCCCGCAAGGACAGATCACCGTCGACGATATCGACAGCAACCGACCCTTGATCCGATTGAACCTTGGCGGTGTTGATAAAGCTGCTATCGCCCTTGGCGACTGCCACCTGCACCTTTTGACCACCCAAAAGATCTGTCAGACCACTGCCTTTCACGCCGCCCGTTGCGCTGATGTCAAGCGTGCGGGCCGCCGTCAGGATGCTGCGATGAATAAGCGTCGCAGTGCCATCGACCGCAACCGTAATATCGCGCCCGCCCGTCAGCGTGGTGGCGCTGCTGGTGCTCAGATCGCCTTGGGCCAGACGGACAGAGATGTCACGTGCCGCCGTCAACGCCGAACTATCCCTAAAGCTCAGATCGCCCCGCGTTTGCAAGATCGCAAGATCACCAGTGGCTGTGGTAATCGCCGTGCTGCCGGACATGGCGATATCGCCCGCGCCCAGTATGCGGAGCGTGGCATCTGTCTGCGCCGTCAGGGTGGTGGTGCCGGTCAGGGTAATATCCCCCGCCGAAACAGTCACGGCAACGGCACCTGTATCTGCTGTGACACGCGTTTGACCCGAAACTGCAAGGCCGGTTTGCGCCGTCAGAACAACGTCATCCCCCGCCAGCGTGCTGGTGCCGGACAGGTTCAAACCGCCGGTCGCGGCGCGCAGGGTTGTGGTGCCGTTGCTGCTGGACAGGGTCGTTTGACCAGAGACCGCGATGTTCCCGCTGGCGGCGGTCAGGGACACGTCCATGGCCGCCGTTACCTTGGTTGTATCAGCCAGGGTGATGCCACCCGCGCCTTGGCTGGTGATTTTGGCCGCGCCTGTGGTGGCCGTCAGCGTCGTGGTGCCGCGTGCCGCAAAACTACCGGTCAGCGTGATGCCCAGATCGGCGCCGGCTTGCAGGGTGCTTGCCTTTTCGAATGTGACATCGCCCGCCACGCTAGACTGGATCGACTTGCCCGCCGTGATGGTTGTATCGCCAAGACCACGCAGATCACCCGCCTGCGTGACCAAGCCCACGTTGGCACCCGCAGCGACGGTGACGCCATCGCGCAGATCCAGAAGACCGCTGGCAACCAACAGATCAACAGTACCGCCCGCCCTGACAGTGGCATCCTCGCGTACGGTCAGGTGATCGCCCGTGCGCAGATCAAAGGTACCCGCCACCGTCACATCGTAAAGATCAAGGCTGTCGCGGTCGTTCACACGGACATCGCTGCCAGCCAATACCGTCAGACGCGCCATGTCGTTGGTCGTCGCCATCAGGGTAATATCCCCACCTGCCGACAGCGTTGTCAGCGCAGCCTTACCGTCCGCGTTGAACGAAGCATCCGCCATCTGGTCGATATTGCCTGCGGTGGCACCCAGCGTGACGTTACCCCCCGCAGTGGTGTTGCCCAGCCGAAGCGACGGAGCGTTCTGCGTTCCGGCCACCTGAACGGTCAGATCCCGTGCCGCAGTCAGCGTTGTTACCGCGATGCCGCCCCGACCTGCGGTCAGGCTTACATCGGCGTCCTTGGCCGTCGCTGCGACGCTGTCAATGGTGACCAAGTGGCCGTCCTGGCCGGTGAACGCGACAAAGGCACCGCCGGTGTTGGCCTTGATATCGCCCACCAACAGGGCCGCAATGTCCAGCGCACCCTTTTCAAACCGCGTGCCGATAGAGCCGGCGTTCAGCGTGGTCAGTTTGCCGTTGGTAACGACAAGGTTTTCGTTGCCTTCCCCGTCGGCAGAGGACGCGTCGAGGATTTTCCCCCCGTCGTGCTGATCGACATGTCACCGTTGTGCGCCACCATCCGCGAGAGAGCGATGTCACGCGTTGCAGCTACCGTGATCCGGCCTGCACCGGTGGTGCCTGTCGCCGTCAGGATGCTGCCATCCGTCTGGGTCAGGCCGCCGATGGCGACATCGATCTTGGCACGCAGCACGCTTTGGATACCATCCAGCGTCAGATTGCCTTCGTCGACCAGCAGCTCCATTTCGCCGGTGCTGGTGACAGCCTTCAGGCGCAGATCCCGGACCGAGCCAAGGTAAATGCCGCCATCTCCGGCGGTAATGCTGCCCACCGTCGCGATATCCAGATCAAGATCACCAAGGTTGATGCCATCGACAACCGTCTTGGTACCAACAGACCGACCGATCAGGACTGCAACTGCGGTCGTTCCAAGCCCTGTGATGTTGGGCGCTTCGCCTGCGGTGCCGTCCAACACGCGGCCTATTGTGCCCGCGTCAACCGTAACCGTGCCAGTGCTTGTTTGCAGTGCACCAAGGGTGATGTCGCCGGTCGCGGCAAGATGCAGATCGCCCGTGGTGGTAATCTTTGAAACTTCATCCTGCGTGATCGCACCCGTGGCCGTGATCTTTACGCTGTCCGCCCGGACCGCCTGCGCGATGCGCAGATCGCCTGACACGTTCAGGGTCAGGGCACCGGGCGTCAGTGTTGCCGTGGCAAGGGTCACTGTGCCTGTCTGGCTTTGCAGCGACAGGGCCACGTCGCCCGCAGCGGTGACCGAATTCATCGCATCGGTCTTGACGTCAAAGGCATCTGCCGCGGTGCCGATCGTGGTGGCCGACAGTTCAACCAGCCCGGCCGCATCAACATTCCAGCCGGTCGACGGTTCATCCGGCAACCCGTCAAGAAGCGCACCGCTGGCGGTCAGGATCGTCCGCGAACCGGCGTCCGTGGCGGTAATGCTGGTGACAACCAGATCGCCGCCGCCCGCCGTGACAGTCGCACCCATCCGCGTATCGATGCTGCTTGCCGTGGCCATAGTGATGGCTCCGCTGTCGGCAAAGACGACGGCAGCGTTTCCAAGCACCCGATCCGTCAGCGTCAGGTTTCCGGCGCTGGCACCCAAGGCCACGTTGCCGTTACCACTCGCCGCCTGAACGGGGCCGAATTCGATTGATTTCAGGCCCGTGACAAAAACACCGCCCGTGCCAGCCTTGGCCAGGGCAACCTTGTCGGTAGAGACTTCGATCTGGCCACCCTCTGCGCTAGTGCCGATGGACCCTGCGGTCAGGCTGACGGTCTTGCCTGCCTGCGATGTTGTGATGATCGCCGTCTCGCGGTCGGTCGAATTGTCCAGGATCGCGCCGCCTGCCCTCAGGGTCACATTCCCCTCAAGGCTGGTGATGCCGCTTAGCGACATGTCGCCCGACGTGGTCAGGGCAATGTCATCGGTGACAAACAATTTGGCACCTGAGGTTTGCGTCAGGCTGCCCGCCTCGACGGACATTTCAAGCTGTTGCACGCGGACTGTACCATCCAGCGTCAGATCGCCGCCCGCCTGCACAAAGGATGCGCGGCCGACGGTATCAAGTTCGCTCAGCGTGGTGCCGCTGTACGAGGTGACGGTGATATGCTGACCTGCCACCGTATCCGTCGCAACCAGTGATGCGATTTTCGACACGTCAACGTCAATGTCGCCATCGGGTGCCGTTGTACCGATCGACAGCGCCTCGGCTGTCAGGGCACCAGAGCCCATGACGATGTTGGCCACTTCGACACCCGCGCCGTCGACGGCGCTGTTCACATCAAGGATGCGACCCTTGGCGTTCAGCGTGGCGTCACCCGTCAGGACCGAAAGGCGTGACAGTTTGATGTCGCCCGTGGCGATCAGGGTCGCCGCGCTGAGCGATTCAATCGTGGTGCCGTCGGCCTGCACGATGTTGCGGGTGTTCAGCGGTGTGGTCGTGGCGCCGAGGTTCAGGATCAGGCCGCCGACCTTGGCATCGCCCGTGACAAACAGATCGCCCCGATTGACAGTCAGCGCAAGCGCCCCCGTGGTGGTCGCGGATTCAAGAACGGTGCCGGTCGTGACCAGCGATTCCAGCGTCGCGCCGCCCGCATTGTCAGACGTGGTCGTGATCTTCAAGGCACGCGCGATCACATCGATATCCCCAACACCCTGGGTGCCGATGCTGGCCCCCGTCAGGGTCAGGCGACCAGCCGTCGTGATGTTGGCCAGCTCGTCAACGGTCAGGTCACGAATATTGCCGTTGGCGCTGGCCAGCCGGATTTCCTGATCCGCGTCCGTGGCAGAGCCTTCGACATTCGACAGGTTCAGCCCGCTTGCCCCTTCAAGGATGATAGTTCCGTCCGAACGGACAGCCTTGCCCGCGACCATGGTCAAGCTGCCCTCAAGCGCGGCAATCGTGATGTCCGACGCCGAAATGTTGCCCTGCAACAGCAGATTGGCCTGTGTGGCGGTCAGGGTCAGGTGGCCGCCGACAGTCCAGTCGACGGACGGTGTGCCCAGTTCGACGGTTGGCACAACGTCACCCAGGCGCGGTGTGATGATATTCAGCGTTGCGTTGGCAGGCGTCGCGACCAGTCGCACGACCCCGTTGCCCCCCGCGCCAGAACCGAGCGCATCAAGCGTCAGCGGCTGAAGTGAGGTGCCAAGATCGCCCTGAACATCCAGCAAGATCGTGCCGCCGGCGACGTTCGCTTTTCCGTTTGCGTTTGTCAGCCCCGCGACCGACCCCGTGGTCGTGATCGATATGACCTGATCCGCACCTGCCGAAATCTCGGCCAGCATCAGATCGGCTGTCGATGTGATGGTCACATCGCCACCGGCCCGCAATGCCGAACCCGCAGCCATCTCGATGCCCTCGGCACCCAGATCCAGATCCAGATTGCCGGCGGTGGTCAAGACGCCCTGGAACTTGCCTTTGTTGCCGACACCGATCGACAGACTGACGCCGTCTGGGGCCTTCACGTCCGAAATCGCAAAGGCAGAGACGTCGATCGTGCCTGGGACCGCTTCGATATTGGATGTGTTTCTATCCGCGCCAACCGCCCACAGTTTGACATCAAGGCGACCGGCACCCGCGATCAGCGTGACGGTGTTCTGTGCGCCGGTCACGATATTGAGCCTGTCGATCTTGTTGCCAAACCCATCGACCAGACCATCCGTAATCTTCCCGGTCTTTGTGGAAAGATAAACATCCCCGTCAAGCGCAACCAACTGGCCAAGCATGATATCCGCTTCGGCGTTGATGATGATATCGCCGGTCCGGGCGGTCGCGGTATAGCCTGCCATGTCATAGAAATTGGTCGACAGCAGTTGAAGTGTGTCGGCAATCACATCGCCGCTCAGGGTAAAGTTGCCGCGTGCCTCCATGATGCCGGCCACGTCGGATGCGCCCAGGAACAGACGCGTCTGAGCGAAAATCGTCGCGTCGCCGGTCGCCGTCACACCGATGGTCAGTTCGTCGCGGTCACGCAGCACCACATTTGCAGCGTTGAGAATTGTGACATCCCCGATGAATTCATTCAGCGGTGTGCCATCATCCGACACATTGGCCAGCGTCAGGTCATAGGTGGTTGTTGCATCCGCAGCCGTAAGTGTGGTGGTCCCGCCGACATACAGAACATCCGCCGCAGTTTCCTGCGTGATGCTGCCTGCGGCGATCACCGCCAGATCGCCGCCTGACGTCAACGTTCCCAGGGTAATCGCGTCGCCTGTCGTGACGTTCAACGCGCCAGATGTCTCGCCGCGCAGGGTCAATCCTGTGCTGTCGGCCAACGTGACATTTTTGGCGCTGGTCAGCACGACCAGATCGCCCAGTTCGTTTGCCGCATTGGCAAGCGTGATATCGCCTGCATTTCCTGCGGCCAGTGTAGTGGTCATGGACACGGCAATCGCGCCGGTTTGCGAAATTGCGCCCGTGGTGGTGATCGTCAGATCAGCGCCGACCGTCAAAGCACCCAAGATTACCGCATCATCGCCGCGCAGTTTCAGGCCACCGGCACCAACCGTGCCAAGAACGCTTAGTACGCCTGTGGCTGTCACCTCTGCGCCCTGCGCAGTCAGATCAAGCGTCCCGCCAAAAAGGTTGCCCGCCTGGGTCAGCGTGATGGTTTTGCCCGACCCGACAGTGATATCGCCTGCACCGCCGAAGCTGACGCTGGTGCCAGCCGCCTGGGTCACGGCACCTGCCACGTCAAGGGAAACGGTGCCGCTGGTCGTCACATCGCCAAGTGTCAAAGCGCCCGTCGCCAGAACCGACACATTGCCGGCCGAGGTGATGCCAAGCGCCCCGCCAAAATGGGTGCCGTTATCAAGCGTGATGTTGCCACTGCCTGTCGCCAGCGTAGTCGCCCCTGCGATGGTGACGGTGCCGCTGTCGGTCAGGCTGCCGCCCGTCAGGGTCAGCGTGCCGCCCACAGTCAGGGCAGCCAGATCGACCGCCCCCGTGGCGGTCAGACCAAGATCACCTGCAACACGGCCGCGCAGCGCGATGCCGCTTGCCGCGCTCACGCGCAGGTCCTTGTCGGCATCAACCAGAATGCCGCCACCGAAACTGTTGGCCGCATCAACAAGTGTGATCGACTTGCCCGCGCCTGCGGTCAGCGTCAGCGCCCCGCTGACGGCAATCGCGGCAGATTGGGTAATCTGGCCACCGGCCACCACAGTCAGGCTGTGGCCAAGGATCGAGGCACCAAGATCCAGATTGCCGATCGTCCGCAGATCAGCCGCTGCCGCGACGGTCAGGGATACGGCACCGACAAAGCTGTTGGCAGACGTTGTAAGCGACAGGCTGTTGGCGTTGATGTCAGTCTTGCCGACCACGCTAAGCGCCGTGCCGGTTGTCTGGGTCACGGATCCGGGCGTGGTCATGCCAAGATCACCGCCGACATTGGTGCGCTGCATCACGATGCTGCCGCCCTCAATCGTCATGTTGCCAGCCGATGATACCGTGCCGATCAGCGACACCAAGCCGCCAGCCGTCAGTGTCAGGCTGCCGCCATTCTGGGCCGAGCCTGTAAAGGAAAGATCCGTGGCGTCGACAAGGGAAATATCACCTGCGCGGATCACGCTTACCAGACCGGTATAATCACTTGCCGCGTTGGTCAGCACAATCGCCGCACCGTTGCTGTTCAACGTGGTCGTGGCACCGACTGTGATCTTGCCGCTGCCCGTCAACGCACCGACGGTAACCACATTCAGCGCACCGGTCGCCTTTACGTCGCCCAACACAAGTGCTGTCGCATCCCGCAATGTGACAGCGCTGCCCGATGCCGACACAGCCCCGTAAAAATCGTTGTCAGCAGAATCGAGGATCACATCGGTCCCGTCAAAGCTGGCCGCTCCGGTCACTGTCAGGCCACCGTTGTCGGTGATCGTGCCGCCCGCCAATACAGAGAGGGTGCTTCCGACAGTACTGTTGCCAAGGATGATGCCGTTTGCATCGCGCAATGCAACCTGACCCAGACCCGCCACGCTGACCGCGCCTTGGAAATCATTGCCGGCGTTTTGCAGATCAATCGCCGCGGCACCACCCGTCGTTTTCAAAGAAGTGCGCCCTGCAACGGTGATCGCGCCGGAACTGGTGATCGCCCCGCCCGCCGTGACCGAAAGGCTTCCCGACAGGGTCAACGCGCCAAAGTTGATGCCGTTGATATCGTTGATGGTCAGGTTACGGGCAATGATCGTGACCGAGCCCTTAAAGTCATGATCAGCGGTCAGCGTCACATCTTGGCCCGCCGCGTTGATGTAGGTGTTGCCGTCCACAACCCACGCATCCGCATTATAAACCTTGCCGCTTGAGGTAAGCGTCAGATCACCCAGGATGTTGGCCGAAACAATGTGCAACGCACTGTTGCTGACGATCTCGACATTTTGCGCCTTGGCAATCGTCACATCACCGTCGATCACATTGTCCGCGTGGGTCAGGGAAATGTCCGCTCCGGTTGTGCCGGTGTCCAGCGCCAGCTTGCCAGCAATATCAAGCCCGGTAGAGGTGCCCGCCTTTTGCGAGATCTCACCGTTGGCGGTGATCTTGACGTCACCAAACGCAGCGATTTCGCCCAGCTCGATGGCGTTCACATCCCGAAGGTCGATGTTGCGTGCACCCGGAACGTTGCGATCCTCAAGCGGGATGTTGGCACCGGTGATTGTCACGGTGCCCGTAAAATCGTTTCCGGCCTGAGACAGGATAACGTCGTTGGAGGCCGCATCGATCAAGGTGGTGCCATGAACTGTCAGGGCCGTGCCATCTGTCTGGCCCACACTGCCGCCCGAGGTGATTGACAGCTGGCCCGTCGCGGTACCCGCGCTGCCAAGCGTCGTGGACGTCAGCGTCAGCGCGCCACCTGTGCCGATCGTCAGGCCCTGCGCGACCGTTCCGCCCACCGTCAGGGCGTTGCTGTCGTTCAGCGCTACGGTGTCGGCACCGGTCACAGTCACCGCACCGACGAAATCATTTTCTGCATTGGTCAAGCTTACGGACTGACCCGCAGCATTCAGGGTCGTGTCGCCGCCCACGGTCAGGATACCGCTATTGGTGACAGCGCCTGTCGACGTAACCGCCAGCGCACCGGCGACAGTCACATTGCCCAGATCTGCCCCGTCCCCATCAAGCGTCAAGGCACCGCCCACGGCGGTTGTGCCCAAAGACACCTTGCCAAGGGACGCGAGGGTCGCGGCACCCGTGATATCGCCGCCAAGGGACAGGGGGTTGGTATTGGTCAGTGCAAGGCTGCCTGCGCTGACAATGGTCACGCTACCCACAAAGCCGTGGTTGGTGCCATCCAGCACAATCGCCGCGCCGTTTTCTGTCTCAAGCGAGGTTGTTCCCGCGACCGAGATCGCGTTGCCATTGTCCGACAATGTGCCCCCTGCGCGCAGAGTGGCATTTGCCCCGACATCCAACGCGCCAAGGGTCATCGCGGCACCCGACGTGACAGTTGCCCCGCCCGTGACAGTCCCTGCCAAAGTGAGCGCGTTAAGGTCTGTCAGCGACAGATCAGCGCCACTGTTGACCGTGACCTGCCCGCCAAAATCGTTGCTTCCGGTCAGGCTGATGGCCTTTCCGGTGCCGCTTGTCAGGGACGTGGTTGTGCCGACGGTGATGGCGTCCGTGCCGGTCAGCGCACCCGTTGCCGCGAATTGCGCCGCGCCCGCAACCTGCGTTGTCGTCAACGTCAGATCCGCGCCCGCGGAAACGTTGAGGGTCTGGGCGTTGCCACCAAGGGTCAGTGCGTTGGTGTCGGTGATGCTGACAGTCTGCGCATCAACTGTGACGCTTGCGAAATCGTTGCCCGCATGCTCCAGCGTGACGCCGGTGCCGCTGGTGATGTCCGTCTGCCCGCCGACAACCATTGCGCCGGTCTGGGTCAGGCTTCCTGCGGTGTCGATGGTCAGGTTGCCCGCAAGGGTCCAGCCGGTGCTGCCTGCGATCAGATTGCCCGTGCTGCTGATCCCGGCCGCGTTGCCGGTCAGATTGCCGATGGTCACGGTGCCGCTGGTGCGCAGATCCAGATGCACGTCATGGCCGGTGCCGCCGGCCACTTTGCTGATCGTATCGGTGGCCAGAACAAGCGCGTTGTCCAGCGTACCGACGCCTTGCCCCGCCTGCAATGTGACAGAACCATTCGTCTCGATATTGGTGACCTCGGTCGTGCCGAGAACCCCAAGATCGCTGTTCGTGATCGCCTGTGCTGCGGTGATCGTGACAGGGTTTGCCGCCTCGATATGACCAAGCGAGACATTGCCAAGCGTCGATGTCAGGCTGACGGCACCCGTGGTCCTGATGACCGACCCGGACCGCATTTCGATATCTCCCTGGCTTGCCGTCACCGCAATCGTGCTGGCCGTCCGCGAGGTCAGCTGACCGCCTTCGCTGATCACAACACCGCCAGCGCCGCCCGTGACGGTAATGGCATTGTTTGCCGAAATCGTCCCTGTCACGTCAACCGACTTGCTGTTGATGGTCACACCGGAGGTGGAATGCAGGCCAACGATACTGACATCGGCGTCCGCAAATTGCAGGTCCACCGCGCCGTCATAATAACCGGCAAGGGTGTAGTCGCCCGTCGTAAGCTCGGCTGCGTTGTTCCATGTCTGCCATCCGATGCTGACATTTCCGGGATGGTCCTTAAGGAATTCCGAGAATTCAAGCTGTGTGACGCGGGTGACATCCCCGATGGTGCTGCTGTTGTTCTCTGCCTTGTTCCGGCCATAGGCCGTAAAGCTGCCGGCGACCACATCATAGCTTTTTGAAAGGTCTACGCCCGTCGCGGGTGCATATGCCGGGGCAGCACTATCATTCAGAATATCGACCGCGTCATCGACCAGAACTTCGCGCACATCACCCGACGTCTTGATGGTGACATCGCCCAACTGGCCCGCATTGATATAGTCGATCAGAACGCCGCCCGTCAGACCGCTTGTCTGGGTCGCACTCTCGAATGCTGAAAGCACATTGTGGTTTTTCACTTCTGCGTTGATTTGCGTATCGGTAAAACCAAGCTGCTTCAGGCGCGCCCTGAGTGCGGCTTCTTCGCCGTCCAGCGCACCGGTGTCACCGGCAAGGAACAGCATGTCATTGGACGCGACATTGTTTTCAAACTGTGCGTTGCGGATCACCAACGTTCCCGACGACTGCACCTCAAGGCTGCCTTCAGCCTGTGTGACGTCAAGCTCTGTCGCTTTGCTGTTCACCAGCTTCACGGACGTGCCCGCCGCCGTGACCGTCATCGTGTTCACGCTGGTGCGCACGTCGATATCGGACGCGGAGTTCAGCGTAATTGAATCCGCATAGATCAGTTCGGAACCGCTGATCTTTCCGGCCTCGCCCGCAGCGCTTTGCAGCGTGACGGTTCCAGCGTTGCTGGACTGCACCACGGCCTGTGCCGGAATGGCGGCAACCTGGGTCTTGAAATCGACGATCCGGCTGACCACTGTCTTGGTGCCCAGCGCACTGCTGGCCGTAGCGGTCAGGGCGACGCCGTCAGCGATGCCGATCTCGTCAAAATCGACCTGCTTAAGCGTATAGACCCAGCGACCGGTGGCCGCATCAACCGTCGCACTGGCCGAATTGCGACCTATCGAAATGGTCACGGATGCGCCGCTATCGACCCAGCCTGTCAAAGTGACACCACCCGTGCTGGATTTGTCACCCAGCGAAATCGTGTCGTCACCATTGACCGCACCAAAGGTAATCGACGGCGTTCTGGTTTCGACCGTCATGACAAGGTCAGCGGAATAGACGCTGACATTGCCGACCGCATCCGTGGTCTTGGCCTTGAGCGTCTGCACCCCGTCAGGCAATTTCGTCGACGGTTCAAGCCGCCAGACACCATAAACATCAGCCACGGTTTCGCCGATCACTTCGACATCGGTGCCGGTGCCCACGGTGCGATAGACCGTCACCTTGGCCAGGGCCTCGGCGGTGCCGCGCAAGGATGGGGTTGCAGTCGCAACAGTCGCGGCGGTGGTCGTAAAGACCGGTTTGGCGACGGTCGTGTCAATCTCGATATCCAGCGCCGTGGAAAGCCCGCTTGAGGCACCGCCAAAGCTGGCCTTGGCCGTGATGCTGTGGTTGCCCTCGGTCAGGGCCGTGGTCAGCGTATAGCTCCACTGGCCCTGCGCATTCGCGGTAACCGACGTTCCTGCGTTGACCGCTGTCGTACTGCCATCCACAAAAATCTCGATCGTCGTTCCAGCGGCACTGGTGCCCTTGATGACCGGTTTCGTTTCGCCAGTGGCGTTGTCCAGTGGGCGGCCTGTGTCATTGCCAAGCCCGACAATCGCGGGCGCGGCCACGGTTCCCAGATCAATCACAAGGGTCTTCGCCGCAGACAATGTACCAAAGTTACCCGCCGCGTCGATGCTGACCGCCCCGATGGAATGGGTGCCGCTCGACAGGACCTTGTCGTAATCTGCCGGGGTCAGCGTCCATGCACCGGATGAATCCGCAGTCGTTTCCCCCAACAACGTGCTTGAGGTCAAATCGAACACGCGCACGACACCGGACGCCAAAGCACCCGACCCCGCTATTGTGGGCCGCGAGGATGTGGCCAGATTGTTCGCCGTCACCGCGGCACCCTGAATTGTGCTGATGGTCGGCGTTTCGGTCGGTGCCGTTCTATCAAGCGTAACGGTCTGGCTTAGCGATGCGGTATCGGTGCCGTTGGTCACTATAAACTCAAGGGTGACGGTACCGTCATTGATCAGCGCCAGATCATCCAGGGTCAGCTTGATGCGCCAGTTTTGCGCTTCCTCTTCGGGGAAGAGTTCAGCAGAGATGGTTTTGTCGTTCGACAATTTAAGAGTGACCGCAGTTGCATCAATACCCGCCAAACCACGGATCTGAAGCACACGTTCCAGATCTTCTTTGGCGATGATGTTGTTGCGGATGACTTCGGTCACCGAGATTGACGGGGCGGCGGCGGTATAGGCAACCGGGGCCGAAGTCACGACACCAGCATCCAGACCCGTCGTGATCTTGGCCACAAGGCTGGTGTTGTCGGCAATCCCCAGACCGATCAAGCTGATCGTCCAGTTGCCAGATGCATCCGCTACGGTGTTGGTGCCTGTTATCTCGGTGGAACCTGCGAACAGGCCCACGGTCGCACCCGCCGGGGCGGTGCCGTAAACGGTCGGCCCCGTCAGTTCATTTGCTTGCGTGACGCCAGCAATCACAAGCGGCGTGGTGTCGCTTGCATCAAGGGGGACTGACGTATCCAGCACCCAGTCAACAATATGCGTCACGGCGTATTTGGCATCCCCGTCAGGGTTTTCCGTAACAGTCGGGGCGGCACCCCCCGTCGGCACTGTCAGCGCGGTCGCATCCAGTTCAAGGGCGGGCACATCGCGATACTGCAAGCTTCCACCAAAGGTGATGCGATAGGTGTTTCCTGCAATGCTCCCCACGGAATAGTCCGCACCCGGCACACCCATGCGGGTCAGGGTTTCTTCGATGACAGCGGCGTCAGTTTCGTTATAGCTGATCGCGCCGCTGCGGTATTCCTTGCCATCCAGCGTAAAGGTGAAGGTGTACGTGCCACCCGTCACCGCAGACAGGTTGATTTCCTGAACTTCAGATGTGGTTGCGGCATCAAGCACCGTGATCGACGCCGTGGGCGACAGCTGTGCCGTGGCGAGGGTGGGGGCCCCCGTCCCGTCGGTCGAGGTGATCGTAACATCGGGCGGGCTGGTATAGCCTGAGCCCGGGTTTGTGATGGTGATTTCAGAGATCGCGCCACTGCTGTCCAGAACCGCTATGCCTTCAGCGGTAACACCGCTCGCAGGGGCACTGAACGTCACAGTCGGAACGGCGGTAAAGTTGATCCCGCCAGAGGTTATATTCGCGCTTTCAACCCGGCCCATCTGTGCCAACAGGGTGTCAGACAGGACATGCGTCCAGGCTTTTGGAACGGTCGACAGGGCTGCGTTCTGCGCGATGGCTTGCACGGCAACCGGGGCGTCAACCGTCACGGTCGGCACGGTGGCATAGCGGCTGCCTGCGGTCGCAACGGTGTAGCCGGTCACAACGCCGTTGGTGACAGTTGCGGTGGCAACAGCCTGAACGGGCGTTTCAACGATAGATACCGTCAGAACGCTCGCGCTGGTGAAACCCGTCCCTGTCAGTTGGCTAAGCGCGGTGATTTTTCCGCCAGATACAACAGCGGCGACATCAACTG
The DNA here is from genome assembly GCA_963728645.1 of uncultured Alphaproteobacteria bacterium. Lineage (GTDB taxonomy): Bacteria > Pseudomonadota > Alphaproteobacteria > Rhodobacterales > Rhodobacteraceae > Sulfitobacter. The sequence continues at coordinate 35,024 of CAVSLU010000008.1, read as the reverse complement.
TCGTGGTGCCATCAGACACTGTGACAGCCACCTGATTGGAATAGCCGCTGCCCTGATCGGATATGGTGAACGTGACAACGCCGCCGCTCACTGACGCTGTCGCAGCGGCATTCGTACCGTCAGGAGCGCCGATGGTGACAGTCGGAGCGGCCGTATAACCGCTACCGCCCGTGCCGGAAGCCAAGGCCACGCCCGTGCCGTTAAGGCTGACCCCAGGTACGGCTGTGACAGGAACAGGGGCACCGATCGTAACCGTTGGCGGAACCAGATACCCGGACCCGAAATTGGTTATCGTGATCCCGGTCAGAACACCGTTTTCGACAACGGCGGTGCCCGTTGCCTGCTCGCCACCCGAAGGAGGCGCGCTGAACGTCACGCTTGGCAGCGCGGTCGAGGAATAGCCCTTGCCTGTATTGGTCAGCGTGATGCTGCCACCGACAGATTGCCCCAGATTGACGGTCTCTTTGGTCGTCCCGTTGACAACGACATACAGAACCGCCGCGCTGCTCTCGCCGCCGATAGTGATCCCGGATGTGCGATCCGCCGTGGTGATGATGTTATCCCCCGTCACCGGCGTAAAGCTAAGCGCAACCGTTGTGTTCACCGGCGTCAGGGTCAGGCCCCCTGATGCTGTCCCTTGATTGCCAGCCGCATCGGTGACGAACGCCGTAAGCGTCCGCGCGACACCCGCCTGCCAGACCGAAGTCGGCGCCCATGTCCAGGTGCCATCGGTCAACGCGCGGGTGTTGGCGATAACGGTTGATCCATCGACGATGCTGACAACCGCACCCGCTTCTGCCGTACCGCTGATGGCGGGGCGGCCCGCTGTCGGATCGGCGGCAGTGATGGTGGGTATCGCAGGGGGCGTGATATCCACGGTGATCCGCTTTTCAACCGGATCGCTGGATATACCCTCTTTCGTCGCCAATGTTTTGATCGTGTATTCACCCTCTCCCGTTTCGGGAAGGGTTGCACGCCAAACGCCGGTCAGCGGATTGACATAGGTGATGCCCGTCACCGCGACATCGGTCTTGGTGGTTCCGGTTTTGGGAACCCATGTATAGGTCAATGTGATGGTCGACCCCGGTTCGCTGGTGCCGAACACCTCAAGCCCGTTTGCATCGGTGGTAAAGTAATCGTCAAGACCGGTATCGTCGTTCACCCGGTCGATCACTGCATTCGCCGGTTTGACCACGGCAATCGTCAGACTTGCCTGCGCGGTCGTCGTGTTGCCCGCAGCATCGGTCGCCACATAGCTCAGGGTCTGCGTGCCGTTGCCCAAAAGGGCGTAGTCCGCTCCGGTCAGCTGATAGGACCATGTGCCAGACGATACGCCTACGCCGCTTTTCAGCGTTACGCCGTTGGCCATGATGATGTCGATGGTGGTGGTGCTGGCTGTCCCCTGCAAGGAAATCGCGTTGCCTGAATCCACGTTCGCCTTGGTGATCGTGGTGGTCCCGGACGTGATGCCCTCGATTTTCGAGAACGCAACCGTCGGCGCGGTCAATGCCAGGGTCAGCGTGCCGGAATACTCTGCAGCAGCGGTACCGGCCAGTGGATCGTCAGCCAGGACCTTAAAAACGCCACTGCTTGCAGTGAGGTTGGTGGCATCGGTATCATCCAGCACATACTGCCATGTATTGCCCTCGACCCATGCCTCGCGCGTGGTGTCGTTGATCTGAACCTGAACGCGGGCACCCACGTCTGTTGTGCCGCTCAGGCGGTAGCCTTCGAAAAAGCGGGTGACGGTGACAGGGTCAAACGCTGTGGTCTGGCCTGTGACAGTAAGGCTTGGCGCCGGTGACTGGCCGATGAGGATGCTTTGGCTGCCGGAATATCCGCTGTGGTTGCCAACGGCATCACTGCTGCGCACCGTCAGGAAGTTGACACCATTCGCAAGCGTGCCTGCGGTGGTATCAAGCGTACCGGACCAATTGCCGCTGGAATTTGCAGTGGTGGTAAAGACGGGGGTTTTTAGATCGTCGTTGGCATAGACATTGACAGTGCTGCCAGCCTCAGCCGTGCCGGACAGCGCGGACCCGGTCGCGGTATAGGTCATCGTCGGCACGGCGGGCGCATGTGTATCAACCGTAAACGTCACAGTGGCAGAGCGGGGGCCAGCCACATCCGGTGCCGCCAGGGACGCCTTGTCGGCAAGGTTCACGGCATAAACGCTATGGGTGCCATCGGCCAGAATGGGCGTCAGGGCCGACCAGTTTCCGTTCTGATCGGCGCGTGTCTGTGCGATCAGCGCGTTGGTGGCGTTGTCGCGGATTTCAATGCGCGTCCACGCGGTCGCCCCCGTGCCTTGCAGCGCAAACCGGGCGCTTCCAACCGTTCCCGGCGCCGTGATCACAGGCTTTGCGGGTGCCGCGAAACCTGTGGACGCTGTGCTGTTGGTGACGGTGAACTCCGCCTTGCCGCTTGACGCGCTGGCGTTGCCAAAGGGATCGCGCAACCAGACCGTCAACGCATAGGTGCCATTGGCAAGTGTGCCCGGCGTGAAATCAAGGCTGCCGGTCAGATCATCTGCGGTCAGCACCTTATAGGCGTAGACCTGACCCTGATCATCCTCAAGCGTCATGACGTCGCCCACATTGGCACCCGCAGTCGTCGTGACCTGAATGTTGCCGGTGGCGTATGTTTTGACCTTGTCCAGATCAACGTCACTGCCCGCAACAAAGACGATATCACCGTTTGTCGTACCTGCGGGGCTGCTGGCGGTGATGGTCATGTCGTTGAACGGAGTTTGCCCCTGGAACAGCTCGATCCGGCTGCTGTATTGCTGCTCGAACTTATGGGCCAGCGCGTCGGCAACCGCTTTCTGGGATTGGACCAGAATTCGAACGCTGGCCAGGTTGGTGCCTTCGACAAGGATCGACCCGTTGGTGCCCGCAACTGTTGGCACGTGGTTAAAGCCCGTCAGCAGAATGCCGTTGGAATCCGCCCGCGTCATCACGATGCTGGCCTTGTCGGATGACAGGGTTGCCGTGATCCCGATGGCTGCTGCGGTGATGGCATCGGCAAGCGCTGTCAGATCATTGGCGTTTACATCAGCGGTCACCGTCGTCTTGACCAGACTGTTGGCGGTGCTGGCCAGATCAACGCTAAGCGTACCGTCAGACGTCAGACCGCTGATCGTCATGGAGGGGCGTTCGGCCTTGGCCAGGGGCGTGACATCGACAAAGCTGCGGTCTTTGACGATCACGACACCACCGGCAAGATAGACGGCACCGGTTGACTGAACCACCGCAGCGCCACGCGTCACGGCTCCGGTCGTCACGTCCGTGACGACCGAATAGATCGCACCATCGCCCGTGGGCGAGGTGCTTAGCACTTTGATCAGCGTGCCGGGGTTGTTTTTCGGAACGACAAGGATCGGCGTCTGATCCCCTGTCGCGGGGGTGACAAACGTTTCGTCAAAGCGGTAATCGACCGCGTCGAGAACATAATAGACGGTGCTGCCTTCGATCACCCTGTCGGTCTTGTAAGTACCGTCAGGATTACCATTGATATCAAGACCTTCCAGATACTCAGCCCCCGACGCGCCGGTGACCACACGCATGTCCGACACTTCGGAATAGACCTGAACGGATTCAGCCACGTCGCCCCGCGCGTTCAGAACCACCTGATCGACGAAAGATCCCTGCTGAGAGCTGATCGGCGCGTTGAGCGTGATGTTCTTGCCCGACTGCATCTCGACGCGGGTGGTATCGGCGTCGCGGCCAACACGGATCTGGGCGGTTGCGTTGATGCTGGCGGCGGAATTGATCACCAGCTCAACCGCATCATATCCACGCTGCGTCGGGATCACGAAATCGGCCCCGGTGATGAAGGTCACGGCGTTGCGCGCATCGACCCACAAACCGCCATCAATCACAAGCGCGTCTGCAGCATCAAGGGTCACATTGGCCAGCAGGCCGGTGGCGTTGATAACACCTGCGGCACTTCGCGCGGTCAACAGCGTGCCGGACTGACCTTTGGCAAACAGCTCTCCGCCTTTGGCAGTCAGGGTCACACTGGTCGCATTTGTCTGGCCCGAAATGCCAAGCACCTCAAGCGCCTCGTTGGTGGTGATGGTGATATCGCCCGCATCGGCACGCGCCGACGTCAGCAAGGTTTGCGTCCGCCGGTCTGACCCCACCTCGGTCAAAGATATTCCGCCTGCGTCGGTCCGCAGATTGCGCAGTTCCGCGGCCTCGACCGACAGATCCAACAGGCCCGCAGCGGCGATCAGTTCGATGGCGCCGCCCGTATCGGTATCCACCTTGATATGCGGTATCGCGCCGGTGCCGCTGATCGACCCTTGGGTTGATGTCAGGCTCACATCCAGTGGAAGGTCCGCCAGATCCACGACGGGATTTGCGGCTGTGGATTGCGGCGTGCGATCCGCGCTGCGGCCCGCGACGACGCCGGAAATAACGCCCGTGGTATCGGCTTCATAGCCCTGCAACACGATGTTGCGTGCAGAGGTCAGCGTGATCAGACCGTCTTGCGTCACAAGGCGCGCAACAGTCAAAGTGCCCGGCACGTTGCCGGTGTCTGCAAGGGTCGCAAGCGTCATGTCGCCCACACCTTCGACGCGGGCATCAAGGGTGCCGATGGCAAGGCCGCTTAGATCAATACCCTCGTTGCTGACCAGCGTCAGCGTGTCAGCCGTGATCGAAGATGCAGACAGCTGGGCAATCGTGGTCGCGGCGGAAAGGGCGACGGTTTGCGCGGTCAGGGTACCGACCTGAATCGTGCGCAGCGCAAGACCATTGGCATCGCGCGCCGCTGCAATCGGCGTAGTGCCAAGCGTGATCGCATTCTGAGCGGTGGCCCCGGCCACGATATCGCGGGCGATCAGATTGCCGGTCACGGCAAACGTGACATCGCCGTCAAAGCTGGCGGCATGGGTCAGATCAAGGTCGCCCTGGTTTTTGATCCAGATCGGTCCGGCACCCGTCACATCGACGCTTAATGTACCGGCGGCCAACAGGAAGGCGTGTGCACCGCTTTGATCGCTTTGAACACCGTCGCGGGCTGTCATTACGGCATGGGCTGCCTTGACGTGGTTTCCGGGCGTGGCACCCGGGGTAGCATCGACAGCGCCGCCAGTGGCATAAAGCCCCCCCCGGTCGCCGTCAGCGTCATGGTGCCGGTTACATCAACCGCACTGTCGCGGAAGGTAATATCGCCGTCCGCAGCGCCCGCGGTGATGTTCAGGGTCACCGCGTCGATCCCTGTACGCAGGGTCGTCAGCACGCTGCCGCGCCCATCCGTCCCTGCCCGCAGATCAACGGTTGCACCTTTCAGCACGCCAAAGGCATCCAGATCATCCTGGGTTGTGACGGTAACATTGCCGGCCGCAACCAGATCACCCTTAAGATCGATATCCTTTGCGGCGCTGATCTGCGTCGTACCAGTCACTGTGACAAGCGATGCAAGGTCGGTCTGGATGGCCCGGCTGGCGTTGATCGCAAGCGTGCCGCCAATCACCATCTGAGAACTGGACGTCGGCACGAAGGTGGCGGGGTCGATCCCGTCTGGGGTTTCGCCCAGACGGAAATCGCGATCCGTGGTAATGACCAGATTGCGGTCGGCGTTCAGGTTGCCCGACAGACGCGTGTCACGGCCCGATACGATCTGGATGTCGCGCCCATCGACGGAATTGCTGTCGAATGTGGCAAAGGTCTGGGTGTCGGTTCCGCCGATCCCGCCTTCCAGACGGACGGTGCGTGTTTCCGTCTTTTTCTGGATGATGGCGACGTCTTTATAAAGCGTCTGCTTGGCCGTATCGACGACCTTTGTCTGGGTGTTGTAGGTGCGGAACTTGGGACGGTTGTCATATTCGGGCGTTTCGTTCGACACCCACTGGTAGTCAAGCTGATACCGCGCCTGCATGATATCCGTGTCGGTCGAGGTCCAGTTGTACTGATAGTCCTTGAAGTCCTCGTACTTGGTGGTGCTGCCCCATTTGTTGCCGGTCTCGTAGATGAACCAGCGGCCCTGATAGCCGTTCAGATCGTTGAACCTGTCATTCGCAAAATATTGCTCGACGGCATATTCAAAACCACCAGAGTTGTTCGGCTCTCCGGAATTCCAGTTGCTGTAGCTGGTGGTGCCGCCCGAGTACCAGGAGACGGAGTTCGAGGAATAGCTCGAATAGCTTACATCATAGAAAAGCCGCCCGGTGTCGCGCTGATAGATCATGCCCAGCCATGCGCTGCCGCTGGGGTAAAGCGCACCAACGGCGGCACGCTGCGCGTTGTTCGTGACGTTGGCCAGCGTGAACTGCTGCGTCGCGGCAAAGTGGGTCAGCGAGTAATCCGAGATATTGTACTGCTTGGAGATCCAGAAATATTCAGTGCCAACGGCAACGTGGTTGTCGCCACTGTTGCCCACGTTGGCGTCTATGCCCCTATTCGCCAGTTGCGCGGTCGTATCGTAGAAAAGCTGCTGCGCGATCGTGTTGCGCTGGCTTTTTGCATCATACTTGGCAACCTGATCGTTGTTCAGCGTCCATTCGGGCTTGCGTGCCACCACCCCTGTGCCCAGCGTGTCGTAGATCGTAAAGACACGCTTGCCGTTATCCGGCGATGCTGTCTCTCCGTTGCCGCGCTGACCCGCGTCATAGGACACCTTCCAATACGCGGGCGAGTTGTCGTTATCGATGGTGTTGATCGACTTGTAGTAACTCTCGTTGGGGTCGTGCAAAGCCTCTGTCGCACTCACGTTGCGGCTTTGATATGCCGATGTGACCTGATCATAATAGACGGTTGCGGTATCTTTGTATGTCCCGACTTTCTCGTCGGCCAGTTTCGTCACGCTGCCTTGGGATACGGCGCGGGCCAGATCCGCCTCGGCACCGACGGGCAGGGTGATCCATTTGTCGCGCAGCCCGTCCACCTGAAGGTTGACCGTGTGCATCGCCCGTGTCTTGCCCGCAGCGACGGGAAGGATCCAATCCGGTGTCCAATCCAGCCTTGAGGACGTACCGTTCAAGACCTGATATTTGAACATCGACTTGGGGTCGGTCGAGAAGGTGTAAAGCTTTTTGTATCCCAACTGCTTGAGAACAACTTCGACCTGCAAATCGGACAGTTCCGCGAATGTTTTGGCATAGCCTTTGGAATCATTGCCCGGCGCAGCGACGGTGCCCCAGTCGATGACCGGGCCTGTACCGGCGGACTGGCTTGTGTTGCGATAGTCGACACCTTCGACGAAATACTCGCGCTTGGATATGCCGTTGTAATAAGCGTCTTGCGACAGCTTGACGTCCATCACGGTGAACGAATAGCCGATCTTGACGGATTCCAGACCCACCTGTTCGGTCACTGTTGTCGTGACCCAATTGACAACCGGCACGTCAATGACAGCATCAATGACCTGATTATAGCCCGTAATCACGTCGGTTTCGATGGTTTCGCTGGACAGGATAGGCGTCAGCACCTGCCGTGTGCCCCCGGCGCTGGCCGAGGCATCCATTTCAACATCGACACCAGCCAGCAGACTGATGTTGCCGTCGCTGACCACGGCACCCTTGCCAAGCACATAGATTGACCCAAAGCCCAGGGTATCGGGGTCAATCGTGTTGCGCGCGGCATCCACGCCCGCCCCATTGGGTACAATCGCAGACAGACCTGCCCGGATATCGATCCGCGCCGTATCAACGGCATCGGCTGTTTTTACAGACCCGTAAATCGACACATCGCGGGCCGCGTTGATCCAGATGTTGTCGCGCGCGGCAATGTCGCCACCTTGATAAACAGTCGAGCCGCGCAAATGAAGCCAACCGGCCGAGCTGATAATCGCATTGCCCAGCCCATTGACCGTAGCACCACCCGCCACGGTGTACGACCGGTCGGATTCAACGAACAGGTTCTGCTGTGCGACAAGCTCGATATGGCTGCCTGCGCCCCATGTGACCAGCGCACTGCCCTCAAGCACCGACAGGCTGCTGCCTGTCACGTCAATGGCATTCAATGCGTTCATATCGGCACGGATCAGAACGGACGCGTCCTGAGCGCCGGTGATGGTGATCTTGTCGGTTTTGGCTGTCGTCACCGCCGCATCGGTCGGATCGGCAGAGGCTTGGCCGATGATCCCGTCCAGCAGCAGCCCGCCCGACCCGGTAATCCGGATCTCGCCGCCCGCGCCGGTGTCGATAATGGCACCGCGCAGGCGGCTGGGGTTGCCCCCTTTTTCGGTGGCGCTGATGCTGGCCGCTTCAAGCGTATTGTCTTCGGTAACAACGGCACCGCTGGCATCCAGCACAAGGCTGCCGTCGCTGGTCATCCACCGGCCCTGTTCGTCGACGAAATAAGCGCCTGCGGCAGTTGTGCCGCGTGCGGTGTTCATCAGATAGGCAACCGCCGTCGAGGTTACGGAATTTGCAAGCGGGTTCTGAAGCCCGCCCTGAATGTCGACCAGCGTATGACCGAAGACCAGCCCCGAGATCGTGATCATCCGGTCGGCGTTGACGTGCAGTTCACCGCCCGCACCCTCGGCACGCAATGCGCCATCGACACGCACATCAACCAGAGAATTCAAGGTGATGTTGCCCGATGCGGTTTCTGCCACATTGAGGGTCTTGACCGTGCTGTTGTTGTCGATCCAAAGCCCCGCGCCGGGATGATCGACGTTGCCATAGCCGGTTCCACCGTTCAGAACGATATTTCCGGTCGCAAAGACGTTGCCCGGTGCGGCGGCACCCGTGGCATCCACCCCACCCAGACGGATGGTGTTGGACGCCGTAATAGCCACATCACCACCATCGCCGGTGGCCACAGCTGCGCCTGTCTGAATTTCCGCTCCGGCGTGTATAACGCCGGTCACGGTGACATTCACGGCTTCGATCGTGATCTTTGCATTCGCCGCTCCGGCCGTGATCAGACCGCCCGCGTTCACGATCAGATCACCCGGCAGAATCGCCGTCAGACCGGCGCCGGCATCCAGCGTCGCGCCCGAATTCAGAACGCTGCCACCCACGGTCATGTTGTCGCCCGAAACCGTGACGCTGCCCGCTTTGACGGCTGATTTTTCCAGCGTCAGGAACTGGCCAAAGTCCAGCCGCAGATCACCGGCTGCCGTCAGGTTGGAATTCAGACGGATGTTGCCAACCGACGCCAGACGGATTTCGGGCGTTGTTGTCGCCGAGACAAAGGTGCTCTTGATCTCGCCCTCAAGCAAAAGGTCATCGCCTGAAATGTCCAGCTGACCCGCCGCATAGATGCGACCGCCGATTTCAGTGACCAGAACCTGCCCCAGATCGGACGAAATGCTGATGACCTGATCGGCAAGAAGCGTTTCCACCTGACCGTTGATCACCACCTGATTGGTGCCGGTGATCGTGATGCTGCCGCCCGCATCGACCGCGCGAATGGTCGATGTATCTTCCAACAGAAGGCTAAGCGCGTTGGTGCCGCCCGACAGAACGACTGCGTCATCCGCCTGCACAAGACCCTGAATTGTCAGCGTCCCTTCCGAGGCGAGCCGCACATCGTGGCCCGCCCCGCGGGCGATCAGATCGCCCTTGAGCGTCCCGCTGGAGCCGAGATCAAAGCTGATGTCGCCATCAAGGGTTTCGAGAATACCGGTGACATCAAGGTTCACGCCCTTGCCTGCCGCCGCATTGCCGGTGTTCATCACGATATTGGTGTGCGCGCGGATTTTGCCCGCGATATAAAGGCCGCCGTTCGGGCCCTGCGGTGCGCCGATGTTGATGATCGACCCGACCGCAGCCGCATCCATTGCAAAGCGTCTGCCCGACGTGGCTGCGATCACCGTGCCACTGACATCGCGCACTGCGCCCGGTGTCGTGTCGTCAAAGACGACGCCCAGATCGGCCCCGTTCACAGTCTCGCGCAGGGTTCCTGTCCCGGTTGAGGAGGCAAGAACGCTGACTTCGTAAGGACCAACCAGACGGATCCGGCCATCGCGCAGCTTTGCGTTGATATCCGGTGTTGTGCTGCCGGGTGTATCATTGGGTACAGCGGCCAGGCCTGCATATTCAGTTTGCAGCGCTGGCGTGACCACGCCGTTGGGGTCATCCGTCTGAACCACCGTCCAGGTCGCCGCAGCCATCGCATCGTTAAAGTTCTGAAGCAGGCTTGATATGGTGGTGTTGTTCGCAGTATCGGCCGCCCTCACGGTGACGGCCGCCTCGATCGTATAGCTGACTTTGTCGATCTGGATAATGACGGTGACGTCATCTGCCAAAATGCCATCGGCCCGGTCTGCCCAACCGCCAAGAACCAGTTCCTGAATGTCGCCCGGTGCAAGGATCGCAATATCCCCCGGCGCGTTCAGATTTATGGTGCTGTCCGCCCTCTGGGTCGTGATCTGGGCTGATCCGTAAAGAACCAGACCCATGCCATCATATTGCGTAGCCGACCCGATTGCGCCTGCAACGCGGGTATCAAGGCCGCCGATCAGGTCAACGGATTTACCCGCCGTGATGTCCGTGCCCACGATAATCTGGCGATCAGCCTGAACGGTGATCGTCAAATCCACATCATAGCGTACAACGTTGCGGCCGATGTATTTGCCCACATTGTCGCGGATCATATCGCTGCGGCCACCGGCGACCAGCAGACCCTGCATGTCCATATCACCGACGCCGTACAGACGAATATCGCCATCGGAATACGTCTCGCCCGTGGCTCTGGTTCGGGTGCCGTCGGCGGCATAGTCCCAACGACCTTCGGTCACGATTTCGGCAGCGGCATGGACGATCAGGCCCATGCCGGTTTGCGCATCCGCACCGCCTGCGACATCAACCAGACGGCTGGCTGTCAGATAGCCGCCGGTCTGCACGACCGCGCCCGCTTCGTTCAAAGTCGATCCACCGATGAAAACGCGACCGGTGCTTTCGATCTTGATGTCGCTGTCACGACCCGTCCAGACAAAATCCTGCGCTAGCAAGGCTTTGGAACCGGGATCCGTCGGATCAAGCAAGCCGAAGGTCTGGTTCAGGCGCCCCCCCGAGGTGATGTACCCCATAAGCTCCATACGGTTTCCACCGCTGATGGATACGGTCGACCCTTCGCCACCGGCACCAAGCCCGTAGGCCGTGATGCCCCCTGACGTGTTCACAAGCACCGACAACTGGTTTGGATCCACCGCCGGAGCGGTGGTCATATTCGCCCCGTCCCAGTGATCGTCCGCACCCGGTGTGCCGCCAGTCAACGTCACGTTTCCGCTGGCCTGAAGGCCTGATTCCAGCCGGATCTGCTGGCCCGCAGCCACGGTAATATCGCTGGCCCCATCGCCGTTGTCATCGACAGCATAGGTGACACCCGTATCACCCGACACGCCGCCCGCAATCAGTGCACCAAAGATATCAACGTCTTCCGCGCCCTTGACGGTTATATCGCCATCGGGGGACGTGGTGCGGTATTCACCTGTGGCAAAGATATAAACGCTGCTGCCACGCGCATCAGACCGCGCACCGGGGCCGGTGATTGCGTTGCCGTCAACATCGACACCGCCATAGAGATTCAGTTCTGTCGTGGCGGTGACAAACCCTTCGACGAACAGGAATTCATCCGACTGCAGGGTCAGCGACGCGTCAGCGCCTGTGGCATTCACATTGCCACGCACAATCACATCCTGATCCGATCGCAAGATCATCGCCTTGCCATCGCCAAGGCTGCTGATGGTACCGGTCACCAACATGCCATAGCCGCCCGTATGCGCGACCAGATAGTGATCGGGGCTGGCGTCAGCGATACCTGCGAAATAACCGGTTTTATTGAAGATAGAATAGCGCGGCACGAAATCCGGGTTCGGCGTGCCATCGGTCAGGGTTGGCAGCGCATAGACCGCGTTGTCGTATTTCTGCGCCTTTGACGACAACAGCATATCGCCCGATGCGGCAACGGAACCGCCCAGCAACAGGGCCGATTGCGACACGATATTCAGCGTGCCATTGACGCCGGTAATGACCTCTTTGTCATCGACATAGTCGTTGCCCGCGCGGGTTTCGGTGCCGCTGTTCACGGCCACCACATCCTGCGACAGGATGTTGATGGTGGCATTGTCCGCCTCGGCCAGAATCCGAGAAAGCTCAACAAGGATGATCGGACCGCCGCTTGTCATGTTGATCGTTGAATCCGACCCGTGAATTTGGATCAAACCCGACGTTTCAATGCTGTGCGCCGTGGTGATGTTCAGCGCTGCGCCATCACCGAATGTCTCGATTGTGGCGGCGCTGTCGATCTGAAGGCTCAGCGGGCCGGCGATGTCTTGATAAAGCGTCTCTTTCAGATAGCCGTCATTCAGGCCTGCGTCGCCTGTCGCGCCCGTCAACGTCAGGTCAAGCTGATCGGTGGCACGCAGCCAACCGGTGACCACGGCCTGTTCGTCCACGATGATATCAAGCTGCTTGGCAAAGATACCGGAATCGGCGCTGCCTTGCGGATCTTGAACGTTCTGGCTGCTGACCTGCATTTTCCGCGTACGGATATGCAGCGTGTCGTCTGGCGATTGAACGTCGCCTTCAACAAACAGCGTGTCTGTGTATAGGAAAGTCTCGTCGCGCAAGGATGCAACGCGGTTGTCGTCACCGCGCAGGATCGGCCCGCTTTCGGGAACAAATTTGACCTGATTGGCGATCTTGATATCGCCCAGATTCATGACGTTGCCCAGATCCCGGCGCCCGATGTCAATTTGCGCAAACCCATCGGCAATCGCCGCTATATCGCGCGATGACAGGTAAAAACCGGGGCGGTCAATCTGCTGGGTGCTTTCTTCGCCGTAATCGACGCCGGACTTATCTTCGGCAGATGTCCCCAGATAGTAGTCGGAAACGTTCTTGTGGGTGCGCAGGGTCAGCAGCCCGCTGCCCACCAACTGGTTGGCACCGCTCATCAGATCCAGATCGTCACTGGTCAGGCTGATAAAGCGGCCCAGTTCCAGGGTCCGGACAAAACCGCTGTCGAGTTTCAGCAGGGCATCATTGCCCAGAAGGTCGATCTGCAAGTCACCATGCGCCACCTCGATAGCGACATCGGCGCGGATGTTGCTGCGGTTCTTTTGCAGCAGATTGCGCCATTCCGCAGCGCCCGCATCACTATCCGAAATCCAGTCCTGCTTGTCTTCCCACTGGCTGGCTTCGGGGTTGGTGGCGATCACATAGCCGGGGTTTTCATAGCTGTTCAGCACCTTTTCTTCGCGCAGGACAAGATCGTCATCCTCGATGAAGACAACGTTGCCCAAGCCATGCCCGGCCGTGGCGACGGTCAGTTCGGCAATGCGTGTCAGGATCGGTTTGTCAAAGCTGCCAACGGCATCCTTTGCCTTGACCATCAGATAGGCGTTGGCACCTTCGATCCGGCTGGCGTTGGTGTTGATCAGGCTGCCGTCAGCCACCTGAATCCGCATCCAGCTGCTGCCATCCGTCCCGGCAGACAGGTTGGACGAAGAATAGATGTCGGCGTGAAGTTCAACATCGGACCCGTCGCCATAGGTGCGGAAATCAAGGTCGCCGCTGTTGAGCAAGGTGATGTCATGCAAGACCTTGATGTCGCGCGTGCTTTCCCAGATCACGCCGCCCGCCATCAGGGCGCTTTCCTGCCAGATCGTCCGCGCAATTGCCCGCAATTCGGTATTGCCAAGGTTCATCACGGTCTCACCGGCCATCGCGCTAAAGCGCACATCGCCGCCAAGGGATTCCAGATGGGCCGCGTCAAACGCAGCGCCTTTGCCGGTCAGCGTCAGACGTTCGACCAGCGCGTTGTCATAGGTTACGATCTCGCGGCCATTGACCACCATGCCAAGGCCAAGCCGGACGGCATCATCAGCCGTGGTCGCGCGGGTCTGTTCGACGATGATTTCGTCAAAGTCGCTGCCGGTTTCGATGATGTTGAACGTCCCCGCATCACCCTTGGCAGAGGCGCGGTCCAGCCGCAGGAAGTAATCGTCTTCGCCACCCGCATCAATGATATCGGTCTTCCATTCCGGGAAGCCTGTTGCATACACCGTGTCCGACCAAGCGGTCAGGCGGATTTCATCCACTGTCGTGCCGGAAACGCGCACTTCCTGGCCGGTGCGGTTGTCAGTCGTGCTGACACCGCGTTTGGTGACAGAAACAGTGACCCCGTTGCCAATGCGGGAATAATCAAGGATCGTCGTGCCGTCGCTGTCGCTGAATCGGTCTTCGCCAAAATCATCTTCAAAGACATAGGTATCGCGTCCGCCGCCGCCCGTCAGACGGTCGTTGCCGGTGCCGCCGATCAGCACGTCATCGCCGCCGCCCGCTGTCAGACGGTCGTTGCCTGCATCACCTTGCAGCGTGTCGCGGCCCAGCGCGCCTGTCAGCACGTCATCGCCGTCGCCGCCAATGATCGTCCAGCCCTGGCTTGTGCCCACGCCCGCAAGGAAGCTGCCCGGCGTATACACGCGGGTCGTGATCTTTTCGATGCGGCCTTGGCCGTGGTCGATCTGCTCGACCTCGTTTTCGACGGTGCCGGTTTCGAAATAGCCGATCTGGATGGAATCCTTGCCATCACCGCCATCAATGACGCCGCCACCTTCACGGGCATAAACGACGTCGTTGCCGGTGCCCATCTTCAGGTCGAACGTCACATCGCGCAAGCGCGTCAGATCAATCTTGTCATCGCCTTCGCCAAAGTTCGCGACGACTTTTTTGACGCCGTTATAGGTTTTGTACCAGCCATCGTATTCGATGCTGACCGACCCCCCAGAGCCGTAAAGCGTGACTTCTTCGCCCACATCTTCGGTGCCGAAATACTTGCGTGCGGCAGCCCGATCCCCAAAGTTCAGCGTCAGCGTGTCGCCGCTCTGTTCCGCTAGATAAGGTTCGACCTTCGGTGCGTTGTACTCCAAGTCAAACAAATTGACGCGGAAAAGCTCTGCGCGATAAAGCGTGATCGTTTTGATCCACAAATCCAGTTCGACAAAAATGCTCGCGACGAAATCAGCTGACATCTGAATGTTGAACAGGTTCCCGAAACCGCCGTTTTCATAGGCAAACATCGTGGCAATTTCGCTGCCTCGGATGCGCCCATCGCTGACATAGGCCACAAATTCAACATAGCCGTCTGCATTCTTGGTCAGGACAGATTGTTCGATGTCTTGCAGATCAAGGCCCGCATAAAAGTCGATAGACCCGATGCCACCGCCCTTGATCGGGCCAAGCGCCGCGCTTAGCGCCAGGCCGACGCTGGCGTTTACATAGAATTCGTCTTTCTCGACGCCGCCTGTACCGCTGACAATGCCACCGTTCTTGAAGGTCGGCAGGGTAAAGTCGTGCACAAAAAAGCCGTCAATCGCATCCAGATGGGTTGCCTGAATTGATCGCCTGCCGGATGCCATAGGTGTCATAGCCGAACGCCAGATCGGCAATCGCGCTAAACGAAACAACACCGTCCACGCCAATCATCACCGGCCCGATTGGAACCCGCGCAATAGGCACAGAGGCGTTGGCCCCAAAGCCCAAAAGCGGCATCTCGTAGGAGAACAGGATCGCGTCGCCCCCCGACATGATCGACTTCCAGTTCTCGATATTCTTGAGGTATTCGAGCATCTTGAAGCCCGAACGGGGCTGATTTATCTTGCCTGATGAAACAGTCGTCTTGGACGAGCCACCCGAAGATTTCGATTCCAGTTCGGCAAACTTTGCGTCCAGATCGGCAGAAGACGCCGAGATGGACGGGATTGCGCGCAGGGTTCCTGCGCCCAACCCCACGATGTCACCCAGAATGATCTCGCCCGTTGTTGCCCAGCTTGACAGCGTATCGGGAAGGCCGTGCATGAACAGGACCGCATCAAAGAACGCCTGCGGGATCTGCGGTTTGCCCTGAATTTTCAGAATGCCGTTGATCAGGCCCAGCGGGGTTGGTTGGATGCCCGCAGCTTCGATGAAATCAAGCCCGTTGATCGGCGTGACCATCATTTCGACGAAAGGCGCAAACGGATCAAGGATACCGGCAATCTGTTCCGAGATCGGCAACAGGAAGTCATTGATCATCGACCCCACGTCGAGGCGCAGGTTCACCAGTTCGATCGTCGGCTCCATCAGCCGCTCGCCATAGCTCCAGTTCCAGTCCACGGTCAGGTTGGCGCGCAGCTTTGGCATCGCCTTGACGTCTTTGACCTCAAGCTGGGCTTGCAGATCAATCTTGGATGTCACGTCGAAGCCGACATTGAAGGTTTGCGATGGCGACTGCGAGAACAGCTTGGTTACGGGCAGACGGCCACGGGCGTCGCCCACGATATCCACACCCAGAACGGCAGAGGCACCGCTGCGGTTACCATCGGGCAAGGCGTCTGTAACGGTCACGTCAAAGAACAGCAGGCTGCCCACGGCGGTAAACGGCTGACCGTTGACGCCTTGCAGGAAGGCATCGGCCTGCACCCGGATTTCCTTGGTGTCGTCGGTATTGGTCTTAAGATAGAACCCCGACGACGTGCTGATCCCGAAACCGAAATCCCACGCCCAACCCAGATCAAAGGTAAACCCGCCGTCCACGTCAAGACTGAAGCCGGGTACTTCGAAATCAAGCGGAATGTCGATGTCCGCCGCCAGAAGCTTCATCCCCAGATCCATATCGATCTGAATCGCATCCGCTGCGGACGGAGGCAGATCACCCTTGACCCAGTTGGACAACGTCACGCCGTCACGGTCGACCCAGATGATGTCGATATCATTCAGATCGACGACGTTGTTGCCGTCTTTGTCGAGGATGATGTTCAACCCATCGGTGCCGAACAGATCCCAAAGCGAGGATTGGAGGATCGGCACGGTGCCGCCCTCGGACGACAGCTTGGTCCGCAGATCCTCAAGGAAACCGACGCGCACATCGCGCACGAAATTCCCCGCCGCCGCCATCTTGTCGCCGATGACGGGGATGTCACGGGCCAGCTCTTCGCTCATCAGATCCTGAACGACACCCAGGGCACTGTCGATACCATCCAGAATACGCGACGGATCGGTCAGCATCCCCAAAAGCGAGAATTCGCCAAGGAAGTTGTCCATCACGTCCTGAACGTTGGGCACCTTGATGTCGATGACCTTGCCCTGAACCAAACGGCCCGCTGCCATGTCCAGCAACCCCTGGACACCGGCAGGGCCGGTCGTCGCGGTAAAGCTGCTAAGCTTGATGTCCGGCAAACCCGATACCGAAAGGGAAATCGGCAGGTCCATGCCCATTGCGCCAACAATCTCGTAGCCGACGTTGTTCGACAGACGTTCCGGCCCGATATAGAAACGGCCGTCATCCGCAAGCGTCCCGCCACGCTGATCCAGCGTCAGGGCGAAGGTGGCGTAATCCTTGGTGCTGGCCAGACCGTCACGGTCAATGGCCGCCCATCCGCCCGTCACACCCAAGCGGGCAGGACCGGCTTCAAACCCAAGCTCCAGATCCTGACCTGCCACGCGCAGGCCAATGCTGGCCGCCGTGCCGCGTGCTTTTTCGGCGGAAACGGCCACTTCGCGGTCAATCTCGACCCCTGTGAACGTGGCCGTGGCCCCGCCCTGTTCGATCTGCGATTGTTCACCGGCGAACAGCTGGACGGTCACACCCAATTCAGCCGACAGCCAGTCTTGCAATTCAACGATTTCGGACTGGCGACGGCCTGCCAACTGGCCTGCACCATGCACGTCGTCGATGTTGTCTTGGGTGTCCGACCCTTCGGTCGGTGTGATCCAATAGGTGTTCACCAGCGCCGAAATCGCCTGAACACCCTCGCCAGCCTGCCCTACCACACGCCGGAAATCGGCGAGGATCGCGGCCTTGCTGTCGTCGCTCAGCACGCTGGACCGGTTATCAAACACAACCGCGCCAAATGCGGCTACGCTGCGCGTCTCGATCCGTGTCGGGTTGTAATCGTAGAGGAAGAATTCAGGCCCGCCATCGACCAGACGGATTCCGGCTTGCACACGGAAGTTCACAAAGGCGCTCAGGTTGATCTTGCCAGCCGCGCCGGGGTTGATCACATCGGCAATATCGTCAACGAAATCAAAGCCCGCCAGCGCATCCGGCCCCGCAATCGCGGCAAGCTGTTGCAGATCAAGACTGAAAGCCAAAGTTCTCTTCAAACACGGCACCAAGGTTCAGGTGAATGTCCAGCGCATCGCCGTTCAGGCTAAGCGCAAAGATCTGGTCGTTGACATCCAGCGTGTTGTCATCGACCACACCCAAGGCGTCTTCAATGATCTTTTCGACTTCACCGATTGCCCCTGCGGGATTGTTCGATGCGGTTTCAAGCTTGGCCAGAAACTGGTCAACAAAGGGGAAGACATCCTCAAGCGACCGACCCACAACAGGCATGACCACGGTATAGAACGGCTGGTCTTCGATGGCGTCCCGCACGAATTCCAGTCCCTGCCGCGTGCCGGAAATGATGTCGCCGAACGACAGATCCTTGAAATCAAACGCCGCGCCAAGATCGGGCAGAATAACAACGATATCGTTCGATGCGACCACGCCATCCGCGACCATCTTGTTCAGATCGGCGGCGTACATCGGGTTCTGGTTCACAACCTTCAGCGACCCCGGAGAGAACAGATCAAGCGCCGTCAATGACACCTCGATGTTCGGTGCCAGCGGAATGTCCGACCCAAGACCGGGATCAACGCTTAGCCCGCGCAATGTGGCAGACGCCTGTCCGGTAAGGTCGAAATTCAGGTCAGACGCGGATATATCCGTCAGGCCAAAGCGCACGTCCTGCGGGTTGTTGCTGCCCGGATTGCGATCCAGCGTGACGCCGATTTGCGCCGACATCGACATGCCGGATCCGGTGCCGGCCCCGCCTGCGGTCGCCTTGAGCATCCCCAGTTGCAACCCGACTTCGAGATCGTCGATGTTCAACGATGCACCGGCTGTCAACGCTACGTTTTCGACACCCAGCGTGAGACTGTTTTCGCGCAGGGTATAGCCCAGATCGTTGGCGCCATCCGCCAGCGCACGGTCAAGCGCGACCAGATGATCGCCGCGGAACCCCACGATGGTGTACTTTTCGCCGCCAAGCTCAAGCCCGTACCCCACCATTGTGCTGTCAAAGACAAACGTATCATCCG
This sequence comes from uncultured Alphaproteobacteria bacterium, assembly GCA_963728645.1. Classification (GTDB taxonomy): domain Bacteria; phylum Pseudomonadota; class Alphaproteobacteria; order Rhodobacterales; family Rhodobacteraceae; genus Sulfitobacter. The sequence goes on along the minus strand of CAVSLU010000008.1, from coordinate 15,997 downwards.
AGAACAGGTTACTGCCCGCAGCAACCGATCCTTTGGTGCCAAGATACGTGCGCCCGTCAAGGTCGGCAAAGAAGGTCACGGACCCGGCGACATGAACCGCCAAGCTGCCCCGCGCGCTGGTGCTGAGGCTGACCGTATCACTGCCCAGATCAAGGTTCAGCGGCACATCGACCGGGGTCAGATCCTCCGAGAATGCAAACGGCACGCCGAAAGACCGCTCGATCGGATCAAAGAAAATCTCAAGCCCGGCGGGCAACACACCCGACGCGTTCACCGCCAGCATGAATTCCTGAAGCGTGGTGATCTGTGTCCGGACTTCGTGCAGGACCATGCGGAAGTTGCCCGATGCCGCGATCGCGCCTTTCAACACCAGCGTGTTGGCGTCAAGCATACGGTCAACGGCATAGGTGCCAACGGCGGTTTCGACACCGCCAACCGTCTGATACAACGTCACTTCGCGACGATCCACCAACGCCTCTGTAAAGCCGCCGACGGGGTTCAGCAAAACGGTCACATCCTTGCCGCCGATCTGGCCCGCAGACACGTTTACCGATGCGACGTTGAACAGATCAACGCGCGGTTTCAGGAAGTCGATCTTGTTATAGACGTCGCGTTCAAATCCCTGACCAAAGGCCAGAACCTGATCCAGGCCGGTATCAAGAAACGGCAGGCTGTTCGCGAACAGATCACTGTTTTGAACCTGCTCAAGCGTATCCAGGAAATCAGGGAACATCAGGATCAGATCAACGACCGACAGATTGCTGAAATCGCCGATGGCGTCGAAATCCTGCGCCGCCCAGGTCACATCGCCCGACAGCGGATTGCCCGAAGCGATCAGGCGCGGTGTCGCGCTGGCGGTCAGATCAAGGCTGCCGAGTTGCGCATAGACGGGCAGATCCAGAACGATTTCGTCCTTCGTCTGCAAGACGGAAAGACCTGTATTGCCCTGCCGGATCTCGCCCCCAAGCGCAAAGCTGAGTGTGCCCATCTCGCGGTCGCGGTCGCCAACGCTGACCGAAAGCGGGCCAAGTGCTGCCGTCACATCGATATCATCAACGCTCGCCCTCGCGTCAAAGGCCATGCGATGCAGGTCGAAGGTGCTTTTGCCGGTGCTCCAGTTGATATCAAGATCAAAGGCGACATCCAGTGTGACGTCGATGTTGGCCGTGACCGATCCGTCGATGGACAGACCGTAATCCTCGGCGGCGGCATCCAGATCAAGGGTCGCGGTTGTGCCAAGGTTAAAGACGTCGGCAAAGCTGATCTTGATCCCTGCGGACGTGGTCACCAGCGTCAGCGCATCACGGGCGACGCCAATTTCCGGCAGCCAGTTGTCTTGCAGATAGGCAAGCAAACCGCGCAGTGTCGGGGTGTTTCCGACGCCATAATCAGGCAGCGCCAGTTCGCTGAATTCGGGCAAGGTGCTGCCCAGATAGCGTTGCACATAATCGCCGATCGACAGCAGACGGTCTGCGCCCGTCATCTGAGAGATGGAGGCCCCGATCACCGGCAATTGAACGGCCAGCGGGTTCGTGTTGGTGTTGATGCCGCCCGCGTCGAAGCTTGGCGAAATCTCGGCCTTGAGGTCGCTGATCGCAAGACCGACGGTATCAACGGCGTCGTAAAGGATATCCGTGATCTGTGCGTCCAGATCGCCGAATTCGATTTTGGGCGGCAGCAATGCGGCACCAAAGCTCATCGCGATATTGGTGTTGATGCCTGAAATATCCGGCAGGGTCTGCGTGCGGTCGATGGCGAAGCCAAGGGTGTTGCCTTCGATCGAGATGCGGCCCTGCATGTCGATCACCGGCGTGTCGATCACGGCAAGCGCCGTGCCCTTGATCGCAAAGCCGCTTGCGCCATTGGCACCGGTGCCTGCAAGCAGGAACATCTCGCCGTTTTGCAGCCCGGCAGACCCGACGCCATCAACCTCGAAACTGGCGTTCAGGCCGGTCACGCCCAGCATCAGCATCGCACGGTTGTTTTGTAGAACCTGCTTGATCGCGAAATCACCCTTGAGCGTTGCGACGCCAAGGATGTCCAGATCGGCCGAACCGCTGACGCGGAAGTTATTGGTGGCATCAAACGCCGCGGTCAGATCACCCTGCAACGTCACGCCGTCGATGCCGGTCAGCGCCGCTGCACCGCTGATAAAGCCGCTGCGGGTTTTATCGTCGTTCAGGTTCAGCGTGCCGGAAATATCCGACAACGTCAGCGCCACATCGCCCAGACGCATGCCCATCTGACCGTCATCGGCGGTGATGACCCAGCGATCCGGCGTGCCAATCTGCCCCACTTCGCGGGACAGGGTGAATGTACCTTTCAGATAGGCATCGCCAAGGTTCAGGCTTGCCTTCGCGCCGACGGCCAATGTCCTGTCTGCAAAATCAAGCGCAACATCGCTGGCCGCGCCGGTTTCAACAGGCAACATCAAAGCGCCACCGGACCAGTCGATCACGGCCGCAGTGTCAGCAGCCGCAACGCCGCCGACAGTGGCCAGGCGCTGGTTCAGCTTCAACGATGCGTCTTCGATACCGGACAGGGTATATCCTGCGACGGTCGCTTCGCCCAAAAGCGCACTGGCGCTTACCCAACGACGTGCATCGCCCGTTGCAACCACCTCGGTCGAAACGGCCATCAGCACATCGAAATTGTCAAAGCTGGCGCCCGTTCCGCCGGACCCCACAGAACCCGAAGCGTTCGCGCCACCGATCAGGATCTGATCGACGACGACGTCGTTGCCATCACTAAGCGCGACAGTTTGATCGTCGCGAAGTTCGATGAACAACTGGCCTTCTGCCTGAACGACCCCGCCCACCTTGACCGCCATCTGACCGCGCAGACGGGTTTCATTGTCGATCAGATCAACGTCATAAATCCCATCAGGTGTCGGCACGGATTCACTTAGATCGCTGCCCCAGCGGTTCAGTGTCACCTGAAGCTGTTCGGCTGTGATCTGTACCGCGCCACCCGCATCAAAGCTGACATCGCCTTCGGCCTGAACCGCGTACACGCTACCGATACCTTGTTGGTTGCGCAGCAGAACGGCACCCGTCCCATTGCTTAGGCCCGCATTCAGGCCACCGGCATTCAGCGCCCCCGCAACATTCACAAGACCAATGCGCACATCCGTCGTGTCGAGCCCGTTCACCTTGTGATAGACGATGTTCATCGCCAGACCACCGGTCAGATTGCCCAGACCTTCGACAGTCAGCGTGCCCTGATCAACGATAAGTTCGCGCTGGCGCGTGCCGTCTTCAAAAGCCACAGCATAGGTTGCACCCGCCAAACCAGAGGGCACGTCAAAGTCAACGGCACGGCCCAGTTCGTTGACCGAGATGGACCCCGTCGCGCTAAGCGATACCGCTGATCCAAAACCCTGAAGCGCCACGGCACCTTCAGCCTTGAGCGCAAAGCCCGCCGCACCCGTCGCACCCTGCGCCCGCGAGATGATCAGACCCAAGGCACCGCCGGTCAGCGTTGCACCTGCCTGGGTGCCGCCGATGGTGCCGTTCACATCCTGCGCCCCGATCAGCAGATATTCCGGCGCTTGGGGTGCCGCACGTACCAGACCCGCGACGACCGTCGTCAAATCGGCACCGGCAAGCGTGCCCGCACCGGTGATCCGGAACACACCTTCCTGATCGGTGACATGCACCGCGATATTGCCCGCCCCATAGACAAGCGCGCCGCTGTCATCGCGCAAGGTTCCAAGAGCGTTGGACAACGCAGCACGAAGTTCATTGGCGGGGATGGTCGCCAGATCAAGCGTTGTCTGCCACTCTTTTTGACCCACGGCGCGCAGCACGACGGAATTGGCCAGCCCGTCTGGCAGGCTCAGGTCCAGCGTCTGAACTTCGCCAAACTTGAGCCGCGCAATCGCGCTGTTGGCCAACGTCCCGCCAAATTTCACATCGAATGTGCCTGCGGACGGTCCGGCCACGACGGTAACGTTGCCCTTGCCGATGGTGGCGATTTTTTCAAGTGCGGCCTGAATATTTGCCGCCGTCGCATCGCCTGCCAGCGGTGCCGTCACAGCCGACCCGAAGGACAACGCAAACACATCGCCGCCGGTCGGCAAAACCAGACGTTGCACCTCGGATGTTGTGCTGCCTGCCGTGATTTTGGCCAGGGTCGCTGTGGGGGCGCGGGTGATCGCGGTGATGGTGGCCGTCATCACGGGCACATCGCGGCCCAGTGCGGTGCCGGTAAATTCAACCTGCCATTTGTGCGATCCATCCGCCTTGGTCACCAACGTCACGGCAGCGTCGCCGCCGCGATCCCCATAGACTGTGCCGCCCGCATTGCGCGCAGTCCGGATCGCCGCAGCAACGGCGTCCGCCGTTGCGTCAAAGCTTAGGTCAGTGGTCTGGAACGTCTGATCAAAGACACGGAATTCCAGCACAAAGCTGCCTCTAAGGTCGGCGTCATAGAGATCGACCGCCTGAACAGTGCCCTTGGCGGTGACTTCGGCGCTGACCTGCGACATTGAGGCCGCAACGCGCACCACACCAGGCAGAACGGCACCCGAAAGATCGGTCGTAAAGGCCGCTGCGGTCAGCGACGCAGGGGCCGTGCCGCCCGCAAACCTGATCTTGAACCCTTGCGAGGTGATGCCACCCGTCGAATTATCAAAGACGACCTGGGCCACATTCGCACCAAGCCTGACATCTAGTGCCTCTTGGATGGCGACGGTCTGGCGGTTCTTGTCCGCGATATAGCGGATGTCGGCGGTCTTGCCCGCTGCGCCCAGATCAAGCGTGAATTTCGCACCCGAAATGCTGGTGATCGAAGCGGGCTTGAGCAGCAGATAATATTCCGCCGTCGATCCGGCCTGCGCCCGACCTACAAGGCTGGTGGTGCCCCAGTTATCCTTGTCTGCCGGATCATTGGGCGGGGTCATCGTCAGGCCGGAAATATCCCGCCCGTCAAGCGCACCCACCAACGATACCTCGAAACCGCTAGCCCGGCTGCCGGAAACGTCGGCGGTATTGGCCCCGAAAAGCGCGGTCATCGCGGTTTCAAACCGGGTCGCGATCTGGGCGTCGGTAAACGCGGCACCACTGGTGTTCAGCGTGTTTACGGTCACGGATTTGGTGCCGTAGGCGAAGGTATAAACACCCTCGCGGAAGCGCACCACGCCGCCGGTGTCTGTCACGGCGGCTGTCAGACGGTACTGCGTCGCCGTGGTCTCTCCGCCTGTGATGATGCGGCTGACGGTGCCAAGACGCGATTCCCCTGCTTTCGAGATCACAATGCTGGCCGCAGATTGCGGGTTGGCAACCTTGGTCACGGCGAACTGACCGGACACGTTGGCAAAGCCTTCGACCCCCAGATCAACGGCACCGGCCAGTTGCATATTTCCGGCGGCATCAAACCGCGCGGCCAATGTCCCCTCAAGGGTCAGCCCTTCGACACCGGTCACACGCGCCGTGCCAGACACCTCGCCCGACCGGGACCCGTCGGGCCCGATGACCAACTGGCCCGCACCGTTCGCAAGCTCAACCGTGGCACCATTGGCCGAAAGGCCTGCACTGACGTTACTGGCGAAAATCGTCCAGGTCTGGCCGGACGCATTCTCTGTCAATTGCAGGCCGAATGTACCCGCAAGACGCGCTGTCCCGAACACCAGTCCACCGGTCAGCGCCAGTTCAAAACGCTGTTCGCCATCGGCAAGGGTCAGCGTTGTTGTGTCGGTGATGACCAGATCGGTGCTTTGAGTGTCGGACGCGCCGTTCCAGTCGATCGCAACGCCGGTGCCGCCCAGAATACCGCCCGCGACCAGTTCTCGGTTGATGAACAGCGACGCGGTATCGATCTCGATATCAACACCGGCACGCAACGCAGCCTGACCAACCTCGGCCTGTGTGGTGATCCAGCGGCGCGGCGTCTGACCCGCGGCAACGACCTGCGTCGAGACCACGATGGCAATATTGGTATCATCCAACAGTGCACCGACGGTATCATTGCCAACCTGCACCGACAGACCAGCGCCCGCGATGATCAGTTGATCCACCTGGCTGACGGTCCCGTCGGCCAGCAGAATTTCCTGACCCTTGCGGCTTTCCATGAACATGTCGCCGGACGTCTCGAACGCGCCCGCGACCGCAACAGTCATGTTGCCGCGCAGTCGTGTCTCATTATCGACCAGATCGACGGCATAGGTGCCATCTGCGGTCTCTACCTCAAGCGGCAGATCCGCGCCCCAGCGGTTATACGTGATCAACAGGTTTTCGGCCGTCAGAACAACGCCCTCGACCCCTTGCAACGCCACGTCGCCTTCGGCCGCGAAGGCGTATTGCGATGTTGTCGTACCCGCCGCATCCGTTGTGGCGCGCAGCATCACGCCGCCCGATCCGTTTGCAAGGCTCACGCCTACACCGCCGGGTGTCAGCGCACCATTGGCGGCATCGACGCCGATTGCCAAATTCTGAACTGTCTCGGCACCGACAACTTCGGTGGTCGAAATGACCTTGAGATCGCCCGAAATCGTGCCAAGGCCCGCGACGGTAATATCGCCGTTGCTGATGGTCAGCGCACGCCGCGCCAGATCGTCGGAAAAGCTGATCTGCCGCGCGGCTGTTGTGATGCCTGTGCGCACGGTTTCATCAACGACACGCCCCAGGGCATTGATTTCCACGGCGGCCGTGGCGCTGATGCTGACATCGCCATCGAAACCGTAAAGCCGCGCCGTCCCTTCGGCAGACAGCGCAAAGCCCGCAGGTGCATCGACACCGCGCGCGATGACCAGCCCGAAGCCCGCGTTTTCAACGGCGATCCCGGCGGCGTCCGTGCCGACGAAGATATCGACATTCGCAGCCCCAAGTTTCAGCGTGCTTTCGGGTGTATCCACCGCACGCGCCAGCGCCACATCAAGGGCGGGCAGATCGCGACCTTCAAGGGTGCCCTTGGTCCTTAGGTAGAATTGACCGCTTTGGCCATCTACCGCCACCAGTTCGATGGCGTTCACGCCTATACCCGGCATCAGGCCAAGGGCGCGGGTCAGGGCAGGCAAGACCGCGCTCAGTCGATCCGCGTCCGTGGCACCTTGGGGGATCTCAACGGAGCGTTGCCAATCGGTGCTGCCGCTTGTGCGCAGGTAAACCACATCGGCCAGCGCATTGTCGGTGGCAAGTGTCAGGTCCAGCGTTGCCACAGCAACACTATCGATCAGGGGCTGGTTGCGCCCGGCAAAGGCATCATGGAACACGATATCAAAGATGCCTTTTGACACCTCGGTGACCGCGAAATCAGTTGCGGTAAGTTGGCCAAGCCCCAGCAGGGCCGCCGTGACGGCATCGGCATCAACCGCTTCGGCATCAAGCACATCGGAATAATCGCCGCCAAAGCCAAGCTGCAAGCCGCCCGTGGCCCCCGTCAGGTCAATGCGCTGAACTTCATTGGATGTGCGGCCCGTTGCAGTTTGCTCAAGTGTCGCTTGCGGTGCCAGCACCGGATCAACTGTCGCACGCATCGCGCCGATATTCTGACCGACCGCGCTGCCTCCAAAGGTAACAATCCACTGATTGGCCGCAGTATCCAGGCTGACGGAAACGGTGGCATCGCTGTCGGCAAAGCTGTCGCCATCGGCCCGCAGGGCTGTTTCAATAGCCGACTGGAGCGTTGCCGCATTGTTGTTGAAATCGGCAAAGCTGATTTTCGACGTGGCATATGTGCCGCCCGCCGCAGTCAGACCTGTGGTCAATGCAGTCAGGTGCGCCTCGGGTGCCGGGGCCACGCCTGTGCTGCGGATCAGGGTGGAAACAGGTTTGCCCAGGGTATCGCCCGCAAAGGCAATGCGCCACTGGCTGGCGCTGTCGGCGGTGACAGAAACGGTCGCGCCGTCGTTGTCGAAACGGATACCGCCGCTGGTGGTCGCCGACAGGATTGCGGTGCGCAGCACAACGGCGCTGCCCTGCATGTCAATATCGCCGGTGGTATACGTCGCGCCCTGATAGTCAAAGCTTAGCGTATAGCTGCCTTCGGCCTTGGCATCAAAGCGGCCCAGCGTGTGGACTGATCCGGTGGTCGCGGCCAAGGTGCCAGAGGCCGTCAGATCATAGGTGATGGTTGGCGTAACGCCGACATTGGCAGCGCTGAGCGCGCCAAGTTGCAGCGCCTGATCTGCGGCATCACCAAGGAAGGTAATCCTGAAACTCTGGCTGTCCGGCCCGTCGGCCAGCACCTGAACCCGCAGCGATCCCGATACCGTCTGCGCCAGCACGGGGCCACTGGAGAACAGCGTGGTCTGCGATGTTCCGACATCCAACAGCGTGTCGATGGCGTTAAAGATCTGCTGCGTCTGGATCGTCGGCACACCGGTGCGCAACTGCACATCGGCCGTCCGCGCACTGTTGGCAAAGCCAAGCTGGAACGCATCTGAGCTGGGGCTGAAATTGCCCGGAATGGCGATCTGCAAATCGTAAGCCGTGCTCGCCGTGCCCGGCACCGCTTGCGCGATGATAACACTGCGGTCACTCGCAGGAAGGCCCGCCGACGGATCGACAGGGGCCTGCATGTAAAGACCGGTGCCAGAAGCTTGGGCGTCGACTGTCACGGGCACGCCCGCCATGCCGCCTTGCAGCTTGATCGTAAAGCCCGCCGCGCGGCTGCCCGTGACGTCGGCATTGCCCGCACCGAACAGCGTCTGGAACGCATCGGCCATTTTGGCCCGCACGCCCGCATCCGTCAGCGCCACGCCGCGACTGCTAAGCGTGCTGGCTGTTGCGGTCTGGCCCTTGTACGCAAAGGTATAGGCCCCCTCGCGGAAGGCTCCTGCACCGTCGGAGGCTGTCAGCTTGAAGCTGGCGTTGGTGACAACGTCAAAATCGAAGTCGAACGCGATTGTCCCGTCCATACCGGCGGGCAGCAGATCAAGACGGTGCACAGCGCCCGTTGTCGGCGTTGCCTGCTTGGCCACAAAGGCAGAACCCCAATCGGCATTTTCCGCAGGATCGGCAGGCTGCACCATCGTCAGATCGGTGATCGCAGCACCCTTGCGGATGCCGGTCATTGTGATCTCGAACCCGGTGGCGACGGTGCCTGTCACGCCGACTGTGCCGAACCCGAACAGCGTTTCCAGCCCTTGGGTCAGCTTCTGACGCCAAACCGCGGCACTGTCGGCTGAGGCGATGCTGATCGTCGCGGACGCACCTTTGTAGCCAAAGGTATAATCGCCTACGCGCGTCTTGCGCCCGGCATCTGTCATCTCGGATACCGTCAGGGCAAACGAGCTGCTTTCCTTGACGCCCCCACGGGTCGTTTCAACCACGGTCGCTGTGGCCCCGCCTTGCAGAGGCGTCAGAACCTTGGTCGGCTCTACAGAGGCAACCGAAGATATCTCGACCGCCATTTCGCCGCTGACCTTGGCATAGCCGGCAACGTCTACATCCACCGCGCCGGCGAAAACCATGTTGCCGCTGCTGTCAAACTCAGTCTCGAACGTGCCTTGCAGGGTCAGATCGGTGACCCCCGTCAGGCTGGCGTTGCCGCGAATGGCACCGCTGACTTCGGTCGCACCATATGTTCCCGTGACATCGTTCTTGCCAAGCCAAAGCACACCGGCCCCATCGCTTAGACCGACGCGTGCGCCGCTGGCTGTCATCCCGATTTCGACGTTGCTGGCGCTGATCCGCCAAGCGCGATCACCCGCTGCGGATTGATCCAGTGCGATGGCAAAGATGCCGCGCATTTCGGCATCACCCAACGTCAGCCCGCCGTCGACGCCGATCTCAAGCACGCGCGTGCCCAGATCCACCGCCAATGTCCGCGCAGGCGAAACGACGATATCGGTTTTTTCAGTTCCGCTTGCGCCGTTCCAGTCAATCACCGGATCGGTGCCACCCAGAATGACCGCGCCCGCCTTGATTTCACTGTTGATCTGCAAGCTGGCTGAATTGAGATTAGCCAGCGCGTAGCCGTTGATGCTGGCCCCGCCAATAACCGATTGTGTCGTGATCCAGCGACGCCCCGCGCCGCCGACTTCTGTACTGATCACCAGCGCCACATCCAGGTCGTCGATCTGCGCACCGGCTGTCGTTGCCCCGACAGATGCGCGAATGCCAGCACCGCCGATGATCAACTGATCCACGGTAACAGCGCTGCCGTCGCTTAGGCGCACGGTTGCGGCATTGGCACCTGTGCGGCTTTCCAGGAACATCTGACCGCTGATATCCAGCACATCCGTCACGCCGGCACGCATCGTGCCGGTCAGGCGCGTTTCATTGTCGAGCAGGCTGAGGATGAAATCATCCCCGCCGGTTTGAATTCTCTCGCCGTCGATGGCGCGGCCCATCCGGTTATAGCGGATGTCCAGTTCGTCCGCAGCAAGGGTCACCCCGTCGATACCGCTTAGCCCGACAGAGCCTTTGACCTGCAAACCATAGCCGCTTGAAACGACGGCACCGCCCGCGTCGGTCACCCGTTCAAGGATCAATGCACCGCCGCCAGCCGTAAGTGCGGCACCCACACCACCCGGCGTGAGATTGCCGCTGACGTCAGATAGACCGATCCGCAAGCTGCGTGTCGTCACACCTGCGGCATCCGTCACAGAAGAGGGCACCATCGCAAAGGTGCCTGTCAGCGCGCCAAGCCCGTCAACGGTAATGGTGCCGCGCTGGATCAGCAGTTCCTGCACGGATGCAGACGTTGCAAACGCCACGGGCAAGGTTGTCGCCCCTACAACAACAGACGTGTTGACCGCCTCTTGCAAGGTGTTGATCCGCACGCTGGCCGTGGCATCCATCGCAAGGCCGGTGAACCCTTCAAGCTTGGCCGTGCCGCGCGCATCCAGCGCAAATCCCATGCCCCCCGACACATTCTGCCCAACGAAAAGCCCCATCTGGCCGTTGCGCAGCGCGATGTTGCCCAAGTCGGCAGTGACAGCATCCAGCCCAACCAGCAGCGCGGCGTCGCTGCCTGCACCGGTCTTTTCAACGCTGAAGTTACCTTTCAATCCACCAAAGCCGTCAACGGTCAACGCTACATTGGTACCGCTCAGCTTCAGATCGTTGCCGTCAAAGCTGGCCGCGACCGACCCGTCAAGTGTCAGCCCGGACACACCCGTGACCGCCACGTCGCCCGAAATCGAACCTGCTTTGCCAGCCTCCGACAAGCGAAGCGTGCCGGTACCGTTGGTCAGCGCAACCGCAGCATCTGCCGCTGTCAGGCTGATCTCGACGTTGGTGGCGTTCATGTTCCAGACCGCGGCCCCGCCGGCATCTTCAGTCAGGACAACGTCAAAGGCGCCAGCCATGCGGGCCGGGCCAAAATCCACGATGCCCTCAACCGCGATCTCAAGCCGACGGTCCGCATCATCCAGAACGGCAACCTGTGTCGCGTCGCTTGGCGACAAGGCCAAGGTCTCGCCTGCCGTACCGCTCCAGTCGATGACGGTGGCGGTGGTGGCATCGGCAAAATCGCCGCCCGTGGTCAGGGCCTGGTTCAGGCTGAAAGACGCGGTTGTGATATCGGCCAGCCGTGTATCCAGTACATCAAGCCCGCCGATCGATCCTGCCGCCGTGACCCAGCGGTTGTTGGGGTTGGTCGTGTCGGTGGACAGAACCAACGCAACCGATAAATCGCGGAGCGTCGCAATGCTGTTGCCACCTTGGGCAATGGCAAGCGACAGCGCACTGCCGCCGATAATCGTTTGATCGACTGTGGCGGTCGATGTCGCGCCGGATGCTGAAACCAGTGGAACGGATACACCGCGACGCGCCTCGACGAAAATGTCGCCGGTCATTGTCAGTCCGCCAACACGTGCCGTTGCGGTGCCGCTGACGCGGGTTTCGCCATCCAGCAGATTGACGGTATAACTGCCGCTGCCGGTGTTCACGGCCGCATCGATAACAGCATCGCCAAGGCGGTTGTAGGACACCTTCATGTTGCTGGCGTTCAGCGTGATGCCATCGGCACCGGTCAAGGCCACATTGCCTTCGACCTGCACCGCATAGGTGCCGGGTGCAGTGCCGACCTTTTGCAGCAGGATCGCACCCTGACCACCCGTCAGCGACGCACCAAGCGCGCCAAGGTTCAGGTTTCCGGTCACGCCTTGCAGGCCGATCCGCGTATCCACGGTCACGATACCTGCCGCATCCGTGCTGCTGGTGTTGGTAAAGGCCAAGGCCCCGGTCAAGCTGCCGACACCGGCAACGGCCAGCGTGCCAGAGGTTACAGCGACCTCTTGAATCCGGTCAGCCGTGTCGAATGTCAAAGCAACGCCGCCAACAGTCTCGTTCAGCGTGCGACCCAGCGTGTTGATCCGGATTGCCGCAGCGGCAGACATCGTTACATCGGGAAAGCCGGTCAGCGTGGCGGTGCCATCCGCAACCAGCGCAAACCCCGCAGAGGTTGCAGACTGTCCGGCAAGATATACACCCAACGTGCCGCCCGCCAGCGTCACCCCGCCCGAAGCACTGCCAACGGTGCCTGTGACGCCGGTGGCCCCCACCAGGATCTGGCCGCTTGCCGATTTCTGTACGGTCAGCGTGCCGCCAAGCGCACCGAACCCATCAACAGACATCGCCGCGGTGCCGGTAAAGGCCATGTTGCCCGCCGCATCCAGCGAGGCGGCCAACGTTCCGTCAAAGGCAAATCCGTCAACGCCCTCGACAATTGCCCGGCCGCTCAGGGCACCCGTCGTGGGAATACCGTCACCAAAAGTGATGCTGCCTGTCACGGCCTCCAGCCCGACATAGGCACCGCCGCTGCGGTATCCCAGATCAGCCGCTGTCGCGGACAGGGTCCACACATCGGTGGCGCCGGTTTGATCCAGATGGACGTTGAACGCCCCCGTCAGCACCGCACCGCCCAACTGCATGGAGCCGATGATTTTGATATCCACAATCTCGGCGGCGGCATCCAATGTCAGATCGCGCACGTCCGAAAGGCTGATGGTCTGCGCATTGGCCGCCCAGTCAATGACAAGCGGGCTGGTCGTCGCAAGCGCGCCTGTCGTCGCATCAAGCGACTTGTTCAGCGTCAGCGCAGCTGTGCTGAGATCGGCAATGTCATATCCCTTGACCGCCAAGGCGCCCATGTTCGCCTGTGTGGTCACCCATTTGCGGGCCGGGCCGGTGGCGTTGGCTTCGGCCGAATAGACCATTGCAATGTCTACATCGCTGAGCGTGACCAGCGGTGTGGCAGCCGTGCCGCCCGCCAGCATCTTGGCCGCAATATTTGCGCCGCCGACAATCAGCTGATCGACCACAACGGCGCTGCCGTCAGACAGTATCACCGTCTGGTCGTTCAGGTTTTCGATGAACAGATCACCGCTGATTTCCAGCACACCGTCCAGCGTGGCCACCGCATTGCCGCGCAGGCGGGTTTCGCCGTCAAGCAGCGCAACGTCATAGTCGGCATCGGGTGTCGCCACGCTTGTCTCAAGCGCGGCACCCCAGCGGTTGTAGGCGATGGACAGGTTATTCGCCGTCAGGCTGATGCCGCTAACGCCGGAAACCGACACGTCGCCTTCGGCCTGAACCGCGTGGCGTGTGGTAACTGCCCCGCTTGCATCAATCTGGTGTTGCAGCAAGATCGCGCCGCGACCGTTGCTTAGGGCCGCAGTCGCGGGCCCAAGTGTCAGCGCACCATTCGCCTGATCCACCCCGATACGAATGTTAGTGGTTGTCACACCGGCGGCCACGCTTTGCGTGCGTTCGATGATCAACCCGCCGCTGATCGTGCCAAGCCCGTCCACGGTAATCGACCCGCTCGCGATTTCGAGCGATTGCTGCGACAGGCCTGTGTCGAACGACAGATCAGAAGTGCTGGCAGGTCCGGTCGCGATGGTTTGGGAAACCGGCTTGCCCAAGGCATTGACCCGCAACGCGCCTGTCGCTGCAAAGCTGACGGTGTCGCCAAAGCCCACCAGTGACACTGCGCCACTTGCCTCAAGCGCGAAACCGGGCGTGCCCGACGCCCCCTGAGTGACCATCAGCGCGAGCGCGCCATTTTCCAAAGCAAAGCTCGCGCTGGAGGTGTCGCCCATCTGGCCGTTCACGTTGCTTGCGCCGATCAGCAGTCTGGCCGCTTCGACGACGGTCGCTGTCGTCGTCAAAACGGTCAACGCTGCCGGGTCCGCGCCCGCAAGTGCACCGCTATAGGTCACATCAAACGCAAGCGTTTGCGCATCGCGCAGGGTGACGGAAATCACGTCACGGCTCATATCCGGCTGGGTGCCGATCAAATCGGCGATCACGTTTGCGATTGCCGCATCGCTTAGCCCGGCAATGTTGCGCTCCGCGCTCCATTCCGCAGAACCAAGGCGCAGCGACAGCGACGTCGGGCGTGCCTGGCCAGCTGCGGCAAGCGCCACCGTCTGAACCGGCGAAACCAGCACCGCGGCCACATCCTGCGCGGCCAGACCTGCCATATAGGTAATCTGGAACTGACCCGGCTGCGCAAGGGCAATCACATCGATGTTGCCCGCGCCGCGAATGCCCGCCAACGCGCCAAGCGCCTCTTTCAATTGATCGGCGGTCAGAGTTGCCGTTTCCAGAACGGCGGTCTGGCCTGCCCGTCCTTCGACCGACAACCGCACCTGATCGCTTTGCGACAGGTCCAGCGTTTGGACTTCGCTGCGGGTCGATCCGATGACAAAGGTCGACAGCGCAGCATCCGGAGCGCCGAACGCCCCCAGCATCTGCGCCTGAATTGTCCCGACCGCTTGCCCGGCAAGGCTGCCGCCATATGTGATGCCCCAAACCGGGCTTGCGCCGGTGGTGTCAAGGATGACTGTCGCCTCGGCACCGGTCGCGCCAAAACGGTTGCCGTCGACATCCGTCGCCGCCAGCACCGCCGCCTGAACCACAGACGCACTGGCATTCAGCGCAATGGGCGCTGTGGTATAATCGACGGTGCCATCATTCAGGCGCAGGGTAATCCTGTCGGCGTTGCTGCCGATCGGCACGCTTACACGCTGAACAGCCCCCGACGCAGAAGCACCGGAAATGGTTTGCGCAACGGCCACGGTCGCGCCTGCTGTGGTGGCCGATACGGTCAGCGCCGGGTGTTCGGAACGGCCAAGCGCGCCATTGAAATCAATGCGGAATCCGGCCTCGGCCAGGGTGGTGCCGCTGACATGGGTCACGGTGACAGTGCCAAGGCCATGCGTCGCCTCAAGCGCCGCTTCGATCCGCGTGGCCTGATCCGCAAGCGCATAGCCGGCGCGGCCCTGACGCGTTTCGACGACGGAAATGCCCGTGTCGCCGGACGATGAAAAGCCCGACAGCAGGGCAACATCCTGCCCCGCAAGATCGCCACCAAAGGTCACGACATAGTCAACGGTGCCCGCAGCGGTAAAGGCGTTGTCGAAACCGACCGTCACATTGCCTGCGCCAAGGCGCGCTTCAAGAACGGATTGAATGCCCGCTGCCATTGTTGCGGGATTATCTGTCAGGCGCAGCTTGTCCGTCCGCACGCCATCAAGGCTGAACCAGATCTGTCCCGCAGGGGCGCCGACCGTGGCCAATGTCACCGTTTGGCTGGCGTTGACCGGCAAAGCGGCCCCCACCAGCTGAATTGCCGCAGTGGTTTTGTCGCCCAGCGTCAGGGCAAAGCTGTCTCCAGCGTTGACCGCGCCGGGGCGCTTGATTGTCAGCACCGCTTGCGTATCGGTACCGGCGGAAGCGGATGCTATTTTTTCAACAACGGCCCAATCAGCCGAGTCCAGTGTTTCCTGCGGCTGCGTCACCCACAACCCGGTTGCACCCGATGCGGTCGCCAGCGATACCGGCTTGCCTGCAAGTGCACCGATGAATTCAAAGACAAACCCGTCAGCGCGCGATCCAGTGACCGCGACATTTCCAAGACCAACTGCAGGGATCGCAGCCAGGGCAGATTGCAGGCGCTGACGCAGCACTGCATCTTCGGCGGGGCGACCGTCTGCCACCAATGTGGACATCGTCTGGCGCACGCCATCCAGTTCAAAGGTGTATGTGCCTTCACGCGCCAGACTGCCGGTGGCATTGGTCAGGCTGAAACCGATCTTTGCGTT
>CAVSLU010000007.1:0-169378 GCA_963728645.1 uncultured Alphaproteobacteria bacterium | reverse complement strand
TGTGTCGTCTACTGGTAGGATTACGTATTGCTGACCTCGTAGTAGCAAGTCGAGCCGCCAGAATCCTGCGCCGTCGCCGCGACAGCGAGGCCGAGGACAAGCAGGATGGCAAGGGGCAGGGCGAGAAGGCGTCTCACGTCGGGTCCGTGAGTTCTCCGTCTCGAAGTCGCAAATGGCTAGCTAGGACGGCGAGGCGGAGCGCAACCTCGCGGCGGGCTGCTCCCGCGAAACCCCGCGCGATCGGCAGCGGCGCCGGCCGGCCATGGCGAGGCGGCGCGACCGGGAACCCCTGTCAGGGAAACAACGCTCTGCGGCGGATGACGCGGTGTCCGGCGGCCCCCGACAGGGCGCCCGCAGCGGATCGCGTAGCCGCCCACGCTTCTCGCCGGCCGCCGTGCCCGCCGCGCGGGAGCTCCCCGCGCAGGGGTTGCAAAAGCGGCGCGCCACCGGCGGGCGCCGGCTGTTTCGGGCGCCATTGACGCGGCTGCCCGCTCTCGCCGCTAATGCCGCCGGGCATCTTCAATTCGGGCGGGAAGCCATGTCTCCGACGCTCTGGCTGACGACGCTCGCGATGATCGCGTTTGCCGGCAATTCGCTGCTGGCGCGCCTGGCGCATGGCCGACGGCGCCCATCGACGCGGCAGGCTTTACCGGCCTGCGGCTTTTCTCGGCGCGCCGTCCTCGGCCTCATCCTCCTGAGGCGCGGGCACGCAAGCCGTGCGCGGCGCGCCGCTGGAGGGCAGCTGGGCCTCCGCCGCTGGCGCTCTTCGTCTACGCGCTCGCCTTCTCGCTTGCCTACCTGAAGCTGGGCGCCGCGGTCGGAGCACTGTCCTGTTCGCCGCGGTGCAGGCCTCGATGATCGGCGGGGGCCTCATAAGGGGCGAGCGGCCCAGGTCCCGCGAAGCGCTGGGCCTCGTCGTCGCGGTCGGCGCCTTCGTCTGGTGGCTCGCCCCGGGTCTCACCCGGCCTGATCCGCTCGGCACCGCGCTGATGGTCGTCTCCGGCGTCGCCTGGGGCGTCTATTCGCTGCGCGGGCGGGGCCGGCGGACCCGACCCGCGCCACTGCCGGCAACTTCATCCGCACCGTTCCGCTGGCGCTGCCGCTCTTGCCGTCTCGCTGTTCCGGCGGGCATCGTGGTGCGAGGGCTCATCATCGCCGTCTTCTCGGGCGGCGTCACCTCCGGTCTCGGCTATTCCTGTCGTATCGGGCGCTCGGCGGCTCACCGCCCTGTCGGCGGCGATCGTCCAGTTGTCGGTGCCGATCATTGCCGCCCTGGGCGGCGTTCCTCTTCCTTGCCGAGAGCTCGATCTGCGCTTCGTCATGCGGCCGGCCTTCTCTCTCGGCGGCATCGCCTTTGCGCTTTCGACACGCCGACGCTGAGACGGGACATCGGCAGCGGCGGCGACACCTATCTGTGCGCTGTGACCGCCCGACCCGACCCTTCCTGCCTCCTCCGCGCCGATCCCTCTGCCAGAGCCGTTCCTCGCATGGTTCGGACGAATGGCTGGAGCCCGCGCCCGCACCAGCTCGACCTTCTGGCGCGGGCGGAGGCGGGCGCCTCGGTTGCTGCTGATCGCGCCGACCGGGGCGGGCAAGACGCTGGCCGGTTTTTTGCCCTCGCTGGTCGATCTGCGCGCCGCGGCCGCGCCGAAGCCGGGCGAGCGGCCGTGCGGCGTCCACACCCTCTACGTCTCGCCGCTGAAGGCGCTTGCCACCGACATCGCCCGCAACCTGGAGAGAGCCGGTGGGCGAGATCGGGCTGAAGGTGACGCTCGAGACCCGCACCGGCGACACCTCGCCAGGTGCGCCGCCAGCGCCAGAAGCTGAAACCGCCGGACATCCTTCTGACGACGCCCGAGCAGCTGGCCCTGCTGATCGCCGGCAAGGACGCGCCCGACTTCTTCTCGGACCTGCGCTACGTGTCTTCGACGAGCTGCATTCACTGGTGACGTCGAAGCGCGGCCACCTTTTGGCGCTCGGGCCTGGCGCGGCTGCGCGGGCTGCGGCCCGACATCCAGACCATCGGGCTCTCGGCGACGGTCTCCGAGCCGGCCGAGCTCTGCCGCTGGCTGGTGGCGCAGCATCCGGCCCCAACGGGGGGCAGCGCGCCCGAGGCCGACCTCATCACCGTCGCGGGCGGTGCCAAGCCGGACGCCCTGCTTGATGCGGGTGAACCCCAGCGGCAACGGATCGACAATATCGGCAAAGTTGAAAGGCCGCTCTGCCGCGCGTTTGTCATAAAGATCGCGGTCCATGCCGGACAGCTTGTAAAAGGCCAGCGTCTCGGCGGCAGGGGCTTCTTGGGTATCAAGGGTCAGCATCCGCGCGGTCAGCCACGCGGTGCGGGTCGTCACCAATTCAGCGCCGAATTCCGTCTGGAACCAGCCCGCCAGACCGATGTGATCCGGATGGTGGTGCGTGACCACCACCCGCGAGATCGGCTTGCCGCCCAAGGGGCCCGCCATAAGGTCACGCCAGATCGCCTTGGCTTTTTTCGACGAAAATCCGGTGTCGATGATCGTCCAGCTATCGCCTTCGTCAAAGGCATAGACATTTACGTGATCCAGCTTCATCGGCAGCGGCAGGCGCAGCCAAAGCACGCCGGGGGCGACCTCGATCGCGTCGTCATGGGCAGGAGGTGTGTCCCAGGGGTAGCGTAGCATGGCGGGAATATCGTCAGGCATCAGGCAGCCAGTTCGTCGGCTGTCATCGCAAATAGATCCGCCTCGCCCGCCTGTGCGTGGGCCAGCAGGCTGGCATGTTCGGGCAGCAGACGCTGGATATAGAACCGCGCCAGCTTTTCGCGGGCACCGCCCCGGTCGGCCAG
Source organism: uncultured Alphaproteobacteria bacterium (assembly GCA_963728645.1). Lineage (GTDB taxonomy): Bacteria > Pseudomonadota > Alphaproteobacteria > Rhodobacterales > Rhodobacteraceae > Sulfitobacter. The sequence goes on along the minus strand of CAVSLU010000007.1, from coordinate 166,551 downwards.
CGCCGCCTTCAGGTGCAGATGCCCGCCAAGCACCCGCGCAAAGGCACGCAAGTAAGGCACGGCCCCGGCAAAGCGGGTGTCCATATCCTTTTGCGACACCAGCCAGTCGGTCGCCTCGCGCAGTGTCTCGGACGCCTGCCAAACGGCGTCGGCCATGTTCGGGAACGTATCGCGGGCGGCTTCGGCATCGGCTTCGATTTCGTCCAGAAGACGATTGGCCGCCTCGCCGCCGTCCATCATCTTGCGCGCCACAAGGTCCATCGCCTGAATGCCATTGGTGCCTTCATAGATCGCGGTCACTCGCACATCGCGGCTGAATTGCGCGGCACCGGTTTCCTCGATAAAGCCCATGCCGCCATGCACCTGAACGCCCATTTCGGCGACAGCCATGCCGGTATCGGTGCCAAAGGCCTTTGCAATCGGCGTCAGAAACGCGGCGCGGGCTTTCCATTCCGGATCTTGGGTGGCGGTATTCATATCGATGGCCACGGCACAGCTAAGCGCGATGGCACGCGCCGCAAAGGTATCGGCCTTCATGGTCATCAGCATCCGGCGCACATCGGCGTGATCCACGATGTGACCCGGTCCCGTCTTCGCGTGCGGTCTTGCCCTGCTTGCGGTCCAGCGCATAGGCCAGCGCGTGCTGATACGCGCCTTCGGCCACACCGATGCCCTGCCCGCCAACGCCAAGCCGCGCGTTGTTCATCATCGTGAACATCGCCGCCATACCCCCCTGTTCGGGGCCAACCAGCCAGCCCGTCGCGCCATCATATTGCATGACGCAGGTCGGAGACCCGTGGATGCCAAGCTTGTGTTCCAGGCTTACGACCTTGAGGTCATTGGCCTGACCCAGCGTCCCATCTTCCTTGGGCAGATATTTCGGCACCAGAAACAGGCTGATCCCCTTGGTGCCCGCAGGTGCGTCGGGCAGCCGCGCCAATACCAGATGGCAGACATTCTCGGCAAAATCATTGTCGCCCCAGGTGATATAGATCTTCTGCCCCGAGATACTGTAGGTGCCGTCGCCGTTGTCACTTGCCTTCGAGACAAGCGCACCGACGTCTGATCCGGCCTGCGGTTCGGTCAGGTTCATCGTGCCGGTCCATTCCCCGCTGATCAGCTTGGGCAGGTAAATTTCCTTGATCGCATCGCTGGCATGGTGTTCCAGCGCCTCGATTTGGCCCTGGCTCATCAACGGGGCCAGTTGCAGCGACAGACACGCACCGCTCATCATCTCGTTGACGGCACTGGTCAGGGTCATCGGCAGGCCCATGCCGCCAAATTCGGGGTCCGCGCTCATTCCGATCCAGCCACCTTCGGCAATCGCCCTGAACCCGTCACCAAAGCCCGGAGGGGTCCGCACAACGCCGTTTTCCAGCATGGCCGGGTTCAGATCACCGGGACGTTGCAACGGGGCCAGCACCTCGTTGCACATCTTGCCCGCCTCTTCGAGAATGGCGCGGGTCACATCGTCTGTGGCGTCTTCGAATTTGTCGGTGCCGCGCACGGCGTCAAGCCCCACGATATGATCAAAAAGGAAATTATAGTCTTCTACAGCGGCGCGATAGGGCATCGTTTTCCTCCTTAAGCGCGTTCGGCTGCTTGGCAAACCGAACGACGACCTGATAAGCCAACGCCGATGGCGCAGGGTATTTGCGCAAAGAATGATCTGCAAGACACCGCGCTGCAACCCGAAACGCGGCGTCATAGGCCGGATGAGAGACCAATGACTGAAATTCTGCATCCCGACGCTGTCGGCATCGCCCGCGCCGCCGCCCTGTTGCAGCAAGGCGGTCTGGTCGCACTGCCCACAGAAACCGTCTACGGGCTGGGCGCGGATGCCACAAACGGCACCGCCGTGGCCCGCATCTACGCCGCAAAGGGGCGGCCCAGCTTCAATCCGTTGATCGTCCATGTGGCCAAGCCTGAGGATGCCCGCATCTACGGCCAGTGGACCGATCTGGCAGAGGTGCTGGCTGCCGCCTTCTGGCCCGGCCCGCTGACAATGGTGCTGCCACTGGGCGCGGACCACGGACTGTCATCCCTGGTGACAGCGGGCCTGGGCAGTGTGGCCTTGCGTGCGCCCGCCCATCCCACCGCCCGGGCGGTGCTCAGGGCCTTTGGCGGGCCAGTCGCGGCACCGTCGGCCAACCCGTCGGGCAGGATCAGCGCCACCATGCCGGCCCATGTGTTGGCAGGCCTGAACGGGCGCATTGATGCAATCATGGATGACGGGCCGTGTGACGTGGGCGTCGAAAGCACCATCATCGGTCTGACCGGGGAACACCCCACGCTGCTGCGCGCGGGCGGCCTGCCGGTCGAAGCGATCGAGGCCGCAATCGGCAGCCCCCTGAGGTTGACAAACAGCGCCGACATCACCGCGCCCGGTCAGCTTGCGTCACATTATGCACCTGCGGCGCGTGTCAGGCTGAATGCGGTCCGCCCGCAGGACGGCGAAGTTCTGCTCGGCTTCGGGCAGATCGATGGCACGCTGAACCTGTCGCCCACGGGCAACCTTGTCGAGGCGGCAGCCCGTTTGTTCGACTGCCTTCACACACTGGATGCGATGAAAAAACCGATTGCCGTAGCCCCTGTGCCCGAAAACGGTCTGGGGCGTGCCATCAATGATCGGTTGCGCCGCGCCGCAGCACCGCGCTGATCAGGCCTGCTCCGGTCAGGCCCTTGCCAATCAGGCCCGTGCCAATCAGGCCCGGCCGGCCGTTCCACTGAGGCCAAGCGGATCGATGCCCAACGACGACAGCGCCGCCGCCCATTTGTCGCCATCGGGCAAATCAAACACAACGGATGCGCTGGCATCGCAGGTCAGCCAGCCATTGCGGGCAATCTCGGCTTCCAGTTGGTTTGCCCCCCAACCGGCATAACCCAACATCAGCATCGCCTTGTCCGGGCCATGGCCGCGGGCGATGTCCTCCAGAATATCCAGTGTGGCTGTCATCGCGAAACCACCCTGAATATCAAGGGTCTGCATCACCGATCTGTATTCCGCGCTATGCAGGACAAAGCCGCGCTCGGTCTCGACCGGGCCGCCGATGTGCACGCCCAGGCCCGACGTGTCATCCAGATCGACGCCGCTAAGCCGGTCCAGCACATCGCTGAGTTTCAGGTCGGGCGCGGGCCGGTTGACGATCAGCCCCATCGCCCCTTCCTTATTGTGGGTGCAAATATAGATGACCGAATGATCAAACCTCGGATCGCCCATCCCGGGCATCGCAGCCAATAACTGACCTGTAAGATTTATCGCAAACCCCGTCCTTTCCGGCGCTTTCCCGGCGGCCTTTATTCTAGCATGGCGCGGCTGTGGCCACCTTTCAAGCCCCACCCCTGAAACCTTTCATGATGCAATCGTGACTTGGCACGGCCGCGCGTCTGCCCCATGAAAGGCGGATGAACACAAAACTGCTTTCCCTGATTGCCTGTGCTTTTCTTGCGCCCCTGCCCGCCGCCGCGTCAGAGGTGATCAGGGGCGAAATCCTGCAAGGCTGGGTACAGCCGAACGGCAACCGCGTGGCCGCGATCCGCATGACCCTTGCGCCCGGTTGGAAAACGTACTGGCGGGCACCGGGTGACATGGGTATCCCGCCGTTCTTTGACTGGTCGGGGTCGGTCAATCTGTCTGGCGTGACGGTCGAATGGCCCGCCCCGACAGTGTTTCGCGAAAAGAACCTGACCACGATCGGCTACAAGGATCAGGTGATCCTGCCATTGATGATTGACGTGCCGCGAAAAGATGCGCCTGTCACAGTCGATACCATCATTGATCTGGGCGTATGCAGCGATATCTGCGTGCCGGCCAAGCTGCATCTGACCGGCACGTTGACCACCGATGCCACCCGCGCAGACCCCGCCATTGCTGCCGCCCTGGCACAACGTCCTTTTACCGCACAAGAGGCAGGCGTGACAAAGGCCAGCTGCGCGTTGCGCCTGACGGACGGCGATCTTGAGCTTGCAGCGACCATCACCCTGCCCGATGCAGGCGCGCAGGAACTGGTCGTGATCGAGGCAGGCCAGCCCGATGTCTGGGTCAGCGAGGCGGACACGGCCCGCAGGGGCAAAACACTGAATGCGCGGGTGGATGTGGCGCATGTAAACGGCGGCCCGATTGCGCTGGATCGGTCGCAAATCCGCATCACCGTTCTGGGCAGCGACCATACCGTCGATATTCGGGGCTGCACGCCCGGATGATCAGCCGGGCTGTTTGCGCCGCGATAATCCGATCAGGACCGCGCCGGCGATATAGCCCGTCAGCGCGATCACACCAGCACCCGCGATAAAGACCAGCAAAGCGGCCGTGAGGGGGGCCATGCCCGCCAGGGCAGGCAACAGCTCTGAGAGCGCCGGATAAAGTGCGCCCTTGAGCCCCGCCCAGCCAAGCGTCAGCGCGGCCCACGCCAGCGTCACGCTCCAAAGGACGATCAACCCCCACCGCAGCCCCCGCGCACGCGCCCCCCTGCGCACGCGCAGGCCGCGCCGCATGGCCTGAACCTGACGCGCCAGATCGTACTGGACGGCGATCAGCGCAGGGACCACCAGCAACACCAGAAACATACCGAACCCCAGCCCGTAGACCAGCGTGATCACCGTGGGTTTAAGGAACTGCGCCTGCTGGCTTTTCTCGTAAAGCAGCGGAGCCATCCCCAGAACCGTGGTCAGCGTGGTCAGCATCACAGGACGCAGACGGTCCGCAGCACCGTCGATGATTGACGGGATCAACCCGCGGGTTTCGCCGTATTCGTCAATTGTGCCCACCAGAACGATGGAATCGTTGATGATGATCCCGGTCATGCCAAGCAGGCCCACAACGGTAAACATGCTGAGCGGGACGTCCCACAGCGCATGGCCATAGATCGCACCGACCAGCCCGAACGGAATAACCGCCATCACCACCATAGGGCGCGTCCAGCTGCCAAAGACCCAGGCCAAAACCAGATAAATGCCCGTCAGCACAAGAATAAGCCCCGTCAGCGCGTCGGACAGGAAGGTGCTTTCCTGTTCGCTTAGCCCTGCGATGCGAAATGCCACCTGACGCTCTGACGCGATGCGCGGCAGGATATCGGATTGCAGGGCGGCTGTGATCTCGCTTGCCCGCGCGGGGTCGTCCTCGGAAATATCTCCGGTAACCGAGATCAGCCTGATACCGTTTTCGCGCCGGACTGTGCTGAACCCCGTGCGGCTTTTGACACTGACGATGTCGGCCAGCGGCACATATTGCCCGCTGGGTGTGCGCATCTGCGTGCGGTCCAGAAAATCCGCCGTCAACTCGCCCTCGGGCAGTTCCACCCGGATCGTGGCGGACCGGGGCCCATCGGGATAGGTCGCCGCTTCGATCCCGCCCAGACGGTTGCGCAACACGCGGCCCAGCGCATCGATTGTAAACCCCAAGGATTGCCCCTGCGGGGTCAGATCCAGGATCAGCTCTTCCTTGTCATAGGCTAGATTGTCCTGCACGGCGCTGACTTCGGGATACTGTCGCAGTGCATTTTGCAGATCCTCTGACGCCCCTTTCAGAACATCCGTATCGGCCCCGTAGAATTGCACATCAAGGGCATCGCCACCCGGCCCCGAACGCCAACCGCGAAAGCTGACGGTTTCGGCCAGGGGATGGTTGGTGACAGCGTCTTGCAGATCACTGACAAACACAAAGCTGGAGTAGGGCCGCAGATCCGCGTCAATCAGCTCGATCGAGATGGCACCCAGCAGGTCGGCGTCCTTGGTATCGGCCCCGTCAAGGCCGCGGCCCGCGTTTCCGCCAATCTGGGCAATGACAAACTCAACGGGATCGACACCATAGCGCTGCGCGTAATCGGCCCCCACGGCCCTGGTCGCACGTTGCATTTCACGCATCATCGCAAGTGTATCTTCGCGCGTCGCCCCTTCCACCATCGCGAAATTGCCGGTTACTGACCCCTGTTCAGGCGCGTTGAAGAACCGCCACTGCACATCGCCCTGAATGAACAGTGCCACCTGCGAAGCCAACACCGCGACCACCCCGGCCAGCACGACATAGCGTGCCTTGATGACGCCTGCCATGAACGGGCGAAAAAGCTGTTCACGCACCCAAACAAAGCCCCTGTTCACGATCCGGCTTGGCAAGTCGTACCAATGCTCCTTTGCGCCGGCGGCCATGGCGTGGGCCATATGGTTGGGCAGGATCAGGAAACATTCAACCAACGAGGCTCCAAGGACAGCGATGACCGTAAGCGGAATATCCGCGATCAAGCTGCCGAACCGACCGCTGACAGCCAGAAGACCGACGAACGCGATGATCGTGGTCATGGTTGCCGCGAACACCGGCATCGCCATGCGTCTCGCCGCGTTTTCCGCCGCCTGCATCGGGGTTTCTCCCAGATGTCTGAAACGGTGATCGGCGTGTTCACCGACAACGATGGCGTCATCCACGACGATCCCCAACGTGATGATCAACCCGAAAAGCGAGATCATATTGATGGTGACCCCGCCCACATACATCAGCGCTATCGCTGCGGCCATCGAGGCGGGTATCCCCGCCGCGACCCAAAACGCCGTCCGCGCATTGAGAAACAGGAACAACAGACCCACGACGAGGAGCAGGCCTACCAGACCATTGTTGATCAGCAGATCCAGCCGCCCGGTGATCGCCTCTGCCCGCGTGCGGATGAGGTCGATCTTCACGTCTTGGGGCAGCATCACCGCCATCTCTGCCGCGACCCCTTCGACAGTGTGCTGGATGCCAATGGCATCCCCCCCGTCTGACCGGTCTACCCGGACGGTGATCGCGGGGTTGTCGCCCACGAAATAGCCCACGGCGCGGTCCGTTCCCTGTTCGACCACCCGCGCCACATCGCCCACGGTCAGCGATGACCCATCTGCGTTGCGGCGCAGGACGACCGCTGCCAACGCCTCGGCGCTGCGCTTGGCCGTGCCGGTGCGCACGCGGGCGTTGGCACCGGTCACATCCCCTGCGGGATTGGCATCAACCTCGGCGGCGATGACAGCCGCGATCTCTGCCATGGAGATATCATACCCGATCAGTTTGGCCGCTGGCACCTCGATCAGGGTTTCAGGTGACGCGACCCCCTGAATCGTGCTGCGCGTCACGCCCGCCGCAAACAGGCGCGTCACGAATTCGTCGGCAAACCGGCCCAGCTGTTCGGGGTCAATCGGCCCCGTGATCACAACATCCGTCACCCTGTCGCGCCATGTGCCACGCCGCACGACCGGGTCTTCGGCATCATCGGGCAGCGTCGTGATCGCATCGACGGCGGTTTGCACGTCCGTGGCGGCGCGGGCCATGTCCCAGTTCGGCTCGAATGTCAGTGCAATCGTCCCGCGCCCCTCGCGCGATGCGGCGTCCGAGCTTTCGACCCCTTCAACGGCCAACAACGCCGGTTCAAGCAGCTGGATGATCGCGCTGTCCACATCGTCGGCCCCTGCACCGTCCCAGACAGTGGTGACAGACACGCTGTCCAGAATGACATCAGGGAAAAACTGTGCCCGCATATTGGGTGCCGCAGCCAGTCCGCAGACAAAAAGCACCGCAAGCAGCAAATTTGCCGCCGTCCGGTGGCGCGTGAAGTAAGACAGGATCCCACCGGAAGAGCGTGACAAGCTGCGCGCCATCGTCCTAGCCCCCCATCCGGCTTTCGATACGCTCAATCATCTGCGCAGGCACAAGGGGTTCAGCCAATTGCGCCAACACACGCGCCTTCGCCTCTTTTGGCATCCGCGTATTGCCTTCGACAAAGGCCACCAGTCTGGCGCGGCGTTCCTCGGTGAGGTCAATCATGTTGGCCTCAGGCACTTCGGGCACCAGACCGGAGTGCAGCGGTTTGACGGCAATGCCCGCCCCCAGCAGCGGTGATCGGGTTTCAACCACATCGCGGCCCTCAATATCGCCGCGCACCAGCACGTCGTCGCCCACGCGGCGCAACACTTGCACCTCGACCGTTTCAAGCCGGTCTGTGGCATCCAGCACCAGCACGCGCCCCTGCGCATCAAGCGCCGAGCTTGGCAAACGGAACACCTCTGCCAAGGCTGGTTCGCGGATGCGCACCGTCACGAAATCGCCGGGCTTAAACCCCACAGCCTGCGACAACGTGGCAAAGATCAACCGCCCGCTGGCCCCCTCACCCGCCGCAGCGGCGGCGCGGGTGATCTGGCCCTCGGCTTGAAGATCAACGCCCGACACGTCCAGTATCGCGGTCACATCCGCCTTGACCAGCGTGCCCGTGTCATCAATCAGCCGCGCATATTGCGCGGTCGATACGCGAAACGAAATCTCAAGATCATTCGGATCGATCAACTCGGCAAGCCGTTCATTGGCCGAGACCAACCCGCCCTCAACCACGGCGGTGGAAGTCAACGTGCCATCAAAAGGCGCGGTGATCGTGGTTTCATCCAAGCGCCGCTCGGCATCTTCAAGGGCGATCCGTGCACGCGAAAGCAGGCTGACGGACTGATCAATCCGCGCCTCTGTCTGGGTGACGACCTGCCTACGGGCCAGAACCGCCTGCCGTGCGCTGGAGGCGGCAAGTTCAGCCGTTTCGGTGGCCGTCGCAGTGCCAACACCCCGGTCGCCCAGATCGCGCTGCCGTTCAAAGGCACGGGTGCGCAGGGTTGCCTGTTCTTGTGCTGCGGCCTGTTCGTCTTTGGCAAGATCCAGTGCGCGGGCCGCATCGCGCCCCTCTGCCTCGGCGTCGTGGACGGCGCTTCTTGCGCGGGCTACCTCGGCCAGCGCATCGGCGCGGTCAAGCCGGATCAGGACCTGGCCCTCTGTCACCTCTGCGCCGTCTTCAAAGTCGGGGGCCAGCTCTGTCACGCGCCCGCCCACGGCGGCGCGCAGTTCAAGTTGCCGCCTGCTTTGAACCGATCCAAAGCTTTCAAGGATGGGCACCTGCGTACCGGCGGTCGCACGCACCACGTTGACCGCAAAAACCCGTTCTTTGGGGGCACGCGCCACCGGATCGTCGGCAAGCCGCTTTTGCACGGCCCCGCCAATCATATCCGCCGCAAAGATCAAAAGCCCCAAAGTGGCCGCCGCAAGGAACAGCCCCATCATGCTTTGCCGTAGAAAACGCATCTTTTTCCGATCTAAAACATTCTAAGGTGCCGGGCCCATGTGCCAAACATCGCCCCTAGGCATAAATCACCAAATCACAGATATGATACGCAGGCACGGGCGCTTTCCGTCGCAGGCCCTAGGGAAATAATCCGGTGCGCGTTATTTGCGGCGCTGGTGTTCGTCAAGACGCGGCATGATCTCGACGAAATTGCAGGGTTTGTGCCGGTAGTCCAACTGCCTGAGCAGGATTTCATCCCATGCATCCTTGCACGCCCCCGGAGACCCCGGCAGCGCAAAAAGATACGTGCCCTGCGCAACGCCAGCGGTCGCGCGGCTTTGCACGGCCGAAGTACCGATCTTTTGCATCGATACAATCGTAAAGATCGTGCCGAAGGCGTCGATCTCTTTCTCGTAGACGTCGCGGTGCGCCTCGACCGTGACATCGCGGCCAGTCAGGCCCGTCCCCCCGGTGCTGATCACCACGTCGACGTCCGGATCGTTGCACCAGCTGCGCAACTGTGCCGCGATCTGGTCACGTTCGTCGCGTACGATGGCACGATTGGCCAAATGATGGCCCGCGTCGGCAATGCGCGCGACCAACACGTCGCCCGACCGGTCTTCGGCCAGGGTGCGGGTGTCCGATACGGTCAGCACCGCAATGCGCACCGGGATGAAATCCTTGCTGTCGTCGATCCGGCTCATGTTCGCTCCAATACTGCCAATCTTGCGGCCAGGGCCACAAATATCCCGCTGCTGATCCAGCGCAGCGCCTGCCCGCCCCGTGCCAACCTGCGCCCCACGCCGCCGGCAAAGACCCCGACAGCGGCGTTGATCACGAAGCCGCCCAGCGACAGGACCGCCCCGAAGATCAGGAACTGACCAAGGACCGGCCCGGCGTCAGGCACCACAAATTGCGGCACAAAGGCAAGCACGAACAGGATCACTTTGGGATTGGTCAGGCTTACGACCAAAGCGCCGCGAAATGCCGACAAGGGCACCTTGGGGTCGGGTTTGGCACCCTCGCTGCGCAAAGTGCGCACCGCAAGCCACAAAAGATACGCCACGCCGACCCAGCGGATCACGTCGAACGCCCAAGGAAGCGTCGCCACCAAAGCCCCAAGGCCCAGACCTGCCAGCGTCACATGAATCATCCCGCCCAGCGAAATCCCCGCGCTGGCGGCTATCGACGATCTGGGGCCAAAGCGCATCCCCTGGCCAAGGCAGAACATCATATCCGCCCCCGGCGTCAGGTTAAGCGCCAGGGCTGCGGGCACAAAGGCAAGCAGGGTGAGCGGATCAACCACGGATCAGCCGCGCCTTCAGGCTCAGCAAATCAGCCCAGGCCTCGCGTTTGAATTCGGGGCTGCGCAGCAGATAGGCGGGATGGAACATCGGCAGGGCAGGCAGCCCTTGCACATCGGTCCAATGACCGCGCAGCCGCGTGATCCCGCGCTTGCCCAGCAGAGCCTGCGCCGACCAGTTGCCCACAAGCACCAGCACCTCCGGCTTGGCCAGCGCGATGTGGCGCAGCAAAAACGGCTTCATCATCGCAATTTCGTCAGGTTTCGGATCGCGGTCCTGCGGGGGCCGCCACGGCAGGACGTTGGTGATATATACAGGCGCTGTGGCGTGGGTGCGCCCCATATCGATCGCCGCCAGCATCTTGTCCAGCAAGTGCCCGGCGCGGCCCACGAAAGGCCGGCCCTCGCGGTCCTCGTCCCGCCCCGGCGCTTCACCGACGATCATCACCCGCGCCCCCGGTGTGCCATCGGCAAACACCATTGACCGGGCACCGCGTTTCAGCTCGCAATGCTCGAACGTCTCCATCGCGCGGCGCAAGGCGTCAAGCGTATCCGCGCCACCTGCGGCGCGCGTCGCTTCGGCAACAGGGTCATCGCCCGCTTGCATCCCCACGACGGAAATGGCCGCACCCTTGGCAGCTTTCGGCTTTTCGACGGCGGCCGGAACCTCATAGCGGTTCACGGCCGTGTCACAAATCGCTTCGGTCGCGCCAAGTTCGATCTGCCAATGCAAAAGCGCCAGGGCCTGATGATATTCCGCTGATTCCATGCCGCCAACTTACGCGCTGCGCAGACTAATAAAAATCCCATCTTCCAAATGGTCTTAAATCCAATCAACAGATGCTTTCAGCCCGATGCTTTCAGACCGATGCTTTCAGACTGAGCGACCCGATCGCTTGCCCACACCCGCGCCGCCGCCTATAACGCCCCAAATAACACCGGGGTCGCCCTTATGAGTTTCGCACACCGACATCTTCTTGGCATCGAACAACTGTCGCAAGATGACATCACGACCCTGCTGGATCTGGCCGATACCTATGCCGACCTGAACCGCCAGCCGCACAAGCACGGGGACGCGCTGAGGGGTCTGACCCAGATCAACATGTTTTTTGAAAACTCGACCCGCACGCAGGCCAGTTTTGAAATTGCGGGCAAGCGTCTGGGTGCGGACGTGATGAACATGGCGATGCAGGCGTCCTCGATCAAAAAGGGCGAAACCCTGATCGATACCGCAATGACACTGAACGCGATGCACCCCGATCTGCTGGTGGTGCGGCATCCGCAATCAGGGGCCGTCGACCTGCTGGCGCAGAAGGTCAACTGCGCCGTGCTGAACGCGGGCGACGGGCGTCATGAACATCCAACCCAGGCCTTGCTGGACGCATTGACCATCCGCCGCGCAAAGGGCCGCCTGCACCGTCTGTCGATTGCGATCTGCGGCGACATCGCGCACAGCCGCGTCGCGCGGTCCAACATCATGCTGCTGGGAAAGATGGAGAACCGCATCCGCCTGATCGGGCCCCCAACCCTGATGCCCGCCCAGATTGGTGAATTCGGCGTAGAAGTGTTCGACGACATGAAGAAAGGGCTGCACGACGTCGACGTCGTCATGATGCTTCGCTTGCAAAAAGAACGCATGGATGGTGGTTTTATCCCCAGCGAACGCGAATATTATCACAGATTTGGTCTGGACGCCGAAAAGCTGGGCCATGCCAAGCCCGACGCCATCGTCATGCACCCCGGCCCGATGAACCGCGGCGTTGAGATTGATGGCACGCTGGCCGACGACATCAACCGCAGCGTTATCCAGGACCAGGTCGAGATGGGCGTGGCCGTGCGCATGGCAGCGATGGATCTGCTGGCCCGCAACCTGTCCACCGCCCGCGCGGGGTCTGCATGACGCCGCAATGGACGGATGCGTTTTGGGCAGACATACTGGAACCGGGTGAAGACCTGCTGTGGACGGGGCGGCCCAGACCCAAATTGTCGCTGCGCAATTTCCAGTTGCTTGGTCCCTTTGTCGGGGCCACCGGCACCGTGATCGCGGGCGGCATGTTGCTTGGCTACAGTGATCTGCCCGTTTCGCAATCTGTGGTGGTCGGCGTGGTCGGCGCGCTGGTGTTTTTGTCGCTGCTGCGGGGCTTTAAGCGGTGGTCGGCGCTTTATCGGACGCGCTATGCACTGACCGGGCAGCGCGCCCTGTTCTTTCAGCTGCAAAGGGGCAAAACCTGCGTCAAGGCCTTCCCGCGCAGCAGCGAGACCAAGCCCGATGTCCGCCCGACAAGCCCCCCTTCGGTGTTCTTTATCCGACAAGTCCGCGCGGACAATACCACGTTGGCTGCACATTTGGGGTTTGAATATGTCAAAGACAGCGACAGACTATGTGCATTGATGGCAACCCGATTTGAAGGGACCCAAACATGACGACCCTGAACATTCCCAAAGGCGAACACGGCCAGATCCGTCTTTTCGCCGTCAACCGCCCAACCGAAGCGATGGCCCGCGATCTGCACAGCGCGGAAAAACCGGCGGTGACCGCTGATCTCCTGGGCTTTGCCCCGCCACCGGGCACGGCCGAGCTTTTCCCGGTTTCTGACCTGACCGGCGTGGGTTTGCCGCGCTATCTGACCGACGGATATGCGGTCACTGTTTCAGAGATCGCCCGTGACCGGTCGCGGCTTGATGCGTTGGATGGCTATGTTCTGCTGCTCTTTTCATCCGCATTCGAAGGGCGTGAAAAAACGCTTGAGATTGGACCCGACCTGACCCTTATCGGCACCTACGGAGAGGAGCAGCCCGCGATGGTCGCACCACCGTTGATGTCGGACGCGGCGCAGCCCTATACCGGCGCGCCCAATCTCACCGCCAGAACCCCGCCGCGCGGCAAGGCCGGGGGCGCGTTGATCACCGTCGCGATCATCGTGCTGATCGGCCTGTTTTTGTGGTGGCTGCTGTGAAAGAACCCAAACCTGATCCGAAACTGTCGGGCCGTATTGCGATGATCGCCCTTCTGGTCGCCTTTGGCGTGGTCGGCATGATGGTCTGGATCGGCGCGTAACCCGCTTGTGAAAGAAATCCCTGCCATGCTGCATTTCATCAACGCCACCCTGATCAACCCCGAAGCAGGCACGGTCGCCCTTGGCAGCCTGCGGGTCGAAGACGGCAAGATCAGCGCGATCCTTGCGCCTGATGCGCCGATCCCAGCCGAAAGCGCCGTTGTTGATTGTGGCGGCAGATACCTTGCACCCGGCATCGTCGATCTGGGGGTCAAGGTCTGCGAACCCGGCGAGCGGCACAAGGAAAGCTTCCGTTCTGCAGGGCTGGCGGCGGCAGCGGGCGGGGTGACGACAATGGTCACGCGCCCCGATACGACGCCCGCGATCGACAGTCCCGAGGTGCTGGAATTTGTGACCCGCCGTGCAAACGAAGTGTCCCCGGTTCATGTGGTCCCCATGGCGGCACTGACCAAAGGGCGCGCGGGCCACGAGATGACAGAGATCGGGTTTCTCATGGATGCCGGTGCGGTTGCCTTTACCGATTGCGACAGTGTGATCACAGATACCAAGGTGTTCTCGCGGGCATTGACCTATGCCCGCAGCCTCGGTGCGCTTGTCATCGCCCACCCGCAGGAACCGATCCTAAGCCAGGGTGCGGCCGCCACATCGGGAAAATTCGCCTCTCTGCGCGGTTTGCCCGCCGTATCGCCCATGGCCGAACGCATGGGGCTGGATCGTGACATCGCGCTGATCGAAATGACCGGCGCGCGCTATCATGCCGATCAGATCACCACCGCCCGCGCCCTGCCCGCCCTGGCGCGGGCCAAGAAGAACGGGCTGGATATCACGGCAGGTGTGGGGATCCATCATCTTACGCTCAATGCGCTGGATGTGGCCGACTATCGCACCTTCTTCAAGCTCAAGCCGCCTTTGCGTGACGAGGATGACCGTATCGCGGTGGTCGAGGCGGTGGCATCCGGGCTGATCGACATCATCTGTTCAATGCACACGCCCCAAGATGAGGAATCCAAGCGGCTTCCCTTTGAAGAAGCCGCTTCCGGGGCCGTCGGTCTTGAGACGCTGTTGCCCGCCGCCTTGCGGCTGGTGCATTCCGAAATGATGGATATCGCCACGCTGTGGCGGGCGCTGTCATTCAATCCTGCAAAGCGTCTGGGCCTTCCCGGCGGACGGCTCAGCGTCGGAGCCCCTGCTGATCTGGTGCTTTTTGACGATGGCGCACCGTTCGTGATGGACCGCGAAACGCTCAGATCAAAATCGCGCAACACCCCCTTTGACGGCATGCGTATGCAAGGTAGGGTTTTGCAGACATACGTGTCCGGCACCTGCATTTATAAGGCCTCCTGATTATGCCCCCTATCGATTCTTCAATGACCGTGCTCACCCTGTGGGCCGTGTTCAGCTATCTCATCGGCTCGATCGCGTTTGGCCTGTTCCTGACACGCGCGATGAACCTTGGCGATTTGCGCACCATCGGATCAGGCAACATCGGGGCAACGAACGTATTGCGCACCGGAAACAAGAAGGCCGCAGCGCTGACCCTGGTTCTGGATGCGGCCAAGGGCGCGGTTGCGGTGCTTCTGGCCCGCTTTTTCGCCGGTGAAGACGCCGCACAGGTCGCGGCGTTCGCAGTGATGATCGGACATTGCTATCCTGTCTGGCTGGGGTTCAAGGGTGGCAAGGGCGTGGCGACGCTGCTGGGTGTGCTTTTGGCGCTGGCCTGGCCTGTCGGGCTTGCCTGTTGTCTGGCATGGCTGCTGGCGGCTTTTGCCACGCGGATCTCTTCGATGGGGGCTCTGGCGGCGGCGGCCGTCTCGACGATATTCATGGTCATTCTGGGCTATGGATCGGCCTTTATATTGGGCGTCGTCCTGACCATCCTGATTTTCTGGCGCCACAGGGCCAACATCAAACGCATCCGCGCTGGCGAAGAACCCAAGTTCGGCGCGAAAAAGGCCTGACACCGCTTGGAACGCTTTCTCAAGGCGTTTCACGCCCTGCCGGTCGGCACGCACAAGGGCAGGTTCACGGGAAAACGCTACGTCTTCTCCAAGACCGCCTTTAACACCGGCAAGAGCTGGAAACTGGTCGCAGAAGAGCTGGGCGGCACCGACTATATCAGCCTCAACCTGTATGATCTGGCCAGAGGGCCGCGCCTTTATCCGTGCGAAATGCCCACAGAAAAGGTTATGGCCTTTGTCTGCGGGCTGACTGTAACAGACTGATCAGTAGGAATAATCGGCGTAAATCCGACTAAGATCGCCCTGCCACTTGCCACTATAGTCTTCAAGCAATTCATCTGCAGGGGTCTTACCGGTCTCTACGCTCTCCTTCAGCGCGTTCAGGAAATGCGTCTCGTCAGGGATCATACCCCCGGCACCGGTGCGCGCACGCGCCTTCAGACCCTGGTGCGACAAAGCCACGGCTTCTCTCGCCAGATCAAGCATCTTTATGCCGTTCACCTCTGCCTGAAGCCCGTCTACAGAGGCGGCCACCCGCAGGCCCTCGCGGGTCTGCGCGTCCCAGCCCTTCACCAGATCCCACGCGCCATCCAGTGCGGCCTGATCATACATCAGCCCGACCCAGAACGCAGGCAGGGCACACAAACGCCGCCACGGGCCGCCATCCGCACCGCGCATCTCGATGAATTTCTTGATCCGCGCCTCGGGAAAGGCCGTGGTCAGATGGTCCGCCCAATCGCTGAGCGTGGGCTTTTCGCCGGGCAAAGCCGGCAGATTGCCCTTCAGAAAGTCACGGAACGACTGCCCCAAAGCATCGATATACTTGCCATCGCGATAGACAAAGTACATCGGCACATCGAGAGCGTATTCTACCCAGCGTTCAAACCCCATCCCATTCTCGAACACCCAAGGCAACATGCCCGTGCGTGCGTCATCCAGATCGCGCCAGACCCGGCTGCGCCATGACTTGTGGCCGTTCGGCTTGCCCTCGAAAAACGGGGAATTCGCAAACAATGCGGTCGCCACAGGCTGCAATGCAAGTGCCACGCGCAGCTTTTGCACCATGTCCGCCTCGGATCCGAAATCAAGGTTGACCTGAACCGTACAGGTCCGGCGCATCATGACCCGGCCCATAGTGCCGACCTTGGTCATGTATTCGTTCATCAATTTGTAGCGCCCCTTGGGCATCAGATCCATCTGGTCGTGGGTCCACTCCGGCGCGGCCCCAAGGCCGATAAAGCCGGCCCCGATCCTGTCGGCGACATCGCGCACTTCGCGCAAATGCTCGTTTACCTCGTCACAGGTTTCGTGGATGGTCTCGACGGGGGCACCTGACAATTCCAACTGGCCGCCCGGCTCAAGCGACACATTGGCACCGTCCTTGACCAGACCAATCAGCTTGCCCCCTTCTTCGACAGGGTCCCAGCCATGCCCGTCGCGCAGACCTTCCAGCATGGCACGGATCGAACAGGCCCCCTCATAGGGCAATGGCAGCAGCGTCTTTTTGTCATAGCCGAACTTCTCGTGTTCGGTGCCGATGCGCCAATCTTCCTTGGGTTTGCACCCGTCCGCAAGATATTGTGCAAGTTGATCGTGATCTTCGATCGGGCCGCCGCCGGATTGAGGGATGGACATGAGGGGGAGGCTCCGAGGTTGTTTTCCGTTGCGGTTAGGGATGGTTGGAATTCACGGGGGTGTCAATGCAGCAGGCCATGCGGCGGGCGCATTGATTGCCTTTCCCAGATCACCACCGACACTGTCCTGTCATCGGCCAACTCGGCCAGCATCCGTTCGGTACGTAGCCCCGGCAGGGCGGCAAACGCGTCAAAAAGCGCATCTGCCCCGGCCGCATTCACCGGGATCAACACGGGCGGCTGGCCCACCTGCTCAAGCCGCCAATGCGCGGGATAGGACGCACGGTCCAGGCTCAATCGTTCCATCTCGCGCAGCGCCACAACGCCGCCCGTCAGCGGCCCGAAATAAGCGATCTGCCCTTCATCAATCTGCACGGCCCCCGCGCCCAGACCCGACTGGCGAAACCGGCCCCGCTGCACGCCCACCCAGATAAAAGCAGTCCCGGCAAGCAACAGTGCATAACCCGGCACGGCCAGCAACAGCCCGGGGCCCAAAACCAGCCATAGCCCGAAAAGGGCTACGCCAACGCCGCCCAAAACCTCGCGCCAGCGCCAGATCCCTGCCTTGGCTTCGGGTCGCAAAAAACTCATCCGCGTTCCCCCCGTTCTCTGGCTTTCAAATATCCCGCGGGGGGTCGTGTGTTGTGCGCCAATGGGTCAAGCCCGATGGCCGATGGGCGTGCCCCCCCCACCCGCATGCCGGTCAAGCAAGGCGCGACGCTCAATTCCAATCCCCAAGGGCCTGCTGCCAGACGGTCATCGCCGCCACCGCCGCGGTATCGGCCCGCAAGATACGTGGCCCCAGCGTGACCGCCCGCGCAAAGTCCAGCCCGCGCAGGCGCACGCGCTCGCTGTCGGAAAACCCGCCTTCCGGGCCGATCAGAATGGCCCAGGGGCCGGGGGTGCCTTGCCCCAGCGGCGCATCCGCACCCGCCAGTGCCTCGTCGCAGAACATCAGGCCGCGCCCCACATCCCAGCCGTCAAGCAACCGGTCAAGTCGGGTCAAATCGGCCACCTCAGGCACAAATGTCCCGCCACATTGCTCTGCGGCCTCTACGGCGTGGGCCTGAAGCCGATCACGCTGGATGCGTCCGGCGTTTGTGAATTCTGTCTGGACGGGCACAATTCGCCGCGCGCCCATCTCGGCCGCCTTTTCCACGATGAAGTCGGTGCGCGCTTTCTTGATCGGTGCAAAAACCAGCCACAGATCCGGAGGCATCTGCAAATCCCGCGTTTTTTCGGCGCACAGCAGACTGCCGCCGCGCTTGCCCGCCTCCACCACGTCGGCGCGCCATTCGCCATCCGTGCCGTTAAACAGCAAGACCGAGGACCCGACCGCCTGCCGCATGACCCCGAACAGGTAATGCGCCTGCCCTTTGTCCAAAGGAACGGATTGCCCCTGCCCCAACCGATGCTCTACATAAAGTCTGATTTTCGCGTTCATAGGCAAAGATATATGCAAGACAGACCCCCTGCACCAGATGCCAATGAAAATGACCGTGTGGCGGATGCGCCGTCGGACAACTGGGTGGATCTTTATGCGCCCGAGCGTGCGCGTCCCTACCTGCGGCTTAGCCGTGCGGACCGCCCTATCGGGACATGGCTTTTGTTGTTGCCCTGCTGGTGGGGGTTGGCGCTGGCGATGGTGTATGACCAGCAGGCTTATTGGGCCGACCTGTGGATCTTCATCGGCTGCGGTTTGGGCGCGTGGTTGATGCGCGGGGCCGGGTGCACGTGGAATGACATCTCTGACCGGGATTTCGACGGTCAGGTCGCCCGCACCCGGTCGCGGCCCATTCCGTCGGGTCAGGTCACGGTCGGTGGCGCTGCGGCATGGATGATCGCACAGGCGCTGATCGCGTTTTGCATCCTTCTGACCTTTAACTATTGGGCCATTTCGCTGGGTATCCTCGCCTTGCTTCCTGTCGCGATCTATCCGTTCGCCAAGCGGATCACGTGGTGGCCGCAGGTGTTCCTGGGCATCGCCTTCAACTGGGGCGCGTTGCTGGCGTGGACCGCGCACACCGGATCACTCGGCGCTCCGGCTGTTGTCTTGTATCTGGCGGGCATCGCCTGGACCTTGTTCTACGACACGATCTATGCACATCAGGACACCGAAGATGACGCCCTGATCGGGGTGAAATCCACGGCCCGCCTGTTCGGAGAGAACACAGGCCAGTGGTTGCGGCGATTCCTGATGGCAACGGTCGGATTGATGGGGCTTGCGGTGATTTTTTCGGCGCAGCGCAATGCGTCGTTTCTGGCGATGGTCCTGGCGCTTGGCGGGCCTTGGGCGATGGGGTGGCACATGGCATGGCAACTTCGGGGCATCGATATTCACAATAACGAGAAACTCTTGCAATTGTTTCGCGCAAACCGTGATACCGGCATGATCCCGCTCGTGTTTTTTGCGTTGGCGCTTCTGGCGTGATTGCACCCCTGCCCCCCGGGGCGTATCAACGCCCACAACATCAACGGTTCCAGAAACAATCTTATGCGTTTGTCTGCCCTTCTGATCATCGTGCTGACCTTTTCAGCGGCAGCGATCCTGTCGCTTGTGACGGCGAATTTTTCAGTCACGCTGATCGAGGATAATTCCGAGATCGGTGTGCGCGATGCGCTGGACGAAAAATACATGACCTGGGCCGAGGTGCAGGCGGACGGTTTGAAAGTCACCCTGTCCGGGACAGCGCCCAATGAAGTCACCCGCTTTAACGCGCTTAGCACGGCGGGCACCATTGTGGATGCCGCCCGTGTCATTGATCAGATGGATGTCGTCGCCCAGACGGCAATCGAAGCCCCCAGATTTTCAGTCGAGATCCTGCGCAATGATTCCGGCGTGTCGATCATCGGCCTGATCCCGACCACGACGGACCGCGCGGCGGCCATGAAGCGGTTCAACGCCATGGCCGGCAAGGACAATGTGGCAGATCTGCTGGAATCGGCCAATTACCCCGCCCCCGAAGGTTGGGAAGACGCGTTGAGCTTTGCGATCCTGGCCATGGAAAAACTGCCCCGCGCGAAGGTTTCAGTGTCAGCCGGGCGGGTGTCCATCACCGCCATTTCTGACAGTGCCCAAGCCAAGGCGCGGCTCGAAGCGCAGTTGAACCGCGCTGCACCGCCCGGTTTGACCATCACCATGGACATTGCCGCGCCGCGCCCCGTGATCACGCCCTTCACCCTTCGCTTCAAGATCGGCGAGGACGGTGCCAGCTTTGACGCCTGTAGCGCCGATACCGAAAGAGCCCGCGAAAAGATCCTCAAGGCCGCGACCAAAGCCGGGGCCGCAGACACACTGCGCTGCACGGTTGGTCTGGGCGTCCCTAGCCCGAAATGGGCCGACGCGGTAGAGCTTGCCATTGGCGCATTGTCCGATATCGGCGGCGGATCGGTGAGTTTTGCGGACGCCGATATCAGCCTTGTCGCAGCCGAGGGGACGGATCAAAGCACATTTGACCGCGCAGTAGGAGAGCTGGAAACATCGCTTCCGGATGTCTTTGCGCTGAACGCACGCCTGCCCGAAACGGTCGATCCCAATGCGGGGCCCACCGAATTTGTCGCGACACTTTCACCCGAAGGTCAGGTCCAATTGCGGGGCCGCCTGAATGACGAGGCTTTGCGCGACCTTGCTGACAGCTATGCCAAGGCGCGCTTTGGCACCGGAAAGGTCTATACAGCGGCGCGGATTGTCGACGATCTGCCCGCCGATTGGCCGGTGCGTGTGCTCTCGGGCCTTGATGCGTTGGCGGAATTGTCCAATGGCGCGGTCATCGTGCGCCCCGATACGCTGAGCGTGACAGGCAACACAGGCAACCCCGATGCAAGCACCCAAATTGCATCGCTGCTGGCCGGAAAGCTTGGCGAAGGTCAGGACTACGACATCGAGGTAGTGTATAAGGAAAGACTGGATCCTGTCCTGGGCCTGCCCACCCCCGAAGAATGCGAAACACAGATCCGCGATATCGTAGCGGCAGGGAAGATCAACTTTGAACCGGGCAGCGCGACCATCGAGGCGTCTGCGCTTGGCACCATGGACAAGATCGCAGAGGTTCTGAAAACCTGCGGCGACATCGCCCTTGAGGTTCAGGGTTATACCGACAGCCAGGGCCGTGAGGAAATGAACCTTGCCCTTAGCCAATCACGGGCGGAATCGGTGCTGAACGAACTCAGGGCGCGGCGCGTGCTGACTGCATCATACATCGCAAAGGGCTTTGGAGAAGACGACCCCATTGCCCCCAACGACACCGAAACCGGGCGCGAGGCCAACCGGCGCATCGAATTCAAGCTGATCCGGCCCGATCAGGGTTCGAATTCAGGTGAAACAACGCTGGAAAACCCTGATGAAAACAGCGATACAGATACAGCATCTGGCACCACCCAAGAAGGCAACTGACATGAGCAGAACCGAGTTTGTCATCGCGACGGCGATCATCTTGTTCGTCGCATTCTGTCTGGGATGGTTTGCCAACTGGTTGCTGCACCGCTTTACCCGCGTGGCTGCAGGCGATGTTGCCCAGCTTGACAGGATGAGCCAGGAACTGCACGAAGCAGAGGAAACCCGCGATCAGGCGATTACCTATCTGCAACAGCGCGAGGCTGAACTGACCAACCAGCTTAACCAGACCGAAGCGGAACTGCGTGCGGCAATGGACGGTTTGCGCGATGCCCGCCACGAGGCGGAAGAAATGCGCGCCTATATCGAACATCAACAGGCCAGCTGATCACCACCGCGCAAGCGCGTCTTCGTCTTCGTCTTTAGATGCGACCCAGTTTGACCCGGCATCGGTGATTTCGCGCTTCCAGAACGGCGCGCGGGATTTCAGGTAATCCATCAGGAACTCTGCCGCCTCGAAAGCATCCTTGCGGTGCCTTGAGGCAGTGGCCACCATCATGATCATCTCACCCGGCACCAGTCGCCCGTACCGGTGAATGACCAGAACGTCGCCCAGCGAAAATCGCGCCATCGCCTTGGTTGCCATCTCGGTCAACGCGGCTTCGGTCATACCGGGATAATGCTCAATCTCCATCGCTTGCAGGGGATCCCCCTCCAGGTCGCGCACAACGCCGGTAAAGGTGACGATTGCACCCATGTCCTTGTGACCACGGGCAAACTCGGCAGCGACGGTGCCCAGATCAAAGGCCTCCTCTTGCACGGAAATGCGCATCCTACCCTCCGGTCATCGGGGGGAAAAACGCGACTTCCCGCACACCGGCAAGGGGGGCATCGAAATCGGACAGCTCCTGATCGACAGCCACCCGCAGGCTGCTCAGGTCCGAAAATGCCATATCATAGCGATCTTCGCGGGCCCGCAATTCTGCCACCAGATCCGCGACGGTCGCGGCATCGCTTTCAATCCGTTCGCGTGGCAACCCGATGCGTTCCCGCACCCAGGCAAAATACAAGACATCCATCATCGCGCCTCCTTCAGATACGGCAGTGCCTTGCGCAAATAGTCATATCCCGTCACCGCCGTCAAAGCGGCTGCAATCCACAGCAACGCCAACCCGACGCGTCCCGCCCAGATCTCAAGATCAAGATCGTGACCCGTCAATTCATGCTCAAGTCCCAACGCAGCCGTGGCACCGCCTGCGGTATGCGTCATGACGCCGGATATGCCAAAATAATGCTCGAAAACGCCCTGGCTGAAAAGGATCGCAATCGCGATCATTTGCGCGGTCGTCTTCCATTTGGCCAGCTTCGTAACCTTTAGTGTGCCAGACACATCCCCAAGATATTCCCGCAACCCTGATACAAACACTTCGCGGAACAAAATAACGGTGGCCGGCAACACCAGCCAGGGCGACCAACTGGAGAACCCGATGATGACCATCAGCGCGATGACAACCATCGCCTTGTCCGCGATCGGGTCCAGCATGGCACCCAGCTTTGTCTCCTGGCCCCAAGCCCGCGCGAGATAGCCGTCAAACCAGTCGGTGATGGCAGCAAACACGAACAACAGCATCGCCAAACCATCCGCATAAGGCCGTGTAAAATACAAGAACATCACGGCCACACCGGGTGCCGCGACCAGACGCATCAGCGTCAGGATATTGGGAACATTCCACTTCATAGCCCCACTCTACAGCGCCAACCCAAGAGGGGAAAGCGCCAACGTATCCTCTTCATTTTGCAAAATAAACTCCCCGCGGAGCGTCCCTCCCCATCGAAATCCCCAAGCCTTGATGGTTTTTCACCCGCGTTCGTGGAAAAACGCGTAAATCCGTTCAGCCAGCGCACTCGATACACCCTCGACAGCTTTCAGATCGTTCAGGTTGGCACGCCCGACCGCCTTGGCCGATCCGAAATGCGCCAGCAGCGCGCGCTTTCGGGCCGCTCCAACGCCGGGCACGTCATCCAAAGGTGTCGCGCTGACTGCCTTGGCCCGCTTTGCGCGATGTGTTCCAATCGCAAACCGATGGGCTTCGTCGCGCAGGCGCTGAATGAAATAAAGCACCGGATCATTGTGCCGCAAAGCCATCGGGCGTTTGCCCACGCGGTAAAACTCCTCTTTGCCAGCATCGCGGTCGATACCCTTGGCGACGCCGACCATCGGAATATCCTCGACCCCGTATTCCCGCATGATTGACGCCACGGCACTGACCTGCCCCGCGCCCCCGTCGATCAGCAACAGGTCGGGCCACATGCCTTGCCGGCGATCCGGGTCTTCCTTCAACAGACGTTTGAACCGGCGGGTCAGCACCTCTTTCATCATGCCAAAGTCGTCGCCTGGGGTCAGATCTTCACCGCGGATGTTAAATTTCCGGTATTGGTTTTTCATCATTCCGTCCGGTCCCGCGACGATCATGCCTCCTACAGCGTTTGTGCCCTGGATGTGCGAGTTATCGTAGACCTCGATCCGCTGCGGAGGATCAGCAAGATCAAAGGCGTCGGCCAGACCTTTCAGCAGGTTGGTCTGGGTCGCGGTTTCTGCCAGTTTACGGGCCAGCGATTCACGGGCATTGCGCAGGGCCCCGTCCACCAGTTCAGCCTTCTCGCCCCTTTGCGGCACCAGCAATTCAACCTTGCGCCCCAGCTTGCCTGACAAGGCATCCACCATCAGATCGGCATTCTCGATTTCGTTCGACAGGATCAACTGGCGTGGGGGTTCGCGCGTGTCATAAAACTGGCCGATGAACGCCTCAAGCACCTCGGCCGCGTCCACATCGGGACCGACCCTTGGATAGTAGTCACGGTTGCCCCAGTTCTGGTTCGCACGGATAAAGAACACCTGCACGCACGCCTGCCCCTGATCCATGTGCAGCGCGATAATGTCCGCCTCCGCCACCCCTTGTGGGTTGATGCCCTGGGCTGTTTGCACCTGGGTCAACGCCTTGATCCGGTCGCGCAAGGCAGCCGCGCGTTCAAACTCCATCGCCTCAGCGGCCTGTGCCATCTCGGTCGCCAGCCTTGATTGAATGTCCGTCGATTTGCCGTTCAGGAATTTCTGCGCGTCCTGAACCGTCTTGCGGTACTCTTCGGGGCTGATCTTACCCACACAAGGTGCCGAGCAGCGTTTGATCTGGTGTTGCAGGCAGGGACGCGTGCGGCTGTCGAACATCGCATTTGAACAGTCGCGCAGCAAAAACACCCTCTGCAACTGGTTCAGCGTACGGTTCACCGCACCGGCGCTGGCGAAGGGGCCATAGTAGTTGCCCTTTTCCTTTTTCGCCCCGCGATGCTTTTTGATCTGCGGATAGTCGTCATCCGCCGTGACCAATATATTGGGAAAGCTTTTGTCGTCGCGCAGCAGCACGTTGAACTTCGGCTTCAACTGCTTGATCAGGTTCTGTTCCAGCAACAGCGCTTCGGTTTCGGTTTTGGTTGTCAGGAACATCATCGACGCGGTGTTCGCAATCATCCGCGCAATGCGCCCCGAATGGCCGGTCGGGCGCGCGTAGCTGCTGACCCGCGCCCGCAGGTTCCGCGCCTTTCCGACATAAAGCACCCGGCTTTCGGAATCGAGCATGCGATACACACCCGGAGACCCGTCGATGGTCTTCAGATAGGCCTGAATTACCTCATGGCCGGTTTTGTGCTGCGTGCTTTTGTCCGTCATCGATTCGATCTGACCTGCTGAATTTGCTGCAACAGGGGGATGAAAGTAACAAGACTAAACATACCCCCGGATTGTGTGGATAACCTTGCAGATAACTTTCCGTGAACGCGCCATTCCCGTTGATTTAAGCGGGTTCCGCCAATTTGCCTAAAATTTAGGCAAATGGTCAACCCATTGAGTTTGTGAAGTATTTTTTTCATTCTGTGCAAGCTACTGAAAACAGGACGCAATTTGTAACAGGTTTGTGTACTTCCACCATGAGGTGCAAAACTTTCTGGGCCGGGTTATTCCAACCCTTGTGCGTCCGGTGTCTGCCACCCCAGATGCTGCCCCCCGTCAGTACATAACAGTTGCCCCGTGACAGAGGGCGAATCAAGGAAATATCCCAACGCGGCGGTGATATCTTCGGGATTGGACCCCCGTCGCAGGATGATCCGGGACCTTTGCTTTGCAAAATGTTCGTCGGTCTGTTTGGCCCCTTTCAGCGTCGGTCCGGGCCCGATGGCATTGACCCTTATCGTGGGGGCCAGTGCCTGAGCCGTCGTTTGCGTCATCGCCCAC
The DNA here is from genome assembly GCA_963728645.1 of uncultured Alphaproteobacteria bacterium. GTDB lineage: Bacteria > Pseudomonadota > Alphaproteobacteria > Rhodobacterales > Rhodobacteraceae > Sulfitobacter. The sequence goes on along the minus strand of CAVSLU010000007.1, from coordinate 140,965 downwards.
AGACCCATCTTGGCGATCGTGTAGGTCATGAACTCGGGCGTCAGTTTGCGCACCCGTTGATCCAGCATGTTGACGATCAGACCGACAGCCTTGGGTTCGCCCCGCGCGTCGATCTCGGGATCAAGCCCCTGCCCTGCCATTGCTTGCGTCAGAACAAAGGGCGCGCGCAGATTGCTGCCGATATGACGGTCCCAGCTTTGGGCGGTCGCGCTTGTCACGCTGTCATATTCGAATATCGACGCGTTGTTTATCAAGCAGGTGATGGGGCCGCCCAGACTGGCGACGGCCTTTGGGAACAGGTCTTGGGTTTCGCCTTCGTTCAGCAGATCCGCTTGCAACGCGATACCGCGCTGGCCCTTCGCCTCAAGCGCCGATACGACCTCGTCCGCGCCTTCGGACGACGTATTATAGTGCACAGCCACGTCAAAACCGCGGTCGCCAAGGTACAGCGCCATCGCACGCCCCAGACGCGCACCTGCGCCCGTTACCAATGCATTCTTCATGAATTGGCCTTTCTCAGATTAGAACAACGCCCAGATAAAGCGCGTATATCGCACAAAGGGCAATGCCCCAAATCCGCGTGATATCGCGCCCAAGATACACGAACGGGATCAAAAGCAGGGACGCCCCCAGCATGACCCACAAATCGAACCGCAAAAACTCCGGGTCAACATCGATCGGCCCGACAAGGCTTGCGATGCCAATGATGGCCAAAAGATTGAAGATGTTGGAACCGATCACATTGCCCAACGCCACATCCGCCTGACGGCGCAATGCAGCCATTACCGTGGTTGCCAGTTCTGGCAGCGACGTACCGATTGCAACCAGCGTCAGACCGATGACCGTATCGCTGACACCGTAAGCCCGCGCAATGATAGAAGCGTTGTCGACCAGCAGGCTTGCCCCAAGGGAAGACCGACCAGCCCCAGCACCAAGAATACGCCGATCCGCCAGCCCGGCATATCGGGATCTGCCCCTTCGGGTTCCTCCGGGTCATCATCGCCTTCAGCTTCGGCCTGCGCGGAGCATCTTTTGTGCCGCTTGGCGTCGCGGAACATGTCGAACAGCACATAAGACAGCCCCGCCAGCAGGATCAAACTGGACCAGACATCAAACACACCCCGAAAGGCAAGCGCGATAAACAGCAGCGATGCCACGATCATCATGCTGAAGGTCTTGCGGGTGTGGCATTCGGATGTGTGCATTGTTGCCAGCAGCGCCGGAATCCCCAACACCAGCAGAATGTTGGCCGTGTTCGACCCCACCACATTGCCAAGCGCGATACCGGGTGCGTTATCCATCACCGCCTTGACCGAAATCAAAAGCTCGGGTGCGGATGTGCCAAACGCCACGATGGTCAGGCTGACAATCAAGGCGGGTACGCCAAGACGCAAGGAAAGGTTCACCGCACCTTTGACCAGCGCATCCCCGGCCAAAAGCAGGATCATCAGACCCAGAATACTCAGAAACCAAGGCATGATCATCCGCGCTTGCCCCCGCATCCACAGGGGCCTTTGCCAATCCGATACCGCCCGCAAGCGCCGCATTTTGTCTGGTTCAGGCGCTTACTGCCCAGCCAGTGCATCTTGCCAAACCACGCAAGCGTACCCATCGCGACCAAAAACAACAAAACAACCTTTAGAACCATGTCTACAGGCCGAACTGCGCATACGCCGCGCGTTCTTCGATGCTGTCCACCGCGTCACCGATGATCTGCGCCCCGAACCGCGACAGCAGCCCCTTTTTCGTGCCATAGCGCTTGAACCTGACCTTGTCGCCGAACCGCTGTTTCATCATCGGGCGCAGATGACCGACACCGTCGATCAACCCCAACTCGACGGCGCGTCTGGCCAGCCAGATCTCACCCGTGAACAGATCTGTATCGGCTTGGCAACTTGTCGCCCCGACGCGCCTTTACGTGGTCAATAAAATTGGTGTGAATGTCGTTCAGCAAAACCTTCAGCCGCTCGACATCTTCCGCCTTTTCGGGGCGGAACGGATCAAGCATGCTTTTTGACTGCCCCGCCGTATAAACACGCCGTTCAATGCCGTATCGGTTGATAAATTCGTTCGCCCCAAACGACGCTGATATCACCCCGATGGATCCGACAACCGAACTTGGGTCTGCGTAAATCTCGTCTGCGGCTGCGGCCAGCCAATACCCGCCCGACGCCGCTACATCTTCGACAAACGCGATGACGGGGATGTTCTTCTCCTCGGCAAGCCGACGTATCCGCGCACCGATCAACGATGACTGCACCGGGCTTCCGCCCGGCGAACTGACCTCAAGTGCGATGGCGGCGGGTTTGCCCCGGCTGAACGCCTTGTCGATGGCGGGCCCGATGCCGCTATCGTTCAGCCCCCCGCGGGTACGCCCCCCGATGACACCAGCAAGACGGATGACCGCAACGGTCGGCGGGGACGGAATAAAGCGGAGCAAATTTCTCATACTCCCCCATGTAGAGTGCGCCCCCGCCCCAAACAAGGAGAGCACCCGATACTTATTGCCGAATTCGCCAGCCGGTGTGGAAAATCCACCAGATGAACGCAAGGCAAAGCGCTGTGAACCCGCCAATCGCCAGCAAGCTGGTGACGATCGGCACATCCGCCGACCCAAAGAAGGCCCAGCGGAAGCCGGAGATCAGGTACACCACGGGGTTGAAATGCGAGATGATCTGCCAGACAGGCGGCAGCATCGAGATCGAATAGAACGACCCGCCCAGAAACACCAAGGGTGTGACGATCAACAACGGGACCAGTTGCAACTGTTCGAAATTACCGGCCCAAATCCCGATAATGAACCCGAACAACGAAAAACTGACGCAGGTCAGGATTAGGAAAACCACCATCCAGATCGGATGCTGGATGGTGATATCGACAAAAAAGAACGCGGTAATAAGGATGATCACACCAATGAACAACGCTTTGGTGGCCGCCGCTCCGACATAGCCCATCACGATTTCCAGAAAGTTGATCGGCGCAGACAGAAGTTCAAACACCGTGCCGATGAATTTTGGAAAGTAGATGCCGAATGACGCATTTGAAATTGACTGGGTAATCACGCTGAGCATGATCAGGCCCGGCACAATGAAAGCGCCATAGCTGACGCCTTCGACCTGTTCGATGCGGCTGCCGATCGCGGCTCCGAAAACGACAAAGTAAAGCGATGTTGACAGAACCGGCGACACGAAGCTTTGTGTGATGGTGCGGAAAAAACGCGCCATCTCGAACGTGTAGATAGATTTTACAGCGATCAGGTTCATGCTGCATCCTCCTTGACCAGATCCACGAAAATGTCCTCAAGACTGCTTTGTCGCGTCTCAAGATCCGAAAGGACCAACCCCGCGGCAGACACATCGGACAGCAGCTTGGTGATGCCGGTCCGCTCTGCGCGGGTGTCGTAGGTGTAGATCAGCCGGGCCCCGTCCGCAGACAGTTCCAACGCGTCGGATCGCAGGCTTTCGGGCAGCGCCTTGATCGGCTTGGTCAACTGCACTTCAAGCTGCTTCTTGCCCATCCGGGCCATCAGCTTGTCCTTGTCTTCGACCAGCAAAAGCGCCCCATGTGCGATCACACCGATGCGGTCGGCGATGGCTTCGGCCTCTTCGATGTAATGCGTGGTCAGGATGATGGTGACGCCATCGGCCTTGAGGTCCGCCACAATCTTCCACATGTCGCGCCGCAATTCGACGTCGACGCCAGCGGTGGGTTCATCCAGAAACAGCACGCGGGGCTCGTGCGCCAGCGCCTTTGCAATCAGAACCCGCCGCTTCATCCCGCCTGAAAGTGCGCGGATCTGGCTGTCTTTCTTGTCCCACAGGGACAGTTGTCGCAGGATCTTTTCCAACGCAGCGTCATCTTTGGGTTTGCCAAACAACCCGCGCGAAAACCGCACGGTGTTGATCACCTTTTCGAACGGTTCAAGGTTGATCTCTTGGGGGACCAGACCAATCATCGCCCGCGCTGCACGGTAGTCGGTGATCGTGTCGTGGCCGCCCACCCTGACCGACCCTCCGGTTGCCGTCGTGATCCCGCACACTGTGGAAATCAAAGTGGTCTTGCCAGCGCCATTCGGCCCCAACAGCGCGAGAATCTCCCCCTGTCTGATGTTCAGGTTGACACCTTTAAGCGCCTCAAACCCGTCGCCATAGGCTTTGCGCAAGTCAGTGATCTCTACAATATCTGGCATTCTGGTCTCCGGAATGTTTGGCCGGAAACTAGACGGGATAGCCGCCGGTGAACAGAGGAAAGCCTCAGGTCTTTGCGCGGCCGAACCAGCCTTTCTTTTTCGGGGGGCCATCTGCGGCCCCGTCGCCCGCATCCTTGCTGCCGTCCTCAGCGGTCTGCGCGTCGGGTTCAGCCGGACCCTCAAGAGTTTCTTGCAGGTTGTTAAAGAATTGGTCCGCCATCTTCTTGGCAAAGCCATCGATGATCCGGCTGCCAAGCTGTGCCAGCTTGCCGCCCACCTTCGCTTCGACCTCATAGGCCAGCTCGGTGCCGCCATCCTTGGCGGTCAGCGTCACATCGGCACCCCCCTTGGCAAATCCAGCGGCCCCGCCCTTGCCCTCACCGTTGATCTTGATCGATTGGCCCGGCACCATGTCGGTCATGGTCACCTGCCCTTTGAACGTCGCCTTCACCGGGCCTACCTTTTGCACCACCGTTGCCTCGAACCCTTCTTCGGGCGATCCGGTCACTTCAGTCGCGCCGGGAACACATTTCATCAGCATGTCCGGGTCGATCAGCGCCGCATACACCTCGTCGGGGGTGGCGGCGATTTGGCGGGTTTCGGACATCTGCATGGGGGATCCTCCTGAGGCGATATTTTTGCCAACCTAGCGCAGTTCCGTCCCCTGCGCCAAGATCAAACACGCTGGACAGGATCGACATAGCTGATAGGTCACTGATATGAATGCAAATGCACAGAACCGGTCCGGTACGGCCATCGCCTTTGTCCTGTTCGGAGTCCTTGCGATTTCGGTCAACGATATGATGATCAAGCAACTTTCGGGCGGCTACCCCCTGCACGAGATCGTCTTTGTGCGGGCGCTGATCGGAATCATCTTCAGTCTGGGGTTGGTGCAGATCGAAGGCGGCTGGCGCATCCTGAAGACCAATCAGGCCGGGTGGCACCTGCTGCGCGGCGGGTTTGTCGTCGTTTCCAACATGACGTTCTTTCTGGCGCTCGCCGCCATTCCGCTGGCGGACGCCACGGCGCTGTTCTTTGCGGCACCTTTGTTTATCACGCTGCTGTCGATCCCGATCCTGGGCGAGAAAGTCGGCGTCATGCGGATGAGCGCTGTCGCGGTCGGCTTTGTCGGGGTCATCATCATGCAGCGCCCTTGGGCGGATGCGCAAAGCCTGCAAGCCTCACGGCTGGTTCTTTTGCTGCCCGTGGTTGCGGCACTGACTTATGCGCTGAACCAGCTTATGACCCGCAAATTGGGCGTAAACAGCAAGGCGTCGGCCTTGTCGGTCTATATCCAAGGGGTGTTTCTGCTTGTGTCCGTGGGCTTTTACGTGGTCGCCGGAGACGGGCGGTTTGTGGACGGCGACAGCGCACCGTCGCTGGTGTTTCTGTTGCGCGCGTGGGTCTGGCCTGCATCGGGCGACCTGTGGGTGTTTCTTGGCCTTGGCGTCAATTCCGCCGTCATCGGATACTGCCTGAGCCAGGCCTATCGCATCGCGGACGCCGCCACAGTCGCCCCGTTTGAATATGTCGGCCTGCCGCTTTCGGTGTTCTGGGGGCTGACGATATTTGGCGATCTGCCAGTGTTCGAGGTCTGGATAGGCATCGCGCTGATCCTCGCCTCTGGGCTGTTTGTTTTCGTGCGCGAACGTCAAAAAGCGCGGGTATCGGTGAAATCCCCCGCCAAGCGGATCGGATAACGCCCATGCAGGAAATCACGAAGGGCAACCTGCGCTTCTATTCGCGCCATCCGACGCTGGACCAGGTGGCGCACGACATCGCGCACGGGATCAGCGACCCGAAAACGCTGGCGCTGCCCGTCAACATCTATGTCGGAACGCAAAAGTTCCGCCGGACACACCTGCGCAGACCGGGCCATCACCTGGGTCTGCAAACCGAGCATTTCTTTGACGAAACGGGGCGTCAGATGTGGCGCAGGCAAAAGTGGTTTCGCACTCTGCGCAACGCCGTCATGTATGATCGCATACTTGACCTGTCGACGTTCAACCGCCCGAATTACCAATGGTTGCCAAAGCCGTTGCTGTCAAAGATCGACTTTGGCCCGTTCATCTTTCCCAAGGGTTCTTTTGCGTTCACGCCCTGCACGATTCCCAAAGCCCTGTTCTATGGCTATGTGAACGACCGACGCGCCACGTTGCTGAACGAGATTGCGCCTGATCTGGTGGATCTTGCGCCCCTAGACACGTTCGGCACCGCACTGGAACGCGCCATCCAGGATCATATGGCCGTTCTGAACATTCATTTCACCGACGGGATCTATACCGAATACCCCCGGCTGTTGTCGGCCTACCTGCAAGGCAAGGCGATCATTTCGGAAAAGCTGGGGTCCGACCTGCATCCGGGGCGTCATTATGTGCCTCTTGAACACATATCACAGACGGATAGATACGCCGCGATCTTCAAAAATTTCGATCAGGACTTTGCGCAGCGGCACACGCTTGACGCATATCTTCAACGGCATTTTGCGGACCGGCCCTAGCCTGAAACCCGCACCACCACCTTGCCCGTTGCCTTGCGGGTGCGCAGCAATTCCAGCGCCTCGTTCGCCTGCTCAAGCGGCAGGATGTGGCTGACATGCGGCTTGATCTTGCCCTGAGTGTACCAGTCGATCAGCACCCGAAAGCTGTCGGTCAAAACCTGCGGCCTGAACTTTTTATATCCGCCCCAGAACAGCCCCAGCACGTTCAGGTTTTTCACGAGCAGAATATTCGCGGGGATCTGGGGCACCTCGCCCGACGCAAAGCCCAAGGGCAAGATCCGCGCTTCGGGGTTGCAGGATCGCAGGGCGGCCTTGAATTGATCGCCCCCGATCGGATCATAGACCACATCCGCCCCGCCCAACGATTTCACGACGGCGCGGATGTCATCGGTTTCTGAATCGATCAGATGATCTGCCCCCGCGGCGCGGCACACCTCAAGCTTGGCCTTTCCCCGCGCGCAGGCGATCACCGTGGCCCCCATGAGCTTGCCCAGTTCCACCGCCGTCAGCCCGACACCACCCGATGCCCCCAGCACCAACAGCCGCTCTGCGGGCTGCAACCGCGCCTTGTAGTCAAGTGCGACGTGGCTGGTACCATAGGCGATCAAGAAGGCGGCCGCATCGACGGCATCCATGTCATCGGGGATCGGCACGCAGATATTCGAGGGGATGGCCGCATATTCTGCCAGACCGTCGACACCGCTATAGGCCGCGATGCGTTGGCCCACCGCAAAGCCGCTTACCCCCTCGCCCAGGGCGGTGATCGTGCCCGCAAGCTCCATCCCCAGAGTAAAGGGCAGGGGCGGCTTTTCCTGATAGCTGCCTTTGATCAAAAGCAGATCGCCAAAGTTCAGGCCGCAGGTTGCCACTTTGACCAGGACTTCTCCGGGTTGGGGGACGGGTCTATCAAGATCACGCAAAACAAGCGGATGATCATAGGCAGTGACTTGCATGGCGCGCATTGGAAGATCCCCTTTTTCAGCGTCGCCTTGAAAGGGCCAGAGGACAGGTGATTTTGCAACCCCATGGGCGGATGCATCGCAGGTTCCCCGGCGGCATGTTCACGGGATGACCATCAGGCGGATGCCGTATGCCACGATCCCCAACGCCAGCACGCTAAGCACCCAGATCAGCACGAACCAGCCGGTTCTGGAAAGCCATTTGGGGGCCATCAGTGATACCCTTCCTCGGGGTCGATCTTTCCGCGGAATACCCAATAGGTATAGGCGGTATACCCCAAGATCATCGGCAACAGCACCAGCGTGCCGACCAGCGCGAACTTCAAGCTGCTGTCAGGGGCGGCCGCTTCGACGATGGTCAGCGACGGCGGCACGATATGGGGGTAAAAGCTGATCCCGATCCCGATGAAACCCAGAATGAACAGCGCCTGCGCGCAAAGAAACGGCGTCGCGTCCCAATGGCGCTGCAAGCCGTGAAAAAGCCCATAGATCGCAGCGGCGACCAAAATCGGCACCAGAACGCTGAACATTGCCGACGGGAAGGTAAACCAGCGCGCGAAATACTCGCCCCCCAGAAACGGAGTCCAGAGGCTGAAAATGCCCATGAAGGCCACCGTTGCAATCGCGAATGGCCATGCAAGCCGCCGCATATGCGCCTGAATGCGCCCCTCAAGTTTCATGTTCAGCCAGGTCGCCCCCAGCATGGCATAGCCCACCGTGACCGCCACCCCGGTCAGGATCGAGAATGGCGTCAGCCAATCCCACCAGCCGCCCGCATAGGCGCGGTTCTCGATGTGGATGCCCTGCACAAGCGCACCAAGTGCGATGCCTTGGCAAAGCGACGCCACCAACGACCCGCCGAAAAAGGAGATATCCCAAAGGCCCTTCCAACGTGTGGTGCGCCAGCGGTATTCAAACGCGACCCCGCGAAAGACCAGCCCCAGCAGCATCAGGATGATCGGCATGTAAAGCGCCGGCATCACGGTCGCATATGCCAGGGGGAACACCGCAAAAAGCCCCCCTCCCCCCAGAACAAGCCACGTCTCGTTGCCGTCCCAGATCGGCGCGACAGAGTTCATCATGACATTGCGTTCGCCTTCGTCCTTGGACAGCGGAAACAGCAGCCCGACCCCCAGATCGAACCCGTCAAGAATGACATAGATCAGCACCGCCAAGGCAATGATACCGGCCCAGATGAAAGAAAGTTCAAGTCCAAACATCGATCTATCCTATTCCGCAGGTCTAAATTTTGTGGGTTTGTCTTGCGCCACTTGCGTTATGCCCGCAGTGCGAAGGGGACCATCGTCGATATTTTCTTTTGCGCCCACCTGCGGGCGCTTTTTCATCAGGCGCAGGATGTAATAGGCACCCGCCCCGAAGACAAAGAAATAGACGACAATGAACGAAACCAGTGACGCTCCCACCGCAGGTGCGCTGACCGGCGCAAGGCTGTCAGATGTGCGCAGCAGGCCGTAAATCGTAAACGGCTGCCTGCCGACTTCGGTGGTGATCCACCCGGCCAGAACCGCGACGAATCCCATCGGCCCCATCACAATCGCCGCGCGGTGCAGCCATGGCGCGGTGTGCAGCGTGCCCCGCCAGCGAGCGATCCCGCTCCATAGACCAAGGCCCAGCATGGCAAAGCCAAGACCCACCATCACACGGAAGGAAAAGAACACGATCGCCACCGGCGGCTCGTTCTCGTCGGGGATAGTATCAAGACCGTCCAGCGGTGCGTTCAGATCATGCTTGAGGATAAGCGACGACAGTTTCGGGATCTCGACCGCATAATCGACCCGCTTTTCGGCCTGGTTCGGGATCCCGAACAGGATCAGCGGTGCGCCGTCGGGGTGGCTTTCAAAGTGGCCTTCCATCGCCATCACCTTGGCCGGTTGATGTTCCAGCGTGTTGATGCCGTGGAAATCGCCCGCCGCAATCTGAAGCGGCGTCACCAGCAACAGCATCCACATCGCCATCGAGAACATGCGCCGCGACGCTGGTCCCTTGTTGTCCTTCAGCAGATGCCAGCCGCCGACCGCCCCAACCACCAGCGCAGTCGTCAGGTAGGCCGCCAGCACCATGTGCAGCAATCGATAGGGGAACGACGGGTTGAAGATGATCTTCCACCAGTCAAGCGGGATGTATTGACCCATCTCGTTGATGCCATAGCCTGCTGGTGTCTGCATCCAGCTGTTCACCGACAGAATCCAAGTGGCTGACAGCAAGGTGCCGAACGCAACCATACCCGTGGCGAACATGTGCAAGCCCGGCCCCACACGTTTCAGGCCGAACAGCATGATCCCCAGAAACCCTGCCTCAAGAAAGAAGGCCGACAACACCTCGTACGCCATGAGCGGGCCGACGATGGGTCCGGCCTTGTCGGAAAAGACCGACCAGTTTGTACCGAATTGATAGGACATGACGATGCCCGAGACGACCCCCATCCCGAACGCGACGGCAAAGATCTTTTTCCAATAGTCGAACAAGACCTGATAGACGTCGTCCTTTGTCCAAAGCCACAGGCCATTCAGGACCGCAAGAAAACTTGCCAAACCGATCGAAAAGGCGGGAAAGATGATATGGAACGACACTGTGAAGGCGAATTGCACGCGGGCCAGTATTTCGGCGGAAAATCCATCAAGCATTAGAGACCTCTATCTTAGAAAGCGCCGGAAGGGGCGCTGCCACCGTCAAGGGTTAGCTAAGGATATGCCACACCTATGTCACATGCTCAAATTGCCGCAGTTGAATATGTTCCGAAAACGATCCTGATCCTAAGCCCCGGCTTGTTGTCCAGAAGCTCAAGCTGGCCACCGTGCAGTTTCACGACGCCTTCCACCAGGCTAAGCCCCAGCCCGTTGCCCGGCGTGTGCCTGCTGGTATCCAGACGGTAAAGCCGGCGCAGCACCTTTTCCCGCTCGTCTTCGGGGATGCCCGGCCCATTATCGGTCACCTCAAGCACCACCTGGCCCTGCCGCCTTGCCAGCAACAACCTAATTTCACTGCCCCGTGGTGTGTGCTTCGACGCATTTTGCAGCAGATTTGCCAGCACCTGCCCCAGCAGGTTCTTGTCGCCTTGCACGAAAATCCGGTCTTCGGGAAGTTCGCAGATCAAGGTCTGATCATGTGCCGCGGCCGCCGGTTCGTAAAGTTCCGTCATGGTCTGGCACAGCGCCTTGAGGTCCACCGGCTTGAAATGCGTTTTCGGGGATCCCGACTCGATCGAGGCGATTTGCAGAAGCGACTGGAACACCGACGCGATGCCCGTCACTTCGTCCTGCGCACGCCCCACCAGCGCGCCTTCGTCTGATTCCGGCGGTACAGTGCGGGCCAGATCGTCCAGATAGACGGCCACGCGCTGGATCGGCGTTTTCAGATCATGGGCAATATCCGAAGACACCTGCCGCACCATCTGCATCTGCGCTTCCTGGGCTTCGGCCATCTGGTTGACCTTATTGCCGATGCGCAAGAGATCATCCGCCCACACGGGCGAGACGTTGACCCGTGCGGTCAAATCCCCGTTCGTGAGATCGTCCAGCGTGCCCCCGATCACTTCAACATGCCTTTTGCTGCGCCGCGCCAGATACAACCCGCCCGACAGCGCGATCAGGACCGTTGGCAACAAGCTGATCACCAGTATGTTCAGGAACACATCCCAAAGCGCTTCGATCTGGGCGCGGCTGCGTGCAATCGTCAGCTGCCCGCCGTATAGCCGCGTGGTCAGCGACAGATAATCACCATCGTATTCGGCACGGCCCCTGGCCAGCGACACGATATGATACCCCTCCTGATCCCGCGCGATCGCGCCGTTGCCATAGATCTGGCCGGTCGGTGTCACATAGCTGAGGATCACACGGCTGGGATCGGTGTCGCGCGATTCAGCATCGACAAGCAGTGCCACGGCGCGCGCATTGGGTGCCGCGCGAAACCCCGCGATGTCCTGTTGCAGATCGGCGCGAATGCTGGCCTCGAACGAATTTTGCGTCACGGCAAAGCTTGTCGCAAGGCTGAGCAGACTGACGGTCGAAAACAGCAAGACCAGCACCAGTGCCAGCCGGACAGGCATTGACCGCCAAAGCTGTCTGATGCGTGGCGTCATCCCGCAACCCTATAGCCCGCGCCCCGCACAGTCTGGATCAGTTCGCGATCAAAGGGCTTGTCCACCTTGGCGCGCAGACGGCTGATGTGGGTTTCGACCACGTTGGTCATCGGATCAAAGCTGATGTCCCAGACCGCCTCAAGCAGCATGGTGCGCGTCTGGACCCTGCCCTTGCGGCGCAGAAGATGTTCCAGCAGGGCAAATTCCCGTGGCAGCAGATCAATCTCTTGCCCGCCCCGCATCACCTTGCGCGATATCAGATGCATTTCCAGATCACCGGCCCGCAACACGGTTTCCTGATCAATGACCTGCGGGCGCCGTGCCAGCGCCGCCACACGCGCAGAAAGTTCGCCAAATGCAAAGGGTTTGACCAGATAATCGTCGCCACCGGCGTTCAGTCCGCTGATCCGGTCATCGACGCTGCCCATCGCGGTCAGGAACAGGACGGGGGTCGTGTTGCCAGCCCCCCGCAAGGTCCTGACCAGCGTCAGGCCGTCCACTTCGGGCAGCATCCGGTCGACAATCAGCACGTCATAGCTGCCAGAGGTCGCCTGAAACAGGCCCTCGCGGCCCTCGGCCACCAGATCAACGGTATGCCCCTCTTCGCGCAAGCCCCGCGCGATGTAGGTTCCGGTGGTGGCGTCATCTTCTACTACAAGCAGTTTCATGGTCGGTGTCCTGTTACCAGTCGTCTGTGGCGATACCTCATATAGGGGCCCCTGACAGCAGCGCATTGCAACTTAACAGATTTGTATAGCCGATCGAAACGCCCTGTAAGATCCGGCTGCCATCTGTCTGTCATCCAAAAAGCAGTAAGGACCTAAGCTATGAATTCTCTTTTCAAATCCCCCCGCCGCGCCGCCCCTCTTGTTCTGGCGGCTGCTTTGGCATCGACCTCGGCGCTGACGCTGGCCCCGACGACCGCGCTGGCCGTCCCCGCCGGTGGCTATGCCGATCTGGTTGAAACAATCGCGCCTTCCGTTGTCTTCATCGAAGTTTCGGGCACGGCCAAAACAGCGCCCACGCAAATGCAGATGCCCGAAGGCATGCCGGAAGAGCTGCGGCGTCATTTTGAACAGATGATGCCAGACAACGGTGCCCAATCGCAAGAAGTCCACGGTCTGGGTTCTGGTTTCATCATCTCGAAGGATGGCAAGATCGTCACCAACAACCACGTCGTTGACGGGGCTGACAGCGTGACCGTCAAATTGTCCGACGGTCGCAGTTTTGAGGCGACGGTGGTTGGCACCGACCCGATGACCGACATTGCCCTGCTCAAGATCAAATCGGATGTTGACCTGCCTGCGGTCACCTTTGGTTCGTCCGAAAAGACCCGCGTGGGTGACGAAGTCGTCGCGATGGGCAACCCGTTTGGTCTGGGCGGCACGGTCACAACCGGTATCGTTTCGGCCAAATCACGCGATATCCATTCCGGCCCCTACGATGATTTCATCCAGACGGATGCGTCCATCAACAAGGGCAATTCGGGCGGTCCGCTGTTCAACAACCAAGGCGAAGTCATCGGCATGAACACCGCGATCCTGTCACCCGATGGCGGGTCTGTCGGTATCGGCTTTTCCGTGCCATCCGATCTGGTCCGCACCATCGTGGCCGATCTGGAAGACGACGGGACCATTACCCGCGGCTGGCTTGGCGTGCAAATTCGCCCGATGACAGAAGAAGTTGCGCATGTCCTTGGCTATGACGCGCCCAAAGGTGCCGTGATCGAAGCCGTAGGAGACGACAGCCCTGCACAGAAAGCTGGTCTGGAAAAAGGTGATATCATCCTGTCCTTTGATGGCAAAGACATCACGGACCTGCGCGATTTGACCCGTGCTGTGGCGTCAACCAAACCGGATGCCAAGGCCGATATGGTCATTCTTCACAGGGGCGAAGAAGTCTCCCGCCCCGTGACCATCGGCAGCTTGGCCAAAAAGGAGGCCTGATCGGCCCCCTTCGTCCAGCACGCTTGCCTCGTCTGTGCTGGATGCAACCCTGGCAGTCCCCCAATGTGCCAGGGTCCGCTTTGCCGAACCTCGGCAAGGCCTGCAAGTCTCGGGGTGGCACAATGCCCCCCCGAGGTTTGGCCCCCCGAGGCTGCCCCGTCCCCCGAGACTTGCTTTCTTTCAGGCGGTTCAGATCGTATTTTCAAACAGTTTGCGCAGATTTTCGGTCGTGAGGGGCACAGGGTTGCCGCCACATGACGGATCCTCAAGCGCCATTGCCACCAGATCATCGATCCGGTCGGCACGGACCCCCATTTCCGACAGTTTGCGCGGGATCGCGAAGCTGTCGTTGAATTCCTGCACAAACGACCGAAACCCGTCATAGCCGCCGTCGATCCGCAGATAACCGGCGGCGCGGTCAAACCTGTCACGGATCATACTTGCGTTCAGGTCCAGCACTGCTGGCATGCAGACCGCATTGGTGGTGCCGTGGTGCGTGTCGAACACGGCCCCGACCGGATGGCTCATGGCGTGGATGGCACCCAGACCTTTCTGAAATGCCGTGGCCCCCATTGCCGCCGCTGACATCATCTGCGCGCGCGCTTCGATATCCGTGCCGTCCTTGTAGGCGCGCGGCAGATAATCGATCACCAGCCGCATCCCTTCCAGCGCGATACCCTGCGACATCGGGTGGTAGTGTGGGCTGCTGAACGCTTCGACACAATGCGCAAAGGCATCAAGTCCAGTGCCCGCTGTCATGTGTTGGGGTAAACCCACGGTCAGCTCAGGGTCGCAGATCACCACCGAGGGCAGCACCTTAGGGTGAAAGATGATCTTTTTCACATGGGTCCGTGAATTGGTCAGAACCGACGCGCGGCCCACTTCGGATCCTGTTCCGGCTGTTGTCGGCACGGCAATGATCGGGGCAATGGCGTCAGGGTCGGCGCGGGTCCACCAATCGCCAACATCCTCGAAATCCCAGACCGGGCGCGACTGGCCCGCCATAAAGGCGATCATCTTGCCCAGATCAATCCCCGATCCCCCGCCGAACGCGATCACCCCGTCGTGGCCGCCCTCGCGATAGGCGTTCAGGCCTGCTTCAAGGTTGATCTCGGTCGGGTTGGCATTGACGTCCGAAAACATCGCGCGGCCAAAACCCGCACCCTCAAGCAGATCCAGCGTGCGGGTGGTGATTGCCATCGACGCAAGGCCCTTGTCGGTCACCAGAAGAGGGTTTTTCATCCCCGCAGCATCGCAGGCCTGCGCGATTTCCGTGATGCGGCCCGCGCCGAACCGGATTGCGGTCGGATAGGACCAGTTGTTGTGTAAATCCATAGGGTTCAAGCCTTTTTGTAAGGTTGGGGATTGGGGCAAACAGCGACTAGGCGCGTTCAAAACCGCGATTGATTTCCCAGTCGGTCACAGCCTTGTCATAGGCCTCTTGTTCCCACTCGGCTGCGCGGCAATAGTGGTCGACGACACCGCTTCCAAATGCGGCACGCAGCATGTCGGACCCGCGCAGCCGTGCGGCGGCATCTGCCAGGCTGTGCGGGATTTCCGGCACCTGCGCATTTTCGTAAACATCGCCCGTGGTCACAGGCGGCAGCGTGAGCTTGTCTTCGATCCCTTGCATTCCCGCCGCCAGCAAAGCCGCCTGCGCCAGATAGGGGTTCAGATCGGATCCGCCGATGCGGCACTCGACCCGGATGGCGCTGCTGTTCGCCCCGCAGAGCCGGAAACCCGCCGTGCGGTTATCAACAGACCATACGGTTTTGGTGGGCGCAAACGTCGCTTTGGCAAACCGCTTGTAGCTGTTGATGTAGGGGGCCAGAAAGTATGTGATGTCAGGAGCATAGGCAATCAGCCCTGCGATGAAGTGTTGCATCAGGGCGGACATGCCAAGCTCGGCGTCGCGATCAAAAAACGCCGGTGCGCCGTCTTGCCAAAGCGACATGTGGACGTGGCTGGACGATCCAACCTTGTCCGCAGCCCATTTTGAAAGGAACGACGCCGAAATCCCCCGTTGAAAGGCAATTTCCTTGATCGCGTGCTTTGAAATCGTGTGATGATCCGCACAATCCAGCGCCGGGGCATAGCGTATGTTCAACTCTTGCTGGCCGACTTCGGCTTCTCCCTTGGTACATTCGACAGGGATGCCCGCCGCGACCAGATGATTGCGCAAAGGCTGAAGAAAGCCTTCTTCCTTGGTGGTCTGGAACAGGCAGTAATCCTCGTTATGCCCGTTGAGCGGCACAAGATCCGCGTATTTTTCCTTTTGCAGGCTGCGGTAATCACCCTCGAACAAAAAGAACTCAAGTTCGGTCGCCATCATCGCGTCAAAGCCCCGCGCCCTGAGCCGTGCGATCTGCTTTTGCAACATGGCACGCGGCGCATGGGGAACGGGATCGTGGGTGTCATGATCCAACACGTCGCCAAGCACCAGAACGGTTCTTTCCAGCCACGGCACCTTGCGCAGCGTCAATAGATCGGGGCGCAGGACATAATCGCCATACCCCGTTTGCCAGCTTGTCGCCGCAAAGCCTTCGGGCGTTGACATCGCCAGATCCGTCGCCAGCAAATAGGTGCAGCAATGGGTTTCCCTATGCGCATGATCAATGAAATTCGACACATGGAACCGCTTGCCCATCAGGCGGCCCTGCATGTCGACAAGCGCGACCAGCACGGTGTCAACGTCGCCCTTGTCGGCCAGATCCTTGAGGGTATCGAAAGAAAGAATGCCCATGTGCAGATGTCCTTTTCGCAGAGGGCACCGTCACACAACGCATTCAAGCACGCCCGACCGCCCCTTTTGCCCAACTATAAAGAGGAACGGCAGAAGGGATAGTCTTTGCGTATCGGTGTCTGGAATTATCCCGTTGGATCAACCCAATATGCCGTCCGTCGCCCACGCATCGAACACCTTTAACACAAGGGTCGAAAACGCGGCGTCGTTGATATGGGCAGCCAGCGGGATCAGCTGCACGTTGGCCGGGCAATGCGCCTTGATCTCTTCGACAAAGGCGGCAAGGCCTTCGGGGTCTGCCAACGGGCCACCGGGCCGGTCCCATTCATTGCACCCCTCTTGGGGCAAAATCAGCACTGCCGGGCCCTTTGCCAGCGCCAGCTTTTCGCACATCGTGCGCGCCATCTCGCGGCGTTGATCGGTCGTCATCATGACGGACGAAAGTAGCCTGTTATGCGCATGCAGGTCCTGGCCCGCCACCCTGACGGGCGGCTCCTGCCAGCCGACGAAATCCACCAGATCATAGCAGCCCGGTGCCACGATCTGCGGGGTCCCCTTGCGACCTGCGTTGGTCATCCGGTCAGCGCCCGCACTGATGGAGGACCCCATCAGATGATTGCCAACCTCCTGAGGGGCGAAATCCATCACGGCGGCAAAGGCACCCTCTGCGGCAAGGCTCTCAAAGGCTCGCCCACCCATGCCTGTTGCGTGAAACACCGCCACCTCAAAGCCGCGTGTCTCAAGCGCCGGTTTCAGGGCCACCATATAGCGCAGCACGGTCTTGCCGAACGAGGTCATGCCAATCAGCGGCCGGTCGCGCTTGGGTAATTCGACCGCACGCGCCGCCCCCAGAACGGCCCCCGCAGCCTGCGACAGCGACGCCTTGCAGACCGAATTCAAACCATACAGCCCCCCGGCCCACAGGATCATCTGCACATCCGCAGCCAACCGCTCTGGCGGGATCAACGGCGAAAAGCTGACGGTGGAGACAATGTATTTAGGCACCCCCAAGGGCAACGCCGCGCACAGATCCAACGCCAGATCAGTGCCCATCGTCCCGCCCAGAACCAGAACGCCGTCAACGCGCCCCTCGCGGTGCAGCCGCAGCGCAAGGGCCGCAGCCCCCTTGGCCATGATCTGCATCGCCAGATTTTCGTCGCCGCCGTCAATGGCCTCCTGAATGGTGTGACCGCCTGCTTGCGCGACATCGTGTTTGGACAGATCCGTGGGCTGCGTCGGCGCGCCCAGAACGCTGACATCCATTGTAAGGACGCCACCGCCCTGTCCCCGGATCACCTCGGCGATATAGGTCAGCTCGTCGTCCTTGGTATCATAGGTGCCAACGACAAGGATGGTGCGGTCGTTCATAGCTTGATCCACGCTGATTTGAGGGAGAGGTATTTGTCGAACGCATGCAGCGATTTGTCATGGCCGTTGCCCGACTGTCTGACGCCCCCCAAAGGCACCGTCAGATCGGACCCGCCATAGGTGTTCACATGCACCAGCCCGGCCTTGATCTTGCGTATCATGCGATGGGCGCGACCCAGATCAGATGTCCAGACTGCCGCCGCCAGGCCATAGTCTGTGGCATTGGCCAAGGCGATGGCTTCGTCCTCGGTATCAAAGGGCTGTACGGTCACCACCGGGCCAAACACCTCTTCCCTCGCGATCCGGTCCTTCGCGCTGACGCCGGTCACGATGGTAGGGGCCATGAAATAGCCGCCGGTTTCTTCAAGAATGCGCTTGCCCCCCGTGACAATGGCGCAGCCAGCCTTGCGGGCCTCCTCGACGAAGGCAAGGTTCCGCTCTAGCTGGCCCAACGAATTGACCGCCCCCGACACAGTCGCGGGATCAAGCGGGTCGCCTACGGTCATGCCTTGGGTAAATGCCGTCAGCTTTTCAACAAAGCGATCGTGGATGCTGCGTTCCACCAAAAGGCGCGACCCGGCGATACAAACCTGCCCGGCGTTGCGGAAAATCCCGTTGGCGGCAACCTGCACCGCTTCGTCAAGATCGGGTGCGTCGGCAAAGATGATATTGGGCGACTTGCCCCCCAGCTCCAGATACACGCGTTTGAGGTTGGATTTGGCGGCAGCTTCCAGCAGCAGCCGGCCCGTCGTACCAGATCCGGTAAAGACCAGCACATCGACATCCATCGATTCCGCGATGGCGGCCCCGACGGTCGCCCCTTCGCCCATGACGACGTTCAGCACCCCCGCAGGCAAACCCGCCTCAAGCGCCAGTTCCGCAATCCGCAGCAGCGTGAGCGATGCGGTTTCAGCAGGTTTCAGCACGACGCTGCACCCCGCCGCCAGTGCCGGCCCCAATTTCCACGCGCCGATCATCAGCGGAAAATTCCACGGCACAATCGCGCCCACCACGCCAACCGGTTCACGGTGGATCAGCCCCAGCGTACCGGGGGCGGTCGGGGCGATCTCGCCATAGATCTTGTCGATGGCTTCGGCGTAATAGCGGATTGTGGCGGCGGCAGACATCGGTTCGGCCTTCAGTGCCATGCCGATCTCCGTGCCGTTGTTGCGTACGCCAAGCACCGCGAGCTCAAGGGCGTGTGCCTCGATCAGGGCGGCCCATTTCAAAAGCACCGCCTTGCGCGCGGCGGGGGCCATGTCGGCCCACCCCCCCGCGGCAAAACTGCGCCGTGCAGCGCTGATCGCGGCGTCAGCATCGGCGCGGGTGCCTTTTGCCATCGTGGTCAGGCGCTGCCCGTCCAGCGGAGAGATCACATCCAGTTCGGCCCCGTCCGAGGCGGGTTTCAACACACCGTCAATCAAATGATGCGCCTTGTTCACAGCGGCCTGTCGCAATTCAGTGAGCAGCGCTTGATCCATGTTTCCGATCCTCATCTCTATTACGGGCCTGAAGCGCATGTAAAAGGTGCAAATCAAGCGTTTTGGCAGCCCCGGACAGCCTTGGTAAAAAGAAACGTTGACAATCAAAAACCGAAAGTCAAGAATTTCAAACTAGAGGTTCAAATAATGAACCCACTTGAAACCAACACGGAGTTTGTCATGAAAACGATCCTGACCGCGACAATCGCGGCGCTGACGCTTGGGCTTGCCGGCCCTGCCTTTGCCGAATACCCCGAAAAACCGGTAACGTTCATTGTGCCGTGGCCCCCGGGTGATCTGGAAGACGTGCTGACGCGCATGATTGCCGAGGATTTTCAGACCGAATACGGCGTTGCGGCGGCAGTCGTGAACAAGCCCGGCGGCGGCGGCGGGCCATTCCCCGGCGCCATCGATGTCGCGACAGCCCCCGCAGACGGCTATACCGTCGGGTCGTTCGTGCCTCGCCGTGCCGCTGATCGGCCACGAGATCGGCATCCCCGAGTTGACCCCCGAAAAATTCGACCCTGTTGGCATCTTTCTGACCTATCCTTTTGTCATCGCAACGTCGGGCGACGCGCCCTATTCCACCATGGACGAACTCGCAGCCTATGCGAAAGACAACGACGTGGCGCTGGGCCACTTCGGCGACGTGCTGACGCCGACCCAAGTGACCAAGGCGCTGGCCAAGAAGATGGGTTTCAACTGGGGCCGCGACGCCGCTTTCGACGCGCTCGACTGCAACACGCTGGCCTCGGGCGACGCGGATGTGATCAACACCACGCTGCAACTGATCCTGCCCTGCCTCGACGAGGTGAAAGTGCTGGTCGCGATCACCGACGAGCGGATTTCCACGGTGCCCGACACGCCGACCATTGGTGAACTCGACCCCGATCTGAACATCGCGCTGTGGAACGGCCTGTTCGTACGCAAGGATACGCCCGCAGGACGTGCGCGACAAGATCATCGCCGTCGCCAAGAAGACGGTGCATGAGCGACCGCGCCCAGAAGGTCGCCGAGGAAACCGGCGCGCTCGTCTACTGGCAGGATGCCGCCGCCAGCGCAGACATCATTGCCAAGGACAAGAAAACGCTTCGCGCTGTCGGCGCTGCGTCGGAATAGGCTCCAAGGGAGGGGCTCAATCGGGCCCGGCCCCTTTCATATCCCATATTTTTATCCGCTACCGAGGCACGCCGTGAGCATTGAACGCAGATCTCTCCCCCAAGACGCGCGACCGCCGGTCAAACGCTGTTCATCATCTGCGGACTGGCCCTGTCGTTGCCTGCTGTTATCGCAGATCACGACACAGACGGTGTGGATCGACAACATCGAAATCCTTTGCCGCGCAGCCGCGTTTCTGGCCTGCTGTGGCGCTGACGCTGATGGTGGTCAGCTTTGCGCTGCATCTGGTGCGGATGCGCCGCCGCCGCCCCGACCGTCTGGACTGGACCGAGGCGCGGCGCTGGCTTGAGCCACTGGAATACGTGGCGTGGTTCATGGCCTATGTGTTGCTGGTTCCGATTGTCGGCTTTCTGCCCATGAGCCTGATCTTCGCCTGCGCGTCTGACCTATAGCATTGGGCTATCGCGGGGCCGCCTATGCTGCGTTTGCCGCGCTCTTCGCCGTTGCGATGGTTATTGTGTTCAAGAGGCTTGCTGTGGGTGAAAATCCCCGGCGGCGACGCTCTACGAAGCGCTGCCGGGCGGCTTGCGCACCTTCTTCATACTGTACCTCTGATGGATCTGGACTGCTTTCTCTCGGTCGATATTCTGGCACGCTGGGATGTGGTGCTGGCGCTGCTTGTCGGCTCCATCGGCGGCGTCGCCATCGGCGCCATCCCCGGCGTAGGGCCCGCCGTCGCCATCGCCATCCTGCTGCCCGCCACGTTCTCGATGGACCCGATCGTGGGGCTGACGGTGCTGCTTGGCATCTACGGATCGTCCATGTTCGGCGGCGCGATCCCGGCGATCCTGATCAACACGCCCGGCACCGCCGTCAACGCGCTGACCACCTATGACGGCTATCCCATGACGCTACGCGGCGAAGGACGGCGCGCGCTTGTCACTGGCCTATTCCGCCAGCTTTTTCGGCGGGATCTTCTCGGTCATCTGTTTGATCCTGCTGGCCCCGCTGCTGGCAAAGGTCGCGCCGATGTTCGGCTCTCGCGAGATTTTCCTCGCCGCGCTTGCTGGGCATCATCCTTGTCATCGTCGCCCATCGCGGCCAGATGCTGATGGCGGCAGCGCTGGCCGGGTTTGGCATCTTTCTGGCCACCGTCGGGCTTGAGCCGGTCAAATACACGCGCCGCTTTACCTTTGATCAGACCTGGCTGGCCAGCGGTGTGAACCTGATTGTCGTCGTGCTGGGTCTCTTCGCGCTCAGCCAGGCGCTGATCCTGCTGACATCGGATGACGAGAAAATCCGTATCAGCAAATCGCGTGGCTCGCTGTTCCAGGGCTTCCGAGAGCTTGCCCGCCATCCGCGCGTCGCCAGCATCTCGGCCGCGTATCGGCGTTTTCATGGGCATGATCCCCGGCGTGGGCGAATTTACGGCACAGTTCATGTCCTACACCACCGCCCGCAAACTGTCGAAAACCCCAGAGGCGTTTCGGTCAGGGGTCATCCGAAGGGCTGATCGCATCCGAGACGGCCAACAACGCAGTGCCCGCCGCCGCGATGATCCCGCTGCTGGCGCTTGGCATCCCCGGCGAGGCGCTGACCGCGATGATGCTGTCGGTGTTTTATGTGCATAATGTGGTGCCGGGGCCGGGCCTGTTCCTGAACCAGATGGATTTCGTCGTCGCGTTGTATCTGGCGCTTGCTGATCCTGAATGTCCTTGTCGTCGCCTTCCTGCTGGTTTCCACCGGCTGGCTGATCTATCTGACCAAACTGCCGAACCGCTTTCTTGGCATGTGCATCCTGCTGCTCAGCTTCGTGGGGGTCTATTCGATCCGCAACTCTGCCGTCGATTGCGCCATCGCAGTCGTGTTCGGGCTTATCGGTTTCGTGCTGAAACGGCTGAACCTGCCGATCGTGCCGATCATCCTGGGCATGGTCCTTGGCGGCATCATGGAGGTGAAGCTGCGCGCCTCGATGAACCGCGTCAACACGCCCTTCGACTTCATCGACCGACCCATTGCGTTCATCATCTTTTGCATCATCGTGATCATCCTCGGCTCAACCCTGGTGCGGGTGTGGCGCGAATGGCAACCGGTGGACCGGCGCAGCAACGCCCGCAAAGCCTCGGCGCATCTGGCGCAGCGATTGGCTGGCCGCAAGACACGCCATTTCGAGATCCGCACAAAACAACAAAGACGAAAGCGACAGTATGACCATCTGGGATCCTAAAGACGACGGGCACGCTGATCTCGGCTCGCACGATGCCTTTGCCGGCGGTGCGCCCTACAACACCTTCGACCGCCTGCGCCGCGAGGCCCCCTGCCACTGGTCCGATTTCGACCAAGGCAAGGGATACTGGTCCATCACCCGCCACGCGGATATCGACCGCATGATCCGCGACACCGACACGTTCTCATCCGCGCAAGGCATAAGGATGGAGGATCAGACCTATGAAGAATACATGGCCCGCCGCACTTTTCAGGAAACCGACGGCAAGGAACACCGCAAGGTCCGCATGAAAGTGGCCAAGGCGTTTTCATCGCCCGTTGTGGCAGGCTTTGAACAGCAGATCCGCGATCTGTGCCACCCCATTCTGGATGCGGCCCTTGCGCAGGGTGAATTCTGCGCAACCCATGCGATTGCCCGCGAACTGCCGATGCGGATGCTGGGCCAGATCCTTGGCACACCTGACGAAGACCTGCCCTGGCTCGTGGACAAGGGCGATGCGCTGATGGCAAATACAGATCCGGATTTTACCGAACACGTCGCTGACAAGCTGGACACGGATGCGTACCGCATGATGCCCTTCAACTCCCCCGCCGGGGCCGAGCTTTACGCCTATGCTCGCGACCTGATGGCGCGCAAGAATGCCAGCGGCGACACCAGCGGCATCCTGCATCTGATCCTGCAACCGGACGAAAATGGCGAGGTCATCTCGGAAAGCGATTTTCGCAACTTCTTTTGCCTGCTGGTGGCGGCGGGCAATGACACGACGCGCTATTCCATCGCCGCGGGCATTCAGGCGCTGGCCAACCAGCCGGGCCTGCTGGAACAAATGCAATCGGGCGAGGTGTGGGACAGCGCCCCCGATGAGATCGTCCGCTGGGCATCCCCCGCCACCTATTTCCGCCGCACCGCCACCCGCGATGTCGAAGTGCACGGCCAGCAGATCAAAGCGGGTGATAAGGTGCTCTATTGGTTCATTTCGGCCAACCGGGACGAGACGATGTTCGACGATCCCTACCGTCTGACATTTGAACGCAAACCGAACCGCCAACTGGGCTGGGGTCAGGGCGGCCCGCATGTCTGTCTGGGAATGCACTTGGCGCGGCTGGAGATCCGCGTGCTGTTTCAGGAACTGGTCAAGCGCATCAAAGCGATTGAACCCGCCGGGCCACAGGCATTCGTGCGATCAAACTTCGTCAACGGGATCAAGCGTTTGCCCGTCCGCGTGACCCTGAAGTGAGGCCCATCATGCAAGACCGACTTCGTGCCCTTTTCATCGACCACCTGTCGATCCCGCGCGGCAAATACCTGCCCGGCTCCAAGATCGGGGATGACGCCTCGCGTTTTGCCCGTGCCACTTTCGGCGTGCATTATGACCGTGATCTGTTGCTGGATGCGCCCCACGCGATGGTCCGCGAAGGCATGCCCGATATGGAACTGCGCTGGCAGGCCGCCGACATCCGCGACGGGTGGGAACCCGCGACCAAGGTGGTTTTGGGCGATCTCTACGATACCGCCGGCGCGCCCCTGCCCCTGTGCCCGCGCGGTGCGCTGAAACGTGCGATTGCGGATTGGGGCAAGCACGGGCTGACGCCAAAGGTCGGGATTGAACTTGAAGCATATGCGCTGCAAGGCGATGAAAAGGGTCGTTTGCGCCCCTATGACGCGCCCGGCGGTGTGGTCTATGGCACGGGGCCGTTTTCCGATCCGATGCGCGTCAACGACCTGATCTGGCGCAAGGCAGAGGAGCTGGGCTTCAAGCTGGACATGATCACGGCGGAATATGACAGCCCGCAATTCGAATACACACTGTGCTTTGACGATGCGCTGAAGGCCGTCGATGACATTGTGCTGTTTCGCCTGATGGCCCGCGAGATTGCGCTCGATCACGGCATCATCCTGACCTTCCTGCCCAAACCCATCGCTGAAACCGGCGGGTCGGGCATGCACATCAACTTTTCCTTTGTGGACGACAACGGCCAGAACGCGCTGGCCACCGGCCCGCTTGGCGGCCCGGATCACCTGAACGATCTGTCGCGCGGATGCCTTGCCGGGCTGGTCCATCACCACAAGGGCCTTGCGGGGCTGCTGGCACCCACGGCCACGTCCTATCTGCGGCTGCAACCCGGATCGCTGTCGGGCTATTGGCAGAACTGGGGCGGCGATCACCGCGCTGTCACCACGCGCGTGTCCGGTGAAGGCGGTAAGAAAGCGCGTCTGGAACACCGGATGGCCGATGCCAGCGCCAACCCCTATACCGCAGTTGCCGCCGTCTTGCAGGCGGCGCGGCTGGGATACGAGGCGAAGCTGCCCCTACCCCCGATTGAGACCGGCTGCGGCTTTGACAAGATTGACGCGAAGACGGGCGTTGCCCCGAACCTGCGGCAGGCCGTGCGCGATTTGCAAGCCGATACCGCGCTATGTCAGGCGGTGGGTCAGGGTCTGGTGGACAACCACGCCTTTATGAAGGAACGTGAATTCCGCAAGACCCGCGATCTGGAACCAAACGCGCTGCTTGATTTCTATGTGTGGTTCATCTGATGCGACTGGCGATCCTGATCACCAACACCGATGACAGCGCCTTTGCCCGCGCACGCCCTGACGACGGGGCAAAGTTTGCGACGCTGATTCACAAGGCACGCCCAGACTGGACTTGCGTGCCGTTCTGGGTCTGCAAGGGCGATTTTCCCGATGACATCATGGCTTTTGACGGGGCGATAATCACCGGCAGCCCTGCGTCGGTCGGGTCGGGCGCTGCGTGGGTCGCCCAGATGGAAGCGCTGATCCATCGGATCATCGACGCGCACCTGCCGCTTTTTGGTGCGTGCTTCGGGCACCAGTTGATCGCCAAGGCGCTTGGTGCGCCGGTTGTGCGCAATCCGCAAGGCTGGGGGCACGGGCTTTTGCCGATCAGACGCGCGGCGCAAACGGCCTGGTCCAGCCCGACTGATATGCTTTGGCTTTACGGATCGCACATCGAACAGGTCGGCGAGGTGCCCAAGGGTGCCCGCGTGGTGTTTGAAAGCGATGCCTGTCCTGTGGCCGGGTTTGCCATCGGTGACACCGTCTTTACCGTGCAGCACCACCCGGAAATGACGCATGGGTTCATCACCGATCTGGTCGATCATTACGCGGATGAGGTCGGCGCAGAGGTCACTGAAACCGCACGTCAATCGCTGCGTCAGAGGGCCGACACGACCGCCTTCGCAGAAGAGATCGCGCGGTTCTTTGAACATGCCACGCACCTGTCGGCAGCGGGGGCCTAGCGGGATGGGAACGGTCACCAAAGCATTGGAACTGCTGAATTTCTTTTCCTCCGGGCGGTCCGAGATCGGGTTGGCTGATTTCGTGCGCCTAAGCGGGCGCGACAAGGCCACAGTGCACCGCTATCTGACCGAGCTTGAGCAGAACGGCTTTCTTGAGCAGGACACCCTTTCGCGGGCGTACAGGCTTGGCCCCGCACTGTTGCGCCTGTCTGCCGTCCGCGAGGCGGCCTATCCGGTGCGCCGCCTGCTGCGCCCCATCGTCACCGAATTGGCCGACGCCCTGGGGGAGCTTGCCCATGTCTCGCTGCTGCAAGGTGATATGCTGTCGCCGGTGTTTCACGCCGACCCGCGCTGTCACGGCACGCAAGTCCATTTCGATGATTCCGAACGTCTGCCACTGCATGCGACGGCAGGCGGACTGGCGGTACTTGCCTTCGCCAACCCCGCTTTTGTCGACGTGGTTTTGGGGCAACCGCTCAGTGCGAATACGTCGAAAACAATTACGGATCCCGACACGCTGCGCCACATGATCCGAACCGCGCGCCAGACCGGAATCAGCCAGATCAACAGCGCATTTGACGAAGAGGTCGCCTCGCAAGGGGCACCGCTGTTTGGTCAATCGGGTGCGGTGATCGGTGCATTGTCTGTTGCTGTGCCTGTGGGGCGTGCCAAGCCGGAAACGCTTTGCGGGATCAGCCAAAAGCTTCAGGACGCAGCCCGCGCGGCAACATTTTCGCTGGGCGGAACCTATCCCAGCTTTCCCATTCCTGACAGATCGCACAATGCACTGTCTCAGCCGACAAAAAGGTGAACACACATGAAAGATGCAAATTTCCTGAAAGAGCACAACGCACGCGCCTTGTGGCACCCGATGGCCCACCCCGCAGACAGCATTGCCAATCCTCCCGATATCATCGTCGAGGGTGAAGGCGTCGAAATCACCGATGTGGATGGCCGCCGGACCGTGGATGCCGTGGGCGGGTTGTGGAACGTGAACCTTGGCTATTCGTGCACGCCCGTCAAGCAGGCGATCACGGCGCAACTGGATAAACTGCCCTATTATTCCATTTTTCGCGGCACGACCAATGACGCGGTGATCGAACTCAGCCAGATGCTCAAGGAATTCTTCGCGCCAGACGGGGTCAGCCGGTCGTTCTTTACGTCGGGCGGATCGGATTCCATTGAGGTGGCGTTGCGGTTGGCGCGGCAATATCACAAGCTGCGCGGCGAAGGTGGCCGGACCAAGTTTCTTTCCCTCAAAAAGGGCTATCACGGGACGCACACGATGGCCGCCAGCGTTAATGGCAACGCCAATTTCCGCACGCAATACGAGCCGCTGATGCCAGGCTGCTTCCACATCCCCGCACCCTATACCTATCGCAATCCTTTCAACGAGACGGATCCGGCCAAACTGGCGCAGCTTTGTCTTGCCGCACTTGAGGACGAAATCGCCTTTCAAGGGGCCGCCACCATCGCCGCCTTCGTCATGGAGCCGGTTTTGGGCGCTGGCGGCGTGATCCCGCCGCACGAAAGCTTTATGCCCGGCGTGCGGGATATCTGCACGCGTCATGGCATTTTGCTGGTCGCGGACGAGGTTATTACCGCCTTTGGTCGCACCGGTGATTGGTCAGGGTCGCGCCATTGGGGCGTGCAGCCCGACATGCTGTGCACTGCCAAGGCGATCACCAACGGTTATTTCCCGTTCGGTGCCGTCATGATTTCTGACACGGTGGCTGAGGTGTTTGAAAGCGACACCACGGGCGGTGGTGCCATTGCATCGGGGTATACCTATTCGGGCCATCCTGTCGGGGCCGCTGCCGCGATTGCCTGCCTCAAGGAAACCGAGCGCCTTCAGATCAAGGACAATGCAGGCGCCCGCGGCACGCAGTTGTTTACCGGGTTGAACTTACTTGCGGACAAATACGAACTGATCGGCGACGTGCGTGGCGGCCACGGTTTGATGTGCGCGCTCGAACTGGTTTCTGACCGGGTGCACAAAACGCCAATCGACAAAAAGACAATCGCAACGCTGCATAAGGCCACGTATGAAGCAGGCGCAATGGTGCGCATTTCCGGCAACAACGTCATCCTTTCCCCGCCATTGATCGTGACAGAAGCCCATGTTCAGACCATCGTCAGCGCGTTGGACGCAGGGTTGGCCGCTGTTTCCTGAAAAGCCCGCGAGGGGCCGCCAGACGCGCCCCTTAGCGCTGTCTGGACGGGCGGGGTTGATCGGAAGACTGTTCAGACCGATTGATTAAATTCATGGCCTTGAGTAGGCCCAAATCACAGTTGTGGCAAAATCGGAACGTGTCGATGAGATTGAAAAAACTACTTCGGCGCAGGAAAGCTTCCGATTTTACCAACCACACCCCCAGCCTGTCCAAACAGGCAACCATCGGAAAATCCTTGGTGACGGTTGAACGGTTCAGCTATGGCTACGAAACCGTCAGGGTCAGAGAATGGGGCGAAGGCGCCTCGGCGCGGATCGGATCATTCTGTTCTATCGGGTTGGATGTCACCTTTATGCTGGGCGGTAATCACCGTGTGGATTGGGCAACCACCTTTCCTTTCGGCCATATTTTCGTTGATGAATTGCGCGGCACCGACATCGTCGGCCACCCCAGCACCAAGGGCGATATCATCATTGGCAACGATGTCTGGATCGGACGCGGTGCGACGATCATGTCTGGTATCGAAATAGGCGACGGTGCCATTATTGCCGCCAATTCGACCGTCACAAAAGATGTCGGCCCCTATGAGGTTTGGGGCGGCAACCCGGCAAAGCACTTGAAGCACAGGTTCGCGCCTGACATCGTGGCCGCGCTGCTGGCGCTGAAGTGGTGGCAATTCGAGGTTGACACCATTCAGAAGATCGCACCGCTTCTTTCGCAACCCCCAACGATTGCAATCCTGGAAGAAGTACGTGCGCGCGCCCAAGCTTGATGGATCGGAACCTGATGGATCGGGTTGTCTTCGCAGGCAGTCAGCACTGCAGCAGGAGACGCGATGTCATTTCGGGCTGACCCGCATCAGCGCCGCCTGCGTGCGGCTGCCATCGATGTTCATCACCGGCCCGACCTGAACCGCGCTGAGCAATCCCAACCGCGTCATCCATTTGCTAAAGACCGCCGGCACGATGCCAATCACATGGGCCGCACCCAAATCGGCAGCAGCCTCGGCCATTTTTTCCAGCAACAGCCGTTGCAGGTCCGTGCGCCGCGCCGCGGGAATATCTGACGAAATGAACAGCCGCGTTGCTTCCCAGATCAGGGGCGTCACAGGTGCCTTGAAAAAAAGCACATCCGCCGGGATCGTATCGATGATGCCCAGTTGCGCGTCGCGGATCATATAGCTGTAGTGGCCGCATTGCGCTGTTGTCGGGGTCAGCCTCACCCCGCCCAGAACCTCTCCGTATTCGTGGATCACCACCCAGCGCGCCCGGGGCGTGTCATATTGGTCGAATTCCATCCCATCCACTTCCGGCAGGCTCCAGCCGCGCTGACCGATAAAGACCTTTTTCCGAGCCCGCAGGAAGTTCGCAAAAAGCTCACCATGGTTGTGAATATTGGAAATGGACAGCGTGGTGACCCGCACCTGTCTGTTTACCGAATCGGACATATTTGGCACCGCACGATCCTCACGGCCAGCCGTTTTTGACAGCTTTGGCGCTTTTTCAAGCGCTTCAAGTTTTTGGGGCTGCAATTCTTCCTGAGGCACCAGCTCCGGAAATTTTTTCATCCAATTTCTGTTCGTTACAAAATTTCGATGTATGCTCATTCGCCCTTGACCAACTTTGTTACCCTGCTCTCAGAGAGAGTAGACAGCGCGGCACAATTTTGCCACAAAAATTCCCTTTTAACGTGAAATTGTTTCTTTAAGTGGTTCCAATACCATGAGACCTAACCCATAGGGACCACGCCCGGCATCCAAAGATGATGTTCACTGAACTTAACTCAAAGATAGACAGGTTATCAACGTGACTCCCAGTCAACATACTTTTCCACCCGCCAGTGCAGAAATGCAAACGCAGGTGCGGCAAATACGTGACTACTGCAAGGTTGGGACAAGCATGTTCTGGCAGAGACAGGCCATATTCGGGGCGGCGATTGCCTTGCAAGCCTATTATTACAGCGCCTGGATGTCGGTTATCATTCTTGGGCTGATCACCTTGTCAGAGGTGTATGACTACGTCCTGTTCCGTCAGGTTTCCGTGTGGCACGGCAGAAGCAAGGCCATGATGCGCAAATTCATGGCCAGGATCTATGTCGGAACCGTCCTAAGCGCCAGCGTGATCGCCTTTTACGCGATCTCTATCGCAGTGGAACAAGGTCCGACGACCCACTTCATGTCGTTGTTCTTCTTGTTTGCCGCATCGCTTTTTGCGGCAATGAACAATCACCAATTGTTGCCGGTCCTGATCCTGCGGCTTACCATCTATGGGGCCACCTTTCTGTTTATCCCCCTCTTCGACATCGTGCGCACCTCGGCCTCGGTCGATTCAGAACTGTGGATGCAATTTTTTACGGTTGTATTCGTTGTGTATTTCATCATCGATTGCTCGCGCATCTACCTGAAGTTTTACCGCACGAACCTGCGCCAGATGGAAGCGTTGCGCGAAGAGCATGAGAAAACCAAAGTCGCCTATATCGCCAAGACCGAATTCATATCGACGATCAGCCATGAGCTGCGCACGCCCCTGACGTCGATCAAAGGGCCGCTGGACATGGCATGTGCGGGCGTTCTGGGTGAACTACCCGAGAAAGCGCAACGCGCCTTGCTGCTGGCACAGCGCAACACCAACCGGCTTACCTCGCTTGTGAACGAGATTTTGGATCTGCAAAAACTTGAAGCTGGCAAAGTCACCATGCGCCTGGAAGAGCTTGATCTTCACGAAACGGTTTTGTCCGCGATCGAGATGAACCAGGCCTACGCACAGTCACGTGGCGTTCAAATCATACAAGGCACGGTCGAAACCGGCGTATATGTGACCGCAGACCAGCAGCGGATTCAGCAGGTCATGTCGAACCTGTTGTCAAACGCGGCCAAGTTTTCCCATGGGACGGGCACGATCACTGTCAGCGCGGAAATCCAGAACGGCATGGCACGCATCAGCGTCGCGGACGAAGGGATTGGCCTGGCTGAAAGCGACCGCTTGAAAGTCTTTGAGGAGTTTTCGCAAGTCGACAGCAGCGATCAAAGGTCGGTCGGCGGGTCCGGTTTGGGCATGAACATCTCGAAACGCATCATGGAGGCCTTGGGCGGTGATATCGATTACCGCAAAAACAAGGGCCCCGGCACCACGTTCTATATCGACCTTCCCATTTCCCCCCCTCGGGACACACATGAAACGCCTGCGCATGACATCACCCCAAACGAGGCGCATCCCGCCTCGATCAGACGCATCAGGCTCGTGCCATCAGAGTGATCTTGGTCAGGGCGCGCTGTTGCCAGACATCAAGTCCAAAGACACACAACGCCGCTTAACCTACGCGCGGCCCTAAAGGGACGCCATGCGGAACATGCGAAAAGGTTCATTATATTTTGAAAGTGGTGCACCCGAGAGGATTCGAACCTCTGACCCCCTGATTCGTAGTCAGGTACTCTATCCAGCTGAGCTACGGGTGCGCTCTGGTTTAGCGGAATTGGCCGCTCAACACTGGGGTGGAATAGGGTGCAGGCCCGTCAGCGTCAAGCAGAAAAAAGCGCCCGGCGGCAATAAAAATTCGCTTTTACGTCGCCCGTTTTTAGTTGGTGCGTGGACCTGCTAGACTGCGCAGCGCCATAGTTCGGATCAGACGAAAAGAAGGTCGAAGAACGTGGCGGATGCGGTTGACGAAGCTGTCCCTGCCGAAACGGGCTACCCCAGGAACAGACGCAACATAGGTTTAGATCGTACCATCCCCCTTCGGGAGGCAGATGACGAAAACGCTGCCCTTTGGGCCGGATTCCGCCAGCTCAAGCTTGCCCCCGTGGCCGTGCACCAGTTCAGCCGATATCGCAAGGCCAAGACCGGACCCCCCCTTTCGTGCGCCCCCCCGGAACGCGGTAAACAGATGTTCACGCGCCTTGGGTGGCAGTCCGGGTCCGGTATCGCGCACCTTGATTGTCCATGATGTTGCGCTTTCCGTCGCTGTGACGTCGATCCGCCCCGGCTGGCCGGTCGCCATGATCGCTTGGCGCGCGTTGCGTACCAGATTGGCCAATACCCGAAACAAGTGTTCGGGATCGGCGCGCACTTTCAGCCCGCTCGGAATATCTGTGGCGAACGCGATCTCGGCATCCCCCACCGCAAGGCGTTCGCTGCCGATCACGTCTTCGGCGATGCCTTCCAGGGCGACGACCGTCAGGGTCGGGCTTGGTTCTTCCGCCCGGCCAAAGGCCAACGTGGATTCGCACAAATGAACGGCGCGGGTGATCGAGCTGACCAGTTTCGGGGCCATCCGCATGACCGTCGGATCCTCAGACATCTCAATGCGGTCGGTAAACAACTGCGCCGACGTCAGGATGTTGCGCAAATCATGGCTGATCTTGCTGACGGCCTGCCCAAGCTGGGCCAGTCTTTCCTTTTGGCGCAGCGCCTGCGTCAGGTCGGTTTCAAGCTTCATCAGCGCTTCCTCGGCCTCGCGCACCTCGGTGACACCCGCCGAGGGCGTGATGATGCGCCGCGCGTCTTCCGGGGCCAGTGCATAGTTCTGCATATGCCCGACCACACTTTTTATGGGTCTCAACAGGAAGGCCCGCATCGCCAGAAACAGCAAAAACGCGGTGATCACCGAAATCACGGCCGACAGTACCAGAATCCGGATGCCGTAGTCGATCATGGCTGTGCGCAAGGGGCTTGTTGCCATCGTGATTTCGATCAGCAACCCGGCATCCTGAACCGGTGCGCCAATCACGCGGATCACGCCATTATCGGGGCTGACCAGTTGCGCAAATGCGTCCCGTATCAGGGTCAGCGCGCCAGCATCGCGCAAATCATAGGTCGCGATGATCGCCTGCGGCATAGGCGAGGACAGCACAAGTTGGCGCACCTCGTCGCGACGCAGCACCACGTTGAACACCTCGGCCGTGCGCAGCAATTCCGCCTCGAGCTGCGGATCAATCATATCGTTCGCCAGAAGGGTCAGCGATGCGATCTGGGCGCGTTCAAGCCTGCTCATCATATATTCTTCGCGAAACCGCGCAATCGACGGCACGAAAATCAATACCTCGGCCAGCATCACGAAGACGGTGGTCAGGATCAACAAGCGGCCTGAAAGAGATCGGATCATGCGAATGCTCTAGGGAATGAACCGCTGCACGAACCGCACCACATTCTTGACCAGATCACTTTCAAACAGGCGCGGACTGAAATAGGCACCCGCCGCGCGCTTGTTGATTTCGCCAATTGTGGGGTACGGGGCAACCATGCCTGCAATCTGGCTCATTTTCATGTTGTTTGCCAGCGCCAAAGCCCAAAGGTTAATCAACTCTCCGGCCTGATAGCCAACGATACTGGCGCCGACGGGACGGCCTTTGACGACCATCACCTTGATCAGCCCCTTGGTCTTGCGTTCCGCGATCGCGCGGTCGTTGTGATTATAGTGAAAGCGTACGGTTTCAACCTTGTCGCCATGTTCTTTTCTGGCCTGCGCTTCGGTCAGACCGACCTGCGACAATTCCGGGTTGGTATAGGTCGCCCAGGGGATGTGACTGGTCTTGGCCTTTGACGGGATCGCAAACATCAGCGACCGGATCACGACGCCTGCGTGATAGCCCGCCACATGCGTGAACTGCATGCCCCCCGCCACGTCCCCGATCGCATAAATCTTGCGGTTCGTCGTGCGCAGTGATGCGTCGACCTTGATGCCGCTCTTGGTCGGCTCGACCCCCGCCTTGTCCAGATCCAGCCGGTCGGTATTTGCCTTGCGCCCAACGGCAACCAGCAAATGCGATCCCTTGAACGTACGACCATCCTTTGCCTCGACCGTTATTGCGCCGACTTTTCCGCTGATCTGCGACGCCAAAGCACCTTCTGCAATTTCGACGCCCTCGTCCTTTAGGGACTGCAGGACGATTTCCGCAGTTTCAGGATCATCCTTGGCCAGCGCCTTGTCGCCTTCAATCACGGTGACGTTGCAGCCCATCCTGATATGCGCCTGTGCCATCTCCATCCCGATTGGTCCGCCCCCGATGATCAGCAGGTGTTCAGGCTTTTCACGCAGATCGAACAATGTCTCGTTTGTCTCGTAGGGGGTTTGGTCAATACCGGGAATTGGGGGAACCAGCGGCGATGATCCTGTCGCAATGACAATGCGTCGGGCCTTGATGATCGTGTCACCCGCCTGCACTTCGTCGTTCGAGATAAAGCGACCGAATTCACGGATCACATTGATGCCAAAACCTTCGAACCGCTCCTGGCTGTCGACCGGGGCGATTTGCGCGATCACATCGGCGACATGATCTTTGGCTGCGGCATAGTCCACTTCACCCGTGGCATTCGCGACACCGAATTGCGCAGCGTGACGCTGCCCATAGGCGGCCTTGCCCGTCGCGATCAGGGCCTTGGAGGGCACGCAGCCGAAATTCAGGCAATCGCCCCCCATCTTGTGCCCCTCTAGCAGAACAACATCGGCACCCATCTGCGCAGCACCGGCGGCCACCGACAACCCACCCGAGCCCGCGCCAATGATCAGAATATCCGTTTTGATGCGCTTCATTTCAGCAGCTCCTTTTTTCCGGTGACGGCTTTGAGGATGACAGGCAGCAAGGACAATGCGCACAAGCCAAGAATGGGAAACAGAATGTGAGGTTCAAAGATAATGCCAAAGTCGGGCGTTTCACCCCGCGCAAACACCGCACCCAGCCCGGACCCCACCGAGGTATACACCAAAGAACCGGGAATGATCCCCAAAAAGGTCGAAACTACAAAGCGATAAAGCGGGACCCCCAAAAACGCAGGGATAAAATTCGCGACGAAAAAAGGAACCGCAGGCACCAGCCTGATGAAGAAAAGCATCGACCACTGGTTATTGTCGATCCCGTCCTTGATCTTGCGCACCATGCCTTCTGATGCGTCCATCCGCGTCTTGAGCGTTTCACCTAGCCCCATCCGAGCGGCCAGAAAAATCACTGTGGCCCCCAAGGTCGCCCCCGCAACATTGACAAGCACCCCGAAAACCGTTCCGAAAAGAAAGCCGCCCGTGATCGTTGCAATCGCGGCACCCGGCAGCGAAAAACCGACGATGGCGATGTAGACAACGATAAATCCAAGCACCGTCGCCGCATAATTTGCATCCCTGAACGCGATCAGTGCCTCGTGATTGTCGCGCAGCGTGTCAAAGCTTAAGTAGTCGCGCAGCGTGAAAAAACCGATTGCGGCGACCAGCAAAATAACGGCCAGGGGCAGATATGTCAGCCAGACGGGTTTATTGTTGCTCTTGTCACTCATTTGGTCCGATCACTTTCTAACTGTCGCGGGCTAACTGTCGCGGGCTAACTGTCGCGGGCACGTGTGGCCCCCCCTTAGATGAGCCTTTTTGACGCAGGCAGATAGGGCCGATCACGCGCCCTTGATCCAGCCGCCGCATTCATTGGTCAAAGCGGCAGCATTGCGGTGCAATTGAAACATTTGTTGTCTGATCCGGTGAATTTGTTGCAAACAGGTAAAATTAACGGCCACTGGGGTTTGACTTGGCCGCCCCGCACCTTTAGAGGCAGGGCTTGAATTGACAGCGACGTGCCGAATCCGGTGCCAAGCTAAAGTATAAAGTGGAGTCGGAGCGATGAAACGCACCTTTCAACCTTCAAACCTCGTGCGCAAGCGGCGCCACGGTTTTCGTGCACGCATGGCAACTAAAGCGGGCCGCAAGATCATCAATGCACGCCGCGCTCAAGGCCGGAAAGAGCTGAGCGCGTAATACGCGCCTTCAGGTCTTGCAAGATATGACACCGCCGGAGGCACCCATGGATGGCACATCTGCCGCCCAGGGAAGTAAGCCCCCGGCGGTTTCTTTGCGTGTGAGCACGCTTAAGAACCGGCCAGATTTCCAGCGCGCAGCCAGATCGCCGCGTGTGGCAATGCCCGGCTTTATCGTGCAAATGCGCCAGCGCGATCCGGCAGAAACAACGGGCATCCGCGTCGGCTTTACCTGTTCCAAGAAAGTCGGCAATGCGGTCGCCCGCAACCGGGCAAAGCGCCGCCTTCGCGAAATCGCGCGCCTGACCCTCCCAACATTGGGACGCGACGGTATGGATTACGTGTTGATCGGTCGCGCGCATGTCACCGCCACGCTTCCCTTTGCGCAATTGCAGGCCGATCTGAAGAAAGCGCTTGGGATTTTACACGGTAAATCCAGATGACGCCGCTGGCACGCGCGTTGGCTTTACCCGTCAAAGGCTACCGCCTGATCTTCAGCCCGTGGGTCGGTCACAATTGTCGCTTCCACCCGACATGCAGCGCCTATGCCCTCGAAGCGTTGCAAAAGCACGGCGGCATCAAGGGCGGATGGCTTGCCCTGCGCCGCATCGCCCGCTGCCACCCTTGGGGCAGCAGCGGTATCGACAACGTGCCAGACTAACTTTTCTTGTCAAAGGTGATCTGCACTTCTCCAATATCGACGCCGTATTTCTTCATGTAGGCGCGGTTATATACCCGCGTGTCGCTCAGCTTCCAGAACCAGTCGTTGAAACTGACACGAAGCGTGCCGTCCGGCACCGGCAGATCAATTTTATAGGTCCAATTGAATGTATCGCCCCGCGCCACGCCCGTGGCAGTTCCTATAACGCCGTCGGCCTTACCCGACCACGTTTCAGGGCCGGTCTTGGTCATCTTCCAGACGCGTTGTTCCGTGCTGTTGTCCTCATAGACGAAATCTTCGACCATGGTCAGCGTCTGCCCATCCCATGTTCCATTGATATCCACGACGAATCGGCGGCGCACGGTGCCGAATGTGTCCTGAAACTGCCCGGTCGCAACGACATGACCGTCAAAATAATCTTCGATCCTAAGAACCCGGTCCGACAAAAGCGGATCGTCGGCATTTGGTTTGCCCGTGCAGCCCGCCAGCCCGACCACAACGGCCAGCATCACCAAGATATATCGCATCCCACTACCTATCTGCTTCATCCGCCGCTTGATCGGCCTACGCAGTTGATCTAAGCCAAAGTCATGCTGGATCAACCTGACGATATTCACCCCCTGTTTCACGGTGCCCCGCAAAGCACCGAATTTCGCAAATTGCGCAAGCGTCTTGTGCGCCACACGCGCGAGGCGATTGATCAATACGGCATGATCGAACCCGGCGGGAAGTGGCTGGTTTGCATGTCGGGTGGCAAAGACAGTTACACGTTGCTTGCGATTCTTCACGAGTTGCAATGGCGCGGGCTGCTGCCCGTTGAAATTCTGGCCTGCAATCTGGATCAGGGGCAGCCCAATTTCCCCGCGACGGTGCTGCCCGCGTTCCTTGAAAAAATGGGCGTCAAGCACCGGATAGAATACCAAGACACCTATTCCATCGTGATGGACAAAATACCCGCCGGGCGAACGTTTTGCGCCCTTTGCAGCAGGCTGCGCCGTGGGCATCTTTACCGGATCGCCCGCGAAGAAGGCTGTACTGCGGTCGTACTGGGCCATCACCGCGATGATATCCTCGAGACGTTCTTTATGAACCTTTTTCACGGTGGTCGGCTGGCAACCATGCCACCCAAGCTATTGAATGAAGAGGGTGATTTGTTCGTGTACCGCCCCCTTGCGCATGTCGCGGAAGCAGACTGCGAACGGTTCTCGAGAGAGATGGCCTACCCCATTATCCCATGTGATCTTTGCGGATCGCAGGATGGGCTTCAGCGCCAACAGGTCAAGGCGATTCTGGATGGTTGGGAGACGAACAGCCCGGGCCGCCGCCAAGTGATGTTTCGCGCCTTGATGAATGCGCGCCCGTCTCATCTGCTTGACCCCGGCCTATTTGATTTTGCCGGACTGACCCGAAAAGATGCTACGCCAGAACGCTAAAATTCTCCGGATTTAGTTGGTCTAAAACAAGAACATTAATCCAACTAAAACGATCTGTCCGCTAAGAATTCCCTACGCAATCGTGCGGTCGCGTTTGACGGGGGAATATCTGGCATGGGCTCAGGACTGGAAACAAAATTACTACGCTGGTGCCGCAAGCTTTCTGGTGTGATGACGGGCCCGCCAGCCTTGGCCTTTCTGCCAGCGCTGTGTCTGGGAACATACTGGTTCGGCGGCGAAGGCGCATTGCTGATATGTGCCGCAATGATCCCGATCCTGTATCTGCTGATGGGCGGATTTCACGGACCATCTGAAACCGGCATCACCCGCTTCGACAACGCATCCAATGTGCTGCACGGCATCGCTTTCGAAGAACGCGCCGAGAAAGTCTATTTACAGACCCAGACCCTGGGCTGGAAATCGGCGGCATTTTCTTTTGCCATAGAAGACTTTGCCACTTTGCAGGATAGATACGGTAAAGCAGCGGTTGATGAGGTGGTCACCCGCATTGCCGAAAGGCTGATCAGTGCTCTGCGCGACAATGACGCTGTTGGGATAATGGGCGATGGCCGGTTTTCCGTGTGCCTTGATCCCGTACGGCACCTTGATCTTGAACTGGCAATCCAGATGGCAGGCCGGTTGCAACGCGCGGCCGAAGAACCAATCTCGGTGGACGCCAGCGTCCTTTATGTGTCTCTCTCCGTTGGTTTTTGCCTGCACGCGCGGGCACCTGGGGCGATGGGCAAGATCTGGTTGCAAGCCTCGGACATGGCGCTTGCCAATGCGCTGCGATACGGTCCCTCGGCGATCCGGGCATTTTCTGAAAAACTGCTGCCGCCGACAACCCAATCGGCAGCCTTGATTGATGAAGTCGCGCAGGCCCTTGAAACGGGGCAAATCGTCCCCTGGTTTCAACCACAGATTTCAACAGACACCGGCAAGATCAGCGGCT
Organism: uncultured Alphaproteobacteria bacterium; assembly: GCA_963728645.1. GTDB lineage: Bacteria > Pseudomonadota > Alphaproteobacteria > Rhodobacterales > Rhodobacteraceae > Sulfitobacter. Next base: position 102,124 of record CAVSLU010000007.1, on the reverse strand, counting down.
TTGAAGCGTTGGCGCGCTGGTCTCACCCGACCCGCGGACTGTTGCTTCCGTCTGATTTCCTTCCCGCACTGGATCAGGCTGCCTTACTTGAGCGTTTGGCCGAAGTCATGATGTACCACTCATTCGCAGCCCTCAACACCTGGGATGCGGCAGGGGTAAGCGTTCCGCAAGTAGGTGTGAATTTTGCGGGCTCGGAGTTGAGCAATCCAAATCTGATCGACAAGGTCACCTGGGAACTGGATCGTTTTAACCTGACCCCTGACCGGCTCGCGATCGAGGTACTTGAAACGGTCGTCGCCAGCGAACCCGATGACATGATCACACGCAACATTATTGCGTTGGGCAAACTTGGCTGCCGCATTGACCTGGATGATTTTGGCACCGGAAACGCCTCTATTGCCTCGATACGGCGCTTTTCCGTAAACCGCATCAAAATTGACCGCTCATTTGTGATGAAATCCGACCGCGACAGAGATCAGCAACGCATGATCGGGGCCATCCTGACCATGGCAGAACGCCTGGGCGTAGAAACCTTGGCCGAGGGCGTTGAAAGTGTTGGGGAACATGTCATACTTGCGCAACTGGGCTGCGATCATGTTCAAGGATACGGCATAGCAAGACCCATGCCCATCGACCAGACGTTGGCTTGGATTAACACGCACCAAGAAAAACTTGGCCAAATGCCCCGATTTCTGGATGGCAAACAATAGTGCCGGGCCGTTCACGATCTGCGGTTCCACGGCCAAACGGCCCGATTCCGCTTGACCTTTGGTGCTGCACTCTGTTGAACCCACGCTGATATTAGTGACATCAGGTGGCGGTCCCATGGACGATCAAAACAAGAATCTCATTTTCGCGACGGTTCTGAGTTTCATAGTGATCCTTGGATGGTTCCTTCTGTTTCCGCCGCCGGAAGCAGACACACCGGTTGACGCGACAGCGACAACGCAGTCCGCACCCAGCGGCGCAATTGCACCAGACGCAGCAGTACCGTCAACCGGCGCGGCTTCGGACGCGGTCATTGACCCCGCTGAAACCCGTGCCGATGCGCTTCAACAGGCACCTCGCGTACCCGTCGAAACGCCACGTGTTTCCGGGTCGATCTCGCTTTTGGGCGGGCGCGTCGATGATCTGCTCCTGAAGGACTATCGCACGACCATCAAAAAAGATGCGCCTATCGTCACGTTGCTGTCCCCTGCCGGAACAGAAGATGCCTATTACGCGCTTTATGGCTGGGCAGCGGGCGCTGGCGTGAGCCCCGAACAAGTACCGGGACCGAACACGCTTTGGACGCTGTCCAAAGGTGACACTCTTTCGATCGACACCCCCGTTACCCTGACTTGGGACAACGGTGCCGGTCAGTTGTTTTCGCGCATGATTTCGATCGACAAGAACTACATGTTCAAAATTGATCAAACGGTCGAAAACACCTCGGATACGTCAATATCCCTTGCCCCTTATGGGATCATCGCGCGGCACGGCATCCCCTCGGACGCAAAGAAATTCTTTATTCTGCACGAGGGTATGGTCGCCATGAACAATGGGACCCTGGTTGAAACAAAATGGCACGACATCCCTGATCTGCCTGCAGTAAACGGTGCCCCGTCAGAGCGGATTGAGGGTGCAACAAACGGTTGGATTGGGTTTACCGGCCACTATTTCATGACCAACCTGATCCCAGATCCGGCACAGGCGTCGCGCCTGAGCGTCAAATACCTGCCGCGCACCGACATCTTCCAGACCGAAGCTGTGATGCCTACACAGACTGTCGCCGCCGGCGCGACAGCCACGGTATCAACCCAGCTTTTCGCCGGGGCCAAGGAATGGGAAACCCTACGGGATTATGAGGCCAAAGGCGTCTACAAATTCGTCGACTCCATCGATTGGGGCTGGTTCTTCTTCCTGACAAAACCCATTTTCTGGGTGCTTCACCACCTGAACCTGCTGATAGGCAACATGGGCGTCGCCATCATCGGTCTGACACTTCTGATCAAGGCGCTGTTGTTCCCGCTTGCCTATAAATCCTATGTCTCCATGGCAAAAATGAAAGAGCTTCAGCCCCAGATGGAAAAGCTCAAAAAGGACGCCGGCGACGACAAACAGAAGCTGCAACAAGGCATGATGGAGCTTTACAAGCGCGAAAAGGTGAATCCCGCTGCGGGTTGCCTGCCGATCGTGATGCAGATCCCGATCTTCTTTTCGCTCTATAAGGTAATCTTTGTCACGCTTGAACTGCGCCACGCCCATTTCTTCGGCCCGTTCCAGGATCTCAGCTCGCCTGATCCGACGTCGCTTTTCAACCTCTTTGGATTGCTGCCTTGGGGTGCGCCCGCCGCAGGGACCGCACTGGCGTTGGTCTTTATAGGTATATTGCCGCTGCTCTTGGGGATCTCAATGTTCTTGCAGCAAAAGTTGAACCCGGCCCCCGCCGACCCCACCCAGCAGATGATCTTTGCCTGGATGCCTTGGGTGTTCATGTTCATGCTCGGCGGCTTTGCGTCCGGTCTTGTGGTGTACTGGATCGCGAACAACACCATCACCTTTACACAACAGTATCTGATCATGCGAAGCCAGGGCTACAAACCCGACATTCTTGGCAATATCAAAGGCGGCGGGATGTTCGGGCGCAAACCCAAAGGTGCTGCAAACGACACCAAGGCACCCTCCAAGGGCAAAAAGTAATGGAGATAAGCGCGCTCTACCGGCATCCCATAAAAAGCCACGGGCGCGAGGCGATTGAACGGGTTCATCTGACATCAGGGCGCACCATGCCTTGGGACAGGGCGTGGGCCGTCACACACGAGGCGACCAAATTCGACCCGAAGATGCCTGAATGGGTCAGCTACCACAACTTCATGGTGGGCGCACGCACGCCGGGCCTTGCCGGCATCTGGGCAATGCTGGACGAGGGTTCCGGTGAAATTACGCTGACCCATCAGGATCTGGCACCGTTGACCTTCAGCCCAGATAATCCAGATGACGCAGCAAAGTTCATCACCTGGGTTGCGCCCCTTTGCCCCGATACCCGCGCCCTGCCCGTCCAGATCGTCAAGGTCGAAGGGCGCGGAATGACCGACAGCGCGTATCCGTCCGTGTCGATCATGAACGCTGCATCGCATGATGCGGTAGCAGATGCCTTGGACACTCCGATCACCAAAGAACGGTGGCGCGGCAACATATGGATCGAAGGTGCAGGCCCTTGGGCAGAATTCGGGTGGGTCGGCCGCGACATTCGCATCGGGACAGCCGTTTTACGCCTGCGCGAACCCATCAAAAGATGTCCCGTGACGAACACCAACCCCGTCACAGGGCAGCGTGACACCGCAACACTTGACGTGCTGAACAGCCATTTCGGACATCAGGATTTTGGCATATATGCCGAGGTTATCACATCAGGCGATATAGCGCTTGGAGACACAGCAGAGGTGATCTGATGCAGCTAAAGTTCAATATCGCGGACGAACCCGATGCCATTGCCGCCGAAAAAGGCCGGATGCTGTTTGCCGGAGAGACAGTCTTCGTCAAAGGCGTCGTCGCGATGGACGGCCTGCCCGACGCGGACCGGATGGAGGTGTGCTTTGCCGGTCGGTCAAACGTCGGCAAATCAACCCTGATCAACGCACTTACGGGCATGAAGGCGCTTGCGCGTGCGTCGAACACACCGGGCCGCACCCAGGAGATCAATTATTTCACCGCCGCTGATGCGCATTTTCTGGTCGATTTGCCCGGCTATGGCTATGCCAATGCCCCGTTGCCTGTCGTGGAAAAGTGGCAAAGGCTGCTCAAGCAATACCTGTCCGGGCGCCAGACCTTGCGGCGTGCGTTTGTGCTGATCGATGCCCGCCATGGCGTGAAAAAAGTCGATGATGAAATCATGTCGCTGCTGGACAGTTCTGCGGTGACATTTCAGTGCGTGTTGACCAAGGCGGACAAAGTCAAGGAAGTCGAACGCGCCAAGATACTTGATCAGGTGCGCGAGGCGCTTGCAAAGCACCCGGCAGCATATCCGGAAATCGTTGTCACATCCTCGGAAAAGGGGTGGGGCATTCCGACGCTCCGTGCCATCATCGCCACGCTGGAGTAGCCTACTTCGGCCGATCACCCGAGGCAGAGAATGAGAAAACAAGAAATGAACCGCGATTGGATCGCCACCGCCCAAACCCTAAGCCAGGCCCTGCCCTATTTGCAGCGATACGCCGATGCGACCGTCGTCATCAAGCTGGGCGGCCACGCAATGGGCAGCGACGACGCAATGGAAGAGTTTGCCCGCGACGTGGCTTTGATGCGCCAGGTCGGCGTGAACCCGGTGATCATTCACGGTGGCGGGCCGATGATCAACAGCATGCTCAAGCGGCTTGATATCAAATCCGAATTCATCAATGGCAAACGTGTGACAGATGCCGCCACGATGGAAGTGGTCGAGATGGTGCTTTCGGGCCTCGTGAATGCGCGTATTGTGCAGGCCATAACCGCACAGGGCGGGCGCTGCGTGGGCGTTTCAGGCAAGGACAGTGGCTTGATCATCTGCGATCAGGAAGACCCTGAACTGGGCCTTGTCGGGGCCCCGACAGAGGTAAACCCCCGCCTCCTGCGGGATTTGGCTGACAAGGGCATCATACCCGTCATTGCCCCGCTTGGCATGGGGCGCAACGGCGAAACATTCAACATCAACGGCGACACGGCAGCCGGTGCTATTGCTGCCGCCCTAAAAGCGGATCGTTTACTGCTGCTGACGGATGTCGCCGGTGTAAAAAACGCCGCCGGAGAGGTTCTGACCGAACTTACCGCTGCGCAAATCCGCGAGATGGTGGCAGACGGCACGATCGCAGGCGGAATGATCCCCAAAACGGAGACCGCACTTAAAGCGATTGAGGGCGGGGTACGCGCGGCCGTCATCCTGGATGGGCGCGCACCGAACGCCTGCCTGCTGGAACTGTTCACCGAACACGGTGCCGGCAGCATCATACGCAAGGGATAAGATGAAACGCCTTATCCTGATGCGCCATGCCAAGTCTGACTGGTCCGCGCCCGAGGGCGGGGATCACGAGCGCCCGTTGAACGCCAGAGGGCGCGCCAACGCAAAATCCCTTGGCATTTGGCTTGGGCAAATGGATCTGGCCCCTGATGCCGTGCTATGTTCATCAGCGGCACGCACGCGCGAGACGCTGGCGCTGCTGGATCTTCAAAAGGATCCGGTTACCGTGTTTACCCGCGCACTTTATCTTGCGGATGCGGAACAGATCATGACGGAGCTACGTACGGCAAAGTGCGATACCGTTCTCATGATCGGGCACAATCCTGGGATCTGCGATATGGCGACACAGATCATCAACACAGTGCCGCTTCCCGAAAGCCTACAGCACTACCCTACGTGCGCGACGCTTGTTGCAACGTTCAATACCAAGACGTGGGCCGAACTTGACTGGCATACAGGCCACATCACGCATGCCGTGGTGCCGCGCGATCTGCCCGTTGCCGACGAAAAAGCATGATATGAAAAGGCGGGGTTTCCCCGCCTTTTTACAAGTGTCCTAGTGGCCCAGGATCTGGCTTAGGAACATCTTTGTCCGAGGGCTTTGCGGATTGTTAAAGAACTCTTCCGGCTCGTTTTGCTCAACGATCTGGCCTTCATCCATAAAAATAACGCGGTTGGCAACCTGACGGGCAAAGCCCATCTCGTGCGTGACACACAGCATGGTCATGCCTTCTTCGGCAAGCTCTACCATCGTATCAAGCACCTCTTTGATCATTTCAGGATCCAGCGCCGATGTGGGTTCGTCAAACAGCATGATACGCGGACGCATGCACAACGACCGGGCAATCGCCACGCGCTGCTGTTGCCCGCCGGAAAGCTGGCCGGGATATTTATCGGCCTGATCGGGGATCTTCACCTTCTTGAGGAAGTGCATCGCGACCTCCTCTGCCTCTTTCTTTGGGGTTTTGCGGACCCAGATCGGGGCCAGCGTACAATTTTCAAGGATCGTCAAATGCGGGAACAGGTTGAAGTGCTGAAAGCACATCCCTACTTCCGATCGGATCTTGTCGATGTTCTTGACGTCCGACGACAGCACGGTGCCGTCAACCTCGATGCGGCCTTTCTGGTGCTCTTCCAACGCGTTGATGCAGCGGATCAGCGTCGATTTACCCGACCCGGACGGCCCTGCAATCACGATACGTTCCCCACGATACACAGTCAGGTCAATATCGCGCAACACGTGAAACGTGCCGTACCACTTGTTCATCTTCTCAATGCTGATGGCGACCTCGTCAGAGACCTTCAATGCTTGTGCTTGTTCAGCCATATGTTCAGCCTTTCCTTAACGGTGGTCGGTCTGGAGTTGACGTTCCAGCCATTGTGAATATTGCGAAATTCCATAGCACACGATGAAGAACAGCAGCGCGGCAAAGCCCCACAGTTCCCAATACACGCCATTCCAGTCGGTCGAAGCGAGAATCGGCCCCCGGATCATCCCAACCAGATCGAACATCGAGATGATCGACACCAGAGTGGTATCCTTGAACAGCCCCACGGCGACGTTCACGATGCCGGGGATCGAGATTTTCAAGGCTTGCGGCAGGATGATCAGACGCATGGACTGTGCGTAATCAAGGCCAAGGCTTTCTGCGCCCTCGTACTGGCCGCGTGGCAGCGCGGCAAGCCCGCCCCGGATCACCTCTGCGATATAGGCCGAGGCGAACATGGTGATCATGATGATCACGCGCAAGATCAGGTCAAAGTTGGTACCGGGGGGCAGGAAATAGGCCAGAACGACATTTGCCACGAACAGAAGGGTAATCAGCGGTACACCGCGGATGAATTCGATAAACACCACGCAGATCAGTTTGATGATCGGCAAGCTGGACTGACGCCCCAACGCAAGCAAGATCCCCAAGGGCAAAGACAACGATACACAGATCACGCCAAGGATCATGTTCAGCATAAAGCCACCCATGTTCCGCGAGGTGACTTCTTCCAACGCCAGCACGCCGGAAAGGCTGGGCGTGATAAAACTGAAGATGAACCAAAGCACCGCAGCCACAGCAATCCCGCCGAAGATGGCCCCGACAAAGCTTTTCTTTACCAAAGCGCTATAGACGGCATAGCCAGCACCGATTGAAATCAAGGCTGCCAACGGAACGATCAAAGATCCCCCCCAGATCAGCCAGAACGCAACGAAGGGGTAGAGGCCAGTCACAACCAACAGCTTGCGCGACGCGAAGGGAAAAAGAACCGGTGCGATCGCCACAAAAAGCAAGATGAACGCTGTGGTGGGTCGCCAATATGCGTCCTGCGGATAAGCGATGCCGAACAGCAGCTGATTCCACCGCTCTGTCAGAACAGAGAAACAGCCGCCCGCAGCGCCGTCCAGAACTTCTCGGCATTCGCGGATGTTGGATGTGGTCCAGACCCCGCCCAGCAACCAGGGCAGAAACCCTGACAAAATGACGTAGATCACATAGATCGCGGCCAGCGTTAGAAGCGTGTAGGGGATCGAGGAAAACAGGCTCTCGCGGAGCCATTTGACCGGACCCTGCGTGGTCGAAGGGGGTGCCGCCTGAGGCAGCATAGTGTCGCGAACAAAGGTGACGGATTTGGCGTGTGTATCAGACATCTTACCGCTCCTTCAGGCTGACAGAATTGTTATAGACGTTCATGATCGCCGAAATCGACAACGAGATCGTGAGATAAAACAGCATCAGCAGCAGCACACATTCAATTGCGCGTCCCGTCTGGTTAAGCGTGATCCCCCCCAACGTAGCGGTGATATCGGCATAGCCCACCGCAATTGCCAGCGACGAATTCTTGGTGATGTTCAAGTACTGAGAGATCAGCGGCGGAATGATGACGCGCAACGCCTGAGGCAGGACGACAAGGTTCATCACCCGCTTGGGCCGCAGGCCCAGCGATGCGGCCGCCTCGGTTTGCCCTTTGGAAATCGCCTGAATACCCGCACGCACGTTCTCGGCGATAAACGCCCCGGTGTAGACCGAAAGCGCAAGCCAAAGTGCGATCAATGGCGCACCGATCTGAATTCCGCCCTGAAAGTTGAACCCCTTGAGCGCGGGAAAGTCCAATCCGACGGGGGATCCGAGGATGAAGAACACAATCAGCGTGGGCAAGATCAGGATTGCCAGTGTCGGCCACCCCATTGGCAGCAGCTTGCCGGTTTCAAACAGCAGCTTCACGGCATAGCGGCGGTAAAAGATCGCCGCGATGATCGACAAGACAAAAGTCGCCAGGACAATCATTGATCCCGGTCCCCAAACGGGTGCCGGGATATAGACGCCGCGGTTGGTAAAGGCAAAGGCGTTCAGGAACATGCTTGACGTGGCGTTGTCGCCGCGAAACGCATTTGGCGCGGGCAGGACGGCAGTCATCAGTGTGTAGATCATCAGGATCCAGATCAGGACCGGAATGTTGCGAAAAATCTCGACGTAGACGGCCATCAACTTGGAAACCAGCCAGTTCTTCGACAGCCGGGCGACGCCCGCGATCACGCCAAGCACTGTCGCGGTCAGGCACGCCAGAAAGGCCACAAGCAGGGTGTTAATGATGCCGACAAATGCGGCACGCAGGTTCGAATCCTGGTTGTTATAGTCAATCAATGTCTGATTGATGTCATAGCCCGCAGGCACAGACAGGAATTCATAGGAAATATTCAGGCCGGCATCGGCCAGATTGCGCACAAGGTTGATACCCAGAAACGCCATCAACGCAATCAACAGCAGCAGCGCGATAAATTGGAAGGTATAGGATCTGTAACGGGTGTCGTTGACCAACATCGACAGCCGGAACGAGCCCTGTTGAGGGTCGGACATTGTCGTCATCTAAGTATCCCTGTGTTCCGGACCTATTTATCGCTCATTGTTTTCAATGCAGCTGGTCGGGTTATTTTATGGATCGCAAAGGAGTCGAGGGGGCGCAGCACATGCCGCACCCCCAAAGATTTGTTTAACGGAACGGAGGCGAATACATCAGGCCGCCGTCTGTCCACTGAGCGTTCAGGCCACGGGCCAGACCGATCGGAGTGTCTTCGCCGATGTTCTTGGCAAAGATTTCGCCGTAGTTGCCTTCGGACGCGATCGCGTTCTTGGCCCAGTCAGGGCTCAGGCCCAGCATCGCACCCAACGTACCTTCGGTGCCCAACAGGCGGGCAACTTCTGGGTTGGTTGTGTTCGCAGCCATTTCTTCAACGTTGGCGGATGTCACGCCCAGCTCTTCAGCTGCAATCAGTGCGTACAGTGTCCAGCGTGTGATATCACCCCAGTCGTTGTCACCGTGACGTACAACAGGGCCCAAAGGCTCTTTCGAGATGATCTCGGGAAGGATCACGTGCTCTTCGGGGTTTTCGAATGTGGCGCGTGTCGCGGCCAGGCCGGATGCGTCAGTTGTGTACGTGTCGCATGCGCCGGCAAGGTACTGCTGCTGGCCTTCAGCATTGGTTTCAATCGGTACGGGCTCGTAGCTGATGTTGTTCTTGCGGAAGAAGTCCGCGAGGTTCAGCTCGGTTGTGGTACCTGTCTGGATGCAGACCGTTGCGCCGTCCAGATCCTTGGCGGACGAAACGCCAAGTGCTTTTGGCACCATAAAGCCCTGACCGTCATAGTAGTTCACGCCGATGAAGTCGAACTTGAGGTCAACGTCACGGCTGAACGTCCATGTGGTGTTCCGTGCAAGAAAGTCGATCTCGCCGGATGCAAGCGCGGTAAAGCGTGTCTTGCCGGTTGTAGGGATGAATTCAACGGCTGTCGGATCATTGAAAATGGCGGCGGCAACGGCGCGGCACACAGCCACGTCAAAACCTTTCCATTCGCCATTCGCATCTGGCGCAGCAAAGCCAGCCAGACCTGTGGTCACGCCACAGTTCAGCTTGCCGCGTGCTTTTACGTCATCAAGTGTCGATGCGGCAGCTGCACCGGCGACAAGGCCGGCCACTGTCATCGCACCAAAAAATACGGATTTGTTCATTGTTACCTCTTCCTGAGTTTCCGCCCCATTTGCGGGCGGTTTCACCGGCACCTTTTCGGGCCGGAGGTGATTTTTAATGGATTGATCCCATTAGTGGTCCAGAGTGTGGGCGGAATAACGCCAAAAGGTCAAGCCTGCATGCCCAAAAAATGAACTGCTTGCCCAAGGGTAAGCCTAGTATTCAGGCGCTGGCCCGATGCTCAGGTCAAACATCAACTTTGCGTGGAGGAAACTTCCCTTTTTCACTTCGGCCAATGCCTCGGCTTCGTCGTCAGCGCCCCATTGTTCGGCCTGAAAATGCTCATCAAGGCGGGACAGATCCCACAACGAATCCATATCGCGTGCCGAATGGGCCGCGGCAAAGCCAAGGATCAAGGAACCCGAAAGACTGACAAGATCGTGAAACGCTGCCAGTTGAAAGTGATCCAGCGCATGTGTCCGCGCGGTCAGTTGCGCCACCGCTGCCGGGTCTTGTGGCACATGCATGATTCCGACGCGGGGTTCCAGCCGCACGCCAAGCGCCTCTTCGGCCCAATCCAGCATCGGATCCCAGTGCATTTTCTGCCGCTCGACCAGTTCTTGCGGGCTGTCGGCACGGTAACACAGCAAGTCGCAGTCGCCATAGGCGGCAAGCATGTCCGCCACCTCGGCATGCTGGATCAAGACCTTGTCGAGCGCCGCATTCGCCGTTTTAGTACAGGGCATACTGTTGGGATTGATGACCTTTTCCTGCGCCTGCCATTCTGCCGCGATCGCATCGGCCATCGCGGATGTCGGCACGATCAGGCCTCTTTTCGCGGGGGTCTTGATAGGGCGGCCGTCCAGTTCAACGCCAAATCCACCTTCAGCCGGCACGACCTTTGCGTCGGTCCAAAAGCGCCTTGCTTTCCAATCGCTCATGTCAAAAGCTCCAGAAGTCTTTCAATTTGCAAGGATTCTCTGACGTACCCCACCGGCCCGTCACCCCCAGTCTTCCTCGAAGGGGTCGGCGGGCACATCAGAAGGTGTCCACTGGAATGTTTCCCAGGTGCGCACCATGTGATCTGGCAACGGTGCCACCAGATTTCAGACGTGCCTTGGTCACCGGATGCTCAAGCGTCAGGGACCGGGCGTGCAAATGCAGCTTTTTCGATATGTCCCCACCAAGCTGGGCCCCCCAGCCATCGCCCATGTTTTCCTGACTTGAACCGCCGTATTTGCCATCGCCCACAATGGGATGGCCGATTTCAGCCATATGCGCGCGCAATTGGTGCGTGCGCCCGGTGACCGGGATCAGCGCCATCCAGCACGTGCGCGTGCCGGCCTGCGCCAACATCGCATAGTCGGTGGTGGCCCGCTTGGCACCTTCGGTGGTGTCCATGTCCTTGGGATGGACGCAATACATCTTTTCGCCCTCGCCACGTGCGCCATGCCCGAAGGCCTTGACCAGACCGAACTTGATCGTCCCGTTCTTGGGATGCGGCACACCCGCGACGGCGGCCCAATAGATCTTGCGCGTCTCGCGGTGGCGGAAAGACGATGTCAGATCCGCCGCAATCGACCGCGTCCGCGCCATGATCAGCACGCCCGACGTATCCTTGTCCAGACGGTGCACAAGACGCGGCTTTTCGTCCAGATCGAACATCAACGCATCGGCCAGCGCATCCACGTGGCGGTCGGATTGCCCCGACCCGCCCTGCACCGGCAATCCGGGAGGTTTGTTCAAGGCGATGATATGATCATCGCGGTAAATCACGCAGGACCGGATAAACTTGGCATCCGCCTCTGATATCCGCGTGCGTTTGGGTGGCGGCGGAGCTTCGGTATCCGGCAAGGGCGGAATGCGGATCTCCTGCCCCACTTCCAGACGGGTCGACGCCTTGACCCGGCCCCCGTCCACGCGGATCTCGCCCTTGCGGCACATCTTTTCGATGCGCCCCTGGCTGATAAGCGGAAACATCCGCTTGAACCAGCGGTCCAGCCGCTGATCTCCGTCGCCCTCATCAATGATCAGGTTCTGAACCCGGCTCATGCAAATACTCCTCTGGCAAGCATGAGGCCCGCCATTAATCCCAGCACCGATAGGCCCACTGACAGCGCCACATATAGACCCGCCTGCGCGATCTGGCCCCGCTCAATCAGGGTGACCGTCTCAAGCGAGAAAGACGAAAACGTCGTAAACCCCCCCAAGATGCCCGTAGCGATGAAAGGGTTCAAATGCGTCAGCCCCTTGTGGGCTGCCGTAGCAATAAAAAGGCCCATGATGATCGAGCCTGCGATGTTCACCGTCAGCACCGCCATCGGGAAATCCAGAAACCCGAAAACACGCGTAATCGCAACGCCGGAAAGATAGCGCAGGGATGCGCCAATCGCACCGCCTAAAGCAACAAGGGACAGGGTTGAAATCATCTGCGGTCTTTCACGCTTTGTGGGCGGAATGTCAAGTTTTGCGCGCGGCGCGCAGTTTTTCAAAGTAATCCAGCCGTTTTTTCAGATCGCGTTCAAAGCCGCGTTCGACAGGTTGGTAAAGCTGGGGACGCGCCATACCGTCGGGAAAATAGTTCTGACCCGAAAATCCGTCCTCGGCGTCGTGGTCATAAGCATAGCCAGCACCATACCCCTGATCCTTCATCATGCCTGTCGGCGCGTTCAGGATGTGCTTGGGCGGCGGGGCAGACCCGGTCTGCTTTGCCACCTTGCGTGCCGCCTTGTAGGCGACATAAGCGGCATTCGATTTGGGGGCCAAGGCCAGATAGGTGACGGCCTGCGCAAGCGCCAATTCGCCTTCGGGCGATCCAAGCCGTTCGTAGGTTTCCCAGGATTGCAGACAAACCGCCTGCGCCTGCGGATCGGCAAGGCCAATATCCTCGACCGCCATGCGTGTGATCCGGCGCATCAGATATCGGGGGTCTTCCCCTCCCTCAAGCATCCGCGCAAGCCAGTACAGCGACGCGTCAGGATCGGACCCGCGCACCGATTTATGCAGCGCCGAGATCAGGTTATAGTGCGCATCCCCGCCCTTGTCGTATTGCGCCGCACGCCGCATCAACCGTGACGACAGCGCCTTGGCATCCAGCGGTTCCACCACCTTCCACGCCGCGACCTGTTCAATCAGATTAAGCAACGCACGCCCGTCCCCATCCGCCATCTCAAGCAAATTTTCGCGCGCTGCGCCCTCAAGTGGCAAATTGCGCCCCAATTCCTGCTCGGCACGCTGGGCCATTCGTTCAAGATCAGCCAGCGGCAAGCGTTCAAGAACCAGCACCTGAGACCGGCTTAGCACAGCGGCGTTCAGCTCGAACGACGGGTTTTCAGTCGTGGCCCCGACCAACAGGATGGTACCATCTTCCATATGGGGCAAGAATCCATCCTGCTGTGCCTTGTTAAATCGGTGGATCTCATCGACGAACAGCAAGGTCCCCCGCCCGTTCTGCCGTCTGATCTTTGCCGCCTCAAAGACCTTGCGCAGTTCCGGTACACCGCTGAAAATCGCACTGATCTGGACGAAATGCAGATCGGTTTCATCCGCCAGCAGTCGCGCAATCGTGGTTTTGCCCACGCCAGGCGGCCCCCAGAATATCAGTGACCCAAGCGAGCCTGATTGCAGCATCACTGTCAGCGGCGCATCCGGCCCCAGCACCTGCTGCTGGCCTATCACATCGGCAAGCGTGTTCGGGCGCAGACGGTCGGCCAGCGGGCGATGCCCGCCTTCGAGCTTGGAAGCGCCGGTGTCGAACAGATCCACCACGGGCTAGATCCGGAAACGCAGCGCCAACCGCTGCGCACCGCGCTGAATCACCAGCGCCGCCTGCCGCGTGCCCGCAAGAACATCGCGTACCTCTGACGGGGTTTGCACGTCGGCCCCGTTCACGGAAAGAATGACATCGCCAGGCCGCAGCCCAACACGCACGCCAAATGCACCGGCATCCATCACTGCGACACCCTGTACTTCCAACGACAAGTTCATCTCTGACAAAACCGCAGGGTTGATGCGGACAAGCGTCAACCCCGGCAAGATGCTGCGATCGTCCAGGGTAACGGTATCCCTTGGCGGATCTTCCGGCGCAGCAATAAGGGCCACATTCCGCGTTGTTTCAGTGCCGTTGCGCAAACGCGTCACGGCCGCCTTTTTTCCCAGCCCTGTCACGCTCATCCGATAGACCATTTCGGCGGGCGTGTGCACCTCTTGACCGTCAACGCTGATAATCACGTCACCCACTTCAAACCCGGCGGCGCGAAAGGGACTTGCGTCATGCAAGCCAGAGACGATTATACCGACAGGCCGGTCCAGCCCCAGCGGGGCAGCCATGTCGGCGTCAACCGATTGCCCGCTCATGCCCGCCCAGGGACGCGCAAAACGCGTGGCCCCCGCGCGGGCCTGATCCATAAACGTGGCAATCAAATTCGCAGGTATAGCAAAACCGATCCCGTTCGAGCCCCCCGACCGGGTCAAAATCGCCGTGTTGATCCCCATCAAGGATCCTTGCATGTCAATCAAGGCACCACCGGAATTGCCAGGATTGATCGGCGCGTCCGTCTGGATAAAGTAACCCTGCCCGCCGCCGTTCATACCGCCCGACCGCGCCAGCCCAGAAACGATGCCGCTGCTGACCGTCTGACCGACGCCAAATGGATTGCCGATTGCCAAAGCCAACTCACCCACTTCGACGTCGTCGCTGTCACGCAGCGGAAGATAGGCGAGCCCGTCCACATCGTCGATCTTGAGGATGGCAAGATCACTATCGGCGTCGCTAAGAAGTACATGCGCGGAAAATTCACGCCGGTCCGACAAAACGATGCGGATATCAGACGCCAGGCCCACCACATGATAATTCGACACCACCATCCCGTCCGAAGACAGGATCACGCCAGAGCCAAGTGAATTCTGTACCCGCGGCTTGCGCGCGTCCGGGCTGCTGAAGAAGCGTTCAAAAAACGGGTCCGACTGCAGTGGTGTGGGTGTGCTGTTCACAATCGTCCGCGCATAGATGTTGACGACAGCAGGAGCCGCCTGTCTGACCAGCGGCGCAAAGCTTAGCTGCATCTGCTGGGCCGAGGTCGGCACGGTTTGCGCCTGAGCCGCAGGCGCACATAAAGCGAGACAAATCAGGAGATATTTCATGTCATAGATATGCGCAGCACGCCCCGGTTGCGCAACACCCATATTCCAAATGGTTTCAAATCCTCGCCGAAGGCACAAAAGTAAAAAACCCCCGAAGCAGGCTCCGGGGGTTTTTATATTCGATCAAGGCAAGCTGCTTCAGTCTTCAGCGGCTTCATAGGCTGCGACGCGGGCCTTGTCGTTGGCACCTTTTGCGTCGCGGTCACGGTCAACGAATTCGATGATGGCCATCGGAGCCATGTCGCCATAGCGGAAGCCGGCCTTCAGGACGCGGACATAGCCACCCTGACGGTCCTTGTAGCGGGGGCCAAGGATGTCGAACAGTTTCGCAACATACTGGTCCTGCTTCAGCTTGCTTGCGGCCTGACGGCGCGCGTGCAGGTCGCCGCGCTTGGCCAGGGTGATCATCTTTTCGATGATCGGCTTCAATTCTTTTGCCTTTGGCAAGGTTGTCTTGATCTGCTCATGTTCAATGAGCGATCCTGCCATATTCGAGAACAACGCCTTGCGGTGTTCATGTGTACGGTTCAGACGGCGGTAACCACGTGCGTGACGCATTTCTTTTCTCCAACGATATGCCCTCTACGGGCGGTTTTACTTTGTCTGGTTGGCGTGCGTAGCGCCAACTCTCCTTGGGGCCAGTCTGGCCCAGTCTTGCGTAAGGTGGGTTTTCACCCACCCTACGAATGGTTTAGAAGGAATCTTCGAATTTCTTCGCCAGATCCTCGATGTTGTCCGGTGGCCAATCCTCGACGTCCATGCCAAGGTGCAGACCCATGCCCGACAGCACTTCCTTGATTTCATTCAGGGACTTGCGGCCAAAGTTCGGCGTGCGCAGCATTTCCGCTTCGGTCTTCTGAATGAGATCGCCAATGTAAACGATATTGTCGTTCTTGAGGCAGTTCGCGGAACGCACCGAAAGCTCCAACTCGTCGACTTTCTTGAGCAGCAACGGGTTGAACTCCAGACCATCATCATCATCCTGACGCGACGCAGATTCAGGCTCGTCGAAGTTCACGAAGATTCCAAGCTGATCCTGAAGGATACGCGCCGCGAAAGCGACTGCATCGTCTGGCGTGATGGAACCATCTGTGTCGATCTTCATCGTCAGTTTATCATAATCCAGCACCTGACCTTCACGAGTCGGCTGCACGTCATACGACACTTTCTTGACCGGCGAATAGATCGCGTCGATCGGGATCAGACCGATGGGTGCATCTTCAGGCTTGTTCTTGTCAGCCGCGACATAGCCCTTGCCGGTATTCACGGTCAGTTCCATGTACACATCCGCACCGTCATCCAAGTGGCAGATCACGTGATCGCGGTTCAGAATCTCGATCCCGGCGCTTTCAGAAATGTCGCCAGCGGTTACAACACCAGGGCCCTTTGCCGAAATCGACAGGCGCTTTGGCCCTTCGACTTCCATACGCAAGGAAACGCCCTTGAGGTTCAGGATAATGTCGGTGACATCTTCGCGCACACCGGCAACACTTGAAAACTCGTGCAAAACATTGTCAATTTGGACAGATGTGATGGCCGCGCCCTGAAGCGACGACATCAAAACGCGGCGCAGCGCGTTGCCCATTGTAAGACCAAAACCGCGCTCAAGCGGTTCGGCGATTACAGTCGCCTGACGTGCAGGGTCATTACCCGGCTTCACGTCCAACTGCTGTGGTTTAATCAATTCAGCCCAATTTTTGTGGATCATACGTCCCTCCATTCTTGTTTCTTGCCCCATGTCCAAACGGCGAAGAAACTCCCGAGGTTTCAGAAAAGCAGCGTGGGGCCGTACGTAAATGTACGACCCCGAAGGTGGTATATGTCCTTAGACGCGGCGGCGCTTAGGGGGGCGGCAACCGTTGTGGGCCATCGGCGTCACATCACGAATCGAGGTGATGTTGAAACCTGCAGCCGCCAAAGCACGCAATGCGCTTTCACGGCCCGACCCTGGGCCTTGCACTTCAACTTCCAGCGTTTTCACGCCGTGGTCCTGTGCCTTGCGACCTGCATCTTCTGCGGCCATCTGGGCAGCATAAGGTGTCGATTTACGCGACCCTTTGAAACCCATTGTGCCCGCTGAAGACCATGCAATCGCATTGCCCTGAACGTCAGAGATCAGAATTTTTGTGTTGTTGAAGCTTGAATTCACATGTGCAACGCCAGCGGCGATGTTCTTGGAAACCTTACGCTTCGTCTTTGTCTTTTCGCGTGCCATTGATCAGACCCTCCCTTACTTCTTCTTGCCGGCAATGGCCTTAGCGGGGCCTTTGCGGGTGCGAGCGTTGGTGTGGGTACGCTGACCACGGACAGGCAGGTTACGACGGTGGCGCAGGCCACGGTAGCACCCAAGGTCCATCAGACGTTTGATGTTCATCTGCGTTTCACGACGCAAATCACCTTCAACGGTGAAATGTTCGTCAATGTATTCGCGGATTTTCAGCACTTCTGCGTCTGAAAGTTCGTTGATGCGACGGGAAGCATCGATACCCACGGCTTCGCAGATGGTCTGCGCCGAAGAGTTGCCGATACCGGTGATATAAGTGAGGGCGATTGGAACCCGCTTTGCAGTCGGGATGTTTACGCCGGCAATACGTGCCACGTGTGCAATTCCTTTTTCCGTTGCGGGTCCGTCATGCCAGACCCTTTTTTCACAACGTGAAGCCCGAGGCGTTCATTGCCGTCGGGCTCCAGCTGATCAGGTGTTCTGCGCCGGGCGTGATCGAGACCCTTTGCAATTCGATTCTCTTGCGAGATACGGCTGGTTATGAGTATTTGCGGCAAGCGTCAACCCGCGATTGATAGACCGTGGCGGTTTCTGCTCTGGTTACCCATCCGGGCCATCGGCCATTCCGCCACAAGGGTGCGCCCGGTGCACACTAGGATGAAAAGCGAAACGGCAACGGCCCTTAAGGGTCGCTGCCGTTCAATAGTCAGTCAGTAAAGATGATCAGTTGTCCAGAACGGCCTTAATGCTTGCCTCTACCACCTTGATATCTGCAAGACCATCCACCCGCTTGAGCATGTCATGGGCGTAATAATAGCCCAGCAACGGCGAAGTTTTCTTGTAGTATTCCATCAAACGGTTACGCAAGCTTTCTTCGTTGTCATCGGGGCGGCGCTTGAATTCAGTGCCGCCACATTTCACGCATTTGCCATCGGTGGGCTGCGGCTTGGTCACGTCGTGATACACCTCGCCACATGTGGCGCAAGTGGACCGACCGGAAATGCGCTTGACCAGAGCATCGTCATTGACACGCAATTCGATGACGCAATCAAGCGATTGTCCTGTCGCCTTCAGCAACTCGTCCAAAGCTGTCGCCTGCGTCAGCGTGCGGGGAAAACCGTCAAAGATAAAACCGCCATGGTCTGCCTTGTCTTCCAGCTTTTCACGGATCAGGCCGATCACGATCTCGTCGGTGACCAGATCACCACGCGCCATCACGTCGGCGACCATTTTGCCCATCTCGGTTCCGCTGTCTTTGGCCTCACGCAGCATATCGCCCGTCGAAAGCTGAACCATATTGCGTGTCTCGACCAGATGACGCGCCTGAGTTCCTTTGCCCGCGCCGGGCGGACCAATCAGAATAATATTCATCGACGTACGGGGCTCCGTTTTTTGCGAGGTTTGCCGGACTTGCCCCGCAATTGCGAGCGTTCAAGCAACCCTTCATATTGGTGGGCAAGCAGATGGCTTTGGACCTGCTGTATCGTGTCCATCGTTACAGAAACAACAATAAGAACCGAGGTGCCGCCGAAATAGAACGGAATGGCGAACTGCCCGCGCAGGATCTCGGGAAGGATACAGACCGCCGCGAGATAAGCCGACCCAAGCACCAGAATGCGGTTCACCACATATTCCAGATACTCGGCGGTTTTCTTGCCCGGGCGAATTCCTGGGACAAACCCGTTTTGGTTCTTCAGGTTATCTGCCACCTCATCCGGTTTGAAGCTGACGTTAAAGGTGTAGAAATAGGCAAAGAACACGATCATCGCGACGAAGAACAGCAGGTAAAGCGGCTGCCCCGGTCCAAAGTTTGCCAGCAAGACCGACATGATCGGGCCAGTTGAATTGCCCGAAAAGGTGCTGATCGTCACCGGCAACAACAGCAACGAACTTGCAAAGATCGCAGGGATAACCCCGGCTGGGTTCACTTTGATCGGCAGGTGCGAAGACCCGCCGTCGTACATCTTCTGACCGACTTGGCGGCGGGGATACTGGATGTGTATCTTTCGCAAGGCACGCTCCATGAAGACCACAAACATGATCGTCAGGATCACCATCACAAGAACACCGATGATCACCGCAGGGCTGATGGCACCCGACCGACCCGAAGAAAAGAACTGCGCGATTGCGGCAGGCACCTCGGCGATGATACCGACAAAGATGATAAGCGAAATACCGTTGCCGATACCCCGCGCGGTGATCTGTTCGCCCAACCACATCAGGAACATCGTGCCGCCCACCAGCGTGATCATGCACGCAATGCGGAAATACATGCCCGGATCAGCGGCAATATCACCCGCTTCAAGCGACACGGCCAGACCATATGCCTGCAATGTTGCAAGCGCTACGGTACCAAAACGTGTGTACTGGTTAATTTTCTTACGCCCCTGCTCGCCCTCTTTCTTGAGCTGTTCAAGCTGAGGCACCATAGAGGTCATCAACTGAACGATGATCGATGCCGAGATATACGGCATGATCCCCAGCGCGAAGATCCCCATCCGGCCAAGCGCACCGCCGGTAAACATCGACACCATGCCGCCGATGCCCTGCCCTGCGCTTTCCATAAACTGGCGCAATGCTGTCCCGTCGATGCCGGGAACCGGAATAAACGTGCCAAGGCGGTAAACGATGAGCAACCCCAGTGTGAACAGGATGCGGTTGCGCAGGTCTGTTGCCTTGCCCAACGCGGACCAACTGGTGTTGGCGGCCATACTTTCGACGGCTGATACCATTGTAGAGGCTCTTTCTTTGCAAAAACGCCGCCCAAGCCGTTTTCCGGCGGGCGGCATTTGGGAAAACTCGATTGTCTATGTAAGCGGGTCGTCGCCCGCTCACAAGGCAAAAGGGCTCAAGTTACGCTTCTGCGTTGGCCGCTGCCGGGGCTTTGACGGTCAAAGTGCCGCCCGCCTTCTCAACCGCTTCAACAGCGGACTTGGACGCACCAGTCACCTGAAGTTCGACCTTGGCGGAAAAATCACCCTTTGCCAGCACGCGAATACCGTCCAGCTTGCGGCGCACCAGACCGGACGCAATCAAAGCGTCCTCGGTGATCGCAGCAGATGCATCAATTTTCTTTGCATCGATGAATTTCTGGATCAGACCCAGGTTGACGACGGCATAGGATTTGCGGTTCGGCTTGGTAAAGCCACGCTTTGGCAGGCGCTGGTACAATGGCATCTGACCGCCTTCGTATCCGTTAATCGCAACACCCGAACGGGATTTCTGACCCTTGATCCCGCGGCCACCCATCTTGCCCTTGCCAGAGCCGGGGCCACGCGCAACGCGCATACGCTTCTTGGAAGCACCTGGATTGTCTGAAAGTTCATGCAGTTTCATGTCGCTTCTCCTTTTGCCGGAAATGCTCCCCAGCGACGGGAGTGAGCAAACACGGCGTTTCATGATTCTTGTGGCAGGTTGAGTTCCACTGGGGGCGTATAGACGGCAGCCAACGGTTTATCAAGCGATGAGTTCGACCGCCCCGGTTCACATTCGATTCTTGCGTTCACATGCAAGAAACGCCCCGCAGTTTCCTGCGGGGCGCTTTGAACTTGGCGTGCGGAGTTTTTGAAAAACTCCGAACCGTTTTCTTTAAAAGAAAACGATCAGCCCTTTTCTTCGATGATTTCGACC
This sequence comes from uncultured Alphaproteobacteria bacterium, assembly GCA_963728645.1. Taxonomy (GTDB): domain Bacteria; phylum Pseudomonadota; class Alphaproteobacteria; order Rhodobacterales; family Rhodobacteraceae; genus Sulfitobacter. Next base: position 81,199 of record CAVSLU010000007.1, on the reverse strand, counting down.
ATGTGAGGGATCGAGTTGATCATGCCGCGGACGGATGGTGTGTCTTCCAGCTCACGTACGCGGTGCATTTTGTTCAGCCCCAAACCGATAAGCGTGGCACGTTGTTTGGCGGGGCGGCGGATGGGCGAACCCACCTGCTTGATCACGATTGTCTTGGCCATGATTATACTTCCTCAGCAACGATGGCGGAGGATTCTACATGGTCCTCACGCTTTGGCAGAATATCCGCAACCTTCTTGCCGCGACGCTGCGCGACAGAACGAGGGGAAGATTCTTTTTTCAGACCGTCCATGGTGGCACGGATCATGTTGTAGGGGTTCTGAGAGCCGATGGACTTGGACACAACGTCTTTTACGCCCAGCATTTCGAAGACGGCACGCATTGGACCACCGGCGATGATCCCGGTACCTTCTGGTGCTGTGCGCATCACAACGCGGCCAGCGCCGTGACGGCCCTCCATGTCGTGGTGCAATGTGCGGCCTTCGCGCAGCTGAACGCGGATCATCTGGCGCTTGGCTTGCTCGGTGGCCTTGCGAATGGCCTCGGGAACCTCTTTCGCTTTACCTTTGCCAAAGCCGACGCGGCCTTTCTGGTCGCCTACGACGACGAGCGCCGCAAAACCAAAGCGCTTACCACCTTTTACGGTCTTGGAAACGCGGTTGATCGCCACAAGGCGGTCGGCGAATTCTGGGGTCTCTTCGCGCTGGTTGCGGCGATTGCCACCCCGGTTGTCATCTCTTGCCATCTGGCATCATCCTTTGATTTCGGCGCAGGGGCCGTTTCTTGGTCAATCCTGGTGGGCACGAAAGCCCCCGGATCATCGAGGCGGCGTGAGACCCACGCCGCCTGCGCTGTCTTAGATTTTCAGACCGCCTTCGCGGGCTGCATCGGCCAAGGCTTTGACCTTACCGTGGAACAGGAAGCCGCCACGGTCAAAATAAGCCTCGGTCACACCGGCCTTGATTGCGCGGTCGGCGATTGCCGTCCCAACCTTGGTCGCTGCGTCGATGTTGTTTTTGCCAACAACGCCCAGATCTTTTTCGAGCGAGGAGGCGGAAGCCAAAGTGACCCCGTTCACATCGTCGATCAGCTGGGCGCTGATGTTTTTGTTGCTGCGGTGAACGGACAGGCGAAGACGCCCTGCGTTGACCCGGCGAAGTTTGTTCCGAACGCGCAGGCGGCGTTTCAGAAACAGTTGTCTTTTGCTGTTTGCCATCTGTGCAATCCTTACTTCTTCTTGCCTTCTTTGCGGAAGACGAACTCACCCTTATAGCGGATACCTTTGCCCTTGTAGGGCTCGGGTTTGCGCCATTGGCGGATGTTCGCGGCGACCTGACCAACAAGCTGTTCGTCAATGCCTTCTACCACAACTTCGGTCTGTTTCGGGGCGGTGACCGTGACGCCTTCTGGCGGCACATAGTCAACATCATGCGACAGGCCCAGGTTCAGACGCAGCGTGTTGCCGTTCATGGCAGCACGATACCCAACACCCTGGATCTCAAGCTCTTTCTTGAAGCCGGTCGTAACACCGGTCACAAGATTTTCGACCATGGTGCGGCTCATGCCCCACTGCTGGCGCGCGCGCTTGGACTTGCCACGGGGCGTGATGGTGACAACATTGTCCTCAACACTCAGCGTGACGTCGTCGGTGGCCTTGAAGGAACGTGTTCCCTTGGGGCCTTTGACTTCGATGGTCTGACCGCTGATGGATGCAGAAACACCACTGGGCAGATCGACCGGTTTTTTACCAATACGAGACATCTTGCTCTCCTTAGAATACGGTGCAGAGCACTTCGCCACCAACATTGGCGTGACGTGCGTTCTGGTCCGACATCACACCCTTGGGGGTGGAGACAATCGACACACCAAGGCCCTGACGGACAACGGGAATGTCATTGACGCCCATGTAAACGCGACGACCGGGTTTTGAAACCCGCTTCAATTCGCGAATAACAGGTTCGCCCTCGTAGTACTTGAGGCTGATTTCGATGGCAGGGTGCCCGTCGGGGCCTGTCATCGCTTCATAGCCACGGATATAGCCTTCGTCGGCCAATACATCCAGCACCCAGGCACGCAGCTTGGACGCAGGCGTCATAACCGTGGACTTGCCGCGCATCGAAGAGTTACGGATGCGTGTCAGCATATCTGCGATAGGATCGTTCATCTGATGCGCTCCTTACCAGCTCGACTTGACCATGCCGGGGATCTGGCCGCTTGAGCCAAGGTCCCGCAACGCGATCCGCGAAATTTTCAGTTTACGATAGTAAGCATGGGGGCGGCCTGTCAGCTGGCAGCGGTTGTGCAGACGCACAGCGCTGGAGTTGCGGGGCAGCTTTGCCAGCTTCAGGGAAGCGCGAAAACGCTCTTCCATGGGCTTGGACTCGTCGCTTACGATCTCTTTCAAGGCAGCACGCTTGGCTGCATATTTCTTGACCAGTGCTTCGCGCTTCTTTTCGCGCTCGATCATGGATTTCTTAGCCATATCTAAATCCTTCCCGCGCTTATGAGTTGAAGGGCATGTTGAACGCTTTCAACAGTGCCTTCGCTTCTGCGTCGGTTTTCGCCGTTGTGGCGATCACGATGTCCATTCCCCATGTCTCATCAACTTTATCAAAGTCGATTTCAGGAAACACGATGTGCTCTTTCAGGCCCATGGCATAGTTGCCACGGCCATCGAAGCTTTTGCCGTTGATGCCGCGGAAGTCGCGGATACGTGGCATTGCAATCGTGATCAGACGGTCGAGAAATTCGTACATCCGGTCGCCACGCAGGGTTACTTTCGCACCCAAAGGCATGTCTTCCCGAACGCGGAAACCAGCGATCGATTTCTTGGCCACTGTGGTCAGCGCTTTTTGGCCGGCAATCGTTGTCAGGTCTTCCTGCGCCGATTTGGCTTTCTTGCTGTCACGAACGGCTTCTGCACCACAACCGATGTTCAGAACGATTTTGTCCAAGCGCGGGATCTGCATCTCGTTCTTGTATCCAAACTCTTCTTTCATCGAAGCGCGGATCGTGTCGTTGTAGACGCCCTTCAAGCGGGGCGCGTATTTTGCATTATCAAGCATCGATCACGTCCCCCGTGGTTTTTGCAAAGCGAACTTTCTTGTCGCCTTCAATCTTAAAGCCGACGCGGGTTGCCTTGCCATTGGCATCAACCAGCGCGAGGTTGCTCAGATCGATTGGCATCGCCTTGGGGATCCGGCCGCCCTGCGACGTCTGGGACTGACGCGTGGCGCGGATTGCCATGTTGATGCCGGAAACGATTGCCTTGTTGGCCTTGGGGTCGACGGACTGGATATCACCAGTCTTGCCCTTGTCCTTGCCAGCAAGCACGATGACCTTGTCACCTTTGCGAAGTTTAGCAGCCATTACAGCACCTCCGGCGCAAGCGAGATAATCTTCATGAAGTTTTTCGCACGCAGTTCACGAACAACCGGGCCAAAGATACGTGTACCTACGGGCTCGTTGTTGTTGTTCAGGATGACGGCGGCGTTGCGGTCAAAACGGATGGCGGTGCCATCGTCACGACGAACTTCCTTGGCAGTGCGAACGACGACGGCTTTACGCACGTCACCCTTTTTCACACGACCGCGAGGGATGGCTTCCTTGACCGACACGACAATAATGTCGCCGACGGATGCGTATTTACGCTTGGAACCACCCAAGACCTTGATGCACTGAACACGGCGCGCGCCGCTGTTGTCAGCAACATCCAGGTTGGTCTGCATCTGGATCATTTGGTTTCTCCCGACCTTCTGGGGGGCGATGCGTGCCCGTGCCCCAGGGTTTCGATTAATGCCCTACCGCGAAACGATAAGGCCTGCGTGGCTTTGGCCCCTCTGTCCCTTGGAGTCAAGGGAAAGAGAGGCCACCGCCGGATAAGCTTGGGTTACGCTTCGGCTGTAGCAGCCTCAAGCACTTCCCAACGTTTCGTCTTGGATCGTGGCGCACATTCGATGATACGAACGCTGTCGCCCACTTTGAATGTGTTGTTCTCATCGTGAGCCCGGTATTTCTTGGACTTACGGATGGTTTTCTTCAGAACCGGGTGCGTAAAGCGACGCTCTACAGATACGGTTACAGTCTGTTCGTTGGCATCGCTTGTCACGGTGCCTGTCAGGATACGTTTGGGCATACTCTCAGGCTCCTATTATTCAGCAGATGCCGCGGCTGCGGCTTTCTGGTTCAGAATGGTTTTGACACGTGCAACGTCACGCTTGACTGTCTTCAGACGTGCGGGGTTTTCCAGCTGGCCAGTGGCTTGCTGAAAACGCAGGTTGAAGGATTCTTTTTTCAGGTTAACAAGCTCGTCGCGGAGCTGATCCGGCGTCTTGTCGTGCAATTCCTTGGCGTTCATCGCCTGTTCCTTTCGACATCACCAGTAGGCCCCTTATGGGTGACCATGATTCTGGTGGAGTTCATGTGAAAGGTTCCTCTATAGGCGTTACATCCGCTTGGCAAGCAACCTTTCCACAAAACCGGTCGCCACCCTGCCCCACCTGCTGTAAGAGATGCCTTATGTCCCAGATAGATTCCCTTTTCGTCACCCGCCTTTACCGCGCACCGCTGTCCGAACACGGCAAGCCCGTCAATCCGTCCGAGCTTGAGGCCGCGTGCCTGTCCATTGCCGAAGATGACGAGGCGGGCCAGCAGTGGTGCGACGAAAATGACTTTCCCGGCTATACCAGCTATGCGTCACTGACCGACCTGCCCTGGCGCTTTCCGATCTTCAAGACGGTGCAAAAGGCGCTGGATAAGCACGTCAAAGCCTTTGCCAAAGATCTGGCTTTTGATCTGGATGGCCGCAAACTGAAGCTTGAGGATATCTGGATCAATATCCTGCCCGAAGGCGGCATCCATACCGCTCATATTCATCCGCATTCCGTGATTTCCGGCACCACCTATGTCGCGATGCCCAAAGGCACAAGCGCGCTGAAGCTTGAAGACCCCCGACTGCCGATGATGATGGCCGCACCCGGACGCCTTAAAGACGCCCCTCAGGAACTGCGTCAGTTTATCTATGTCGCGCCAGACGTAGGAGACGTCCTGTTATGGGAAAGCTGGTTGCGCCACGAGGTGCCCATGAACATGGCCGAGGATGACCGTATTTCAGTCAGTTTCAACTACCGCTGGGAATAGCCCGCGCGTGAAACGGAAAACACCGCCAGCGCAAGTTTGGCGGTGTTTTGATTTTCTGGCCTGAAACACAAATCAGTTGCTGGCCGCATCTGACTTTGGCTTGGCATTGGTGTTGGCTGCGTCTGTGCCATCGCTGTCGTTTGTCGTGCCTTGTTGCGCGCCGTTGGTGCCCTCGGCGTTAGAGGCATCATTTTCTTCGGTATTCCCTTCATCGGGGTTCGTGCTGTTTGCATCTGTGGCGTCAGTCGCAGCGGCATCTGCGCCCGATTGGTCGCCCGCCTTGCTGTTGGATGCGTCGCTTGGCGTGTTCGACGCATTTCCGGCGATCGGACTATCCGACTGGTCTGATTGCTGGGTCGTGTTTGGATCTGACTGTTTAGTCATCTCGTTTCCCTGCTCACTTTCCGAGGGTTCGTTGGCGGTGGTGTTATCCGACGTATCCGCGGTGTCTTTATCCGCCTGTGCTGTTCCATTCCCCTCGGCCGACGCATTTTCTTGGGGTTTGGCCTGTTCGGTCGCGTCGCTTTGCGACGGATCAGCGGCATCGCCGGACTTCTGATTGCTATCGGTGCTTTCGGTTTGTTCCTGACCCTCGGGCTGCGTTCCTTCAGGTGCCGGCATGTCGCCTTGCTTCTGCGCAGATGAGTTCACAGCATCAGGCTGTTCATCCGGTTTGCTTTCACTTCCCTGCGATTGCCCCGCTAAGCCGCTTGAATGCTGCAGCGTCTGACTGACCTGATCCTGTCGACATCTCGCCATTGTCGTTCGAACTGCTATCGGATGCCGCCGCAGCATCGTTCGACTGCTGCTCATCGCCTTGCTGTTTTCTTGCTGGGCCTGGGTGATGCGTTCCTCAATCTCGACCAACTGGTTTGAACGTTGCTCGACGTTCCTGGTCAACTCGGTCACGAGCTTCTGCATCTCGTCGCGTTGCGCTTGTGCATCTTGATATCGGTTTTCAGATTTTCACGGTTTTCCTTCATCGAAGCGATGGACGTCTCAAGCGATGCTTGTTCAGCCTGCATGTCATTCAGATCGCTCGTCATTTGCGCGACTTGACTGTTCAGTTTGGTCTGCTGTTCGTGTCAATTCCTGAACCTTTGCCTCGGACGCAGACACATCTTCGGCAACGCGGGCACTGTCATCCGTCAACGATGCCAAGGTGTCTTGCACCTCTGCCTCGCGGGATCGCGCCTCTTCAACGCGGGCATTTATGTCATTCAGCTCTTGGCTTTGCTCTTCAACCTGCGTTTGCAGATTGGATTTGCGGCTTTCAAAGCTGCCAATTTCCTCGCGCATTGCCGCCACGTCTTTTTCCATCTGGGCCGATTGCGCCTGCTTCTCCTGAAGGTCGGCTTCAATATCGGACTGCTGGGTTTTCAACTGGTCAACCTGCGGCGTCAGGGTATCGATCTCCGACTGCGCGGTGTCCCGCTGCTTTTGCAAATCCTCAAGCTCGGGGCGCAGGCTGTCGATGTTCGACTGCATCTCGTCAAGGGTGCCAGATGCCTCCTCGCGCGCAGTGATGTCGGACCGAAGACTTGAAATCGTCGCGGTGGTCCGGTCTTCAAGCCGGGCCTGATTGCTGTAAAAATAAACGGCGGCGCCCCATCCGAAAATCGCGACCACCACAAGCCCCAACATTTTCCCGTCCCATGATGTCCCTGTATCTTGCGCCATTTTGAAATCCCTTCCCGGATCAAATCTATTCGAGGTTTGATATCGGGGGGCTAACGCACGAACTGGATCACGGTTCCATCCATAAGTCCCAAACACACGCGCGGACCGCAGGCAACAAAGACGGAAAACGATCTGTTCTTTGCAGTTTGAGTTACCTTTTCTTCGATTTCTCAGCCTTGCGGGCCTCTTCGCCTGCCTTGACCGCTGCCTTTTCCTCTTTGGTCAGCTTGTTGCCCCACTGGTTGTTGCTCAGGCCTAAATCATCCGGCATCGGTTTGGTTTTGCCCTTCTTGATGCTGCCCCCTTTTTCAAGGAATTGCTTGATAAGATCTTCGTCGGTGTTGGGCTTGGGAACGTGCTTCATGGGATAGTCCTTTGACAACGTTGTAGTTGTCCGCACGCTATTCAAAAGACGTCATCTAAGCCAGCATGAAGCGACCGGCCAGAAAGGCAATGCACCCTTCTTCAATCGCGCTTGCCATAAAAAAGCCCCCGCTGATCACTCAGCAGGGGCTTTTCCATTTCTACCGCCTTTCAATACCCAAGGCCTAAGCCGATGGGCCGATTACCAGTCCTCGCGGACCACGACGCGTGTTTTGATCGGAAGCTTCATTGCGGCCAGACGCAGCGCTTCGTGCGCGATATCTTCACCGACACCGTCGATTTCGAACATCACACGGCCCGGCTTGACGCGGCATGCCCAGTAATCAACGGAACCTTTACCTTTACCCATACGGACTTCGGTAGGCTTCGATGTGACTGGCAGATCCGGGAAAATCCGGATCCAGACACGGCCCTGACGCTTCATGTGGCGCGTCATGGCACGACGTGCAGCTTCGATCTGACGCGCTGTAACACGCTCAGGCTCCAGCGCCTTCAGGCCGAATGTGCCAAAGTTCAGGTCAGACCCGCCCTTTGCCAGACCCTTGATCTTGCCTTTGTGCTGCTTGCGGAATTTAGTACGCTTTGGTTGTAGCATCTGTCATTCCCCCTTAACGCCGACCGCCGGCACCGCGTGGTGCTGGACCGTCTTGCATTTCTTGCGCCTTGCGATCACGTGCCGCCGGGTCATGTTCCATGATCTCGCCTTTGAAGATCCAGGTCTTGATCCCGATGATGCCGTAAGCGGTTGTCGCTTCAACATGCGCGTAATCGATGTCAGCGCGCAGAGTGTGCAGCGGCACGCGGCCTTCACGGTACCATTCGGTACGCGCGATTTCTGCACCGCCCAGACGACCGGCAACGTTCACACGGATACCAAGGGCACCCATACGCATGGCGTTCTGTACCGCACGCTTCATGGCACGACGGAATGATACCCGGCGTTCCAGCTGCTGTGCGATGGATTCACCAACAAGGGCCGCATCCAGCTCTGGCTTGCGCACTTCAACGATGTTGAGGTGCAGGTCAGATTTGGTGATCTTGGCGATCTTCTGGCGCAGACCTTCAATGTCCGCACCCTTCTTGCCAATGATCACACCGGGACGTGCTGTGTGGATCGTCACGCGGCACTTCTTGTGCGGGCGTTCGATGATCACACGGGCGATACCGGCCTGAGCGCATTCTTTCTTGATGAACTTGCGGATCGCGAGGTCTTCCAGAAGAAGATCACCGTAATCCTTGGTATCGGCGTACCAGCGGCTGTCCCAGGTCCGGTTGACCTGCAGACGCATACCGATCGGGTTTACTTTATTACCCATTATGCTTGCTCCTCAACTTGACGCACGACGATCGTGATTTCCGAAAACGGCTTGATGATCTTGCCGAAACGGCCACGTGCCCGTGGGCGACCGCGCTTCATGATCAGGTTCTTGCCGACATAGGCTTCGGCAACAATCAGTTCATCCACGTCAAGGTTGTGGTTATTTTCGCCGTTCGCGATGGCGGACTGAAGGCATTTCTTCACGTCCTGTGCGATCCGCTTTTTCGAGAAGGTCAGGTCCGTCAGGGCCTTGTCCACCTTCTTGCCACGGATCAACGCGGCGACGAGGTTCAGTTTCTGCGGGCTTGTGCGAAGCATGCGCAGTTTTGCACGGGCTTCGTTGTCGGCCACGCGGCGGGGATTTTTATCCTTGCTCATGGCTTATTTCCGCTTCGCTTTTTTGTCGGCTGCGTGACCATAATAGGTCCGTGTTGGCGAATATTCACCAAACTTCTGACCGATCATCTCTTCGCTGACGTTAACTGGGATATGCTTGTGACCGTTGTACACGCCAAACGTCAGGCCAACAAACTGTGGCAGGATCGTTGAACGGCGCGACCAGATCTTGATCACTTCGCTGCGACCGCTTTCGCGGGAGGCTTCGGCCTTCTTGAGGACATAAGAGTCGACAAAAGGACCTTTCCATACTGAACGAGACATCTATTAACGCCCCTTCTTCTTGGCGTGCCGTGTGCGCAAGATCAACTTGCTGGACGCTTTGTTCTTGTTCCGGGTTTTGGCACCCTTAGTCGGCTTGCCCCAAGGCGTAACAGGGTGACGACCACCCGATGTCCGGCCTTCACCACCACCATGTGGGTGGTCGATCGGGTTCATGACAACACCACGCACAGACGGGCGGATGCCCTTGTGACGCATGCGGCCCGCTTTACCGTAGTTCTGGTTGGAGTTGTCAGGGTTCGATACGGCACCAACGGTGGCCATACATTCCTGACGCACCAGACGCAGTTCGCCAGACGACAAACGGATCTGAGCATATCCACCATCACGGCCTACGAACTGTGCGTAGGTACCGGCGGCGCGTGCGATCTGACCGCCCTTGCCTGGCTTCATCTCGATGTTGTGGATGATCGTACCGATAGGCATGCCCGAGAATGGCATCGCGTTACCTGGCTTGATATCGGCTTTGGCCGAGGCAATAACCTTGTCGCCAACAGCAATACGCTGCGGTGCCAGGATATACGCCTGCTCGCCATCTTCGTACTGGATCAATGCGATAAACGCAGTCCGGTTGGGGTCATATTCGATCCGTGCGACAACCGCGGACATGTCCAGCTTGTTGCGCTTGAAATCGACGATGCGGTAGAGGCGCTTTGCACCACCACCCTTGCGACGCATTGTGATCCGTCCGGTGTTGTTCCGTCCGCCGTGCTTGCTAAGACCCTCTGTGAGGGCCTTTACAGGGCGACCTTTCCAAAGCTCCGAACGGTCGATCAGTACCAGCCCACGCTGGCCTGGCGTCGTCGGTTTATACGACTTGAGTGCCATGTTTTCTGTCTTCCGTTTTGCTTGTGCGCCACCCTTGACGGGGCGGCGATGGTTATAGGGCCCCGAAGGTCCCCAATGTTAGACGTCTGACAAAGAACCCCTTTGCCTGACTGCGTAGGGTGGGTGAAACCCACCAAACCGCAAAACGACGTGGCCCCGGACGAATCCGGGGCGCTGCCGATGGGGTCGTTTAGGGGAGGATAGCAAGAGGGTCAAGTGGTGGTGCGTATATTCCCAAAGCTGACGCGGCTTTTGGCCGGATCCGCGCCCCCGGATAAAGGCTGCCGCCAGACTGTCCACACCACGCCCTAGCCAAGACGCCTTTTACTTTACCTTGGATGCAACGCTTTGCACTGAATTGTCAGACGCCTTCGGAATAATCCGATACGCGGCATTTACAAAGCAAAACAGCGAAAACCCCAGCAGACCACAACACAGAAGTGTCACCAGAACCTGACCATATGCCTGTTGGTTCAGCCACTCGAACGCAGACCCGACACCCCCGGCCTCAGACGCGCTGGATTGAAGCGCGGCATAGATGATCAGCCCACCGATGATCGCAACAGTGATCCCCTGGGCTGCAAGGCCGATGCGCAAAAGCGCATTCCAATGCAGCGTGAAATGGTTGGCCTGCAAATGGCTACGGTAAGATTGGGTCTTTGCCTTGTAGACGTAATAAAAACCAGTCGCGACCGTCAGCGCGCCTGCGCATCCCACGATCCAGACGCCCGCAGTGGTTTGCAGCGCGTCCGACAAGACCGATTTACCCCCCGATCCTGACGATGACACCACACCCAACGCAGTGATCGCCAACACCCCTATGCCCGCGTGGATCAGGCCCGTCACCAGCATGCCTGTGCGCGCGACCATTCCCTCGGCATCGTTGCCATACGCCTCAAGGTCCCAAAAGCTGTCAACCACCCTCCAAATCGCATAGGCAAACATGCCCGCAGCGATCAGCGCGACTACGATTGTTCCGAAAGGGCCATCCAAAGACTGCATCGCGCTTTTCGTTCCCTCGGCTTGCCCGCCCTGGAAAAGCGACCAAAGCGATATGCCCGCCACCACAAGATACACCAGCCCCCGCCCCGCATAGCCCGCCCGCATGATGGGGATAGCCCAGGAAAAGTCGTCGGGGTTAACCTCGGACAGCAGTTTGGCGCGGGCTGAGTTGGGGTCGATAGACAGGGCGTCGGGCTTGGGCATGAACAGTACCTTTCATGAAAACGCAGGCGGCGCGCCGGTCACAGGCTCACCGAAACGTGAGTTTCAATACCGTGCCAACGCGCCAGCACAGGCCTTGTTCCATGCGGCACATGCGTAGCGCCCTGCCCAAGCGCGGCTTGCCCCAAACGCAAAAGGCCCCCCGCTGTATGGCGGGGGGCCTTTCCAAGTCTTCAGCCGGGGTGCTTACAGCCCGGTGGATACGTCAATGGTGTTACCCTCTTCGAGCGTGACATAAGCCTTCTTCACGTCCTTGCGGCGGCCCATCTGGCCCCGGAAACGCTTGGCTTTGCCTTTGGTGATGGTCGTGTTCACGGCCTTCACCTTGACCCCAAAGAGAGCTTCAACAGCTTCCTTGATCATCGGCTTGTTGCTGTCCATCGCCACTTCGAAAACCACGGCGTTGCTTTCGGACGCCATTGTTGCCTTCTCGGTGATGATCGGCTTGCGGATCACATCGTAATGTTCGTGCTTGGCGCTCATTTCAAACGGGCCTCCAGTGCTTCGATCCCCGCTTTGGTGATCACGAGTGTATCACGCTTGAGGATATCATAGACGTTTGCACCCATCGACGGCAGGACATCCAGCCCCTCGATGTTGCGCGCGGCTTGCATGAAGTTCTCGTTCACGGACGCGCCGTCGATGATCAACGCGCGCTTCCAGCCCAGGTTCTTGACCTGCTTGGCCAGGGCGGCGGTTTTACCATCCGATGTGACATCGTCGATGATGACCAGGTTGCCTGTCTTTGCCTTGGAGGACAAAGCGTGGCGCAGACCCAGCTTGCGGAACTTCTTGGTCAGTTCGTGGCCGTGGCTACGTGGGGTTGGCCCCTTGTAGATACCACCCGACCGGAAGATCGGTGCAGAACGTGCGCCGTGGCGTGCGCCGCCGGTGCCCTTCTGGCGATAGATCTTCTTGGTCGAATAGCTGACCTCGGACCGTGTCTTGACCTTGTGCGTACCTTGCTGCGCGTTGTTACGCTGCCAGCGGACGACGCGGTGCAGGATGTCGGCGCGTGGCTCAAGGCCGAACAGGGCCTCGTCCAGATCTACCGAGCCGCTCTTGCCGCCGTCGAGTTTGATGACATCAAGTTTCATTCGTCACCTTCCTTCTTGGTCTCGTCCAAAGTCTCGCTTTGATCGCCAGCTTCGTCCTTGTCCGCATCAATGGACGCTTCGGCTTCTGCCAGTGCGGCAGCTTCCTGAGCGGCCTGCTCTTCTGCCAAGCGCTTTGCTTCTGCTTCGGCCTCTGCAGCGGCTGCTGCGGCGGCTTCTTCAGCGGCTTTTTGTGCTTCTTCTGCGGCAGAGCGCAGAGCGGCAGGCAGGATCGCGCTGTCCGGGAACGGCTTTTTGACCGCGTCCTTGACTGTAACCCAACCGCCTTTGGAACCGGGAACGGCACCTTTGACCATGATCAGACCACGAACGCTGTCGGTTTTGACAACTTCAAGGTTCTGGGTTGTCACGCGGGCGGAACCCATGTGACCGGCCATTTTCTTGCCTTTGAAAACCTTGCCCGGATCCTGACACTGACCGGTGGAACCGTGCGAACGGTGCGACACGGAAACACCGTGCGTCGCGCGCAAGCCGCCAAAGTTGTGGCGCTTCATCGCACCGGCAAAACCTTTACCGATGGAAGTGCCTGCAACGTCAACATACTGACCTGCAAAGTAATGGTCGGCGATGATTTCCTCGCCAACATTCAACATGGCTTCGGGGTCGACGCGGAACTCCGCAACCTTGCGCTTTGGTTCAACCTTTGCCGCAGCAAAGTGACCGCGCATGGCCTGCGATGTACGCTTGACCTTGGCTGTACCTGCACCAAGCTGAACGGCTGTGTAGCCATCCTTTTCGGGGGTACGCTGTGCGACAACCTGAAGCTTGTCCAACTGAAGAACGGTCACAGGGATCTGCTTACCATCTTCCATGAACAAGCGGGTCATGCCGACTTTTTTTGCTATAACGCCTGAGCGCAACATAAATTACCCTCCTACGCTTATGATTGCAGCTTGATCTCGACGTCCACACCAGCGGCCAGGTCGAGCTTCATCAGCGCGTCCACGGTCTGGGGGGTCGGATCAACGATATCCAGCAGGCGCTTGTGCGTGCGGATTTCGAACTGGTCACGGGATTTCTTGTCGACGTGGGGGCCACGCAGAACTGTGAATTTTTCGATCTTGTTCGGCAGCGGAATTGGGCCGCGAACAGATGCACCGGTACGCTTGGCCGTGTTGACGATCTCTTGTGTGGACGCATCCAACACACGATAATCAAACGCCTTCAGCCGGATGCGGATGTTTTGGCTTTGTGCCATATGTCATCATCCCTCATTGGGAGGTAGAAACGAAGAGGAAGAGACGCCTCATCACGGCCCTTCATTGCGTTTTGTCGTAAATCAAACGGGGCACGTAAAAACGCACCCCGTTGAGACTTGCGCTCTATAGGTCGAGTTGCGTTATGGCGCAAGGGGGCAATTGCGTCAGCACCTCCCCAATGCCCGAACAATGCTTGATCAATGCCCGAAATCGGCGCAACGATCCGCGCATCAGCCCCGAAAGGGTGTCGCAGATGCCAATGAATATGACCTAGATCAATGTAGCATGCGCAAATGCCGCCGATAACCCCTGTTGAATGGAGGGCGACATGGATCTGGTCTATTTCTTTGATGTGTTGGGTGAGCCGGTAGTGGCCGCGCTGGCCGGAATCGCCACCGGCATTATTTTCGGTGTTTCGGCCGAGCAAAGCCGCTTTTGTCTGCGCGCCGCGGCCGTCGAGGTCGCCCAGGTCACGTTTGGCCCCCGCATGGCTGTCTGGTTACTGACCTTTTCAACAGGTTTGCTCTGGACCCAAGGCATGAATGCGAGCGGGGTGATTGACCTTGGAACCAGCCGCTGGCTTGCCTCGCCCGGCACCCTATCGGGCGCGATCATCGGCGGGCTGATCTTTGGCGTCGGGATGATTTTGGCGCGGGGATGTCCGGGGCGGCTGCTGGTTCTGGGGTCCACCGGCAACCTGCGCGCGATCCTGTCGGGACTGGTCTTTGCAGTCGTTGCCCAGATGAGCCTTGAAGGTGCATTGTCGCCCTTGCGCGACGCAATTTCGGGGCAATGGATCACGAATGGGCCGAACCCCAACATATTGTGGCGGCTGAACCTGCCTGACGGAAGCGGCATTGCCATCGGGGTAGCCTTCGCCATCTTGGCGCTGGCAATTGCCCGCAAGAACCGGGTGTCCGGGGTGACGCTTCTGTTCGGCTGCGGTGTCGGCTTTGCGGTCGCTGCCGGATGGTTTCTGACCTACAGCCTGGCACAGATCAGCTTTGATCCCGTGGCTGTGGGCAGCCTCACTTTTTCCGGCCCGTCGGCGGATACGCTGATGTATCTTCTTTCCGCACATTCACAGCTCAAGTTCGATGTCGGCCTTATCCCCGGCGTGGCCATTGGCGCGTTCGTATCCGCCATGCTCTCAAGCAGGCTGAAGTGGCAGGGTTGGGATGGTGCGCGGTCGATGCAGCGATACCTGCTTGGTGCCGGGCTGATGGGGTTCGGGGCGATGACTGCGGGCGGCTGCACCATCGGCGCAGGCGTTACGGGCGCGTCCACCTTCGCGCTTACCGCATGGGTCGCATTGATGTCGATGTGGTTTGCCGGCATGGTCGCACACCGTGTCATTGATCTGCAAAAAACGACAGCGCCCGAGGCGGCAACTTCTTAGAACGTGTCGCTCGCAATCGAATTCAGAACAAGCTGCCTCTCGCATACGCTCGAACGCGTGGTTTGAAGAGGTATGAATCCGATTGGACGCGACACGCTATAGAAGAGGGCACGCCCCCCCCTCAACGCAAAAAGGCCCCCCTTTTGGGGAGGCCTTTGAGCATTTCTTAACCGTTGAAGGCCCAAATGGGACCGTGGCGATTATTCGTTGATCTTGGACACAACGCCCGCGCCAACGGTGCGGCCGCCTTCGCGGATCGCAAAGCGCAGACCGTCTTCCATCGCGATGGGGGCGATCAGCTCGACGTCGAACTGCAGGTTGTCGCCGGGCATAACCATTTCAGTGCCTTCGGGCAGCTGAACGGTGCCGGTGACGTCTGTTGTCCGGAAGTAGAACTGTGGACGGTAGTTCGCAAAGAACGGCGTGTGACGGCCACCCTCTTCCTTGGTCAGGATGTACGCTTCGGCTGTGAACTTGGTGTGTGGCTTGACCGAACCGGGCTTGCACAGAACCTGGCCGCGCTCAACGCCTTCACGGTCGATACCGCGCAGCAGCGCACCGATGTTGTCGCCCGCTTCACCGCGATCCAGCAGTTTGCGGAACATTTCAACGCCTGTGCAGGTGGTTTTCTTGGTGTCGCGG
This sequence comes from uncultured Alphaproteobacteria bacterium, assembly GCA_963728645.1. Lineage (GTDB taxonomy): Bacteria > Pseudomonadota > Alphaproteobacteria > Rhodobacterales > Rhodobacteraceae > Sulfitobacter. The sequence goes on along the minus strand of CAVSLU010000007.1, from coordinate 65,593 downwards.
ATGCCGACGATTTCAATTTCGTCGCCCACGTTGATCACGCCACGCTCAACACGGCCGGTCACAACAGTACCACGACCCGAGATCGAGAACACGTCTTCCACAGGCATCAGGAACGGCTGGTCAACCGCACGTGCTGGTGTGGGGATGTATTCGTCAACCGCGGCCATCAGCTTGCGGATCGATTCTTCGCCGATTTCAGGCTGCGTGCCGTTCATCGCGTGCAGAGCCGAACCGGGGATGACGGGCATGTCGTCGCCGGGGTACTCGTACGAGGACAGCAGCTCGCGGATTTCCATTTCCACCAGTTCCAGCAGTTCTTCGTCGTCGACCTGGTCAACCTTGTTCATGTAGACAACCATCGTCGGGATGCCAACCTGACGGCCCAGCAGGATGTGCTCGCGCGTCTGTGGCATCGGGCCGTCGGCTGCGTTCACAACCAGGATCGCGCCGTCCATCTGCGCCGCACCGGTGATCATGTTCTTCACATAGTCGGCGTGGCCGGGGCAGTCGACGTGGGCGTAGTGACGTGCTTCGGTCTCATACTCGACGTGGGCTGTCGAAATGGTGATACCGCGTGCCTTTTCTTCGGGCGCGCCGTCGATCTGGTCATAGGCGCGGAAGTCGCCGAAATACTTGGTGATCGCCGCCGTCAACGTCGTCTTGCCGTGGTCAACGTGACCGATCGTGCCGATGTTAACGTGTGGTTTATTACGTTCAAACTTTGCCTTAGCCATGATGGCCTCCTTTGTATTTTTTCAGAACGGTGCGTGCACTGCACACACCCTACGGTTGGTAGGGTGCGTGGTTTCCCACGCACCGATTTTTATGCGAATTTGGCCTGAATCTCGTCCGAGATGTTCTGCGGAACGGCTTCGTAATGCGAGAACTGCATGGTAAAGTTCGCACGGCCCGACGACATTGACCGCAATGTGTTGATGTAGCCGAACATGTTCGCCAAAGGCACCTGAGCATCGATCGCGATGGCGTTGCCGCGCGTATCCTGCCCCTGAACCTGACCCCGACGCGATGTCAGATCGCCGATGATGCCGCCTGTATAGTCTTCAGGTGTGACAACTTCGACCTTCATGATCGGCTCAAGAAGCTTCGCGCCCGCTTTCTTCATGCCTTCACGCATCCCCATGCGGGCCGCGATTTCGAACGCCAGAACGCTGGAGTCAACGTCGTGGTATTTGCCTTCGATCAGCGCAACCTTGAAGTCGATGACCGGGAAACCCGCCAAAGGACCGGAGTCCATGACCGACCGGATACCCTTTTCAACACCCGGGATGTATTCCTTTGGCACCGAACCACCAACAACGCGCGATTCGAAGGAATAGCCTTCGCCCGGCTCGGTTGGGGAGATGATCATCTTGACTTCGGCGAACTGACCCGAACCACCCGACTGCTTCTTGTGGGTGTATACGATTTCAGCTTCGCGGCTGACGGTCTCACGGTATGCCACTTGTGGGGCACCGATGTTCGCCTCAACCTTGAATTCGCGCTTCAGACGGTCCACCAGAATGTCGAGGTGAAGTTCGCCCATGCCCTTCATGATCGTCTGACCGGATTCGATGTCGGTCTCAACACGGAAGGATGGATCTTCGGCTGCCAGACGGGCCAGACCAGCGGACATTTTTTCCTGGTCCGCTTTTGTCTTCGGCTCTACCGCGATCTCGATTACTGGATCCGGGAAGGTCATCGTTTCCAGAACCACAGGATCATTGACAGCACAAAGCGTGTCACCTGTGGTTGTGTCTTTCAGACCGGCCAGCGCGATGATGTCGCCCGAAAACGCTTCCTGAATTTCTTCACGATCGTTCGAGTGCATCATCATCATCCGACCTACGCGCTCTTTCTTGCCTTTGGTCGAGTTCAAAAGCGTATCGCCCTTGTTCAACTTGCCGGAATAGATGCGCGTGAAGGTCAACGACCCAACGAAGGGGTCGTTCATGATTTTGAACGCAAGCCCAGAGAACGCCATGTCATCGTCCGCACGGCGCGGGATATTACGTGTTTCTGTTTCGTCACCTGGTTTGAAGCCCATGTAATCGACAACATCCATCGGGGATGGGAGATAGTCGATAACAGCGTTCAACAGCGGCTGGACGCCCTTGTTCTTGAACGCGGAACCACACAGGATCGGGATGAACTTGATCGCCAGCGTACCCTTGCGGATCAGCGCGCGCAGTGTGTCCACGTCAGGCTCTGCCCCGTCCATGAGATAGTTTTCCATGGCTTCGTCGTCCATCTCGACCGCGGTCTCGATGAGGTTGGCGCGCCATTCGTCGGCCAGATCTTTCAGGCTGTCACGGATGTCGCGCTGTTCCCAGCTTGCACCCAGATCTTCGCCGGCCCAGACCCATTCTTTCATGGTCACAAGGTCGATCATGCCTTCCAGCTCGGTTTCAGCACCGATTGGGATCTGGATCGGTGCCGGGGTCGCACCGGTACGGTCCTTGATCATCTTCACACAGTTGAAGAAATCAGCGCCGATCTTGTCCATCTTGTTGACGAAAACGATCCGTGGAACCTTGTAACGGTCGGCCTGACGCCAAACCGTTTCGGTCTGAGGTTCAACACCGGCGTTGGCGTCCAGAACGGCAACCGCGCCATCAAGAACGGCCAGCGAACGTTCGACTTCAATGGTAAAGTCAACGTGTCCGGGGGTGTCGATGATGTTCATCCGGTACTTTGTATCAGATGTGGCATCGGCTGTTGGTTCTTCCTGGCGCTGCCAGAAGGTGGTTGTCGCAGCGGACGTGATGGTGATCCCGCGTTCCTGCTCCTGCTCCATCCAGTCCATCGTGGCTGCACCATCGTGCACCTCACCGATGTTGTGGGATTTGCCGGTGTAAAACAGGATCCGTTCGGAGCAGGTGGTCTTACCTGCGTCGATATGGGCCATGATGCCGAAGTTACGGTAGCGTGAGAGCGGATAGTCGCGTGCCATGGGGCTGCTTCCTCGAATATTTCTGAAACGGATAAATCGCGCCCCTGGGTGGGACGCGACGGGGGCGAATTATGCCGCCCTGATTACCAGCGATAGTGGCTGAACGCTTTGTTCGCGTCGGCCATCTTGTGCGTATCTTCGCGCTTCTTGACCGCAGTACCGCGCGATTGAACAGCATCCAAAAGCTCGCCGGCAAGGCGTTCTTCCATTGTGTTCTCGTTGCGCGACCGCGACGCCTTGATCAACCAGCGGATCGCCAGCGCTTCGCGGCGCTCGGGACGAACCTCAACGGGCACCTGATAGGTCGCACCACCGACGCGGCGCGAACGCACTTCGACGGATGGCTTGATGTTGTCCAGTGCTTCGTGGAAAACTTCGATGGGTGCGCGTTTGATCTTGTCTTCAACGCGGGTCATCGCGTTGTAAACGATACGCTCTGCGACCGACTTTTTACCGTCGATCATCAGGTTGTTCATGAATTTGGTAAGGACCAGATCGCCATACTTGGCATCTGGCAGGACTTCGCGTTTTTCAGCGGCGTGACGACGTGACATTTAAGGCTCCTAATGTTCTCGCGCCGGGGATTTTCTGCGGCTTTGATGCGCCTTGCATCATCTGCCCCTGTCACCCCCAGCTCATCCCCTTTGGGGAAAGTATGCTGGACGGCATCGGGCGCGGCTTGAACCAGCGCCCAAAACCTACCCGAATTATTTTGGCTTCTTCGCACCATACTTGGAGCGGCGCTGCTTACGGTCCTTGACGCCTTGGGTATCCAGAACACCGCGCAGGATGTGGTAACGCACACCGGGAAGGTCTTTTACACGGCCGCCGCGGATCAGAACAACCGAGTGTTCCTGAAGGTTGTGCGATTCACCCGGAATATAGCTGATAACCTCAAAACCGTTGGTCAGGCGCACCTTGGCAACCTTACGCATGGCCGAGTTCGGCTTCTTAGGTGTGGTTGTATAGACGCGTGTGCAGACGCCGCGCTTTTGCGGGCATTCCTGCAGGTGCATTGATTTCGAACGTTTGATTTTAGGCTGGCGCGGTTTGCGGATCAGCTGCTGGATCGTTGGCATTCCGGTATTATCCCCGTTTAGCTCACATAAGTGGTGCATCGGGGCGGACCCCAGTGCGGTTTAAATTCAGGCCCCTTCACGCGTCCGCAAAGCTGTCATCCGTTCCACGCGTGATGCGCAAAGCAAAATCACCGCAGCGTTCCCGTACCGAGGAAAACGAGGCGGTGGGGTAACAGAGGATCGAGTCAGCATTAGACCGGATCGTGACCACAGTTAGTATGATGTCGGCAAGGCGGGGCGACCCCCGCAACCGAGATAGGGCGCGTATAGGCAGTTGCGCAACCGCTGTCAACACCGCCCCGCCGATCTGGCAAGGATACGCGTGAATGTCCAAATGCCGCTTGCAATGCGCGGCACCGACCCTGCATATTTGCCTTTAAATTACTGACCTTTCAAGGATCTTTTCCCATGCAGATCATCGGCCTTTGCCGCTTTTCCTATCCTGCGCTTGGCGGGTTTCAGGTCGGCCATGACACCCCCGAAGATCGGATGGCGTATCTTTTTGATTCCGTCCGCCTGCAAGAACGATTCAGGCTGTTTGAAACGGTTGCCTTGCCCTGCCTTATGGCGCAGACCGACCCCGATTTCGATCTGGTGATCCTTGTTGGCGATGCGATGCCGCAGATCCACCTTGATCGATTAAAGGCGTTGATTGCCCCGCTCAGACAGGCCCGCATCGTCCAAGAACCCCCGCGCCCCCACCGCGAGGTGATGAAAGACGTGCTGAATGCTGCGCGTCAAAATCCGGCGGAACCTTGCGTACAATTCCGTTTTGATGACGATGATGCCGTCAGCGTCGATTTCATCGCGCGTCTCCGAAAGACGGTGGATGATTGCGCCCCCTTGCTGGTCCAGCACAAAAGCGTGGCTCTGGATTGGAACAAGGGCTTTGTCGCCCAGTTTGGCGCGGACGGCATCCGCGCGACGCCCAGTTTCCGCCCCTACTATACCGCCGCGCTGGCGATGTTCGTGCGGGGACGGTGCCCGCTGACGATCATGAATTTTGCCCATGACAAGATACATCGTTTTATGCCGTCGATCACCTTTCCCGACAAGGCGATGTATGTCCGGGGCCACAACGGGTTCAACGACTCGCGCCAAAAGAATGCGGCCCAGATTGAACTGCACCCTCTGACCGATCAAGAAATCACCCTGTTCCGGGATAGGTTTGCGATCGACATCAACGTCGTGCGCACGGCTTTCAGTGCGCCCTAAAGTGGCGGCAACGGACGCGGTATTTTCGTGGTTTTGCTGACCTTGCGCTCGCGGTAAAGTGTGAAAAGCCCGGTCGCCGCCACGATCCCCGCTCCCGCAAGGGTCGAGGGTAAGGGCCAATCACCAAAGACGAACCACCCCAATATCAGGGCCCAGATCAGCCCAGTATAGCGGAACGGCGCAATGAACGAAACATCGCCAACCCGCATGGTCTGGACGCTCAGGTAATAGCCGATCAGCACAAAAACGGCCGCCGCTCCGATCGCTGTCCAATGCGTGCCCGACACGGGTGCCCAAGGCGTCGCCAACTGTGCGAATGCCGAAAATGTCGTCACCGACAGCACCGCAGCCAGCGTCACAGTCATGGAGGGGACGGCCTTTGACAGCCGGCGCGTGCTCAAATCGCGGATCGTGACAAAAAGCACAGCGACCAGCGCATAAACCGACCAGATATCAAACCCGTCCGTGCCCGGCTTGACGATCATCATCACGCCGATAAAGCCAACAAGGATCGCGGAAAGACGCTTCCACCCGACAGCCTCACGGTACACCAATGCGGCACCCAAAGTCACCGTCAACGGCAACGACTGCAAAATCGCGCTTAGATTGGCAAGCGGCATATGGAACAAGGCCGTTACAAAGAAAAAACTGGCCCCGACCTCGGCCCCGGAACGGATCGCAACAAGCTTCCAGTCCCTGAAGCTTAGCCGCAAGTGCATCGGGCCCAACCGGCCCCACAAGACAAGTATCAATGAGATCGAAATCAGCCCCCGCAGGAACAGAAGCTGAAACAACGGCACGTCACCACCCGTCGTCTTGGTCATCGTATCATTCAACGTGAACGCCGCCATTGACCCCATCATGAACAAGGCCCCGATCAGATTTGGCGACATGGTGTGACTTTCAGCAAACAGATTTCCACCAGATGTTTGCCCCAGAGAGAACGGAATAACCAGACCATATTCCTGACAAACGACAGGCGCGCGGGATCAATCAAAGCAGCTGGCTGAGTTTCTCGGATCGTCAACATGCCCCGCCACACCCGACCCCTTGCCTATCGCCGTGCCCCTGGTCAACGCTGGTTGCGCTAGAAACTTGCCGCGACCCTGATGGGGGTTGCGTTGGCCCCCCTCTCTCAAAACTTGCATGAGTGTTGGGTTTTGCTGAAACCAGCGGCCTACAACCGGCGGGACAGGACGGTGCAAACACGCGGCCCCGTCGAGACGGTAATATGCGTTGGAAAAACAGCTTCATCCGCAAAGCTGACCGACTGGGTGTGCGGACAACCCATAAAAAAAACCCCCGCCGATCTCTCGGCGGGGGCCCTTGATTTTCAGATCAGGTCACCAATCAGTTGCGGCTTTCGTCATCGCCAACAGGGGTGCTGAACACGTCGCCGCCGACAACGTCATCGGCAGGCGCTTCGGGCGCTGCCAGACGGGCAGCGGCTTCGGCTTCCTCACGACGCGCTTCGATCACCACATTGTCGCGATCAAACGCAACCTTGCGCATCTGCTGGGTCGCACCACCGGTACCGGCTGGGATCAGACGGCCCACGATGACGTTTTCCTTGAGGCCGACCAGCTTGTCGCGCTTGCCCTGAACCGAAGCTTCGGTCAGCACGCGTGTGGTTTCCTGGAACGACGCCGCCGAGATGAAGCTGCGGGTTTGCAGGCTTGCCTTGGTGATGCCCAAAAGGATCGGTTCACCCGTTGCCGGACGGCCGCCTTTGGAAATCGCCTTTTCGCAAGCCAGATCAAACTCTTGCTTATCAACGTGTTCGCCTTTCAGCAGCGTGGTATCGCCGCTGTCCTGGATTTCCCACTTCTGCAGCATCTGACGCACGATGACTTCGATGTGCTTGTCGTTGATCTTAACACCCTGCAGGCGATAAACATCCTGCACCTCGTCGATCATGTAGTCGGCCAAAGCCTCTACACCCATGATCGCAAGGATGTCGTGCGGTGCCGGGTTGCCATCCATGATGTAGTCGCCCTTCTGGACAAAATCACCTTCCGCAACCGGAATGTGCTTGCCCTTGGGCACCATGTATTCAACCCGGTGATCCGGATCCTCGGACGATTTAATCGAGATACGGCGCTTGTTCTTATAGTCCTTGCCATAGCGCACATAGCCGTCGATTTCCGCGATGATGGCGTGATCCTTGGGGCGACGTGCCTCAAAGAGTTCGGCCACACGTGGCAGACCACCGGTGATGTCCTTGGTCTTGGCACCTTCACGCGGGATACGCGCAATGATGTCACCGGCCTTGATCTTCAGTCTGATCCTCGACGGACAGAACGGCATCGACGGACATCGGATAGGTAACCGGGTTGCCCGCATCGTTGCGTACAGGTTCACCATCGGCATCCACCAGAATAACCTCTGGTTTCAGCTCGTTGCCTTTGGGGGCTGCACGCCAGTCGATCACGATCTTCTGGGTCATGCCTGTCGCATCATCCGTTTCATCCTTGACCGCAATACCAGACACAAGGTCGACAAAGCGGGTCATACCGGATTTCTCGGCGATGATCGGCAGTGTGTACGGATCCCATTCGAACAGCTTGTCGCCGCGCGCGATGGTCTGGCCGTCCTTGACGAACAGCTTTGTACCATACCCGACCTTGTGGCTGGCGCGTTCATCTCCGTTTTCATCGACGATCGACAGCTTCATGTTCCGGCCCATAACCATGATCTCGCCTGCGGCGTTTTCAAGGGTCGAGGCATTGTCGAACTTGATCTTGCCTGATTGCGATGCCTCAAGGAACGACTGCTGGCCCCCTTGCGCAACGCCACCGATGTGGAAGGTCCGCATCGTCAGCTGCGTGCCGGGTTCCCCGATGGACTGGGCGGCGATGATGCCGACAGCTTCACCCTGGTTCACCAGCGTACCGCGTGCAAGGTCACGACCATAGCACATGGCGCAGACGCCCTCTTCGGCCTCACATGTCAGCGGGCTGCGGATGCGTGCAGACTGTACCGCAGCTTCGTCGATGATGTCCGCCAGACGTTCGTCGATGATGGTCTGCGCAGGTACCAGCACTTCTTCGGTACCGGGGCGCAGGATATCATCAGCCGCAACACGGCCCAGCAGACGTTCCGCCAGCGAGGATACAACCTCCCCGTCGTTCACGGCTGCTTCGGCTGTGATCGCCATGTCGGTGCCACAATCGTGCATACGTACGATGCAATCCTGTGCCACGTCCACCAGACGACGGGTCAGATAACCGGAGTTCGCTGTCTTCAAGGCGGTATCCGACAGACCCTTACGGGCACCGTGGGTGGAGTTGAAGTACTCCAGAACGGTCAGACCTTCCTTAAAGTTCGAGATGATCGGTGTTTCGATGATGTCGCCATTCGGCTTCGCCATCAGACCGCGCATCCCGCCCAGCTGTTTCATCTGCGTCACCGAACCACGCGCACCGGAGTGGGCCATCATGTAGACCGAATTCGGCTCCATCACCGCACCGGATTCGTCACGGCGTTCAGCCGAAATAGAACCCATCATCGCATCGGTGACCTTGTCGTTACACTTTGACCACGCATCGACAACTTTGTTGTACTTTTCACCCTGAGTGATCAGGCCGTCCATATACTGCTGTTCAAAGTCTTTGACCTGATCGCGTGTTTCGTCCACCAGGGTCCACTTGGTCTCGGGGATAAGCATGTCATCCTTGCCAAACGAAATGCCCGCCTTAAAGGCCTCGCGGAAACCCATTGTCATGATCTGGTCACAGAAGATGACAGATTCCTTTTGGCCGCAATAGCGGTAGACTGTATCGATGACCTGCTGCACCTCTTTCTTGCGCAGCAGACGGTTGACCAGATCAAACGGCGCTTTGGCGTTCAGCGGCAACAGCGCGCCAAGGCGCACGCGGCCCGGCGTGGTGTCGAACCGCATCATCACTTCGTTACCTTCGGCATCGATTTGCTTGATCCGCGCCTTGATCTTCGAGTGGAGGTGGATCGCACCCGCATCCAGCGCCTGCTGCACTTCGTCAACCGACCCGAATACCATGCCTTCGCCGACCATGCCTTCACGCTCAAGGGTCGTGTAGTACAGCCCCAAGATCATATCCTGCGACGGAACAATGATCGGTGCGCCGTTTGCAGGCGACAGAACGTTGTTCGTGGACATCATCAGAACGCGTGCTTCAAGCTGGGCCTCCAGCGAGAGGGGCACGTGAACGGCCATCTGGTCGCCGTCAAAGTCGGCGTTAAAGGCGGAACAGACCAACGGGTGAAGCTGGATCGCTTTACCTTCGATCAGAACCGGCTCGAACGCCTGAATGCCAAGACGGTGCAGGGTTGGCGCACGGTTCAGCATGACAGGGTGTTCGCGGATGACTTCATCCAGGATATCCCAAACTTCGGGACGTTCCTTTTCGACCAGTTTCTTGGCTTGCTTGACGGTCGACGACAGACCTTTGGCTTCAAGACGCGAATAGATGAACGGCTTGAACAGTTCGAGCGCCATCTTCTTCGGCAGACCGCACTGATGCAGTTTCAGTTCAGGACCCGTCACAATGACCGAACGACCCGAGAAGTCGACCCGCTTACCCAAAAGGTTCTGCCGGAAACGACCCTGCTTGCCTTTCAGCATGTCGGACAGTGATTTCAGCGGACGCTTGTTTGCACCCGTGATCACACGGCCACGACGGCCGTTGTCGAACAGCGCATCCACGGATTCCTGCAACATCCGCTTTTCGTTCCGCACGATGATGTCGGGCGCACGCAGTTCGATCAGACGCTTCAAACGGTTGTTCCGGTTGATTACGCGACGATAAAGGTCGTTCAGGTCAGACGTCGCAAAGCGGCCCCCATCCAGCGGCACCAGTGGGCGCAATTCTGGTGGGATAACCGGAATAACGGTCATGACCATCCATTCAGGACGGTTGCCGGACTCGAGGAAGGATTCAACGACTTTGAGACGCTTGATGATCTTCTTTGGCTTCAGCTCGCCTGTGGCTTCTTTCAGATCCGCACGCAGTGTGTCTGCTTCGGCTTCCAGATCGATCGCTGCCAGCATTTCGCGGATGGCTTCAGCACCAATGTTCGCGGTGAACGCGTCCATGCCATAGATGTCTTGCGCTTCCATAAACTCTTCTTCGGTCATCATCTGACCATAGCTGAGTTCTGTCAGACCGGGTTCGATCACGACATAGTTTTCGAAGTACAAAACACGTTCCAGATCGCGCAATGTCATGTCCAGCATCAGGCCGATCCGCGAGGGCAGCGACTTGAGGAACCAGATATGCGCAACGGGCGAGGCAAGCTCGATATGGCCCATCCGCTCGCGACGGACCTTTTGCAGTGTGACTTCAACGCCGCATTTTTCGCAGACAACGCCGCGATATTTCATGCGTTTGTATTTGCCGCACAGGCATTCGTAATCCTTGATCGGGCCAAAGATACGTGCGCAGAACAGACCGTCACGCTCTGGCTTGAACGTGCGGTAGTTGATGGTTTCGGGCTTCTTGATCTCACCGAACGACCACGACAGGATACGCTCTGGCGATGCCAGAGAGACCTTGATTTCGTCAAACGTCTTCATTGGCGCGACGGGGTTGAACGGGTTGTTTGTCAGTTCCTGGTTCATCTTAAATCCTTAGATTGGTCTCGAAAGCGGAGGGAGTGAGACGTTTTCTTTCAAAGAAAACGGTCCGGGGTTTTTGAAAAACCCCGGCGCTTTGCTCACTCGTCTTCCTCCGCATCCAGGAGTTCCATGTTCAGGCCGAGGCCCCGGACTTCTTTGACAAGAACGTTGAACGATTCCGGGATACCGGCCTCGAAGTTGTCCTCGCCCTTGACGATGCTTTCGTACACTTTTGTACGGCCCGCCACGTCGTCCGATTTCACGGTCAGCATTTCCTGCAGGGTGTATGCAGCGCCGTAGGCTTCCAGTGCCCAGACCTCCATCTCACCAAAGCGCTGGCCCCCGAATTGCGCCTTACCGCCCAATGGCTGCTGGGTGACCAGCGAGTATGGACCGGTGGAGCGTGCGTGGATCTTGTCATCGACAAGGTGGTGCAGCTTCAGCAGGTATTTCATCCCGACTGTGACCTTGCGCGCGAATTGTTCGCCCGTACGGCCATCGAACAGGATGGACTGACCCGAGGTGTCGAACCCTGCACGGCGCAGGCTGTCGTTCACATCGGCTTCCTTGGCACCGTCGAAAACCGGCGTGGCAATCGGCACGCCGTGGATCACATGACCCGCAGCTTCGACAAGTGTCGCTTCGTCCATGCCCGCGATGCCTTCTTCATAGACATCATCACCATAGGCGTGGCTCATCGCATCGCGCACAGGTGTCAGATCGCCGGAACGCTTATATTCCTGAAGCGCCTCGTCAATGTTGATACCCAAGCCACGTGCGGCCCAACCCATGTGGGTTTCAAGGATCTGACCAACGTTCATCCGTGACGGAACACCGAGCGGGTTCAGACAGAAGTCGACAGGTGTCCCGTCCGCAAGGAACGGCATGTCTTCCATCGGTACAACCTTGGAAATAACACCCTTGTTGCCGTGACGACCGGCCATCTTGTCACCCGGTTGCAGCTTGCGCTTAACCGCGACGAACACTTTGACCATCTTCATCACGCCCGGAGGCAGATCATCGCCCCGACGTACTTTCTCGACCTTGTCCTCGAACCGTGCATCCAAGGTCCGCTTCTGGATCTCGTACTGCTCGTTCAGGGCTTCGACGATTTTCGCGTCGTCTTCGTCGGCCAGGGCCAACTGCCACCACTGACCACGGGTCAGTTGATCGTCCAGCAGCTCTTCGGTGATCTGGCTGTTCGACTTCACGCCTTTAGGCCCTTTGACAGCAACCTTGCCCAGGATCATTTCGCGCAGACGGGCATAGATGTTGCGATCAAGGATCGCCAGCTCGTCGTCACGGTCACGGGCAAGGCGTTCGACCTCTTCCCGCTCGATCTGGAGCGCACGTTCGTCTTTTTCGACGCCGTGACGGTTGAAAACGCGAACTTCAACAACGGTCCCGAAATCACCCGGCTTGACCCGCAAAGACGTATCGCGCACGTCAGATGCTTTTTCACCAAAGATGGCGCGCAGCAGCTTTTCTTCTGGCGTCATCGGGCTTTCGCCCTTTGGTGTGATCTTGCCCACAAGGATATCGCCCGGCTCAACGTCCGCACCGATGTACACGATGCCCGCCTCGTCGAGGTTGCGCAGCGCTTCTTCACCGACGTTTGGAATGTCGCGGGTGATTTCCTCTGGACCAAGTTTGGTATCGCGTGCAGCCACCTCGAATTCTTCGATGTGGATCGACGTGAAAACGTCATCACGCGAGATACGCTCGGAGATCAGGATGGAGTCTTCGTAGTTGTAGCCATTCCAAGGCATGAACGCGACCATCACGTTCTTGCCAAGGGCAAGCTCGCCCATGTCGGTCGATGGACCGTCAGCGATAACCTGACCTTTTTGAACAACCTCACCCACTTCGACCAACGGACGCTGGTTGATACAGGTGTTCTGGTTGCTGCGCTGGAACTTGCGCATGCGGTAGATGTCCACACCCGCGTCGCCCAACTCAAGGTCTTCGGTGGCTCGGATCACGATCCGCGACGCATCGACCTGGTCGATGATGCCGCCACGTTTGGCCATATAGGCGGCACCGGAATCCCGCGCGACAACTTCTTCGATGCCAGTCCCGACAAGCGGCGCTTCTGCGCGCAGCAATGGGACGGCCTGACGCTGCATGTTCGATCCCATCAGGGCGCGGTTGGCGTCGTCGTTTTCAAGGAACGGGATCAGCGATGCCGCAACCGACACCAACTGCTTGGGCGAAACGTCAATCAGATCAACGTTTTCAGAAGGCGACAGCGTGTAGTCGCCCGATTTCCGGCGTTGAAACCAGATCGTTCACGAACTTCATGTTTTCATCAAGGTTCGCGTTGGCCTGCGCCACGGTGTGGCGCATTTCTTCGGTCGCGGACATGTATTGCACTTCATCCGATAACCACGCCGTTGGATACTTTGCGGTAGGGTGTTTCGATAAAGCCGTACTTGTTCACACGGGCGAATGTCGCCAGCGAGTTGATCAGACCGATGTTCGGACCTTCAGGTGTTTCAATCGGACACATCCGGCCATAGTGGGTCGGGTGAACATCGCGCACCTCAAAGCCCGCGCGTTCGCGTGTCAGACCACCTGGCCCAAGCGCGGAAAGACGACGCTTGTGCGTGACCTCGGACAGCGGGTTGGTTTGGTCCATGAACTGCGACAACTGCGAGGAGCCGAAGAACTCACGCACCGCAGCAGCAGCTGGCTTGGCGTTGATCAGGTCTTGGGGCATGACCGTGTCGATTTCGACAGAGGACATGCGTTCCTTGATGGCGCGTTCCATCCGCAGAAGACCAACGCGGTACTGGTTTTCCATCAATTCGCCGACCGACCGCACACGACGGTTACCAAGGTGGTCGATGTCATCGATGTCGCCACGGCCGTCACGCAGATCAACAAGCGCCTTGATACAGGCAACGATGTCGTCACGATCCAGCGTGCGCTGCGTATCTTCCTTGTCCAAGGCCAGACGCATGTTCATTTTCACACGACCAACGGCCGAGAGATCATAGCGCTCGCTGTCAAAGAAAAGCGTGTCGAACAGGTTGGATGCCGCTTCAACGGTGGGCGGCTCGCCCGGACGCATCACGCGGTAGATATCCATGAGCGCGGTATCGCGGTTCATGTTCTTGTCGTGCGCCATGGTGTTGCGCATGTAAGGGCCGACATTGATGTTGTCGATGTCCAGAAGAGGGATCTCGGTAATACCGGCGTCGATCAGCTCTTTCGCGGTGCCGCCGATCAGGGTGCCGTCCTTGTCATGCTCAAGCGTCAGTTCATCGCCGGCTTCGACGTAAATCGCACCGGTTTCTTCGTTGATGATATCACGCGCAACGAATTTACCCGCGATGTGGTCGAACGGCAGCAGCAGCTGGGATACCTTGCCCTCGTCGATCAACTGTTTCACGGCACGCGGCGTAACCTTCTTGCCCTTTTCAAACAGCACTTCGCCAGTGGCGGCATCCACCAGATCATAGGTCGGACGTGTGCCCCGCACACGATCCGGATAGAACGGCGCGACCCAGCCTTCACCGTCTTTGAGGGTGTAGTTGATGGTGTTGTAATAGGCATCCATGATCGCTTCTTGATCAAGGCCAAGCGCGTAAAGCAGCGTTGTCACAGGAAGCTTGCGACGGCGGTCGATGCGCGCGAACACGATGTCTTTGGCGTCGAATTCAAAATCCAGCCACGAACCGCGATACGGAATGATCCGGCAGGCGAACAGCAATTTGCCGGACGAATGCGTCTTGCCCTTGTCGTGGTCAAAGAACACACCGGGCGACCGGTGCATCTGGGACACGATCACACGCTCAGTGCCGTTCACGACAAAGGTGCCGTTCGGTGTCATCAGGGGCATGTCGCCCATGAACACGTCTTGTTCCTTGATATCCTTGACCGATTTCGCGCCGGTGTCTTCGTCGACATCGAATACGATCAGACGCAGCGTCACCTTCAAAGGCGCGCTGTAGGTCATGTCGCGTTGCTGACACTCCTCGACATCGTATTTCGGCTTTTCCAGCTCGTACTTGACGTATTCTAGCACGGATGTTTCGTTGAAATCCTTGATCGGGAAAACCGACTGGAAGACACCTTGAATGCCGTCACCATCTGTCGGTGTGTCCTGGTCGCCGGAGCGCAGGAAAAGATCGTATGAGGATTTCTGAACCTCGATCAAGTTCGGCATTTCCAGCACTTCGCGGATTTTGCCATAGTATTTACGTAGACGTTTCTGGCCAAGGAAGGATTGCGCCATGTGTCATGTCACCTTTCGTGTCTCTTGCCGAGCACGCCATCACCGGGGCCGTGATGCGCGCCCATAAGAGCGGTAAATCCTGGTCAATTCTTGAGGAGCGTCCCACCGCACCTCTTCCGACCCTTAGGACCTATCCAGAGAAGCATTTCACCTGAAATACTTGTCAAAACAGATCAGGCTGGACAGGGAATACCCCCGTCCAGCCTTGTATTTTGTGGGCTGCCCCGGAATTTTTCAAAAATTCCGGTCCGTTTTCTTCCAAAGAAAACGGCACCCAGATCAGTTGGCTTACGCCAGCTCGACCTCTGCGCCAGCCGCTTCCAGCTTGGCTTTGACTTCTTCGGCTTCGGCTTTGTCGACGCCTTCTTTGATCTTGCCACCAGCTTCGACCAGATCCTTGGCTTCTTTCAGGCCAAGACCGGTGATGCCGCGAACTTCTTTGATCACGTTGATTTTGGATGCGCCGGCGTTCTTCAGAACGACGTCGAATTCGGTTTTCTCTTCTTCGGCAGCGCCTGCATCAGCAGGACCAGCCATCATCACAGCGCCACCAGCGGCGGGCTCGATGCCATACTCGTCTTTGAGGATGGTTTTCAGTTCTTGTGCTTCAAGCAGTGTCAGACCAACGATCTCTTCTGCAAGTTTTTTCAGATCAGCCATGTTTAGCTCTTTCCGTTAACGATATGTGTGTTCCAACGCGAGTGTTCAACCCTGCGCCAGCTTGACGATGTTGCTTACGCAGCCGCCTTGTCCTCGATCGTGGACAGGATGGATGCGATGTTGCTTGCAGGTGCGCCAATGGCCCCGGCGATGTTGGAAGCAGGTGCGCCCAGCATGCCCGCGATTGTGGCGATAAGCTCGTCACGCGAAGGCATTTTGGACACGGCTTCGACACCGGCGACGTCCAGTGCGTTCGAACCCATTGCACCACCGAGAATGACAAACTTGGCATTCTCTTTGGCGAATTCCTGGGCCACCTTGGCTGCTGCCACGGGGTCTTCGGAATAGGTCAGAACGGTCATACCCGTCAGGAGGTTCGCAATGCTTTCGCACGGCTTTCCGTCAAGGGCAATTTTGGCGAGCCTGTTTTTGGCAACACGCACGGCCCCGCCCGCAGCGCGAGCGCGCGCACGAAGGTCCTGCATTTCAGCAACTGTCAGGCCGACGTAGTGGCTTACCACAACGACGCCAGAGCTTTCAAAGATCTGGCCGAGTTCGTCGACCAACTGTTCTTTCTGGGCTCTATCCACAGTTTTACTCCAAATCTGGGGGTTACCCCCCGGCTCAATTAAGTTCGCTTTCGCGAACAGTCTTGGTCCATTTTACGGGATTAAGCCAAAATGCCCTTCCGCTTGCGCGAACGGAAATTCTTGCATCTCCCATCTCGGAAAGGAAATTAAGGCTTTTGGCCACCCTTCGTCTCGGACAGAAGACTCATCCGCGGAAACCGCAGATGAATCGAGGGTGTTCATAGAACCTGTTAAAGGGAATGCCAAGGGTAAACTTGACTATTCTTGCCATCGGCAAGTTTCGACGCGCATGAGGGCGGCATACTACAACGCCAGCCCGGGCACACATTCAATATGTCCCTGTGACTATGCCCTGAGCGGGCGGGTTTGGCAAATAAAAAACGGGCCCCCTGATCTTCAGGGAGCCCGCTTGATGTGAGACAGGAAACGCCGAGATTATTCGGTAACCGCGTTGTCCACTTCAACGGTCACGCCGGGACCCATTGTGGAGCTCAGCGCGATCTTTTTCATGTAGGTCCCCTTGGAACCGGCAGGCTTGGCTTTGGAAACAGCGCCCACAAAGGCACGCACGTTTTCAACCAGCTTGGCATCGTCAAAGGAAAGCTTGCCGATACCGGCGTGTACAACACCGCCTTTTTCCGCCTTGAACTGAACCTGGCCACCCTTGGCCGCTTCAACTGCTTCCTTGATGTCCATGGTCACAGTGCCGACCTTGGGGTTTGGCATCAGGTTGCGGGGCCCAAGGACCTTACCAAGACGGCCGACAACCGGCATCATGTCAGGGGTTGCGATGCAACGGTCAAAGTCGATCTTGCCGCCCTGTACCGCTTCCATCAGGTCTTCTGCGCCAACGATGTCGGCACCGGCCTTTTCGGCTTCTTCTGCCTTTGCGCCACGGGCAAAGACTGCAACGCGTACAGTTTTGCCTGTGCCGTTTGGCAGACCGACAACACCGCGAACCATCTGGTCTGCGTGCCGCGGATCAACACCAAGATTCATGGCGATTTCGATTGTTTCGTCGAATTTCGCGTTTGCATTGGCTTTGATCAGCGTGACTGCTTCTTCAACAGACAGGTTTTCCTTGCCAACAAATGCTTCGCGTGCGGCGCGTGTGCGCTTACCGTATTTTGCCATCTTACTTCACCTCGATGCCCATGGAACGGGCAGAGCCCAGAATGATCTTCATCGCGGCTTCAACGTCAACCGCGCTCAGATCGGCCATTTTCGCTTCTGCGATTTCGCGCAGTTGCTTGGTGGTCACTGTGCCAACGGTTTCACGGCTTGGCGTTTTCGCACCAGCGTTGATCTTGGCGGCTTTTTTCAGGTAATACGACGCAGGAGGCGTCTTGATGTCCATGGTAAAGGACTTGTCCTGATAATAGCTGATCACGGTCGGGCACGGCGCACCGGGCTCCAGATCTGCTGTCTTGGCGTTGAACGCCTTGCAGAATTCCATGATGTTGATCCCGCGCTGGCCCAATGCGGGGCCGACGGGTGGGGATGGGTTCGCTTGACCCGCTTTTACTTGCAACTTCATCTTGCCGACGAGTTTCTTGGCCATTGGCCTTCTCCTTTGTTGTCGGTGAGGCAAAGCCCCACCCTACTGAACCGCAACGCGTTGCGATCCCTCTGCTAGCGTGGTGCGGATCAGGACGCGCGCGCCCTTTCCCTCCCACAAACGAACGGACCTTGCAGACCGCAGGGCGGGGGCATGCCCCCGCCTGATCGCTCAGATCTGTTTGTTGACCTGAGTGAATTCCAGTTCGACCGGGGTTTCCCGGCCAAAGATCGACACCGACACCTTCAGGCGCTGGTTTTCTTCATCGACCTCTTCGATCATGCCGTCAAAGTCCTCGAACGGACCGTCGGCAACCTTGACCTTTTCGCCGATCTCGAAGTGGATCAGCGTACGCGGTGTTTCCTCGCCTTCCTGGACGCGGCCGAGGATCGCGGTCACTTCGGCATCGCGCATCGGCATCGGGCGGCCCTGCGGCCCCAGAAAACCAGTCACCCGGTTGATCGAGTTGATCAGGTGATAGCCACGATCCGACATCTCCATGTGCACAAGCACATAGCCGGGCATAAAGCGCCGCTCTGTCGTGATCTTCTTGCCGCGCCGAACTTCGATCACCTCTTCGGTGGGGACCAGTACTTCGTCGATCTGGTCCTCAAGCTCCTGCTCGGCGACCGTGGTGCGGATTTGCTCGGCAATCTTCTTTTCGAAGTTCGACAAAACACTGACCGAATACCATCTTTTCGCCATCTGAACTCTGGTCCCTGTCTTGCGATGCGCAGCGGTGCGGCATCAAATTATCTTAATATGCGCAGGCAGACGCCTGCCGTTCCCGAATAAAAAAGCGGCGCGCAACACGAATCGCCGCACGCCCACCCTCAGGTCAGGGTTGCGGGATAGCCCGCACGCCCGAATGTTTCAAGGGGGGTGCTAACGCTTTTGCGCGCCCCCCGCTGCAATCAGCCGAAGACCGAAAGGATGTACTGCAAACCGCCACGGATCAGGATATCGACGATCGCAAAGAACACCGCAACAAGCGCTGCAAGAATGAATACCATCACGGTGGTCAGCATCACTTCGCGGCGGGTCGGCCAAACGACCTTTGATACTTCGGAACGCACTTGCTGAATGAACTGAAGCGGGTTGACTGTGGCCATGACGGATTTCCTGTGTTCCTGTGGTTGCCGCGATGTATCCGCCCCGCTCCGCGAATTCAAGGGTTCAATCACGAACATGCGCCCAAGCTGCCACGCCTCAGGCTTTGGACATCGCATTCACTCGCAGATCAATCCCGGTTTTATTCTGCTCGGCCAAAGCCGCGATGTCGCTGACGTCCGGCAGATAAAGCGCCGCAACGTACCCTTCGGGAAACAGATCCAGCACCGCATCCCAATGGTATGCAAAACGATCAAGACGACGATGCACAACAAAGGCCCGATGCGGATTTCGCGCCAGATACCAGCGCAAGGGGCGCATCAGGACACGCCAGAAAGCGTCGTAACCCGCGACCGTGTAAAACCACGCAAGCCCCCCTGCCAGCAGCAAACCCAGCAAAAGCAGCGTTCCCGGAAAGGACAGGATCACCACACCAACTGCGATTGGCGTCAAAATCATGCCAACCAGACGCAGCGTTGTCTGGCGGGGCGGCAGTGCCAGTTTCCGCGCTTTTCGATTGCGCACGGTTCCTGTCGGGCGGTCGGAAGGCGTATCCAAATGGCCCGGATCCGGTTGCATGGTGGTGCTGTCCGCAGATTTCCGTGGCAGATGCCCAAGCACATTTTCGCGATCTGGTCCCCTTTTGGCGTGGCGGGTACCGCGCGTTTGGGTGGCGGCGGGCGGGTCAACTTGCAAATCTGATTCCGTCGCGATCAATCGCCGTACATCGTCAAGGGTCGACGCATCCAACTCGAAGGTCGGCGCATCCACGGGATCGACAGTACGAATTGGCTTGGGGTCGTCTTGCATGCTCTAAGTCTCCGCACTGAAGCTATCTGATCAGTCGGGATAATTAGGTATGGGCCTGACAAAGCCATGACGAAAATGAGGCGCTTTTGGGGCAAGGCCCACAAACGTTCATAAAACTCATGAGATTGGCAGGGGCTGAGGGACTCGAACCCACGACCCTCGGTTTTGGAGACCGATGCTCTACCAACTGAGCTAAACCCCTATGCCGAATGGTGGGGTAGTCTGAAACCGCTGAAGGATCAAGTGGAGATGCGTCGATCCGAGGCGAAAATTGAAAAAGGCCGCATTTGAAGCGGCGGCTACCTTTGAAACTCTTGCTCTTGCACAATCGTGCCCCACGCGTTTCCCGCGATCTGTGACACAAGGCTGAAGCCAACGCTTTCGTACAGGTGGCGCGCGGGCAGAAGGCCGTCAAAGGTGGTCAGCCACATCCGCCCCCCTGTCTGCGCGTCGGCATGCGCCACAGCGCGCTGCAAAAACAATCTTCCGATGCCTTGTCCGCGACAGCGGTCCGCACAGATGAACCACCTCAAATGCGCCCCCCGGTGCCCCGACGCCGGATCGTTCACATCCAGAATCAGCGACGCGGCAAGGCCTTCGTCATCCCGCGCGATCAGCACCAGATCGTTTTCAGCCTTGCGTTGGGCAAACGCGGCCAGCTCGGTCGCCACCTTGGCTTCGAACACCGTGGTGAACCCCCAATGGGTCGCGTAATGCCCCCCATGCAGCCCGATGATACCGCCCAGCGCACCGGGAATAAAATGCTCAGCAATCTCCATCACACCCCACCCTGAACCGATGCGCACCACCTAAGCCAAGATGCCGTGTCGGGTAAAGCCAAAGTACGCCCCCCCCTTCAACGCAAAAAGGCCCCCCTTTTGGGGAGGCCTTTGAGTATTTCTTAACCGTTGAAGGCCCAAATGGGGCCGTGGCGATTATTCGTTGATCTTGGACACAACGCCCGCGCCAACAGTGCGGCCGCCTTCGCGGATCGCAAAGCGCAGACCGTCTTCCATCGCGATGGGGGCGATCAGCTCGACGTCGAACTGCAGGTTGTCGCCGGGCATAACCATTTCAGTGCCTTCGGGCAGCTGAACGGTGCCGGTGACGTCTGTTGTCCGGAAGTAGAACTGTGGACGGTAGTTCGCAAAGAACGGCGTGTGACGGCCACCCTCTTCCTTGGTCAGGATGTACGCTTCGGCTGTGAACTTGGTGTGTGGCTTGACCGAACCGGGCTTGCACAGAACCTGGCCGCGCTCAACGCCTTCACGGTCGATACCGCGCAGCAGCGCACCGATGTTGTCGCCCGCTTCACCGCGATCCAGCAGTTTGCGGAACATTTCTACGCCTGTGCAGGTGGTTTTCTTGGTGTCGCGGATGCCGACGATTTCAATCTCGTCGCCCACGTTGATCACGCCACGCTCAACACGGCCGGTCACAACAGTACCACGGCCCGAGATCGAGAACACGTCTTCCACAGGCATCAGGAACGGCTGGTCAACCGCACGTGCTGGTGTGGGGATGTATTCGTCAACCGCGGCCATCAGCTTGCGGATCGATTCTTCGCCGATTTCAGGCTGCGTGCCGTTCATCGCGTGCAGAGCCGAACCGGGGATGACGGGCATGTCGTCGCCGGGGTACTCGTACGAGGACAGCAGCTCGCGGATTTCCATTTCCACCAGTTCCAGCAGTTCTTCGTCGTCGACCTGGTCAACCTTGTTCATGTAGACAACCATCGTCGGGATGCCAACCTGACGGCCCAGCAGGATGTGCTCGCGCGTCTGTGGCATCGGGCCGTCGGCTGCGTTCACAACCAGGATCGCGCCGTCCATCTGCGCCGCACCGGTGATCATGTTCTTCACATAGTCGGCGTGGCCGGGGCAGTCGACGTGGGCGTAGTGACGTGCTTCGGTCTCATACTCGACGTGGGCTGTCGAAATGGTGATACCGCGTGCCTTTTCTTCGGGCGCGCCGTCGATCTGGTCATAGGCGCGGAAGTCGCCGAAATACTTGGTGATCGCCGCCGTCAACGTCGTCTTGCCGTGGTCAACGTGACCGATCGTGCCGATGTTAACGTGTGGTTTATTACGTTCAAACTTTGCCTTAGCCATGATGCAGCCCTTTGTGTACTGTGGGTCCGCCTTCAGACCCAAACCCTATCTGGCGGGCGATGTATTGGGTCTGGGGCATAAAATCAAGCGCCTGATGTTCAATCCCGGCAAGTTGGCGCAAATTCTGCAATCATTCAGGATTGAGGACAGCGGATTTCGGCGTTGCGACCCTTTCGATCACGGCATCGGCGGGCCGATTGAACCATCCTTGCTCTTCGTTTTGTTTGACCAGATAGGTTTCGATCGCCTTTGCAACATTCTGGCTGAGGTTTTTCAGTTGCTCTTCGGCCGTTTTGGTATAGCCGGACCCGACGATGGGGCCCTGATCAAAGGATTCGAACACCGTGATCTGATGCGGCTCTGTGGTCAGCTTCTTGCCGGCGGCATCATCCCAGACAGTCAGATTGACGATCATCACAGACTTGGGGGCCAGCACCAGCGGAATCCCCGGAGGGGCCAGAACATACCCCTCCACGCTCACCCCGAAATGGTAGATGCGCGCGCCGTCATACCTGTCGAACCGTTCCGCGATTGCGTCTTTCACCGCCTCCGTCAGCACCTCTTTGCTGACCTCGCGGCTGATCGGCAGCTTCTTCACCTTCGGAGCGACGACGATGTTGTGGTAGAGGCTGAAGTCACCCAAAGGTACCGCTGGTTTGTCCAGATCGGACGCGCCGTTGCAGGCCGACAGCACGGCAAAACCTATCAACACGGCTAGAACACGAAACATCACAGGCCTCCTTCGGCACATACACGCCCATGCGATACCGTATGGCTGGAGGGGGTGCAATCTATTGCCGCGCTGGCATCTGCGGGGTTGCCCCCTATCTTGAACACGAGAAACATAAGGCATCCGACATGAGCAGCCCCTACCCCGTCCGTGTTCCGCTGGTCACCAAACCCACCGGCATCCTGAAAAGCCTGCATCTTGCACGGCGCAATATCCTAAGCATCATCCCCGACGTTGCAACGCAGCAACCGGTTGTTTCCGGCCAAACCGGAAAACGCTGGCATATGGTAATGGACCCAACCGCGATCCGTGAAATGCTGTTGGACCGCGTTGAAGACTATCCGAAATCGGTCGTGACAAAGAATATGCTCAAGCCCGCGATCGGAGAGTCGCTCTTTATTGCGGAAGGGGCGCATTGGCGTTGGCAGCGGCGTGCCGCAGCGCCTGCGTTCTCGCACCGCAACGTGATGAACCTGTCCCCGATCATGACCAGGGCCGCCGACCGGTCTTGCGCGCGCATCGCCCAAGCGGGCCCCCGCGCGGTGAACGTGCTGGATGAAATGGTCGCAACGACGTTCGATGTCATCTCGGATGTGACCTTTTCGGGGGGCGACACATTTAATCGCAAGGCGGTGCACGGCGCGATCGATGCCTACATTTCAGAGGCCGGCAAACTAAGCCTGTTTGATGTTCTGGGCTTTCCAGATTGGGTGCCGCGCCCCGGACGCGTCATGTCAAGCAACGCCATGAATGAGATGAAGCAGATGGCAGACCGCGCCATCACAGACCGCGCTGCGCGGGGCCATGATGGCACGCCCGACCTGCTGGATCTTTTGCTTCAAGGTGCGGACCCCAAGACGAAACGCCGAATGAACACCGGTGAACTGCGCGACAACCTTTTGACCTTCATTGTGGCAGGTCACGAGACGACGGCGCTGACCCTGTCGTGGGCGTTGTATCTGATGGGATTTGATCAGGATGCCCAGACCAAAGCCCGCGCCGAGGCGCAATCGGTGCTGCAAGGGCGTGCGGCCACGGGTGCCGATGTGGAAAACCTGCCCTATATTCGCCAGATCATCGACGAGGCGCTCAGGCTTTATCCCCCGGCGGGGATCGTTTCGCGGACGGCACAAAAGAACGACACGCTGGGTGGCACCGCGATCAAGGCTGGCGACACCGTGATGATACCGATCTATGCCTTGGGCCGACATGCGCTGCTTTGGGATGATCCCGATGCGTTTCGCCCCGACCGCTTTGCGGATCGCAAATCAATTGATCGCTATGCCTACCTGCCATTTGGCGACGGGCCGCGCATCTGCATCGGGGCAAGCTTTGCGCTGCAAGAGGCTGTGATCATCCTCGCGACCTTGCTGTCGCGTTTCCAATTCACCCCGGTCAAGGGCAAAGATCCTGACCCGGTCATGATCCTGACATTGCGCCCCCAAGGCGGCGTCTGGCTGACGGCGCGGCCCTGCTAGTCGCAGATCGCTTTCAGGTCGGCCCATGCCGCATCCCCCAAAATCGGGGCGTAATCACGTGTTTCATCTGCGGCAGCGCGAGCGGCGGCGATCCGCTCTGTCAGGCTGGGGTGGCTCATGAAATGGGCCACCAGTTTGTTGCCCTCGCCGTATTCGGCACGCAGCCTTTCGAACATTGCCCCCAATGCAGCGGGTGACACATCCGCCGCCTCAAGCCGCTTGTACCCGAAGAGATCCGCGTCGGCTTCCGCCTGCTGGCTATAGGTTGCGCTGATCAGGCGTTCGGTCAGAAACAGCACGGCCGCCCCGCCCGCGAAATCACCCAGCAACAACCCCAGCACGCCGATAGACCCCGCCGATCGCAGCGCATGACGCGTCGGATCACGGCTGACCACATGGCCGATCTCATGCGCCAGAACGGCGGCAACTTCGTCAGGTGTTTCGGCATGGTCTATCAAGCCGCGAAACAGCACCACGAACCCACCGGGCAGGGCAAACGCATTGATCATCTCGTGATCCAGCACGTAAACGCTCAGGTTGTCTGAGGCTTCATCGCCATCCGCAAGCGCCGCCGTCATCCGGGAAAGGGCCGCAATACCGTTCGGGTTTTCGCAGGTTGGCAGCGGTTCCAGTCCGGTCTCGTCCAACGCGCTTCGGATTTGATCGAATGTCGCCTTGCCCAATGCCCGTTCGCCGGCAGGCGGAATGAAAACGGCAAGACGATCCGCAAGAAGCGGCACCAGAACGGTGATCTGCACCGCAACGGCAAGGAAGGCCGCAACCGCCCATGCCCCAAGACGCCCCCGACCCTTTGGCGCGATATGGCGCTTGGAATTTGGCAAATGCGCCATCAGGCTGGGATCAGAGACAAACAGGCGCGGCAAAGGATCAGTCGTCAAACACAACATGAGACCGCGTTTTCCTGCGGTATCCGGCAGGATACGAATATCCGCAAGCGGCCAGAAAAGCGTGCTCCCGTCGTCCAGACCGATTTGCAGGTTCTGGTTGGCGATGTGCAGGCTGACTTCGTTGCTGACGGGTTTGTCGCCGTCGAAATACGCCGAACCAAATCCGTCAAATCCGATGCTCATATAGCGGCTCCCAGATCCAGCGCTTCGGCAAAACCTTCTGCCTCGGCAAATTCATCCCGGCTGCGCTGGCTGATATGCTGCAACCCAGATCGCTGCGGCAGCGAAGTTGTCTTGGCCATGTGCCGGATCAACGGAAAGGTTACGAATGTGGTGTAAAGCACGTTCCACATCAGAAAAATCGCCAGATAAAAGGCCGCGAGCGCGGCAATGGCGACACCGCGCGGCAGATCAAGTCCGGGCGCATAACCAGCCATATCAACGCCAAGCAACACCCCCGAACCCAGCATCATGACGCCCAGCACCACCAGCGCAACAATCCCCAGCACAAGCGTAAAATAGGCGATAAAGACGCCCAATACATAAATGCTGACAACCCGCGGGCCGCTTAGTCTTGAAGATATCGCAATGCCCTCCGAGGTTTTGTGGTTTGCCATCAACCGTCTGGACACAAAACGATAATGGATGGCCCCATAGATCAGCCCGGCCAGCGCCAGCGGAAAAATCAGCAGCCGTTCCAGTCCTACCACAGGCAACGCAGGGGCACCGCCATCCAGCATCTCTTCGACACTGCGCCGCACTCCATCATATGTGATCTCGGAGGAGACAACGACGGGGTCGATGAACGCCATCCAACATACGCCCCCCAGCAGCAACAGCAGGGCGAAAACAAACGGAATAGCGGCGCGGTAAAGCATGGTCCAGCGTCCGCCCTGATACAGCCGCGCCGATCCGAAATAGGTCCGGTCGGTCATGTACTTCTCAAGCGAAAATGTCATCCTTGGCCACAGCAGGCCCAGCGACACGATCGTCACCCCCCAATGGACCAGTGCCCGCCCTGCATACCCCCAGGCCCCTTTTTCCAGCCCAAAGCGGACACCACGCCAGCGCGTGCGCCCCAAGACATAGCGCCGCGCCCGGTATCTGGCATAAAACCACAGCGGGATCACCCCCGCGAAACTGGCCAGATACCCGATCGAGGCGCTTGAAAACACCGAGAAGCTGACGAACATCAGCATCAGGTTCACGATGCCGATATAGAACGTCAGGATCACCACGGCGATAAAAAACCCAAGCAGTTTTTCCAGCGGATTGCCGACATATTCCATTGGATGGCCGCCGGGACGGATCGCCGACCAATACCAGCGCCGCAGCCGTGTTTTCATCCAGAAGCGATAAAACCCCAAGGTGATGACAGTCAGAAAGCCGGTCTTGAGCGCCAGCCAGAACAACGCACCACGCGTGCCAGCAAATTCGACCGCCATACCGTCGGACCGGGCCTTTGGATAGGAAAGCGCCGCATCCGTCACATCACGCGCCGATCAGCCAAAGCGATTGTCACGGGGGAACCCGCGCGGGGCCATGCGCCCCGATCCGGCCCGCTTGCCGGTCCATTCGGTAAGGTCGGTTTCGGAGCGGGTACGCCCCGCAGGATCAAGCCAGCTTAGTCCCTCTGCCAGCGTAAAGGTGGTCGCGTCGGACATGCCGCCATCCTTGTACTTTTGCAGGCGCACGCCCTTGCCGCGACCCATTTCAGGCAGTTCATCAAGGGCAAAGACCAACACCTTGCGGTTTTCGCCCACAACGGCAACCGCATCGCCGGTGACGGGTTTGCAGATCATCGCCTTGACGTCGCCGCGCACGTTAAGCACCTGCCTGCCGCCACGGGTCTGCGCCAGCACCTCGTCTTCGGGCACCACGAACCCATCCCCGGCCGAGGACGCCACCAACAGTTTGCGGCCCGGCTTGTGAATGAAAATATCGACGATCTGCACCTCGTTCGGCAGATCAACCATCAGGCGCAGGGGTTCACCCATGCCACGACCGCCCGGCAAATTCGATGCCGAAATAGTATAGAAACGCCCGTTCGATCCAAAGACCAGCAGGCGGTCGGTGGTTTCAGCGTGGAATACGAAACGCGGGCCATCGCCATCCTTGAACTTCAATTCCCGGGCAAGGTCGATATGGCCGGTCATCGCGCGGATCCAGCCCATTTGCGAACAGACGACCGTGATTGGTTCGCGGTCGATCATCGCCTCAAGCGGGACATCCTCGATCACGCCCGCTTCGGCAAAGGTGGTGCGACGGCGGCCAACGTTCTTGCCATCCAGCGTCCAATCCTTGCCGAATTGCTTTTTGGTGGCGCGCAACTGGTCGACGATGCTGTCCCATTGCAGACCTTCATTGTCCAACAGATCCTCAAGCCCGGCGCGTTCTTCCATCAGCGCAGACTGTTCGCGCAGCAATTCCAGCTCTTCCAGGCGCCGCAAGGACCGCAGGCGCATGTTCAGGATCGCATCGGCCTGTACCTCGGTCAGCGAATTCTCGGACGTGGGGGCTGGCGGTACATAATCGGCTTCGGTCATGGCGCGAGGATGATCCTTGCCCCAGTCCTCGGCCATCAGCGCGGCTTTTGGGTCTTCGTCATAGCGGATGATGTCGATGACCCGGTCAAGGTTCAGGAAGGCGATGATGAACCCTTCGAGCACCTCAAGGCGATGATCGATCTTTTCCATCCGGTGCACCGACCGGCGCTGCAACACCTCGCGACGGTGATCAAGGAAGGCGCGCAGCACCTCCTTGAGCGAACAGACGCGGGGCGTCACACCGTCGATCAGGACGTTCATGTTCAGCGAAAACCGCACCTCAAGATCGCAGCTGCGGTACAACATTCCCATCAGCACATCGGGATCCACGTTCTTTGAACGGGGTTCGATAATCAGCCGGATATCCTCGGCCGATTCGTCGCGCACGTCACCCAGAATCGGGATCTTCTTGGTCTGGATCAGCTCTGCGATCTTTTCGATCAGTTTGGATTTCTGAACCTGGTAAGGGATCTCCGTGATCACGATCTGCCAAACGCCGCGGCCCAGATCTTCAACCTCGTAGCGGCAGCGCAGCCGGAAACCGCCCTTGCCCGTGCGATAGGCATTGGCGATGTTTTCAGCCGGCTCGACAATGATGCCACCTGTCGGAAAATCGGGGCCGGGCACGTAATTCAGCAGCGTGTCGTCGCGTGCATCGGGCGACTTGATAAGATGGATACAGGCATCCACCAACTCGGAAATGTTATGGGGCGGGATATTCGTGGCCATCCCGACCGCAATCCCCGAAGATCCGTTCGCCAGCAGATTTGGAAACTCAGCGGGCAGGACCACAGGTTCGGTCAACGTGCCGTCATAGTTTTCGCGGAAATCGACCGCGTTTTCGTTCAGCCCTTCCAGCATCGCTTCGGCGACGGCGGTCATGCGTGCTTCAGTATAGCGGCTGGCAGCGGGGTTATCGCCGTCGATGTTGCCAAAGTTACCCTGGCCGTCGACCAGCGGATAGCGCACGTTGAAATCCTGCGCCAGACGGGCCATCGCATCATAGATGGCGGCGTCGCCATGGGGGTGATAGTTCCCCATCACATCGCCCGAGATCTTGGCTGACTTGCGGAACCCGCCCGTAGAGCTCAGCCGCAGCTCGCGCATGGCATAAAGGATACGGCGGTGCACAGGCTTGAGACCGTCGCGCGCATCGGGCAGCGCGCGGTGCATGATCGTTGACAGCGCATAGGTCAGATACCGTTCCCCCAACGCAAGGCGCAGCGGTTCCGATGGGTTGCGGGGATCAAGCGCTGGTGGATCGATATTCTCTGACATTCACGCTGTGTAGCCAAGCAGGACGCACGCGGCAAGCGACACATTGCGCCAGGCGATGATGCAAAGGGGCGCACTGTAGCCCCCGCGCAACGAATAAGGCAGGGCAAAAAGAATCGGGAACCGCCGGAATGTCGGCAGTGTTAAGTTAACATTGATTATGTAAAGGGAGCCCACTGCCCGGCTTTCGACTTACTGCCACAACGGGGAACATCGCGATGACACGGTTTATTCTGCTCACATTCGGCTTTTTGGGATGGGCCTTTTATGAAATGAGCGGTGGCGCGGATTTCGAGCCGCGCAGCGCCCAGATGGCTGCAATGAACACCGGCCCAGCGGCTGAAGCCGCAGGGCAAAAGGCCGCCAGTGCTGACGCCCGGCCCGTCGTACAAAAAGCCGCCGCACAAAGCGCCGTCGTACAAAAGGCCGTCACCAAGGCAGCGCCCGTTGACACAACCCCGCCCGGTTTTGACGATGCGGCAAGGGAAACGGAAGTAAGCCGGGTTTCCGTTGACCTGACCAAAGTCGACAAGGTGCAACCCTCTGTCAGTGCCGTTCCAGTTAGCCAGGTAACCTACGTGCCTGTTAACCCCGGCAACACGATTTCGACAGAAAACACGCCGGCGATCATCCCCAGCCTGATCGTACCCAATGATACGGGCCGCGCTAGTGGCGTGGTCGCTGAAGCAAACGGCGATATCCGGTCTGTTTCGGGCAATCGGGTAAATGTCAGGGGGGGGCCCGGAACGGATTATCGGGTCGTGTCAAAGCTGGTTCAGGGTGACACCGTCGAGGTGCTGGAAGACGGCGGAGACGGTTGGGTGCGGATGCGTCCACTTGATGGCGGGCCCGAGGGGTGGATGGCGGATTTTCTTCTGACCACCGGCTAAGCTGCGTTGCCATCCTCTTGCGAACACGCGATGAGAGGCCCTGAATGTGGGGGCCCTTTTCATGCAAGCGAAGACGATTCTGATCACGGGGTGTTCTTCGGGCATCGGTTATGCCGCCGCCCACGGCTTGCGATCGCGGGGCTGGCGTGTGTTTGCCGCCTGCCGGCAGAAGGACGATTGCGACCGTCTGATCGCCGAAGGGTTCGAAAGCCCGCAGCTTGATTACACCGATACGTCCAGCATCCATCAGGCCTTGGCCGAGGTGTTGCAGGCGACAGGTGGCACTCTTGACGCGCTTTACAACAATGGGGCGCACGCAACCCCCGGTGCGGTCGAAGACTTGCCCACAGACGCCCTGCGCGAAATTTTCGAAAGTAACTTTTTCGGTTGGCACACACTGACCCGTGCCGTTTTGCCAATCATGCGGGCGCAAGGGCACGGCCGCATTGTTCAGTGTTCTTCCGTACTGGGGTTGGTGACCCTGCCCTGGCGAGGAGCCTACAACGCAACCAAATTCGCCCTCGAAGGGCTGACGGATACTTTGCGTCTTGAAATGCGCGACACTCCGATCAAGATCATCCTGATTGAACCTGGTCCTATCACATCAAAAATCCGAGCCAACTCGATCCCGCATTTCGAACGCTGGATCAATTGGGAAAACTCCCCTCGCAAGGCACAGTACGAAACGCAACTTCGCGCGAGGCTGTACCAAAGCAAAGGTCCCGATACGTTCGAATTGCCCGCCTCTGCCGTTGTTGCCAAGTTGGTCCATGCCCTTGAGGCGCGCCGCCCGAAGCCGCGTTACTATGTCACGACACCGACCTATATTTCCGGCATTTTACGCCGGATCTTGCCCACCCGTGCGCTTGATTGGGTCGTCGCACGGTAATTTCCGGTTGCGCACAACGCTTGCGCCGCTACATCTTCGGCCAACACCAAAAGGAACTCACATGCCCGCTGATCCATTCTTCGTCGTTGTCGTTATCGCCGTTTTGGCGGTGGTGGTGATCCTGATCCTTGGCTTGGGCGGCTTTGCGGGGGGCGGTGAATTCAACAAGCGCAACTCGAACAAGCTGATGCGGATGCGGATTATTGCGCAGTTCATCGCGGTCGTGTTGATCCTTCTCTATGTCTATTTTCGCAAGGATGCTGGCTGATGGTCGTTCTAAACAAAATCTACACCCGGACCGGCGACAAAGGTGACACTGCCCTTGGCAACGGTGCCCGCGTTCCCAAACACCACGTCCGGGTTGAAGCGTATGGAACCGCCGACGAACTGAACTGCTTTGTCGGCGTGGCGCGTCTGGTTGCAAAGGGTGAAACGGATCTGGCGCTGTCGCGTATCCAGAACGATCTTTTCGATGTCGGCGCCGACCTGTGCCGCCCCGACATGAGCGCGGACGCGGATGCAGAATACCCTCCGCTGCGAATGGTCCCCGAACAGGTGGACAGGCTTGAGCGCGAAATTGACGTGATGAACGCCGATCTTGATCCTTTGCGCAGCTTTATCCTGCCCGGTGGCCATGAACTGGCCGCCCACCTGCATGTCTGCCGCACAGTTGCACGCCGGGCAGAGCGTTTGACCGTGCAGTTGGCCGAACAAGACGATGTGAACGATGCCGTCGTGCGCTATCTCAATCGTCTGAGCGACTGGTTTTTCGTCGCCGCGCGCATTTCCAACAATGGCGGCAAAGATGACGTCTTGTGGGTGCCCGGTGCGAACAGATAGCAAAAATACTTGAAAACGCCGCGTCGGAAGGACGTGAATTGCCGTTTTTTAGCTGTTTTGAAACGAAATGCTTCGTTACACCAACGAAGAGTTGAAGTGACTGGCCCAAAGGCCTGAAGTCGTAAACTGAGG
Organism: uncultured Alphaproteobacteria bacterium; assembly: GCA_963728645.1. Taxonomy (GTDB): domain Bacteria; phylum Pseudomonadota; class Alphaproteobacteria; order Rhodobacterales; family Rhodobacteraceae; genus Sulfitobacter. The sequence continues at coordinate 33,986 of CAVSLU010000007.1, read as the reverse complement.
AGAGAAAACGCTCATGAAGGTACTGGTACCTGTAAAGCGCGTGATCGACTACAACGTGAAAGTACGCGTCAAAGCGGACGGCACGGGTGTTGATCTTGCCAACGTCAAAATGTCGATGAACCCTTTCGACGAAATTTCCGTTGAACAGGCGATCCGCCTGAAAGAAGCGGGTCAGGTCGAAGAAGTCGTGGTCGTGTCCATTGGCGTCAAGCAGGCGCAGGAAACCTTGCGCACCGCTTTGGCGATGGGCGCAGATCGCGCAATTCTTGTTGTCGCGTCCGATGACGTGCACAATGACATCGAACCGCTGACCGTCGCCAAGATCCTCAAGGCGATCGTGGACGAAGAGCAACCCGGTCTTGTTCTGTGCGGCAAGCAGGCGATTGACAACGACATGAACGCCACCGGCCAGATGCTGGCGGCCCTGCTGGGCTGGTCGCAGGCCACGTTTGCGTCCAAGGTCGAGATCGACGGCGACAATGCCGTCGTGACCCGCGAAGTGGATGGCGGTTTGCAGACGATCAAGGTCTCGATGCCCACTGTCGTCACGGTTGACCTGCGCCTGAACGAGCCACGCTATGCGTCGTTGCCCAACATCATGAAGGCCAAGAAAAAGCCGATGGATGAAAAGACGCCTGCCGATTATGGCGTCGAGATTGCCAACCGCCTTGAGATCGTGAAAACGGTCGAACCCGCAGAACGCGCGGCAGGCATCAAGGTTGAATCTGTCGATGAACTTGTGGCGAAACTCAAAGAAGCGGGGGCTGTGTAATGGCTGTTCTACTCCTTGCAGAAGTCAACAATGGCGAACTGGCGATGGATGCGACCGCAAAGGCCGTGACTGCGGCTGCAAAATTGGGCGATGTCACCGTTCTGTGCGCGGGCAGCTCTGCGGCGGCGGCGGGCGAAGCGGCATCGAAAATCACGGGCGTGTCCAAGGTACTGGTTGCCGAAGATCCGACCTTGGGGCACCGTCTGGCAGAAGTCTACGGCGGCTTTGATCGTGTCGATGGCAGATGCGTATGACCACATCGTCGCCCCTGCAACCACCGACGCCAAGAACGTGATGCCACGGGTGGCCGCCCTTCTGGACCTGATGATCATTTCCGACGCGTCCGGTGTGATCGACGCCGACACGTTTGAACGCCCAATCTACGCGGGCAACGCGGTTCAGACCGTCAAATCATCCGATTCCAAAAAGGTCATCACGTTCCGCACATCAACATTTGATGCCGCAGAACTGGGCGGGTCCGCCCCCGTCGAAACGATTTCGGCAGTCGAAGATCCCGGTCTTTCAAGCTGGGTCGAAGATCATGTCGCCGCAAGCGACCGCCCCGAGCTGACATCGGCTGGTGTCGTGGTTTCCGGTGGTCGTGGCGTCGGGTCGGAAGATGATTTTGCCTTGATCGAAAAACTTGCCGATAAGTTGGGCGCTGCTGTTGGTGCATCGCGTGCGGCAGTTGATTCGGGCTATGCCCCGAATGACTGGCAGGTTGGCCAGACAGGCAAGGTCGTAGCACCTGACCTGTATGTTGCCGTCGGCATTTCCGGTGCGATCCAGCACTTGGCGGGCATGAAAGACAGCAAAATCATCGTCGCCATCAACAAAGATGAAGAAGCCCCGATTTTTCAGGTCGCAGACTTTGGACTGGTCGCCGACCTATTCGAAGCTGTGCCGGATCTGATCGAAAAGCTCTGATTCTCTGAAGATTCTTGAAAAGGCCCGCTATCTTCGGCGGGCCTTTTTGTATTTATCAGATGTCTCGCAAGACCTGCGAAAGAACCCCTGCTGCTTCTTCATGCGCGCGCGGGCCCAACAACCCTTGGGCGGCCTGAGATTCAAATGGCGTGAATATCATGCGCTCTGTCCCCTCCTCCAATGCTCGCCCAGAGGCCACAACCTCAACCACTTGGGTGACATGAGGGGCGACCGCGTCGATCATCTCGCGCGTTACAAAAAGCGGGTCGCGCCCCAGCCCATCTGCAGGCGGTGCCTGATGCGGTGGCTGCTGTTCAGAGAACCACAACAAGACGGTCTTTCCCCCCATTTGCCCCATCATCTGGCGCATCCGGGCGACCCAGGCCGCTTGCAATTCTTGCAGCACCGTATCGAACCTTTCAACCGACACCTCTCGCAACGCCAGCAGCAGATGTTTGTTGAAATGAAACTCCGAAAAATCAACCTCGCGGAAAATGGTTTTCAACAGATCCGATGGGCCCACAAACCGGTCGTTTCGCCGGGGATGAACTGTATAGAATCGGTTCGTCATGTTCTGTGCACCCATTACCTGCACAACGACAATGGATGCGTCCGCCGCGGCCTGCGGGATGAACGGATCACGGGCGAAGACATCAGTGCCCGCATTGAGACAACCAAAGTTGACGCATCTCAGCCCCGTTTCCTCCTCCACCAAAAGAGGGAACGGTTTTTCGATGAACCGTCCGTATGTTTCAGTCCCTCCTAAAAATGCCACGTATGGCTTATCCAATTTTCTGCGCGGCCCGCGAAAAAGAAGTTTTGACTTCCCATAGCGGCACGGCAGATAGTCTAGGGCCCCTGGCCCCATCGCATCATAGGTCATTACACCCACCTTTTTTTAAACTCACCCACAAACGAATCTGCACGTCAGGTTTTGCGATTTCCTTAAAGACGGGATTTATCAAAAGCTGTCGTTAATTCGGCCCCTTGCGGGGGCCACCCTGCCCGCCTTATGCTGCGGCCAGACAACAAGGGGCAGCGCATGGATATCCAGACAATCGGCATCGTTGGCGCAGGCCAGATGGGCAACGGCATCGCACATGTGATGGCCCTGGCGGGCTATGACGTCTTGCTGACAGATGTCAGCGCCGACGCGCTGCAAAAAGCGGTAGATACGATCGTTGGCAATCTCGACCGTCAGGTTGGTCGTGGGAAGGTGGCCGAAGCCGACCGTGATGCCGCACTTGCCCGGATTACGACGACACAGACGCTGTCGGAATTGGGTCAAAGCGATCTGGTCATCGAAGCCGCCACAGAGCGCGAGACCATCAAGCAGGCGATTTTCGAGGATCTGATTCCCCATCTGAAGCCCACCACGATTCTGACGTCGAACACCTCGTCCATTTCGATCACCCGGCTTGCCAGTCGCACGGATCGGCCTGAAAAGTTTATGGGTTTCCACTTCATGAACCCCGTTCCGGTCATGCAATTGGTCGAACTCATCCGTGGCATCGCCACCGACAAAGAGACCTTTGCAGCCTGTCGGGGTGTCGTTGAAAAACTGGGCAAGACCGCCGCCTCAGCCGAGGATTTTCCAGCCTTTATCGTGAACCGTATCTTGATGCCCATGATCAACGAGGCGGTTTATACTCTGTACGAGGGCGTAGGTTCGGTCGAATCTATCGACAGTTCGCTTAAATTGGGTGCCAATCATCCTATGGGGCCGCTCGAATTAGCGGATTTTATCGGGCTGGACACCTGCCTTGCGATCATGAACGTTTTGCATGACGGGCTGGCCGATACCAAATACCGGCCCTGCCCCCTGCTCACAAAATACGTCGAGGCAGGATGGCTGGGCCGCAAGACGCAGCGCGGATTTTATGATTATCGCGGTGAAGTGCCCATTCCTACACGCTGACAGCGGGCCCCTGGCCCAAAGAAAAACATGTCGACTTGAACCAATAAATCAATCTTTCAAATTGATCGTATGATTCCTGAGCCATGCCATGAAGCCGCGCGGATCGTCTGCATGACGTGACATTTCCATCTCGGTGAGAGGATGCCCCACAATCGGCCCCTGCGGCTTGTTGCATGCATGCACGATCTCGTGCAGCAACAGCCCCTGGCGCAGCATCGGCGACAGTTTGTTGGCGATTTGGTAGGCGCGGCTGTTGGCGCCGGGAAACTTCATGGGGACCACCTGTGCGCCGGACCGGCGGATCATTTTTGCGGTAAATACGTTCCACTCCGCCTCTATCGCGGGGCCAAAGAAGGTGTCGGACGTCGCCACCACACCGGATGGGAAAAGCGCGACCACGCCCCCCGCCTTGAGATGGGCCATCGCCTTGGCGCGCATTTCGACCCCTTTGCGCTGTGCATCGGGATCATGGGGAAAGGGGACCGGGATCATGTAGCTGCCGGCCACTTCGTCAATTGAGGTCAGCAAGGAGCGCGTGAGAATACGGTAATCGGGCCGCACACGTCCGATCAGATCAGCGAAAATCATCCCGTCCACCATGCCATGCGGATGATTTGCCACCACAACGACCGGCCCGGTCTTGGGGATCCGGTCAAGTTGGTCTTGCGGCGTGGTCAGTTCAATGCCCATTGTATCAAGGGCCGCGCGCCAGAAACCTTGGCCGGTTGGGGCCCCCGACCGTTCAAACTGGCGGATCAGACGCAGGATTGTGAGCTTTCCGGTAAAAAGTTCGATCAGGCTGATGATGCCCGATTTGACCGGATTATCGAACGTCGACGCATAAGACAGACTGCGCCGGTCATATTTGGTGAATGAGACGGTTTCGACATCGTTCTCGGCGATGGTAGGGCCCTGCATAATCTGCGCCTTCTCGCTCATCCTGATACCCGCGTGCATATCGGAAACCCCCACCGCAAAAGCTAATGCCCCTCGCCGAATTTGTCTGCGACAAGCGCTGTCAGCGCTTCGGCCAGCGCATGTTCATCCGCACCCGACGTCTGAATATCGATCGTACACCCTTTCGACGCGGCCAGCATCAGCAACCCCATAATGCTGTCACCGGATGCAGACATGCCATCCTTGGTGACTTCTGCGCGGGCGTCGAACGCTTCAACAACCTCGACCAACTTGGCAGAGGCACGGGCGTGAAGCCCTTTTTCATTAACAATTTTTAGTGAAATTTGCGTCATAATCGGGGGGCCTTACTAACCTTTACTGACATTGTAGCTGTCAATATATTTTCTGCCCGCAGCCAGCGCCGCACGTACAGCTTCTGGAACATCAAGATCACGGGACTTTGCCAGCTTGATCAACATGGGTAGATTCGCACCATAAAGGATGCGCCTGTTTTCGGGGCGACACGCCAACAAGCTTAGGTTTGAGGGCGATCCACCGAACAGATCCGTGACAACGACCACACCGTCGCCGCTGTCGACAGCATCCGCAGCTTCGCAAATTTCTTTCTGTTTGGCGCTCCTGTCATGATCGGCAAGAATGGAAATCGCGCGAACCCCGTTTTGTGATCCGACAACATGTTCGATTGCGGCCAAATACTCTTTGGCCAGCCCTCCATGTGCGACAATCACAATCCCTATCAACGCCCGGTCTCTTCCTGTTGCTTCTGATCCAGCTCGCGGTGCCTAATTGACACCTGCCAGCCCCTATCCGCAAGGCGCAAAGCGTGCTGTTCGGCCAAACATACAGACCGGTGTTGCCCACCTGTGCACCCAAACGCAAGAGAGATATGCGATTTTCCTTCCTTCTTGCAGGCTGGCAGGATCAAAAGACTGAGATCAAGAACCTGTTTGGTATAGGCGGCGAACAGTGGATCTTCTGCGACATAGGCGGCGACGGCCGCGTCGGTTCCATTCTGGGGGCGCAATTCTGGTTGCCAATAGGGATTGCGCAGAAACCGGCAATCAAAAACCATATCTGCGCTGCGCGGCAGACCGCGCTTGTAGGAAAAGGACTGCACCGAGATGCTGAGGTGATGCGTGCCGCCGACAGCAAAATACTGTTCGACCTCGACCCTAAGTTGGTGGACGTTCAGTTCCGTCGTATCGATCAGAACATCGGCGCGGGCACGCACCGCGGCCAGCAGCTCCTTTTCGCGTTGGATGCCTTCGGCGGGACTGTCCGACGCTGCCAACGGGTGCCGCCTGCGGGTTTCAGAAAAGCGCCGCAATAGCACCTCTGTGCTGCAATCAAGGTACAGCAACTCAACGGTCAAATTCGGCCGCATCCGGATTTCCGCCATCAAGTCATTCACCCGATCGGTCGAAAAATCGCGATTTCTAGGGTCAATGCCCAAGGCAAGGGGCCTGACCTGCCCCGGCGCATCCAAAAGGGCAACAAGCATTCGAAGGGGAATGTTGTCAATCGCCTCAAAGCCCGCGTCCTCCAGCACATTCAACGTTGAAGACCGCCCTGCCCCGGACGGGCCGGTCACCAGCACGATGCGATTTTTGGTATCAAGCGTCTTATTCATTGTTCAGAGGCTTCATTGTTTTGGCGTAGAGGTAAAGGGCAGCGGCAAAATGCGATTTTTCGGATCGGTACAGGCATGGCACTGTCACATCCATGAGTGCGATCTGATGCGCATAGGGAAGGCGATGCTCTTCAGCCTCATCTAAATCAACCGCCAGGTAAACCCGAATATTCGAGACAAAAGGTAGCGTCAAAAGCCCCAGGCCACGTGCTTCGATCCGTCCCTCAATCGTGTCGGGCGCTGACGCGTGAAGCTGCCCTTTGGTGCGCACCAGCACAGTTTTATCGTCTGCAATCAGATCGGCACCAAACGCAATAAGTTGAAGCGCAAGTGAAGATTTCCCGCTACCCGATGCACCCACGATGACAATACCACGACCGCCGACTGAAACCGTCGTGGCATGTATGATCTGTCGCGGCGCAGAAGAAGACACCGTTTAAGTGGGCAAGCCGACAACAAAGCGTGCGCCAAGTGGCTCGGACGTGATGTCGGCTTCGGTAGGACGGATGTTTTCCGCCCAAATGACACCGCCATGCGCTTCCACGATTTGTTTAGAGATCGCCAGCCCGAGGCCGGAATTGTTGCCAAAGTGTTCATCCGGGCGTTGGGAATAAAACCGCTTGAAGATCTTTGACAGGGCTTGGTCCGGAATGCCCGGTCCGGTATCCTCGACCACCACAAGGACGCGGTTCTCGCGCTTGCGCGCCCAGACCCGTATCGCGTCGCCGTCTTCGCAGAACGACACGGCATTTGTGATCAAGTTAACAAAAACTTGCGCCAAACGGGCCTCAAGGCCATGCACGATGATCGGCGTATCTGGAAGATCCGTTATGAAATCAATGCCTTGCTTGCGGGCATCCTCGCCCAAATACTGGCCGAGATTTCCAATCATGGCCAGCAAGTCAAACGGTTCTTCTTCTTCCTTGACCAATTCGCTGTCCAGTCGGGACGCATTCGATATATCGCTTACCAGCCGATCCAGCCGGCGCACGTCGTGGTCGATCACATCCAGCAACTTTTCGCGCTGGTCTTCCCGCTTGATCAAACGCAACGTACCTACCGCAGACCGCAGAGACGCGAGCGGGTTCTTGATCTCGTGGGCGACATCGGCCGCGAATTGTTCGTTGCCATCAATCCGATTGTAAAGCGCAGAAACCATTCCTCGCAGAGCCCCCGAAAGCCTGCCGATTTCGTCAGGGCGCGCGGTCAGATCAGGGATGCGGATACGGCCGGGGTTCATCTTCCGCGCATCCTTGTCGCGTCCCAATTCAGCAGCGGCAGCAAGATCCGCGAGCGGGTTGGCGATCGTGGATGCCAAAACAAGACTAAGACCAATCGATACCAGTGTAGCGATCACGAACATTTGCAAGACCCGCTCGCGTTCGCTTTTAACCAGTTTGTCGATCTCACCTGCCGCTGACGTAACGGCCACGATGCCCACGGGCAGGCCATTTTGCAAAATTGGTGTCGCAACGCTGAAAAGGGCACCGCCCGATTTATCCGTGCTATTGCGGATAAGCGTACCGTTGGTGACCGCATCGTCGATCAACAACTTCAATTGTTCCTCGATCGGCAGCATCTCAGCTGAAGCGGACGATTTGAAAGGGCCGGAAAGCTTGGACCACAGCCAACTCAAGCCGTCTGTCAGCAACGTCTTGTCGTTGCTTTCAGATGGGGCCACTACTTTTTGCAGACGCCCTTCAGAACGCGCCAGAAGGGTCTTATCAAGGTCGTATACGAAGACCTCGATCCCGCGGCGCAGGTCAAGGCGATCCAAATTCTGACCCACGTCGATGCCGCCTGCCGCCCCCAGATCGACGACTGAACCTTCCGGGAACTTCGCTTCGAAGACGCCTGAAATCAGTTCAGCCTGCGCGACCAGAGAGGCGCCGCGTTGTACGGCCAGACTGTCGCGCGATGAATTGAGATAGAGAATGCCGGCAACCAGAATGTTGAGCGCGATAAGGTTGAACGTGATGATTTTGCGCGTCAAAGGTGAAGCCCGCAGCGAGAAAAGCCCCCGCCGCGCCCTTTTATCCCGCAATTCATTTGTCCCGGTTTTGTCAGGGGCAACCCAGTCGTCGCCCAGTACAACATCACCGTCCCTTACAGGTGTGGCCATGCCGCGCGCAAAACTCCTTTCGGCGATTGCCATAACTCAGATCACTCTTCGTTATATCTGTAGCCGATACCATAGAGTGTCTCAATCGCCGAGAACTCATCATCGGCCGACCGCATCTTCTTGCGCAGGCGTTTAATATGGCTGTCGATGGTGCGGTCGTCGACATATACTTGATCATCATAGGCAACATCCATCAGCTGATCACGCGACTTGACGAACCCCGGACGCTGGGCCAGCGCCTGAAGCAGCAGAAACTCTGTGACCGTCAGAGAGACATCCTTGCCTTTCCAACTGACAGCGTGGCGCAGCGGATCCATCCGAAGCTCGCCCCGCTCAATCACCTTCGTCTCTTCGGTATCGCCGACTTCGTTTGATTCCACAGCGTCCTGACGCCGCAAAAGCGCGCGGATTTTTTCCACCAACAAACGCTGGCTAAAGGGTTTTTTCACATAGTCATCAGCGCCCATCCGCAAACCGAGCACTTCGTCGATTTCGTCGTCTTTTGACGTCAGAAAAATTACCGGCATGGCCGTTTTCTGGCGCAGACGCTGCAACAGATCCATGCCATCCATGCGTGGCATCTTGATATCAAGGACTGCCATATCGGGAAGCTTCTTGTTAAACGCATCCAGTGCGGCCTGGCCGTCGTTATAGGTTTCAACCTCGAAACCTTCTGCTTCCAGAGTCATGGAAACGGACGTCAGGATATTCCTGTCGTCATCCACCAAAGCGATTTTGGACATTACCTGCTACCTTATGCTGCTCAATTTTCATTTATTTTTCTTTCAGTGATCGCCAATTTACCGCGGCGAATCAACGTTAAAGTGCGAATCACCCCTGTCTCCGGTCCTAATTTCGCCATAATTTAGTTAGGAATGGCTAAATTGCCGCACATCACGGGCGAAATTTGACAGGTTTCACTGCTAGGTTGACGCGTTCTGACAATAGAGATCGGCAAAGAACCCCATGATGGCGCTAACTTGGTCAGAGCCACCTGTTCATATTATAAATCGACGTGCTAAGACGCGCCTACGGTCCTTAAGACCGTGCCAGTTGTGCACAACTTAGCGCGGACATCCAGCGCATCTATCAGGAGACATCACATGAATTTAGGCCGGGTAAATCCGCAGTTTCGCCTCGAAGATCAGGGCATTAGCGGGCTAGGTGATGTCTATTACAACACGATCGAACCCGCGCTGATCGAAGCCGCGCTAAAGCGCAACGAAGGTACACTGGGCAAAGGCGGCACGTTTTTGGTCACGACCGGCAAGTTCACAGGCCGCTCGCCAAAAGACAAGCACGTTGTGAAAACCGACAGTGTCGCCGATACGATCTGGTGGGAAAACAATGCGCCCATGTCGCCCGAGGGCTTTGACGCTCTGCACAAGGATATGCTGGCCCACATGCAAGGTCGCGACTACTTCGTGCAGGATCTGGTCGGTGGGGCGGACCCGAAACATGCCATCAACGTGCGTATGATCACCGAACTTGCGTGGCACGGCCTGTTTATCCGCCACATGCTGCGCCGGCCAGAGCGGGACGCGCTGGATGATTTCATCGCTGATTTCACCGTGATCAACTGCCCCAGCTTTTCCGCCAACCCACAGAAGCATAATTGCCGTTCCGAAACCGTGATCGCAATGAACTTTGACAAGAAGTTGATCCTGATTGGCGGCACCGAATACGCAGGCGAAAACAAGAAATCGGTTTTCACCCTGCTGAACTATCTGTTGCCTGCCAAAGGTGTGATGCCGATGCACTGTTCGGCCAACCACGCGACAGGCAACCCGGTTGATACTGCGGTGTTCTTTGGTCTGTCCGGCACGGGCAAGACTACTCTTTCCGCCGATCCGGGGCGGACGCTGATCGGCGACGACGAACATGGTTGGTCGGACAATGGCACGTTCAACTTCGAAGGCGGCTGTTATGCCAAGACGATCAACCTAAGCCGCGAGGCAGAGCCGGAGATCTATGCGACGACCGAAAAATTCGGCACCGTGATCGAGAACATGATCTTTGACGAGGAAACCTTCGAGCTTGATTTTGAAGACGATTCCCTGACCGCCAACATGCGTTGCGCCTATCCGCTGCACTATATCTCTAATGCCTCGGCCAAGGCGACGGGCGGCCACCCCAAGAACATCATCATGTTGACCTGCGATGCCTTCGGCGTTCTTCCCCCCATCGCACGGTTGACGCCCGCTCAGGCAATGTACCACTTTTTGTCTGGCTTCACCTCAAAGGTGGCGGGCACGGAACGCGGGGTGACCGAACCAGAGCCGACGTTTTCGACCTGCTTCGGGGCCCCCTTCATGCCACGACGGCCCGAAGTCTATGGCAATCTGTTGCGTGAAAAGATCGCTGCGCATGGGGCAACCTGCTGGCTGGTAAACACAGGCTGGACCGGCGGAGCGTACGGGACAGGCAGCCGTATGCCTATCAAGGCAACCCGCGCCCTATTGACAGCGGCCCTGGAAGGCAGCCTCGCCAAGGTAGAATACCGCAAGGACGCAAACTTTGGATTCGAGGTACCGGTATCGGTGACAGGCGTCGCCGACATCCTTCTTGATCCCCGCCGTACATGGGACAACCCTGAATCATATGATCGTCAGGCGGCCAAATTGGTGAAGATGTTTGCGGACAACTTTCAGCAGTACATGCCATTCATCGACGACGACGTGAAATCCGCAGCAATCGGGTAACGTCGTTTCAGGAAAACCGGAAAGAGCCGCAGATCCTGCGGCTCTTTGGCATGTCACGCGGCCTGGGCGACAATATCCTGAATTGGAAGCTCAAGAAGAAAACGGATGTCTTCACGGCTGAGATAGCTCAGGAAGCCCTCGATTGCCGTGTCATTACCCTTTCGATACCACCGCAGGCTGCCGGGTTCGTTGTGCATGTATCCCATCCGCTCGGCGAAGCCCTTGAAGGCCACAGCGCGCGCCATGAACCCGAAAAGATAGTCGGGCTCCCAACGCTCCATTGCGATCTGCATCCCATACCGCGCCAATACAGTAGAAAGCCCCTTGCCGCGGTATTGGCCGGGTTCCCCCCCCATCCAGACTTCGCCGTGATACACGACCTTTCCTTGGATGCGGTGGGCCCCGGGACCGGCGCGGTATCTTGATCTATCAAGATCAAGATCTGGAATGGCTGGGGGAAATTCGCGAAACCCTTTCAGCATATACTGGCTAAGCGATCTTCCCTTCATGGACAGCATCTTGGCGGCTTGGGTATGCATAAGCACCCCATCCTTGTCTCTGGCCGTCAGCCAGAATGCATTCTTTTCAGTCAGATCGTGCAGGGCAGGATCAAAGGGCGCGCCGATGGATTGTTGAGGACGCTCTTGCGCAAGAAGATCCGCGTAGGCTTTGAAATCGGTGCCGATGCTGATTGTGATCTTGTTTTGAACGAGGATAGCCTGACTTGAGGCCAAAAAGTGCGCCCCTTCGTTCATCAATTGAATAGACATGCTTGCTTCCTTTGAAGATAGATCCCATGGAAGTTTAGCTTATCTTTTTCAATTCTGCTCGTATTTTGCTTCGCTCGGTGCGAAATTGATACTGATACCATCGGGCAGGTCTGGAATCGCCTCACTATTGACCCCATGGATGGAGATATCTCGGGTGGGTTCAACAAGTCCGATCAATGCCATTGATCCGTCGGGAAAACGCCCCGCCATCATCAGTCTCTTGTAGCTTACCGAAATCAGCGGTCCCCCGTCCTGTCGAGAAACTGTTGTATAAATGTGATCCAGCCGGAACCCTTGGGTGCTTTGAACCTCCTGATAGGGCTGCTCGATGATCCTGGCGAACTCGGGGCCGCCGGGCATCCTTCCGATCGGCTGGCCGACACTGCTTCGCGCTTTAATCAATCCAAACCATTTTACATAAAATGATTGCTCGCCAAACTCGACGCAGATCCATCCCGCTTGCGTATATCTGTAAACGATAAAAAACGGTCGCACATGCGCCAATGCTTCGTGATCAAGGTACCCGCCACTCAGCGCCCAGCCCCTGAAAGCATCCCGAAGCAGGATCGAAGAACCACATAGGATATCACCCAACGGGTGCTGCTGCTGGTGGAAATACCAGTCAGGTTCAACAGTGTTTGAAACGTACTGCAACCCATTGATATGCGAGGTCTTTCCCGAAACCCAGTTGCCTGCCTGCGCAAGCAGATCTTTTGCGTCTTGCAAGACAGCTTTGCCGTCGGCGGAAATTTCGTATTTGCGGTCGGTCACAACAAAAAGTTGTTTTTCCAGAAGCTCTTCCAGCATCGCAACGTGGCGTCGCAGCGTTTGCCGCGTTGACCCTAGCTGCAAGACCGCATGAGACAAATTGAGAGTGTCAGCCAAGACAACAAAAGAACGCACCATCTCGTACAACAATGCAGGGCATTTCTTTGGATCTGTGGTGCCCATGGCTATCTTTTGGTTCCCGCCTGAAGTTACGTTCATAAAATCACATTACTCGATGGTACATAAATCATACATTAATGAGAATAATGTAGTACACCCGTGTAAACTTTGTAACCGGTAATTGAAAGAATCTATTCAATTGAACGTAATAGGCGTTTTGGGGATGAATACCCAAACATCAACCAGAGATAAAATTTTATGTCACATCCCGTAGATATTCACGTTGGCAAGAAACTAAAGCAGATCCGCACCCTCCGCCGCATGTCGCAAACAGATGTGGCACAAAAGCTTAACCTGTCTTTTCAGCAGGTTCAGAAGTACGAAATTGGATCGAATCGGATCGCCGCAAGCCGTCTGTTCGAACTGGCAGAGATTTTGGATGTGACACCCGCCTACTTCTTTGAAGGCTTGTACGAAGACTGCGCAGGTCGCATGAAAGATGACCCGAGTGTACAAATCGTAAGCGCCATCGCGTCCATTAAGGACGAAGCGCTCAAGACACGCATTGTGACATTCATCGAAGACGTATCAGGCGTCACCGCCGCGCGGTAACGCCGGCTTTCAACCGATCAGCCCACGCCGCACCAAATTTGCACCAGCCAGCAAAAGAATGACCAGCGTCGCTTTTCGGAAGGACGCCTGATCAATCCGGTCCATGACCTGGCTGCCAAGCCACATACCGCAAAGCGCGGGAAGGATCATGGCAATCGAAAAAGGCACGGTTTCGGCCCGCAGCACGCCCGAACCGAAATGGGCAAAAAGCAAGGCAATTGCCCCAAGCCCGTAAATGACACCCTGAACACGCATCTGGTCGTGCTTCGGGGTACCAAGCGCGGTCAGATAGGCGACCGTCGGTGGCCCCCACACACCGGAAACACCGCCGACTGCCCCTGCAAAACCGCCCATCACGATTTCGACACGTGCCGATTGCTGCGCCAGGCTGAAGCTGCGGCCCGAAATCTGCCAAAGTGCAAAAAGCGTTATGGGCACCCCGATGACCAAAAGCATCGACTGCGCGGGCAAAACCCGGACCATTTGCGCCGATAACACAAGCATGATGCCCCCCGCGGTCAAGAAAACCTTGAAAAGCTTGGTCGAATGCCAGGCTGCCCGGATCCCCTGCCGCAGCGCCTGAAACAGGTTCGTCGCAACCGTCGGAAAGATCACGCCTGCCAGCGCCAGTTCGGGCGGCAAGAACGTCGTAAGCCCCGAGATCAGGACCAAAGGCATGGCGAATCCGACCACCCCTTTAATGAACCCGGCAACAAGCGCGATCCCAAAGGCAAAACCCAGCTGCTGCGGTGTGAGAAAACTGAAAAATATGTCCATATGCCTCTCATATCAGCTCTGAGGAAGAGCGCACGTGGATTTTGCCGCGCAATTTTCGACCAAATTGACGCATCGAAACGTATCTTTATTGTGCTGCACCTGCGAAAGGTCTATGCCGCTGCAAAGCTAGAAAAGGATCACACTCATGGCACATGATGGACAAAACTTGAGAATGGGGTCGCAGATTATCATTGAGGATCTGCTGAAATGCACTGCCGACGCGCTGCCACCCGTGAATGACATTCTCGATCAGGCAACAGCATCCGTCCGTGCTCTGGTCTCGGAAGATGGGCGCGTGTCGGCCAGCTTGGTTGAGGCGCATCAGACGGCCGCCCACGGGCTGGCCTGGCTTGCAACCTATGCGCAGGCCTTGAACCAGATGCAACTTTGGGCCGAAAAGCTTAATGCTGACGGGCATTTCGGCGAAACCGAACAGCTGATCCACCAGATTGCTTTCGGCGAATACCTTTGGCAGATTTATGGCGGCATCCAGATGAACCAAGGCGAGGTCCTGCGTCTTCAGGATATGGGGCTGGGTCAAGAGGCACAACGCGGGCTGATGACTGCCGCGATCCAAAACCTCACGCAGCACGGCAACAGCCAACACGCGCGAACCCGGCTTGTCGAGCTGATGCAGGAACACGCCGCGAATATCACCGTGGGCCGCTCCGGCCTTGATGAAGAGCTTGAAATGATTCGCGAACAGTTTCGGCGCTATGCTCTGGAAAAGGTCGAACCCTATGCACACGAATGGCACCTCAAGGATGAACTGATCCCAATTGACGTCATCAATGAACTGGCCGAAATGGGCGTCTTCGGCCTTACCATCCCTGAAGAGTTTGGCGGTCTGGGTCTGTCTAAAGCCTCCATGTGCGTGGTGTCGGAAGAATTGTCGCGCGGCTATATCGGTGTCGGCTCGCTTGGCACCCGCTCTGAAATCGCGGCAGAGCTGATCATTGCCGGTGGCACCGATGCACAAAAATCCAAATGGCTGCCCCGTATTGCAAGCGCCGAAACCCTGCCCACGGCAGTCTTCACCGAACCCAACACCGGGTCGGACCTTGGATCGCTCCGCACCCGTGCGGTCAAAGACGGCGACGACTATAAGATCACCGGCAACAAGACCTGGATCACCCATGCCGCGCGGACACATGTAATGACGCTGTTGGCCCGGACCGATCCGAACACGACCGACTACAAGGGCCTGTCGATGTTCCTTGCCGAAAAGACACCCGGCGACGATGCCAACCCCTTCCCCACCGACGGCATGACCGGCGGCGAGATCGAGGTTCTGGGCTATAGGGGCATGAAGGAATACGAACTTGCCTTTGATGGCTTTGTTGTCAAAGGTGAAAATCTGCTCGGCGGAGCGGAAGGCAAAGGCTTCAAACAGCTGATGGAGACGTTCGAATCCGCCCGTATCCAGACAGCAGCCCGCGCCATAGGTGTGGCGCAATCAGCGCTTGATCTCTCGATGCAATACGCCATTGACCGCAAACAATTTGGCAAATCGCTGATCAACTTCCCCCGCGTCTCGTCAAAACTGGCGATGATGGCAGTCGAAATCATGGTCGCCCGCCAACTCACCTATTTCTCGGCCTTCGAAAAAGACGAGGGACGTCGCTGCGATGTCGAAGCGGGGATGGCGAAACTTTTGGGTGCCCGCGTCGCCTGGGCCGCGGCGGACAACGGCTTGCAAATCCATGGCGGCAATGGCTTTGCCCTGGAATACAAGATCAGCCGCGTGCTCTGCGATGCCCGCATCCTCAATATCTTTGAGGGTGCCGCAGAAATTCAGGCACAGGTGATCGCCCGCCGTCTTCTGGGGTAAACCGTCCCCTTCAGTATCGCCCCGGCGCTGAAGACAGGTATCGGCCATCGCAAATGGAAACCGGCGCTTTTCAACGGCGCCGGCTAAACGCCTCGACAAAGCGCATGCGTGCCTCGGGAAGGGGCTTTCCCCCCAGATCCCGCGCCAGATGCTGCTCTAGAAAATAACCTGTCGTGCGGAACGCCTGCCCAATCTCGGCATCGGATGCGTCGCCCGCACCGCGCATGACCGGTGGCAGCGGCAGCATCTTGTCGGCCCATTCACCGGCCCCGTCCCGCGTCACCGCGCGGCCCGATTTCGGGGACACGAAAACCAACCCCTCCTTTGCGCCGGTCACAGCACAAGCGCCCAGCTCCAGCCCATAACCCATCTCTTCGAGCAGGCTCAGCTCCCACCGCAGATAGGCCAATGGCCACAAATCGCCGCGATCCAGCAAGTCCAGCAACGCCTGCGTGCGATAATAGAGCGGCGGGTGCGGCTCTCGCTCGGGCAAGCAGAAAGACAACAGCGCAGTAACCGTGTTCAGACCTGCAAGGCTTAGCCGGTCCGTCATGGCCGATGCAGCACGGCTTCGGACAGGCTCGACGGTGAATGCCCCGATATGATCCTCAAGCCGCGCGCGCCACGCAACATCAAGCTGCGCACCGGGTTGCAATATCGGCGCGATCTTTCGGCTGGCCCCGCCCCGTACGACACCGGCATGGCGGCCGTGGCCTGGCGTAAACACCTCGATGATGGCCGAGGTTTCCCCATGTCGCCGCGCGCTCAGCAAGATACCCTGATCGCGCCACTCCATCAGGTAAGCCCCTCATCGTGCAATAAATGCCGGCCCTGCCGGTCCTCGACCTCGATGACCCACAAATCCGGATCAAACCCGCGCTGGCGCGCCACAGACGCATCCACCTCGGCCTCCGGACCTTTGGTCATCTCGACCCAGGTCCGTGCACCGCTCATCAGATCAAAGCTTTTCTGGAACAACGCCGCCTGCCCGTCCAGCGTCGCCAGCTTGACCAGCACCGCCCCGCCCGTGTCATCACCATGCGCAACGACGAACGCCGGAATATCATGCACGCGCAGCCGCGCCAGATAGGCATCCACCCAGAAACGCGCCGTCAGCCGCGCCATGCGCATCCCCGTATCCCAAATGCCAACAAACCGTGCCCCACTGCCCGGCAATCGCTGCTTGCAAAGCAGAGAGGGAACGGCCGATCTGCGTCACACTCAGACATTACCGTCCTTGAACTCCAGCCCCATCTCGGAATACCGCTCCGCCTCGTCCAGCCAGTTTGGCCGCACCTTGACCTGAAGGAACAAATGGACCTTGCGACCCAGAAACGCCTCCAGCTCCTCGCGCGCGGCCTTGCTGACAGACTTGATCGTCTCGCCTTTGTTGCCCAGCACGATGCCTTTGTGGCCGTCGCGGATGACATAGATCAACTGGTCGATCCGCGCGGTCCCGTCCTTGCGTTCTTCCCAGTTTTCGGTCTCCACCGTCAGTTGATAAGGCAATTCTTGATGCAGGCGCAGGATCAGCTTCTCGCGGGTCATTTCGGCGGCAATCATACGCATCGGCAAATCGGCAATCTGATCTTCGGGATAAAGCCACGGGCCATCCGGCACTTCGCCAGCCAACCATTCGCGCAGCGCATCCACCCCATGACCCCGTTCAGCCGAAATCATAAAGGTCTCGGCAAAGGGGAACCGATCGTTCATTTCCTTGCTCAGTCCCAACAGCACGGGGGCCTCGACCCGGTCGATCTTGTTAATCGCAAGCGCGACCTTGCGGCCTTCGCCGATGCTGTCCAGCCCCTCAAGGATACGTTCAACGCCTTCGGTCACGCCCCGGTTGGCTTCGATCAGCAGCACCACAACGTCCGCGTCGGCCGCTCCGCCCCAAGCGGCGGCCACCATTGCGCGATCCAGACGGCGGCGCGGTTGGAACAGGCCGGGGGTGTCAACGAACACCAACTGGCTTTCGCCCTCCATCGCGACACCACGGATCCGCGCGCGCGTCGTTTGCACCTTGTGCGTCACGATGGACACTTTCGCACCAACCATTCGGTTCAGCAGCGTGGATTTACCGGCGTTCGGCTCTCCGATGAGGGCGATAAAGCCTGCGCGGGTGGTCATGGGTTCTTCTCCAATTGTGCCAAAAGCGTTTTGGCGGCGGCCTGTTCGGCCTGACGTTTCGACGATGCGGTCGCAACCGCAGACGCCCCGTTTTCGATCTGCGCCGTGATCGTAAAGACCGGTGCGTGATCCGGCCCCTGCCTATCTGTTTCCAGATATGCAGGCGGCGGAAAGCCCCGCGCCTGCGCCCATTCCTGCAAAGCGGTCTTTGCATCGCGTGCATCTTGCTTCACGCTTTGAACACGGTTTCCCCAAAGCCGCAGGATCAAGGCTTTGGCCGCATCAAACCCACCATCGACATATACAGCCGCTATGATCGCTTCAATTGCGTCCCCAAGCAAGGCCTGCTTGCGGCGCCCGCCCGACAGCATCTCGGAGCGGCCCAGCTTCAACACCGCCCCCATGTCGATCTCACGCGCGACATCCGCGCATGTTTCCTTGCGCACCAAGGCATTGAAACGCGGGGCCAACTGCCCCTCGGTTGCCCCCGGATCCAGCGCAAGCAGCGCTTCGGCCATCACCAGACCCAGCACCCGGTCACCCAGGAACTCGAGCCGTTGATTGTCGTCCCGGTTGGCCGACGACATAGACGCGTGCGTCACGGCGCGGATCAGCAGTTCAGGCTTGGCAAAGCGGTGCCCGATGCGGCCTTCAAAGGCCCGGAGATCTGCGCCCAGTTTCACTTGATTACTTTGAAAAAGCGGTCAGCGCGCCATGTCCAGAAAAACAACATGGACCGTCCGCCCGAGCTGAACATGATCCGGTCTGCGCGACCGATCAGATTTTCAAACGGAACAAACCCCACGCCACCAGCCTGTTGCGCCAGACGGCTGTCAGCCGAATTGTCGCGGTTGTCGCCCATGAAAAAGTAATTGCCCTCGGGAACCGTATAAATCCCGGTGTTGTCCGATGCCTGGTCGCCGATGTTCAGAACCGCATGTTCCACACCATTGGGCAGGGTTTCGATCTGGCGCGACTTCATGCACGTACCGCCTTCGCCCACGGCACCGTTTTCGCAACGCGGACGCATCCCCTGCGGCCCTTGCCGCTCCATCACTTCTTCAAAAACGCCGTCGTCACGGACCTGCACTGGCGTGCCGTTGATGCTGACCACGCCGTTGGTTACCTGAATCTTGTCACCCGGCAGGCCGATCAACCGCTTGATGTAATCCCGTCCCGATACCGGATGCCGGAACACCACAACATCGCCGCGGTCGGGTTGAGATCCGAAAAGCCGCGCATTGCCTCTATCCAGAAAACCACAAATATCTTTGGCATCAATCTCGATCCCGAACCGCGGGGCCATGATGCTGGGGCAAGACGCATAGGAATAGCCATAGGCCATCTTGTTTACGAACAGAAAATCACCGATCAGCAAAGTCTCTTTCATCGAACCCGACGGAATCCAGAAGGGCTGAAAAAACAGCGTCCGAAAGATACCGGCAATCAACAGGGCATAGACGATTGTTTTGATGGTTTCGACAAATGCGTTGCCGGTTTTTTCCTTAGCGGCCATAGGGGCGCTCCTGATATTGTGGTTGGGGCTTACATGCGGGTGCCATCCGCCCGAGTTAAGCGACGCTGCGGGTCCGCGCTGGGTTGAGCGCAAAACTCACCACGTTATTCCGGCGTCAGGTGAATGGGCCGCGCTTCGATGACGACAAAAGCCTGTGCCCAGGGATGATCATCCGTCAGGGTGACGTGGATGATCGCCTCATGGCCCGGTGGGGTCATCTGGGCCAATCGCTCTGCCGCCCAGCCTGTCACATGCATCACCGGTTGTCCGGTCCGCAGATTGCTCACGGCCATGTCACGCCAGGCGATCCCCATCCGCAACCCGGTGCCAAGCGCTTTTGAACACGCCTCTTTGGCGGCCCAGCGTTTGGCATAGGTCCCGGCCACATCGCGGCGACGTTCTGCTTTTTGCTGTTCGATGTCCGTGAATACACGATTGCGAAATCGGTCACCAAAGCGGTCAAGCGTGCCTTGGATGCGGTCGATATTTGCCAGATCAGTGCCGATACCAAGGATCATAAAGGCCCCTCGCCTATTCCAGTTCCGCCCGTTCTTAATTGCATGTTCTTAGACTCATATGGCGACAAAGGGAAAGCTGACCCCAAGCGACCATGCCAGAATGATCCCCAGACCCACACCGGCCGTCGCCGCGCCGGTCCGGCCCGCGACCCAACGGCCCATCAACCCGAACACCACATAGAACAGAACGATCACCGGCGCGATCAGCGCCAAAAAGAACAACCCGCTGAAATCCAGTGCTATCGCAGCGACCAGCGATGTAAAGAAAAGTCCCCGCAGGATCAGCCGCTGCCAGAACGGCCTGTCGCCGCCCTGTGTCGCAAAGGCGTCGCCCAGCATGAAGGGCACGGTGCCAAGACACAGCGCAAGGATGACCCACAACCGTTCCGCATTGGGCACGAAATTCGCCCCGTAGCGATCCAGCGCCAAGCCAAACGCGCCGATGCCCCACAGCACCAGAAACCCAACACCCAAAGCGGAAACCCGGGTAAACCGAAGCCCGAAGGCCCACAGCAGGGCACATTGCACCGCGCCGTAAAGCGCCAGATGCAACGCCAGATAATCGGCAACCAGTACGGGCAGGAATGTTGGATTGACCGTCGTCGCCAATACCGGCACCGCGATTGCCGGGATTGCACTTGCAATCACCGCTTTTCCGAAACCCAACCTAGCCATCGGCGGCACCGTGCGGGGCAAAACCCCGGCCAGCGGATAGGCCAGCGCAACAATCGCCCCAAGAAGCGCCATCAGCCACCACCCTGTCGGCGCGATCGCGGCGGTTTGCGTGCGCCCGAAGCTGTCGTTCAGCCACCGCAAGGCTTCAGCCCGGCCAGCACGGCTTTGAAGAATGCTGACATGCTCTGTCAGGGGGGCGACAAAGGCCTTGCGCCTCAACGGGCCATCCGTGACCACGTCACCTTCTTGCGCGTCCGGATCAATCATCCGCACATAGCCCATAGCGATGTCGCGCAACCGCGTCTCCCAGGCACCGGAAATGAGCAGCAGGTTTGAAGGACGGCGTTCCGTGACCGCGTCTGAAAATGCCGAGATGGCCACGATCGGCCCCACGTCCATATCCGCAGAGGCGCGGATGATGACATCGGTTGCCATCGAATGCCCCATCAGACCAACGGGCTGACCGGGAATGGCGACGGCTTTCACCACGTCAGCGATCTGATCGACCAGCAGTTGCGTCGTGCCTTCCACGCGGGTCAGATCGCCCGACATTGGCACCGGATTGCGACCGTGGCCCAGAAAATCAAAGGTATACGCCCGATAGCCTGCCTGCGCCAAGGGCAGCGCATAGGCCTGCATCATCTGGCGCGACCCTGCAAAGCCGTGGGCAATCACCACCACCGGCCCGTCCGCATCGGGCAAGGCGTATCGGCTGACGGGGGTTTGGCCAACATACAGCGTCGAGATCTCGACCCCGAGGCGCGCTTTTTCGAGCTGCCACAGCGCAAGTACCGCCAGAACCGCCCCGGCAAGCAGGACGACGCGGCGCAGATCAGGCCTTGCGCGCATCATCCATCAGACGCCGCATTTCGGCAATCGCCGGGCCAAGCCCAAGAAAAATTGATTCTCCGATCAGAAAATGGCCGATGTTCAGTTCCTGTACCTGCGGCATCGCTGCAATCGGCGACACGGTATCATAGGTCAGCCCGTGACCTGCATGAATTTCCAGACCCAGATCATGCCCGTACTGTGCCATCTCTTCGAGCTTCTTCAGTTCGGCCTGCGCCGCGTCCCACCGGCCCTCAGCAAAGGAATTGCAGTAGGCACCCGTGTGCAGCTCGATCACTTCGGCCCCGATGCGGTTTGCCGCTTCGATCTGGCGTTGGTCCGCGGCGATAAAGATGCTGACGCGGCACCCGGCCTCGCGCAGTGGCGCGATAAAATGGGCCAGCCTGTTTTCCTCGCGGGCCACTTCAAGCCCGCCTTCGGTTGTGCGTTCCTCGCGCTTTTCGGGCACGATGCACACAGCATGAGGTTTGTGGCGCAGGGCGATGGCCTGCATTTCATCCGTCGCAGCCATCTCAAAGTTCAGGGGCACGGTCAGCACGTCTTGCAAGCCCTCGATATCGGCGTCCGTGATGTGCCGGCGATCTTCGCGCAGATGCGCCGTGATCCCGTCCGCGCCCGCCTCTTGTGCAGCGCGGGCGGCACGCAGGGGGTCAGGATAGGCACCGCCGCGGGCGTTGCGCACTGTTGCCACGTGATCAATATTTACCCCCAGCCGAAGTTTACCCTGCGCTGCCATGATCTGTTCCCTTCTGAGCCGTTTGCTCTGTCATCTTTTTCGCCTCGGCCTTGGCCGCTGTTTTCTTCTTGAGCGTCTCGAACTTGGCCTTGATCACGCCCTTGCGCCGCTTTTGATAGGCCCGCAACAAAGGCACAGACAAATAATACGAGATCGTGGCGCAAATCATACCGGGCACGATGCCGCCGATCAGATAGGGGTAAAAAACCTGATGCCAGAACACGGCAAGGCCCGACCAGTCCATCTCGCGGCTGGTGAAAATTGCCAGAATATTTCCCAAAAGATCGTGACCCGCATCAAAGAACTTGCCACTGAACGACCGATGTTCGCCCTTGACCATGGGAGACCCCAAAATCCAGTGTCCCATCGACAGTGACGTCAGCCCGATCGGTACGTATGTCAGCGGATTGCCAAAGAAGGTGCCCATAAGCGCCGCCAGAATATTCCCCCGCATCATCCGCGCGATAAGAGCAGCCACAACAAAGTGCATCCCATAGAACGGCGTAAAGGTGGTAAAGACCCCGGCCCAGATGCCTCTCGCGATACGCTCTGGTGTGTCAGGCAGGCGACGCATCCGGTGTTTGACGTAGTGAAACGCACGCGTCCACCCCCCGCGCGGCCAAAGGAATTCGGCCATGGCGCGCAGCGTCGGTTTGGGATCGCGGCGTTTGAAAATCAATGGACCGTCCTTGGGTCTGGGATGGAAATCTGGCTCATGCGTCTTTGTCTAACGGCTTTGCCAGCTTCATGTTTCGATACCGACTGATCTCTGCCACTTCGCTTTCGGCTTCAAGGGTGGGCATCAACGAATGCAAATGCGCGATGTCTCGAAGCTCAACGTAGATCAGCAGACGGTAAAAGTCAGGTTTGCGATCCAAAAATTCCAAATTCGATATATTGGCCGAAGATTGCCCGATCAACGTGCAGATCCGCCCCAGCACACCGGCCCCGTTTCCAATGGTCAGATCCAGCGTTGCCCCGTAGACGGCCGGATGCGGCCCCTCGTGCCAGCGCAGGTCAAGCCAGCGGTCCGGCTGATCTTCGTAGACCGAAAGCCGTTCACAATCGATCGAATGGATCGTAACGCCCTTGCCCCGGTACGTGATGCCAACGATCCTTTCGCCCGGCAGCGGCTGGCAGCAGGGTGCGCGATCATAGGATTGGCCCGGTTCAAGCCCGACGACGGCGCGCTTGCGGTCCACCTGTTCCCCCGGTTTGGGCTGAAGATGCGGATAGACGGCCTGTACCACCTCGGCCCCAGTCAGTTCAGCAGATCCAAGCCGGGCCAGCAAATCATCTGTCCCCTCAAGCCGCAAACTGCGGGCGGCAGTGCGCAACACCTTGTCGGTCGCCGTTTTCTTGATTTGCTCGAACGCAGAGCGGGCAAGTTCACGTCCCAAACTGATGAACCGCGCACGGTCCACCTCGCGCAGGGATCGGCGGATCGCGGTTCGGGCCTTGCCGGTTGTCGCAATATCCAGCCAGGTGACCTGTGGGGTCTGGCCTTGGGCTGTTATGATCTCGATCGACTGACCGTTCTTGATGCGCGTCCAAAGCGGCACCCGCATCCCGTCGATCTTGGCCCCGACACAAGCCGACCCGATGCGCGTGTGAATTGAGTATGCAAAATCAATAGGCGTGGCCCCGCGCGGCAGTTTGACCACATCGCCCTTGGGGGTAAAGCAAAACACCTGATCGGCATACATCTCCAGCTTGACGGCTTCGAGAAAATCCTCGTGATCCTCTTCGGAATCCAGCTGCTCTGTCAGTTGGGCGACCCATTTTACCGGGTCCACGGCAAAGGGGTTTCGCGATCGCACACCGTCCCGGTACGACCAATGCGCCGCGACACCTGTTTCAGCGACATCATGCATCTGGCGGGTTCTGATCTGCACCTCGACCCGCTTGCCGTCGCGCCCCGACACCGTGGTGTGGATCGACCGATACCCGTTTGTCTTGGGCTGGCTGATGTAATCCTTGAACCGCCCGGGCACTGCACGCCACCGGCGGTGAATGGAGCCAAGCGCGCGATAACATTCATCCTCGGAGGTGGTGATGACCCTGAAACCATAAATGTCAGACAGCCGCGAAAAGGACTGATCCTTTTCCTGCATCTTGCGCCAGATCGAATAGGGTTTCTTGGCGCGGCCAAAAACCTCGGCCTCGACCCCGGCTTTCTCAAGCTCGTGACGCATGTCGCCCGTGATCCGCTGTATCACATCACCGGTTTCACGCTGAAGCGAGATGAAGCGACGGATAATCGACTGTCGGCCCTCGGGGTTGAGAACGCGAAACGCAAGATCCTCAAGCTCTTCGCGCATCCACTGCATGCCCATACGCCCCGCAAGCGGCGCATAGATATCCATTGTTTCACGAGCCTTCTGGATCTGCTTGTCGGCACGCATTGATTTGATCGTGCGCATGTTGTGCAAACGGTCGGCCAGCTTGACCAGAATGACCCGCAAATCCTTGGACATCGCCATGAACAGCTTGCGAAAGTTTTCCGCTTGCTTGGTTTCGGTGGAATTCAGTTGCAGGTTGGTCAGCTTGGTCACGCCATCGACAAGCTCAGCCACATCGCTGCCGAACCGCTTTTCCACCTCGGCATAGGACGCTTTGGTATCTTCGATAGTGTCGTGCAAAAGCGCTGTGATGATTGTCGCATCATCCAGCTGCTGTTCCGTCAGGATCGCCGCAACAGACACGGGATGCGTGAAATAAGCCTCGCCAGAGTGGCGAAACTGACCTTCATGCATCTTCTGACCAAACTCATAGGCCAGCCTGATATGATCTTTGTTGGATTTAGGGTTATAGGCGCGGACAAGCGCGATAAGGTCGTCAGCCGTAATATCGGCGGTATTCATGCCTGTCTTGCCTCATTGCCCCGAAGGGCGCGGGCGTTAACCCTGCCCTTGTGCCGCCATCAATTGCCGCAGCAACATTTCTTCGGACATGCTGTCTTCTTCCGGCTTGTCCTGTTCGGCACCCATCAGCAGTGCCATTGCATCTTCTTCGGGTTCGTCAACCTCGATCTGGTTCTGGTTGCTTTCGATCAGACGCTCGCGCAAATCATCTGCAGACTGCGTTTCGTCTGCAATTTCCCGCAGCGATACGACGGGGTTCTTGTCGTTGTCGCGATCGACAGTCACCGGTGATCCGGCCGAGATTTCACGCGCCCGGTGCGCCGCCAACATGACAAGCTCGAATCGGTTTGGAACTTTATCCACACAATCTTCAACGGTGACGCGGGCCATTCGAATGCTCCAATCATGAACTCTGCAAGAAGACGCCTACCTAAAAGCCCAATTGTGAATTTACAAGGCTTAATCGACGCATTTCACATCCTCTTTATCCGCTTCCGGCAGGTCATTCAACATCTCCAGGACGGTCTTTCCCAGAATCGGGTGGACCCAGTCAGGCGCGATATCCGCCAGGGGCACCAGCACAAAGGCCCTGTCCTGTATGCGCGGATGTGGCAAAATAAGCTGATCCGGGGCTTTGATCGCCTGATCCGCAGGGGCAAGATTGCGCCAATGATCCTGCGTCGCCCTGTCGGGCCGAATCTCTGCGCCGACCGCCAGAAGATCCAGATCTACCGTCCGCGCACCCCATCTGACGGTCCGTTTGCGGCCCAACTCTGCCTCGACCGCATGAAGAACGGCAAGAATTTGCCCAGCGTCACTTTTTGTCTGGAGAATTATCGCAGCGTTAATAAAATCCGGGCCAGAATGAAGAGGATAAGCTCTAGTTGAATAAAGCTTGCTGACTGCGGCCCTTGGAATGCCTAAACTTTCAATGATTTCAATGGCCCGCAACACAGTCTCACGAGGCCCACCCGCTACCGAGGGTTGGTTACTGCCCAAAGCAACAAGGGCACAAGAATCATATGACAGTCTTTTGTTGCTGTTTTGTATATTTAGAACCACTTGCCGCTCACTCAGAAATCCTTAGTTATAGGCTCAAATTCGTTTGATGCCGATTTTAGAAACAAATCTGTTTTAACACGATATATTCCAAAACCGACTTTTCGTCGCGTCGCTTTGCATGTTGCTTTACGACCCATCGATTTAGCGGTGATAGCGAGGCTACCATGTTTTACAAAGACGAGCGTCTGGCTCTGTTTATCGATGGATCCAACCTTTACGCCGCTGCAAAAAGCCTTGGTTTCGATATTGACTATAAATTGCTGAGGCAGGAATTTATGCGCCGCGGCAAGCTGTTGCGGGCATTCTACTACACTGCCTTGCTTGAAAATGATGAGTATTCGCCAATCCGTCCGCTGGTCGACTGGTTGAATTACAACGGGTATTCGATGGTCACAAAACCAGCGAAAGAATACACCGACAGCATGGGCCGCCGCAAGGTCAAGGGCAACATGGACATCGAGCTTGCGGTCGATGCGATGGAACTGGCCCCTCATCTGGATCACGCTGTCATCTTCTCGGGGGACGGCGATTTTCGGCCTCTTGTCGAAAGCATTCAGCGGCAGGGAGTACGGGTGTCGGTGGTCAGCACAATCCGAAGCCAGCCCCCAATGATTTCGGATGACCTGCGCAGACAGGTGGATAACTTCATCGAACTCGAAGATCTGCGTGACGTGATTGGGCGCCCGCCGCGCGATAATTCAGACGACTGAAAAAGCAATAGACCCGCGTGACCTGAATCAAAGATCACGCGGGCGAAAATGCTGAAAAGCAATGGATTTAATGAGCTTTCGATAAACGACGTCTAGGATTTCAACGTACATTATTTTGGTGATTTCAGCCATCCCCCATAGGGGGGGGTAAACACGATTTCGACCTTGGATATATGCAGCATCACGTCGCTATCGCAACGGTTGCGCGCCTGACGCCATCGGCAGCACTGGTCTGGACGATGTGGCCATCAACCATTACCTATGGAGCATGGCAAGGAGACCGCGATGACAAAACCACCCCTGACCCTTTATCTTGCGGCACCACGCGGGTTCTGCGCAGGCGTGGACCGTGCGATCAAGATCGTTGAGATGGCGATCGAGAAATGGGGCGCCCCCGTCTATGTCCGTCACGAGATCGTGCACAACAAGTTCGTCGTCGATGGCCTGCGCGACAAGGGGGCCGTGTTCGTCGAAGACCTGTCTGAATGTCCCGATGACCGCCCTGTGATCTTTTCGGCGCATGGCGTGCCCAAGGCCGTTCCGGCGCGCGCGCAAGCCCGTCAGATGGTCTATGTCGATGCAACCTGCCCGCTGGTCAGCAAAGTTCACATCGAGGCGCAACGCCACGCCGATGCCGGATTGCAAATGATCATGATCGGCCACGCGGGACACCCCGAAACCATAGGCACGATGGGCCAACTGCCCGATGGCGAGGTATTGCTGGTCGAAACCCCCGATGACGTGGCCACAGTCGATGTGCGCAACCCGGAAAAGCTGGCCTATGTCACGCAAACAACCCTCAGCGTTGATGACACGGCAGATATCGTCGCGGCCCTGAAGGCGCGTTTTCCCGCCATCATCGGCCCTCACAAGGAAGACATTTGCTATGCCACCACCAACCGCCAGGAAGCGGTCAAGGCGATGGCACCCAAATGCGACGCGATGCTTGTCGTGGGGGCACCGAACTCCAGCAACTCCAAACGTCTGGTCGAGGTCGGAACACGCGCGGGCTGTGCCTATGCGCAGCTTGTCCAACGCGCGACAGACATCGACTGGCGCAGCCTTGAGGGGATCGCGAGCATTGGCATCACCGCAGGCGCATCCGCCCCCGAACAGCTTATCAACGAGGTCATCGCCGCCTTTAAAGACCGCTATGACGTGACCACCGAACTGGTGGAAACCGCTGTCGAGAACGTGGAGTTCAAGGTGCCCCGCGCCTTGCGGGTCCCCGCATGATCGACGTTCCCCGCGCCCCGCTGCTGCTTGGACTTGCCGGGCTGGTGCCTTTCGTCTGGGGGGCCTTGACCACGGTCAGCGACCCATTGGCGACATGGGCTGCGGCGACACTGGGCGGGCGTTTTGTCGGGCCTTATATTCAGCTTTCCTATGGTGCCGTCATCCTGTCGTTCATGTCCGGCGTGCTTTGGGGCTTTGCG
Source organism: uncultured Alphaproteobacteria bacterium (assembly GCA_963728645.1). Classification (GTDB taxonomy): domain Bacteria; phylum Pseudomonadota; class Alphaproteobacteria; order Rhodobacterales; family Rhodobacteraceae; genus Sulfitobacter. The sequence continues at coordinate 5,623 of CAVSLU010000007.1, read as the reverse complement.
ACCAAGACAAGCGGGCCAAGGGCGGCAACAGGCTATGCGTTGTCGGTGATCCCGGCGCTTTGGGCGTTCTTCATGACGGGCGGCGGTCCAGTGGGGGCCGGGATGAACCTGATGTTCGGCTTTCTGGGCCTGCTGGCGCTGGATTTCGCATTCTGGCGATGGGGCCTTGCGCCAGCATGGTGGATGAACCTGCGCGTGCTTCTGACCGCCATCGTCCTTATCTGCCTGAGTACCGGCGTGTTCTTGTGACAGACCCCGAAACGCTTGGGGTCTATGCCGCAAAGGCGACCGAATATGCGGATGTGACACACGCACTTGCCCGCGACCCCCTGCTTGCGGCATTTATCGCGGCGGTTAAACCGGGCGGTACCGTGCTTGATCTCGGCTCTGGTCCGGGGATCGCGGCGGGGGAAATGGCGCGGGCGGGTCTGATCACCATCGCGATGGACCCCGTGCCGGAAATGGTCGCACTTGCACGCAGATATCCGGGTGTTCAGGCCAAAAGGGGCGGGTTCGATGATCTTGAAGACAAGGCCCGCTTTGACGGAATCTGGGCCAACTTTTCGTTGCTGCACGCCCCCCGAGAAGACATGCCAAATCACCTTGCCAGTATCGCCCGCGCGCTGCGCCCCGGCGGCATTTTTCACATCGCTGTCAAGCTTGGCACCGGCTCAAGGCGTGACCGCATCGGCCGCCTTTATACCTATTTCACCGAAGCAGAACTTGAGGGGCTGCTGGCCGATGCGGGCCTCGTTGTGACAGACCGGACAACCGGGCGCGATAAGGGGCTGGACGGCACCCTCGCTGACTGGATATGTCTGCGCGCATGGCGAAGTTGACTGCATACACTGATGGGGCTTGTTCCGGCAACCCCGGCCCCGGCGGCTGGGGCGCCTTGATGCGTGCGACAGAGAACGGCACGGTCGTCAAGGAACGCGAGTTGAAGGGCGGCGAGGCCGCAACCACCAACAACCGGATGGAGCTTATGGCAGCGATCAGCGCGCTTGAGGCGCTGGCCCGCCCGACCGAGATCACCATCGTCACCGACAGTAATTATGTCAAAAATGGTATCACCGGCTGGATCCACGGGTGGAAAAAGAACGGCTGGAAGAATGCAGCCAAAAAGCCCGTGAAAAACGCCGAATTATGGCAGCGCCTCGACGCTGCGAACGGACGCCACACCGTTACGTGGGAATGGGTCAAAGGCCATGCGGGTCATCCCGAAAACGAACGCGCCGATGAACTGGCCCGTGCGGGCATGGCCCCGTTCAAGGGCAAATGACGCTCCTCAGCCTCCTTGATTACGCCTCGGTTCTGGTGTTTGCGATCACTGGCGCACTGGTCGCCAGCCGCGCGCAACTGGATCTGGTGGGGTTTGCGTTCATCGCCTGCCTGACGGCCTTGGGCGGCGGCACGCTGCGCGATCTGCTGCTGGATCGAAACCCGATATTCTGGATCGCCAACCCCGCCTATCTTGGCGTCGGCGCAGCGGTGGCTTTGGTTGTGTTCTTTACCGCGCACCTGTTGGAAAGCCGCTATCGCACGCTGATCTGGCTGGACAGCTTCGCGCTGGCGGTCGCCGTGGCGGCGGGGGCCGGGGTGGCCCTGTCGTTGGAACAGTCGGCCACAATTGTTGTACTGATGGGCATGATCACCGGCTGCATGGGCGGCCTGATGCGTGACGTAGTGGTGGACGAGGTGCCGCTGGTCCTGAAACAAGGCGAACTATACGTGACAGCCGCCTTCGCCGGATCGTTGACCGCAGTCATCGTGACCAACATAATCAATGACGACACCGTCGCATTGTTTGCGGGGGCCTGTATCACTTGGGTGTTGCGCGCCGGATCGCTTTACTTTGGCTGGAACCTGCCGGTCTACAAAAGCCGGCCACCCCGCGCCTGATCCTACTTTCTGCGCCAGTGAAATGGCACGATGATCAACGCTCCGACAGATGATGCAATTGCGTTCAGCCCCGGTGAATGAAACCCGATCCCGAACATCAGACGTACGAAGTAGAACAAGAACGCGCCGCCCACGCAGATGATGATCGATGACACATATCCATTGCGCGTAAACCCCGACTTTTCAGAGACATAGCCAACAATACCTGCGATCACGACCGTCCCGATCAGGGTGGGAAACATGGGCTATCCTCTGCTCAAGATCGTGCCGGGCACGATCTGCGCACCCTGCTGAAACACGGCGGCATCCTGCGCTGCTTTGCCTGCGCGTTGCAAGCGTTTCAATATCACGGCCCCCTCGCCGCAAGCCACCCGCAACCCTGTATCAAGGACCTCGCCCGGGGTGCCATTGCCATCTGTCTCCGTCGATTCCAGCACTTTCACCCGTGTGGCATTCATCTCGAACCAGGCACCCGGAAAGGGCGACAGCCCCCGGATAAGACGGTCAACCTCGCGCGCGGGACGCGTCCAGTCGATCCGCGCCTCGGCCTTGTCGATCTTGCTGGCATAGGTCACACCGTTATCGGGCTGGGGTTCGGGCATCAGATCGGGCAAATCTTGCAATGCCTTTACGATCAGCCGTGCACCGATTTCGCTGAGCCGGTCATGCAACCTGATCGTGGTTTCCGACGGCAGGATCGGCGTGGCCTCGCGCAGCAGCACAGGGCCGGTGTCCAGCCCCGCTTCCATCTGCATGATGCACACACCGGTCTGCGCATCCCCTGCCATGATCGCGCGGTGAATAGGTGCCGCGCCGCGCCAGCGCGGCAACAGGCTGGCGTGAATGTTCAGGCAGCCCTGCGCGGGCGCATCCAGAATGGCCTGCGGCAGGATCAGACCATAGGCGACAACAACAGCGACATCAGCCTCGAGCGATGCAAATTCAGCCAAAGCAGCCGGTGATTTCAGCGACACCGGATACCGCACAGGCAGCCCCAACGCCTCGGCCCGGACCTGCACCGGGCTGGGACGGTCCTTTTTGCCACGCCCCGCCGGACGCGGGGGTTGGCAATAAACACAGGCGATTTCGTGGCCCGCCAGCACAAGCGCGTCCAGCACAGGTACCGAGAATTCGGGCGTTCCCATAAAGATCACGCGCATGTGGCTATCCTTTGAATTTCCGGGCCTTGCGCAGCAACATGTCCCGACGTGTCTTGCTCAGGTTGTCGAAGTACATCTTGCCGGCCAGATGATCGATCTGGTGCTGCACGCTGGTCGCCTCAAGACCGACAAAATCGCGCCGCGTGATCACGCCGTTTTCATCCAGATAACGCACAGTCACGCCGCGCGGACGTTTGATGGTGGCCGACACACCCGGCAAGTTCGGGCTTGCCTCGTCGTGTTCGTTCATGATCGCCGAAGCATCAAGGATAACGGGGTTGGCCAGTCTGATACGCCTGTTGCGCTGCTGCGATGCGTCGACCACGGCCACTTGCAACGCCACCCCGACCTGAGGGGCGGCAAGGCCGACACCCGGCATCGCATCCATCGTGTCGATCATGTCATCCCACAGGGTTCGGATATCATCGGTAATTTCGGGCACGATTGCGGCCGCCGTCCGCAGCCGCGCATCAGGCCAGGGGATGATGCGCCGAACGGTCACTCGGGCGCGGCCTTGCTGACGCGGTCATAGATCACGATGCCATCAAGGTGGTCGTATTCATGCTGCACGATCACAGCTTCGGGGCCACTGAAAAGCCGCTCGTGCGTTCCTTCCAGATCGGTCCAGCGCAGGGTGACCTCGGCGGCGCGGTCGATGTCCATTGGCACGCCGGGGATCGACAGGCAGCCTTCCTCGCCGGTAAGCCGCGCATCAGACAGCGCCACAATTTCAGGATTTACGCAGGCGATCGGGGTTGGGTTGCCGCCTTTCCAGCCTCCGTCAAAGACAAATATCCGTTCAAACCTTCCGACCTGCGGTGCAGCAAGGCCGCGGCCCGGCGCATCATACATCGTGTCGAACATATCCGCGATCAGGGTAACCAGTTCGGGCGTGATCCGGTCAACTGGGGCACAAACCCGCGTCAAACGGGCGTCAGGCCACAAGACGATGTCCAGAACGCTCATCCTCTTGCCAGTTCCCGCTTCAGTTTGGTCATTTTGCGTGTGATCATCTGGCGGCGCAGCGGCTTTAGGTAATCGATGAAAAGCTTGCCATCTAAATGGTCGATCTCGTGCTGCACGCACGTGGCCCACAGCTTGTCGAATGTCTGTTGCTGTTCGTTGCCGTCACGGTCAATCCAGCGCACATCCACCTCGGCGGGGCGGGTGACATCTGCGTAATGCTCCGAAATCGACAGGCATCCTTCCTCGTAGGTGTTTTCATCGTCAGAAGATGCAATCACCTGAGGGTTAAACATGATCATCGGGCGCGGTGCTTCCGCTTCATCCTTGATGCAGTCCATCACGATAAGGCGGTGCATCACGCCAACCTGGGGCGCGGCAAGACCGATACCCGGGGCGTCGTACATCGTGATCAGCATATCGTCGGCCAGCGCACGCAGATTGTCTGAAAGATCAGCGACCGGCGCGCACAGCTTTTTCAGCCGGGGGTCGGGGTGAAGAAGAATATTGCGTTTCATCGTGCTGATTTAAGACAACCCATGCGCCTGTGCAACCGGGGGCTTGCGGTCAACGCGATAAGGAGTAGCGTGCCTGCGCATAATAAACGGGAGAACCTCATGAATTTTGACGATATCATTGACCGCCGCGGCACACATTGCGCAAAATGGGACAAGATGGAGCCGCTCTATGGGGTGCCTGCCGAAACCGGTATCGCGATGTGGGTTGCAGACATGGATTTTCGCCCCCCTGCCGTCGTACAAACCGCGCTTCAAGATATGCTGGATCACGGCGTCTACGGATATTTCGGGGATGACAGCAAGTATCTTGGCGCGATCCAGTGGTGGATGGAAAACCGTCACGGCTGGAAAGTCTTGCCAGAGTGGATCTTTACCACCCATGGCTTAGTTAACGGGACGGCAATGTGCGTCGATGCGTTTACGAAACCGGGCGACGGCGTGGTGCTGTTTACGCCCGTCTACCACGCCTTTGCGCGGGTCATCGCGGCGGCAGGCCGCAACGTCGTTGAATGCGAGATGGTCAACGACAATGGCCGCTACACGCTTGACCTTGATGCCTACGACGCGAAAATGACCGGAAACGAGACGATGCTGGTTTTCTGTTCGCCTCACAATCCCGGTGGACGTGTCTGGACCAAATCAGAGCTTGAGCAGGTCGCCGCTTTTGCCAAGCGTCATGATCTGGTGCTTGTATCGGACGAAATTCATCATGATCTGGTTATGCCCGGCAACGTTCACACGCCGATGGCGTTGATCGACGGGGTTGAAGACCGTCTTGTGATGATGACCGCCACCACCAAGACCTTCAACATCGCGGGCAGCCATTCGGGCAATGTCATTATCCAGGACCCCGACTTGCGCGAAAGATTTGCGGCTCGGATGGCGGCGATGGGCCTGTCGCCCAATTCATTCCGGGTTATTCATGGCGACAGCCGCCTATTCCCCAGAAGGTGCCGCCTGGGTCGATGATCTGGTCGCCTATCTGGACGGTAACCGACGTATCTTTGATGAAGCAGTCAAGAGCATTCCGGGGCTGAAATCCATGCCGCTGCAATCCACCTATCTTGCTTGGGTCGATTT
>CAVSLU010000006.1:0-236207 GCA_963728645.1 uncultured Alphaproteobacteria bacterium | reverse complement strand
TGTCCCGTACAAAAACGCCTTGGATTGAAACTGTTGTTCCGATTGTGATGGTCCGAAGCACTGGTATCCCCCCTAAAATGCTATGAATGCTACTTTAGCGGGAGGGTGGAGGCTGTAAAGCGGGATTAAAACAATGGACCAGATAACCGTGCATTTGGGCCACAGTTGATACAATGATCGTTACAGCCAATCTCGCAAGATAGGGATCAGGGGAATGTCTGCCGGTGGCATGGGATGGTCTTTCAGCGCGGACGGGCGGACCCATTTCAGGGTCTGGCCTTCCTTGCCCATCGGGGTGCCCTGCCATTTACGGCAGGCAAACAGTGGCATCAGCAGGTGAAAATCGTCATAGGCGTGGCTGGCAAAGGTCAACGGTGCAAGGCACGACGCCCAGGTGTCGATGCCCAGCTCTTCCTGCAGCTCACGAATCAAGGCGGCTTCGGGCGTTTCGCCGGTTTCGACCTTGCCGCCGGGAAATTCCCACAAGCCCGCCATTGATTTGCCGGGCGGGCGCTGTGCCAGCAGCACGCGCCCGTCCACGTCGATCAGCGCAACCGCCGACACAAGTATCATTTTCATGAACGATAATCCGCGTTGATATCGATATAGCCGTGGGTCAGATCGCAGGTCCAGACTGTTGCCTTGCCGTCCCCCAGGCCCAGATCAACGCCGATCACGATATTCTGGCCTTTCATGTGGGCCGCTGCGGCATCTTCGGAATAGTCAGGACTGCGCCAACCGTCTTTCGCGACTTCGATATCCCCGAACCGGATCGACAGGCGGTCCCGGTCGGCTGCGGCACCGGACTTACCGATTGCCATGACAACGCGGCCCCAATTAGGGTCCTGTCCCGCGATGGCCGTCTTGATCAGCGGAGAGTTCGCGATCGCCATCCCATGCGTCTTGGCGTCTTGGTCAGAGGCAGCACCGGTCACGACGATCTCGACAAATTTGGTGGCCCCTTCGCCGTCCTGAACCACTTGATGGGCGAGGTTCAGCATCACGCCGTGCAGGGCATCGGAAAACGCGGTGCTGTCGCTGGCATCCACGCCGGACGCCCCTGTCGCGGCAAGAATAAGGCTATCGGATGTGGACGTATCGCTATCGACGGTGATGCAGTTGAACGTGGTGTCGGTATGTGCTGACAGCATTGTCTGAAGCGTGCGCTGGTCGACAGCTGCATCGGTAAAGATATACACCAGCATCGTCGCCATATCGGGCGCAATCATGCCAGACCCTTTGGCAATCCCCGCAATAGAGACTGTTTTGCCGTCAATTGTGACCTCTGCCTTGGCACCTTTAGGGAAGGTATCGGTTGTCATGATCGCCTTTGCCGCTTCGGCAATGCCACCCCCATCCAGCTTTGCCGCAAGATCGGCCAGCACGGCAGTGATCCGGTCATACGGCAGGGGTTCCCCGATCACACCGGTAGAGGACGTGAAAACGCGGGCCTGCGGGACATCGCACGCGTCAGCGACGGCAGCGGTGATCGCATCAACTGCGTCAACACCGCCCTTGCCTGTAAACGCGTTTGCATTCCCGGAATTGACCAGAATCGCCGCGCCAGCGTCGGGACTGCCACCCACCTTGGCCTGACAATCAAGCACGGGTGCAGCACGCGTGGCCGACCGGGTGAAAGCACCTGCAATCGTGGTGCCGGGGGAAAGTTCGGCCAGCATGACATCGGTGCGACCCTGATACCGTACGCCCGCGGCGATGGTGGCAAAGCGCACACCATCGATCACAGGCAGGTCAGGAAACTGCGCAGGTGCCAGCGGGGATACCGCAAGGGACTTGGCCATCGGTTACTCCAGCAAGCCGATGTTGGTCAGCACCGAAGGATCAATCGCATCAGCGGCAGAACGGTCTACCGTTGCTTCAGCGGTCATCGCTTCGATCATTTGCTGGGCCCTTTGCTGACGGATGTTGTTTTCAAGCTCTGTCTTGACGTCTTCCATCTTGGGGGCGTCTTTCTTGCGCTTTTCGTTCAGCTTGATGATGTGCCAGCCGAATTGCGTTTGCACCGGGTCGGACACGGCACCGGCGTCCAGGCCTTCAACGGCTGTTTCAAATGCGGGAACCATCATGCCAGGACCGAACCAACCCAGCGATCCGCCACCGGGGCCGGAAGGACCGGTTGATTTCTCTTTCGCGACCTCGGCAAAATCTGCGCCGCCGTCAAGGTCTGCCTTTACCGCCAACGCTTCCTCTTCGGTTTCCACCAAAATATGCGAGGCATTGTATTCTTCTGTCGGTTCGGCAGAACCATATGTTTCCTCATAGGCCGTCTGCAACGCCTCGGGGGTAATTTCCTCGGCCATCTTTTTTTCGATAACCTCGCCCGCGATCAACTGACGGCGCTCGTTTTCCAACGCCAGGGTTACACGGGTGGGCACGTCGCCTTCGAACGATTTGGCAATCGCCGTTTGCTGCACAAGTTGATCAAGGATCCCCTTGAAAAGCACCTCGGCGGGCAATTGCTGGTACTGTTCGGGCAGTGTTGTGCGCGCGATGATCATGTTGCCCACGGTAATGTCAGTGCCATCTACGGTCGCCACGACGGTATCGGCCGTAACATCTTCCTGAGCGGCGGCAGGCAGCGCGAAAAACGCGGCCGCCAGAAGGGGTGCCATAAAAGTGAGGGGTTTTTGCATGTATCTGTCCTAGGTTTGGCAGCCTTGGGGGGCTGCTACATTGACACGGTTTGGTGCGCCCCTTACATCGCCCTATGGGCGCGGCCATGACGCACGTTCAGTCTTGTATCTAGGGGCTGTCCGGCGGCTCGGCAAGCAGATGAGCGCCTGGGATCATAACTTCGGCAGGAGATTGCATGCTGGGCATCGGTACACTCGCCAAAAAAGTCTTTGGGACACCCAATGACCGTAAAATCAAGGCGACCCGCCCGCTGGTTGAAAAAATCAACGCGCTGGAAGACGAATTTCTTGCTTTGACCGATGACGGTCTAAAGCAAAAGACGGAAGAATTCAGGAAGCGGGTGGCAGAGGGCGAAAGCCTGGACGATCTGTTGCCAGAGGCGTTCGCCAACTGTCGCGAGGCGGCACGGCGTACCTTGGGACTGCGGGCGTTTGACACGCAGCTGATGTCGGGCATTTTCCTGCATCAGGGCAATATCTCTGAGCAGAAGACCGGCGAGGGCAAGACGCTGACCGCGACGCTTGCGGCCTATCTGAACGCGCTGCCGGGCAAAGGCGTGCACATCGTTACTGTCAACGAATACCTCGTGCAGCGCGACGCCGATTGGATGGGCAAGGTTTTTGCCGCCCTTGGGATGACGACCGGTGCTGCCGTGTCGAACATGACCGAAGATGCGAAACGCGCGGCCTATGATTGCGATATCACCTATGCCACCAACAACGAACTGGGCTTCGATTATCTGCGCGACAACATGAAGTCCGAGTTGAGCCAGATTTACCAAAAGCACCACAATTTTGCGATCGTTGACGAAGTTGACAGTATCCTGATCGACGAGGCCCGGACTCCGCTGATTATCTCGGGCCCGTCGCAGGACCGTTCCGAGATGTACAAGACCATCGACGACCTGATCCCGCTTTTGCAGGACGATCATTTCGAGCTGGACGAAAAGACGCGCAATGTGACGTTTACCGAGGAAGGAAACGAGTTTCTTGAAACGGAACTGCGCAGCCGCGGTCTGCTGGAAGAGGATCATACCATGTATGACCCCGAAAGCACTACGCTGGTTCACCACGTCAATCAGGGCCTGCGGGCGCACAAGCTGTTCCAGCGCGACAAGGATTATATTGTGCGCGACGGCGAAGTGATGCTGATCGATGAATTTACGGGTCGCATGATGGCGGGCCGACGTTTGTCTGACGGTCTGCACCAAGCGATTGAGGCCAAAGAAAATTGCAAGGTCCAGCCTGAGAACGTTACCCTCGCGTCGGTCACGTTCCAGAACTATTTCCGGCTCTATGACAAGCTGGCGGGCATGACCGGGACAGCCGAAACCGAAGCCGAAGAATTTGCCGAGATTTACGGCCTTGGCGTTGTGGTTGTGCCGACAAACCTGCCTATCGCGCGTGTCGACGAGGACGATCAGGTTTACCGGTCGGCGCTTGAAAAATATCATGCGATGATCGAGGTGGTGAAAGAGGCGAACGCCAAGGGTCAGCCTGCGCTGGTCGGCACCACGTCGATCGAGAAATCCGAGATGCTGAGCAAGATGCTGACGGATGCAGGCATCAAGCACAACGTTCTTAACGCGCGGCAGCACGAACAAGAAGCGCAGATCGTGGCAGATGCAGGCAAGTTCGGGGCCGTCACCATCGCGACCAACATGGCCGGTCGCGGCACCGATATCCAGCTTGGCGGCAACGTTGAATTGAAGGTACTCGAAGCGCTTGATGCAGACCCCGATGCCGATCCGGTCGCAATCCGCGCCAGAATCGAACAGGAACATGCCGACGAAAAGAAAAAGGTGATCGAGGCGGGCGGGCTTTATGTTCTCGCGTCCGAGCGTCACGAAAGCCGCCGGATCGACAACCAGTTGCGCGGCCGGTCGGGGCGCCAGGGTGATCCGGGCAGGTCATCGTTCTATCTGTCATTGGAAGACGATCTGATGCGCATTTTCGGGTCCGAGCGGCTGGAGAAAGTGCTGACCACGCTGGGCCTCAAGGAAGGCGAGGCGATCATTCACCCTTGGGTCAACAAATCGCTTGAGCGTGCCCAGGCCAAGGTCGAAGGGCGCAACTTTGACATTCGCAAACAGTTGCTGAAATTCGATGACGTGATGAACGAACAGCGTAAAGTTGTGTTCGGCCAGCGACGCGACATCATGGAAGCCGCCGATTTGTCAGAGATTACATCGGACATGCGCGAGCAGGTTATCGACGATCTGATTGATGAATACATGCCACCGAAAACCTATTCGGATCAATGGGATGGCCCCGGATTTCAGGCAGCCGTGCTGGACCAGTTGAACATCGATCTGCCGGTCGCTGCATGGTGCGACGAAGATGGCGTCGATGATGAAGTGATCCGCGAGCGTCTGATCACAGCCACAAATGAGATGATGCAGGAAAAGGCCGAACAGTTCGGTCCCGAAAACATGCGAAACATCGAAAAGCAGGTTCTGCTTCAGGCAATTGATGGCAAATGGCGCGATCACCTGATGACGCTTGAACACCTGCGGTCGGTCGTTGGTTTCCGAGGGTATGCGCAGCGCGATCCGCTGAACGAATACAAAAACGAATCGTTCCAGCTGTTTGAATCGATGCTGGATAGTCTGCGCACGGACGTGACCCAGAAACTTGGGCAAATACGCCCCATGACCGAAGAAGAGCAGCAAGAGATCCTGGCTCAGATGCAGGGGCGGCAAGAGAAGGCCCAACCCGCTGTGGCTGATACGGGCGATGCTGACCAGCAATCAAACGCCCTGCCGGGGTTTAAAGAGGATGATCCAAGCACGTGGGGCAATCCGGGTCGCAATGATGAATGTCCTTGCGGGTCTGGCAAGAAGTTCAAGCATTGCCACGGCCAGCTGGCCTGAAGCGTCGGCAGGTGACCCTTTTTTGGGGGCTTTGACGCGCTGCTAAACCGACATGGGCCTAACCGACATGGGCATCGCGATCCTCAGGATTGCGGTGCCTTTTTTTCGCGGCCACCTTCCTTGACGGCGCGGACGCGGCGTTAGGTATCTGTCAACCTTCGTGAAGGATCTTTTGCCATCCCTTTAACGGAGCATGTTATGCCAATCTTAGACAGTTTTAACGACTATGCCTCGGGTCTGACCGGACCCATTTGTGGCGGGTTTGCCATTTCCCCCGACGATGGTGCCGATATTCAGCAGGTCACACGCGCCTTGATGGTGTCGGGCGCAGGTGATGTCACCGCCGTTTTGAAGAATGGCGATACCCTGACCCTTTCCGGCTTGATGGTTGGTGTCCTTTATCCCTTTCGCGTGGTGCGTATTCTGGCGACGGGAACAACGGCAACAGGCATCAGCGGGCTGTATTAAACGGTCTTTCCGGTGTGTTGCCCGCTTGAAGAAAAATCGCGATCTTCAAGCGGTCAACGCCCGGTAGGACGAAACAAAAGAGGCACCGTTTGCGCCAAAATACCCAGATCCCTGCCCAGTGACACGGTGTTGCTATAGCGTCTGTCAAGTGCGACGCGTTGCACATAGCAGGCGTTCTGCCGCGCCTTGACCTGCCACAGGCCGGTGATTCCCGGGCGCACGCGGTAGTAGTCTTGCAGCGCGTCCCCATAATATCGCAGTTCCACACGCGTCACCGGGCGCGGCCCGACCAACGACATGTCACCTGTGATCACGTTCCAGATTTGTGGAAGTTCATCCAGACTGGTCCAACGCAGAAAGCGGCCAAACGGGAAGATCCGCGGATCGTTTTCCAGCTTTCGGGATCTGGACCATTCCAGCGCCTTGTCGGGCCGCGCTTGCAGAACGGTTGCCAAGGCGCTGTCGGCATCCGCGACCATTGTGCGTATTTTCCAGCAGCGAAACGCTTTGCCATTGCGGCCCACGCGCACATGCCCGAAAAACCCCGATCTGCCCATGATCACGGCACCGCACCACAGCGCAAAAATCACCGGCACCACCAAAGGCAGCAGGGCACAGCAGATGGCCAGATCCAGCATGCGCTTGCCACCAGCCTGATAAAGCCCGCCCGTCACGATACGACGCGCCGGTTTTGACCGCTTTGGGGCATAGTCAAGAAGCGTCATCGTACCCTTTCGATCTCAGGAAACCTGATACGAGTAAGGCCGAAAAATTGCTAAGGTGACGTTAAGCCGAAAGTGCTTTGCAGGTCAGGCGTATTGGAAACTGACATCGCCCTTCATGACGGTTGCTGCGGTCAGTTTGCCCGTCGCATAGGCACCGGTATCGATGGAAACGACACCGTTTCTGATGGTGGGAATATCAACGATCGTATGGCCGTGCACGACCCACATGCCATCGGTGCGCGGCACGCGCCTGAAATCCCGGTGGCCCCACAAAAGGGTGCGGTTGTCCTGCGCGTCAATGGGAACGGCAGGGTCGGCACCCGCATGCAGAAAGGCCACATTTCCCGAAACCCAGGATTTTGGCAGGTTCGCAACCCATTCGATCAGGTCTTCTCCCATGGCCTCGAAAAGTTCGTTGCGGGCGCGTTCCATGACGTCTTCGGGCGATGTTTGCGAAACCCCGCTCACGCCAAAACTATTAAGGGTCTGCAAGCCACCGTTGCGCAGCCACCGTTCGCCCTTTTCCTTTGGATTGTCGATAAATTCGAGCATCATCTGTTCATGGTTGCCCATCAGGGTGATCACATCGGGGGCCCCATGAAGCGTGCGCAAGACATCCGCGCTTTGTTCGCCGCGATCAATTAAATCCCCAACGCAGATGATTTGCACGGCTTCGTCTGTTTGACCAAGCTTTTCCAAAAGGTCAAAGCGCCCGTGAATATCGCCGATCGCCACCACTGTCTGATCTGGAGAGATTGGATCAAAATGGGGCTCTGGATCTTTGTCGCGCTTAAAAAATCTTCGCCACATGGTACGGCCTGACACTCCTGCGTTGCAAAACTGACGCTATGCCTTGTTGATATCCAAGCACAGCGCCACGGTAAAGGTAAGTTTGCCGCGCCGTTTGCCAGCGCGGGTTGTAGCGTGAGAAAGGTAAGCACAAGGCTGCCTGATACAAGGGTGCGTCACAGGCCTTGGGGTAGCTCCGCCAGGGTTGGCGGGTTCGCGCCCGCCCGTGACACCGTGACAGACGCCACTTGGGCCCCTGCATGCAATGCCGCAAGCGCATCGTCGGCGGACAGCTTGGCAATGGCATCCTTCGACAGACAGCCCAGATGATAGAGCTTTGCGAGAACCCCCGCGTTGAACGTGTCGCCCGCACCAACCGTATCGACGACTTTTACCTCGCGGGATGCAGCCTTGACCGTTTTGCCGGACGCCAGATAGGCCACCGCGCCCGCGCTGCCCAGTGTCACGATCACCAGCTTTGGCCCCTGCTTCAACAGGGCGCCGGCCTTGGCGTCAAGCGGGGCATCGCCCTTGACCAGCCAGTGCAAATCGTCATCCGATACTTTCAGGATGTCACAGACCGCCACCAGTTTGTTCAGCCGTGCGCGGTACACCTCGGGTTCGGTGATAAAGAGGGGGCGTATGTTCGGGTCAACCATAATCACGCGGCTTTCGGATTCTCGCTGCGCCAGCGCGGCATAGAAATCAGCCGCGGGCATCCCGATCAGGCTGATCCCGCCAAAATAAAGCGCTTCTGCCGCAGGTGGGATCACCGGCAGATCATCCGCGCCCAAGCTTCGGCCAGCGGTATTTTCGTCATAGAACGAATAGGTCGCGTTGCCTTCAACAAGCCGCACAAAGGCCAGCGTGGTGGGGCGGTTGGAAAAGATCACCTGCGTGGTGTCGACGTGGCTTGCCGCGAGCGTATCGCGCAGAAGGTCGCCAAACATGTCGGTGGACAACCCCGACAGGAACCCCACAGGCAGTTGCAGCCGACCAAGCGCAATGGCGGTGTTGAACACCGCACCGCCCGGATGGGGCCGGAATACGCTGTCTTCTTCGATCATGTCGATAAGCGCTTCACCGCAGCACAATATCATTCGGGGCCTCCTTGCGGGTACAGGACCCTTGATTAAAAGAGTGAGCGCTAACAATCCAGAAAAACTTATGCCGTTGCCCCGGTTTGCGCTGACGATAAGATGCACGAACTTAGGGGGGGATGCCATGGAATTTGACTATATCATCGTCGGAGGCGGGACAGCCGGGTGTGTGCTGGCCAACCGCCTTTCGCGCAATCCGAAAACCCGCGTGCTGCTGCTTGAGGCTGGTAAAAGCGACAATTATCACTGGGTGCACGTGCCGATCGGATATCTCTATTGCATCGGCAATCCGCGCACCGACTGGATGATGAAAACCGCCGCAGAGCCGGGGTTGAATGGCCGTGCGCTGACCTATCCGCGCGGCAAGCTGTTGGGCGGGTGCAGTTCGGTCAATGGAATGATCTATATGCGGGGCCAGGCGGCGGATTATGACGGTTGGCGGCAGATGGGAAATACCGGCTGGGGCTGGGATGATGTGTTGCCCTATTTTCTGCAAAGCGAAGACCACCACGACCACAACAAGCCGCTGCACAGCTCTGGCGGTGAATGGAAAGTGTCGAAGCAGCGCCTGCGGTGGGATGTGCTGGAAGCCGTGCAGGAAGGCGCGAAAGAGTTCGGAATAGAGCCTACATCGGACTTCAATACAGGCACCAACGAAGGGTCGGGGTTCTTTGAGGTCAACCAGAAGAATGGCGTGCGCTGGAATACCGCCAAGGCGTTCTTACGTCCCGCGATGAAACGGCCAAACCTGACGGTGATGACCCAGGCGCACACTCGGCGGGTGATCATCGAAGGCAAACGTGCCACCGGGGTCGCGTTTGAACACAAGGGAAGCTTGGTCAACGCAACAGCGCGCGCCGAAGTGATTTTAGCGGCTGGTGCCATTAATTCCCCCAAGTTGCTGGAATTGTCGGGCGTCGGCCAACCGGACCGGCTTAGCGATCTGGGGATCACCCCGCTGCATGATCTGCAAGGCGTGGGTGAAAACCTGCAAGACCACCTGCAAATCAGGACGGTTTTCAAGGTGACCGGTGCCAAAACCCTGAATGAAATTGTGAACAGCCTTTGGGGCAAGGCGCGTATCGGCCTGCAATATGCGCTGACCCAAAGCGGGCCGCTGTCGATGGCTCCCAGCCAATTTGGTATGTTCACGAAAAGCGATCCCAGCCTTGAGACGCCTGATCTTGAATACCACGTGCAGCCGCTGTCGACAGACAAGCTGGGCGATCCGCTGCATCCGTACCCTGCGATCACGGTGTCGGTCTGCAACCTGCGGCCCGATTCCGTGGGGGCCACGCATATCGACAGCACGGATATTGATCAGCAACCCGACATACGCTTGAATTATCTCAGCGCCGAGCGGGACCGCATGGTGGCCGTGCAATCCATCAAGCAGGCAAGGCAGTTGATGACCGCACAGGCGGTGCAAAAGTATCAGCCGCAAGAGATGCTGCCCGGTGCGAATATCGCCAGCGATGCCGATCTGCTGCGCGAGGCAGGCAATATCGCGACGACGATCTTTCACCCCGTTGGCACCTGCAAGATGGGCAGTGATAAGCGGGCGGTCGTAGATACGTCGCTGCGTGTGCACGGTATGCAAGGCCTGCGCGTGGTGGATGCATCGATCATGCCCAAGATTGTGTCAGGCAATACGGCGTCGCCTGTCATTATGATCGCTGAAAAGGCAGCCGAGATGATTCTGGCCGATGCCCGTTAAAGGAACGCGGTGATTTCCTGCGCAATCAGGGCAGGGTCTTCTTCGTGCATCAGATGGCCCAGCTTTGGGATCATTTGAAACGCCGCGTTTTGCATTTGGGCGGCAGCCTTGCGTGATGTATCCGGTGGCACGGCCCGGTCGTTTTCACCAGCCAACAAAAGTGCTGGAATCTGCATGCGTGGCAAGGTGTTCAGCAACGGGTCAAGATCCCACTGCGCCATCATGGCCAGTGTCCCGTCAACATGGCTGCGATCCCTCACCAAACGCTGATAAAAAGACAAATCCCCCTGTGTCAGGGTCGATCCGGTGTTCAAGATCAGCCGCGCCACGTTTTGCGGCGAAGATGCGGTTGCTGCGAAAAGATCGGCGGTAAAAGGTGCGGCTGCCAGCAGCTTGGCCATTTTGGGAAAAAGGAACCCCGCGACCCCTTTGAACGTGGAAAGCGCACCGTTGATGCCGATGATTTTGGCCTCTCGCAGGTCGGCATAGCTCGCCAGTTCCAGTGCCAGTGCAACGCCTGCGGAATGGCCGATCACCGCGTCGATCTTCCAGCCCTCTGATGTGATCAGCGCGGCAAGATCCTGCGCCATGCCTTTTAGCCCCAGACGGTGGCGGGCACCCGACTGGCTGAAACCCTGGCCCGGCAAATCAAGAGCAATCACATGATGATCCCGCGCCAGCAGGGGGAACAACCCCCGCCAGCTTTGCGTGGCCCCGCCTGCACCGTGAAGCAACAACAGCGTCGGTCCTTTGCCGGCCTCCTGAATATGCCAGCGGTGGGGGCGATGCAGGACAAAGCGGGAATGTTCCGCCATGGGCCATCCGTCCGCATCAGCGGGCCAACGCACGGCTAGACGTCCATTGCCGCTGTTACTGCTTTGGATAATGTCTGGGCATTCGCCATCGGAAGCGCCAGATAGGTACCGCCCATCAGCTTGGCCAGATCCGACAACTGCCGCTCGGGTCGCCGCCCCATGTCGATTACCACGGCATCTGCATTGGCGGCGCGCAACAGCTTTGCCATGCTGCCAGCATCTTCGGCCGCCTGGGTGCGGTTTGGTGTGCCGTCTAGCGCGATATTTGCCCGCCCGTCTGTCAGCAGGGCAACCGTGGGCAGCATACCCTTCTTCTTGGCCATTTCGACCAGTGTCAGAGCCTCTTTCAGCCCTAGTGCCAGTGGTGTGGCACCGCCCCCCGGAAGCGCCGCAAGCTCGCGTTTTGTACGGACCAGCGATCGGGTCGGCGGCAGCAGCAGCTCTGCCGTATCGCCACGGAACGCGACAAGCGACACATGATCGCGTCGCGCATAGGCGGCGGCAAGCATCAGCTCGACCGCGCCTTTCGCTTCGGCCAGCCGTGTCAACGCGGCAGAGCCGGACGCATCGACGACAAAGATCAGCAAGCGGTCGGATTTTTCCTCATAGCGGCGCAGGTGGATGTCACAAGGGTGTATGATAATCCCTTGTCGGTCGGGTTGAGCAGCACGTCTGATGCGCTGCCACGGGGCTGCACTGCGCAAGGTGGCGATCAGATCAAGTCGCGCTGACCCGCCAAGCCGCCCGGCCCGTGACGGGATCGGACGGCCCCGCCGGTTACCTGATTTCGCGGCACCGCTGCCGGTGCCCAAACCGCCGCGCTGTTGTTTTACGGCCAGTTGATCCAGAAAATCGGGCGGCAACAGGGCTTTGGCCGCTTCGATCAGCATATCATCGGGCAGGCGATCTTGCTGATCAGACGCGCCCGTCTGGGTGTTTTCCTCGGGCGAAGGTGGTTCCGGCTCTGGCGGGGTTTCTTCGGGCGCGTCGGTTTGGGGTATTTGGGTTGCGCGTGGGATCAACACCAGTGCAATCGCGGCTTCGATGTCCTGGCTGGTTACCGCACTACGCCCGGCAAGCGCCGCATTGATCTGCGCGGCCCGCATGGCAAAGCATCCAGCCCTTAGCGACGTCACCCCAAACGCTTCGGCAACATGGGCGATCTGTTCAATATCAGAAGGCTGCAGTTTTGACGGGGGCAGAATATCGGGTACAGGCGGCTCTGACATGGCCAGATCACGATGGTTAAGGGTGTTCAGATCAATGTGAAACGCCAACCTATCGGCGAGCGTCGCAGATGTGGCTTCGTTTGCATCGATGCCTTCGTCCAGCGCGATCAGGGCCGGTGCATCGGGGCGGTCCATCAGCCGGGCCAGCCGTGCCGCCAAGGGTGCCGTTGCGCGTTCCGCCATGCTGAGAACCAGCAGACCGGTATGAGAGGCCAAGCCCGGCTCCTTGATCATCCGGCCATTTGCGAGCGTCGCGTTGATGTCGATTCCGCCGAAAAGCTGGTCGTCCTGAATGTTGGGGTGGACCCGGCGCGCGTTGGCGGGCAGCATCGTGAGAAAGGCATCGCGCACAGGGCCGGCGCGGGCCCGCAACAGGATACCGCCCAGACCGTGCGGATCTGCAGCGATCATCTGCACCGCAAGTCGGGCACGGGCCCAGATCGGGTTAGTACTGTCCGTCATGCCAGAACGGTTTCGACGATCCGTTCCACGCGCACGCCCGTTCCTGCATCATCCAACGGATCGCGGCGCAGGCGGTGGCGCAGGGCCAGCGGGGCAACCTTCCGGATATGTGTCCGTGTCAAAGCCGTATCATCGCGGAAAGCGGCATAGGCACGCGCGGCTTTCAGCAGGGCCAGTTCGCCGCGCAGACCGTCCGACCCAAGGGCGATGCACAGCTCTGCGACATCGCGCAAAATCGCTTCAGCGGTGGTCAGATCCTTAAGCGTTTCGCGGGCCTTCAGGATCTGGTCACGCACCATCCTGTCTTCGGTTTGCCAGCGCAGCATGAATGCCGTGTGATCGCTGTCATAGGCATCGCGCCGTTTAAGCACCTCGACCCGCTCGTCTACCGTGTTCGGAGATGCCACATCGACTGAAATGCCAAAACGATCCAGCAGCTGCGGGCGCAATTCACCCTCTTCGGGGTTGCCCGACCCGACCAGCACAAACCGGGCCGCGTGGCGGATCGACAAGCCTTCGCGCTCAACCACGTTTTCACCGGATTGCGCGACGTCCAGCAGCAGATCAACGATGTGATCCTCAAGCAGGTTGACCTCGTCGATATACAGATATCCACGGTTGGCGCGCGCCAGCAGACCCGGTTGAAACGCCTTTTCACCGCTGACCAACGCCTTTTCAATATCCAGCGCCCCGGTCACCCGGTCTTCGCTTGCCCCCAGAGGCAGGTCGATGACGGGGGTGGGCATATCATGCAGTACCTTTGTCTCTAACCCGGCCCAATCGGGGCAATCCGAAGGTCTGGCGGCGTTCACGGGGCAGCCTTTGACCGCCGTGATCGGCGGCAGCAACGCGGCCAGCGCACGCACGGCGGTGGATTTTCCGGTCCCGCGATCACCGAACACCAGCACGCCCCCAATCGATGGGTCAACGGCAGTCAGGATCATGGCAAGCTTCATGTCGTCCTGACCGACAATGGCGGAAAATGGAAATGGCTGTTTCATGTCAGCTCCTGCTGGGCGAGCGGGGATACACCGTTCCAGGTGCCCCGATCAGAAAGGACCGCAAAGCGGGCGTAAAGTTCTTCGCTGAACCAGTTTTCGGCACGCACCGCGCGGATCGCTTCGGCATGGTGGCCCGTGCGGGCGAAATGCGCCATCGATTGCGCGTCAGGCCATATTGAAAACGTCACCTGATGCAGCCAGGGCACTTCGCCCACGCCGATCTTGAACAGTACGTTTTCATCGCGCCCGATGACCTGCGAAATATCGGGCACGCGCTTCCAGAAACGGGCAAGGATGCCGGGGCGAATGGTGGCGCGGGTCAGCGCGGCAAGCGCACCGGATGTTTCAATATCAGAGCCTGAAAAGGGTGTTTTGCCGGACCACGCCCCCCGCACAGATGTAGGACGCAACACGACCGTCCAGCTTTCCGACGCGCGGCTGCGGTAGCGTTGGAACGGTCTGGCCGTTTCGGTTTGCCGGTTCGCGGTCTCGGCGTCGGGCCATGTCGCCAACACCGCGTAGACACCAAAGTTGGGGATGGGTGTGAACCCGACGCCGCTGCCCGATCCGCAAAGTTTCCAAAAGCCGATTCCGCTGATCCGGGCCATCGCTGGCCGCGCCAACCCCATCATCGCAAAGGCCCAGACCCGCGCCAAAACCCCGTCGAAGCGGTAAAAACTGAGTGTGACGACCTGGGTCAACAGTTCTTCTTTCCATTGTCTTATGTCTGCGTGACATCTGCCATTCGGGCGGTTGAGCTATGAAAACAAGCCTCTTTTCATAGCCAACCGATAAAATCCATCATGGACAGCTTTGCCTGATTGTCAACTTAAGTTGACACATGTAGGCTGGTTTTATGATGATGAATGCGACTCCTCCTGTTCCGCCGCAGCCGTCCCGCGCGATCGTTATCGGCGCCGGTCTGGGGGGGCTGGCTTGCGCGATGCGGCTGGGTGCCAAAGGCTATGCCGTGACGGTTCTGGACAAACTTGACCGTGTGGGCGGACGGGGCAGTTCGATTACCCAAGACGGCCACCGATTTGATCTGGGACCCACAATTATCACCGTCCCGCACCTCTACGAGGGGCTGTGGGCGGCCTGTGGGCGTGATTTTCATGCCGATGTTGATTTGCGGCGGATTGACCCGTTCTATGAGATCCGCTTTGCCGATGGGACAAGATTTGCGGCCACCGGTGACACCGACACCATGAAAGCCGAGGTCGGCAGGATCAGCCCGCGCGACGTCAAGGGCTATGAGAGGTTTCTGAAAGGCAGCAAGGCGCGGTACAAGGTCGGGTACGAAGGCCTGATGACCACGCCGATGCACAAGATCTGGGAAACGATCAAGGTCTTGCCGCAGTTCGCATGGCTGCGGGCTGACCGGTCTATTCACGCCCACGCCAGATCCTGCGTCAAAGATGAACGTCTGCGCATGGCCCTGTCGTTTCATCCGCTGTTCATCGGGGGTGATCCGAACAACGTCACCTCGATTTATGCGCTGGTCGGCTATCTCGAAAAAGAATTTGGCGTTCACTATGCGATGGGCGGCGTGCAGGCGATTGCGGATGCGATGGCCGATGTGATTCGCGCGCAAGGGGGCGAGATCCGGCAGGGTGCCGAGGTTGACGAGATTACCGTCGAGCAGGGCAGAGCCACCGGGGTGCGCCTGTGCGATGGGACGGACATCAAATGCCCGCTGGTGATCAGCAACGCGGATGCGGGGCACACTTATGACCGGCTGTTGCGCACGCACGCCAAGCGCCGATGGACCCCGGCCAAGCTGAAAAGCCGCCGCTGGTCGATGAGCCTGTATGTCTGGTATTTCGGCACCAAGGGCACCAAGGGCAAATGGGCCGATGTGGGGCACCACACGATCGTCAGCGGGCCGCGCTATGGTGCCTTGCTGAAGGACATTTTTATCAAAGGCAAGCTGGCCGATGACATGAGCCTTTATATCCACCGCCCGTCCCTGACCGACCCCGGCGTGGCCCCCGAAGGCGATGATACGTTCTATGTTCTGTCGCCTGTGCCGCATCTGGGGTGGGACAACGCCGTGGACTGGCAAAAGGAAGAACCGATCTATCGCAGGAAAGTCGCCGCAGAAGTGGAAAAAATCATGCCGGGTTTCCGCAAAACCATCAGTACAGAGACTGTTTTTACCCCTGAAACCTTTCGCGACAGATACCTTTCGCCGCATGGGTGCGGGTTTTCGGTAGAGCCCCGTATCTTGCAAAGCGCGTGGTTCAGGCCGCACAATATCAGCGAGGAAATCGCGGGTCTTTATCTTGTTGGCGCGGGTACACATCCCGGTGCCGGGGTGCCCGGTGTCGTCGGCAGTGCCGAGGTGACAGCCCAACTGATCCCGGACGCCCCGCGCCCTGTCACGCAGCCCGATCATATCAAGGTGGCCGCTCAATGACCGGGTCAATCAATCCCGCCGATCTTGCCCATTGCCGCGAGGTGATACGGACGGGTTCGCTGTCGTTTCATTCGGCATCCAAATTGCTTCCGGGTGCTGTGCAAGACCCTGCGCTGGCACTTTACGCATTTTGCCGTCTGGCCGATGACGAGGTGGACGAAGGCGGCGACAAGACTGCGGCTGTCCTGTCTTTGGGCGACAGGCTGGATCGTGTATATGCGGGCCGTCCGATGGATGCTCCTGAAGACCGTGCCTTTGCGGCCATCGTTGAACAATTCAACATGCCTCGCGCCTTGCCCGAAGCCCTGCTTGAGGGGCTTGCCTGGGATGCGCAGGAACGGCAGTATCAGACACTGTCCGGCGTTTGCGATTATTCGGCGCGTGTCGCCGCTGCTGTTGGCGCGATGATGTGCGTGCTGATGGGCGTGCGCGACAAGCACGCGTTGGCGCGGGCGTGCGATCTGGGTGTGGCGATGCAGCTGACCAATATCGCGCGGGATGTGGGCGAAGATGCCCGCATGGGGCGCATTTACCTGCCGCTGGATTGGCTGGCCGAGGTTGGTATGACCCAACAGGATTTGCTGAAAGCCCCAGTCGCCACCCCCGAAATCAGGCAGATGGTGGCGCGCCTGCTGTCGAATGCGCGGCGTCTATACATCCGGTCTGAATCCGGCGTCGCCAGTCTTCCTTTTGGTGCACGCACCGGTATCTACGCCGCGCGGTTCATCTATGCCGGAATAGGGCAAAGCCTGCGCCACCAGGGTTACGATTCGATCACGCAGCGGGCACATACGTCGAAGCTGCAAAAGATCGGATGGATGGGGAAATCACTGGGGCTTAGTGCTGCTTCTGTGTTCATGCCGCAATCTGCCACGGTATTTGCGCCACCTCTGGAAGAAGTCGCGTTTTTGGTTCATGCTGCGGCTACGACGCCAAAAGGTGTTTTACACAGGGGCGAAGGGCGCACCGGTTCTGTTCTTCAAACATTGGCAGACCTCAAGGCCAGAGAGATGTTTGCCAGACAGAACGGATCAAGCACCGCGTCCTGACCGGACAAAGATCGGACCATCATGGACTATTACCTATTTGCTATCTTTCTTGCCGCCTGTTTTGGCGCGGGCACGACCGGCGCGGTTTTTCCAACGGGGAAATGGTACGAGCGGCTGCAAAAGCCAAGCTGGACGCCGCCCAACTGGATGTTCCCGATTATGTGGACCAGCATTTACGTGTTGATCGCTTTCGCCGCCGCACGGGTTGCCCCGCTTGAGGGCAATCAATATGCGATGGCGTTCTGGGCTGCGCAAATCGCGTTCAACGCGCTTTGGACCCCGATCTTTTTCGGATTGCGCAGGCTTAGGGGATCGTTGCCGGTGATGGCATGTCTGTGGCTGGCGGTGTTGGGGGCCACGGTCACCCATTTTCAGTTGGATTTCTGGGCTGGGTTGGCGTTTGCCCCTTATCTGGCGTGGGTGACCGTCGCAGCCGCGCTGAATATCACCGTGGCACGCATGAACCCGCACGAAAAACCCCTGCGCCCCGCCGAGATCGAGGTTTAGTCGAAAGACCACCCGCTGCGACGCGGGACGCGCACGGCCAGCATCGGCTTCAGCCACGGCGAGGCAAAGCGATCCAGATCCAGGGCTTCGTGAACACCGGTTACCGTTTCGCCGTTCAGCGTGGTTTGCACGGCAGACCGCGCATAAAACGGCGCGTCAAGCATCGGCAGCACCACGCGCGGCGTTATGCCTTGATCCGCGCGGGTTTCGCGCCTGACCTGCCACTTCGAATTTTTGAACCGGACTGTCGGGGGGGCTGTGCCGACAGATGCATTGCCTGCGCGGTCAAAATCAATCGCCATGTCCAGCGTACTGCCATCGCGGCGCTGGGCGTCATAGATACAGGTTGCGCCGCCGCTGGTCGGATAGCGCCCCCATGTCCAGAAGCTGAAATCCTGCTCAAGCGCACGGGTGCCAAAATTGGCGTCGAAATAGCCGTGGCCTGACCATTGCCAGCCCGGTGCCTCCAGCGACACTTCGATGTCCGAGATCGGTGCGAAGGGCCGCCAGATGTGGCTGCCGTCGGGCGTCAGTGCCAATTCAACGGATGTCACCGCGCGGGGCGTGACCGTGATCGTGCCCCGAACCCTTGAGATGATGGGGGGGCCTGACACCTCGTTCACGTCGATGATCAGCTTGCCGCTTTGCCACCGCATCGACGAGGGGCCGACGGTCAGTTGATCGGGCGTCTGGTGCAGGGCGGCGCGGCCCCGGTCTGTCATGGTGAACCGCCCGCCCTTGCCATAGGTTGCCACGTTGAAGCAGCAGTGATTGGCAGGGTCCTTGCGGCCTGACCACGCGTACCAGGGCGAAAAGACCGACCCTATGAAACCGATGATCGAGATGGCTTTGGTGCCATCGTCGCTGATCCCGTCAACATACCACCAGGCGTATCCGTCTGCGGGCACGTCGAGGTCAAATTGAGGTCGCTCAGTATCGCCTCGGCCGCATGCTTGCCTGAGAGGGTTGCCATCGGCAGCCCCGCCCCCGGATGCGCCCCGCCGCCCACCAGATACAGGCCCTTCATCGCCGTTCGCGCCGTTGGCCGCGCAAAGGCTGCCATCATCCCATGTGGGGATCGCCCGTATAATGCGCCGTCCGAGTGGGGGAACAGCCGCTGAAACGTCTGCGGTGTGCTGAGCGTGCTTTCCAGCGGCGTCGGGCTGAAAGTCAGACCGAACTGGCGCAGCCTGTCGAAGATCAAGGGGTGGCATTTGCTTTCTCCTGCGTCGGTTGGCCGGGTCGTGGGGGGTGCGTTGAGTATGATCTCGAACCGTTCGGCCTGGGGGCGGGCGCTGCCGGTGTCACGATCCTGCGCACAGATATAAAGACTGGGGTCAGCGGGCAGACGGCCCTGGGCCAGCGCATCGAATTCGGCCCTGGGGTTGTCCCCGAAAAACACGGTATGGTGGGCCAGTTCCGGCCCTTGGGGTTCGGCAGCAAAGGCATAGACACATGCCGACAGGCTGCGCGGACCGATGGCGGTGGCAGGCACTGCCGTCTGTGCGATTTGCCCCATCGCCCCTTTTACCAAGGCTTTCGGATCACCGTTGAACAGCACGGCATCTGCGGGCAGGCGCAGATCGCGGGCGGTGACAAAAGCCGCCCGCCCCCCTTGCGATTCGATCCTTTTGACATCCACGTTGTAGTGAAATGTGACCCCTTTGCGTTTGGCCAGGCCTTCGATGGCGCATGCAAGCTGGTGCATGCCACCCTTGATGGTCCAGACGCCTTGCGCTTCGGCATGCCAGATCAACGCAAGAATGGCAGGCGACTGATAGGGCGACCCGCCAACATAAGTGGCATATCGGCCAAAAAGCTGAGCGAGCTTCGGCTCGCGGAACTGCGTGGCCAGCATCCCCGCCAGCGTTTTGTGCGGTGCCATCGCCGGAATCAGCGAGGGCGTACGCAAGACATGTCTGGTCAGCCCGGCAAGTGACGGGGTAGCGGCCCGCATCATGGGGTGCTCGAACGCGTCAAACAGCTTTCTTGCATTGTTGGAGAACTTTTCAAACTCTGTCCGCGCGCCCGCACCAAAGGCAGTGTCGACGTTCGCCGCGCTTTGTTCAGGGTCCGCGTCCAGATCCAGCATCGTGCCGTCAGACCAATAATGACGCGCCAGAAGCTGCTGGCGGGTCAGCGTCAGGTGATCGTCAAGCCGTTCATGCACATCGCTGAAAAGCTGGTCAAAGACATGACGCAATGTCAGGACAGTAGGCCCCGTATCAACCGGCCCCGCCACCGAGGGTAGGGTCCGCAGCTTGCCACCCGGCCCCGCGGCGCGTTCAACGACAGTCACGGCGCATCCGCCATGGGCAAGGCGCAGCGCTGCTGCAAGCCCCCCGATCCCAGCGCCAATCACCACAACCTGTTTTTTGTTGGCAGTCAAAATAGCCCCCTTCGTCACCGGATTGTTAACTCAAAGCAACAATGTGTCCAGTGTAGTTTACAGTAGAGTGTAAATTATACTGTACACTATGTGCAATCTTGCCGGAGGAACGGATCTTGGGATTTTCTGAACGGATCGAAGCAGCGGTCACCCATGCGATCAAACTGGGGCAGGCCGGCTCTGCTCCTGGCAAGTTGCGATCGGCGCTGCCCTATGCCGTCTCGCCGGGCGGGGCAAGGATCAGGCCCACCATTCTGCTGGGTGTTGCAGCCGCCTGCGGCGAGGACAAACCAGAGATTTCAAACGCCGCCGCCTGCGCGCTTGAGCTTATTCATTGCGCATCCTTGGTGCATGACGATCTGCCGTGTTTTGACGACGCGGACACCCGGCGCGGCAAGCCTTCGGTGCATCGCGCCTATTCCGAACCATTGGCCGTGCTGACCGGTGACAGCCTGATCGTGATGGCGTTCGAGGTGTTGGCCCGGATCGCGCCGCTTGATCCGATGCGTTCTGCGCAACTGGTTCTAACGCTGGCCCGCAAGACGGGGATGCCCGGCGGGATCTGCGCCGGGCAGGGATGGGAAAGCGAGGATGAGGTTGATCTTCTGGCCTATCATTCGGCCAAGACAGCCGCATTGTTCGTCGCCGCGACGCAAATGGGTGCCATCGCAGGCGGGCAAGACCCTGACGCCTGGGAGGAGTTGGGCCAACGGATCGGTGCCGCCTTCCAGATCGCAGATGATCTGCGCGATGCGCTTTACGATGCTGAAACGCTTGGCAAACCTGCGGGGCAGGATGAATTGCACGCCCGGCCAAACGCTGTGGCCCGGCTTGGCGTCAAAGGTGCGATTGAGCAGCTGAAAGATAGTCTAAGTGGCGCAATAGCCTCTATTCCGTCTTGCCCCGGCGAGGCGCAATTGGCGCAGATGGTTCAATCCTATGCCAAGCGTCTGACGCCGATGACCCCGGCCACTCGCATGGTGCCGGGAGAGTAGGGGCCTTTGTGACCGATACTTCTTTGCCGGGCAAACCGGCCTTTTCAAAAAGGTCGGTCGGGGCACGGATCAACCACTTATTGGCCGCTCCGCGCTTTCAATCATGGGCTGCGCGGTTTCCGCTTACACGTCGTTTGGTGCGCCGCGACGGCGAAGCCTTGTTTGATCTTGTCGCGGGGTTTTGCCATTCACAGGTGTTGATGGCGCTGGTGGAACTGCGCGTGCCCGAGATGTTGATGGACGGCCCGATGGATGCCGCCGCGCTGGCGCACCGATGTCACGTCCCCCCCGACCGGATGGCGGTGCTGATGCGGGCCGCAGTGTCTATGGCGCTGTTCAGGCTCACACCGACCGGTGCGTTCAAGCTGTCGCGCAAGGGTGCCGCCCTCGTGGGGGTGCCGGGCCTGCGCGAAATGATCTTGCACCATAGTGTGCTTTACGCCGATCTGGCCGACCCGGTCGCGTTTTTCCGCGGTGAGGTTGACACGCAGCTTGCCGATTTCTGGCCCTATGTTTTCGGTGCTGAAGGGCAGGGCGACCCCAAGGTTGCCGCAACCTATTCCGACCTGATGGCACAGAGCCAGTTGATGGTCGCGGAAGATACGCTTGGTGTCGTGCCGTTGGGTGGGGTGAAGACGTTGATGGACATTGGCGGGGGTACAGGGGCGTTCCTGCGCTCTGCCTTGGGTACCGCGCCGCATCTGCGCGGTATTCTGTTTGATCTGCCCGAAGTGGTGGCCGCCACCCCGGCGAGCGGTCTTTCGGACCGAATCGACATCGCAGGTGGATCATTTCGCCACGATCCGCTGCCAAAAGGGGCGGACGCTATCAGCCTGATCCGCGTTCTATACGACCATTCTGATGAAACGATCGGTGCGTTGCTGGCGAAAATCCATGATGCGCTGCCCGCTGGCGGCCGGTTGATCATCTCTGAACCGATGACGGGAGGGGACAGGCCGCATCGCGCAGGGGACGCATATTTTGCCCTCTATACAATGGCGATGCGCACGGGACGGGCCCGGTCGGCGGATCAGATCACGCAGGCATGTACCGTTGCCGGGTTCACAACCGTGAAAGCGCTGAAATCACCGCGCCCGTTCATCACGTCTGTCATCATCGCCGAGAAAACCCGCGACAATCTGTCAACATAACTGTCAACATAAGTTGACAGTTTAAATTGTACGCGTAGACTGACACTAAGCCATCACGCCTAAATCACCCGGCGGCCGGCAACCAGACAAGTCTTCGGGAGGGACCTGTGCAGACACAAGCTGTCATACTTGAAGGACCGCTGAAGATCGGGGTTGAAAGCCTGGGTCTGACAGATCCCGATGCGCATGATCTTGTCGTCGACATTTCCTATTCCGGCATTTCCACCGGCACCGAAAAGCTCTTTTATACCGGACAGATGCCTCCTTTTCCGGGCATGGGATACCCTCTGGTTCCCGGATACGAGGCGATGGGTGAAATCGTCGAAGCCGGTTCCCAAAGCGGATATCGCGTTGGGGATACGGTGTTTGTGCCCGGTGCCAATTGCTATGACGGTGCGTTCGGGCTGTTCGGAGGAGCCGCCAAACGGCTGGTCACGAAGGCCGATCGTGTTACCCGCATTGATGCCGCCCTTGGCGCTGAAGGCGCGCTTTTGGCGCTGGCCGCAACCGCGCGTCATGCGATGGCGGGCCCGTCCAAGGCGGTGCCCGATCTGATCGTGGGTCACGGCGTACTTGGGCGTTTGCTGGCGCGTCTGACACTTGCCGCCGGTGCACCTGCGCCCGACTGTTTGGGAAATTGATGCGGACCGCAGCAATGGGGCCGTCGGATACGAGGTTATCCATCCCGATCAGGATCCGCGCAGGGATTACCATTCGATCTATGACGCCTCCGGCAACGGCGGCCTGTTGAATGATCTGGTGGGGCGGATCGCCCGTGGCGGCGAGATTGTCTTGGCCGGGTTCTATACCCAACCGCTGAGCTTTGCCTTTCCGCCCGCCTTCATGAAGGAAGCCCGGTTCCGCATTGCCGCTGAATGGCAGCCTGATGATCTGGTCGCGACCCGCGCGTTGGTCGAATCCGGCGCTTTGTCACTCAGCGGCTTGATCACACACCAAGATGCAGCGGCCAATGCGACCGCTGCTTACGAGACGGCGTTCAATGATGCCGCCTGTCTCAAGATGATATTGAACTGGAAGGACATATCGTGAAAGACGAAGTGCCAAATCTGAAAGATTTCGACCAGCGGCTGCGCGATGAGGCGAATGAAGAGCACACGCTTGAGGTGCCTCAGTCCGAACCGACCAGCAAGACGCAGATCATCGCGATCTATGGCAAGGGCGGGATCGGCAAATCCTTCACGCTGGCCAACCTCAGCCACATGATGGCCGAGCAGGGCAAACGCGTTCTGCTGATCGGCTGTGACCCCAAATCGGATACGACATCGCTGCTGTTCGGCGGCAAGGCGTGCCCGACGATCATCGAAACCTCGACCCGCAAGAAACTTGCGGGTGAAGAGGTCAAAATCGGTGACGTCTGTTTCAAGCGCGGCGGTGTCTTCGCGATGGAGCTTGGCGGGCCAGAGGTCGGTCGCGGCTGTGGCGGTCGCGGGATCATCCACGGGTTTGAACTGCTGGAAAAGCTGGGATTTCACGATTGGGACTTTGACTATGTCTTGCTCGATTTTCTGGGCGACGTGGTGTGTGGCGGCTTCGGCCTGCCGATTGCCCGCGACATGGCGCAAAAGGTGATCCTGGTCGCGTCGAACGACCTTCAGTCGCTGTATGTTGCCAATAACGTGTGCTCCGCCGTCGAATACTTCCGCAAGCTGGGTGGCAATGTCGGCGTGGCGGGTCTTGTCATCAACAAGGACGACCATTCGGGCGAGGCGCAGGCCTTTGCCAAGGCGGTCGGTATCCCGGTTCTGGCGGCTATTCCGCAGGATGATGACCTGCGCAAGAAATCCGCGAATTACCAGATCGTCGGCACGATGGAATCCCAATGGGGCAGCATGTTTGGCGAACTGGCAGATGCGGTTGGCATCGCCCCACCGGTGAAACCCGCGCCGCTGGATCAGGACGGGTCTGCTGGGGCTGTTCGACGCCAAGGATACGGGCGGTGATTACCAGCTTGTGCCCGCAACCGATGTCGACATGCGCGGCAAGAATGCGGTGCTCAAGGAAAGCCTTGAAGTGATCTATGATGAGGCTTGAGCTGTGAAAGATCACGTAAACGCCAGAGACGAGGAATGACCGCCGGAACGCGTTGCGCGCCCGCTGACGCGATGGGCTGCCATTCCAAGGGCGAAATGGCCGCTGCCGCACGTAAGGCCGGCCAGTCCGAGGTTCTGGATCAATACGCCAAGGATTACCCGACAGGGCCCGCATGATCAGCCGCAATCGATGTGCCCGGCGTTTGGGTCGCTGCGGGTGGGTTTGCGGATGAAGCGCGTGGCGACGATCCTGTCGGGGTCGGCCTGCTGCGTCTATGGTCTGTCGTTCGTGTCGCATTTCTATGGCGCGCGCCGGTCGGTTGGCTATGTGCCCGTTCAACTCGGAAACGCTTGGTGACCGGCAAGCTGTTCGAGGATATCCGCGAGGCGGTGCATGACATGGCCGACCCGGAAAGCTGGACGCGATCATCGTGACCAACCTCTGTGTGCCGACTGCCTCCGGTGTGCCGCTGCGCCTGCTGCCGTCCGAGATTGACGGCGTGCGGTCGTCGGCATCGACGTGCCCGGTTTCGGCATTCCGACCCACGCCGAGGCGAAGGATGTGCTGGCCGGTGCGATGCTGAATTATGCCCGCGCAGAAGTAAAGCTGGCCCCGTTCAAGCGCCCGTAGGTGGCAAGTCGGACCGTCCGACAGTGACCCTGCTGGGCGAGATGTTCCCCGCTGATCCGATGATGATCGGCGCGATGCTGGCCCCGATGGGTCTGGCCGTCGGCCCTGTGGTGCCCTGCCGTGAATGGCGCGAGCTTGTATGCCGCGCTTGATTGTGGTGCCGTTGCCGCGATCCATCCGTTCTATACCGCGTCGATCCGTGAATTTCAGGCCGCTGGCCGCCCGATTGTGGGTTCGGCCCCCGTGGGCCATGACGGCACCGCCGCGTGGCTTGCCAATATTGGCGCGGCGTTCGATCTGCCCGCCGACCGGATTGCCGCCGCGCAAAACGCGTTCCTGCCCGCGATCAAGGGGGCGCTGGCCGCCATGCCCGATCAAGGGGACGATCACGCTGTCGGGCTATGAAGGGTCCGAATTGCTGGTCGCGCGCCTGCTGATCGAAAGCGGCGCGGATGTGCCTTACGTCGGCACGGCCTGCCCGAAAACGCCTTGGTCCGCCGACGATGCGCGCCTGGCTGGAAGATCGCGGGCGTGAAGGTGAAATTCCGCGCGTCTCTGGAAGACGATCTGTGCCGCGATGGAGGCGATCCGGCCTGATCTGGCGATCGGCACGACGCCGGTCGTGCAAAAGGGCAAAGAGCTGGGCGATCCCGTCGCTGTATTTCACCAACCTGATTTCTGCGCGGCCCTTGATGGGGCCAGCCGGTGCCGGGTCGCTTGGCCGAGGTCGTCAATGCCGCCATCGGCAACAAGGGCCGGATGGACAGCATGCGGGCATTTTTCGAAGGCGTCGGATCGGGTGACACCGCCGGTGTCTGGGAGGGTTCGCCGAACTTGCAGCCGCAGTTCCGCGCCTGAACACCAAGAAGCTCGAGAAAGCGGCGCGGGCACGCAAAGCGGAGCAGATGATATGATGTTTACGCGTCTTTCATATCGCGGATTGGGGGCCAGCCCCCAAACCCCCGGGATATTTTTGAGCCAGAGAAGCGGGGGACTGTTCTGATGCTTGTTCAGGATCATGATCGCGCGGGCGGGTACTGGGGGGCGGTTTATGCCTTTTGCGCCGTCAAGGGCTTGCAGGTCGTCATTGACGGGCCTGTGGGCTGTGAGAACCTGCCGGTGACCTCCGTGCTGCATTACACCGACGCGCTGCCGCCGCATGAGTTGCCGATTGTGGTGACCGGGCTTGGGCGAAGGCGAGATGGGATCGGGCACCGAGGAAGCGATGAAGCGGGCCTGGCAGACGCTGGACCCTGCACTTGCCTGCGGTTGTTGTGACGGGATCGATTGCCGAGATGATCGGCGGTGGCGTCACGCCGCAGGGCACCAACATCCAGCGGTTTCTGCCGCGCACCATTGATGAGGATCAGTGGGAAGCGGCGGACCGCGCGATGACCTGGATCTTTACCGAATTCGGCATGACCAAGGGCCGGATGCCGAAAGAGAGTCAAGCGCGACGAGGGGCCGCGCCCCGCGTCAATATCCTTGGGCCGATGTACGGCGTGTTCAACATGCCGTCTGATCTGCACGAAATCCGCCGTCTGGTCGAAGGGATCGGCGCCGAGGTCAACATGGTGATGCCGCTTGGCGCGCATGTCGGCGAGATGCGCAATCTGGTGAATGCGGATGTCAACATCTGCATGTACCGCGAATTCGGGCGTGGCCTGTGCGAAGTGCTGGGCAAGCCCTATCTGCAAGCGCCCATCGGGATCGATTCAACCACGAATTTCCTGCGCACGTCTGGGCGAACTGCTGGGGCTGGACCCCGAGCCATTCATCGAGCGCGAAAAGCATTCGACGATCAAGCCGGTCTGGGATTTGTGGCGGTCGGTCACGCAGGATTTCTTTGCCACCGCGAGCTTTGCCATTGTCGCGAACGAGACCTACACCCGCGGCATTCGCAAGTATCTGGAAGATGATCTGGGCCTGCCCTGTGCCTTTGCGGTCGCGCGTTTGCGCGGCAAGAAGACCGACAACGACAACGTGCGCGCGATGATGCATCAAAAGCGGCCCTTGGTCGTGATGGGGTCGATCAACGAAAAGATGTACCTGGCCGAGATGAAATCCGGCCACGGGCCTGCGCCAACGTTCATTCCGGCCAGCTTTCCGGGCGCCGCGATCCGTCGGGCCACGGGCACGCCCTTTATGGGCTATGCGGGTGCCACGTATCTGCTGCAGGAAGTCTGCAACAGCCTGTTCGACGCGCTGTTCCATATTCTGCCGCTGGGCACCGAGATGGACGCGGGCGACACGG
The DNA here is from genome assembly GCA_963728645.1 of uncultured Alphaproteobacteria bacterium. Taxonomy (GTDB): domain Bacteria; phylum Pseudomonadota; class Alphaproteobacteria; order Rhodobacterales; family Rhodobacteraceae; genus Sulfitobacter. The sequence goes on along the minus strand of CAVSLU010000006.1, from coordinate 208,928 downwards.
CCACGCCGACGCCTTTGCGCCGTGATTTCCCATGGGATGAAGACGCGCAGCGTCGTCTGGACGAGATCGTCGCGACCCACCCGATACTGACCCGTATTTCCGCGGCCAAATCCCTGCGCGATGCCGCAGAGAAAGCCGCGCTCGACTCTGGCGCCGAACGCGTCGTGCTGGAGACCGTCGATCGTCTGCAACCCGCCTTAAGGGAGATTCAAAATGACCGATTTCACCACAGACACCCCGATGATGCGAAAGCCGCGCACGCGCGGCGGACACAAGCCCGAATTCTATCGCCTATTTCGCGCATCATCTTTGTCGCAACGCTGCCGCTGGCCTGCCTGACATGGGCACTGACCGCGACGCGTCAAATGCGCCTGCCCGAAAAGGGGCCGATCGCGGCGGCCTGGAGCCAGGCCAGCATCATTACGCCGATCATCTTTTCTGCCATGATCGTGCAGCCTGAAATTTCGCCCGCTTCCCCGAGGGCCGGTGAATGACGGCGGGGGAAGAGCCCCCGTCATACCCCGGCCGCGGGGGTTGCGCGGCGTCAGTTCAATTTTCCGGAGGAAGAATCATGGCTGATAAATCTGACCTGTCATTCACAGGTCTCACAGACGAGCAGGCGCAGGAGCTGCACTCGGTGTATATGAGCGGGTTCGCGCTCTTCACGATCGTCGCCGTGGTCGCTCATTCCTGGCGTACATCAGGCTTCCTTGGTTTGCTGAAGGGAGGACATAAGCAATGGCACAATTCTACAAGATCTGGATGATCTTCGACCCACGCCGCGTTTTCGTGGCACAGGGCGTATTTCTGTTCCTGCTGGCGGTGATGATTTACCTCGTCCTGCTCAGCACCCCGGATACAACTGGTTCAACACGGGCGTTCGGCACGGAGATGGCGGCTGCATAAGCCCGCGATTGCATCGTCAAAACAGCTGGGGGCGAGCGGCAGCCCCGCCCCCGGCAAACCAAATCGCAGCAGTCCGACGCGCGTTTGACACGTGCCCGCCGGCAATAAATGGAGTTTGAAGATGGCACTGCTCAGCTTCGAAAGAAAATACCGCGTCCGGGGCGGGACGCTTGTCGGTGGTGATCTGTTCGACTTCTGGGTAGGCCCCTTTTACGTCGGATTTTTTGGCGTCACGACTTTCTTCTTTGCCGTCCTTGGCACCATTTTGATCTTCTACGGGGCGCCCCATGGCGACACGTGGAACCCTTGGCTGATTTCGATCAATCCGCCCGACCTTGAGGTCGGTCTTGGCGTGGCGCCGCTGGCCGAAGGCGGCTTGTGGCAGATCATCACGATCTGCGCCATGGCGCCTTTATCAGCTGGGCGCTGCGCGAGGTCGAAATTTGCCGCAAGCTTGGGCATCGGGTATCATGTGCCCTTTGCTTTTGGCTTTGCCATCCTTGCCTATGTGACGCTGGTCGTCATCCGCCCGGTCCTGATGGGCGCTTGGGGGTATGGCTTTCCCTACGGGATATTCAGCCACCTCGATTGGGTGAACAACACCGGCTACGCTTATGGCAACTTCCATTATAACCCCGCGCATATGGTTGCGATCAGCTTTTTCTGGGTCACCGCTGTTGCGTTGGCCCTGCACGGGTCGCTGGTTCTGTCGGCGGCCAACCCGGACAGGGGCAAGGAAATACGCAGCCCCGACCACGAGGATACCTATTTCCGTGATCTGATCGGCTATTCGATCGGGCCGCTCGGGATCCACCGTCTGGGCCTGTTTCTGGCGCTTGACGCCGTGTTCTGGTCGGCGGTCTGTATCGTCATCTCGGGCACCGTCTGGTTCGACCAGTGGGTTGTCTGGTGGGACTGGTATCTTGAATTGCCCTGGTGGGCGAACCTGTAAGGAGGCATGAACAATGGCTGAATATCAAAATATCTTCACCCAGGTTCAGGTTCATGGACCGGCCGAAATGGGTGTCGTCGAAAGCGCCGCACGAGCAGAAAGCGCACGACGAAGCCCGGCTTCTCATCGCTGGCCGGGCTGGTTCGGGAACGCGCAGATTGGGCCGGTGCATCTGGGCAGCTTCGGGTTGATCGCCGTGATCGGCTTTGGCATGTGGTTCTTCATCATCGGGATGAATTTCTGGGATCAGGCCGACTATTCAACCCGGCGTCTTCCTGCGCGATCTGTTCTGGATGTCGCTAGAGCCGCCGACCGGAAGACTATGGGCTGGGCTTTGCACCGCTGAACGAGGGCGGTTGGTGGATCATCGCCAGCTTCTTCTTTGCTGTCGGGCTGTATCGCCTGGTGGGTGCGCACCTATCGCCGCGCCGAGGCATCTGGGCATGGGCAAACATGTCTGCTGGGCCTTTGCGGCGCTCTTGTGGCTGATCTTCGTGCTCAACTTCTGTCCGGCCGATCCTGATGGGGTCGTGGTCCGAGGCGGTTCCCTACGGCATCTTCCCGCACCTTGACTGGACCAACCTGTTTTCGATCACGCACGGCAACCTGTTCTACAACCCGTTCCACGCGCTTTCGATTGCGTTTCTCTATGGATCGGCGCTGCTGTTTGCGATGCACGGGGCGACCATCCTGGCGGTCAGCCGGTTCGGTGGCGAACGCGAGATTGGAACAGATCGTCGATCGCGGCACTGCCTCTGAACGTGCGGCATTGTTCTGGCGCTGGACCATGGGCTTTAACGCCACGATGGAATGCATTCACCGCTGGGCCTGGTGGTTTGCCGTTCTGACACCGCTGACCGGCGGCATCGGGATCCTGCTGTCGGGCACGGTTGTCGAAAACTGGTTCGTCTGGGCGCAGGCGCACAGCTATGCACCCGCCCAGACAACGTGAGGGAGAGACTACCATGAGCGATAACACACGATTTCCTACGCACCTCTTCTGGTAAGTTCCAGGCTGACAGCGGATGTCACGGCGCTGATGCTGAAAGGGGCAGGCTATGCCGCGATCGTTTGTGTGGTGATGCTGGTGATCGCGATGTTTCGGTCTGGTTCTCGGGCCTGCTGCCCGCCGGAATCAAAAGAAGCGCCCGATCCGCGCCGACGTCTTTCCTGATACACCAGACGCCTGTCGTCCATAGCTCTGCGTGATTGTCGGCGCGGCGCTGATGTGCCCCGGATACGCCGGTTCGGATCATCCCGGCGGGGCTATCCGATCTTAGGGACAGTGCATTTCCCGGCATTGTCCCGGTTCCCTTCCTGTTGGCGACAGGACGCGGCATCGCAGAGGATTCTTCCTTGTGATGCCGCCAGGACCACATGCTCGGAAGGCACATGCATGACACGTCTTGACCCCGACTGCTTGATCCATTTGCCGGCCCCGCCGATCTGCGCGCGCTTGGTGTCGCGCACCTGGCCAACCTGGCAAAAGAACTCCGCAACGAGGTGATCGAGGCCGTAGCCGTGACCGGCGGCCATCTGGGGTCGTCGTTGGGGGTGGTCGAACTGACAGTTGCCCTCCATGCGGTCTTTGATACGCCGCGCGACAAGATGATCTGGGATGTGGGCCACCAGTGCTATCCGCATAAGGTGCTGACCGGGCGGCGCACCGCATGCACACCCTGCGCCAGGAAGGCGGGATCAGCGGTTTCACCAAGCGCAGTGAAAGCGTTTACGATCCTTTCGGGGCGGCGCATTCCTCCACCTCGATTTCGGCCGCTCTGGGGTTTGCCGTGGGCCGCGACATGGGGCAGCCGACAGGGCGATGCCGTTCGCCGTGATCGGCGACGGGTCTATCAGCGCGGGCATGGCCTATGAGGCGATGAACAATGCTGGTGCGATGGGCCGTCGGATGTTCGTGATCCTGAACGACAACGAGATGTCCATCGACCCGCCCGTCGGCGCGATGTCAAAATATCTGTCCGGTCTTTACGACAGCCCGCTTGCCAAGTTGCCGAAGGGCTTCGAGGCCGCGTTGCCCGGCCCTCTGCGCGATCACGCGCGGCGCGCGCGCCAGTTGGTCACGGGCGGGACGGCCACGCAAGGCACGCTGTTCGAAGAGTTGGGCTTTACCTACATGGGCCCCATCGACGGGCACGACATGGGGCAATTGATGGCAGTTCTGCGGGCGGCACATAGCCGGGCAACCGGGCCAGTGCTGATCCATTGCTGCACGGTCAAGGGCAAGGGCTATGCGCCCGCCGAAACCTCTGCCGACAAGTATCACGGCGTGGCGAAATTCGATGTGGCCAGCGGCGTTCAGGCGAAATCCATCCCAAATGCGCCCAGCTATACCAGGATTTTCGGCACTGCGCTGACCCAAGAGGCGGAAGCGGACAATCGGATCGTGGCCGTGACCGCCGCCATGCCAACGGGCACCGGGGTTGACGTTCTGGCGAAACGGTTCCCCAGACGCGTGTTCGACGTGGGCATTGCCGAACAGCATGCCGTGACCTTTGCCGCTGGCATGGCTGCGAGCGGGCTGAAACCATTTTGCGCGATTTATTCAACTTTCCTGCAACGTGGCTATGACCAGATCGTGCATGATGTAGCGCTACAAAACCTGCCCGTGCGATTTGCAATTGATCGCGCCGGGCTGGTGGGTGCCGATGGTGCAACCCATGCTGGGGCATTCGACGTCGCCTATCTGTCGAACCTGCCAAACTTTACGGTCATGGCCGCAAGCGACGAGGCCGAGCTGATGCACATGGTCGCCACCGCTGCTGCGCATGACGCAGGCCCGATTGCGTTCCGCTATCCACGGGGTGAAGGCACGGGCGTTTCCCTGCCCGAACGCGGACAGGTACTTGAGATCGGCAAGGGGCGTATCGTGCGTGAGGGATCCGATGTGGCGCTTCTGTGCTTTGGGGCGCACCTGAGTGAATGCCAGAAGGCAGCCGATAAACTGGAAGCACACGGGGTCAGCGCCACAATCGCCGACGCGCGTTTCGCCAAGCCGCTGGACCGTGACTTGATCCGGCAATTGCTGCGCCATCACAAGGCACTGATCACGGTTGAACAGGGTGCACGCGGCGGGTTCGGGGCGATGGTGCTGCATGATCTGGTGAATGACGGCTTGCTGGATGGCCGCTGTGCCATCCGCACCATGACGCTGCCCGACCGGTTCATCGAACAAGCGTCACCCGATGCAATGTATGCGGATGCAGGCATGACCGCGATTGATATCGCGGCGATGGCCATGGAAGCAGTGGGTCAGGTCAGGATCGGCACGAAAGTCGGCTAGACCGGCCGGGCAAGCAAGAAACTGGCCTAGAAAGCAAAAATGCTGTCCATGTGATCGGCCAGATAGATCCGGAGCCAGGGGGTAAATTTCTCTGGCGCGTCGCGGGTCTGGCGGGCCAGATCTTCAAGCTCAACCCATGCTGTATCCATCACTTCTGCTGGATTAGGGTCTATTTCGGTAAAGGCGATCGCTTCGGCGGTATAGATTTCGACCAGCTCGTGCTCGATCAGGTCATTGCCCACATCGGCGCGGTACTCCACCTGATTGCGGTGATCCAGCCGCAGGCCGGTGATTCCCAGCTCCTCTTCCAGACGACGGCTGGCGCAGGCCAGTGCGGGTTCTTCCCAGAAGGGATGCGTGCAACAGGCGTTCGCCCAAAGACCTGGGGTGTGGTATTTCTCAAGGGCTCGGCGCTGGATCAGGGTTTGGGTGCCGCGCATCACAAACACCGAGATTGCCTTGTGGCGCAGCCCGCGCTTGTGAACCTCCAGCTTTTCGACGGGGGTGATCACCCCGCCGACCCACGCTGGAATCATCACGCTCATACCCGTGTCACCGCTACGATGCCCGCCAGATGTGCCAAGTTCTTGATCCCGATCTTGATATGCGCCAAGGGCCGCGCTTTCACGAGCCTTTTGTTCATATAAGCCTCAAATGTCAGTCTTTGTACATCAACATCGTGGCACAAGGATACAAACCGCTCGCGGCGCATATCGCTTTTGTAGTAGGCGCGTTGCATTGCGCCAAGGATTTTGAACACCGCCTTGTGTTCGCGCATGAACAGTTTACGCGCCAGTTGCAGATCTTTGACCCGGCCCGACGCAAGTGTCGCTGCCGCTGCGGTTGCGGCGACACGTCCGCCGACCATGGCATAGAAAATACCCTCGCCGGATGACGGTGCCACGACGCCGGCGGCATCACCCGCAAGAACCACGTCGCGGCCATTGTCCCACTTGTCCATGGGGTGAAGCGGGATGGGTGCGCCTTCGCGGCGGATGGTTTTGCAGTCGGTCAACCCTGCCGAGGCACGCAAGGCCGCTGTCGCCACCTTGAGATCGACACCGGGCACCTCGGTGCCCATGCCGATGCTTGCGTGGGCACCGTGCGGAAACACCCAGCCATAAAAATCGGGGGAAATCTTGCCGTCATAGATCACATCGCAGCGTTTCGGGTCGTATGTCGTCCCGTGCAGATCCTTTGGGGCCTCGATGATTTCGTGATAAGCGATGACATAGGGGATCTTGTCGCCGCCGGGCACTTCCTGACGGCAGACGTTGGACCGCGCCCCATCCGCGCCGATCACAAGCTTGGTTTTCAGCCGCTTGGTTTCGCCGCTGACCTTGCAACGATAAACGACGTGGGTGCCGTCTGCGTCGCGTTCGATTTTGGTGTACGTTCCCCTTAGCCGCGTCGCCCCTGCCGTTTCAGCCCGCTGGCGCAGAAATTCGTCAAATTTGTCGCGGTCCACCATACCAACAAAACCGTCTTCGATGGGGATGTCCACCTTGCGACCGGAGGGTGAAATCATCCGCGCCGTGTTGATCTTGGCCACAAGTTGATCGTCTGGAATGTGGAAATCGGCAATCAGGCGTGGCGGTATGGCCCCGCCGCAGGGCTTGATCCGCCCTTCCTTGTCGATGAATGCAACTTTGATGTTCGAGCGCGCCAGATCTTCGGCGGCTGTGGCCCCTGAGGGCCCGCCCCCGACAACAACAACATCATACATGTTCATTCTCCTGGAATAGCGATTGCGGTGGGGGCGGGGCGCGTCATGATGCGGGCCGCCATAAGGGCAGCAGCGACAAAGATCGCTGCTTCGAGAAGGAAAACACTGCCGAAGGCCTGGGCATCGGTCATCGCGCCGAGGCGGAGCAGATCGACCAGACCCGCCCCCATCAGCCCGCCAAACCCCGCAGCGACGGCCTGCGCCGCACCCCAAAGGCCCATGCGCGTGCCTTCGCGTGCTTGCTTGCCTTCGCCCGCCAGTGCCATCATGGATCCGATCGCCGCCACGGCAAACATGCCGTTAAAGAAACCAAGGGCAATAACAGCGGGATTCAGCAGCGCCGCGATTTCCAGCGCACCGACAGTCGCGATCGCACAAAGGGATGTGCAAGATCCCAGACAGCCCGCCACCACCCACGACCGCAGCGCGCCAAGCTTGAAACCCGTCGCGGCGATGCCGACCAGAAGCATTCCCAGAAAGACCCCACCGTTTTGCATCCCGCTAAGCTGCGTGGTCTGGCCTGGCGTCAGGCCAAAGACGAGGCCCGCATACGGTTCAAGGATCAGTTCCTGCATGAAATAGGCGGTCATCGACAAAAAGACGAAAATGGTGAAGTTGCGTGCGCGGGGTTCGGCCCAAATCTCGGCCAGACCCGCGCGAAACGGGAGCGCCTGAGCCTCGCGTTCGGGCGTCACGCGGCGTTCGATCCCCCATACCGCAAGCGCAGTCAGGAACAGGGCAAGGGCGCACACAGTGGCGACCACACGGATCAGCAAGGCAGGCGAATAGGGGTGCAGCATGGAACCCACGATGCCCGCCGTCATGGCAATGCCGAAGATCATCATCAGCCATGTGATGGTCGCCGCTGCGGCGCGGCGGTGGGGGGCGGTGGCTGTGGCAAGCAGGGCCAGCAGTGATGTGCCGGATGCGCCAACGCCCAGTCCGATGGCCGCGTATGATACGATAGATAGCGCAAGACCCGCCCAGAAAGCGGTTTGCAGCAGAACGACTCCACAGGCCGCACCCAGGCCTCCCGCAGCAAGGATCGCCATGCCCCCAATGATCCAGCGCGTGCGGCTACCGCCTGTGTCAGATTTGAAGCCCCAGTTGGGACGGCTAAGCTGAATGCCATAATGCAACGCAACAAGCATCCCCGGCAAGACTGCGGGGAGGGCCAGTTCAATCACCATAAGGCGGTTTAGGGTCGATGTTGTCAGCACCACAATCGCGCCAAGGCAGCATTGCACCAGACCAAGTCGAAAGATTTGCAGCCAGCTTAGCGTCATCAGACGGCTCCTAATGTGCGGATGGCAAATGCGGTGATCAGCATGCCCCCAACATACAGCAAGACCCCGGTGCCGTTGTACCAAGGTGCGAGCCCTTTGGGATCGCGCAGCAGTTTACGCATGGCCAGAACCTGAAGGCCCAGAACGGCGGCTACGCCAATCGCATGAAACGGGCGATCCCACATCATCAAAAGGGCGATCACCGCAACCTGCGGCAGTGCCATGACAGCGCAGGCGATCTTGGCGGCGCGTGTCGGCCCCGCGATCACAGGAAGGGAATTGAGGCCCATCTGGCGGTCGCCTTCAAGTGCCTTGAAATCGTTCAACGTCATGATCCCGTGCGCCCCCAGGGAATACAGCAAAGCGACGGTGACAACATAAACCGACGGTGCCCCAGCCGACAAAACGGCGGCCCCCGTAAACCACGGCAACCCTTCGTAGCAGAGACCGCAAACGCCCGGCCCCCATAGCCAGGATCGTTTGAGACGCACAGGTTCGGCGGAATAGGCCCAAGCGGCGGCGACACCTACGATGGTCGCGCCAAACCCCCACGGGCCAAGTTGCCAGCCCACAAGCAGCGCCACAATTGTCATACCCCAGGCGATTCCCAGACCCCACCGACCGGGAATTTGCCCCGAGGGGATGCCACGATGAGGTTCATTGATCGCGTCCACATGCCGGTCGCACCAATCATTGGCGGCCTGGCTCATTCCGCAGACAATGGGACCGGCCAGCAAGACCCCAAGCAGAATAACGCCCCAGTGACCCGACGGTGATACGCCCGCTGAAACGCAGCCGATCGCGTAAGCCAGCATCGGGGGAAACCACGTGACTGGCTTTATCAGCTTTAACGCTGCAAGCGGGCTGGGATAGCGGCGCCGGGGATATGCGGTGGCCATTGTCATGATGTCAGCTTAGCCTGACAGTTTGCGACTCAGCAAGTGTAAACTTTAGTTTACACATCCAATCCTTGAGGCGTCAGCCTTCTTTCTGCAAAAGGCCGTATTTGCGAAGTTTGACATACAGGGATTGGCGCGACAGGCCCAGCATTTCAGCGGCGGCCACACGATTGTTTCCGGTCAGTTCAATCGCTGTTTCAATGCACATCTTCTCCACTACATCAGTGGTTTGGGCGACAATGTCTTTCAAGCTGGCGCTGCCCACCAGATCCATCAGCGGTTTTGCGTCTTCTTCTGTGGTCGGGGCAACGCCAGTCTTGCGCACAAGCTCTGTTACCACGGCGTCGCGCACCACGAAGGCATAGCAAGGCGTGTTGCCATCATTAAGATAGGTCGCCGACAATGTGACCGGACGCTGGCCACCGTATTCACCGTTTACTTGCGTGGAATAAAGCCGCATGTGCCCCACCCGTGACGCCTGTTCCATCATCGCCTTCTGATCAATCGCGCCGCGGGCAAGAAAATCGGACAAAAAGCGGCCCCGGATGCTTTGACCATCGGTGCCATCCACCAGGTTCAGGAAAGATTCGTTCGCCGAGGTGATTTTGCCCGCCTGATCCGTCATCACGACACCATCTGCGCCGTCTTCAAACAAGGCGATCAGGTTGCGGGTATAGCGATCGTCGATCACGTTTCCGCCGTTCAGCGGCTCAAGCCGGCACAGCAACATCCGTTCACCTGCCGCGCGAAAAATCGCGGGCACAATGCGAATCTCTTCTTCTGTACGCGCGGTTTCGATTGTCACGTTTCCATGGCCATCAGCCTGCGCAGAAGTCGTTAACCGTTTGAGCAGCTCAGCACGCGACGACACCTTAAGTTCTTGCGTCAGTTGCTTGCCGATCAGACCGTCGCGCGGTTTGCCCAACATGCGCGATGCGGCGTTGTTCAATTCGGTGATCCGGCCATCGCTGACTGTGACAAACACAATCGCATTGGTGGTATGGCTGAGTAGCACCTGAAACCGGGTGTCATATTCACGCTGGTTTTCATAGTCGCGTTCCAGCGCCATTTGCGCCTTGATCAACTGTTGCTGCATCTCGGCGACCGGGCGCATGTCACGCCCCAGCATCAGAATCGTACGATCCGGGCCGATGCTGTGCAGCGTATAATTTACTGGAAACTCCCAATTGTTTGAATCATCTTTGTGGTTCAGCTCGAACGACCGGGCCTTGATGTCCGGGTCGTTGTACTGCTGAAGCGCGCGTTCAAATTTGGGCACACTGTCAGGCTTGAGAAACTTTCTGAGGTCTTTGCGTTCCCACGATGACAGGTCATCATAGCCGCTGTGCGCAGGGTTCGCGAGCACCGACAGAACCTCGCCGTCGGGAGAAATGACAATCGCCAGATCGGCAAGTGTCGCGATGATGTCGCCCAAGATGTCCGGGGCAATCAGTGGTACAGCGCCGCTGTCCCAGTATCTGGTGCCCCGAGAGGTCATTAGGCAAAGGTCCTTCCGTCACGTGAACTTGAGAAGTTTTCAGATAGACCGTGTTCGCTTAGTGCTTTTCACGATCTCTTCAAGGAACAAAATTCCAAGGCTTCATCAAGAACGCTGGTCACCTTGTCAACACCTGTGATTTTCTGGGCCTCTGCATTTTGCTCAACCACGTAGCCGCCAAGAATGATCGGTGCCGGTTTCTTGAGCGACATCTTGATGTTGGTGACCAATCCGCGCAGATCGTCCAGATCGTCGGTTTGGCAGGCCGATAGGAAAATAGCGTCAAACTTGCTATCGCTAAGGGTTGCCATCAGGTGTTCCGCGTCTTCGCCGATGGACAGTTTGACCGAAAAGCCACGCCTGCGCAGTTGGTTGGCAAGGACCATCACGCCCAGCGTATGATCCGCATCGCGTGCCAGCAACAGCAAGACCGATTGCGCTTCGTTCTTGTCGTTCCACTGAACTTCGTCCACGTTCGAGGGACCGATTTCGCGCAGCAGGTATTGCAGGCGTGCCGCACCGATCGTGAGCGTAGAAAACGAAAGGTCGTCACTGCACCAATCATCGCCCATGCTGCGGGCGATTGCGGGGATATAGACATCGCAGATGCGTTCAGGGGCAACGCCATTTGCCATAAGCTCGGCTGCGACAGCACGACACGCAAGCGGATCGGTTCCCGTGGCCGCGTCAAAAAGCATTGCAATCGCGCGTGGATCAGGATCGTCTTTCAAAGCACGAGCCCTAAGCGCCACTTCGGAAAGTGCGCGAACCGCGATTTTGTCCAACGATGATGAGGGTGATTTGTCAGGTGAAGCGCGCCCAAGTGGTTTCGATTTCATAATCTTCAAGCCCCCCTACAGCTTTCCCCTGACCGAGGCAACGTCCCGCGCCTGTCTGCAAAGGTATGCGAAAATCATCCGACGAAGCTGGCAATTTGTCAAAGTAAATTGACATCCGGCTGCGACATTCTGTCAATTTATGAATTAAGTATATGATTTTGTGAAGAATTATTACCAGCGTCCAGGCTGCGGCTGCGCAAATAAATTACATCCACAGTGTAAATCAAAGTTGACACTTTAAGGGTCGGCTGGGTAGTCTGAACCAAGCCGGAACGAGGGAGGTCATATTCCGATGCGCGAATTTACGGACCCAAAAGCACCGGGTATGCTGTACACGCCCGAGCAGAAAATCCGGCGTGACGGCACCCGCTGGACGTTGATCCAAGGCATTCTCGCCCCGGTCCAGTTTCTGGTTTTTCTGATCTCGATCGGCCTTGTCGTGCGCTATCTTTGGTCCGGTGACGGATACCATGCCGCGACGGTCTCGGTGGTCGTCAAAACGGGCTTCTTGTATCTGATCATGATCACGGGCGCGATTTGGGAAAAGGTCGTTTTCGGCCAGTATCTTTTTGCTCCGGCGTTCTTTTGGGAGGACGTTTTCAGCTTTGCCGTGATCGGGTTGCACACCGCGTATCTTGTTGGTTTGTTTACGGGATTCCTAAGCGAGAACGGTCTGATGTGGTTGGCGCTGGCAGCCTATCTGACCTATGTGATCAACGCGGGCCAATTCATTCTCAAACTGCGTGCGGCACGGATTCAGGCTGACGCGATTGCCAGCCACCCCGGTCAGGCAACATCGGGCGAGGTGATGGCATGAACGATCTGCAACCCGTCCCCGTCGCAAAAGGTTGCCGCGATACGCCGGTCTTGAAAGAGCGTGGCCAGCGCGAGGTTTTCTGCGGTCTGACGGGTATCATCTGGCTGCACCGTAAAATGCAGGATGCCTTCTTTTTGGTCGTCGGAAGCCGGACTTGCGCACATCTTTTGCAGTCCGCGGCTGGGGTGATGATCTTTGCCGAGCCCCGATTCGCCACGGCGATTCTTGAGGAAGGTGATCTGGCGGGTCTGAACGATGCTCATGACGAGCTTGACCGCGAGGTTGCACGCCTACTGGCGCGGCGGCCCGATATTCGTCAGCTGTTCCTTGTGGGGTCTTGCCCGTCAGAGGTGATCAAGCTGGATTTGTCCCGCGCCGCCGAGCGTCTGACCGAGGTGCACGCCCCCAAGGTGCGGGTGCTGAACTACTCGGGTTCGGGGATCGAGACGACGTTCACACAAGGCGAAGACGCCTGCCTTGCGTCGATGGTACCGGTCCTGCCCGCAACGGACCGGCGCGAACTGCTGGTCGTGGGCGCGCTGCCTGACGTGTGCGAAGACCAGATGATGGAACTGCTGGGCGGCTTTGGCATCGACACGATCCGCTGCCTGCCCGCGCGCAGTATCGAGGCGGATGTTACTGTTGGGCCAAACACAGTCTTTGCTTTGATGCAGCCGTTTCTGGGCGACACCAAAGACGCGCTTGAGCGTCGGGGTGCCCGTCATCTTGCAGCGCCGTTCCCGTTTGGTGAGCAGGGTACGACCGCTTGGCTACGCGCGATTGCCGATGAATTTGACGTCTCTGACGAGGTGTTCGAGGCCGTGACTCGCGCCCCCCGTGACCGCGCCCGCCGCGCCATCGCGCAAGCGGCTGAGCATCTGGCCGGTAAGTCGGTGTTCTTCTTCCCCGACAGTCAGTTGGAAATTCCGCTGGCGCGGTTTCTGACCCGTGAATGTGGCATGACCGCGATCGAGGTCGGCAGCCCGTTCATTCACCAAGGCATCGTCGGCCCCGATCTGGATTTGCTGGCCGAAGGGCCGATCATCTCCGAAGGGCAGGACGTTGACCTGCAACTGGACCGCGCCCGCGCTGCCCGGCCCGATCTGACGGTTTGCGGTCTTGGCCTTGCCAATCCGCTTGAAGCGGATGGTCTGTCCACCAAGTGGGCGATCGAGCTGGTCTTCACCCCGGTGCATTTCTACGAGCAGGCGGGCGACCTAGCCGGGCTGTTCTCGCGGCCTTTGCGCCGCAAGGGGTTGGTTTCGGGCCTGTCTCCTCGGCTGGAGGCAGCGGAATGAAGCGCCTCAGCACTCCAACACTTCTGAGCGTGAACGGGCTTGCAAAGGGCAAGCCCTGCCTCACGCAGACCGCTAATTTTCATGAGGTGCCCTCATGAAATTAACGGTCTGGACATACGAAGGCCCGCCTCATGTTGGTGCCATGCGCGTCGCGACGGCAATGAAGGGCTTGCACTATGTGTTGCACGCCCCGCAGGGCGATACCTATGCTGACCTTCTGTTCACCATGATCGAGCGGCGCAACCATCGCCCGCCGGTAACATACACGACGTTTCAAGCGCGTGATCTGGGATCAGACACGGCGCAACTTTTTCAGGATGCCTGCCAGGGTGCCTATGACCGTTTCAAGCCCGAAGCAATGATCGTTGGCGCGTCCTGCACGGCCGAGCTTATTCAGGACGATCCCGGTGGCTTGTCCGAGTTGATGGGGCTGCCGATCCCGGTGATCGCGTTGGAACTGCCCAGCTATCAGCGCAAAGAGAATTTCGGTGCCGACGAGACGTTCTTTCAGATCGTGCGCAATCTGGCCAAGCCGGTGGAGCGGACGGCGCGGGTCAGCTGCAACATCCTTGGGCCGACCGCTTTGGGCTTTCGGCACCGCGATGATATTCAGGAACTGACGGCGCTTTTGTACGATATCGGGATCGACGTGAATGTGGTTGCCCCTTTGGATGCCACACCCACCGACATCACCCGCATGGGGGCCGCGCATTTCAACGTGCTGCTGTACCCTGAAACCGGCGAAGCCGCGGCGCGTTGGTTGGAGCGGGAATTCAAACAGCCCTACACCAAGGTTGTCCCCATCGGCGTGAACGCCACGCGCGACTTCTGCGCCGAGATTGCCGGCCTGACCGGTCTGCCCTGCCGCGCGGACGAAAGCCGTCTGCGCCTGCCGTGGTATTCGCAATCGGTCGACAGCACCTATCTGACCGGCAAGCGCGTGTTCATCTTTGGTGATGCGACCCATGTGATAGCCGCGACCCGCGTCGCGCGTGAAGAGATGGGTTTCGAGGTGGCGGGCATCGGTTGCTACAACCGCGAATTCGCGCGTCCTGTGCGGGCGCTGGCGAAAGAGATCGGCGTTGAGGCGCTGATCACCGATGATTATCTGGAGGTCGAGCAGACCATAGAGGCGCTGCAGCCCGAGATGATCCTTGGCACGCAGATGGAGCGGCATATCGGCAAGCGTCTGGGCATTCCCTGTGCCGTGATTTCGTCGCCCGTGCATGTGCAGGATTTCCCGGCGCGCTATTCTCCGCAGGTCGGGTTCGAGGGTGCCAATGTCATCTTTGACACCTGGGTGCATCCTTTGGTCATGGGGCTGGAAGAGCATCTGCTGCACATGTTCCGCGATGATTTCGAATTTAACGACGAGGCCGGGCCAAGCCATCATGGCGGGCATGCGCCTGCGGCGAGCGCGGACGGGGGGCCAGCCCCCCAGCCTGCGGCTTCCCCCCGGGATATTTCAGAGCCAGAGAACGAGGGGGTCAGGCGAGGTTATCTGGCTGGCGGATGCCGAGAAGGAACTGAAGAAGATCCCGTTCTTTGTGCGGGGCAAGGCCAAGCGGAATACCGAGAGTTTTGCGGCGTCCAAGTCCGTGCGCGAGATCAGTGTCGAAACCCTGTACGAGGCGAAGGCACATTATGCGCGATGAGATGATCCGCCCTTACCGTTTTGTCATTGTGACGCTGGATCGGCATATTGCCGGCCCTGCGTCGCGCGTTGCAGATCGGTTGGTTGCAGATTTTCCAGGGCTTGAGGTTTCTATTCATGCCGCTGGCGAGTGGGGAGAGAACCCTCAAGCCCTGGCTGAGACGAAAGCTGCTGTTGCGCAGGCGGATATCATCGTTGCAAATATTCTGTTCCTTGAGGAGCATTTGAACGCGATTGTGCCGGACCTGAAGGCGCGGCGGGATGCCTGTGATGCGTTTGTCGGCGTTGTAGCGGACACACAGATCGTGAAGCTGACCAAGATGGGTGATCTGGATATGTCCAAGCCCAGCTCTGGTCCGATGGCGTTGCTGAAGAAGCTGAAGCCGTCGAAGGCGCGGAGCAATTCGGGTGCCTCGCAGATGAAGATGTTGCGGCGGATCCCCAAGATTTTGAAGCTGATCCCGGGCAAGGCGCAGGATCTGCGGGAATGGTTCCTGACCATGCAGTATTGGTTGGGTGGATCTGACGACAATGTCGAGAATATGATACGGTCGTTGATCAGTCGGTATGCGGACAATCCACTTTGGCAGCCGGTGAAGGCCGCACCGCCGGTCGAGTATCCGGAAGTTGGTCTTTATCATCCGGATTTGCCAGACCATCATCTGGCGATCAATCTTGCCGATTTGCCGAAGAGTGGCGGGGCGGTCGGCACGGTGGGGCTGCTGATGCTGCGCAGCTATATCCTGTCGGGCGATACCGCGCATTATGATGCGGTGATCCGGGCGTTCGAGGCGCGGGGGCTTCGGGTTATTCCGGGCTTTGCGGGCGGTCTGGACGGGCGCCCTGCGATTGATGCTTATTTCGCAGGCGTCGATGTGCTGGTGTCGTTGACGGGGTTCAGTCTGGTCGGGGGCCCCGCGTATAATGACAGCGACGCCGCTGCGGTGACATTGAACGGGTTGAACGTGCCCTATATTGGTGCGCAGCCGTTGGAATTTCAAACCTTGGGGCAGTGGGCCTTGTCCGGGCAAGGGCTTGGCCCTGTCGAAACGACGATGTTGGTTGCCTTGCCCGAAATTGATGGCGCGTCCAATCCGACTGTTTTTGCAGGGCGCCACGGTGCCGAAGGGTGCACCGGTTGCGCCCGTATGTGTGATTGCGTGAGCGCGACCAAGGCGATGGCCCCATGCTTTGAGCGGATCGAGACGCTGGCCTGCAAGGCGGCCAATCTGGCGCGGCTGCGGCGGCTTGAGAATGTCGAAAAGAATGTGGGCATCGTGCTGTTCGGCTTTCCGCCCAATGCGGGTGCCGTGGGCACGGCTGCGTATCTGAGCGTGTTTGAGTCGCTGCATAATACGCTGCACCAGATGCAGGCGGACGGGTACGATGTGACGCCACCTGCCACGGTGGACGACTTGCGGGCCGCCGTATTGCAGGGCAATGCCAAGCAATATGGCCAAGAGGCAAACGTAGCGGCGCATCTGTCGGCGGACCGTCTGGTGCGTGAAACCCCTTGGCTGGAAGAGATCGAGGCCGTCTGGGGCCCGGCCCCCGGCAAGGTGCAGTCCGACGGGCGCGGTGTCTTCATTCTGGGCGCGCAGTTCGGCAAGGTTTTCGTGGGCGTGCAGCCGACATTTGGCTACGAGGGTGACCCGATGCGGTTGCTGTTCGAGAGGGGTTTTGCGCCGACGCACGCGTTCTGCGGGTTCTATCACTACCTCAAGCATGACGTGAAAGCGGATGTCGTTTTGCATTTCGGGATGCATGGCGCGTTGGAATTCATGCCGGGCAAGCAGAATGGCTTGGGTGCCGCCGATTGGCCAGACCGGCTGATCGCGGGCATGCCCAACGTGTATCTGTACGCGGCCAACAACCCGTCCGAGGCATCGCTGGCCAAGCGTCGGACCAATGCCGTGATGGTGTCGCATCTGACGCCGCCGCTGTCTTCGGCGGGGCTGTACAAGGGGCTGGTCGAACTGAAGGACAGCCTGACGCGCTGGCGTGGGATGATGCCGGATGATGTGGCGCGTGCCGATCTGGAAGCGCTGATCCTGGATCAGGCGTCAGTCGTTGACATGGATGGTACGGACCCCGCGAAACTTTGGCTGGCGGTGATCGAGACCGAACAGGCGCTGATCCCCAACGGGTTCCACATCGTGGGCCGCAAGCAGACCGATGCAGAACGTGCCGATACGATTGCCCTGATGGAGCAAAGCACGGCGGCCGAGAAGGCCCGCGCGAATGTGTTGTTGCAGGACGAGACGGAATTGCGTGCCCTGATGCGGGCGATGAGCGCTGAATTCATTGCGCCCGTCCCCGGTGGAGATCTGATCCGCAACCCCGACATTCTGCCGACCGGGCGCAATATCCATGCGTTTGATCCGTTCCGCATGCCGACAGCGTTTGCGATGCAGGATGGGGCGGCGCAGGCGCAGACCTTGCTGGACACGCATCAAAGCATTCCGCGCACCGTGGCGCTGGTGC
Organism: uncultured Alphaproteobacteria bacterium; assembly: GCA_963728645.1. Classification (GTDB taxonomy): domain Bacteria; phylum Pseudomonadota; class Alphaproteobacteria; order Rhodobacterales; family Rhodobacteraceae; genus Sulfitobacter. The sequence continues at coordinate 191,268 of CAVSLU010000006.1, read as the reverse complement.
TGTGGGGCTCGGACAATATCAAGTCTGACGGGGGACCGATTGCGCAGGCGCTGGCGCTGATGGGCTGTAAGCCACGGTTTGACGACTATAACCGTCTGTGTGGTGCAGACCTGATCCCGCTGGCCGAACTGGGCCGGGCGCGGATTGACGTGATCATGACGCTGTCGGGGATCTTCCGTGATCTGCTGCCCTTGCAGACGCGTATGCTGGCCGAAGCCGCGTTGAAATGTGCGCTGGCGGACGAGCCTTTGGACCAGAACTTTATCCGCGCTCATTCGCTTTGCTATGCGCAAAAGATGGGCTGCGATATCGAGACGGCGGCGCTGCGTGTGTTCAGCAATGCCGAAGGTGCATACGGGTCGAACGTGAACGTGCTTGTCGACAGTTCGGCCTTTGGGGATGAAGACGAGCTGGCGGATGCCTATCAGAACCGCAAGTCGTTTCGCCTATGGCACGGATGGCAAGGCGGTGCAAAATGCTGAATTGCTGCAAAACGCTTTGGCGGATGTCGATCTGGCCTATCAGAACCTCGAAAGTGTTGAGCTGGGGGTTACGACCGTTGACCACTATTTCGACACGCTGGGGGGCATTGCGCGCGCGGTGAAACGTGCCAGCGGCCACGAGACGCCGGTTTATATCGGGGATCAGACCCGTGGCGGGACCAAGGTGCGCACGCTGAAGGATCAAGTGGCCCTTGAAATCCCGGTCGCGCAGTCTGAACCCCAAATTTTTTGAAGGTCTGCTGAAGCATGGCCACGAGGGTGTCCGCCAGATCGAGGCGCATATCACCAACACCGTGGGGTGGTCGGCTACGACGGGTCAAGTCGATCCGTGGGTTTACCAGAAATTCAGCGAGACTTTCGTACTGGACGCCGCCATGCGCGAGCGTCTGGCGGAACTGAATCCGCAGGCATCGGTGCGCATGGCGAACCGCCTGCTGGAAGCGTCGGACCGGTCTTATTGGACGCCCGATGCAGACACATTGAACGAGCTACAGAATGCCGCCTACGCGCTGGAAGACCGGCTTGAAGGCATACCGGCCGAATAGGCCAGAAGGAGACACGACATGGCACTAGATACAAGACCCCCAATTCTTCGAGGAGATGACGGCGAAGGTTCGGTGCAGGTGCATCAGGACGAAAGCGCAAAGATCGAAGGCGCCAAGGTTTTTGCAGTTTACGGCAAGGGTGGTATCGGCAAGTCGACGACATCGTCGAACCTGTCGGCCGCGTTTTCCAAGCTGGGGCACCGGGTGTTGCAGATCGGGTGCGACCCCAAGCACGACAGCACGTTTACACTGACCGGCAAACTGATCCCGACGGTGATCGACATTCTGAAAGAGGTGGATTTCCACCCAGAAGAGCTGCGCGCCGAGGATTTCGTATTTGAAGGCTATAACGGCGTGAAGTGCGTTGAGGCCGGTGGCCCGCCCGCTGGTACGGGCTGTGGCGGTTATGTGGTCGGTCAGACGGTCAAGCTGCTGAAACAACACCACATGCTGGAAGATACCGATGTGGTGATCTTTGACGTCTGGGCGACGTGGTTTGCGGTGGCTTTGCAGCACCCTTGCAGCATGCGGATCGGTCGCTGATTGTCACTGCGAATGATTTCGACAGCATCTATGCGATGAACCGGATCATTGCGGCGGTGCAGGCCAAATCGAAGAACTACAAGGTGCGGCTGGCGGGTTGCGTGGCGAACCGGTCGAAGGACACTGACGAGGTAGATCGCTATTGCCAGACTGTCGGGTTCAACCGTTTGGCGCATTTTCCTGATCTGGATGCGATCCGCCGCAGCCGTTTGAAAAAGAAAACTCTGTTCGAAATGCCTGACGACGAGGAAATCGTGCAGGTCCGCAAGGAATATATCCGCCTTGCCGAAACGCTTTGGAACGGGACAGAGCCGATGGCACCCGATCCGCTGCCCGACCGCGAAATCTTTGAATTGCTGGGGTTCGATTGATGACGACTGCCCCGACATATGAACGCACGCGGGCGCGGGTCGAAACGTATTTCGACCGCACTGCAACGCGCACCTGGGAACGTCTGACATCAGACGCGCCCGTGTCGGGTGTGCGGGCAACGGTGCGGGCGGGTCGCGACCGGATGCGTGCATTGATGCTGGCGCAACTGCCCGCCGATCTGACGGGTGTGCGTGTGCTTGACGCGGGATGCGGCACCGGCGCGATGTCGGTCGAGCTGGCCGAACGGGGCGCACAGGTGGTGGGCGTTGATATCTCGCCCGCGTTGATCGAGATCGCGCAAAAGCGCTGCCCGGCGCATGTTGCCGGCCTGATTGATTTTCGCGCAGGTGACATGCTGGCCAAAAACCTTGGGCAGTTTGATCATATCATGGCGATGGACAGCATGATTTATTACGATGCGTCCGACATTGCAGCCAGCCTTGGCGGTTTGCGCGACCGCCTGCGCGGTAGCATGATCTTTACCCTCGCGCCACGTACACCGCTTTTGATGGCGATGTTTCGGGTGGGCAAGCTTTTCCCCCGTCAGGACCGGTCGCCCACGATGATCCCTCATTCGGCACCCCGGATCGCGACGGCGCTGCGTGATACAGGCGTCAAAGGCCGCCTGCGCGAGGTCGAGCGTGTAAACTCTGGTTTCTACATTTCAACCGCGTTGGAGTATCGTCCATGATCATCCCCGCCAAAACCTTCAAATCCCTGACGTTGCGGATGCTGCCCTTTGCAGATGCTGCCAGCGAAGGCCTGCCGCTAAGCCAGCTGCTGCGCCTGTCGTTGTTTCAGGTGTCTGTGGGTATGGCGTCGGTGATGTTGCTGGGCACGCTGAACCGCGTGATGATCGTAGAGCTTTCGGTGCCAGCGATGATCGTGGCGCTTATGATTGCGCTGCCTGTATTAAGCGCACCTTTCCGGGCGTTGCTGGGGTTCAAATCCGACAATCATCGCAGTGCGATCGGCTGGAAGCGGATCCCCTATCTGTGGTTCGGCAGCATGTGGCAGTTCGGCGGGCTTGCGATCATGCCTATGGGGCTGGTTCTGTTTAATGGAACTGCGGCTTTGAACGTCCCTTGGGCGGCTGAACTGGGTGCCGGTGTGGCATTCCTGCTTACAGGGATCGGGATGCACATGACCCAGACGGCGGGTCTGGCGCTTGCTGCGGACCGTGCCAGCGACGAGACGCGGCCGCAGGGTTGTCGCCCTGCTGTACGTGATGTTCCTGTTCGGGATGGGTGTTTCGTCGGTGATCATCGGCACGCTGCTGCGTGATTTCAGCGAACTGCGCTTGATCCAGGTGGTGCAGGGGGCGGCGGTCATGACGATCGTGCTGAACCTTATCGCCCTGTGGAAGCAGGAAAAGGTCAAGCCGATGACCAAGGACGAACGCGCGGCACCACAGCCCAAGTTCAGTGACGCCTGGTCTGATTTCACCACTGGCGGGGATGCGGGCCGTCTGCTGGTCGTCGTGTTTCTGGGCACGATGGCTTTCAACATGCAGGATGTGCTGCTTGAGCCCTATGGCGGCGAGATTTTGGGCCTGAGTGTTTCGGCAACGACCCTGTTGACCGCGGTTTGGTCGGTTGGCGCGCTTGCTGCGTTTGCGCTGGCGGCAAAGTGGCTTGGCCGGGGCACGGATCCCTACCGTATGGCCGCGCGTGGCCTTTTGGTGGGGCTGGCCGGATTTTGCGCGGTGATCTTTGCCGATCCGCTTAGTTCGTCCGTCATGTTTTTTGCCGGTGCCTGCCTGATCGGTTTCGGTGGTGGCCTTTTTGCCGTTTCGACCCTGAATGCCGCGATGACGATGCCGACCCAGGGCAATGCCGGGCGCGGTTTGGCGCTTGGCGCGTGGGGCGCGGCGCAGGCCACCGCTGGCGGCCTTTCCATCGTTATCGGTGGAACGCTGCGCGATGTGATCAGTAACTTTGCGATGTCGGGGGGATTTGGCGACGGGCTGATGAATCCGGCAATTGGATATTCGGCGGTTTATCACATCGAGGTCTATCTTCTTTTCTTCACCCTGATTGCCCTTGGTCCGCTGGTGCGGGTCCGGAAAATCACTTCATTGACCCAACGGCCAATCGGCCTTGCGGATTTCCCTACTTAACACCTGGAGGACACCATCATGGTTGGCCAAACATTTTTCGGTAATTTTGATCTGGCAAGCGCCGCAATTTGGGGCTTTTGGGTCTTTCTTGCCTTGCTGATCTACTATCTGCAGACAGAAAACATGCGCGAAGGTTATCCGCTGGAAGACGAGACCGACCATGGCACTCCGCGTGAAGGTCTGTTTTCGCTTGCCAAGGACAAGACCTTTGTTCTGCCTCATGGCCGCGGCGAGGTGACGGTGCCGTCAAGGCAACGGCCTGACCGGACGGATCTGGCGCTTGAGCGGTCTTCGGCGGCGGCTGGTTCGCCCTATCTTCCTACCGGCAATCCGATGGTTGACGGTGTTGGCCCCGCATCCTGGGCAAACCGCCGCGATGTGGCCGAGCTTGACGCGCATGGCCACGCCAAGATCAAGCCGATGTCGCAACTGCCCGACTTTGCCTTTGCCGCCGGTCGTGACCCACGCGGCAAGGCCGTTGTGGCGGGCGACGGTGAAGTGGTCGGGCGCGTGATCGACATGTGGGTTGATGTGCCGGAATCACTGGTGCGGTATCTGACGGTCGATCTGAACCCCGAAGGGTCGGGCAAGACACGGCTGATCCCGATGACAATGGCCCGGATCAAAAGTGACCGCGTTGTGGTACGGTCGATCTATGCCGCCCAGTTCGAGGGCGTGCCACAGACGAAAGCAGCGGATGAAATCACGCTGCTTGAAGAAGAGAAGATCATGGCCTGGTACGCAGGCGGCACGCTTTATGCCGACCCCAAGCGCCTTGAAGCGCAGCTTTGATCGCTAGCCAAAAAGGGAACTGAAAATGTCGCATGATGACTTTGCCTTCGAGCCGATAAGGGGACTGCCGGAAGCATTGCCAGAGGGGGAAAAGATCCTCTGGCAGGGCAGCCCCTCGACGATGAAACTGGCCCGCGAGGGTTTCAAGATCCCGTGGATCATCGGCTATTTCGCCGTTCTGGCAGTTTGGCGGGTCGGTGTTTCATCGACGCTGATGCCCCTGAACCAAGCGGCGTTGCATGCGGTGCCGTTTGCGCTGATCTGCGCGGTGGTGTGTATCGCGCTGATCGGGATTGCCTGGGTTCAGGCCAAGGCGACGGTCTATACGCTCACTAATAAACGTGTTGCGATGCGGATTGGCGCCGGCCTGACCATGACGCTGAACCTGCCTTATGTGCAAATCGGCAATGCCACCCTGGATCTCAAACGCTCGGGACACGGGACAATTGCGTTCGAGCTGCTGGATGGAACGCGTTTTTCATATCTGACGCTTTGGCCCCACGCACGGCCCTGGCATTTTGCCAAAAGCCAGCCTGCGCTGCGGTGTATTCCAGATGCAGAGAATGTCGCCCGGATCTTTGCCGATGCGGCTGAAATCAGAACAAGCGTGCCACGGGTCGAACGCGTCGCCCCTGTGGCCATGGCAGCGGAGTGATCGACATGGCACAGACTGAAATTCCGTTCAAAATGGAAGACAAGGAACTGGTCCCGCTTTTCTTGGTACGGGCGATGTTCGGGCTGATGGCTTTCAGTTTGCTTCTTGTCGGCTATGCCCAGTTGACCGACGTGCCCAATAGCGGTGTGTTGATCGAGGCACCGATAGTGGCAGAGCGCACCGTCAATCTGGTGGGCACGCGCGAAGGGGCGGTTACCGTGACGGACATGGACGGCACCGTGCTGACCCGTTCAACCGAGGATCTGAATGGCTTTATCGGTGTGATCTGGCGGGTTTTTGACCGTGAACGCTATGTCAAAGGCCTGCAGAAGACCGCACCAGTACGCGTGGTGCGCCGCGAGAATGGTCATATCGCCGTGATCGATACCGCAACGAACATGGCCGTCGAACTGATCGGCTATGGCTCTGATAATGTCGCAGCTTTCGCCAAGCTGATCGACTGAACCACGACCATCAAAGGAGGGAACCTGATGGGACTTTTACTAAGAGAGAAAGAGACAGCACCCTGCACGGTGACGGTCTCGCATCGTTTCGAAGAGCTAAGCGCGCATGTGCGTTTCAACAACGGGGCGGTGATTTACCCCGGTGATACCGTTCAGGTGCACGGGGCCGAAATCATGGCACCCTACGGCGCGCTGGTCGAGGAGGAGCGTGTCGCGACGATCACCCGTGCCAGTAAACTGGAACAGCTATGGACCCGCGCCACAGGCGATTTCGAGTTCATGGAGCTTTGCGAATTTTCCTTTAGTGACGAGGTGCTGTCATGAATGTGCAGACCCAACATCATTCGGCGGATGCCGCCACCGCAGAAGAAGCTATCGCCCTGCAAGAGGCACTGCCGCCGCTGACCAACGAAGAAGCGACGAATGTTGCGATGCGCAACACGCTGCTGACCCCACGGTTTTATACCACAGATTTTGACGAGATGGACGCAATTGATGTTACGCCCGTGCGCGCCGAATGGGACGTTCTGATCGCGCAGATGAAATCGGATCCCAACAAGGGCCATTTCAAGAAGAACGACGATTGGGACGCCGATTGGGAAAACATGCCCGCACCGCTCAAGGCCGAATTCATCGATTTTCTGATCTCGAGCTGTACGGCTGAATTTTCTGGCTGCGTCTTGTACAAGGAAATGAAGCGCCGGGGATCGAACGAGGACATCACGACGCTGTTCCAACTGATGGCGCGGGACGAGGCGCGCCATGCCGGTTTTATCAACGATGCGTTGCGCGAAGCGGGCATTGCCGTGAACCTTGGGTTTCTGACGCAGAAGAAGAAGTACACCTATTTCCGCCCCAAGTTCATTTATTATGCGACGTACCTGTCGGAAAAGATCGGCTATGCCCGCTATATCACCATCTTCCGCCATCTTGAGGCGCACCCCGAACATCGGTTCCACCCGATTTTCAAATGGTTCCGCGAATGGTGCAACGATGAATTCAGCCACGGTGAAGCGTTTGCCCTGCTGTTGCGCACGGACCCCAAGCTGACGACCAGCTTTACCAACAAGCTGTGGATCAAGTTCTTTCTGACGGCGGTTTATTCCACCATGTGGATCCGCGACCATCAGCGCCCTGTGTTCCACGACGCACTTGGTGTCGATGTCACATGGTACGGTCAGGAAGTGTTCCGCAAAACCTCAGAGATCAGCAAGCAGGTGTTCCCGATTACGCTGGACATTGACCATCCGCGCTGGCGCAAGGGGCTTGACCGGCTTGAAGCGGCGTCCCGTCAGGTTGCCGCAGCGAAGGTACGCGGCGGCATATCGGGGATGGCATCGCGGCTGACCGGCATGGCCAAGGCCACCTTGGCGTTTGCGTCGCTTTATACGATCCCGGCGGTGCAGCACACTGTCCCTGAAAGCAGCCGCATGGAGCCCGCATACTGATGCTTACCGACATCTGGATCACGGCGCTTTTCGCCATGTTCATCTGGTGGTTCTCCACCGGAGTGATCCTGTTGGTGGTCCGCAGGGCCGATCTGCTGGGCGGGCCGGCACCGGCAAAGGCGACCCTGTTCGGGTTGCCTCTGCTGGCGCTTGGTGTGGCCTTTATCGCAATTTCTTCGGACGGCGGTGGCGTTGGGTCGGTTTATCTGGCGTTTCTGGGGGCGTTGGGCATTTGGGGATGGATCGAAATGGCGTTCTTGACGGGCGTGATCACCGGCCCCGAAAAGCGTGAATGCCCCCCCGCACTGCAAGGCCACGCCCGATTTACACGGGCCTGGTGGACAGTCGCGCACCATGAACTTGCCCTTCTCGCGGGGTTAGTGATGGTTGAGACGCTGGCACGCGGTGCCGAAAACGATGTGGCTTTCTATGCCTATCTTATCCTTTTCGTGGCGCGGATCCTGGCCAAATTGAACGTGTTTTTTGGCGTTCCGCGTATCAATACCGAATTTGTACCGCGCCCGCTGGCGCATTTGACAAGTTACTTCCGGCACGGGCCGATCACCGCGATGTTTCCCTTGGCCATCACCATTCTTAGCTTTGGAACCGCGTGTTTCATGCAGCGGCTTTGGGCGGCTGAAACCGAAACCGCGATCGTCGCTGCCACGTTGCTGACCACGCTGTCGGCGCTGGCACTTCTTGAACATTGGCTGATGGTGGTGCCGCTGCCTGATGCGAAACTTTGGCGTTGGATGTTGCCTGCGCCTAATGACATGACATCTGAAGAAAGCAAAACAAATGGACTTTGACACACTTTTCCAGGCGCAGATCGAGACGCTGAAATCCGAAGGCAACTACCGCGTCTTTGCAGAGCTGGAGCGCCAGTGTGGCAAGTTCCCGAAAGCTGCCAATCACAGCGCGGACGGCGTGCGGGATGTGACCGTATGGTGTTCGAATGATTATCTGGGCATGGGGCAGAACCCGAAGGTTATTGATGCGATGTGCGAGGCGGTACAGCGCTGCGGCACCGGGTCGGGTGGGACGCGGAACATCTCGGGGACCAATCACGATCATTTGCTGCTTGAGGCGGAACTGGCCGATCTGCATGGCAAAGAGGCGGCGTTACTGTTCACCAGCGGCTATGTGTCGAACTGGGCGGCGTTGTCGACGTTGGGCAGCCGGTTGAAGGATTGCGTGATCCTGTCGGATGCGGGCAACCACGCGAGCATGATCGAAGGCATCCGGCATTCCCGCGCAACAAAGGTTCTGTGGAAGCATAACGATGTGGTCGATCTGGAGGAAAAGCTGCGCGCGTTGCCCGCCGATGTGCCCAAGATCGTCGCCTTTGAGAGCGTCTATTCCATGGATGGCGATATTTGTCCGATGCGTGAAATTGTCGAAGTGGCCGAAAAATACGGTGCCATGACCTATCTCGACGAGGTGCATGCGGTTGGCCTTTATGGCCCGCGCGGTGGCGGTATATCGGAGAGGGAAGGTCTGGCTGACCGGATTACCCTGATCGAAGGCACGCTTGGAAAGGCCTTCGGCGTTGTTGGTGGATATATTACCGGCTCTGCTGCGCTATGTGATTTCATCCGGTCTTTTGCGAGCGGGTTTATTTTTACCACAGCCTTGCCGCCTGCGGTTGCGGCAGCCGCGCGGACGTCGATTGCGCATCTGAAAGTATCCAGCTTTGAAAGGATGCAGCAGCGCCGTCAGGTGGCAAAAATGCGCGCCCGGCTGGACGCTGCCGGCATCCCGCATATGCATAACGAGAGCCACATCATTCCGGTGCTGATCAAAGACCCCGTAAAAACAAAGATGCTGGCGGATTATCTGATGGATGAATGGGGCATCTATGTTCAGCCTATCAACTACCCGACCGTGCCAAAGGGAACGGAGCGTTTGCGCTTTACCCCGTCGCCGTTGCACACGGATGCGGATATTGATCATTTGATGAATGCGCTGACCACGCTTTGGCAGAAATGCGCAATCTCAAGGGCCGTCGCCTGACCCTTCAAGAGACCCCGCCTTGGGCGAGGGTTTCTTTTATCTTTTGATCGGAATAGCCAAGATCGGCCAAGATCTGCGCGGTGTTGGTGTGCCTGTCCGGCATCTCTGGCGGTGTGGTTTCAAGTGTTGAATAGCGCGGCGCAGGCGCGGGTTGTTTGACGCCCCCGGCGGTGACGAATGTACCCCGCGATGCATTGTGGGGGTGGTCCGGCGCTTCGGACAGGGACAGGATCGGCGCGTAACATGCATCTTGGCCGATCATGATTTCATCCCATTCGGTGCGCGTTTTTGTGGCGATGACCTTTGCCAGCCGGTCGCGCTTGGTGTCCCATCCGGCGGGATCGTTCTGGGGCTGCATGGATGGATCATCAGCCAAGCCGGTAAGCTCCAGCATCAAGGCATAAAATTGTGGCTCGATCGGACCGAGTGAGATGAACTTGCCGTCCCGGGTTTGATACACGTCATAGAAATGCGCACCGGTATCAAGCATGTTGACCCCGCGTTCATCCCGCCACCAGCCTTGACCGTGAAAGCTGTAGATCATCGCCATCAGCAAGGCGGATCCGTCTGTCATGGCCGCGTCGATCACTGTGCCATCGCCGCCGCGTTGGACATTCAGCAGGGCCGCAACCATACCAAAGGCAAGCATCATCGCGCCGCCGCCGAAATCGCCCATCATATTGATCGGTGGTGTCGGCCTTTCACCTTTGCGGCCAAACGCATGCAACGCGCCGGACAGCGCGATATAATTGATGTCATGCCCCGCCATTGGCGCAAAAGGGCCGGTCTGGCCCCAGCCCGTCATGCGGCCATAGACCAGCTTGGGGTTCAGGGTCAGCATTTCGTCCGGCCCAAGACCCAACCTTTCCATCACGCCGGGGCGAAAGCCTTCGACAAGGCCATCTGCCGTGGCAATCAGATCGCGCAACACGGCCTTGCCGCTGTCTGATTTCATGTCGATCGCAATCCGTTTGCGCGAACGCAGCAGGATATCTGTGGTCGTGTCGCTTTCGGGGCCACCACGCGTGCCTCCGGGCCGTTCGATCCTGATCACCTCTGCACCGTGGTCGGCAAGCATCATGCAGGCAAAAGGACCGGGGCCAAGCCCGGCAAATTCGATGATGCGAAGACCTTTGAGGGGGCCGGACATGGTATTGATCCTATTCAAACTGCGCTTTGCGTTTTTGCAGGAATGCAGCGACCCCTTCCGCGAAATGCGGGTGCCCCCCGGCAGAGGCCTGCGCATCGCGTTCTTCGGCCAGTTGCTCATCAAAGCAGGTATCGCCCGCTGCCCACAAAAGCTTGCGCGTCAGGCCAAGCGCATGGGTCGGGCCGATTGCGAGCCGCTTGGCAAATTCAAGGGCGGTCGGCATCACCTTGGCATCCTCGACCACGCGGGTGACCATACCCCAGTCAAACGCCTGCTGCGCGGCCAGTTTTTCGCCCAACAAGGCAAGTTCGGCGGCACGAACACGGCCCACGTTGCGCACCAGCATCCATGTGGCACCGCCATCCGGGACAAGGCCGATATGGCAAAACGCCTCAAGGAAGTAGCTGCTTTGGCCTGCGATGATAATGTCACCCGCCATCGCGATTGAGGCCCCAATGCCAGCCGCCGGGCCGGACACGGCGGTGACCAGCGGCACGTCAAGATTGCGTATCGTCAGCATCAGGGGGTTATAGGCCATGTCCAAAGATGAACCGGCATCAATATCGCCTGGCTTTGCATCAGGGCGCATTTGCAAGTTGGCCCCCGAACAAAATGCCCGCTCTGATCCCGTCAGTATAATCGCGCGGCTTGATTTTTCTGCCTCGACCAAAGCTTCGGCAAGAGATTTCGCCAAGGTCGGTGTCAGCGCGTTAAGCGTTTCAGGATCATTCAGCGCAATCGTCGTGATTGAGCCACTGGTGTCGATACGCAAGCCGTCTGTCATTGCTGTCCCCCCGTTTTGCACAGCAAAGCACTGATGGGGCCGATTGGTAAACCCCCGATTGGCGTGCGTTGTCCTAAGGTGCCGTTAACCGCTTTGACGCAGCTTTGGCAATTGCAACTGCCCAAGCCACGGAGCGCCCTTAATGACCGATACATCGCCCATTCTTGCCATGCCTTATATTCAGCCATCCCAGGCGCAAAAGCACGTGACCCATAACGAGGCGCTGCGCCTGCTGGATATGATTGTTCAGCTGGCCGTTCTATCGGCGGCATCGGGGACGCCACCAACGACCGCTGAAGACGGGGACCGGTATCTGGTTGGCCCGACCGGTCAGGGGGCATGGGCCGACCATGATCACGACATTGCCGTGTTCGTGGACGCGGATTGGCAATTTTTGGCACCACAGGCGGGGTGGGTGGCTCAGGTGCTGGATACCGGTGCGGAGGTTGTTTTCGACGGCTCGATCTGGGCAGGCCGATCACAGAACAATCTTCCCGGCCTTGGTATCGGCGCTGCCTATGACGGGTATAATCGCCTTGTCGTCGCGTCGGACGCCGTGCTGTTCAACAACGCGGGCGCCGGCCACCAGGTAAAGGTGAACAAGGCCACGCAAGGCGATACGGCAAGCCTGCTGTTTCAAACCGGCTATGGTGGGCGGGCGGAAATGGGAACGGCGGGAAACGACGATTTCTCGCTCAAGGTCAGCCCGGACGGTGCCAGCTGGACCGAGGCGCTGCGCGTGGAGGCCGCCACGGGCCGTGTTTCAGTGGGGGTGGGCGGCTGGCGCGAGATGCTGGTGGCCCCACGTACCTATTTTGTAGATCCCGACTTGGGCAACGATACGCAGGACGGTCTTACATCCGGATCCGGGGCGTTCGCGACCGTTGAACATGCCGTGTCTCTCCTTCAGGGGCTGGACAGCGGCGGGCACGATATTACCCTTCACCTCGCGCATGGGACATATACGTTCGCACAGGCGATCAGGATCGGATCAATGTTGGTCGGCGGTGGGAACCTTGTTGTCGAAGGGGACATCGCAGCCCCAGAACAGGTTACTCTGGCAGGGACAGACACGGTTTTCATCATCGAAGAGGGTTCAGTCATCATGCGCGGACTGCGCGTTCAGAACAGCGGCACCGCTGCGGCTGTTGTAGTAGGCGCATGGGGATCGTTGGCAGTGGATCAGGTGGTTCTTGGCACTGCGGGGGGGCATTTTTCGGTTCAGGGCGGGCAACTGGCCATCGCAGGCCCCTGCACGATCGAGGGTGGTGCTGCCTATCATCTGCGTCTGGACATGGGCGCGCGCTATGCCGGGAACGGGCAATCGGTGACGGTGAACAACGCGCCCGGTTTCACAGAGGCGTTTGTCATCTGCACCGACGCCAGCATCGCAAGGTTCGACGGGCAAAGCTATTCTGCCGGGGCCACGGGCAAGCGCTATTCGGTGACATCGAATGGTGTAATTCAAACCGGTGGAACGCCTTTGCCGGGCGATGTGGCGGGTTCTGCACAGACGGGTGGCCAATATATCTAACGGTAAATCCGGAAGCGGGCCCTTTTCAGAAGCATTTTCGGAAAGCACCATGAAGATGCCACAAAGTTGAGAGCCCGCATTAAGACTTGAGCGTCAGTGTCATTCCCGAGAGTGGTCATTTGGGAATGGCAAAAAATGGAGTTCAATCAGCTAAACACGCTGCCCGGCAGGCCCGATCTGTTTTTGACGGGTGTCACGGATATGATCGTGGTGCCATCATCTGCGGGGCCGGTTCTTTACACTACCTCGCGTGTCGGGGGCGGCGATCTTTTGGCGTATCGGATCGGGGCCGATGGCAACCTGACCTTGTTGGACAGCCGCGCGATTGGGGGCGCAACACAAGCGGGTACTGTAAACAACCTAAGCCTGACTGACGGGGGGCTGCTACTGACCGGTGTGCAAAATGCCGCGTTGACCAAGGTCGCGTTGGGGGCCGACGGGCGCTTTGCAAGTGTGGCAGCGGTGACCGGAGCGGATTTGCCCGCGCACTTGATCGATGTCGAAACCGTCGCCGTGAACGGCCAAAACTATCTGTATGGTTTGACGCGCGGGTCCGACGGTGTTGGCGTTTGGCGGGTCAATGACGGGGGTACGCTTACGACCATTGTTCCGGCCCCTTCGGCGGCGATCTTGGGTGCTGGTCTGACGGGGGTTGCGGTTGCACATGTCGGCGGCCAGCCGTTCTTGCTGGTATCCTCTGCCGCTGACAACGCGTTGATCTCGATGTCTTTGAACAGCGCGGGCATCCCGACCGAGGCGTCGCGCATTTCCGCACAAGACGGTGTGGGCATTGCAACGCCAACGGCAGTTGCGTTTGTTGATGTCGGGGGGCATGCATTTGGCATTCTTGCCGCGTCCGACAGCGCCACCTTAAGCGTCGTGAGGATTGGTGCAGATGGGTCGTTAACGTTGACTGATCACGTTCTGGACACGCTCGATACCCGGTTCGACACTGTCCAGTTTATCGAGACGGCGCTGCACAATGGGCGTGCCTATGTAGCGGTCGCTGGCGGCGATGACGGTGTTTCCCTGTTTGAACTTTTCGATGACGGCCGCCTTTCACATCTTGCAACGCTTGTGGACGACGTGGATATCACGCTGGATGCGGTATCGGCGCTTGGCTTGTCCGTTGTGGGTGACGCGCTGCATCTTGCCGTCACTTCGGGGGCTGAAGCGGGGCTTAGCGTTTTCAGTGTTGATCTTAGTGCGCGCACGTCGCCGGTTCACGGCACTGGCGGTGCCGATGCCATGACAGGCACTGCGGGGGATGATTACCTGTTCGGGGCTGGTGGCAATGATACGCTGTCGGGCGGTGGCGGCGACGATATTCTGCGCGACGGGCCGGGATCAGATCTGTTGATCGGGGGGACCGGGGCGGATCGGTTCATATTCAGCGGCGATGGCGTGGCCGATACCATCGGTGATTTTGATATCACTCAAGACAGCATTGACCTGTCGGGTTGGGCGTTTCTGCGTAGCGCATCTCAGCTTGGCTTTCGGGGCACCAGCGACGGTGCCGTGCTTTCGTTCGGTGATGAATTACTGGTGATCAAGACCGCGAATGGCCAGCCCCTGAGTGCAGACCAGATATCATCTTTGGATCTGATAGGGCAGTCGCGATCTTTACCGGATTGGGTGCTGCCCGATGAACCTGACACGCCGACCGCACCCGGAGTCGTCCTGCCGCTGAACCTGATAGGGACACCCCTAGTCTGACACGCTGACGGGGGACAGTGGTGACGACATTATCCGGGGCCTTGCATCTGATGACCGGCTGTCGGGCATGGGTGGCAACGACGAGATTTATGGAGACGATGGCAACGATGCTGCCTATGGCAATGGCGGCAGCGACTTGATCGAAGGGGGGGATGGCGCGGACAGCATTTGGGGCGGCATCGGGTGGGACACTTTGCGGGGGGACGCGGGCAATGACGTGATCACGGGCAATGACGGCTATGACGCCCTTGGTGGCGGCGACGGGGATGATGTGCTGGTCGGCAATAACGGCGCAGATAAACTTTGGGGCAATAACGGCGATGACACTCTTACAGGCGGGCTGAACGGGGACAGTCTTTGGGGCGGTGCCGGTCAGGACTGGCTGGAAGGTAGCGCAGGCAGCGACGCGTTGTACGGTGGAGGTGAAAATGACCGGCTTTTTGGGAACGCCGGCGCTGACATCCTTGAAGGAGACGGCGGAAACGACAGGCTGTCGGGTGGTATCAACAACGATACCATCGATGGCGGCGCGGGTGATGACACGCTTCAGGGTGACAACGGGTCCGATACCTTGACGGGCGGTACGGGCAATGACCTTTTGAAAGGGAACGCAGGCCAGGATGATCTGGACGGAGGTGCCGGCGATGACATTCTTTCGGGGGGGATTGGCGCAGATCGTTTCACCTTCGGGTCGGGGCATGACCTGATCCTCGATTTTCAGAACGAGATCGATACCCTCGTTCTTGATCCTGCCTTGTGGGGCGGTGGGGTTATCGGCCTTAACCAGCTTGCTGCATATGCGTCGGTGACCGCTGAGGGCTTCATCTCTTTAGATTTTGGCAACGGAAATATCCTGGATCTTTCGGGCGTCGAAACGCTGAACGTACTGAATGGGGATTTGGAAATTTTATGAATTCGGTTGATCGTCAGACTTTGGGGAAGTGGCAGACATTGCCATCAAAGTTCCAGAATATCCCTGTGATAGCGGCGCAGGAAGAGCAGGCCCAACAGCCCAAAGACGGCGGCAACTGCAAAAACGTACGCCGGTTTGGCGTAGACCGCATCATAGCCATCATAAAAACCGGCGCGCCCTAGCCCCAGTATATGCACAAGCGGGTTGTACCATAGCCATCCCCGATAGGGTTCCGGCACGCTTTCCCACGTGAAGACCACGCCAGAGATCAGCAGTAACGGGCGCGTCAGGATGCTGTAGACCCGTTGCCAGATCGGGAACATCGACATCAAGAAGCAGTTGAATGTCCCTATGCCCAGACCAAATGCGGCTGTCATGGCCAGCGCGGTCAGGATCTTGTCCAGTTCCAATGTCGTGCGCGTGTCAAAGGTCAGGATGATGCCCGACAGGACCAGAATGCCAACAAGTGCCTGGGTCAGAAAATTCAGAACGAACCGCCCGAGAATGGCATCCACGAAAGTAACCCGCGGATAGGACAACAGCTGTTTGGAATAGTTGATGGCCTGGGCCGTTTTGGTGCTGAGTTCGTTGAACATCAAAAAAGGCAGCAGCCCGGTGGCATAGAACATCGGAAAATTTGTCCCGAGCAGGGGCTTGCGAAAGCCGATTGAAAACAGCACGGACAGCAGCGCAATGCCAATCACCGGTTCTGCCAAAGCCCAGATATATCCGCCCGGCGACCGTCCATAGCTGGCGGTCATTTCGCGCAAAATCAGCGCGGCAATCGTCCGGAATGTTCCAAATCGAGGGGCGCGATTTGCGGTGCGCAATGGCTGGGACATATGAGCCTGACCCATTTAGTGACCAGCGTTAGGCGCAAGGGTCATATCGCACTGCCATTCAGCCGGGACAGCATCACCAAAGCGTTCCCTCACAAAGGCGTATTGTGGCGCAAACGCCCGTCCGAACGCCTCTCGCAGATCGTTGGGAATGGCGGTGTCGATGCCACGGTTGCTGTGTCGTTCGGGATCGCTGGGGGGCGGTGTGATTGCCAGAAAGGCAGCAATCTGATCAATGGTTTCGGGCTTGAAGAGCGTTTCGTGGAATAAATACTGGATCCTGCTTTTCGGTATCGCCGCCTCAAGCTCGGTGATCGTGTGGCGATAATCCGCACGTTCAATGCGCGCCAAACGGTTCGTTTCAATCAAATGCCGGGCGCGGGCGATACACGCTGCGCTGAATGCCCCAGGCTCCGAAATTTCAGACGCCACGGCCATGCGGATTTGCGACCACATCCGTTCAATCGGATCGCGCAGAATAAAGATAAAGCGAGCGGTGCCAATCTGGCCCATCTGCGCGAATTCATCACGATCCAGAATGGCATAAGCGGGCGTGATATCGCAAACTATCGGTTGATCTGCGTAGTGTGCTAGCAAATAGCTTAGATACGCGCCATGATCCGCCCCGTCACCGGAGTAAATTGTCAGAAGCGAAAGAAGATCTTGCAACTGCTGCAATACTGCGCGGTTGCGCAGGCCTGTTTGCGTGACAAGCCGCCCCGCCAGTTTTTGCGCTGCGCTGATACGCAATGCCAGCACCTGATCTGCCTTGCCCGCAATCACATCAAAATAATGGAGCTCTTTATTGGGGGAAAAATGCACCTCGCGGCTTTGGCGCAGCGTATCATAAAGCCACGTCGTTCCCGCCTTTTGTGCGCCGATGCAGAAAACCATTTTGGCACGGGTCGGAAAACTGAGATCGGACATGCGGCATGCCTTTCTGAAAAGAAAAAGAATCAGGCCCTCATGTTGTATCCGTGACGCTCTATCGCTTCGTTAATGTCGTCAAAGTAATCGAGCCGCCCGTTCTCTAAGACGGCACCGGCAGTGCACAATCTCGCGAAGCAGTCCGTTGGAATGACTGGCAAATATCGCCCCGGCCCGCGACATTCTATCCAGGAAAACCTGTTTGCTTTTGCGTTTGAAAGCGGCGTCGCCAACGGCGGTAATCTCGTCAATCAGGTAGGTATCGAAGGACAGCCCCATAGATACGCCAAATGCCAATCGCGACCGCATGCCAGAGGAATAAGAACGAAGAGGCAGATGGAAATGGTGCCCGAGTTCAGCGAAATCATCGACATACCCCATCAGCGCATCCGTATTCGCACCATAAATCCGCGCGACAAAGCGGGTGTTTTGTGCGCCGGTCATGTCGGGATGGAACGACCCCGCAAACCCCACCGGAAAAGAAATCTGGCCGTCGGTCAAAATCTCGCCCGAGGTGGGGTCGGCGGTGCCCGCAAGCATCTTCAGCAAGGTTGATTTCCCTGCTCCGTTGCGCCCCAAAAGACCAACGGAAATACGGCTGGGAAACACGGCGTTGATTTGATGCGCCACAATTTTGCGGTGGCCGTTCAGCCTGTATGCTTTGGTGAGGTTGCGCAGAACAATCATGGTGGCACGGCTACCTCCGGTCTTTCAGCGAATAGCCAACCATGACCAAAATGGACCAGATCAATACGCTGAATAATGCGATCAAGCCCATCGTGGCAGGCCGGTTGGGATAGGTGGAGGTTTCGGCCAGAGTAGGGCTGATATGGGCGGCAAGATACCGCGTCTGACGACGGGAATCCGCGACCGCGGCATCATAAGCTGCAAGGGCGGCTGTGTAGGATTGTTCGGCAAACTGACGATCCACGGATAGGTTTTCGAATTCACCAACGATATTGGCGAATCCGCTGTTTTGCGCGCCGGGATCAGATCCGATGCCAAGCTTGTTGCGTTCCTGGTGCATCCGTTCTTCGATCACCTCGCGGCGGCGTTCGGCATGTTTGACGCGTGGGTCATTGGGTGTCGTGGTTTGCGCAAGCAAATCGAGATCAATCAGGGTTTCAGCCATCTGCGTCTCCAGTGAAGACAACAAACCGGTCTGAATTTGCAATGTCGAATCAGGCGAAACAATCTGGTTTTTGTTTCGGAATTTACTTACTTCGGCGCGCGCAACCTTGAGACGCTGCACTGAGGTTTCAAGCTCTTCCCTTGCGTTGCGGGTGGCATCCTCGCGCGCGATGTCCGACAGCTTGTTGATCATCCGCGAGCTTTCATCATAGATCAGCCGGGCAATCTGGCGCGCATCGTCAGGCGTAAATGCCTGAACTTCAAGATCAATTATTCCGGTTCCGCTGTCACTATAGACTGTCACCATATCCCCCCAATACTCGGTCAAATCTTCGATCGAGCCGGGTGGATGATAGCTGAAGATCGGGTCACGATCCGGGTTTGCCTTGGACCACATGCCGCGCAAGTCGAGCATATTATCGACGCTGCGGACCAGTTCCTGGCTTTGAATAAACTTGTACAGAATATCTTCGTCCGAGGTGCCAGAGCCGGAAAGTTCGGCCACGCCGCCCAAAAGCTCAATCGCTGAACTGGCCTGTTCTGTGCGAACGGAAAACCCTGCCACGGACACATAACGATCAACCGCGCGGTCCCACAGATACCACGCTGCGGTCAGGTTGGTGCCCAATACTCCGATCACAAAGCTCAAAAAAACGACCCGGTGGCGCAGCTTGATCTTTGCGCGACGCACCGGGGGGGCGACATTCTGTTGCGAAGATTTAAAGATCTGGTCCGGCTGCGCCTTTGAAACAAGCGCGTGTTTTTTTGCGAGCTGTCGTGCTTCTACGCGGGCCACCGCCTCTTCTCGCTCGCGCAGTTTTTGCGCCTTGCGGCGATCATGAAGCGATTTTTGGTCCGCCAGAGGCGGCAGTTTTCGAAGCGGGCCTGCGTTTGGCATGATCTAACCTTGGTCATTGGATATTAAGTGGATCGTGATTTTTTGACGGCGTTGATTGTTTTCATTCAAACTGCTGGTTTTGCCGATGCGCCCTCATGTTCATATTCTGATGTGCACCAAGAACGGTGGCGCGTTCTTGGTGCCGCAGCTTCGGTCGATCCTGGCGCAAACCCACAAGGAGTGGAGCCTTTGGATTAGTGATGACGGGTCGACCGATGGTACGGTTGAAAAAATCAGATCGTTTATGTTCGCAAACCGCGATCGCGATATCCGTCTGTTTGAGGGGCCGCGTCTTGGGTGCGCGCAAAATTTTCTCTCGCTGTTGGCCCGGCCGGGTCTGGATGCAAGCTGGATCGCCTTTGCGGATCAGGACGATCTTTGGATGCCGCATAAAATTGCCCGTGCGGTCAACATGATCTGGCGTGGAACGGGTGCGCAGATCTATGCTTGTCGCAGCGTCTGCACGGATGCCGATTTGAACGTTATCGGCATGTCGGCCCGGTATAAAAGGCCGTTCGGTTTTGGCAACGCTCTGGTGCAGAATGTCCTGCCGGGAAACACGGTTATGATGCCCCCCCCGGTCACCGATTTCCTGCGCAGCATCGTGGATTTCGCACAGGGCACGCACCTTCCCTTCCATGATTGGTGGGCTTACCAAGTGGTAAGTGGCGCTGGATTTGATGTGATCCACGATGAAAGGCCTGGCATCTTTTATCGGCAGCATGGCAACAATATTCTGGGTGCGCAGCGGGGGCATGCAACGCGCAGAATGAAGATCTTGATGCGGCGGGTCTTTGCGCTGTGGCTTGATCAGAACCTGAGCGCATTGCACGAACTGGCCCCCGTTCTTGATCCGCGCAGCCGTCGCTTGTTGTTTGACTTCATGGATTGGCGCGCCACGCCGCGGCATGCGGCCCGACCTGATTTTGCGTCTATCGGCCTTTATCGGCAAAGCTATGCGGGCGATGTCGCACTGCGGGCGATGGCTCGGCTTGGGCGACTTTAAAACAGCAGTCATCGAAAAGCGCCGATTTGTGCAAAATGCGTCATCAACTTATCATCTCGAACGGCAAGATCAGTCAGTCTGTCGCGGTGCGCGTCGCTTTCGATTCGTCCCAAGAGGGCGGGCCAGCGTTTGGTTCCGACGGTATCAGGGCCGGGGTTCACTCTTTTGCTGGCAACTTTGATCTTCTTCCCCGTCAGATGGCTGATATCCTTTTCAAGCTTTTGCAGTTTCTCGATGTCATAAATTGCGTCGAGCCGGGCGGCACCCATTGTCGCTCGGTCGATGATCATCTGGGTGGATAGCCCTTCCAATTGCAGTGTGCCGCGCATGCGGCGGGTCGCAAAATAGGTGCAATAAAAATTGTCGTAGTGATCAAGGATAAACCGCTGCCAGCTTTCGGAACCGCCAAAAAAATAGTCATCCGCTGAACACTGCCTGATCTTTTGCAGCCCAGCGTTCTGCGGCAAAGCCAACGCGCATTCATCCATCCCAAGGGATTTGTGGTGAAGGTAGAAATAGAACGATGCAATACGTTCAAAGGGGTCTCGCAGAACGGTAAATGCAAACTTTTCTTCGGCGTCAATCTCCAGTCGTTCCCAGTCCAAGTGACCGGAATAAAGCTGGTATCCTGCCGGAAATTGACCGTATTCGTCGGCCTGTGTGTGTACCCGTATGGGTGAAGTTGCGTCTTGGCCGATAATCCTGCTCAGCTCTGAATGAACAGTTTGCCCGGCGGTTTTCGGAATGTGCAGAAAGACGATCTTTCTCATCACGGCGGCCCGTTTCTAAGATCAATCGTCATCGGCTTGTATGGGGCTGTTTCGCCGATCATCTGATGAACACCTTTGCAAAATGATGCGATATCGGAGGGATCGAGATGATCGATCTGCCATGGCGCAAATTGCCACCATTGGCTGCGCAGCATCGGGGTAATCAGGCTTGGCGGCAGGCGCATTTTCTTGATGACAGCGGGATTGCCCGCAACGACGGCATATGCGGGAACATCACGTGTCACGACCGAATGCGCCCCGACAATGGCGCCATCCCCGATGGAGACGCCCGCCGCGACATAAGCCCCGTGCCCGATCCAGACATCATTGCCGATGGTCGTGATTTTGACTTTGGTGGGCGGCCCGCTGAAGCTGAATTTATAGTTATGATAGTGATCCGCGGCCTCAAACCCTTCCCCAAGTTCAAAAAGCCGGTCCCCCAGATAGAAGGCAGGGCTGGTCGAGGCCCAGCTCGTCGGGTGGTTTTGCCTGCCGATCTGCGTCGTTTCGCCAAATGAACAATAGCGACCGATCCGTGCAGCGAAGCAATATCCGGACACCTGATAGGAAAATGCGCCAAGTTCGATGGAATGTTCATATTGCGTCCATTTTAAACTTGAGGGGGTCTCCAGGACTGTATGCTGTGGCAGGTTTATCTGCGCACCCCCCCGATTGAGAACCTCGACCCCTAGGGATCGCAGTGATTTAAGCGGTATCTGGATCTGTGCCATTACGCTGCCCGCTTAGACAAACTGACTAGGCTTGAAAAATGCACCCGAAGGCTGTGGTTCAGGTCCTCTTCGACTGAGTATGGGATAGGCATTCCGTTTGCCGCCTGTGTAACTGCGTCGCCTTGCGCGCCCAGCGCAAAGGCATGGACCGGCAATCCGGTGGCCAACGCTTCGTGTGTGGTGAACGAAAACGTCTCGGGCCAGATTGAGGGGATGAACCAGTCGGTCACTCGATACCGAGCGGCCAGCTGCGGTATGTTTGACGATTGGTAAGTTCCATGCACCGGGACGGACGGCGGGATTGGGAAACGGGTGTCGAAGTTTCCGATGATGGCCAGACCAATGTTGTGCCGCTCAAGGTATTGAGCAAGCTCCAACATCAAGCCTGCACCTTTTTGAGGGCCAATATCGCCAAGAACACCGACGACGCGGCGGGCTGTGGACGCGGGCGGATCCAGCAAGGGGACAGGGCACAACAGCTCGTGAGGTTTGATGGCCAGTTTGCTCACCACCTGTGGATAGGCTGCGCCAACAATCTTTGCGCTGTTCTCTGAAAAGACCACAACCTCTTTCGCCTGCTCCATCAATTTTCCCCATTCGCTTTTCCACGCGGGGAGTGACACGGTCTGATCCTGTGTGGTGAAGCAGTGATACCCCAAGGCGGCCTCTTCTGCCGCTTGGGGCACCCCGACAAAACGCCCCTCGTCGTTCAAAAGCGTGTAGGACGGCGACAGGGGAAAATAGTCGTGAAACAGAATTTCAATGGCTGTCCGACCGCCGTCGGCCAGGCCCAGCAAAACATCTGGAAGGGTTGACGGGTCTCTATCCCCAACGCCGCAAGAATAGATCAGCCGGCGTCTGGTGACCGGTTTCAGAAGCGTGTGGACGTAGTCAAGATCGTCGGTTTGCCCGGATATGATACCGTTCGGCGTGACAAGTTCGACTTGCCAGCGTTTTTTGCCCCCGACCCGCAAGACAACGGCAGACCGCCCCAGACTATGGTGTTTTGTCTTGATGCGCGATTGCAGATAGGCTTCAGCGCCCCCGCCCATGCTGTGGGCAAGATAGATTGACACAGGATACGCGTCTTGTGTGCCAATCCAAGCCAAAGCCAAAGCGAGCCGTGTCGATCTAAGAGGGTCGGCTTTCATAAACCGTTCAACCTCTGTATCGTAAGCTGGATATCGCCGCGTGATCTTTTGGTTGTTTGCAGCAATGAGCCGTTGCTTTTCAGTGCTGCCAAAGCTTTGCCCGCCGCGGTGTTCGACAAACAGATTTGCCGCGCAAAGATGCACGCCACCGATATTGCGGGCGCGCTGGCACCAGTCGACTTCTTCGCCATAGCCCCGCCCGAAATCTGTATCAAGCTGGGGAAGTTTTGCGAGGTATTTCATGTTGATCGCCATGCAAAACCCGACGCCCGTTGGCGTTGTTACCCTTTCAGCGGCCGGGTTCAGTTGCATGGCAAAAGCATCAATCGCTTCCCCCTGCCCGGGCCCAAGGGGCTGAGGCTTGCAGATCAGCGGCACCGTGAAAATTTCGGCTTCATTGGACATCGGGGTGACCGTGGCAACATTTGGTCCGATCACCATCGGTGCAAGCAATCTGCTGGCCCAGTTCTTGGGAACAAGCGCGTCAGAATTGAGCAGGACAACAGGATCGGGCCACAGGATGGCGTTTTCCAGCCCCCGGTTAACACTGCGTATAAAGCCAAGGTTGGTTTCATTTTCAAGCAGGATGACACTGTCGGGGTGGCCTGCTTTCCAGTCTTTCAGGAAAGGCCGGATGCGATCATCGGTCGAACAATCCTCGATCAGGATCAGACGCCACGGCACGTCAGTGTTGTTTCTGACCCGTTCAAGTGCTTCCTGAAGCAGATCAAAGGCGTTGAACACCGGCATGACAATCGTCATGCCAGCTGGGCAAGGGGGGGGCGTCCAGGCGCGAAAAAGATCTGGGTCAAGCTCTTGAGCATCGGGGAGGGAGGCAAGTTTCAACGCCTGTTTGATCCGCGCACGGTATCTGGGGTTTCGGGTGATAATCCAGCGAAAGCAGGTCGTGATCTGGCTTGCCATCGCAGCCATAAACCGAACAAGGATAAAAACTTGCATGCGCCGTATACCCACCAGCGGCAGGGTCATCGCGACCGTCTTGTCAGGGTCGGGGGAAAGGTGAAATTTGATGCCAAACCGGGCCATCTCTCGCAATCCGACAGGCCCAAGCGGCAGCACAAGATCAAAGCCAAGGTGCGGATCAATCCCGTGCGCCAGTGCCACATCTTCCCGGCGCAATGTGGCTTTGGTGCTGGCCTTGATCCCGTTCATGTGGATCACAACATCGTCTGCGATGGTCCAGCCTGCGACGCGGATCTGACCGTTTGCAAGTGATACGACATCAAGCGCCCCGATCATCTGACCATCGGCAGAGCGGACAGATTGAGGTTTGCCTTGCACCTTGATGTGCGCAGCAGCGTAACGGGCAAAAAGAGCGGTGAGCTGTTTATACAAAATAAGTCTTTTCGATTCTAAGTTCTTTAGATTGGATTTCAGATCAGCACGCCGACGCTTAAGGGGAGGTTAAAGTGAAATTTTCTTTGGACAGGACCGATCAGGGTGCGCGTTCAAAGCGCCTGAAGACGTGCTGAACGGCATCGAAATCACGAACCGTGGCCGGAACAATCAGGTGGATGTAGATCCGTCGATTTCTGTCGCTCCAGGTTTCCAGATCACGCTGCTGGGAAACCATAACCATCTGATAATCGGGGCAAACACAATTTTTGGGGGCGGCATGATCGAGCTTCGCAATCACGAAAGTTCAATCGCGATCGGCCCGCGGTGCAAACTGACGGGGAACATGCGATGCCGCGCAGACAACACGCATATCAAGATTGGCGCAGAAACCACAATGATGATGGCGCAGATCACGTTGCATGAAGCAGGCCGGATTCATCTGGGTGAAGACTGCATGCTTTCGGGCGATATCACGATGGATGTCAGCGATATGCATTCGATCCTGGATAAAGGGACCGGCAAGCGCCTGAACCCGCCGCGAGACATCGAGATTGGCGATCACGTTTGGCTGGCGCATGGGGTGCGCGTGATGAAGGGCGCGCAGATTGGCGCACATTCGGTCATCGGCAGTCGGGCGATGGTGTTGGGTGAAATACCGGCACATTCAGTGGCCGTTGGTGTGCCGGCCCGTGTAATCCGAAGCGGTGTCACGTGGGATCGCCGGCGTCTGCCTGAAGGGGAACCCGTTAGCGAGATCTGACAGAATCTGAAAAGACGGTGTGACTTGCCGTCGGCGCACGGCGTTACCTGTTTGCCAATGCTCTTACGCCGATGCGTCCGCCAGCATATCATAAAGATGCCATGTCGCATGGCCCAACCATGGCAGAACCACCAGCAATCCCAAGAACATGGGGGCCAAAGCTGTAAGGGTTAGAACCGCGATAAAGGCGGCCCATCCCAGCATCGTCACCGGATAGGCCATCACATAAGAAAAGCTTACTGCCATCGCGCTGACGAAATCGACCTCGCGGTCCAGCACCATGGGCAACGACAAGACAGTGATCATATACAGCAAAAGCGCAAAAGCGCCTCCGACGATGGTGCCCACGGACAACATCGTCAGACCGTTTGGCGACAGAAAGACAGTGCCCGAAGTCAGGATGTTGGTCATCGGGGACAGACCCAGGAAAAGGGCGAAAATCATATGCCCCAGAAAGAACCAGAACAGGAATATGACCACGGTGATCGCGCCGATCATAGGTAATGATCGCTTGCGTTGCAGCAAGACAACCCCCATCACGCCTGACCAACCGAGCGGCTCATCGTTCTGCACTCTGCGGGAAACCTCGTATAATCCCACAGCGACGAAAGGGCCGATCAAGGGAAAGCCGAACACGGCCAGCACCAGCCAGTATGTCGTGCCCGTCGAAACTGTCACATAGGCCAGAAACCAGCCGAAAAGCACATAGACGCCGGAAAATACCAATCCAAACTGCGGTGCGCGGCGCAAGTCCGACCAGCCCAGAGCCAAGGCGCGCACCAGATGCGCCGGGGTGACCGACGCAAAATTGGGAACTCCGGCCTGAGGCGTGGCGGCATGGTCTGTCAGTTCTTTCATGGTATCCATTGCGTGTATCCCCTGGCAAAACCTGACCGGCTTCTGCTTTTCGCACCTGACCGTTCGGTATGCCTTTGGCGTAGGCTAGGCGGGCGAAAGGTATCTGTAAATCTGATCTTTCAGCGCCATCCGGCTTTTGCGCATCTCTGACAGGTGATCTTCTGAGGTGGGTTCAATGTTGCTTTCCGCGCGGTGAATGGAGCGGTTTATTTTGTGATAACTGTCGGTCAGCGTTGAAAAATGCGGGTTCGATTGTTCCAATTCGCTGATTTTATCAGAAAACTCTGAGAAATCTTCGGCAAGTTCGTGGGGTGTGTGGGACATTTTCGATCTCCTTCAATTAGACGCAGGTCGGGGAAAGCCATCGGGCGCGACCTGACTTAAAAAGACATGAACCGGCTTTGAAGGTCTTTGATTTGAATCAGCTTTGGCGCGGGATCCTGATCTTTATTCCAAGATCATGTGTGCCGCGACCAGTTCAAGCAGGCTTTCGACCTGCTTGTCCCAATCAGTTTCCTTTCGGCAGCGGTCAAACTGCAAACGGCATTGTCCGCAGCTTGTCACGAAATGGGTGGCACCTGTTGCTTCAACCTCCTGACGTTTGATTTCGAACGCCTGAAGGCGCAAAGGCGCGGCGCGGGTATTGGCCAGAACGCCCCCGCCGCCGCCGCAGCAGAACGACGTTTCCTGAGTGTTCTCGAGTTCGCGAAGGTCCATGCCCAACGCGCCAAGCACAACGCGGGGTGCCCAGCCAAGCCCGCCCCGGCGCACCTGCTGACAGGGGTCGTGAAACGTCGCCGTTTCGCCAACATGGCGCAGACGGATGTCACCAGCCTGGATGTGTTCCGCCAAAAGTTCGAGCGTGTGCATGATGCGAATATCATCGAGGGGCGCACCATACCACCGCGCCGCTTCCCATCGCAGGGCACCCCAGGCGTGTCCACATTCCGGCAACAGGATCGTCGTCGCGCCGATGTCGCGTGCCTTGTCGATCAACCGGCAGGTCAATTCGCCCTGCAACTGCGTATCGCCGGACAGGTAGCCAAAGTTGGTTGCCTCAAACGCCACAGAAGACAGCGTCCAATTTATCCCAAGATGGTCAAGGATCCGTGCCAGACCGACCACTGAATCGTGATGCTCGTCCAGATCGCCCGGCGCCAGCGTGAGCAGGAGATCAGCCTTGGGTTTGTCCAGGGGCAGCTTGATCAGAAACTCCGCTTCGATGGCGTGGATTGATTTGATGAAATCTGCCGGTTCGCCAAAGGGGCTATGTTTGGTTTTGGCGTTATGCGTGATCTGGGCCAGCCGGTCGGGCAAGAGCCCGGCGTCGAACATGCCGTGGCGCGCCTCTTTGACAAGCTCTGCAATGTCGATGCCCATGGGGCAGGCAAGGGTGCATCGCCCGCACAGGGTGCAGGAATCAAAGATAAGCTCTTCCCAGTCCTGCAATTCAGAGATGTCGATCTTGGGCGCGATCCCCAGGGCGCGTTTTATGCTGCTGAACGGTGCCTGCATCTGGCCATAGGCTTTTTCAAATGGCCTGATCTTGTGGATTGGTGTGTATTTTGCATCGCCTGTGGCAAGATGGAAATGACAGGCCTCGGCGCAAAGGCCACAGCGCACGCACGCATTCATATAGCTTGCAGCACGGGGTCCAAATTCCGATAGAAACCCCTCCATCGCGCTTGCGACACGCACGGTGTCAGGAATGTCGCCCTGGGCATCGAAGGGGGGCGTTGGTGCGGTTCGGGTCCGGGCTGGCATCAATGCTCTCCTACATGCGGGTTTTGCGGCGTCCGGCCAAAGCGCCGGTAAAGCCGCGTGACAGGGGCCAGGTGAAGGTGTGCATCAGACTGCTGAACGGAAAGTAGATCAGCCAGGCTTCGACACACCCAAGATGTATGGCCCGCAGGGGTATGCTTTGCTCGCCCAACGCCAGGCAGCCTGTCAGCATTACCAAAAACGTCAGACCGGCTGCCACGTGATCATCGGGTCTTGAGATCAGACGAACGACGGGATCGACAAAGCGTCTGATCCAAAGTGATATCAGGCCCGCAAACGCGATTTGCGCGGCAATGATGAAGCCCCACCGCGGCAAGGCCGGCCAGTCGAACCCCAGAATATGATCGCGCAGGAACACGATATGAGGCGCTCCGAACAGCAAAAGCGCAAACAGGCCAAGGTGAAAGGCATAGCCCGCGAGAGTGACAAACCACACACGACCCCGCCCCAGAAAGGCACGACGTGGCAGGAAATGGCCAAAGATTGCCCGCACTGCGCCCGCGCTTGGAGAGCCTGCCGGGCGCGCCTGCGTCACTGGTCGCCCGGTCGTCAGAATAACAAGCAAGCGCCAGACGCCGAACACCACAAATACGCTGACAGAGGCCAACCATAGCGGCCCCTCGAGAAGGTCGATCATGCTCACGTCTGCGTCCCGCTTTTGACTGCGTCGATTTCGGCCAACCACAGATCGTGGTGGGTTCTGGCCCAGTTTTGGTCCACATCGCCTGTAATCATGCCTTCAAGTGCCCCATCGCTTCCGATGGTGCCGAGATAGATGTGGCCGATCCCGAAACCGATAAAAACAAGCGCTGCGATGGCATGGGACAGTTCTGCCAGGTGCAGCACATCGCGGGTGGCCAGATCATTGGGAAAGCTCATGATGATACCCGACACGGACAGGGCAATCCCCGCCAGTGTCGCCGTCCAGAACCATGCTTTTTCGCCAGCGTTGTACCGGCCTGAACTGGCGTGGCCGCCAAACATGCCCCCCGCGCGGGCGATCCATTTCAAATCGCTGAAACGGGGAAAATTGCCCTGCACAAAGGTGAAAAACAAAGCAATCAGGGACCCTATGAACAAAGGCCCGAACAAATTATGCGCCTGCATCGAGGCGGTTGCAAAGATGCCAAACAGCGGTTTGCCAATCAACGGGATCAAAAAGGGACGGCCGAACAGCAGGATCAGGCCTGTGACCCCCAGCAGCAGAAACAACGCCGCGATCCCCCAATGCACCACCCGTTGCGCAAGTGAGAACCGCGCAACCCTCGTTCCGGATCGGCCTCCGTCAATCTGCAATCGGCCACGGATCAGAAAAAACAGCATGACAGCTGTCAAGATGACGCCAAGCGCGATGCTGCCGTATCTGATCAGCGGTCCTTCGGGGCGGCGCAATTCGGACCACCAGGTGCCTTTGGCGTTGATCAGTACGCCATCCGGTATCGCGCTGCTGCTGGGTAAACCGCTCGTCCCTTGCCGTATCGCGCGCCAAAGATCGCTGTCGCTTTGATCGCCAAGTGTGTTTTCGGGGCCGTATTGAGGCGAAATGGTTTGTATTTGCGCTTGCGCCTGATGTGGTGCCAAGGTGATCAGGTCCAGGACCAGCAGCACCAGAAAAGTGGCCTTTGTCAGCCGACCCGGGAGATGTTGAAAAATCCAAGCGCAGAATTGTGACAGCCCTGCCAGATGTAAATGTTTGAAAAAACAGATCAAAACGTGCTCCGTGACGGCAAAAGGGACTACTGTCGACTGCACATTCTTAGCGGTTGCAAAAGCGGATGGCATTGACACAGATCAAGCGGGAAAATGCGGGTCGCCGGGATTCTTTTGCCCAGGACCTTTTTATCTTCGGGCCCGCTTGTGGGGTTGGGATCAATCTTGGCGGGAATAGATCCTTGTCTGGCGTATTGCTGCGTATTGGTGCAAAAGCAGGTTAATCGGAACAGATCCAGATCCTCAGATGACGTTTCAATCAGTCCCAATTTTCTGTCCTCGCAATGCCAGGCACCTCCATTGAATTTCGTGATCTTCACGAATGCCGTCTTGTTGATTGGCATGGGCATACTGATGGCACTGGTGGCGGCGCTGTTTCCCGAAACAAGCGATGACTTTGAGGTTTCGGCGATGTTTGTCGTCCTGCTTGGCTCATTGTTGGCAATTGCGGTCGGCCACCGGGTTTCGGATTTCGGCAGGCTGCATACCTTTCTTCTGACCACAAGCGTTTGGGCCACAGCAGCGTCTGCCGGGGCTTTGCCTCTTTGGATCTGGCAGCTTCCGCTGACGGACGCGTTTTTCGAAGCGATGTCGGGCATCACCACGACCGGTTCCACCGTGATGAGCGGCCTTGATTCCACCCCGCCCGCGATCCTGATCTGGCGTGCGCTGCTTCAGTGGTTGGGCGGCATTGGCTTTATCGTGACCGGCATTGCGTTTCTTCCCATTCTCAGGGTGGGCGGTATGCAGTTGTTCCGCACCGAAAGCTCCGAGCGGGGAGAGAAGGAAATGACCAGCGCCGCACGGTTCGCCGGGGCCACAGTCTGGGTGTATCTTTTGCTGACGATGCTTTGCATCATGGCATATACCTTGGGTGGCATGACCTTTTTCGAGGCGGCGGTACACGCCCTCGCGACAGTTTCAACGGGTGGGTATTCGACATCTGACGCATCATTCGGGCATTTTGACAGCGCGTTCCTGCAGTGGGCGGGGGTGGTGTTCATGATTTCCGGTTCGCTTCCGTTTGCTTGGTATATACGCGCCCTTAACCGCAGAAAATTCCGCAGCGAGCAGGTTCAGGCGTTCCTGCTTTTCCTCTCGGTCGTGATTGGGTTGCTGACGATCTGGCGTGTCGTCACCGCACAAACGCCGGTTCTGGAAAGCCTGCGACTGGTGGCTTTCAATGTGGTGTCCGTGGTCACCACCACAGGTTTTGCAACGACAGATTATACCACGTGGGGCCCTTTTGCGGTTACGATTTTTCTGGCGCTGACCGTTGTGGGGGGGTGTACCGGATCGACCGCGGGTGGTGGCAAGACCATGCGCTGGATCATCCTGATCCGCAGTGTGCGCGGTCAGATCAAACGCATCCAGACGCCACATGCCGTGACAACGTTGCGGTACGAAGGCCGACCCGTAGCGTATGATGTGACAAACGGTGTGATGGTTTTCTCTGTATTCTATGCCGCCACGGTGGGCTGTTTGGCCTGGGCGCTGGGCCTTTACGGTCTGGATTTGGCGACGTCGTTCAGCGGTGCCTTGACCGCGGTTGCGAATGTGGGGCCAGGCATTGGCGATATTATTGGCCCTGCGGGCAATTTTGCGTCGCTTCCCGATGGTGCGAAATGGTTTCTGAGCCTTGGTATGTATCTTGGCCGCCTTGAAATGCTGACTGTTTACGTTTTGCTGACCAAAGCATTTTGGTTTGAATTGCTTTAGGATCGGCCCCTATTAAACTGGGTTTATCGGGGCCGATCCGCGAGGTGCCCCTTGTCGGGATCCCTAGGTGGTGCCTAGTTGATCTTGCGCCAGGTGCCCCCCTCGCGGCAGAACAGCCCGCCCAGGATACAGCCGCTTACTTTTAGTGTGCTGCCCGCAAGCGTCAGCTTCGAGACATATTCCTTGTCGCGGTCGGGTGCATAGATCCGGCCATCGTAGGTGTTGCTGCCTGACGGCACGACATTCCAGATGATCTTGCGCCCGATCGTGTTGGGCGTGATGTTCTGACCCGCCTGGTTCTGCGCGCGCACCAGTTTGCCGCAATAGGACTGGCCGCAGGAACCGACGTCGATGAACCCGATGTCACCGTGATCATCGGGCGAGGTTTGCCAGGTCCCCTCGATCGGATCGGCAAGGGCGGGTCCGGCGCAGATTGCAATGCAGGCAACAAGTATCTTGAGATATGTCATATTCAGTTTTCCGTTTCAAACTCGGTTTCAGGGTGTGCCAAGGGGGCACCTAAAGGCAGCCCATACCTATAAAAAGCTGGCGATTGTCATCTATGATTGCACGGCGTCCGTGCATGATGCGGGTGTTGTCGAGCACGGCAATATCGCCGTCCTGCCAGTTGATTTCATGGGTGTGAGTCTCTGCAATTGCGCGAAGATCTTCGATTTCTTCCGCGCTGATCGGATCATCAGGCCCAAAGGAATAGCGAGGCGGAGCATAGTTATGCGACGGGCCCAGCACGGCGTTGGCAAACCCTTCGCCGCCTGAAACAACCGAGGCACGTACCGGGTTGAGGGTTAGCCGATAAACGATACCCCCATCGTCCATTCTGTCGAAATCCTGATTGGGGATGGCGTTGCGGAAGTCTTCGATATGCTGATCGGTCACCTGTTCGGGATCCGAGATGGCGGGATGTTCGTTGGCCAGATACCGTTTCCACAAGGTTTCCGGCAGATAGCGCTCTACCGTCATCGGTTTCTGCCAGCGGGCGCGCTGCGCGTCGTTCAGAGAACCCAGAACAGACCTTCCATCGCAGATCGTGGTCTGGGATCCTTCAAAGGCGGCAACCGGACTATAGAATGCAACGATATCCGGGCATACGGGGGTGTTGCCATTTTCGGTATGAAGCCCGACAGGTCCTGTGCCGGCATCAACTTTCTGGGTGTTCGCATCGCCGTATTCGCGGGCAGGATCAAAGGTAATCCGGCTGCACAGCGCGGCCGTCAGGGCGCTGAAACGGGCCATGTCAGCGGAAAACCCGCGCAGCATCACCCAACCATTCTGGGCCAGCGCAAGGCGAATTTTTTCCAGCACGGCCGCGTCAGTGATGCTGCACGCATCGGTTTCGGGGCGCAGTATGGGGTATGTCATTGTTCAGATCTCACTTTCTTGAATAAGGGAATGTGCCGCCCTTTGGGCGTCCGGGGCGAAGGCCTGTTTGATCAGTGCGCGGTCGATCAAACCGGGCACCAGATGCTGAAGCGCCACAAACACGCGTTCGGCCAATCCGGGGTAAACGGTGCGACGCCCCTTGATGATGCCGCGCCAAGCGGTGTCCGCGACCTTTTCAGGCGGATCAAGCTTCATCGCGAAGGGTTCGACAAAGGCGTCAAATTCGGCCAATGCCGCCGTTCTGGTCGCACGGGGGGCCACATATGTGACGGAAATCCCTTTTCCTGCCATTTCGCGGCGCAGACCGTCAGACAGACCTCTGAGCGCGAATTTTGTGGCGGAGTAGACTGCGAAGTAGGGGAAGGCGATTGTCCCGAACATTGAGCCGATGTTGACGATCCTGCCCCGGCGTCGTGCCAGAGCGGGTGTCAGGTCGCGGCACAGCAGGACAGGCCCCAAGATATTGGTGTTCAGCATGGTGGCGGCCTGTGCTTCGGTCAGCCCGGTGATCGGACCCACCTTGAGCGCGCCTGCGTTGTTGATCAGAAGGTCAAGGCCCTCCCCTGCGGCCTGTGCAATTTTGCGACGCCCCTGCGCATCCGTGATGTCGGCGATCACGATCTGCGTGCTGGGGGCCTTGGCCATCGCGGCTGTTTCACGCAATGGCGCTTCCGTGCGCCCGACCAGAACAAGGTGATACCCATCTGCACCCGCGCGCAGGGCCAAGGCGCGCCCGATCCCTGATCCTGCCCCTGTGATCAAAGCGATTTTACCCGTGTCGGTCATGCGTCTTCCTTTGTTTCGTAAAGCAGTTCTTGCGCCGGAACAGAGGCGCAGATCGCGCCAAGCTGGCTGCGGTCAACCCCGCCCCCCGACCGTATCAAGCCCGGCAGGTCAGCTGGCACAGGCACCACCCATTTTGGTCGTGCATATCCGGGCAGATCGACAAGCCGTGCCGCGATCTCGGCAGGGCTGACAGAAGCGGTCAAGGCGGCGACAATCGACAGGTTTCCGCACGTTTCCAGATGCAGCCCCGCGGCGGGAATTCGGGGGTCTGCGCAAAGCCGGGCTTCTACCCATTCGGGTGAAATGTTGCGCCCCGCAGGCGTAACGATAAGCCAGTCCTTGCGCCCTTCAATGATCAGTTGACCGTCGTCGATCCGCCCAAGATCGCCGGTGCGCCATTCACCCTTGACGTCAGCCTGCCCCAGATAGCCTTCCATGACCGTCGGTCCTGAGACGACAATTTCACCATCGTCGATCCGCACCTTGATCCCTGGCAACGGCGCACCCACGGTGTCGGGGCGGTGGGTTCCGGGCCGTTGCATCGCCACCACCGAACTGCATTCCGACAGCCCGTATCCCGCGTGAACCGGCAACCCGCAGGCTTTGGCTTTCGACAGAAGTGCCGGGGCAGAATGGGCCCCCCCGACCGCAACAAATCGCAGGCTGTCCGGCGCTTTGGTGGACGTCTTTTCAAACTCTGCCACAAGGCGTGCCAAAAGGGCGGGCACCACAATGGTCGTCGTGGGGTGCGTCTGCTGCATCAGCGCCACCACTGGCGCGATCGGCCCGCCAAAAAGCGCCGGTGTCGCGCTGGCAGAAAAGACAATCTCGACACCGCACATGATCGGCAGATACAGGCCCGCGATCTGTTCAAGAAGCTGTGCCATAGGAAGAAGGGACAGATGCCTGTCATTGGCTTGCGGGCTGATCACCTGGGCCAGCGCATCCAGTGACGCGCTAAGCTGATTGGCCCCGATCACCACGCCTTTGGGCTGACCTGATGAACCTGAGGTAAAGATGATCCGCTTCGCGCCCGACTTAGGGTGGGACAAGACCGAGGGATCTGCAGGTTGGGTAAGTGGTTTGATTGCAATGTGCGCGCAGCCCGCACGCGGCGCCCCATCGCTGACAATGGTGTCGATGTGTGCGGCCTTGATGATGTGATCTTTTTGCTCGGTCGAGAAGAATGCAGGCAGATGCACCGAAACCCGCCCTGCGTGGGTAATCGCAAGGTCCGCAAGCGCTGCGGCAAGGGGCGAGGTGCAGTTGATGCCCACCACCCTGGCGGACCCTGAAACGGCAGCTGAAAGATGCGCCACCCGTGCCGCCAGTTCAGCCCAACAAAGAACCGTGTCGTCCATGCGCATGGCCGTCTGGTCCGCTTGGGTCTTGGCGTTTTCAGCCAATGCAGTGAATATCCGGTTTCCCATTATGCGATCCCCGCCTGGGGCAAGGCGGCTTTTGCGGCCGTCTGCGGATCTTGAAAGGCGCAGACCCACGGGTCGTGCTGATAATAGCTGCCCCAGGCCTGCGGATCGGCAACACGTTCGCGCTTGGCTTGGCTCAACACGAGGGCCGTGATCTTTGCGCGCGCAATCAACCGCCGGACTTCGGCGGTGCCCGTGAATACCGCCCAGCTTATATGTCTCGCGCGGCCCCAGTGCGAAATGGCCCTCAGGGTCTGGAAAACAGGAAACGGCGATAGCGTCGCAAGCGCGCCGACCTCCAGCACGTCCTGCGGCGCTATGGTGTAGCCCGAGGTGCGCGATAGTAGCGTTTCAATCGGTTCATCCAGATAGCATTGCGACAAGAAGCCTTCATGCTGCATCCGGATCCCGGCGATACAGACAATCTCTCCTTGCGGAGAAAGGGTTACGGCGAAGCGCGGGGGGGAAGTTTGGGGGGTGGCCCCGAAGGCGCTTGCGTACACATTGTGCAGTTGTGCAACTGCGGCATCGTATAGGGCGGCCTGTGAAGGATTGCCGCGCTCGATGATCTGCGTTCTCATATGTTCTTCTCCGACACACGCTCGGTCAGAGGACAGCCGAGCCATGGCGATCAAAGGGCATATGAATGTGCGGCGGCGCTATTGGCTTTAGGATTATCGGGCCGAAAAACTGAAGGCATATGCCAAAAGATTACCGGCAGATGCATGGCAGAGCACAGGAATTCTAGTTGGAAACAATGCGGATTTGTGCCCCAGGGTCCAGCTCGCTCTGCATCTCAAAGATTTTACGAAAATCTTGAACGTCGGCTTTTTCACCGTGCAAAAACAAGGGCTCTAAACCCAAGTTATATGTCTGCTATCGTGCCATAGCGCGGTGTCGAAAAACGGCCGGGCAGGGGATTCGGCGCAGGTTGATCGGCTCGCCGTCAAAGCGACCACGCCCCCAAGGGTCACGACACGGTCACATCTTTTCAAGATATGCCCAGGATACATGCCCTTTGATGTTGCTGGCCTGCTTTAAGGAAACCTCGCACCAGCGGGTACCGCCGGTTTGCTGGCAACTGTTCACCCGCAAGGCTGTACCGTTTGGAAGACCCAGCATTACCTTGAAACCGGTTCCGGGGCCCCTTCGCATCTTCAGCATGTCATCGTCCTCGACGCCCGCAACCTGATAATACCCAAGCGCGCCGAACCCAGCCGGTCCGGTGCCGCACGCCGATTGCAGTGCAATTACTGCCAACGCCATACCTATTGATCTGCGCATCATCGTCTCCTGTTTGCCAGCTTGACCGTTTGTCCGTTTGTCCGGTTATCGTTTGGCGGGAACCGGCACGCAACCATTGAAGCCCGCATGAATGGCTTTTTGCCGAACCTGCCCCGAAGACATCAACACCCCAGACAAGAGGGCGCGTGAGGGAAAGGGGGGAACCTTGTGATGCCGGAAAAACCGAACAAATTTTCCCTTTCTTAAAAAGTCGCCGCGTATCGATAGGCCTAGTGCGACTTATTTGGTGCAAGAATGCTCTTGGTTTCAGAAACTTACCGCCGGTGTAATATACACCTCTATTTCGCACGTTTAGCTGGCTTATTCGGCGTGCTTTATCTGGCAGCCTCGCAAGCACTTGCCGGGCCATCCGCGCTTTGTGATGAGGCTGCAAACCGGGCGTCCGATCAATTTGGCATTCCGTTCGAGATTCTCAAAACCATAACGCGCGTCGAGACGGGGCGCGCGGGCAAAACCGGAATGATACCCTGGCCGTGGACCGTCAATATGGAGGGAAAGGGCCTCTGGTTCGATAGCGAATCCCTTGCGAAAGAATTTGCCTACAAGCATTTCAAAAACGGTGCCCGCAGCTTTGATATCGGTTGTTTTCAGATCAACTACAAATGGCACGGCCAAGCGTTCAGTTCCATTGATCAGATGTTTGATCCAGACAGTAACGCACGATACGCGGCGCAATTCCTGATCAGCCTAAAGCGCCAGACCGGCAGCTGGACGAAAGCGATCGGTGCCTATCATTCGAAAACCCATGCGGCGGCGGAAAAATATCTGGCGCGCTATAATCAGGTTTCGCAAATGACGGATCAAGAGCCGGTACCCCACGATCAGCGCGATGGAGGAAACCTTCTTGGCATGTCGCGTGGTACCTTGACCGGCACAGCCCGCGCGTCGGCCCCTCTTGGCCAAGCTGGGTCCAACGGATCGCTATTTCCCTTAATAAATCAGGTTTCATCCCCATCAATCCTATGGGCAAAGGAGGGCTAGATGAAAAATTCATTCCTGTCGTCGTCATTCTTCAATCCGACGATATTCCTGGCGATCGCCCTTATGACCGTGATCGTCATGATGATCCTGCCGATGCCGTCCTGGGTGCTGGATGCGGGACTTGCAGCATCGTTCGCGCTGGCGATCCTTATCTTCACCGTGACGCTTTTTATTGACAGACCGCTTGATTTCTCTGCGTTTCCGACAATTCTTCTTGCGTCTTTGATGTTGCGTTTGTCCTTGAATGTATCGTCAACCAAGTTGATCATCGGCCAAGGGCATACCGGCACGAATGCGGCCGGAGATGTCATTGAAGGTTTTGCGCAATTCGTGATGGCCGGATCGGTATTTTTGGGTTTGGTCGTCTTTTGCGTTCTGTTGATCGTCAACTTTATGGTCATCAACAAGGGCGCAACCCGCATGGCCGAAGTCGGTGCACGCTTTGCTTTGGACGGCATGCCCGGCAAGCAAATGGCGATCGACAGTGATATGTCTGCCGGTGCCATCACGCACGAACAGGCGCGCGAGCGCAGAGAGCGGGAGCAGCTCGAAACGACCTTCTTCGGATCGCTTGATGGTGCGTCGAAATTTGTAAAGGGCGATGCGATTGCGGGGCTCTTGATTACGATGTTGAATCTGGTGGCGGGTTTGATCATGGGGGTGCTGGTGCACCATATGCCCATCGGGCAAGCCTTTGAAACATATGCAATTCTGACCGTTGGTGACGGGTTGGTGTCGCAGATTCCCGCAGTTATCATCTCGATCGCATCTGCGCTTTTGCTGGCGCGTGGCGGCACGGTGGGGGCCACTGATCTTGCCGTTTTCAGTCAGCTCGGAAGACATCCGGCCGCGTTGGGGACGGTCGCGGTTCTCATGATCATGTTTGCCTTGTTTCCAGGGCTGCCATTCGTTCCATTCATTCTCGGCGGCGGTGGTCTGGGGCTGGCATCCTACCTTACCTATCGTCAAGCAAAGCAAGTGGAAGCGGACAAGATATCGGGCGATGTCGAAAAGATAATTCCCAAGTCGAAACCTTTGGGCGACATACTGGAATTGGATGACATCCATGTCGAATTTGCGCCCGATCTGGTGAACATGGTGCTTGATCCTGGCACAGGTTTGGACACCCGCATTTCGAATATGCGAACCCACGTCGCGTCGGTTTATGGCGTCATACTTCCCGAAATACGCCTTACCGATCACCCAGGGCTGCCCATCGGAACCTATGTTCTGCGCATACAAGGTGTTGAACAGGCGCGTGCACAGCTAAATCCGGATCAAATTCTTGCACTCGCCCCTGACGATACAATCCTTTTACCGAAGGGCAGCGATACGCATGAACCGGTTTATGGCGCGCCCGCCAGATGGATCAACATCAAAGATCAAGAAGAGGCAGCACTTGCGGGTATCACCCTCGTTACCCCAACCGAAGTGCTCGCGACGCATCTGCTGGAGACGATCAAGCAGAACTTCAGCAGACTGTTAACCTTGAAATCGCTCAGAAGGCTCCTTTCCGAGATGGTAAACATCTCAAGCCCCGAAAGGTCGGAAGCGAACCGCAAGCTTTTAGATGAGCTGATACCCGACAAAGTGCCGATTGATGTGCTTCACGCGGTTCTTCGACTGTTGCTGGACGAACAGGTTTCTGTCCGCAACCTTCCGCTGATCCTTGAGGCCACTGCCGAAGCAAGGTCAAGCAACGCTCAAACTGAAGCGATTTGCGAACATGTCCGACAAAGGTTGGGGTTTCAGTTGGTGGCCGAACTTCGCAGGCCTGACGGAACGGTCCCTTTGATTCAACTCGCACCCGAATGGGAAGAGACATTCGATACCTATCAGATCGATGCGGATCGCGGGCTTGATATTGCTCTTCCTCCTGATGTTTTTAACCATTTGGCCGATGGAATGTCAGCGAGCCTTGCCAACGCCAGCCAGAATGGAATTTTCGCGGCAATCGTTACCAACACCCGCAGAAGGCGGTTTTTGCGGACTGTGATGCGCGCCAAAGGACTATCAAATCCCGTCCTTTCGTTTGAGGAAATCGGATTGGATGCCCGCCCATCCCTGGTTGGAATGGTCCCAACGTGAATGGTCTGGTGCAAAGCCTTGCCCCGCTTATGGCCGATGGCTTGTGGCAAGCCTTTACCGTTTTTTTGCGCATAGGGGCGTTCGTTGCTCTGATGCCGGCCTTTGGCGAAACGGTGATCCCCTCGCGTGTAAAGCTTGCTATCGCCTTTGCTTTCACTCTCATTGTGGCTCCTGCAGTCGGCGCTCTGCCCTATTCCGCTCAGTTCGGGGATCTTTTCTGGCTGATTGTCACTGAAACGGTAAATGGAATCTCTTTGGGGGTCGGGATCAGGCTTTTGATTCTTGCGCTCCAAACAACAGGGTCCATTGCTGCTCAATCCACATCGTTGTCCCAAATTCTGGGTGGTGCGGCCGTCGAGCCTATCGCCGCGATGGGGTACATCCTTGTTTTTGCAGGACTTGCGCTTGCTGTAACGACGGGCCTGCACATCAAGGCAGCCAGTTTGCTTATTTTTTCCTACGACGTGATGCCTATGGGGACGCTTCCGGATCCAACAGATCTATCGGAGTGGGGACTAAACCGGATCAGCCATGCGTTTTCGCTCGCTTTCACGCTTGCGGCACCGTTTGTCATCCTGTCCTTTCTTTATAACCTCGCCTTGGGTGTTATAAACAAGGCCATGCCTCAACTGATGGTATCGTTTGTCGGTGCCCCATTGATCACGGCCGGCGGCCTTTTTCTTCTTTGCATCGCCTCACCGCTTTTGCTGCAAGCTTGGCTCCACGCGTTGGACATCTTTTTGGCGAACCCTTTCGGCACCAGTCGGTAACCATGGACGATTCCTCTGATAAAACGTTTGACGCGACGCCTGAAAAGCTTTTGCAGGCACGTCGCAAGGGTGATATCGCCAAATCCAACGATTTGATGACAGCGGCCAGCTATCTCGGGATTTTCGTCGCCTTAACATATGTCGCGCAAGCTGGGCTTGGCCGGACAAGTTCTGCTCTTATGATCCTTTTGGATCAGCCCGATACACTGGTTTCCCTTTTCTTCGAGAATAGCGCCACCGCTCCTTCGGGCGGCCTTTTCAGTGCCGTGGTGCTACCTATCCTACCTCTCTTTGCACTTCCCGCGATTGCCGTGCTTGCCGCAATTGCCGCGCAACGTGCATTTGTCGTGGCCCCCGAGAAGCTTTCTCCAAAACTGTCTCGAATTTCTATAATCTCCAACATAAAGAATAAGTTCGGGCGCGCCGGGCTGTTCGAGTTTTTGAAAAGCTTCATCAAGCTCATTATTTTTTCAGTCTGCCTGATGCTGTTCATCAAGGACCGGCTAAAAGAAATGTTGGCTGCCATCCAGACCAATCCGAATACCGTGATTTCTCTTTTGGCCGAGATTGGCATGGCGTTTCTGCTGGTTACCATCTTGGTGTCAGGCGCAATTGGTGGCGCTGACGCCCTGTGGCAATACTTTGAACATCTGCGAAAAAATCGCATGTCACGAAAGGAGGTTGAAGACGAACAAAAGAACGCCGAGGGGGATCCGCATATGAAGCAGGAACGGCGCCAGCGGGCGTTGATTGCGTCAAAAAGTCAGATGATGGCGGATGTGCCGAAAGCTGATGTAGTCATTGTTAACCCGACACATTATGCGGTCGCCTTGAAATGGAGCAGGCTACCCGGAGAAGCCCCGGTTTGCGTGGCGAAAGGTGTCGACGAGATCGCGAAAGCGATCCGGATTGCAGCGGCCGAAGCCGATGTTCCGATTCACAGTGATCCTCCCGCGGCACGTGCGCTGCATGCCACAACGGAGGTGGGCGAAATGATTGCGCCGGAACACTTCAAAGCGGTGGCTGCCGCAATCCGGTTCGCTGAAGCCATGCGGATCAAAGCGAAGGCGCGCGGGTGATGCGCAAGGTGCCGCTCGTTCAAATGGAGGTGGTTCTTGCCGCGCAGTACGCGTTGCGGCAAAAGAATTTCCAGCTGTTGGTGGCACGTGAAACGAAGATCCGGCAGGAAATTGAACGTTTGAGAGAATACCTTTTAGAACATCAGATCAACAGCCAGGACCGGTCCGAAATGCGGTTGGTTGGTGCAGATATTGCGTGGCAGTCTTGGGTTGGACGCAAGAAAACCGCGCTCAATCTTGAACTTGCGCAGGTATTGGCGATCAAGGAACATCACGTATCTCAGCTTCGCATAGCATATGGAAAGCTCTTGGCGGCGCGGGATCTCTTGGGCACGCAGCAACGTAATTTAAAGAAAAGCCAGGAGAAAAGCATGCTCTCAGAAGCGATCGGCTTTTCAATAATGGACAGATCAGGCTAGATTTATGGCGCTATGATGATCTTGGAATTTCACCGGCACCCAAAGATAAATTCCAATGGTTTTTCCAGTTTGAGATAGAATGTCCGATCTTCAGCCTGGCTGGGATTTCGCACATGCTTTTTGAAGCACCACAACCCGAGAAAATTTTCGAATAGCTGTCGGAGTAAGTACCGAAGGCTGCAAGCAGCTCCGACAAATTATGATGTAGCGCATAAAATCATACTTAATAATCTTGCCGAGCGATATCCGTGATCAGGACGTTATAAACGATCTCTCTTCCAATATCGCGCTGTGCGATTTCCCGAAGTGCCATTCGAAGGCCAGAGAGTTTGGTTGGTGAGGTGAATTCACCTTCAAAGCCTCCCATATTTGCATGGTCGAAAAGAACTTGTAGAAACGAGTTTCGGACCTTTGGCTCTTTTTGAAGAATTGCTTCGCGCCTGCCAAACGGAACCTCGATACTAAGTGACAGAACAATTAAAGAAGCGACGCGGCCATCGGCTACGATTGGAATGACAAATTGATTGTTCAATTTTACATAGTCCATCTTCGTGTTGTTTTCTTCAGACGGTGGCTGTGACGCTTCTGTCTTAGCGGCAGTTTCCTTTTCGGGATCCGTTTGATCTGCGCCGTCTGGTTGTGCGGACTCAGTTGGCTCCGGATGCCGCCGGTTGCATGAACTTACCGGCAGCGACCCCGAGGGCTGCAAACACGACCAATGCGATGAGCGGAATTAATTTCGCCATTGGCGTCTCTCCTTAAAATGGCAGAACTGCATCAAGAACCTGCTGACCGATCCGCGGTTGCTGCATGTCGGAAATCTGCCCTCGCCCGCCATAGGACACACGGGCCGACGCAATTTTGTCATAGGTAATTTCGTTCTGCCTTGAGATGTCTTCGGGCCGCACATACCCAGTAACCAACAATTCACGCAGCTCGAAGTTAACGCGAAGTTCCTGTGTCCCTGAAATCGACAGCACACCATTTGGCAAGACATCAACGACGGTTGCCGCCACACGCAGAGTCAATTTCTCTTTGCGCTTAACTGATCCATCACCGGATGCGGTGCTGGCCGAACTTAGGCCAACCAGATCAGCGGATGTCGCGCCAGTGGGCAACTTTTCGTCCAGCCTTTGGGGAATGCCCAGCAGGTTTGGAACCGACAAGGTTTCATTGCCCGACCGAGATCTGTTTGTCTGGTTCGAAATTTCAGCATTGTCGTTAATTTCAATAACCACAGTCATGATATCACCCCGCTGTACCGCACGCCGATCGCCAAGCAAGGAATTTCGGCCCCCCGACCAAAGCGAAGATTGATCAATGATCCGCGGCTCTTCAAGCCGAAGCGGCAAGGCATCATAAACCATCGCGTTATGCTCAACCCCTTGGGTCGTATCGCTAAACGTCGGAATACTTCCGATATGGTCGGTCCGGGCGCAGGCCGCAATGAACGCGGAAGTCCCTAAAATCAGTATAAATGTTTTCATGACGATCCCTAGTTTTTGACCTCAATCGTGCCGTTGGGCTGCACCTGGCCAAACAAGGTGGCACGCGACGCAAGGTTCATCACCCGAACGCTATCGCCGACTGCCCCCCGCTCCAGGGCGCGCGCTTCGGTCATGATGCGCAGGCCATTTGCCTTGAAAAAAAGAACGACGATCTGATTTCTTGAGATAATTGCCGGAGGCCCGACTTGATCGGGCATGATCGGTCGTCCAGCATAAAGGACCACGTGCGCTTCCTGCCCGACGACGTCTTGTAGCCGCTGAAAGCTATTGTCAGTTGTCGCGTCTTCGAGCCTGACATCTTGATCGACAATGATGGCATCAGCCCGAATGGTGCGCGTCGGCACGACCACCTGGCCAAAACACGGGGCTGCAATAGTGAGGATTAAACACACAAGCACCGTTTTCATCACCGCACCTGCGTCGTTGCGCCCATCATCTGATCAGCAGCCGAAATAACCTTGGCGTTCATTTCATACCCGCGCTGAGCCTCGATCAGTTCGGTAATTTCGCGCACCGCATCAACGGAACTATCCTCAAGATACCCTTGTCTCAGCGTTCCGAGGCCATCCAACCCGGCCGTCGAAACCAGCGCGGGGCCAGAGGCCTCGGTCTCGGTAAACAGATTGCCGCCCAATGCTTCGAGCCCTTTGGTGTTGCTGAAACCAGAAACAGTGAATTGTCCCAAAAGCTGCCCCGCAGTGGTGCCTGAAAAATACGCATACACTTCGCCATCCGCGTTGATCGAAATGCTGTTCGCATCGTTCGGAATAACAATCTGAGGGGCCACAGGATATCCGTCTGATGTCACGATCAGGCCGTCGCCGGTACGCTTGAGCCCCCCGTCGCGGGTATACGCCGCCTGGCCTGACGGAAGGGTGACTTCCAGAAAACCCTTGCCATCAATCGCTACGTCAAGGTCGCCGCCGGTCATCGACAGCGCCCCCTGAGCGAGCTGCATCGATACCGCAGCGGGGCGCACCCCCAGACCAAGCTGCACGCCCGTTGGCAACACCGTACCGTCCGAGGCGCTGATCGACCCTGCCTTGGCAAGTTGTTGGTAATGCAGATCAGAAAACTCTGCGCGGCGCGCATTATAGCCGGTCGTGCTCATGTTCGCGAGGTTGTTGGATATCGTTTCGACCCGCATCTGCTGGGCGCTCATCCCTGTGGCTGCGATTTTTAGGGCACGCATGGTACACCTCCGGTTGCTATGTGATGTGTTATTGCGAAAGCGATTTCAAAGCCGACCGAATGCGTTCGTCTTCAGTCTGAAGAAAGCTTTGGCCCATTTCATAGGCACGCTGCACTTCGATCATTCGGGCAAGTTGGCTTACACCGTCGACATTTGACCCTTCGGTAAATCCTTGAACCACCCGGGCGTTGATAGCAGGCTCGTATCCTGCATCGGCACGAAACCTCACGCCGTCTTCGCGGATCAAATCCAGCGGTGCTGTGGGGTGCACGATACCAAGCTGCGCCAGCGGAGCCC
The DNA here is from genome assembly GCA_963728645.1 of uncultured Alphaproteobacteria bacterium. Taxonomy (GTDB): domain Bacteria; phylum Pseudomonadota; class Alphaproteobacteria; order Rhodobacterales; family Rhodobacteraceae; genus Sulfitobacter. Next base: position 146,823 of record CAVSLU010000006.1, on the reverse strand, counting down.
CGTCAACGCTGAGTGTTCCATCGGAAGAGACAGCCAACGGTCCTGCATTTGGCGGCACGAAAACGGGTGCCCCGCCTGCATCAAGGACGCGATATCCATCAGTTGTGACGAGCTCTCCTTCGGCGTTCGGGGTAAATGATCCGGCACGGGTCAACCTTTCGCCGGCGGGCGTTTCAATCAGAAAAAACCCGTCTCCCTCGATGCCAAAATCAAAGGTTCCTCCAGTTTCGGTCAAAGCGCCTTGCACGAAACTGGTACTGTGCACATTGCCCGTACCCATCGATAACGAAGCGCCCCGGTCAACAGGCTGCACGAACTCGGAAAACACCATCCCTTCGGAGCGAAAACCTGTTGTCGCCGCATTGGCGATATTGTTCGCAACAACTTGCATTTCCCGAGCAAGGCCCGACTGGCGGGTTAGAATGGTATAGCCGGCGTTATCCATATTCAGCCTCCGATAATTAATGGAATGATGCGATCATGAAAGAACGACGTGAGCGTCTGTGTCATGAAGCCCATCGACACCCAAAAAACTGCGCCGATTGCAGCGAGTTTTGGAACGAATGTGAGTGTCATTTCCTGAATTGACGTGAGCGCTTGGATCAATCCGATTGTGACACCTGTCACCAAGGCGACGGTCAAAATCGGAATTGAAACTGTTAGCGCGACCCAAAGTCCCTGGCGCATCGTGTCGTAAAAGACGATCTCGTTCAGCACTAGACCGGCATCCGCAGGATTTCCTGATAGGCTTCGACGACTTTATTTCGCACCGCGACTGCTGTCTCGACGACCAATTCGGTTTGCGCGAGCGCCTGAACCAAGGCGTGGGGGTCGGCGTCACCAATCATGGACTGTTTCGCCGTATCCTCGCTAATGGCAAGCGTCTTGGCAAAATCCAATGCGGTGTCTTTCAGAAACGTGGAAGCATCTTTATCGGCTGCAACGGCCGGCATCGCGGCAGAATACTTCTGGGACGCTGAAAGTGGGGTGATATCCATTCTGGATCTCCTTTTGGTCGGTTGAAATTTTGGTTAGCGGCGTAGCAAATCCATCAGTCCTGCTGACATTTTGCGGGTCTGTTCAAACATCTTGAGATTGGCTTCATAGCTGCGCTGCGCCTCTTTCGCGTCGGCGAGTTCGATCAATAGATTGACGTTCGAACCCTCGTATTGGCCGGTGTCATCAGCGAGCGGGTGCGACGGATCGTACACCTTTTCCAGTGCGCTTTTATCCAACTGCACGGGGCCGGTATGTACGGTGGCAAGGTTGTCTCCGGATGAAAGGGCGGTTTCAAAGGACACAAGCTTGCGGCGATATCCGGGCGTGTCGGCGTTGGAAATATTTTCTGAAAGATGCCGCAGCCGGTTGGCTTGCGCGCGCAACCCGCTTGACGAGACTTCCAAGGATTTTGAAAAATCGCTCATGCCATTGCCCCTATTTACCGATTGCGGTGCGCAGGAGATTCAATGCCGATTTATAGATCGCGAGAGCACGATCATGTTCGCGCTTGGTATCGACAGATTTCAGCATCTCTGTTTCAAGCGATACTGAGTTTCCGTTTGGAGACGCTTCATCGCGCACCTCAAAACTTTCCAGGGCCTGACCGCGATTGGTATTGCCATGCAGGCCGGTATGAGCGGACCACTGCCCGGATTCATACAAACTCTGAAACGGTGCTATATCCCGGGCGACGTATCCCGGCGTGTCTGAGTTTGCGACATTCTGCGCAATGATAGCCTGCCGTTTCCCGGCGTGTATGGCCATTGCTGAAGACATTTTGAAGACAGCGAGCTGTTCAAACATCAAAGGATTCTCCTTCGTTCAATTTCAATCAAGGATTAACCCTGATTCCTTTAGAAAGAGTGTTCAGGGACAAGGGATCGCCATGAAAAAATTGGATGAAATCGACGGACTGCTTGCGCAAATCGTCGCATTGAAGGCCGTGCGTACCGTCGGGCGGGTCACCCGCGTCGATGCAGGTGTGGTACATATTTCCGGGCTTGAGGATGATGCATGTCTGGGCGACTGGGTTTCCATTTTCCGAAGGGATGGTGGGCGTTTATCTGGTGAAATCGTGCAACTGGATGGCAAAACACTCACCATTCTTCCCGATGAAGCCCCTGACGGGGTCGCGCTGAAAGACCGGGTCATTCTGGAGAAGACAGGGCAAATTTGCCCGACATCCCAGTGGATTGGGCGAATAATTGATGCCTCCGGGCATCCGCTGGATGGTAGGCCGCTTCCGCGTGGCGCTGTCCCACAGGCCCTTCGGGCACCTCCTCCTCAGGCGGCACAGCGCAAACCGTTGGGCGCACGCCTTGAAACCGGCCTGGCCGTGACGAACACATTGTTGCCAATTGTAAGGGGGCAGCGTGTCGGTTTATTCGCCGGTTCCGGGGTTGGAAAATCCACATTGATGGGAAATCTGGCAACCCAGATGCAAGCGGACGTGGTTGTTATTGCGATGATCGGTGAACGCGGCAGGGAACTTCGGCATTTCGTTGATGACGTACTTGGTCCAGACGGTTTGGCGCGGGCGGTCGTGGTTGCCGCGACATCGGATCAGTCCCCCTTGTTGCGCCGTCGATCTGCCTGGACCGCGATGGCGGTGGCGGAGTATTTCAGGGATCAGGGCAAGTCTGTCTTGTTTCTGGCTGATTCGATTACGCGTTTTGCCGAAGCACATCGGGAAGTCGCCGTTGCCTCAGGCGAAGCGCCTGTTTTGCGGGGATACCCGCCATCAACATCGCATCTGATTATGCAGCTATGTGAACGCGCTGGCGCGGGTAAAGCCGGGCAAGGGGACATAACCGGCGTTTTCAGCGTCCTGGTCGCCGGTTCCGATATGGACGAACCGATTGCCGACATCTTGCGCGGGGTGCTCGACGGTCACATCGTGCTTGACCGAGAAATTGCCGAAAGGGGACGGTTCCCCGCAGTTGACGTGCTGCGATCTGTCTCTCGCAGCCTGCCTGCCGCAGCCAATGAAAATGAGAACAAGGTGCTTTCACTGGTGCGAAAAATGCTTGGTCTTTATGACCGCAATGCCATGATGATCAGGGCGGGCCTATATACGGCCGGCAGCGACACAGAGATTGATCAGGCGATCGCACTTTGGCCCGAATTGGAGGATTTTTTTGGAGGAGCAAACTCTGGCGATATTGCGAAGTGCTTTGGAAAACTTGAATTGCTTTTGAGACGCGCCAAAGCATCACCAAACAAGAAAATGGCGGTTTCGTCTAAGTCTTGAGTTTAACTTTGCAGAAGCGTCAAGGCGATTGATCCAGATGACATTCCGCTGTTCAGATTACTTATCTGGTCGTTCACAACGTACTTTGTAACGAGCTTCTGAAGCTTTGCAGGATCACTGAAAATTGACACATCGCTGGATCCAAAAGCTTTTTGCGACCGCTCTTTAAGAACATCAAGCTGCTGGTCAATATCAATTTGGCCAAAAGATGTGGGCAAGTTGAAGGCCTTTTCAAATAGCGTGCGCAGCGGTTTATCCCCCATGATAGTGTACCATTTCGTATCCGCCGACCCGTCAGATTCTGCTAGATCCACAAGTTCCCTTTGCGCATAAAGCGCGATACGCATCGCCGGATCCTGTTCCCCGGCGGCGGCTTCAAAGCTATTTGCGTGAAACTTTGAAAGAGTATCGAACAGGAAACTTTCGGTCTTATTTTGCGGCGTCTCATTCGGGCCAAAACCAAAGGCTTTTGACAGATCACTGTAACGTGTATCCGCAAACCTGTTGGCAAGGGCATCTGTATTTGTCGTACCTTCATCAAGTATTTTTTTGATAAAGTAACGATTATTGATGTCGTCTTGTAACCCGAAAGCTCCCAACGCGACGGTCAACAATCTGCGATCCTTCACAAGATCTTCGGCAGTCGATATCTTCGATATATTCTCTTTGAAGTAATCAGTGTCGCGTTTTAACTCTACCGACTTCGAAAAGCTCTCAAACTGAGAGTCGTAGGTTTTTTGGAGAAAACGCCAGCCAGTCAGGCCAGAGAAGGGTATGACAGGCTGAAACATCAATAGACCCTCAAGCTCATCAATCTATCTTCACGTGGGAATAGACCCTTCAGTGTCTTCATTGCCCGGTAGTGTTGTTTGTCGATGATGGCTTGGCCTGTCTCCGTAAGAATAGCGCGGCTGTCGGGGTCTGTAAAAACTTGGCTTAGTTCTTCGATTTGTCGCAACAGCGTCAGATGCACGTCGTCAGGGTCGCTGTCGCCCGACAAAACCAGCTGCATTGCATAGCACACACGGCGCACTGGCGTTTTGGCTTCCTGTGGATGAATTGCGTCGCGCAGCCTTAGAATATTGGCGTCGGGGGTCATAATCGCCAAACGGCTGCGGCGATCCCCATTCTCAATAACCGCACCATTGATCAAAATTCGCTCTTTCGGGCTTAACTTAAGGACAAGACCCGTCATGACGCTGTTCCTTCAGGCTTTAGACCGCGCAAGATTGCAGTATTGATCTCAACGAGGGGTACTGCCGAAATCTTGTGCCGTATCACCTCGCTGGTGTGGTGATTGGTAAATTCGCTTAAATAGTAGATACGCGCGCGCAACTGCTGGGGTAGCAAGTTTTCCGGATCCGCGACATTTAGGGCCAGCGTTCGCCACAGTTTGCGATTTTCGTGTAGTGCCTCAAGGAGTGGGCCGAATTCTGCTCCTTGAATTGCCTTTTTCAATCTGTACGTGATGCGGGCGATCACATCATATTCCATACTTCTGTTTGACCGCGTTGGTGCGGATGTCGGCGCATAGGCGCGCTGGGCCATGTTTATAGCGTTCACTGAAAAGCCTTACCTGTATCATGAGAAACCGACGCAAAGATCCCAAGCGGGGCAGCCCCGCTTGGGCTTGGTTGCTTACCGGAAGAGAGACAGGATTGTTTGCGGAGCCTGGTTTGCAATCGACAGGGACTGCACGCCAAGCTGCTGTTGGGTCTGCAAGGCTTGCAGTCGGGCAGAGGCCGCTTCCATGTCAGTGTCCACCAACGAACCTATGCCAGACGTCACGGCATCCGTCAGCTTTCCCATGAACGTACCCTGATCAGATATGCGCTGTGCCGACGCGCCAAGCTTTGCAGCTTGGTCGATTGCAACATCCAGCGCCCCTTCAATCGACGTAAATGCGGTGGCAGCTGTTGCAACATTGCTGACGGTGCCCAGGGCACCGGCTGTCCATAGGTTCGCCTCAAGATCAGCTGTGGCCACGTTGATTTTGGAAACTGTTGGCGTGCCGGACCCAATCCGGTCGAGTGAGGAGATGACGGTCAGCGAGGTACCACCGTTTCCGTCGACATCGGTCTTGAGAAGGTTGACGCCGTTGAATTGCGAACCCGCAATCACCGAATTGATCTGGGCAAGCTTTTCCTGCATATCCGCGTCAATCTTGCCAAAATCAGCGGTCTCCGACTGACCAGTAACAGCAAGCGCCTTCATTTCTTTAAGCGTTTCAACGATCTGCTCGGCACCCGCAGAGGCGACAGCGACCGTAGATTTGCCGACAGCAAGTGAATCCTGAACAGCGTTGAAACCTGCAACGTCCGATTCCATCACTTTGGAAATGGCCCAGATTGCCGAATTATCCTTGGCAGAGCTGATGTCTTTGCCGGTAGAAATCGCATTTTGAGCTTTGGTCAGATCGGTGTTGATCGTACGAAGTGTTTGTAGCGCAACCATTGCGCCGAGATTTGTGTTGATGCTCGACATGAACATGTTCCTTTAGTCATTGACGCTTTGCGTCAGTTTGCGGCCGTCGCCCCTGGGCTGGACCAAAATGCCGTTCTGACCTGTGCACACATCCATCAAGTATGACGGTGCGCCATCCGACCTCGGATGCACTGGAACCATGTCGCGTTTCGTCTTAACGGCCTCCTAATATGCGCTGTGCCAATACCCTGTATTTTATTCAAAACTCAGGCGCGCTTTTCCACTGAGGTTTCGCAATCGATCTCGATCACGCGCTTCGTGCCACGCGCGTTGTAGGTTTCCAAGGTTGAATGGACACGCCGAAATGCGGCCATCCGGCGCGCCACGGCGCGAATTCCTTCAAGCGCACTGCCTAGCAGGTGCTGGTTGCGTTTTACCTTGTGATCAAGCGTTTGCAGGGCCTGCAGATCTGCGTGCTCCGCCGCGTTCAGTACCTCGAAAACTGCTTCTTTTTGGGCCATCAGTTTGGAGAGCTTCTCCAGATCGCCCGCAAGCAGGGCAGTGCGTTCAACTTCAAGAAGGTCGTCCAGATCCGTCATCGCCTTGATCAGTTCACTTCTCATTTTTTCTATCCTTCAGGGCTTCGAAAAGGGTTTCTGTCAGGCCGATTCCACCGGCTTTCACCATTTGCATTGCTTGTTCCTGCAATAGAAATGAGCTGAATTGATCTTCACCCGTGCCGCCACCATAGGTGTCGCGGGGTTTTCCCAAGCCAGCAGATTTCAGCATTTCTGCCAGGAAAGTCGCCTCAAGCTTTTGGGCGGCTTCAAAAATGGGGCGGTCTCCGGCGGAAACGCGAGGTCGTCCATGCGATATTTCCGGAAAATTCATCGTATGTTCCCTTAAATTGCATCTACTTTCCGCCAGAAGATCAGAAAGCAGTAAACAACCGGTAACTATCTGTGTGCATTGTCCAACGCTGAGAATGATGATCTGCGGAGGATCCAACATGCAAAACCTTCAGGCAATCCCCATCGCGATCAAGGGCGTTGAGGTGAAGTTAAAGACTCCCGTTTTGGCCGACGTGTCACAGCGGGGTGAGCCACAGGTCGCGCAAGCGTTTTCAGCCATATTCGAACTTGCTGGTTTGGTCCTTGAAAGCCCATCGAGCGGAAATAGCCTGCTTTTCGATCAGCAGAAAGGTGACGCGAAACCAGTTGAAGCCCGCAGCATTTCGGAAAATGGTGATGAAACTCCTGATTTAGGCGATCTTTCTGAAATATTGATCTTGCCGGATCAAGATTTGTCGCCCGAAGACTTCTTGATGTTCAGGCAAGCCAATGCGCGTCATGATTTTGAAGATACTGATGAGGTCGCGCAGAACACGGCTGAGCCAACGCTCGAAAAACGCCCTCAGATTGATCTCGAGGAGGTCAACCAGCCGTTTCCCGTGCCACCGGTATTGCAAAAGAGCGTTGCGGTCACGCCGGACGTGAAAGCTATCAATCCCCCCGACAAACTGCCGACAGGTCGCTTAGGCTATGGTGCAGCGAAATTTGTCGATAATCACAGTGATCCGGTTTCAACACCCGGAGCACAGCCTGCGAGGTTCAGAACAGAGTATTTTTCACCCGTTCAGGCCGGGATTGTTAAGCAGCACGGTGACCCTGACCAAAACACCGCTGGCCCTGTATTTCAGCCTGTCCAGCCAACACGGGAGCCACCCAGCGGTACAATTGAAAAAATCGAAAATCCTGCGGTAGGCCCCTTCAGGGACGCAATGTCGACATCTGCGAAGGAAAGCACCGTTCCCCTTCGCGGCCCTGTTTCTCAGGATGATAGGAACGTTCAGCCGCCAAACACCCCAGAAACCGCTTTGAAAGCTGAGCCAGGAAAGATCTCCGCGTCACCTGAAGCTCTTGCTGGTGCAGCACCACCTGCGGGTCCGTATCTGGCAAACCGTTTCACTGATGCGCCTGTGTTGTCTGCTCGGGGCACCGTTTCACCGGCTGTTTCTCCGGCAAGGCGTACCGTGCCCGCAGATGTGTTCGATGATACGCGCCCCGCTCTGGTACAGGCACCTTCGGATGCAGGTCCTGTTGCACCGATAAGGGGTATCGGGGGCCCAATCGGTTCAGGGCAAAAACCGGATCAGGGCAGGGATATCGAACCAGAAACAAATTCCATGCCAGTCGCAAAAACGACCCTTACGAACCACAGCGGCGCTCCCAAAGATCAGGCTCCAACCGGGTTACTGATTCAGACGCCCGCGCATTTGAGCAAGGTCGCGGACGGAGACAACTTTCTTTCGAGTGATATTGTAGCTTCGCAGAGCACTGAAAAATCCCACGCTGCAATGCTGCATTCCGCAATTACACCGTCCAAAGCCGACTTTGCCGGACATGTGCCAAGACAGTTGGCCGAGGTTATACACAGCAATCACGGAAAGACGCTGGACATATCGCTGCGGCCTGAAGAGCTTGGCAGGGTCAAGCTTTCCATCGTTTCTTCTGACAATGGCATCGCGGTCAACATTCTGGCTGAGCGGCCCGAAACGCTGGATCTGATCCGGCGCAATATTGACCAGTTGAACCAAGAACTGCGCCAACTCGGATACCAGAATACTGGCTTTTCCTTTGACCGAGAGGGCAAGGCACCACAACCAAAACTTGACACGACACTGCAGTCTGACACCGCACCCACCGATAATGGGCCAGAGATCGCAGCCCCTACATACGCCCTCGAGCGGCGCGATACAGGCACCCAATCGGGGTTGGACGTACGCGTATAAGGAATCCCAATCATGGAACTCTCAGCCACCACACTCTCAACCGGAAGCACCGCTGTCGCAGCAAGCTCGAACAAGTCAGGCAAGGTAATCTCTTCGGATTTTGAGACGTTTCTGCAAATGCTGACCACCCAGGCAAGGTATCAAGACCCCCTTCAACCAGTTGATTCATCTCAATATTCTGCCCAGCTTGCGCAGTTTTCGATGGTTGAACAGCAGGTGCTGTCCAATGATTTGCTGACAGCGCTTTCCGCGCAACTTGGCGGCGGGGGGATAAGCCAAATGGCGGGCTGGATCGGCCTTGAGGCACGTTCAACTGCCCCCGTCCAGTTTGACGGTGCACCGATTACAGTTGCGCCAACCGTGGCCGCGGCTGCGAAGACAGCTGATCTTGTCGTCTTTAATGCGAATGGAAAAGAGGTTCAGCGCAGCGCGATCGGCGTTTCGGGCGCTCAAATAGAGTGGGCTGGCGTGGCAGCCAATGGCACTCCTTTTCCAAGGGGCCAATATTCATTCGTGGTAGAAAGCAAATCCGGCGAAGATGTCATCGCATCGACGCCGGCAGCAGTCTATTCAAAGATCATTGAAGCCCGGATTGAACCGTCCGGGGCCCGTTTGATACTTGAAGGTGGAAGCGCGATTTCAGCAGAAGATGTCACGGCATTGCGTACAGGACCTTAGGTGCCAAACCCTTCGCGACCGATGGACACGTAGGCGGTGAAACCTGCACGCTTGACGTCTTTGGGATTATAGACGTTGCGCAGATCAGCCATGACAGGGGTCGCCATGCGCTTGGCCATACGCTTGAGATCCAAGGCCCGGAATTCATTCCATTCGGTCAGGATGACAACGGCATCCGCATTTTGCGACGCCTTGTAAACATCGTCGTGCCAGGACGCGCCGGGCAGCAATGCTTCACCCTCTCGCATACCCTGAGGGTCAACAACGCGCACTTTTGCCCCGCTTCCGATGAGCGCCGGAACAATCGTCAGGCTGGGCGAGGCACGCATGTCGTCTGTATTCGGTTTGAACGTGACGCCCAAGACCGTGATCACCTTGCCGTTCACTGATCCGCCACAGATATCGACGACCTTGTCGATCATCCGTCGCTTCACCTCGTCGTTCACTTTGATCACGGTTTCAGTCAACTGCATGGGGCTGGCATGATCCTGCCCCATCCGGGCGAGGGCTTGGGTATCTTTTGGAAAACAGCTGCCGCCATACCCCGGCCCTGCATGCAGGAACTTCGAACCGATCCGCCCATCAAGCCCCATCCCTTTGGAGACCATTTTGACGTCGGCCCCAACGCGTTCACACAGTGCTGCGATCTCGTTGATGAAGGTAATCTTGGTCGCAAGAAATGCATTTGCCGCGTATTTGATCATTTCGGCGCTTTCCAGATCGGTCAGCATGATCGGAAATTCCCGAAGATAAAGAGGGCGGTAGATTTCGTTCATCACCTCGGCAGCGCGTTCATTTTGTACCCCGACCACAACGCGGTCCGGTCGCATGAAATCATCAATTGCGGCCCCTTCGCGCAAAAACTCAGGATTGGAGGCCACATCGAATTCCGCCGTCGGGTTTGCCTTGGAAATCACCTGTTTCACTTGGCGGTTGGTCCCAACCGGAACAGTCGATTTGGTGACAATCACGGCATATCCTGTCAACGCCGTTGCAATTTCTTCGGCGGCGGCCATGACATAAGTGAGGTCTGCATGCCCGTCGCCGCGGCGCGTTGGCGTGCCAACCGCAATAAAAACGGCATCTGCCCCATCAACCGCCTTTGCGAGATCGCCAGTGAATGACAAACGACCGGAAGCCACGTTTTTCGCCATCAGATCTTCAAGGCCAGGCTCAAAGATAGGTGCGATGCCCTGTTCCAATTTCTCGATTTTTTGGGGGTCTTTATCGACACAGACGACTTCGTGACCAAAATCAGAAAAACAGACCCCGGACACCAGACCAACATACCCGGTCCCAATCATCGCAATTTTCATTTATCAGTCTCTCAAAATAGGTTTTGCACAATGTTGCGCGCTGCGCGCTTGAATATTTCGACTATGCTAGCGGTCTGCCAACGCAAATCCAAGATAGGCCGCTGGCATCAAGGCCCGTCTCGCAGGACCCAATTCAAACCGCGACAAAGGTCGTTTCATGATAGTGGAATAGGGACGTTCTGTTTGCCTGTCCAGAACTACATCGGCAATCAGCGCGCCAGAGTAAGTTCCCATTGCCACACCGTTACCGTGATAACACAGGCTTGCGAACAGGTTCTTCTCATTTGGAACACGCCCAACAAAAGGCATCTGACTGCGCGCGAGACAAACCATGCCAGACCACCCAAAGGGGGTTTCCACATTTTTCCAGGCCGGGAACATCGCTTCGAAGTCGCGCCTGACGCGCTTCATTGATCGCGCTTCGGCACGGGGTCCGGTCATCAATCCGCCTCGCATCCCGAAAAGCATTCGTCGATCCGGCATGAGCCGGAAATAATGCAGCAGATGGCGCGTATCATATACCATCTGGTCGCTGGTCCATCCTGCATCGGCAAGTTCATCATCCGACAAGGGCCGGGTGACAATAACACTGGATTGTGCCGGCATATAGCGACCGGCGAACCATTCAGGCAGATCTTCTGAAGAATAGCCGTTTGTGGCGACGATCACCTTTTCCGCAGATACCATGCCGGTTTGCGTTTTGATCGCGTAACCTTGTGCTGTGCGGGCGATCCGGTCTGCGCCTGTTTCATGGTAAATGGTGGCCCCGGCCTTTTCGGCAGCATGGGCCAGACCCACGATATATTTTCGCGGGTTTAGCCCGAAACCGGCTGGAATCGTCAATCCGCCATGGAAAGGGCCGTTCAATCCGTTGTCTGCCAAATCGCGCTTTTCGATCAGGGTCGCGTCCAGGCCGTAGTTTTCCTTGATCTCGGAAACGCGTGCGCGCAGGTCGTCCATGTCGCGGGGTCGGTGCGCCAGTTCTGTTTCACCTGCCGAATGGCGATCAACCTTGATATCGTGGCGGATTGTCAGCGATTCCACCATATTGACCGCGGCCAGTTCTGCTTTGCGAAAGGCGAGGCGTGCGTCGCGTCCGAATTTGCGATCCAGCGCGGCGTCGTCCAGCCGTCCCCCTCCCAGACAGCAAAAACCGCCATTGCGGCCTGACGCGCCCCACCCAACATATCGGTTTTCAAGAACGACCGCTTCGGCCCCCGCTTCCGCGAGGTGAAGTGCTGCGGAAATACCGGTGAATCCGCCGCCGATTATGGCAACGTCGCATTTCAGATCACCCTCAAGTGACGGGCGCGACGGCAGATCGCATGTCTGATCCCACCAACATTGCGCCCGCGGCGCATCGCTGTACGCAAACTGTCCGAAGATGTGTTTCACGCGACCCCGCGTTCTGCCGCTTGCAGATCCCGTTGTGCCCTGACTGCGTTGCGCTTTGATATCAAAGAGGCGCTGATCACGCCAACGGTGACAATCCCGATCATGATGGTTGAAAGCGCGTTGATTTCTGGCGAAACGCCCAATCGAACCGCGCTCCAGATCTTGATGGGAAGAGTGGTTGAAGAAGGGCCGGTCGTGAAGGACGCAATTACCAGATCGTCAAGCGACAGCGTGAATGCCAGCAGCCACCCCGAAATGACAGCCGGTGCGATGATCGGCAGCGTGACCAACCGAAATGCGTCAAACGGGGAACACCCCAGATCAAGCGCCGCTTCCTCGAGCGATCTGTCGAAGGTCACCAACCTTGAGGAAACGACGACGGAAACATAGCACATCGAAAACGTTGTGTGCGCCAGCACAATCGTAAGCACGCCACGGTCCAGCCCGACCCCGATGAACAAAAGCAGCAACGCCAGACCCGTGATCACATCAGGCATGACCAACGGTGCATAGATCATCCCGGAAAACAGGGTGCGCCCCGTAAACCGGCCTGCCCTGACCAGAACATAGGCGGCCATCGTTCCCAGAACCGTTGCAAGGGTCGAAGACGCGACAGCAACCTTGAGCGTAACCAGAGCGGCGTCAAGAAACGCCTCGTTCTGCATCAATTCGCCGTACCATTTCGTTGAGAATCCTGCCCAGACCGTCACCAGTTTTGAACTGTTGAAGCTGTAGAAAATCAGCAACAGCATGGGAAGATAGAGAAATGCAAACCCCAATGTCAGCGAGGTGACGTTGAACCAGCTTGTCCGCTTCATGTTTCCGCCTCCGCCTGTCGTTGCTGGTTCCGCTGGAACAGAATGATCGGAACAATAAGGATCAACAGCAAGATAACAGCCACCGCGCTTGCGACGGGCCAGTCGCGGTTGTTGAAAAATTCTTCGAACAGGACCTTGCCGATCATGAGCGTGCCGGATCCGCCCAACAGCGACGGAATGACGAATTCACCGAGTGCGGGGATAAAAACAAGAAAACATCCCGCAATAATACCGTTGCGCGACAGCGGAATTGTCACAAGCCAGAACGCTTTTGTGCGGGAACAGCCTAAATCCTCTGCCGCCTCGATCAGGGATTCGTCAAGACGGTCAAGTGCGGCATAGATTGGCAGGATCATGAACGGCAGATAGGTATAGACGATGCCGATATAGACAGCAGTGGTGGTGTTCATGATCGTCAGGGGTTCTGAGATGATCCCTGTCCAAAGCAGAAATTGGTTCAGCAGGCCTTCGTTGCTGAGGATTCCGACCCATGCGTAGACCCGGATCAGAAAGCTGGTCCAGAATGGCAGGATGACCAGCATCATCAGCGTCGGCCGCCATTCTTCTGGGGCGCGGGCCATACCATAGGCCATCGGATAGCTGACAAGCAGTGCCAGCACGGTGGAGATGAAGGCGATCTGAAGGCTGCTGAGATAGGCCTTCCAATACAGATCGTCAGACGCCAGAAAAGCGAAATTCTCGAAATCGAAGGCGGCGAACATGTTGACGATGCCATCTTTCATCGTCGGTGTGTAGGGCGGGATCGACAGGGCCAAATCGGACAGCGAGATTTTGAAAACGATAAAGAACGGGATCAGAAACAGCGCCAGCAGCCACGCATAAGGTACTGCAATCAGGAAAAACCGACGCATGTTCATCGATCCAACAAGACGCCGGCAGTGGCGCTCCAGGATATCCAGACTTTGTCTTCCCAAGTGATGCTGCGGCGTGACAGACGCCGGGTGTTGGCCGTTTGCGCCTTGATCACCTGCCCCCCAGCGAGTTGCACGTGGTATGTGCTGATGTTTCCAAGATACGCGATATCAAGCACGCTTCCCATCACCGCGTTCTTCGTATCCTCGGGTTTTTCGGGTGTGATCGCTATTTTTTCAGGGCGTATGGCCAGATGCGCGGACTGGCCGTCGCTGAACGGGACGGTCGACGCGGCCAGAAACGGCTTTTCGTTCGGGGCCCAGTCGATGTGGTACATGTCGTCGCCTGCCGGTTTGGCCGTGCCTTCGATGATGTTTACATCGCCAATGAAATCAGCAACATAGACTGAATTCGGGCCCTCATAGATGCCGTCCGGGGTCGCCACCTGGATGATGCGCCCCTCGTCCATGACCGCCACGCGGCTCGCCACGGTCATCGCCTCTTCCTGGTCGTGGGTGACGATCACAAAGGTGGTGCCGGTGCTTTCCTGAATGTCCATCAGTTCAAACTGGGTGTCCTGACGCAGTTTTTTATCCAGCGCGCCAAGCGGTTCGTCCAGCAGCAACAGTTTGGGGGCCTTGGCCAGCGATCGCGCAAGCGCAACCCGTTGCCGTTGGCCCCCCGAAATCTGGTGCGGTTTGCGCCCCGAAAATTTCGTCAGCCGCGTCAGCTTGAGCATTTCGTCAACACGCGCGGCGATTTCGTCCTTGGCCATGGACCCTCGTTTCAGGCCAAATGCGATGTTTTCCCACACAGTGAGGTGTGGAAACAGGGCGTAGGACTGGAACATCATGTTCACCGCACGCTTGTTGGGCGGGATACCAGCGATGTTCTTGCCGGACAGTTCCATCTTACCCGAAGTCGGGTTTTCAAATCCGGCAAGCATCCTCATCATCGTGGTCTTGCCGCACCCGGAAGGCCCAAGCAAAGCGAAAAACTCCTTTGCGTAGATGTTCAGCGTCAGGTCATCTATCGCAGTGAAATCACCGAATTTCTTGGTGACATTTTCAAACCGGATCAACGGCTTTTCATTCGGGTCATCCCAAGGGGCAAAAACAGTCTGACTCACTTTGGGGTATTCCTTTGCACAGCCGGGGATCGGGCAGGGTCGTGAACAGGACGGGGTCGCGAAGAGGGCGGGATCGAAATGGCCCCGCCCCGGATCAAATCAGCTTAAGTCCCGGATTTGATCTTTGTCCACATCCGTGTGACAACACGCTGCACCTTGGGGGCATAGGGGCTGGTTGTGTACAGTTTATCCAGCGTCTCTGCGTCGGGATAAATCGCCGTATCTCCGATCACATCTTCCTCAAGATACTGCTGGCTCGCCTTGTTGCCGTTGGCATAATACACATAGTTGGATGCCGCGGCCATGTTCTGCGCATCCATGATGAAGTTCAGAAACTTGTGCGCCGCATCGGGGTTTGGCGCGTCAACCGGAATGGCCATGTTGTCAAACCACATCAAAGCACCCTCTTTTGGAGCGTGGTATTGAATCTCGACGCCATTGTCGGCTTCTGCCGCACGATCTCGTGCCTGCAGGATGTCACCTGACCAACCGAACGCCACGCAGATGTCGCCATTTGCCAGCGCATTGATATATTCCGAGCTGTGGAACTTCTGAACATAGGGGGCCACGGCGGACAAAACAGGCTCAGCTTTTTCGATGATGTCTGGATCCTGGGCGTCAGGGTCCTCACCGATGTATTGCAGCGCGGCGGGGATCATCTCGGCGGGGGCATCAAGGAATTGCACACCGCATTCAGACAGCTTTTTCATGTTTTCAGGGTCAAAAACCAAATCCAAAGAATCAACGGGCGCGTCATCGCCCAAGACTTCCTTGACCTTGTTGATGTTCACACCGATGCCGGTCGTGCCCCACATATAGTTGATGGCATATTCATTTCCGGGGTCATATTTCGCGACACGGCTGTCGATGACATCCCACATATTTTCAAGGTTCGGTAACTTGGATTTGTCCAGTTTCTGGAACGCACCTGCGGTGATCTGGCGTTGCAGGAACGTGCCTGATGGTACGACCACATCGTAGCCGGAACCGCCTGCAAGCATTTTGGTTTCCAGAACTTCGTTGCTGTCAAACACGTCATAGATCAGGTCGATACCGGTTTCGTCCTGAAACTTTTGCAGCAGGGATTCGTCGATATAGTCAGACCAGTTATATACCCGTACCTCTTCGCCGACGGCCGCAGTTGCGATCATGGCTGTCGCGGCGATGCCGCTAAGTATGCCGTATTTCATTCGTTTACTCCCGTTAGACAGGTCGGGTTGCTCCCTACCTTTGTTCAATTTGATCAAGTTTTGCGTCTTGCGACAAGTTGAATTATGATTTGGCCCAGATGCACGCATCACAGGTGCCCCCGACTGAACACATTTTGAGCAGGTTGAATGACCCTATCTGACGCACGCCCCATGTCCGATTTGCCTTTGGATATTCCGACCAAGATTCCGGCGCACCAGCATGTCTATGAGCAATTGCGCATGTTGATCCTGTTCGGGGATCTGGCACCGGGCCAGCCGGTGACGATACAGGGCTTGACCACGACGCTTTCCGCAGGAATGACCCCGGTCCGCGAGGCTTTGCGCCGCCTGATCGCCGAAGGTGCCTTGACCCATCAGGGCAACCGTCGCGTGTCCGTGCCTATCCTGACCGAAGCAGGGGTGGACGAACTGCACTTCGTTCGGAAAACGCTGGAACCTGAACTGACACGCCGCGCGGCCTTGCGCATGACACCTCAAAGTCTTGCGCGTCTATCGCAGATCGACACGGCCCTGAACGCTGCAATCGGGCGTGGCGATATTGGCGCGTATCTGGAACGGAACTACAGTTTTCACGCCGAGATCTATCGCAGCGCCGATGCCCCCATCATCCGCGAAACCGTCGAACAGCTTTGGCTGCGCTTTGGTCCGTCGCTTCGTGTGGTGTGCGGACGGTTCGGCACGTCGAACCTGCCTGACAAACACGCGGATCTGCTGGCCGCTTTTGCTGCGAAAGATGCCGATTCTGCCGCCCATGCCATGGCCGAAGATGTCGCGCAAGGAATGGTGCAAATTCGCGCTTCGCTATAACGAGGGCACTTGATCTTCGTGATTCCATTGACTCCGAATAATTTGATCATATTCTTGCGATAACGTTTCCCCCATGCCTGAAGGTGTTGTTTCATGTCCCATATCTCCAATCACCTGCCCACTGCCGAACTTCAGGCGCTGGACGCGGCCCACCACATGCACCCTTTTACCACGAATGATGAACTGGCCGCCAAGGGCGCGCGCATCATCACGAAGGCGAAGGGCGTGTATCTGACCGATAGCGACGGCAACGAAATTCTGGATGGAATGGCGGGCCTTTGGTGTGTCAACATCGGCTATGGCCGTCAGGAAATGGCGGATGTCGCTGCGCGTCAGATGTTGGAACTGAACTACTACAACACCTTCTTCATGACATCCCATGTCCCTGCACTGGCCCTGGCCAAGGAAATCGCCAGCTTGGCCCCCGGCGATCTGAACCACGTCTTTTTTGCAGGGTCGGGGTCCGAGGCGAACGACACCAATATCCGCATGGTTCGTACCTACTGGGGCATGAAAGGCAAACCCGAGAAATCGCATATCATCAGCCGCAAAAACGCCTACCACGGGTCGTCAATGGGGTCGGGGTCACTGGGCGGGATGAGCTATATGCACGCGCAGGGCGGCATGCCGATCCCGGGCATCCATCATATCGGTCAACCGGACTGGTGGGCCGAAGGCGGAGATCACACGCCGGAAGCGTTCGGTCTTGCACGGGCACAAGAGCTTGAGGCGAAGATCCTTGAACTGGGGGCCGACAACGTCGCGGCCTTTATCGGAGAGCCGGTGCAGGGGGCCGGGGGCGTGATTGTGCCGCCAAGCACCTACTGGCCCGAAATACAGCGCATTTGTGATAAATACGACGTGCTGATCATCGCCGACGAGGTAATCTGCGGTTTTGGCCGCACGGGCAACTGGTTCGGTTCGCAAACCATGGGGATCACCCCGCACATCATGACCATCGCCAAGGGGCTAAGCTCTGGCTACCAGCCGATCGGCGGGTCAATTGTGTGTGACGAGATCGCCGAGGTGATCGGGTCGGGCGAATTCAACCACGGCTATACATATTCCGGGCATCCTGTGTGTTCTGCTGTCGCGTTGGAAAATCTGCGGATCTTGCAGGACGAAAACGTTCTGGATCACGTGAACAATGTCGCGGGCCCCGCCTTGAAAGCTGGGTTGGACAAGCTGGCCGAGCATCCGTTGATCGGCACCGTCAACATCTCTGGCATGATGGCATCCCTGCCGCTTACGCCGCGCAAGGAAACCCGGTCAAAATTCGCAGGCGATGCAGGCACCGTCGGCTTCATGTGCCGCGAGCGGTGTTTTGCGAATAATCTGGTCATGCGTCACGTTGGTGACCGTATGATCATTTCCCCCCCTTTGGTCATTACCCCCGAAGAGATCGACGTATTCATGACCCGTGCGAAAACGGCGCTGGACGAGACATATACCGCGCTGAAGGACGGCAATATGCTGAAAGCCGCCGAAGATCACGAAGACCATCATGCGTCGCCTTTAGGCTAGGCAGCATCGGGGGCGCATGCAGCTTTTGCGCCCCTAGATCAGCCGTTGGCCAAGACGATCAAGCATACCCAGACACATTTCCATCTGCTCAAGACTGACGAATTCATCGGGCTTGTGCGCCTGCGCGATGGACCCCGGCCCGCAAACGATCACATCCATACCCATCTGCTGAAACAGCCCTGCCTCGGTGCCGAAGGGCACCACATCAGCCGCGTTCGCACCCAGCAATCCCGCCATCAGGTCGCGCGCGGCGTTTTCGGTCATCGGTTCAAGGCCGGTAACCTCTCCCAATGTCTGGGTCGAAATATCGGCCTGCGGATAGACGGCGCGCATTTTGGGCAGCAGGTCTTCTTCGACGAATGCGGCCATCGCATCTTTGACAAAGTGAAAGTCGCTTGATTGGACGGGCCTGAATTCCCAATCCACCTCGGCTTTGCCGACGATGACATTATGCGCGTGCCCGCCTTGGATGCGGCCGATGTTGATCGTGGTATAAGGCGGCTCGAACCGGCTGCCATCCGGTACGCGCGCCCGCAGATCCGCACGCAAGGCCATCAGCTGCGCAACATAGCGCACCGCATATTCCGCTGCATTCACCCCCAGATCGGGCGAGGACCCGTGCCCCTCCAGCCCCTCGAAGCGGGTGGTGTATTCGCAGCATCCCTTGTGCCCTTCGATCACGCGCATCTCTGTTGGCTCTCCGATGATCGCGATATCTGGTTTGATGCCCAGACGGTTCAATTCAGGGATCAGGGCCTGCGCGCCCAAGCAGCCGGTTTCTTCGTCATAGGTGTAGGCAAAGTGCACCGGACGCTTGAGCGGTAGGGCTGAATAGCGCTCTGCCATCACGACGCTTGCCGCGATGAATCCCTTCATATCGCAGGTGCCGCGCCCGTAAAGGCGACCGTCGGCGCGCCGCATCTTGAACGGGTCGCTCGACCAGTCCTGATCGGTCACAGGTACCACGTCGGAATGACCCGAGAGCAGCACGCCGCCCGCCTCATCAGGCCCGATTGATCCGAAAAGCGTCGCTTTGGTGCCGGTTTCGTCACCGAAGATATGCGTGCGGGCCCCCAGCACCTGAAGCCGCCCGGACAGATCCAAAATCATCTCAAGATTGCTGTCGGTCGATACCGTGGGATACGCGATCAGGTGGTCCAACAGGTCGACGGTCGCTTGCAGAGCTGTCATTTTACGAACATCTGGCGGGGGCGGTTGCAAAATGTCTCGGCAGGGCCGTCATCGCGGATGCGGATGCTTTCGGTGATCTCGATCCCCCAATCCTGCATCCAAAGACCGGGCATGAAGTGGAAAGTCATGTTCGGTTCAAGCACCGTTTCATCCTCTGACCGGAGCGATATCGTGCGTTCGCCCCAGTCTGGGGGATAGCTTAACCCGATGGGATAGCCGCAGCGCGCGCCGCGTTCGATGCCCGCTTTTTCCAGCGGCGCGGCCAAGGCGTTGGCGACATCGCAGGCCCGGTTGCCCGCGCGTGCAATTTCAAGCCCTGCTTCCAACCCCTCCACCAGTGCTGCTTCGGCCCGTTTCAGGAAATCGGGTGGCGTGCCCAGAAACAGCGTTCGGCAAAATGGCGTGTGATAGCGGCGATAGCAGCCTGAAATCTCGAAAAATGTTGCTTCTCCGGTGGCGAAGGGCCTGCCATCCCATGTCAGATGCGGCGCGGCTGCGTCTGAACCTGACGGAAGCAGCGGCACAATCGCGGGGTAATCACCCCAGGCACCATCAACGCCGCGAATGGCATCGCGGTAGATTTCGGCGACAATTTCATTTTTGGGGACACCCGGCTCGACCCGTTCAAGCAAGCCATCCACGATCTTTTCCGAAATCAGCGCGGCCTTGCGCATGAAGGCCAGTTCGGGTTCGGATTTGACCGCGCGCTGCCAGTTCACCAAAGCCGTCGCGTCAACCAAAAGCGCTTCGGGTAGATTATAGGCCAGAGACGCGTGCGCCTTGGCCGAGTAATAGTAGTTGTCCATCTCGACGCCGATGCGCCCGTTATGAACCCCGACACTGCCCAGATGGGTGGCAAGGTTCTGCATCGGATGCTTGTCCGGGTTTTGAACGAAGGTATCGTCATATCCGCGCACACAATCGCGCCCCATCCAGACGGTTCTGACCGCGCCGTTCGTATCCTGATTGCGGCCCCACCAGATCGGATCGGCGTCCTGCAAGACAATGACGCCTTGATGCACGTAAAATGACCATCCGTCATATCCTGTCAGCCAAGCCTGGTTGCTTGGGTCCGTGACAAACAGCGCATCCAACCCCCGCGCGGCCATTTCGGCACGCACCAAGGCCAAGCGCCGGTCGTATTCTAAAGAGGAAAACGGTAGATCAATTGCAGGCATGGGGGGGTATCCTTCTCAGACGCTCTGAGACTCAGAGTGATACATCTTTATCCGCCAAACAATGGAAAGGACATTTATTGTGCTGAATAATTAGCAGTCGAATATACTGAAATTGCCCGAATAACCGGAATTTTTCCTGCAATTGACGTGTTTAGCCCTATTCCGTCGTTAATTGGTTGCAAACCCTAGTCCAGCCCGCTTTAACTTTCGGTCAACAAGTGCGGAAGACCGCCACAATAAATGGGGAGCCAGCTTTTGGCAGATACGTCATCAACAAATGCGTTTGTCGAATTCGACCGCGTGCAGAAAAGCTATGACGGCGAAAACCTAGTCGTCAAAGATTTGAACCTGTCCATGCCTAAGGGCGAATTTCTTACCATGCTGGGGCCATCGGGGTCGGGCAAGACCACCTGCCTGATGATGCTCGCCGGTTTCGAAACCGCCACCCACGGGGATATTCGTCTGGACGGCAAGTCGATCAACAACATCCCGCCGCACAAGCGCGGCATCGGCATGGTCTTTCAGAACTACGCCCTTTTCCCTCACATGACTGTTGCCGAAAACCTCGCGTTTCCGCTTGAGGTGCGCAAGGTTGGCAAATCTGATCGTGAAAAACAGGTCAAGATCGCGCTGGACCGCGTTCAGATGGGCGATTTCGGGGGCCGCCGCCCCGCACAGCTTTCCGGGGGCCAGCAGCAACGTGTCGCCTTGGCCCGCGCGTTGGTGTTCGAACCCGAACTGGTTTTGATGGATGAGCCTTTGGGTGCCCTCGACAAACAACTGCGCGAAACATTGCAGTTTGAAATCACCCATCTGGCGCACGAGCTTGGCATCACTGTGGTTTATGTCACGCACGACCAGACCGAGGCGCTTACGATGTCAGACCGCGTGGCCGTGTTCGAGAACGGTCGCATTCAACAATTGGCCCCGCCGGATCTTCTGTACGAAGAGCCTGAGAACAGTTTCGTTGCGCAGTTTATTGGCGAAAACAACACCCTTGAAGGGGTCGTGAAGGAAATCAAATCGGGCACCTGCATGGTGCAGCTTGACGGCGGTGGTCTGATCGAGGCCAAGCCGATCAACGTGACAAAGGCAGGCGAGCGCACCCGCGTTTCAATCCGCCCGGAACGCGTTGAATTCAACAAGGATCGCATGCCCGAAGGGGCACATACCCTGAAAGCCGAAGTGCTTGAGTTCGTTTACATGGGTGACATTTTCCGCACGCGGCTGCGAGTCGCCGGAACAGACAATTTTATTATCAAAACACGCAATGCGCCCGATCAGGTGCGGTTGCAGCCGGGTCAGCAGATCGAAATCGGCTGGCTGGCCGAAGATTGCCGTGCGCTGGACGCTTGACGTCCGGCTGCGGTTTGCCGCCCCAACGTGAGCGGCAATCAAGAAGGTGTGATTAAGCCCGATATCGCATCAAGACATCTAAACGGGCAAATAAGTGGGAGACTACACAAATGAAATTTACAGCAACGCTACTCGCGACATCTGCGATTATTGGCGCTGGTACTTTGGCTTCGGCCGAATCGCACACCAATATGGCAAACGAAATGACAATCGTTTCCTGGGGCGGTGCGTACCAGAACAGCCAGATCAAAGCCTATGCAGAACCCTATATGGAAATGCACCCCGAAGTGACAATCACGTGGGACGAAAGCTCGAACGAAGCTGTGGCCAAACTGCGTGCGATGAACGAAGCCGACAACATCACATGGGATCTGGTTGACGTCGTAGCCGCCGATGCGATCCGTCTGTGCGACGAAGGCCTCGCGATGGAGTACGATCCAGAGGAACTGCTTGCACAAGGTGACGACGGCACAAGCGCCGAAGATGACTTTGGCGATCTGATCGTGTCCGACTGCTATATCCCGCAGATCGTGTATTCGACAACATTCGGCTATCGCACCGACATGGTGCCAGATGGGGCCGAAGCGCCAAACGACATTTGCGATGTGTTCGACCTGGAAACATATCCTGGCAAACGCGCGCTGGAAAAGCGTCCAATCAACAACATGGAATGGGCACTGCTGTGTGACGGCGTCGCGAAAGACGAAGTCTATGACGTTCTGGCAACGCCAGAAGGCCAGCAAAAGGCATTGGACAAGCTTGGCACCATCAAGGACAGCGTGATCTGGTGGTCCGCCGGTGCCGATACGCCCCAGCTGCTGGCCGATGGCGAAGTGTTCATGGGTTCGACCTACAACGGTCGCCTGTATTCGGTTATCGAAGAGCAGGATCAGCCCGTTGGCATGATGTGGGACGCTCAGGTGTTTGACCTTGACGGCTGGATCATCCCGACCGGTCTGGACGACGCGCATCTGGCACGTGTGAAGGACTTTGTTAAGTTCGCCACCGACACCAAGCGCCTTGCCGATCAGGCCAACTACATTTCTTACGGTCCTGCACGGAAATCTTCCGCTCCGCTGGTTCCCGAGAACATGAAGCAGCACATGCCAACCGATCCGGCAAACGCACAGAACACATTCTTGTATAACTATGAGTTTCTGGGCGGACTATCGCGACGATATCGACGCGAAATTCCAATCCTGGCTCGCGCAATAAGCGATGATGCCTGAGGGAAGGGGCCGCGTTGGCCCCTTCCTGCTTTATTCGTTATTCCATTTGTCCGATTTTCCCAGCGACCTAACCCCATGGGGCCTCAATGAGCGATGTAAACGAAGCCACCACAGCAATGACCGCCCCCAAGCCGGGGGACGCAACGCGCCTTGCGGAAAGTAAACCGAACGGCCCCATGTTGGCCGCCGACGGCACGCCCCTCAAGCGCAGTCTGAACCGGGCATTGCGCCGGCAAAAGCTAAGTGCGCTCTTGTTGATCGCCCCCCTGTTGATCTTTATTCTGATTACATTCATCGCACCGATTGCGGACATGCTGTTCCGCTCAGTCGAGAATGAAATCGTTTCCGACACGCTGCCGCGCACCACCACCGCCCTTGAAGATTGGGATATCGCAAGCGCCGACACCCCGTCGGAACCCGTGTACAAGGCCCTTTATCAAGACGTCTTCATCGCGCAGGAACGCAAGCTGCACACCCGGCTTGGGTCGCGCCTGAACTACGAGCTGACTGGTGCCTCCTCGCTTTTCCGCAAATCCGGACGTGGCGTAAAAGACATTGGCGAGGTCTATCAGGACCAGTTTGAAGACTTGAACGATTTTTGGAAGAAGGGCGAGAACTGGAATGACATGCTTGGCTCTGAAGCCTGGCTGGCACAGATCAAGGCTTGGGACAATCGTTCGGGCGAGGCACAACCGCCCTTTGAAATGCGCGAAGGCATGGCCGATCTTCTACCCGAAACGGCGAATATCTATGGGATTTTTGCGGATTTCGTTCAGAACGAAGACCAAGACAACCTATACAAGGAAGACCCTTGGGAAATTGTCTATTCGTCGCTTTACGATGATCTGACAGGCCCGACCGCGTCACAGATATCCAGCTATTCCGGTCCGGGAGCCGCCGAACTGAAGGAAGCGGCTGCCGCGGCGTCCGGCTTTGAGGCTGTGGACTACAAAGCCGCTTTCACTGACATCGACAAAGACTGGGGCAAAACGCCCATCTGGCAAACCATCAGAGAATACAGCCCGAAATTCACCAACGGGTATTTCCTGAACGCCGTCGATATGCAGAAATCGGCGGATGGCCCTGAATTCCGCCCTGACAATCAGCGCATCTATGGCACGTTGTTCCTGCGGACGCTTTTCATGTCTCTTTGCATTACGTTCAGTTGTATCCTTTTGGGCTACCCTGTGGGTTGGATCCTTGCGAATTTGCCGGCCCGTACGGCGAACCTATTGATGATCCTGGTTCTGTTGCCCTTCTGGACTTCCCTATTGGTGCGCACCTCTGCATGGAAAGTGATGTTGCAGCAGCAAGGGGTCATCAACGATACGCTCGTATGGCTCGGTGTTGTGGCGGATGACAGTCGTCTGGCGCTGATCAACAACCAAACCGGTACGATCATCGCGATGACGCACATTCTGTTGCCGTTCATGATCCTGCCGCTTTATTCGGTCATGCAGACCATCCAGCCAAGCTATCTGCGTGCAGCAAAATCGCTTGGTGCGACAAACTGGACAGCGTTCTGGCGGGTATATTTCCCGCAATCCATTCCGGGGATCGGGGCGGGGTCGATCCTCGTGTTCATCCTGTCGATCGGGTACTACATCACACCCGAAATCGTGGGTGGCACCACCGGTACGTTCATCTCGAACCGGATCGCCTATCACATCTCAAGCTCCCTGAACTGGGGTCTGGCTGCGGCGCTTGGTGCCATCCTGCTGGCCGTCGTGCTGGGGCTTTACTGGGCCTACGACAAGATCGTCGGCATCGACAACGTGAAACTGGGGGGCTGAAGCAATGGTCGCACTCACACCAATCTCTCGCAAACCTGTTTCCTTTTACGTTCCGGTCGTTGCGGCCGCCGGTGCCTTTGCAGGGCTCTTTGTCGGCACAGCCCAAGGCAGCGGTCTATTGGGGATCGTTATCGGTGCCGTGGCAATGGGTGCGTTGGCGTTCCTGCTGACACAGGTCATCAAGCAGGAACAGGCGGCACGCTGGGGATCTGTCGTGTTGCTGGCGATAGTCGGTTTCCTGATCGGCGGCATCCCCGCGCTGGTGATCGGCGCGATTTTCGGTTGGTTCTTCAGTTGGTTCAGCTTCTGGCTCTACGAGGGCCGCTACCGCGCCAAGGTCGCACCCTATCTTACCCCCGGTCAGGTTCTGTGGCACTTCGCGTTCCGTGTGATCTGCGGCGCGATTCTTGTGTTTCTCATCACACCGATCCTCGTTGTCATCCCGCTCAGCTTCAACGCAGAGAACTTTTTTACGTTCACACCGGAAATGCTGCGCTTTGATCCGGCGGGCTATTCGCTCAAACACTACCGTGATTTCTTTACGAGCGACGCGTGGCAGGGGGCGGTCTGGAACTCGGTCAAGATTGCACCGGCGGCGACGTTGCTGTCCGTAGGTTTTGGTACCCTGGCGGCCATCGGTCTTAGCCAGCAACACGTCCCGTTCCGGCGCGCCATCATGGCGATCCTGATTTCGCCAATGATCGTACCGCTGATCATTTCGGCGGCTGGCATGTATTTCTTTTATAGCCGCGTCGGCCTGCAAGGCACCTATATTGGCGTGGTTCTGGCGCACGCGGCTTTGGGCATCCCTTTTGTCATCATCACCGTAACCGCTACGCTGGTCGGGTTTGACCGATCCCTGACGCGTGCTGCGGCCAATATGGGCGCAAACCCTGTTACGACCTTTTTCAGGGTACAAATGCCGTTGATCCTCCCGGGGGTCATTTCGGGGGGGCTCTTCGCATTCATCACGTCCTTCGACGAAGTCGTGGTGGTGTTGTTCGTTGGCTCGGCCGGTCAGAAAACGCTGCCTTGGCAGATGTTTATCGGCCTGCGCGAACAGATCAGCCCCACGATCCTTGCCGTGGCGACAATGCTTGTCGCGATTTCTATCTGCCTGCTGACAGTCGTCGAATTCTACGCCGCCGGTCTGAACGTCTTCGGGGTATGTCTCCGGGCTGACCGCATATTCCAAATGGTTCTAGATCCTCGCCGAAGGCATGCCCAAGACCCACATGGGTCTTGCGGCTTTCTGAATCATTCAGCCGCGCGCACCTGGTCCAACAGGTCGCAAAGAGGCATAGCCATCGGGCAAAAGCCCGCGCGCCACCTGAAAATTCCGCACGGCATTGATTGTCAACGGGCCGATTTTTGCATCAATCTTGACCGTATCAAAGCCTAGGGCCGTCAGTCGGGTTTGCAATTCGATCCGTTCATCAAAGCTCAGCGCGCGATCTGAAACGGGCCAGCCGTGCCTAATCGGCCCACCGCCCGCGATCCTGTCGCTTAGATGTCCGACGCCGATCACATAGGCATCTGCGGTGTTGTAGTGTTCGATTGCCTCAAAATTGGCAAAGATCAGGAACGCAGCCCCCTCGGCCCCGCCTGGCAGCAGTACCGACGCGGGCCCGTGGTCGGGCAGGGCGTGACCACGGGCGTCCAGCACACCAAGCGCGGCCCATTCTGCCGCGGTCTTGCGCACGTCGCGATTGGCCAGAAGATAGTCAAAGCCGTCTGGCAGGACCACTTCAACGCCCCAAGGTTGCCCATAGACCCACCCAAAATGTCTAAGGTAGGCGGCCGTTGAAGCAAGCGCATCGCGCGGGTCGTCGCCCCAGATGTCGCGCTTTTTGTCGCCCGTAAAGTCCACCGCATAAAGCTGAAACGACGAGGGCATGAATTGCGTGTGCCCCATTGCCCCTGCCCAACTGCCTGTCAAACGCGCGGGAACCGTATCACCGGCCTGTAATATCCGCAGTGCATCCAACAACTCGGCCTCAAAAAAGTCGCGCCGCCGCCCATCATAGGCAAGCGTTGCAAGGGACGTCAGCACGCTGTCGCTGCCCCTGAATGTGCCATAGGCGCTTTCAAGTCCCCAAATCGCGACGACGACTTCCTTTTCGACGCCATAGGTCTTTTCTATCTGTTCCAATGCAATGTGGTTTTGTTCCAATGCCCGCCTGCCGTTGGCGATGCGTTGGTCCGAGGTTGCGGTTTCAAGGTAGTCCCAGATCGTCTTGGTGAACTCTGACTGGTTGCAGTCGCGCAGGATCACGTTCGCATCATAGCGGACGTCGCGCATGGCGGCCTCATAGACGTCTGCCGATATTCCCTCTGCTGTGGCGCGGGCTTGGAAACCTGTCAGCCAGGCCTGCAAGCCTGCCGTCGTCTTGGGGTGCGCGGGGCGATCGGTGGCAAGACCGCCTGTTGGGGGAACACCGCATGCCACCGCTGCACCGACCGCGCCGGTCGAAAGGCCCGCAAAAACGCCTGTCAACGCCACTGTCATCGCGCTGGTCCGCAGCCACATCTGAACTTGTTTCATGTGCCATTCCTTTGCCCGGTTGAACAAAATCCTAAGCGCAAATTCATTCTTCAGAAAGGCCGATCTGACAGATGCGCGCCCTACCGCCGCGTGCGCTTGACCTTGCGCTTTATCTTGTCGGCCTTTCGCTTTGCCTTGGTCGAACCGCGCTTTGGGTTGGTGCGTCCGGCCGGATTGCGCCCGCCCCGCCCGCCTTGTGGCAGCGCGTTCCCTTCAAGTGTCAAAAGCTCAAGCGCGATACCGCCCGTAACCGGCACGGCCTCTGTCAGGCGGACGGTTACCCGTTGGCCGACGCCGATGGTCAGGCCGGTATCAGACCCCATCAGCGTGCCCGCCTCTTGGTCGAAATGAAAGTATTCACGACCCAATGTGCGGATCGGCAGCAACCCGTCCGCGCCGGTTTCGTCAAGCTTCACGAACGCGCCAAATCGGGCAACGCCGCTGATGCGACCGGCAAATTCGGTGCCGACACGTTCCGACAGGTAAGACGCCAGATAGCGATCCGTCGTATCTCGCTCGGCGGTCATGGAGCGGCGTTCGGTATCCGAGATATGCGCGCCCGTCTGTTCGATCTCTTCAATGTCGGTTTGGCTCAGGCCGTCTTTGCCCCAGCCATGCGCGGTGATCAGTGCGCGATGTACGATCAGATCCGCATATCGCCGGATCGGCGAGGTGAAATGCGCATATGACCGCAGCGCGAGGCCGAAATGCCCGATATGCGCCGGCCCGTAATAGGCTTGCGTCATGGACCGGAGGGTTGAAAGATTGATCAGCTCGGCATCATCTGTGCCCGCCGCATCGTTCAGCAGTTTGTTCAGATGCCGCGTGTGCAGCACCTGCCCTTTGGCCAGCGTAAAGCCTGATGCCTGTGCCGTCTCGCGCAGGGCATCCAGTTTGGCGGGCGATGGTTCTTCGTGGATTCGGTATAACAGCGGCGTCTTTTTCGCCAGCAGCGTTTCAGCCGCAGCGACATTTGCCAACACCATGAATTCTTCGATCAGCTTGTGCGCATCCAGCCGTTCCCTGAAGTTGACCGACCTTACCTTGCCATCCTCGGCCAGCTCGATCCTCCGTTCGGGCAGATCCAGATCCAGCGGCTGACGCTGGCCCCGTGCTTTTTTCAGAGCCGCGTATGCCGCATAAAGAGGTTTCAGCACCGGCTCCAGCAAGGGGCCCGTGCGGTCGTTGGGATGACCGTCGATGGCCGCCTGAACCTCTTCGTAGTGCAGTGACGCGGGCGACCGCATAAGCCCGCGGTGAAAGCTATGGCCGATCTTTTCGCCGTTGGGATCCAGCACCATGCGAACCGCGATGCAGGCACGTGGTACGCCTTCGTGAAGCGAACATAGATCGCCCGAAAGACGGTCTGGCAGCATGGGCACGACGCGGTCGGGAAAGTAGGTTGAATTGCCCCGCTTGCGCGCCTCGCGGTCCAGCGCAGATCCGGGTGTGACATAGGCGGCCACATCCGCGATCGCGACCCAGATCACGTGGCCGCCTTGGTTCTTGGGATCTTCGTCAGCGTGCGCATAGCAGGCATCGTCGTGGTCGCGTGCATCGGACGGGTCGATCGTGATCAGCGGCATGTCCCGCATGTCCTCGCGGCCTTTCAGGCCGATGGGCTTGGCTGCATCGGCCTGCGCCAGCACATCGTCGGGAAAGCTGTCGGGGATGCCATGCTGATGGATCGCAATCAACGAAACTGCTTTGGGCGCAGACGGATCGCCCAAACGTTCGACGATCCGCGCACGCGGCATGCCCATCCGGCCCTTGGGGCCTGCCTGCTCCGCCTCGACCAACTCTCCGTCGCGGGCACCGTGGGTGGCGTCTGTGGCGACCGACCATTCCTTGTCGGCCCCTTTGTCGATGGGGACGATCCGCCCGCCTTCGGTGGTCTTGCGAAAAATCCCGACCACGCGTTGCGGGGTCGCGCCAATGCGCCGGATCAGCCGTGCCTCGTAGTGATGATTGTCGCCCTTGACCAGCGTCAGCCGGGCCAGAATGCGGTCGCCAGCCCCCATCGCAGGATCAGACGCACGCGGGATCAGCAGAACGACAGGCTCCTTGCCCGACCCTTCCCATTCTATCGGCTTGGCGAAAAGATCCCCGTCCTTGTCGGGTCCGGTGACCTGCAACACGGACACGGGCGGCAGACGATCCGGATCTTGATAGCTGCGTTTGCGTTTCTCAAGGTGGCCTTCGTTTTCAAGCTCTTTCAACACGCGTTTCAGATCGATCCGCGCAGCCCCTTTGATCCCAAAGGCCTTGGCGATGTCGCGCTTGGCGGTCAGGGTGGGGTTGGCGGCGATCCAGTCAAGGATTTCGGGCTTGGAGGGTATTTTGCTCATACCTCAGCAGGTAGCACGCGCACCCGCCTTCGTCATGGGCAAATCGTCTTGGGTATCGACGTCGCGCAGCGTTGCGATCAGCCCAATGCGGTGATCGGGCAGCGTTGCGATGGTATCGGCCAGGGCATGCCGGGTTGACCAACGCACATTGTCAAAAAAACGCGGCGGCTGGGGCCGTGCACGTTTCAGGCCGACCAACCAATATCCGCCATCCGTGGCGGGCCCGAAAACCGCATCATTGGCCCCAAGCGCGCGAAACGCATCCGCAATATCCGCGCGTTTAATGCCCGGAATGTCCGCTCCGATCACGCAGACGGGGCCAGGCGGGGCGGTGCGCAGCATACGGGCCATTCTGTCGCCCAGATTGCCGCTGCCCTGCGGCCAGCGCGGCAGATGCGCGGGCCAGACACGGCTTGCCACTCCGGCACGGTCGGGTGTGACGGCCAACACCACCTGCCAGCGCGGATCTTGCAGGCGGAGAATCACGGCCCGCGCATGGTGGCGGAACCACCAAGCCGCCGCAGTCATGCCCAGATCGCGGCCAAGGCGCGTTTTCACCCGACCGGGGCGCGGTTCCTTGAGCATGATCACCAGCGTCTTGTTCAAAGGGTCAGTACCATATCGCGGTGATCGATCCCTGCATCGTCATAGACGGGGCCTTGTGCCACAAAGCCCAGCTTTTCGTAAAACCCCATCGCATGCACCTGCGCCCCCAGCTTGGCAAACCGCACACCGGGTTCCTTGCGGGCGGCATCCACCGCCGTGCGGATCAGCGCCGCACCCAGACCCGTACCGCGGTGCGACATCAGCACACAGACCCTGCCGATCTTGGCCGTGTCGCCGCTGATCAGCATCCGCGCGGTGCCGATGGGGATGTCTTCCTCGGTTGCCAGAAAATGGGTGGCGCGGTCATCTTGATCGTCAAGTTCGTCCGCCTCTGACACGCCTTGTTCTTCGATGAACACAATGCGCCGCAGAAGGTGGCAACTGGCAAGGTCGTTGGTTTCGCCGATATGCAGGGTCATGCGAAATAATCCCCCAGAATGCGGGTATAGATCGCCTTGAGCTGATGGATCTGCGCAACCTCGACGTTTTCATCAACGGCGTGCATCGACTGACCGACAAGGCCGAATTCGACAACAGGGCAGTGGCTTTTGACAAACCGTGCGTCCGATGTCCCCCCCGAGGTAGAGAGTTCAGGCGTCACGCCCGTTTCCGCCGCCACGGCACCGGCAACCAAGGCAGACAAGTCGCCCGGTGGCGTGATGAAACTTTCGCCTGAAATCTTGACCCGAAGCTCAATCTGGACGTCAAAGGCGGCGCGGATGGCGGCGGCCTGTTCTTCGAGCCAATCGGTCAGGCTCTCGCCGGAGTGGGTATCATTAAAGCGGATATTTACCGTCGCACGGCATTCGGCAGGAATGACGTTGGTCGCCGGATTGCCTGTGTCCACCGTCACAATGGCCAGCGTGGACGGATCGAAATGGTCGGTGCCGTCATCCAGCGGATGCGAGGCAAGCTGATCCATCAGGCGCATCATGGCGGGCAGGGGGTTGTTGGCACGATGGGGATAGGCTGCGTGTCCCTGTTTGCCGATCACCCTGAAATGCGCGTTCAATGATCCGCGCCGCCCGATCTTGATCATCTCGCCCATTTTGTTGGGGCAGGTGGGTTCGCCCACCAGGCAAACGTCCATGCGTTCGCCGGCCTTCTCCATGTAGTCCAGTAGCGCCAGCGTGCCGTCCACACCCTCGGCCTCTTCGTCGCCGGTGATGGCCAGCACGATAGACCCGTCAGGCGGTGTGGTACGCACGAAATCGATGGCGGCTGCGGCAAAGGCGGCAACACCCGATTTCATATCCGTGGTGCCCCGCCCATACATCACGCCATCTTTGATTTCGGCCCCGAAGGGCGGAAAGGTCCAGTCCGCCTCGTTGCCGATGGGGACGACATCGGTATGGCCGTTAAAGCCGAAACACTTCGTATTTCCCTTCTTGCCCCATCGCGCGAAAAGGTTGCGGATGCCGCCGCGATCCGCCCAGGCACAGTCAAAGCCCGCATCGCTTAACAGATCATAAAGAACAGTCAGCGCCCCGGCATCGGCAGGCGTGACCGACGGGCAGCGCACCAGTTTTGCAGTAAGATCGACAGGGTCTATCGCGGACATTCAAAGGCTCCTTGGCGGGTCATTTTGGTGATGTCCCTAGACTTGTGGCGAAAAAGGCGCGGTGCCAAGGGGCAGATGCACGAAAACGTTAACATCCTCCTAAATATCATGCTAACCTGTGGATATAATTCGACCCGAGGCAGGGCATCAGCAGGCATGACACCGGAAAACCGGGTCATCCATCCAGAAAAAAACAGATCAAACACGGGGGTCATTCCGTGCTGGATCATGCTGATCTGTGCTGCCTCACCTGAACGTATGGGGCAGCAGGTATGGTACTAGCAAGAGAAGTTCCGATCCAGACGATGCGCGAGGGCACGAACGCCAACGATCTCGCCAATACGATTTTCGGCGATGGTGTTACTGTGAACAACGCCACCTATTACGGCGATAGCCGCAGCGCCGGCATTTACACGAATGCAGAGTCCGTGATGCCCGGCGTGGCACCCAGCGACACCGGCGTCATCATGTCGACAGGGTATGCCGAAGATGTAACCAACTCCTTTTGGGATGCCAACCGATCGGCAAGCACGTCGACAAACACCTCTGGCACGGATTTCAACAACCAGTTGAACACTGCTGCGGGAACCTACACCTACGATGCCTCCATTCTGGACGTCGACTTTACGCCTGACAGCGGGCTGATGACGATGAAATTCGTCTTCTCCTCCGAGGAATATCCGGAATTCCAGAACTCGATCTATCAGGATTTCTTTGGTGTATGGATCAACGGCCAACAGGTTCCGCTTGCCGTCGGCAACGGTGACACGGATCCGGGCAACATCAACACGGCCAACAACATCAACATGTATGTTGATAACTCTTCTGACACCTACAACACCGAGATGGACGGCTTTACGATCACGATGTCGTTGACGATGAAAGTCAATCCCGATGTCACAAACTCGATCCGCATCGCCATCGCCGATGTGAGCGATTTAAGCTATGATTCCAATGTGATGATCGCCGCAGATTCGGTCCAGACCGATATGGTTGCGGTCGAGGACAGTGTTTTCGTGAATGCGACAGGCAGCCGGGTGATTGACGTGCTCGGCAACGATGTCAGCGCGACTGACAATCTGTTGACGATCACGCAAATCAATGGCCAAGCGGCAACAGTCGGTGGCCAGATCCATTTGCCGACCGGCCAGACTGTCACGCTGAACGCAAACGGCACCCTGACCGTCAATGGCGATGGCGATGTCGAGAACTTTAACTTTACCTATACGGCCACAGACGGATCAAGCAGCGACGTCGGGATGGTCAATGCCACCTCAATCCCTTGTTTTGTGGCTGGCACGTTGATTGCGACACCGCAAGGGGAACGGGCGGCCGAGACGCTGGTGCCGGGCGATCTGGTCTTGACGCAGGATGACGGGCCCCAGCCGTTGCGCTGGATTGGGGTTCGCACGGTAGCAGCGACCGGGGCCTTTGCGCCCATTCACATCCGCGCGGGCACGTTTGGGGCCCACCGCGATCTGCTGGTGTCCCCCCTGCACCGGGTGCTGATCCGTGACAGTCTGGCCGAAATCCTGTTTGGCGAGGCCGAAGTCCTGATTGCCGCCCGCGACCTTGTCAACGACAGGTCTGTCACCCGCCGCGAGGGCGGTGAGGTGGAATATGTACACCTGATGTTTGACCGCCATCAGGTCGTCTTTTCCGAAGGGCTTGAAACTGAAAGCTATCTGCCCGGGCCGCAAACCAGCAAAAGCTTCGAGCCCGCGATCGTCGACGAAATCTGTGCGATCTTTCCCGAGATAGACCCTGAAACCGGGCGCGGCTATTCCCCTTCGGTGCGCCGGACGCTCAGACGGTTCGAGGCGGATTTGTTGCGCTCGGGCATGGTGGCCTGACCGATGGCGTGGCTTTCGATCGCAGACCACACGGACCGCCGGTTTTCGGTTCTGGGCCTTGGACACGATAAACAGGCAACCCCGGCCTGCGGCACGCGTCCCGATGATATGTTGACATCCGGCAGCATCATGTTCGAGACGCGCCAGGCCCCTGACGGGCGGCCGCAATTGCTGCTGGGGTACAAATCCACCTTTCCATGGCCGCGCAGCCTGACGTTTCAGGCAATCCCCGGCGGAGGTATTGCGCTGGTGCTGGTGCAGGGCGATGACATCACCCACGCTGCGATTCAGCACAAGGACAGTGGACGCAGTGACGTGCTTCGCATCACATACTCGTGGGACAGCACGGCGAAATGGGGGCGTCTGGCGCTTGAGCAGCCTGAAAACAACCGGATCGTCACCGTGCCGGTTCACAATCCTACGCCAATCCTGATTGAGGATTTACGCAACATGATGCTGGGCCGCCAGACTGACATCGGGGATCAGACCTTTGCCCCCGATGTGATTTTTGCGGCGCTGTCCAACCGGATCGAACCGTTGGGGCCGATGCCGACGTTGGTGCCTTCGACCCCGATTGCGACGCCCTGGGGCTATAAACCCGTGTCGCAACTTCAGCGCGGCGATACTGTCCTGACCGAAGACGCCAGCGTTGTCCCTGTCTTGCACAGCGTCTCGCGCACGGTTCCGGCCCGCGGCAGCTATGCGCCTGTCCGCCTGCGCGCACCCTATTTCGGGTTGCAACAGGACATCATCGTTGCGCCTGACCAGCGGCTTGTGATCGACGGGCCAGAGGTGGAATATCTGTTCAACAAAGAAGCCGTGCTTGTTCCGGCGCGCCATTTGGTCAACGGATTTGCCGCGCTAAAGGAAACCACGGGACAGACCATCACCTATCGCCAGCTTTTGCTGCCCGGACACGAGACGATGTTGGCCGCCGGGACGCTGCTGGAAAGCCTTTATATCGGGCGCATCCGGCGTCAGCAGGTGCAATTGGCAAGCAGCATCTTGGCAGGGCTTGATCGTAATTTGTTGCCCGAACACGGTCAGCCCGCCCATTCGATTCTCAAGTGGTTTGAAGCGGTCACACTGGCCAGCCGCCGGGCGGCCTGATCAATCGAAAAACGGGGTCATCTGGGCGACAATCACGGAATTTTCGTCCAGCGCCCGCGCCATCAGTGCGCGTTCTTCTTCGTCGATTTCGTGGCCTTCGGCTTCGCGCTCGGCCAGCGTGCCATAGCCGGTCACATCCAGCGGATTGGTGTCGGCCTGCTTTAGGATTGCCACGGTTTCGCGCACGGCTTCGGCCTCGTCTATGCCGGAGGCAAAGCACATCAGCGCGGCACCGGTGGCCTTGTCAGGCAGACCGTCGCCGTCTTTACGACCGATTTCCACCAGCAAGGTATAAACCTGCTGGCGGGATGGTTTCTTGGGTTTCTTCTGGTCAGACATGAAAAAGGCCACCGCGCTAGGATGCGGCAGCCCTATCTTGTTCCGGCGCGTCTGAAAAGGGTCAGCTGCGACCGCGCAGGCCCCGCCATGCCCAGATGACCAGACAGGCACCGATCAATCCGACAAAAAGCTGGGTGATCCACGCATCAGATGCGTAGATGTTCAACAGCCCCAACAGGAAATTCAGCACAACGGCACCCAGAATTCCCAGCCCGATATTGGCCAGAATTCCGGTGTCGGCTTTCATGATCATGCTGGCAATCCAACCTGCAAGTCCCCCAACAATGATCGATCCTATCAATCCCAGTCCCATTTGCGCATCCTTTTTGTTGATATCCCACGGGCACAAACCGCCAAGGATGCGCTTTCGTTCCGGTCTAGTCGCGCAACAGTTCGTTGATTGATGTTTTTGAGCGTGTCCTGCTCGTCCACCCGCTTTACGATGACGGCGCAATAAAGGTTAACGCCGTTCTTCGAGGGCATCGTGCCCGCTACGACAACCGACCCTGCGGGAACCTCGCCGTACATGACTTCGCCGGTTTCGCGGTCAAGGATCTTGGTCGACTGGCCGATGAACACCCCCATACCCAAGACAGAGCCTTCGCGCACGATGCAGCCCTCGACCACCTCGGACCGGGCCCCGATAAAGCAGTTGTCTTCGATGATCGTCGGGCCTGCCTGCATCGGCTCTAGCACGCCGCCGATGCCAACGCCGCCAGACAGATGCACGTTCTTGCCGATCTGCGCACAGGATCCGACGGTAGCCCAGGTGTCGACCATGGTGCCGCTGTCGACATAGGCGCCGATGTTCACGAAAGACGGCATCAGCACCACGCCCGGTGCGATATAGGCCGAGCGGCGCACGACGCAGTTCGGCACGGCGCGAAAGCCTGCCTGTTTCCACTGATCATCGCCCCAGCCCTTGAATTTGCTGTCTACCTTGTCCCACCAGCCGGCCCCTTGCGGGCCGCCTTCCTGATGCTCCATGTCCTTGATCCGGAACCCCAGCAAAACCGCCTTTTTCGCCCACTGGTTCACGTGCCAGTCGCCGCTTTCCTGACGTTCGGCCACCCTAAGGCTTGCCACTGTCAAGCGCGTTCAGCGTCTCTTCGATGGCATCACGCGTTTCGCCCGTGGTGGCAGAGGTG
Organism: uncultured Alphaproteobacteria bacterium; assembly: GCA_963728645.1. Taxonomy (GTDB): domain Bacteria; phylum Pseudomonadota; class Alphaproteobacteria; order Rhodobacterales; family Rhodobacteraceae; genus Sulfitobacter. The sequence continues at coordinate 110,350 of CAVSLU010000006.1, read as the reverse complement.
ATGGAATCGCGGGCATCCCAAGCGGCTTCGATGGCGGTTTCAAGGTGGGCATTGGGCATAGGCTGGCTCCGGAATAAGGGGTCTATTGTTGGGCTTGGCTATACCCTTGATGGGCCAGACGCGCAATCGTCGCGCCTGCCCGTGGCCATTTGTTGAAAACAAGGGCATGTTGCGCTGAAACGGCGCATGGCGCCATCCTATGACCGGAGAGCATGATGACCGAAACTACCCGCCATCCGTTGCGCGGTGCCGTGGCCGATAGCGCCAAGGCCAAAGATGTTCCAGATACGCCGCAAACCCGTGCGCCGGCCTATCGGCTGGCGTTCACGGATGACGAATTCATGTGCCGCGATGAACTGCGCCCCGTGCGGCTGCAACTGGAGTTGCTCAAACCCGAAATCGGGCTGGATGCGCATGGCATCACGTCAACAATCGTGTTGTTCGGCGGTGCGCGTATTCCCGAACCCGCGCGGAAAGATACCGCCCGGACCAAAACCCTGGCCGAGCTGTCGCATTTTTATGATGAAGCCCGCGAATTTGCGCGGCTGATGACATTGAAATCAATGCAAAGCGATGGTCAGGAAAACGTCATCGTCACGGGTGGCGGTCCGGGTGTGATGGAGGCGGGCAATCGCGGTGCGGCGGACGCCGGGGGCGCGTCGATCGGGTTGAATATCGTTCTGCCATTTGAACAGGCTCCGAATGCCTATGTTACACCCGACCTGTGTTTCAACTTTCACTATTTCGCGATCCGCAAGATGCATTTTCTGATGCGTGCACGGGCCATCTGTGTTTTTCCGGGTGGCTTTGGCACGTTGGACGAAACATTCGAGGCGCTGACGCTGATCCAGACCGGCCGCATGTCGCGCGTCCCGTTTTTGCTGTTCGGGCGGGCGTTTTGGGAAAAGATCATAAACTGGGAGGCCCTGGCGGACGCTGGCACCATCTCGGAGCAGGATCTAGAGCTGTTTCAATTCGTCGAGACTGCCGACGAAGCGATGCACCTGATCGAAAACTGGGAAACCGCCCCCCCACGCAGTGAAGTGCCCGGCAGATAGCTTTTCGCGGGTCGTGAACCCAAGGATCAGAAGCAAAGCTCGGCAGGGAGCGCGCAAACTTCGACATGGTGCGGCAGTGTTTCCAAGATGGCACCCTGTTCGGTGGCGCGCACGCTGTAGCCATATCCGGCAAGGCGATGGGTCCATTCGCGGTATGACAAGGCCCGCTGGCGTTCGCGGGTAACAAGCGACAGCACCTCGGCGGTGACGAAAGCGTCGTTCTTGATAATGATGGACATGGAATATGTTCCTTATCGTGGTTTCTTTGGAAACAATATCCTGCGGGATCATGTCTTAAATCATTCTGAACTGTGGCCGCAAATGGGTCATTTCAGGGCCGTACCGCCTTGTTTATGTGCGTTGGTTTGGCGGTGTTTCGGAACAGATTTTCGGGCTTCGCGTTTATGAAGTCTAACCAGAGGCGCGGGGGAAGACATGCAAATCATCGAACAGATCATCAGCAGCCCGTGGTTCCTGATCGTATGGGCGATGCTGATGGTGCCCAGTCTGATCTGGGTGATACATGACTTGCGCACCCGCAACAGCCATCTGGGATCATTGATGAAACTGGTCTGGTCATTGACGGTTTTCTATTCTGGCCCGCTTGGTCTGCTGATTTACACCCGCACCGGTCGCAAAGAGATTCCGGACGATTCGCTTTGGCGGCGCGGCTTCAGGTCTGTCGCACATTGCTATTCCGGCTGCGGTTTGGGTGAAATCACAGGCGTGATTGTCGCTGTCGGTGTTTTTGCGGCGACAAACCTCACGACGGCGATCGTCACCTTCGTGCTGGCCTATCTGGCGGGCATAGCCCTGACCGTAGGGCCGCTTATGCAGGATGGGGTTGGGCTGAAAAGCGCGTTGAAAGACGCGTTTTTGTCCGAAACGCCCAGTATCGCAGTGATGGAGCTGGTCGCGATTGGTGTCGATCTGACCCTCGCGGGCCAAGCGATGATGGGCGACATTCGCTTTTGGTCATCGATCATCATTTCACTGACTATTGGTCTGATAGCCGCATATCCCGTCAACTTGCTGCTTATTCACTATGGCATCAAGGAAGGCATGATGGATCCGCGAGACACGGAAATGTCTATGGGTTGATCCCGGCGTCTGCTGCAATTTGCTTGCGTGATTTGCGCTCGCGCTCCGTCGCTGATTTCAACTGACCACATGCGGCCATGATATCTTCGCCACGCGGTTTGCGCACCGGCGACGCGTATCCCGCCTGATAGACGATTTCGGCAAAGGCACGAATCCGGTTGTTTGACGAACGTTTGTAAGGCGCACCGGGCCACTCATTGAAGGGAATAAGGTTGATCTTGGCGGGAATGCCCCGGATCAGATCAATCAGACGGTACGCGTCTGCATCGCTGTCGTTCACACCGTCCAGCATGACATATTCAAAGGTAATGCGTTCGGAATTGCTGACCTTTGGATAGCTGCGCAGCGCCTCTATCAGCTCTGCTATATTCCAGCGCTTGTTGATAGGCACCAGCTTGTCACGCACCTCGTCTGTGGTGGCGTGAAACGAGACGGCCAGTTGGCAGCCGATTTCCTGCGCGGTGCGCGCGATCTCTGGCACCACACCCGACGTAGACAGGGTAATGCGGCGGCGCGACAGTTGGATACCTTCGGGATCCATCGCGATCTTCATCGCGTCCCGCACATTCTCAAAGTTGTAAAGCGGCTCGCCCATGCCCATCAAAACAACATTCGACAGCAAACGGGGGGCTTCGGTAATTGTGCCCGGCACAGGCCATTCGCCCAGATCATCCCGTGCAACCATGACCTGCCCGATAATTTCGGCCGCCGTCAGATTGCGTACCAGCTTTTGGGTGCCCGTATGACAGAACGAACAGGTCAGCGTGCACCCTACCTGAGAGCTGACACAAAGCGTGCCGCGCCCGTCTTCGGGAATATATACCACCTCAACTTCGTGCCCGCCCGCAATCCGCACCAGGTATTTGCGCGTGCCATCGTCTGACACCTGTTTGGTGACGACCTCAGGCACCTTAATCACAAATTTCTCGGCCAGCTCGGCACGCAATGCCTTTGACAGGTTCGTCATGTTGGCGAAATCCCGCGTGCCCCATTGATAAATCCACTGCCAGATCTGCCCCACACGCATCTTGGCCTGCTTTTCCGGCGTGCCGATTGCGATCAACGCCTCGCGCATGGCTTCGCGCGTCAGGCCGACAAGATTAGTCGGCCCTTCCGAAGCTTTGCGCGGGATGGTCATAACGTCTTGAGTGATCGGCGCAGTCGCAGACATGAGGGATTCTCCAGCGTTCATCGGTTTGACCGCTCTATATAGGTATTCATACGCGAAACAAAAGGAAACGCTGGGCGTCCCTTGCGCATTGGCACCGAAACGCAAGCGTAAACGCCTTAAAAGCGCAACGTCAGACCCGTCGCGGCCATTGCTGACACAGGATCAGACGTTCAGCCGCCGCAGCGTTTGGCCGCATCTTCCACTGCAGCGGTGAAACCCAAAAGCGAAAATGTGTCTTTTGTCTGGGTGCCGCGCCCGGATTTACCGGTCAGAACAGCATCCGCACCGCGCTTCATCGCCGCGATGATCTTGCCGTCATCATCCGAAGTGGCAGGCCATGCCCACTCGCCTTCGGTAAACAGTTCGAACGTGGTGCCGCTGATGTTCAGATTCACGGTCGATCCGGAGGCAAAGGGGTATCCCCCGGTAAAGGCGACCTGTCCATTCGCCCCCGCACTGGGGCGGTAAAACACCATCAAAAGCGTCTGTCCCCGATTCACCGCCACAACGCGCCCGTCACGAGAGTTTACGGTTTCCTTCGGCGTCGAGACACCCCAGCATTCGGTCGGGTTGTCTTCGACGAAAACGCTCCAATCGGTTTCGGCTGCAACACGGTTTGTGCTTTGCTCCTGCGCGATAACGCTGCCGGCCCCAAAGCTTACCGCAAAACCTGCGGTCGCCACAGCAAAACCAATCGTCTTCAAATTCAACATTCTTACAGCCTCCAGCCGCCGTTAACCTCAATATCTCTGTCAGTTCCCAATGGCAGCCCTTCGGGAGGCGTTCTTGTAAAGGAACTGTATTTCTCTCGACAACAAGCATATTAACGCCAAACAGGCGACCGGCGAAACCCTGATTGGCAGGAATTCGCCCACGAAAAGGATGAATTATGACCCAGGCAGCCCCCTTCGCAGAAATCTGGCGCGGCCCGTTTCTTGAAAGCGTCCATTCCGGTCATGCGGTGGTCTGTGACGACAGTGGTCAAATCGTCCACGCGTGGGGCGATCCAGAGACGATTGTACTGCCCAGATCGTCGGCCAAGATGATTCAGGCCTTGCCCCTGATCCGCTCTGGTGCAGCGGATGCCGTGGGGCTGGGGGCCAAACATCTGGCGCTGGCTTGCGCGTCGCACCAGGCCGCCGCGTTGCACACCGGGCTGGTCAACGCATGGCTCGACAGCATCGGTTTGAATGACAATGATTTTCGCTGCGGCCCGGCCGAGCCAGGCGATATCGACGCCCGCAATGCGCTGATACGCGCGCATGAAAAACCATGCCAGGTCCATCACGAATGTTCGGGCAAACACGCCGGTTTTCTGACGGTCAATCGGCATCTTGGGGGCGACGGCGACTATGAAAAGCCCGATCACCCCGTTCAACGTGCCTGTCTGGAAGCGTTCGAGGACGTAACGGGCCTCACCTCGCCGGGGTATGGGATTGATGGCTGCTCTGTCCCGAATTTCGCCACGACCCTTCACGGAATGGCCCGCGCGATGGCCCATTTCGCTGCCGCCCCGGACGGATCTGCCGAAGCACGCTTGCATCAGGCGATGCGCCTCCACCCGGAGCTGGTGGCAGGAGAAACCCGCGCGTGCACCAACCTGATGCGCGCGATGAACGGCAAAGTCGCACTGAAAACCGGGGCCGAAGGCTTCTTCATTGCCATTCTGCCAGACCGGAAGCTTGGCATAGCGCTCAAGGCAGCCTGCGGAACCAAACGCGCCGCAGAATGCGCGATAGCCTCGATTCTGGTGAAACTCGGCGCACTTGATCCTGCCCACCCCGAAGCCCTGAAATACCGTAACGCGCCCATCGAAAACCGGCGCGGGATCATCACGGGTTCCCTCAAACCGGCTGCCAGCTTCACTTAAGGCACCGGCTTCTTCCAAATGGTGAAAAATCCCGGGGTATGGGGCAGCGCCCCATGCACGGATCAGCCGGGGGCAAACATATCCTTGGCATATCCCTGAATGTATAGCAGCGCCGTGAGATCACCAAAGTTGATTCGGATGTCACATTCCGCTGCCACCGCAGGCTTTGCGTGCAGCGCGACGCCCAAACCCGCACGGTGCAGCATCCCCAGATCATTCGCGCCATCCCCCACAGCGATCACGTCAGCTTCTGCCAGCCCCAGCCGCGCGGTGATGTCCTCCAGCGCGTCGACCTTGGCCTGCTTGCCCAGGATCGGATCGGCGACCTCTCCGGTCAGTTTGCCGTCCGCGACGCCCAAAGTATTCGCGCGGTTCTCATCAAAGCCAAGCGCGTCTGCCACCGATTGCGTAAATGCGGTGAACCCGCCCGACACCAGCGCCGCATAGGCCCCTTGCGCCTTCATCGTTGCAAGCAGGGTCTTGCCCCCCGGCATATGCGTGATCCGCTGGTCCAGCACGCGTTCGATCACCGCCGCGTCCAGGCCTTGCAGCAGGCCAACGCGTTCTCGCAGGGCACCTTCGAAATCCAGCTCGCCGTTCATGGCCCGCGCTGTGATTTCCTTGACCCGTGCACCCACGCCGGCCTCGTCGGCCAGCTCGTCAATACATTCTTGCTGGATCATGGTGCTGTCCATATCGGCCAGCAACATCTTCTTGCGCCGCCCCGCGGTTGGCACGATCACCAGATCCACCCCCATGCCCTGACATTCCGCCCACACATCCCAGCGGTTGCCCGGCATCCGTTTCATGTCAAAGGTCGCTGCTTCGTCTGGGGCCAGCCAGATTGCGTCGCCTCCGCCCCAGGCATTGCGCAGACTATCGACCAGTGCAGGATCAAGCCTTGGGCGGTCCGGAGAGGTTAAAAAGGTCACACTATGCATCTTCAAGTTTCCGATCCGCGCCATGGCTGTCGTAAAAAGGCTTTCAAGCGGCGTTCTAACGCTGTTTTCCGGCTTGTGCCAGACCATGCGCCGCTCTAGACGCAGCGGTGGGACACCCTTCCCCAACGAAGGGCGCTTATCTGAAAGGGTAGCTTAAATGGCTATGACAATACCTACCACGCGGCCGGCTAATCCGCGTTTCTCCTCCGGCCCCTGTGCCAAACCCCCTGTATATGACCTGACCAAGCTTGCCAGCGCGCCTTTGGGCCGCAGCCACCGCGCTGCCCCCGGCAAGGCCAAGCTGCTTGAGGCGATCGAGACGACACGCGAGGTTCTGGGTGTGCCTGCTGATTATAAAATCGGCATCGTGCCCGCATCCGATACCGGCGCGTACGAGATGGCGATGTGGACCATGCTGGGCGAACGCCCCGCTGAAATGGTCGCTTGGGAATCATTCGGGTCCGGCTGGGTGACGGATGCTGTCAAACAGCTGAAAATCGAACATACCGTCCACACCGCCGACTATGGCGAGATCGTGGATATGGCAAAGCTGAACTACGACAATGATGTCTGCTTTACCTGGAACGGCACCACCTCCGGCGTGCGCGTGCCCAATGGCGATGTCATTCCCGCCGACCGCAAGGGTCTGACCCTTTGCGACGCGACCTCTGCCGCGTTTGCGATGGATCTGCCGTGGGACAAGCTGGATGTGACAACGTTCAGCTGGCAGAAAGTGCTTGGTGGTGAAGCGGCGCATGGCATGCTGATCCTCAGCCCCCGCGCGGTTGAACGGCTTGAGAATTACACTCCCGCATGGCCCTTGCCCAAAATTTTCCGCCTGACCAAAGGCGGCAAGCTGATCGATGGCATATTCAAGGGCGAGACGATTAACACGCCCTCCATGCTGTGTGTCGAAGATTACCTGCTGGCGCTTGATTGGGCGCAAGCCGTGGGTGGCCTTAAGGGGCTTATCGCCCGCGCAGACGCCAACACCGCCGCGATTGCACAGTTCGTCGAAGATCACGAATGGATCGATTTTCTCGCGACCGACCCCGCAACCCGATCCAACACATCCGTGTGCCTTAAGTTCACGGATGATCGCATCGCCGATGGTGCTGCCTTTGCCAAGGCCGTGGCCAAGCGACTTGCGGACGAAGACGTAGCACTTGATGTCGGTGCCTATCGCGATGCCCCTCCGGGCTTGCGTATCTGGTGCGGCGGTACGGTTGAAACCTCGGACATCGAAGCGATGCTGCCGTGGCTCGCATGGGCTTTCGAGTCCGAGATCAACGCATAAAAGATCCCTGTGTGGGTTGTCACCCACCCTACCGATCCTGCGTAGGGTGGGTGACAACCCACGCGCCCTCTTCTATTCACAAAAGGAGCGCCACACATGGCCCCCAAAGTTCTCATTTCCGATAAACTCTCGGACGCCGCCGTTCAGATTTTCAAAGACCGCGGTATCGAGGTCGATTTCCAGCCTGATCTGGGTAAAGACAAAGACAAGCTGGCCGCTGTCATCGGCGACTACGATGGTCTTGCCATCCGGTCGGCCACCAAAGTCACCGAGAAAATCCTCGAAAACGCGACCAACCTCAAAGTGATCGCGCGCGCTGGTATCGGCACCGACAACATCGACAAGGACGCCGCGTCGAAAAAAGGTGTGATCGTCATGAACACGCCTTTCGGCAACATGATCACCACCGCCGAGCACGCCATCGCGATGATGTTCGCCGTCGCGCGCCAGATCCCCGAAGCATCTGCCTCCACGCATGCAGGCAAATGGGAAAAGTCGAAATTCATGGGCGTAGAACTGACGGGCAAGACCCTTGGCGTCATCGGCGCTGGCAACATCGGTGGCATTGTCTGCGACCGTGCACGCGGGTTAAAGATGAAAGTCATCGCCTATGACCCCTTCCTAGGCGAAGAAAAGGCCCAGAAAATGGGCGTCGAAAAGGTTGAGCTTGACGATCTGCTTGCCCGCGCGGATTTCATCACGCTGCATGTGCCCTACACCGAGCAGACGGCGAATATTCTGTCGAAAGAAGCGCTCGCCAAGACCAAAAAGGGCGTGCGGATCATCAACTGTGCACGTGGTGGTCTGGTGGACGAAGAAGCGCTCGCAGAGGCCCTGAAATCCGGCCATGTCGCGGGTGCCGCCTTTGACGTGTTCAAACAGGAACCAGCCATTGAAAACCCGCTTTTCGGTTTGCCGAATGTGGTCTGCACACCTCACCTTGGTGCGGCCACGTCCGAAGCGCAGGAAAACGTGGCGCTTCAGGTTGCGGAACAGATGTCGGATTACCTGCTGACAGGTGCCGTGACCAACGCGCTGAACATGCCTTCCGTCACCGCCGAAGAAGCGCTTGTGATGGGGCCTTGGATCAAACTCTCGGGGCATCTGGGGGCGTTCATCGGCCAAATGACGGACGAGCCCATCAAGGCGATCAACATCCTTTATGACGGACAAGTGGCAGGGATGAACCTGAACGCGCTGAACTGTGCCGTGGTGGCGGGCATCATGAAGCGTGCAAACCCCGACGTGAACATGGTCAGCGCACCCGTGGTTGCCCGCGAAAAAGGCATCCAGATCAGCACCACCAATCAGGACAAGTCCGGCGTGTTCGACGGCTATATCAAGGTCACGGTTGTCACCGGCAAACGCGAGCGTTCCATCGCTGGGACGGTCTTTTCGGACGGCAAGCCGCGCTTCATCCAGATCAAGGGCATCACCATCGACGCCGAGATCGGGTCGCACATGCTTTACACCACAAACGAGGATGTGCCCGGCATCATCGGCACTTTGGGCCAGACCTTGGGTGCCAACGGGGTGAACATCGCCAACTTCACCCTTGGTCGGTCCGTCGCCAAAGGCGAGGCGATTGCCCTGCTTTATATAGACGAGCCGATCCCGGACGCTGCAATGAAACAGCTTCAGGACACCGGGATGTTCACCCAGGTCAAGCAGCTTGAATTCGACGTCGGTTGAACCTGCCCAACGCAAAGAACGAAAGCGTCCCATCGTTTTGGGGCGCTTTTTTAATGTGATGTCCGGCGCGGGGTGAAATATCACGGTTGATGCCTTTCACTTGCACGTTGTTTGCGGCATCAGCAGCTTGCGCAACAGGAGCTTTCGTATGAAAACGCCTATCTATGCCATTGGTGACATCCACGGCCAACTAGACGAACTGCATCGCGTGCTTGGCCTGATCCATGCCGATGGCGGGCCTGAAGCGCACATCGTATTTCTGGGTGACTATGTGGATCGTGGCCCCGACAGCAAAGGCGTGATCGACCTTTTGATGGACGGCATCGGGCAAGGCCGCAACTGGACGCCGATCCGCGGCAATCATGACCGCTATTTCAGCCGCTTTCTGGACGATAAGACAGTCTATGACTCCGCCACCCGAGAAGGTCTTTTTTGGCTGAACGAACGCCTTGGCGGCGACAAGACACTGTTGTCCTACGGTGTCACAGGCAATGAGGAAGACCCCGTTGATCCGGTCCACGCGGCTGCCGTAAACGCGGTGCCGCAAGCGCATCGGGATTTTCTTAAGAATCTGCCCAACATGCACACCAGCGACGATCTGATCTTTGTTCATGCTGGCTTGCGCAAAGGGGTCGCCCTTGGAAACCAGACCGAGAATGATCTGCTCTGGATCAGATCAGACTGGTTGGACACACCTCATGATTATGGTCGCCTTGTCGTGCACGGGCACACGGCCGTCGACTATCCGGAACATCACGGATATCGCGTGAACCTTGATGCAGGCGCGGGTTATTTTCGCCCACTTCAGGCCGCGGTGTTCGAAGGCCGCACGGTCCACGTGCTGACTAAAAACGGACGCCAGCCCCTGAACCCCATTTCTTAATTCCAAATTGAAAAAAATCGCGGGGTATCCCGGCATTGCCGGGGTGGGGCTGGCCCCCTAATTCCCTGTCCAATCAAGTACCACCTTGCCGGACTGCCCCGATTTCATCGCGGCAAATCCCGCCTCGAAGTCGTTGGCGGCAAAGCGGTGCGTGATGATCGCCGAGACATCCAGGCCGTTTTCCAACATCGCGATCATCTTGTACCAGGTCTCGAAAATCTCGCGCCCGTAAACGCCTTTTATTGTGATCGCCTTGAACACGATGCGCGACCAATCCACCGGCGACTTGCCTGGCGGGATACCCAACATGGCAATGCGTCCGCCCATCGTCATTGCCTCTACCATCTGGTCAAGCGCCGCCTGACTGCCTGACATTTCCATTCCGACGTCAAATCCCTGCTTCATCTTCAGCCGTGCGATCACGTCGGCAAGATTTTCCTGTGCCACGTTTACGGGTACCACATCAGCCACCCGCGCGGCCAGTTCCAGACGTGCAGGGTTTATATCGGTGATTGCCACATGGCGGGCACCGACATGACGGGCGACGGCGGCGGCCATGATCCCGATGGGGCCCGCGCCCGTGATCAAGACATCCTCGCCCACCAGATCAAAGCTTAGCGCGGTGTGCACGGCATTGCCGAGAGGATCCAGAATAGCCCCGATGTCATCGGATATCTCATCTGGCAAAGGCACCACGTTAAAGGCGGGCAACCGCAGGTATTGCGCAAACGCACCCGGTTCGTTGACCCCGATACCGCGCGTGGCAGGGTCAAGGTGGAACTTGCCTGACCGCGATTGCCGAGAGGTCTTTCCGATCAGATGACCTTCGCCCGAGCAGCGTTGACCGATCGTCAAATCGGTCACATTCTTGCCAAGCTCGACAATCTGTCCAGCAAATTCATGGCCGGTAATCAGCGGGACGGGCACGGTTTTCTGTGCCCAGTCATCCCAATTCCAGATGTGAATGTCGGTGCCACAGATGCCGGTCTTGTTGACTTTGATCAGCACGTCATCCGGTCCGATCTCGGGGACGGGCGCGTGCGTCATCCACAAGCCCTCGCCGGGTTGGGATTTGCACAGCGCCTTCATCTGGTTGCTCATCACAAGACCCCGCAGGCTTTGCCCGCCGTCTTGAATGCAGCCAAAGCGCGGTCAAGAGTATCACGGGTCAGGGCTGCGTTCATCTGGGTTCTGATACGGGCCTTGCCGCGCGGCACGACTGGATAAAAGAACCCGCTGACGTAGACGCCTTCGTCGAACAGTTTTCCCGCCATATCCTGCGCCAGCTGCGCGTCACCCAGCATGACCGGAATGATCGGATGCTCACCGGGCAGCAGGTCAAACCCAAGCTCCGTCAACCCCTTGCGCCAATACCGCGCATTGTCAAAAAGCCGGGTCCGCAGATCATTGCCCTGTTCGACCAGTTCCAGCGCCTTGATGCCCGCCATGACAATCGAGGGCGGCAGGGAGTTTGAAAATAAGTAGGGCCGCGCACGCTGGCGCAGCAGATCGACAACTTCTTGCGGCCCCGCAATATAGCCACCGATCGCACCCCCAAGCGCCTTGCCAAGCGTACCCGTAAGAATATCCACCTCGACGCCGAAATGCGCCGGGGTGCCTTCGCCCTTGGGCCCCATGAAGCCTGTCGCGTGGCAGTCATCCACCATCACCAGCGCGCCATATTTTTCAGCCAGACGGGTGATGTCTGGCAGGTTGGCAAGATAGCCATCCATGCTGAACACGCCATCTGTTGCGATCATGATAAATCGCGCCCCATCCTCTTTGGCGCGTTTCAGCTGGTTTTCCAGATCGGTCATGTCAGAATTGGCATAGCGATAGCGTTTCGCCTTGCACAGCCGGATGCCGTCGATGATCGACGCATGGTTAAGGCTGTCGGAAACGATGGCATCCTCGGCGCTGAAAAGCGGTTCAAAGAGACCGCCGTTCGCGTCAAAACAGGCTGCAAAAAGGATCGAATCGTCCTTACCAAGGAACTGCGCCAGCTTTTGTTCAAGCGCGCGGTGAATGTCCTGCGTGCCGCAGATGAACCGGACCGACGCCATGCCGAAACCCTTGGGGTCCATTGCATCGCAGGCAGCGGCGATCAGATCAGGGTGATCGGCCAGCCCCAGATAGTTGTTGGCGCACAGGTTGATCACGCTGCGCCCGTCAACCGTGATCTCGTCTGACTGTGGCGAAGTGATCAACCGCTCGCGCTTCATCATGCCTTCAGCGTCGATGTCCGACAATATCGATGTGATGTGATCCAGATAGGCTTGCGTCATGAACATGCTCCTCTTCAGGCAACATCATGTATCACACCGCACTGACATCCAAAACGGGGGTTTTGCACCCCCGGACCCCCGCAGGATATTTCCAAGCCAGAGAAGCGAGGGCTAGAACACTGCGTCGATCAGCGCGATCAGGACTGTTGCGCCAGCTGCACCAAGTATCGCGGCAAGGGCGATCCATCGTTTGAAACCGGATTTTTTCGGGATCGCATCTGTTTGTTGGCGGATGAGGGCGGCTTCGACAAGGCCGGGGAGGCGGGGACCAAAACGCGCAAGCACACGGGCGGTACCGGCCAGGTCGCGGATGACCGCCTTGGGGCCGATGGATTTCGAAATGTAATCGGTCACGATCGGGCTGGAGACCTGCCAGATGTTGATATGCGGGTTCAGCGACCGCGCCACGCCTTCGACCACCACCATCGTACGTTGCAGCAGGATCAGCTCGGTACGGGTTTCCATGCCAAAGCGCTCTGTCACCTCGAAAAGATAGGTCAGCAGGCGGGCCATCGAAATGCGGGTTGCGTCCATCCCGAAGATCGGTTCGCCCACGGCGCGCAGGGCGCGGGCGAATTCGTCGACGTCTTTGTCCGCCGGTACATAGCCTGCTTCGAAATGCACTTCGGCGACACGTTTGTAATCCTTTCGGATGAACCCGAACAGGATCTCTGCATAGACACGGCGCGTGTACGCGTCGATGTGGCCCATAATGCCGAAATCATAGGCGATGATGTTGCCATTCGGCGCAACCTTGAGGTTGCCTTGGTGCATGTCCGCGTGGAAATATCCGTCGCGCAGGGCGTGATTCAGGAAAAGTTGTAGAACCCGATCCCCAAGAGCCACGCGATCGTGACCTGCCGCGTCAATCGCGGCGTTATCCCCCATTGGAACGCCGTCGGCCCATTCCAGCGTCATCACGCGACGCGCCGAATATTCCCACTTGATGGCGGGCAGCTGGAAACCTTCATCGTTCTTGGTGTTGGCTGCAAATTCGGATGCTGCCGAGGATTTCGAGACGCAGATCCAGTTCACCGCGCACAACACCGTCGAAATGCTCGATCACTTCTATCGGGCGCAGGCGCCGTGAGCCGGGCGAGAAAAGTTCGACCATGCGGGCGGCAAGGTAAAAGGCGTCGACGTCCTTGCGAAAGGCCTTTTCGATGCCGGGTCGCAGTACCTTGACCGCGACATCTTCGCCGGTTTCGGCAATCTTGGCCCGGTGGACCTGCGCGATGGAGGCCGCGGCGACGGGCGCGCTGAATTCAGAGAACATCGATGCCAGTGGCAGGCCGAGTTCCTTTTCAACCTCTGCTTTGGCCTCTTCGATGGAAAAGGGAGGGAGCTTGTCTTGCAGGACGCGCAGCTGCACGGCAAGTTCATCACCGACCACATCGGGTCGGGTGGACAGTACCTGACCGAATTTGATGTACGCCGGTCCAAGCGCCGTGAGAGCCCGCGTGGCAGGTGGCATCGACGGATCCCCTGCGTAGCCGAGGAATTTGAACGGTTTGCCAAGCGCCTTTGCCACGAACCGCAGGGCAGGCGTGGCGTCGAATGCATCCAGCACGACATTCATGGCACCTGTGCGTTCCAGCGTGGCACCGGTGCGGACCAGCCGCCAGATATTGTGGGGTCCGCGCATGTTAGATCTTCCAGCCCGAATGAAGGGCTGCGACACCCATTGTCAGGTTGCGGTACTTGGCCTGTTCGAAACCCGCCGCCTTGACCATGCCAAGGAAGGTGTCCTGATCAGGGAAGTTGCGAATGGATTCAACAAGGTACTGATAGCTGTCGCGATCATTGGCGATCAGCTGACCCATGCGCGGAATCACGTTAAAGCTGTAAAGATCATAGGCCTTCTGCATCATCGGATTGGGTAACTGACTGAATTCAAGCACCATCAGGCGGCCACCGGGGCGCAGCACGCGGTAAGCTTCGTTCAGCGCCTCTTGCGGGCGGGTGACGTTGCGGATGCCAAAGCTGATTGTGTAGACGTCAAAGGTGTTGTCCTCGAACGGGAGCGCCATCGCATCGCCCACGACCCAATCAAGGCTGTCCGCCATTTCAGCGGCTTCGGCACGTTTGCGGCCCGCCACCAGCATCGGTTCGGTCAGGTCCAGCACCGTCGCGTGGCCTGATCCGGCACGCTTGAGGAACTTGAACGACACATCCCCCGTGCCGCCCGCCACATCCAGCAGCTTTTGACCGGCACGCGGGGCGAGCCAATCCATCATCGCTTCCTTCCAGATGCGGTGGATTCCGCCGCTCATCACGTCGTTCATGATGTCGTATTTGCTGGCTACAGAATTGAAGACACCCTGCACGCGCCCGGCCTTTTCGCCCTCGCGCACGGTTTCAAATCCGAAATGGGTGGTTTTGTCGCTGTCGTTTGTCATGGGGTCTTGTGGTCCTTTGCTCTGCACCTTTGTTATAGGACGCGGGGGGCAGGGTACAATGCGCCCCTTTTGTCACAGGGAAAAGAACCATGCCTGAATTACCAGAGGTCGAAACCGTGCGCCGCGGCCTGTCCCCCGTGATGGAGGGGCAGGTGATTGCGCGAGCCGACGTGAACCGGCCCGACCTGCGCTGGCCGTTCCCGCCCGACATGGCCGCGCGGCTGACGGGACAACGGGTACAACGGCTGCGCAGGCGGTCGAAGTATATTCTGGCCGATCTGGGGTCGGGGGAATCACTGCTGATACATCTGGGAATGTCGGGGCGTATGCTGATTTCGGGCGATCCGCTGGGTCAATTCGTGCATGATCATCCGTCGCCGGAAAAACACGATCATGTGGTGTTGCACATGGCGAACGGTGCCCGCGTGACTTTTAACGATCCGCGCCGTTTCGGGGCGATGGATCTGTTGGATACGCAAAACGCGGATGCGCATAAACTGCTGGCGTCGATCGGGCCGGAACCGCTGGGCAATGATTTCCACGAAGCGCATCTTGTTGCAGCCCTGAAGGGGCGCAACACACCGGTGAAATCTGCTTTGCTGGATCAACGCATCGTGGCGGGCCTGGGAAATATCTATGTCTGTGAAACGCTTTACCGGGCGGGCATCCATCCGGCCCGCAAGGCGGGGCGCATTTCAACTGTGCGCGTTGCTGGGCTGGTCCCGATCATCCGGCAGGTGCTGAACGAGGCGATTGCAGCTGGCGGATCTACCTTGCGTGATTTCAAGCAGGCGGATGGCGAACTGGGTTATTTTCAGCACAGCTTTGACGTCTATGGCCGCGAAGGGGAGGCCTGCCGCACAGAAGGATGCGCGGGCCGGATTGCGCGGTTGGTGCAGTCGGGCAGATCGTCGTTCTATTGTGCGCAATGTCAAAGATAACTTGAAACAAGCCCCGCCCATGTTATTCACGTCTTTCAAAGCGTAACAAAACGAGAGCATCCTTGATGGCTTATGAAACGATCACCGTCGACGTCGACAATCACATCGCACTTGTGACGCTGAACCGTCCCGACGCAATGAACGCTCTGAATGACGAACTGATGACGGAATTGGCCGATGCGTTGAAGTCGGCTCAGGACAACGAAAAAGTACGCTGCGTTGTGATCACCGGATCAGAGAAGGCGTTTGCCGCGGGGGCGGACATTTCGATGATGCGTGACAAAAGTTTTGTCGACGTGTTTGCCGGCGATCTTTTCACGCCTGAAACCGATCAGATCATGCGCGTGCGCAAGCCGATCATTGCGGCCGTTTCAGGATATGCGCTTGGGGGCGGATGCGAACTGGCGATGATGTGCGACTTTATCATCTGTTCCGAGACGGCCAAGTTTGGCCAGCCTGAAATCAACCTCGGTGTGGTGGCGGGCATCGGGGGTACGCAGCGTCTGACCCGCGCGATCGGGAAATCCAAGGCGATGGACATGAACCTGACGGGTCGTTTCATGGATGCCACGGAAGCTGAACGCGCCGGTCTGGTATCACGCGTGGTGCCGGTGAAAAAGCTGTTGGAAGAAACAATGGCTGCGGCGGGCAAGATCGCGGAAAAGTCGATGATCAGCGTTATGGTCGTTAAGGAAGCCGTGAACCGCGCCTTTGAAGTGCCGCTGCGCGAAGGCCTGCTGTTTGAGCGGCGCATGTTCCATTCGCTTTTTGCGACCGAAGACCAGAAGGAAGGCATGTCTGCATTCCTTGAAAAACGCGAAGCCCAGTTCCGCGACAAGTAAAACCACCAAAGCGGGTTTGCAAAGCGCTGCGGGTTGCACTATAGGCAGCCTAATACATGCGCGTGCAGCCCGCTTTGGCTAAAATCACCTTTTCGGACAATGGCTTTGGCCTCTGGTGCTCCGGTCTATGGGTCTGTGTCGCGTATTCGCAATTTGAACACACCAAGACGAAGGATGATCCTCATGGCAAATACACCACAGGCAAAGAAGCGCGCGCGCCAGAACGAAGCACGCTTTCAGATCAACAAAGCACGCCGTTCGCGCATCCGCACCTATCTGCGCAAGGTCGAAGAAGCCATCGCATCCGGCGACAAGGAAGCCTCTGTTGCGGCACTGCGCGCAGCCCAGCCTGAATTGATGCGCGGTGTCACCAAAGGCGTTTTTCACAAGAACACGGCGTCGCGTAAGATGTCCCGTTTGGCGTCACGCGTTAAAGCGTTGGGTTGAATCGGGAACACCGACTTAAAGTTGTTAAATTACAAAGGCATCGCTTTGCGGTGCCTTTTTTTGTTGGCATTGATCGCATTTTTGACGTCAGAGATTCTTTTGCGCCAATCACTGAGTAAAGTTTGAAGATGTGTTGATACGGCCCCTGCTACATTGCTAACAGTACTAAGCGCGATTCATATCGCCTGGGGGGACAGGCCCTGAACGGACCAAACATTTGCTAGGATGGTTGGGTCGGACGGGGGTTTTTCGGGTAATCTTGCTAGGGGTTGCCTGATGGTCTGCAAATGCTGCTGCCCGCACATTTGCCCTGTCTTTTTACGACAACGAACGGTTCGTTCGATGATGTTGACCGACCTTTTTTTTGGCCCGGTCGCATGTCTGGTGAACCATTTAAAAAATGTCCGAAGGACGTCAGGCCGGTTTTCCGATGGGACCGGGATGGTGGTCTGTTGCCTTCGTATTGAGTGAAAAGATGCAGCCAGACCGACATAAGTCTGCGCAAAAACATGGGACGATGGGGCGAATGACGCAGGCGCAATGGACAGAAATCAGAAACCGCCTTTTGAAGACGGTCGGGAAGAACAACTTTACGACATGGATCGAACCCATAACGATCGGGTCGGTCGAAGATGGCATAGGCACGCTGCACGTTCCGACGAATTTCTTCGGCAACTACGTCAGCCAGAATTTCGCGGACCTGATCCTGCATGAGATCCAGAACGAAAACGATTCAGTGACGCGGCTGAAGTTCGCCGTTGCATCACAGGGCAAACCAAAAGGGACGGATGCGCCTATTGCCCGCTCAACGAACCCTGTCCCGCAGCCAGCGAACAATCCTCTGAATACGGCACCGCTTGATACGAGGTTCAGCTTTGACAATTTTGTTGTCGGCAAACCTAATGAACTGGCCCATGCGGCCGCGCGGCGGGTTGCCGAAGGCGGGCCCGTGACGTTCAATCCCTTGTTTCTTTATGGCGGCGTCGGGCTTGGCAAGACCCACCTGATGCATGCGATTGCGCAGGAATTGCAGATCAGAAAGCCCGAGATGAATGTGCTTTACCTGTCGGCAGAGCAATTCATGTACCGTTTTGTTCAGGCGTTGCGGGACCGCAAGATGATGGACTTCAAGGAAATTTTCCGCTCGGTCGATGTTCTGATGGTTGATGATGTGCAGTTCATCGCGGGCAAGGATAGCACCCAGGAGGAATTCTTTCACACGTTCAACGCGCTTGTGGATCAGAATAAGCAGATCATCATTTCTGCGGATCGCGCACCGGGCGAAATCAAGGATCTGGAAGATCGCGTGAAATCGCGCCTGCAATGCGGTTTGGTCGTCGATCTGCACCCCACCGATTATGAATTGCGATTGGGCATCTTGCAAAGCAAGGTCGAGACACAGCAAAGAAACTATCCCGGTCTCGAGGTCGAGGCAGGCGTTCTGGAATTCCTTGCCCACCGCATCACGACGAATGTGCGCGTTCTGGAAGGGGCGTTGACCCGCTTATTCGCCTTCGCTTCGCTTGTCGGGCGCGAGATCAACATGGATCTGACGCAGGATTGTCTGGCCGATGTGTTGCGCGCCTCCGAACGCAAGATCAGTGTCGAAGAGATTCAGCGCAAGGTCTCTGAGCACTACAATATTCGCCTAAGCGACATGGTGGGCCCCAAGCGTCTGCGCAGCTATGCAAGGCCCCGGCAAGTCGCGATGTATCTTTGCAAGAAAATGACCAGCCGGTCCTTGCCGGAAATCGGACGCCGCTTTGGCGGGCGTGACCACACGACTGTCATGCATGGCGTCAAGCGTATCGAAGAACTGAAAGTCAGTGATGGCCAGATCGCGGAAGACCTTGAATTGCTGCGCCGCGCTCTCGAAGCATAATCACGACACCTTTGGCAGAACCGACACGAGGGCCTTGACGGGCCTTCGTTTCATGCTGACAAGTCAATAAAACTCTTGTGAATACACCGGTTTCGGGTAGTTTGCCCCTCCCGGACTGCCGGAATGGAGATGGCATATGAAATTCAGCATCGAACGCGCCGCGCTTCTTAAGGCCGTGTCACAGGCCCAATCCGTGGTCGAGCGTAGAAACACCATTCCGATCCTCGCCAACGTCCTGATCGAAGCCGAAGGCGGTGATGCTTCTTTCCGCGCCACCGATCTGGATATCGAGGTGGTCGACAAAACGCCTGCACAGGTTGAACGTGCCGGGGCGACCACGGTATCAGCGACGACCTTGCATGAAATCGTACGCAAATTGCCTGATGGCGCATTGATCACGCTGACGTCGGACAGTGCCGCGGGCCGCCTGACGGTCGAAGCTGGCCGGTCCAACTTTTCGTTGGCGACGCTGCCGCGCGAAGATTTTCCCGTTATGGCTTCGTCCGAGTATCAGTCGAACTTTACTGCGGCAGCGCCCGTGCTGCGCCGCCTCTTTGACAAGTCAAAATTCGCCATCTCGACCGAGGAAACGCGGTACTACCTGAACGGCGTCTACATGCACATCTCGGACAGCGACGGCAGCAAGGTTCTGCGCTGCGTGGCTACCGATGGCCACCGACTGGCCCGCATCGACGCCCCCATGCCCGACGGGGCCGCCGATATGCCCGGCGTCATTGTGCCCCGCAAGACCGTGGGCGAGCTGCGCAAGCTACTGGACGACGACGACATGCAAATCGCCGTGTCAGTATCCGAGACCAAGATCCGCTTTGCCACACCCGACATTACGCTGACATCCAAGGTCATCGACGGTACGTTCCCCGACTACACGCGCGTCATCCCGCAGGGCAACACACGCCGCATGGAAGTCGACGCCAGCGATTTTGCCCGTGCAGTTGACCGCGTTGCCACCGTCAGCTCTGAACGGTCGCGGGCGGTAAAGCTGCAGTTGGATGAAGACCGCCTGATCCTGTCCGTGAACGCCCCCGATAGCGGTGCAGCCGAAGAAGAGTTGGTTGTCGCCTATGCGGACGAGCGTCTTGAGATCGGCTTTAACGCGAAATATCTGCTGGAGATCGCCAGCCAGGTTGATCGTGAAAACGCTGTATTCCTTTTCAATTCTTCCGGTGATCCTACGCTTATGCGCGAGGGCAACGACATGTCGGCCGTCTATGTCGTCATGCCGATGCGTGTGTGAGACACAGCGGAATTTTTCAAAAATTCCGACCCGTTTTCTTTGAAAGAAAACGGCACTGAACGATGGCGGCGCTTTATCTGTCTCATCTGACACTCTCGCATTTCCGGTCACATAAGCGCGCCGTGATCGACAGTGATCCGCGCCCCGTTGCGATCCACGGCCCCAATGGGGCCGGCAAGACCAACATTCTCGAGGCGATCTCGTTGCTGTCACCGGGACGCGGGTTGCGCCGGTCCAGTGCACAGGACATGACCCGCCGACCAGAGGCTTTGGGCTGGAAACTGAGCGTACTTCTGCACTCTTTGGGGCGGGTTCACGAGGTTGAAATCCTGTCCGACGCTGGCGCGGCGCGGCAGGTTCGCATTGATGGCAAGGCAGTGCCGCAGACCGCGCTTGGCCGCATCGTGCGGGTGTTGTGGCTGATCCCGTCGATGGACCGGCTTTGGATCGAAGGGGCGGACGGGCGGCGGCGGTTCCTGGATCGCATGACGCTTAGTTTTCTGCCAGACCATGCCGATCATGCGCTGCTTTACGAAAAGGCGATGCGCGAACGCAACCGGCTGCTGAAAGACATGGTGCGCGAACCGGCGTGGTATCAGGCTTTGGAACAACAGATGGCCGAGGCGGGCGCGATGATCCACGCCAACAGGCTGGCCGCCCTTGAAGCGATTTCAGAGGCGCAATCCCATGCTGAAACCACGTTCCCCACGGCCACGCTGCGTCTTGTCAGCGACATGCCCGCCGGGGCCAAGGACTTGCGCGCTGCCCTTGCTGATAACCGGATGCGCGATCTTGCCGCCGGGCGCACGCTGATCGGGCCGCACCGCGCTGATCTAGAGGGGGAATATGCCGCCAAGGGAGTGCCCGCCCGCGACTGTTCGACCGGGGAACAGAAAGCGTTGCTGGTGTCACTGATCCTTGCCAACGCTCGTGCGCTTGCGGCTGATTTTGGTGCGCCGCCGCTGTTGCTGCTGGATGAAGTGGCCGCCCATCTGGATGCAAACCGCCGCGCAGCGCTTTACGATGAAATCACCGCCCTAGGGGCGCAGGCCTGGATGACCGGCACGGGTGCCGAGCTGTTCGAAGGTCTTGGCCCCCGCGCACAGATGCTGGAAGTAACCGAAACCAACGGAATCTCGGACGCAAGGATGCAGCCATGACCATCGCCCCCCTGGATCTGCTGCTTTATTGCGGCGCGCTGTTGATCCTGTTTCTGACCCCGGGGCCGGTTTGGCTGGCGATCATGGCACGCGCCCTGTCCGGTGGGTTCAGCGCCGCGTGGCCTTTGGCTTTGGGGGTGTCGATCGGCGACATGCTTTGGCCCCTGGTTGCCGTTTTGGGGATCAGCTGGATCCTGTCTGTCTTCGATGTCTTCATGCTGGGTATGCGCTGGATTGCCAGCGGTGTGTTCGTGTTGATGGGCGCGCTGCTGATCCGTCATGCAGGGGACAGCATCAACCGCGATAGCCGCCTGACGCGCCCCGGTGCCTGGTCTGGATTTGCGGCCGGACTGCTGGCCATTCTGGGCAACCCCAAAGCTGTCCTTTTCTATATGGGTGTGCTGCCCGGCTTTTTCGACCTGCGCGGCATCTCTTGGGGCGATGTGGCCGCGATCATTGCCGTTTCTGTCACGATCCCGCTTTTGGGAAATCTCGCGATTGCCGCGTTCGTCGGCAGAATTCGCGGTCTGATGACCCAATCCGCCACCCTGAAACGCATTAACATCGTGGCGGGCAGTTTGCTGATTTTCGTCGGCCTCCTGATCCCGCTTGTCTGACACAAAATCTTGTGTCAGGCGCGTGACAATCCTGACAAAAAACACTATAAAATGGGCAAACAATGAAGGTTTCCCAAAATGTCCGATATCGAGCAGATCCCAGAGGAATACGGCGCGGATTCTATCAAGGTTCTCAAGGGCTTGGAGGCTGTGCGCAAGCGCCCCGGTATGTATATCGGCGACACGGACGACGGCTCTGGTTTGCACCACATGGTGTACGAGGTCGTCGACAATGGGATTGACGAAGCGCTTGCCGGTCATGCCGATGCGGTAAACGTGACGATTCACGCCGACGATTCCGTTTCGGTCAGCGATAACGGTCGTGGGATTCCGGTGGGCATTCACCAGGGCGAAGGCGTATCTGCAGCCGAGGTCATCATGACCCAACTGCACGCCGGGGGTAAGTTCGATAGCAATTCCTATAAAGTGTCAGGCGGGCTGCACGGCGTCGGTGTTTCCGTGGTAAACGCTTTGTCCGACTGGTTGGAACTGCGCATCTGGCGCGAGGGCAAGGAACACGTCGCCCGGTTCGAGGGCGGCTTTACAACCGAGCACCTGACCGTGGTTGGCCCTACCGACCGCACCGGCACCGAAGTCCGGTTTATGGCGTCAACCAGTACTTTCTCGAACCTGGAATACAGTTTCGAAACACTTGAGAAACGCTTGCGCGAGCTTGCGTTTCTGAATTCGGGTGTACGCATTATTCTAACGGATGAACGCCCCGCAGAACCCCTGCGGTCCGAGCTTTTTTATGAAGGCGGCGTCAAGGAATTCGTGAAATATCTTGACCGCCATAAATCCCCCGTCATGCCGGAACCTATTTTCATCACCGGTGAAAAGGACGACATCGGGGTTGAGGTCGCGATGTGGTGGAACGACAGCTATCATGAGACGGTTCTGCCGTTCACCAACAACATCCCGCAGCGCGACGGGGGCACGCACATGGCCGGTTTTCGCGGAGCCCTGACACGGACTATCAATAACTACGCCCAGTCATCGGGCATCGCCAAAAAGGAAAAGGTCACCTTTACCGGGGATGACGCCCGTGAAGGGCTGACCTGCGTGCTGTCAGTCAAGGTGCCCGATCCGAAATTCAGCTCGCAGACGAAAGACAAGCTGGTCAGCTCGGAAGTGCGGCCCGCTGTCGAAGGCCTGATGAACGAAAAGCTCTCCGAGTGGTTCGAAGAGAACCCGCAGGTCGCCCGGCTTGTTGTCGGCAAGATCATTGAGGCGGCCCACGCCCGCGAGGCCGCACGCAAGGCCCGGGATCTGACACGGCGCAAGACGGCGATGGACGTGAACTTCCTTGCGGGCAAGCTTAAGGATTGCTCTGAAAAGGACCCCGCGAAAACCGAAGTCTTTCTGGTCGAGGGTGACTCTGCCGGGGGTTCTGCGCAGACGGGCCGCGACCGTCAGACCCAGGCCATCTTGCCGTTGAAGGGCAAGATCCTGAATGTCGAACGTGCGCGTTTCGACCGGATGTTGGGATCACAGGAAATCGGCAACCTCGTGATGGCGCTTGGCACAGGGATAGGGCGGGATGAATTCAACATCTCGAAACTGCGGTACCACAAGATCGTCATCATGACGGACGCCGATGTGGATGGTGCCCACATTCGGACGCTGCTGTTGACCTTCTTTTACCGCCAGATGCCACAACTTATTGAAAATGGTCACCTTTATATCGCACAACCTCCGCTTTACAAAGTGTCGCGCGGCAAATCCGAAGTGTATCTGAAAGATCAGGCCGCGATGGAAGACTATCTGATCCAACAAGGCATCGACGGTGCAATGCTGCGTCAAGGCAACGGTGAAGAGATAAATGGTCAGGATCTGGCGCGTGTGGTTGATTTGGCCCGCCAGATGCGCCGCGTACTTGAGGCGTTTCCCACCCATTATCCGCGCCACATTCTTGAGCAGGCAGCGATTGCCGGTGCCTTTGTCGCCGGTGCGGTTGACGCGGATCTGCAAGGCGTGGCTGACAAGGTCGCCGAACGGCTGAACCTGATTGCGCTGGAATGGGAACGCGGCTGGCAAGGGCGCATCACTCAGGATCACGGTGTTCGTCTGGCTCGAATCCTGCGGGGCGTGGAAGAAGTGCGTACGCTGGATGGTCGCCTTTTGCGGTCAGGCGAAGCCAAAAGGTCCGGCGGTTTTACCCAGCATTTGCAAGACGTTTACAACCTGCCCGCCAAGCTTGTGCGCAAAGACCGTTCGCAGATGATTTATGGCCCGATGGACCTGCTTGAGGCGATCCTTGCCGAGGGTGAAAAGGGGCTGTCTCTGCAACGCTACAAGGGATTGGGTGAAATGAACCCCGATCAGTTGTGGGAAACCACGCTGGATCCAGATGCCCGCACACTGCTTCAAGTCCGCGTTGAAGATATGGCCGAGGCGGATGATTTGTTCACCAAGCTCATGGGCGACGTCGTCGAACCACGCCGCGAGTTTATCCAGCAGAATGCCTTGAACGTCGAAAACCTGGACTTTTAAGGGTTTTGTAGGGAAGCGCATAAAGTTTCGCGGCGCGTATAGCTTTGCGCGTCGCGGATGGATTTCTTCGATCTGACACTTTAAATAATTTAAAGCATTATCTCCAAAATACGGGATTTTGGGGATGTGCAAATTTGACCAATACCCTCTCAAACTCCAGAGAAAACTCGGGTTAGCCTTCGGTCAAACTATGTCGACTGCCCAAAAGCCGTTGACGCTTGTCATGCGGCATGTAGAAAGCTGAGCATCCCACGGCCTACGCATTGCTTGCCTTGTCCGAACAACAACTCCTGCGCATTCCGGGCAATAGCGATCTGGCCCAAGCCTTCCTCTCTGGTCTGAACCGTCGGATCGCTTTCAACCTCTTCCTGTACTACGGGCGCATAGCCATCGACAGAAACCATCCCGAACACGGCCTGCATTTGACCTGCCCCCCGCGAAATCCCTCACTTTAATGTAGAGTTTGCGCCAACCTCTGAAGGAGCAGACACATGCGAAAGAGCCGTTTCACTGAAGCGCAAATAATCGGGATGATCAAAGAACAGGAAGCAGGGATGCCGACGGCCGAGGTGTGCCGCAGGCATGGCCTGAGCCCTGCGACGTTCTACAAGCTGAAGTCCAAGTATGGCGGGATGGAACGTGTCTGATGCCGCACGGCTGAAGGCGCTGGAGGACGAGAACGCCAAGCTGAAGCGCCTGCTGGCCGACACGATGCTGGACAATGTGGTGCTGAAAGATTTGCTGGGAAAGAACTGACGACATCGACCGCAGCGGCGAGACGCGGCGCGCCGGGCGATGCGGGATCACGACATCTCGCAACGCCGGGCCTGCAGGCTTGTCGGTGTCGATCCCAAGACTGTCCGGCGTGATCGCCCGCCGGATAATCCAGAAGTCCGCGAAGAGATGCAGGCGATCGCCAGCAAACGGCGTCGGTTCGGTTATCGCCGGATCGGCGTGCTGTTGGAGCGCAAAGGCATGATCATGAACCACAAGAAGCTGTATCGGCATCTACACCGAGGAAAAGCTGGGCGTCAGGCGGCGGAGGGGCCGCAAGCGGGCGCGTGGCTCGCGGACACCTATGCCGGTGGCCTTGCGGCCAAGCGAGCGCTGGTCGTTGGATTTTGTGTCCGACACGTTTGGTGCATCACGCAAGTTCCGGATGCTGGCCGTGAACGACGATTGTTGCCGCGAGAACCTCTGCTTGGTGGCTGATACCAGCATCTCGGGCGCTCGTGTCGCGCGGGAACTGGACGCGCTTGTCCGTATCTATGGAAAGCCTGCCTGCATTGTCAGTGACAACGTCCTATGCGCGGAATAATTGGCTGATTTGGCATCAGGTCATTGTCGTATCGAGGTGCCTCGACACGTTCAGAAAATGCCTCAGTTCGGCTTTTTGGTCAACGACAGTCTCTCCCATAACAAACACAGAGTACGCTTTTGCGGCTCTCACCGTCCTTAAGACGAGATCATCGGGTCGCTAACACAGAAGGCCTGAACATTATCTACGAGGTCAGTTGCCTGCCTCTACGGCCCTTACAGAGAAAGGTCCTTCTGCGATCGATCACCCCTCAAAGAAGGGGCGATAAGGTTCGCCGTTTTTGATGATCCCGTGAACGGTGCGGGCCATCTTTGCAGCGATTGCGGTATACGCACGCCTTGCGGCGCAGATGGGTGTTGTGGAGGTCCTTCGCGATGTAGCGTTCGAACTTGTCGCGGAAGCTGTTGGTACGTTGCAGAATGGCGACCTGGCCGGCAATCCACAGGGTGCGGCGCAAACGGGCATTCCCATATTTTGAAAGTTTTGTTTGGCCACGGAATGTGCCGGACTGGATAGTTGCCAAGTCCATACCGCAGAACTTCAAGAACTGCCGGTGGTGTCCAAAGCGGCGCAAGTCGCCAGCTTCTGCGAGGATGGTCAGGGCGTTGATCGGGCCGATCCCTGGGATTGATGTCAGCAACTGATAGTCAGGCAGATCTTTGAGAAGCGCGACGGCGCGATCTTCGATTTGATTGCGTTGCGCAATGAGACTGCGACCTTCTCCAAGAACCAAACGGAACATACTGATCGCATCAGAATCAAAGGCTACCGGCAATCCCACAGAAGACTTGGCTGTCTCGTAAATATCTGCAAGTAAACGCTCTTTTGCGACCTTGCGCCCAATAACTTCCCAAGCATCAGCGGTGAAAGCCTCCTTGCCCATTGCCGTGATAAAATGTGGTGATGGATAACGCTCAAGGAATGCAAAGAACCAATCACTGCGTGAGCTGCGGTGAAAGCGGTCAGCTTCGGGGAAGTACAGTGGCAGATAATGGGTCAACACCCGGTGCCAAAGTTCAGTCTTCGACTTGGAGACGATATCGTGGGTTTTGGACAGCTCTTGGATGTCGTTTGTGCCGCACACCAGAGGGTCGTGGTAATATTGCTCGTTCCCGATCTCCATCATGTGCAGGATCACTTGCGCGTCCTTTGGGTCATTCTTATCCCAGCTGTTATTGAGGGCTTCGCGCGTACGCGCCAAAGCCACTGAGGACACCAGCTTCACCTCAAAGCCAGCGGTTGCCAGATGGTACGCCAAGGCACGGTGATAATTGCCGGTCGCCTCAAAGGCTACACGAACTGGGCGTCCGTAATTCCTTCAGTGCAGTAACGAGGCGGTTGAAGTCGGCGAGTTCGTTCAAAACAGTTAAGCGACGTCGCCGTTTCTTATCTGGAATAGCGATCAAAACTTCATGCCGGGCCTTGGCGATGTCGATAGCCACCAAAACAGGGGCATCTTGTGCAACAACAATCTTGGTCATAGTCGGTCTCCTTTGCGGTGTGGTTTGTGCAAAACCACTGTAGAGACCCGAGACCCGGCTATGACCACCTGCTGCGCTATTTGGAGGCTGCGCAGGCGGTCATAGCCTCTCAATCAGCGTTATTCCGAAGGTGTTACGGCCCGGAATACGTCAGTGGCACCCTCCCTCTCGGGCTATTCCTCCGGAATACCCTGCCGGGCAGCGCATGGAATAGGCCGAGAACCGGGGCATTGCCTTGGCATACATCCAGCCCGGAAAGCCGCAGCAGAACGCCTATGTCGAGCGCTACAACCGGACGGTCCGGCACGAATGGCTGGACTTATACATTTTCGAAAGCATCGAAGAGGTCCAGCAGATTGCCACCGAGTGGCTCTGGTCCTACAACCATGAACGCCCGAACATGGGCAACGGCGGGATGACACCTGCACAGAAACTGAAAATGGCCGCGTAAATTCTACGACCAAGCCCCCGCAAAAACGGGGGGATTATCTGAGGGTTGATAAGTTTCTAATTGCGTCGTCCAACAGAACGGCTTCGGTGCGCCGGCCCTCCATGTCAGTCTTTTTCACGAGACTTGTCAGAACCATTTCGTTGGTTTTGACGGTACGGAACGCGTCAAAGAGCTTGGTTTGCGCGTCTGCGATTTGGGTTTCATAGTCGTTTCTTTTTGTCTCCAACATCTGTTGATGACGATCCACAGATGCAAGATACGTCGGAAGATAGGGGCGTGTGTCGGTTGTGCTTTTGTTTGCCTCGTCTGACGCAATTCTTGCAAGATTTTCACTTTGCCTGATAATTTCATCTTGGTTTGCACGCAGCCTGGACATGTCGGCACCTAATGTTTCAAGCTTGTATTGTTCGACCCGTCCGACAAGTCGCAAGGCTTTCAATCTGCCGTTTGCAGACATTTCAAGCCGCCTCCTGATTTGATTTCCGAGCCTCTTCCATCTCGTAAAAGGTGGGTTGAAGACTGGTCGGGATGTTTCCTCGCCCGATTTCTGTACAAATGGCCGGCGAGTGATTGTGGAGTATTGCGATAAAGATATCTCGGATAACTGCGTAGTAGACGCTGTCTTGATCTTCGATTGCTTGCAACCGGTTCGCGATTGGCGACACAAACAGATAGGCAAGAAATACCCCTAAGAAAGTCCCGACCAAAGCGCCGCCGATCATCGCACCTAGCACGGCTGGCGGCTTGTCGATGGAAGACATGGTTTTGATAACACCAAGAACAGCAGCAACAATACCGATTGCTGGCAAAGCATCCGACACAGTTGTCAGCCCGTGAGGAGCGACGGCCGCTTCATGGTGATGTTTCTTGAGCTTTCGGTTGATCACATCTTCTGCTTGATAAGGGTCATCGAACTGCATCGCGAGCATGCGGAAGCTATCCGTTATCAAGTCGATCGCAAAATGATCTTTCTGAAGCTTGGGATACTGCGAAAAAATTGCGCTTTCCTTGGGGTTTTCAATGTGTTCATCAAGTGCAAGCATGCCGGACTGCTGGTACATCTTGGCCAATGTATACATCAGATTTAGCAGATCTACATAGTCGGCCGATTTCCATTTCGGCCCTTTAAACGCCTTTAGCAATCCTTTGCCAGCGCCTGCAATGTTGGCAAACGAGTTCGCCGCAATAAATGATCCGACCGCTGCACCGCCGATCATCATCCCCTCGAAAGGGAGCGCATGCGTGATGATGCCCATGTCGCCACCGGACATCATGTAGCCGCCGAAGACCATCCCAAGTACAACTAGAAATCCAATAACGATTGTCATTTTTTATCCATGATAGCTTTTGTTCATTTTGTGCATTATTCAGTAAATGTTCAACGTTTGATCAAGAACAATTTTAATATTGTCTTATATCCTTGAATACTATTAGGTAAGTCCATGCAAATCACTAAATCTTCTCCTTTTAACTTTGGAGATTGCTAAATATGTCAGATACTGAACGTGCGCTGGTTGTCCTTATCGATGCTGATGACCTGAGGTTTATCTTTGCGGAGTGGCCCGACCACATCTGCTTGGCAACCTGCCTTTTCCAGTCCGGCGAGTGCGCGATGCATGTCTTCCGGCGGGACGAGCAGGCTGAAATGCCATTGAGACTGATGAACGCGCTTAATCTTCAAGCGCAGCGGGTCTGTTTTGTCCCGGGAATTCCGGGCTATGCAACCAAGAAGTTTTTATATTCCGATGAGCGGCGATTAATGACTTTGATAGCCTCTGATAATGGGGTCTTGGAAGATGCTTTGGATTATTCGGTTAACTACAATTACGCTTTGGAAGAAGGGCTCGATCCCGCCGTCCTTCTTGGCACAAGATCTTTTCCTGCTGAGGAGAATGTAAACGATAGCAAGCGGTTAGCTGGCTATCGGGGTGGGAGCCGTATCACGAAGGAGGCTACCAATGCGGCCTCATTGGTTCCGGAGTTTCTGCGACGCTCTGCAGATAGGACGTGTAAGCCGCAGTTTGCGAGCCGACGAAGCGGAAAGCCGTTCACGCTCGCCCAAGTGTGAAAATCACACAAGCTCATATCCTTTAGCGTAGAACCTTGCGCAAATCTTCAAACATTTTTTCAGAAGAGTTCGCCTTCTGCTTTTGGATATTTTTTAGCTGAGGGCTGATAGTGGCAACTTCCACATCGTTTGTCTGTGCGAAATCCACAGTGTTGGCCGACGAAGATGCTTTCTTAACAAGGTTTTTGGACTTCAAAACGGCCTCGGTTGAATTGTACTGAAGCAGGACCGAGATCCTTCGATTGGATGGATCTTGCGGATTATTCGGCACAAGTGCCTGGGTATCTGCGAGACCAGAAACCCGAATTATCCGGTCCGGCGATACGCCAGATGTTTCAAAAACGCGCCGCGTGGCGTTCGCCCGATCAGAAGATAAATCCCAATTGTCATAAATTTTATCGTCCTGAAAGCGCACTGAATTCTGTGTGTCCTGACAGAACCATCTTGTTTGGAAGTTTTGCCAAGGACAGGCCCAAGTTTGACAACAGCTCTTTGGTCGCGCTTTGCATATCCGCGCGGCCGCTAACGAACATCGGTCTATTTTCCTGATCGACAATTTGGATGAGAAGGCCATCCGGAGTTTTTTCAAAAATGATGTTTTTTAGGAGTGGCGCAAGGTCTGGATTTTCTTGGATCGCTTGGAGCACGTCTTTCTCCAACGCTGCGAATTTCCTTTCATCTAGGTGATGAGCGTCTTCTGACAGCGTATCCCTAAGTTGATCATGATCTAATTGGGATGTTGCGGGAGTATTCTTCGCATTTTGAGCTGATTGCGCGCGCTGGTCTAATTTTTGACTTTCAGATTTCGGCTCCCTTATCTTGGCAGCAGCACTGGCGCTTGAAGGGGTCTGCTCTTCTATCAATCCAATCTTTGCCCCGTTTGCAACAATTTGTCCATTTGAAGCGTTTAACGTTCCCGCAGGACCAAATGTTGCGCCATCAAGCAAGCCTATGCCGCCTGGCATCGATGCATCGGTAAAATATTCTGCTATGCCGCGGAGCTTTTGTTCGTCTGCACTGGATAAGATCCACATCAAAAGAAAAAACGCCATCATAGCAGTCATAAAGTCTGCATATGCGACTTTCCAGCCGCCACCATGGTGGCCGCCTCCCTCAACAATTTCAATTTTCCTGACTATCTTGGGCTGCGCTGTCGCTGCCATAAGTTTCGCCTCTCACACACCGATTTTATCGGTCCTGTTCACCAAGGAGCTTCTGCTTCTTTGGCTAGGTCGATTAATTGATGCTAATCGTGAAACTAGATAGGCTGATCTAAGGCAATAATATGGCGCATGAAGTCTGTTTTTATGAGTTTGCAGCCGGTGATTGTTGTTCGACAGAGTCCCGCGAATATTTTCCAAGTCCTACGCGTTTGGCGGTCGCAGCTTTTCGGTTGGAATAACTTGGAGCTACCAAAAGATGATCTTCTGCAAGATTGAACTTTTGTCGATACTCAGCCTCGGTCAATCCGTGCTCAGCACGCAGATGACGTTTCAACATCGTAAGCTCACGGCCACAACATAGGCAGACGACGTAGTCCTCTGTAACCGAAGAAGAGATAGCAACGGGGAGTCTGTGATCGGAAATAGGCGTTAACGACACCTTCTTCTTTGCATCATCATTTGAACTTGGTTGAACAACACCTTCTGCCAAAATTCGCGGTAAACTGCGCGCTAAATTAATCACCTCGTCGACTGTTGCATGCTCACGACTAGCGAACGCCGACAATATGTTTGCCGTGGCTTGTGATACACTAATATTTTGATCTTCTTTCACGTTGACCACTCACTTATTCTTGGGAGAAATCCATACTTGTTAACCTTGCAGTAATGTAGGCTCTTCATCAGGCTTTCTCAAGTTTGTTTTTGAATTCCTTGTAAAGGACGCGCTGTCAACTAATAAAAGGCTTTCGCTTAGCGTCGTCATGCCGACTTGATTTTTCAATGGTGCATTTGATTTGTGGTATCCAAGTCGGAAGATCGTACGACAGCGTTCGCTGCAGCAATCGTCGCATGCAAAGATGGATTGGTCTTTGTAAGCGCGATCAAACGCTCCAACAGTGCCAATGCGTCGCGCGCAGGCGTAAGCGGTGTTGTTTTGGTCTTGCGGTTGTCCATACTAATACTCTGTCAAGGTGCTTCAGCTTCGTTCTTTGCGGGATTGACGCTTTATCTAGCGGTAAAAGTTAACAAAATGTGAAATCTGTTGAATAAATCATACAATTCTGGCTAGAAACTTTGGGGTGTTGCAGTGTAAGTTCAGGTCTCATTCCTTAACGACCTGATTTGACCGCTATTTTTGCGGGTAATTTGCTCTGGACTATTTAATGAATCGTCAAGATGAAATTTCGGTTATTTTGATAAGCCCGGATACTTCAATCCAATCCACAACACATCAGATGAGCGAGTTCGTGCTGCCTTGTAAGTTGGCGATCGTAGAAAAATTTGAGGACACTCAACTTGAGACGATTCTGCCGCATGATATTGTTCTAATTGAAAGTTCCCAGACCCCAGAGGCAACACTAGAAGCGATCCAGCGCATAGCAGCCTCCTTGAACCCACCATTGGTTGTAGTTTTAAACAGGAAGGGTAGCGACTTGGCTGTTCCTTGTCTGGTGGCCGGCGCGGTAGATGTCGTCGATTGGCCGGTTTCGACCAATGAACTTGCACTCAGGATTCTTTTGCGTTTGGGGCGAGACATCAAGATCGCACATCTACAAGAAAGTGAGGAAATTTGTGAGATTGAAGCAATCGTTGCTTCAAAAGCAAATTTGACGGCGAAAGAAGCTAAAATTCTTCACGTTCTCTTCCGCCACGCGGGCAAGATCGTTTCTCGTGACGCTCTTAGCTTGGCAGTGGATTCCCGGCGCTGGAGCTATGGTGACAGAAAATTCGATGTGCACGTCGCCAAGATCAGGAAAAAGCTAAATGAAGTTTTTGATGATGCCTTTGATCTTTCGGCGATCCGCGCGTCGGGCTACCAACTTAAAATCATTCGCGACATTAGTGTGAGTGCGAAGACTTCGGCCCACTCAGCGCCGTAAGCCGATTGTCTGGCTAAGAAATCTGCCTAGACGAATCTGTTCATCTCGCGGATGGGTCGGTAAGCGAAATATTCCCCTATTACAAGAATAATAAGTGTAAAATTTCAATCTGCGGTATGAACCCACATTTTGCGGCGTGATACTAGGCCTAGGCGAGTTTGGGTTCGTCAGACCTATATATGGGTATGTTTTGAAAGAGTATTTCTAGAAAAACGATGTGTCTCACGCAATTTTTAGTCATAATTTCAAACTGAGAACGTGGTTCATAAGATTTTTACCCAGTCTAAAAGTTAACAATTTATTTATTCAACCTATGCGTCACGCGGGGTAGGTTTTTAGGTGACGGAAATGCGTACGGAGCATCAAAATTATGAAACTGGCCCTGGTAGAACAGATTTGGAAAAATGAACTGCAGATCTGCCAGGAGGAAGAGTTATCGACTTTGGCGAAGATGCTTAAGGTGCTGCTAGGTCAACCAATTGTCTGTTTCAACACGACAGAGGCATGGAAGAGTGATCAACCTTTAGCAATGTTCGGATCAGAAGAGCTTCTTGCTGGCGTCACGCTCGCAGATATTCTTGACCAAGAATATGGGATCGAAATCAGTGATGAAACAGTGGTTTTGGTTGAGGCACCGCAGCTAAAGATTGCATTTGAATTGGGTGAACAAGCGGTTGGTATGGCGTTAGGTAACGTCTTGGTGTCGTTGGCGCGTTTTGAAGAGGAGCGGGAAAGATCCGGAATGAAGGGCGGAAACTCCTCCAGCTCGAAGCCCATTGCTAGACAGCTTTGTGCCTAGATCGACGCAGATAACTTTGGGTCGCCTCCACTAAAGTGGTCAGATTCAAGATCAAATCCTGTTTTGCTTTGATCCGCGTACAATTGGTGGACGGCAAGTGTTGATATACGTCGCTTTCGCACCCGTTATCCTCAATTTTAGCGTCACTGGGTTGTGAGATGCGAGAAATGACCAATCTTTAAATTTCTCTTAACCGCCACCTGTTAACTAACCTACGTGCACGAAAAAAATAATAAGCATGAGGCAGAATTATGAGTGTCACCGCATACAAGCGGACGATTTCGCACACCGAAGGCCCAAGGCAAATCGAACGCCGGATCTTGACTGGTGTGACCGCAGAACTTGAAAAACTCTACAAAGAATACGACTTATCCGAAGCACGGATCGACCGTTTGCAGTTGCTTTCTTCGGGCCTCCAGCATTGGCTTTGGAAAAATCAACAAATCTGGCTGGCATTCAAGATGGACCTGGTTGAGAGCGATAATAAGCTGACGCCTGAACTACGCGCCTCTCTGATTTCACTGTCTGTGTGGGTCGAGAAGCACACTCAAAGTGTCATGGCTGGAGGAAGCAAGGTGAAACCGCTGATTGATATCAATCGAAGCATCATTGATGGATTGAGCGGGCGGGTCAGCCAGGCTTTCGCGGCGGAGTAAGTTTGGTGGCGTTGAGACTGACCTTAAAGCCAAACGAGCGCATTTTAATAAATGGCTGCGTGATACTCAATTCGGATAGGCGGCAGGTTATTTCAATCGAAAATCAGGCCGATATTGTCCGCGAGGCCGATCTTCTCAAAGAGGATGAGGCGAGATCTCCGGTAAAAGAAGTGTACTTTTTTATTCAATCCGCATTGCTTGATCCAACCATCCGCCAGAAGATCGTGCCAATTGTCCAAAAGCGACTTGGTCGGTTGGTGCCGGTTTTCCATGATGAAATGGCCGAACATATCTTTCAAGCAGCTGGTCATGTCTCCACGGCTGACTTCTATCGGGCTATGCGCGCCTTGCGCCCGCTTATGGATTACGAAGCACAACTTCTGAAAATGATTGAAAGTAGAACTCAAGTCACGGCTGCAGAATAGAGCGAATATGATCAACATATCTGGGCTTGGCAGTCCGACAGCACTCAAGTTGATCGATGCAACGCAGGAACGCCAGCTTGAATTCATGCGCGACGAGCCAGCGAACCAGCGTGCAGAGAAGGCTTTTAGGGACCGTGTGGCGAGCATCGGCTCTCCAAAAGAATTGATTGAAGATTTTGAGGTTTATAGCTTCATCATGAAGGCTTTTGGCCTCGAAGATCAAATCTTTGGCAAAGGGTTAATCCGGAAACTTCTTGAAAGCGATCCTGTGGCACCGGAATCTCTCTTAAACAGGCTTACGGACAATCGGTTTCGCGAGATGCATCTCGCGCTAGGCTTTACGACCGATACAGGTGTAAGGACTGTCAATTTTGCTGACACTTCATTCCAGGACGACATTGTCTCGCGATATTATAACCGGCAATATATTAACGATAACAACGCGCAGAATGAAACGGTGGGTTCTGTCCTCGAATTCCGCGACCAGGTCGAAAAGATAGACAACTGGTTCGAAGTGCTTAGAGACAAGAAGCTCACAAATTTTTTCCAAGTTGCTCTTGGGCTTCCAAGCGAGATGTCTGGCCTTGATCTGGACCAGCAAAAGAAGCTTCTTGATGACAAGTTTGACATCAAAAAGCTTGCAGATCCAAAGGAACGGGAGAAATTGATTGCGCGCTTTACCGTCCTGTCTGACAATCAGAATCCGCAAGAATTTCAGACAAATAACATCGCGCTAAGCATCATGAAATCGGCGAGTTTCGGAAGCCAATTTGTTCCCATAACTATTGATATGAGCGTAATCTTGTTTTCAGCGTCTCAATTGTATCGCTGATCTTTTTGAATCCTAAGAGATAAGATCTTCTTCCGGCTCCGGAAGAGAAACAGACCCGTCCGCAAGAAGACGCTGCGCAGCGTCGACAAGCTGAGACTGAGCATCTCTTACATCCTTCGCTCTGACAGGGCCCATAGACGACATTTCCTCTTGAAGCATGTCACGAGATCTTGCTGGTAAAGACGCCAGAAAGTGCTCCCGAACGTCTTTCTTAGCACCCCGCAAAGCAAGAGGCAGCGTCTGGCCGGAGACTTCACGCATAATCTTGCCCAGCATAACAGCTGGGAACTTGATAAGATCGTCAAAAACAAACATCTTTTGTTTGATCGCTTGCAACTGATCATGCGACTGTTCTTCTAGGGCCCGAGAGATAGAGTTGAAAAGTTCTTCATCCATTTTGTTGAACACTGAGACAAGCTGGCTTTCAATTTTGGCCTCAGGACTTTGGCCAACCCGCGCGGAAATACCCTCCCGCAATGTGCTCTCGATGCTTTCCATCGTGTCATTCGGGAGCTGCTCTATCCCCATCATGCGCTGCACCAAATCAGCCGCCCGGTCCGCACCAAGCTGTTTCAGGATCTTCGCGACAACGTCGGGACGCATCCGCGTCAAGATTACCGCGACCGTTTGATTGTGTTCTTTTACCAGGATGCTGAGGAGTTGTTTTTCGTCTAGTTCTGAAAGATCTTTCCAAACATTACCTATGTTCTTCTTCCCTATCTCTCCTAAAATGTCAGAGACCCGGTCTTCGGGCAGGAATTCATCCAATAGCGCCTTCGCGGCTTCCATGGACCCGACGACAGAACCGACATGGTTAACTTTCTGGTCGAACTCAGCAATGATTTCTTCAACCACGGCGGCATCAATCTCGCCCATGTTGGAAATAGCTCTCGTAATCTGCCGGATCTCTTCCTCATCCAGCTGCTGCATGATCGCACCGCCGCGCGTTTCACCAAGGCACAAGAATAGAATCGCAGACTTTTGTGCACCGGACAAAGAGTGATTTTTGGTCAGTGGTCTAAAGTGGGTCATGACGCTTTATCAGTCCGTTCAACAAAGTTTCAGGCAAGGTAATATGCTTAGTCTTGGCAAGATTGAATATACTTTCCTGACAATTCAACGGATCTTATCCGGCAGCGTAAGACTGGATCAGTGATCCAGCCAACATGTACCACCCGTCTATGAGGACAAAGAAGATTACTTTAAAAGGCAAGGATACCAGAACAGGCGGTAGCATCATCATCCCGGCGCTCATCAACACGGATGCAACGATAAGATCGATCGCTATGAAAGGGAGGTAGATGAGAAAGCCAATCGTAAACGCGCGACGAAGTTCCGAAATCATGAACGAGGGGATCAGTACCCGCCAACTGGGAACTGCATCTGGATCTGATTGAGATTCCAAATTTGCAATGTCTTGAAATAGCTGAAGATCTTTCTCTCTTGTATTCGCCGACATAAACGTTCGAAACGGTTCCGCTATGTTGCGCATGGCTTGTTCTTCGACGATTGCGTTTTCCATCAGTGGCACCAAACCACCATCCCAGGCATCCTGAAAAACCGGCTGCATGACAAAAAAGGTCATGAAAAGCGCCATCGCGTTCAGAACAATATTTGGCGGCGTTTGGTTAAGGCCCAACGCCAATCGCAGCATTGAGAACACAATGACGAAACGGGTAAAGCTTGTCACCATGACCAAAAGCCCTGGGGCGATGCTTAGCAAGGTAATAATGGCGAACAGTTGGATCAGCCGGCCGGACAGGCTTGCACCTTGATCACTGCCCGGTTCAACACCACCGAAAGATGTTGAGATGTCGCGCAGTAGGCTGCCTACATCGGCTTCTTGAGCTGACGCAGAATGACCGCTGAGCACGAGGATGGCAAAAACGACGGCTGTCGCAAGTGCTATCGGGAAAAATAGGGCTGAACAGCGGCGCACAATCGTCAAATTTCCGAAACGAAGTCTTTAACGATTTCCCGTAGTGCCACGCCCAGAGAGTCGCCCTGAACCCGCACTAAATCTCCACGCGCAACCATGCGGTCATTGATCATGATATCAACGGGTTCACCGACCCTACGATCCAGTTCGATAACCGAACCTTTTGTCAGCTCAAGCAATTCGGAAATGGGCATGCGGCTGCGGCCTAATACGACCCGAATATCCAGCTTTACACCGAAAATCGCGTCCAAGCTCTTGCCGTCTAACTTGGATTCTGGGGCCTGTTTTTGGCCTGCCGCAGCGGATGAGCCGGGTTTCATGTCTGGCAAAATCTTCGATACTAATTCACTTTGATCTTCTGACATTTATTCTGCTTTCGTATTGATTTTGTTCAATTGTTTGGCCGCGGCTTCAAGCGCCTCCTGCACGGCCAGTGCAGCGGCGGTGATGTCATAGTTCAAGCGACCGCCTTTCCAGCAAACTGTTGCGGCACCGCGTGCCATTCTCGGATCCCCTGTGACTTTGATCTGAACCGGAAAGGAAATGCGTTCTCTCCAACTCTCTCCCAAATCTTCAAGCCGTTGGATTACATCCGGGTGTGCGTTGATAGACAAAACGGGATCGGTTCTTGCCTGTTTTACGCTTTCAATGATCCGCGCGACGGCTAGATCTGACCCGTATTTCGACAGCAGCTCCGGGACGATCCTGTCCGCGATTCCCAAGAACATTTCTACGATGTCATGTTCAGCCTTGAGAGCTTCGGCACCTTCAGCGACGACCAGTTTACTGAGTTGGGCGCAAATTTCTTGACGCTCCAAGGACAATCTGTTCGCTTCGCCCGCTTCAAACTCAATTTGCGCGTCGGATTTTCCCACGCGTCGACCGGCATCGAAACCTTCTTGGCGGGCCTTTGCCAACATGGCGTCAACCTCGTCAGTCTGCGGATGCACGTCGGCACGAACGGAAATCGTTTCAGTGTCAAAATTGCGATTGAACAGATCAGTCACGCATCCACCTCATTTGGCAGCCACGATCGAATGACCCGCAAAACTTCGTCAGGTTTTTCATCGACAAGATTTTGAATCTTCTCGATATTTCGCTTGTGAATATTTCCGCGGATACCTTGTGTTCTGATGTATTCATCGGGCTCTTCGAGATCAAACTCTGCCGCAGCATTGTTTCCGAGCAACTTATCAGACCCCGGTGCCAGCGATGCGGCCTGTCTGTCGGTGCCCAGTATGCTGCCTGCCCCCCCACCCGGACCAGCAAGAGCAGCGGCTTCAAGATTTTGTAAACCATGAGACTCGCGGACTGTGCGAAGCAACGGGCGAACACCCAAGATCATCACCAATGCGACAATCAGCAGTGCAACAACACCTCGGATAATTGGCACAATGCTATCAGAAATCCTCGACCCGATGGATTGGGTGATGGGATCGCCCAAGTCCATCGAATAATCCATGAAGCGCATGCTGTCGACTGAAACGCTGTCACCGCGTACTTCGTCAAAACCTACGGCAGATTGAATCAGTTCTTGCAGACGCGCCAATTCTTCTGGTGAGCGTTCTGAATAAACGACATCTGACCCTTCGGCGTTGTAGATGCCGTTAACTAACACCGCGACAGAGATCCGCTTTATGTCGCCCGCTTCGCGCACGACCTCGCGCCGCGTGTTGCCTATTTCATACTGAACAGACTCCCCAGACTCTGACTTGCTATTCTTTGCGCCCGTCTCACCGCCACCAGTTAGGGCCGCAGGAATATTATTCTCCACTCCGACATTGCCGTTATCCTTGGTGTCGCTCTGACTTCTTGATTTCGTTTCGGTTGAACGGACAACCTGCTGGTCTGGGTCGAAGGATTGCTCGACGATCACCTCCCTCTCCGAAGTCAGCTCTACATTGACATGCACACGCGCATTTCCAGCGCCGACACGTGCGGTAAGGATGCTTTGCAGTTCTTGGGCAAGGCGATCTTCGGCGGCTGTCTTTGCAGTTTGGATCCCTGTTTGACCAGCACCCTCGCTTCCTTCTGCAAGGATAGTGTCGCCGCTTGCCGATAAGACGGTTACTTTGGAAAGGTCCAGCCCCGCGACGGAAGACGCAACCAGATTTCTGACAGCCTCGGCCTGCTTGCGGCTGACCACGCCGCCAGCCGCTGGCCTCAATATGATCGAAGCGCGGGGAGACGGTGTATCGCGCGAGAAGGGCTCGCGATCAGGTAGCACAAGGTGCACGCGGGCCGAGGCGATTCCGTTTAGGGTTTGTATCGACCGGGCAAGCTCACCCTCCATGGCCCGTGCCTTGTTGATTTTCTGCAGGAAAGAGTTCATCGCCAAGCCGCTGCTGTCGTCGAACAACTCCCAACCTGGATCGCCATCTATCGGTATTCCTGTTTCGGCCAGCACCATGCGGGCGCGACCGGCGTCAGACCGCGGCACTGATACGGCGGTCCCGTCGTCGGATATCAGGGCGTTGAACCCCCCGTTTGTCAGCGCGGCCTCAATGGAGCTGGCCGACGTGGGCGACAGGTTTGAGAAGATCGGAGCATATTCTGGTTTACTGGCTGCACTTAGCCCCAAAATTAAAGCAAGAACCATTGCAGCCCCTGCGCCAAAGAGGATCATCAGCTTTGTCCGGCCGAGCGCCGCTAAATTTTCAAACAATCCCTGCATGCCATTTCCAATATTCTTGCTCCCTTTTTTAATCATGAAATCAAAGATAAAATCAAGTCTTAAACAAAATTTAACCTTGTTATTTTGAAAAATAATGGGCATCTATTCTTTAGTCAAATTTGGGTGTGAGCGTGTCTAGAAGGCCAAAAAACAAAGAAGTAGGCCGGGAACCTGCCGGCGAGGTCGCAGGCGTTAAGGCGCGTGGATCGCGCAAGATCATCATCGCCGCGGCTGCAATGTGCATTTTATCTTTGGGAGGCGGGTTTTTCTTGGCGCGGGTGGCATACCTCAACGAAGTCGAGGCAATTTCACAGCCGGAAGGAGTGGCGCCCGGTAGGGTGTCTAAAGCTGAACTCCTCGGATCCTCATGAAAAAAAAGCAGATCTTCACGCAGATAGTTCAAGCTCGCATGCTGTGCAGCCAACCAAGGATGTGCAGGCCGGGGAAAACCCTTCCTCTCATAATGCCGATGCGGAGAGCGCGGGCGATCCAGGCTTGCTTGATGTTGGGGAGCTTGTCACCAATATCACCGGAACGGACCGAGACGGCAATGTTGTGCGAGCATTTCTCAAGATAAATCTGGTCGTTGCCTATCGTACGGATGCCGGTGCTCAGTCGCTGGTGGCTGAGCGCGAGCCGTTCATGCGGGATCTCTTTAATGGATATCTACGCGGCCTGTCCGAGGCCGATTTCCGTGGAATGGCAGGTATTCTCAAAGTCAAATCTGAACTGCTCAAAAGAGCGCGGGCGGCTGTCGGAAATGACCTTCCACAGGACATACTGATCAAGGATTTGATCATACAGTAGGGTGACGGTTTTGGAAAAAGCATCTCGGATCGCAGGGGTTAACGGCATGAATGGCAATATCGTTGATGAAATCATTCGCATGTCGAATTTTAACTTTGAGCGACTGCCCATGCTCGACGTCATCGCCGAGCGTATGGTTGAACATCTATCCACCATATTTCCCGATCTGACGCGCGTCATGAGCGATGTTTCTCTAAGTTCTCTTGACTACATCCCTATGGGAGAGATCATCGAAAAACTGCCAAGACATGTAGTATTCGCTGTCGCCGGTGGGGAGCCTTTTGAAGGTGAAATCCTGCTTGTTCTTGATCAGAACCTATTGATGACATCGGTTGAGCTAATGCTTGGTGGGAAGCCGCGCCAAGTCGTCCGTTCGGAAGAAAACACGCGCGAATTTACAGCGATTGAACTCGAAATTCGCGCACCGGTTGTCCACTATTATCTTTGGCGCGCTCGAACGCTCGCTATCGGTCGTGACCCCATCAAAGCTTTCGCTGGATCGGGTGGAGACCAAGAGCGACGGTGCGCTGGTTGCAAAGAATTCCAGCCTCTGTGCACGACTAAGATTTAATGTTTTTCAGGTTGGTCAGCTTGGCGCGATGGATTTGGTGATCCCTTACGATGCGCTCGAGCCGATTCTTCCCGAGCTGAGCAGAATACATTTTGGCGATCGGGCCTCAGGCGAAAATAGCTGGCAAAAGATTATAAGTTCTCAAATCAGAAATGCCAGGATCGACATGGAAGTCGTACTCACGGAAACGTCCTTTCCCATTCAGAAAATATTGTCTTGGAAACCTGGAGACGTTGTCGATTTGGGAATCGAAGACGGGGTCGATGCGTTGATGAGCTGCGCAGAATCCCCAATATTTAAAGTATCTTTAGGCAAGCGAAATAATGGCTTCGCCGCCGTTCAAATCACCGAAAAGCTGGTAATTCAGGAGGAAACCAAAGATGATGCCGACGATAATTGACGGCCTGACTATTTTGTTGCTGATCGGCAGCATTGCCTACGGGTATGTGGTTTCTCGCAAAGTTCGCAGGCTTATGGCGACCCTCCATGAGTTGCAGCCCCTTGTTCGCCAATTCTCTCACGCTGTCGACAAGTCTGAACAATCCGTTCATCAGATGCGTCAAAACATAGAAATTGCCGAGCAATCTGAAGCCAAAACCTTCGCCGAGACTGCGCCAATCGAACGAGGGTTTACGAGCCAACGCGTTAGTTCACAAAGAAAAACAGATGTGCCTTCCAAGATGCGCGTGCTTCGGGACAAGCAAGAACTTGTAAAAGCATTTTTTGAAAACACACCAGCGTCGAGGGTCGAGACGTGATTAACCTTCTGAACGGCAAACTTATTCTTGGTGGTCTTGCAGTCACCGTCTGCGCGAAAGCTGCATTCGCTTTTCCTTTGATGCCGATGTTAAAAGATCTTGGCTCCCAAAGCCCGCCTATGGTCATTCAGACAACCGCAAAAAAAGAAGACATCCAGATGGCATCCCCGGCCGACGCGCCCCCGCTGGTGGCGGGTCTATCAGAGGATAACGCCACATGTACGGCACCAGAGGAGGTCTTGGCCTCTTTGCAACGCGAACGGGATCTAGTTGCCCGACAGAAAAGTGAGATCCAAGATCGATTTGCTGAACTGGCGTTGGCCCAAGAAAGCCTTTCGGTCGAACAGGCGTCGTTGACAGAGCTGAAAGCCTCAATCGAAGAGCTGCTCGGCAAGGTTAAAGCTGCGCAGACTGAGGATTTGGAGAGGTTGATCGCTCTTTATTCGAATATGAAACCTACTGATGCA
This sequence comes from uncultured Alphaproteobacteria bacterium, assembly GCA_963728645.1. Lineage (GTDB taxonomy): Bacteria > Pseudomonadota > Alphaproteobacteria > Rhodobacterales > Rhodobacteraceae > Sulfitobacter. The sequence continues at coordinate 67,727 of CAVSLU010000006.1, read as the reverse complement.
GCCCGCATCATGGACGACATGGATATTGAAACCACAATCATGGTATTGGGAAGTATGAAACCGCGTACTGCAGCACCTATCCTTGCAAAAATTCCCCCTGTACGTGCGCGCGCTGTTTCAAAAATTATTCTTGAAAGGTCTCAGTTACCGGGGGATCAGGATCTTGTCGGTATCAAGTTGAAATAGTCAGTTTGGCCGTGATCTTAGGGTCGATCCTTGAGGTGCCGCAGGATTTATCCCATCAATTTTAAGATCGAAGACAAAGCGTATGATTTCGGCCACGATTTCCCAATGCTCAACCGGGACAACCTGATCAATCTGCACCGTGTCGTACAGAATCCGCGTCAAAGGCTTATTTTCAATCAGCGGGATTGCGTTTTCAAAGGCGATCTCTCGAATGCGTTGAGCAATTGCATCAGCCCCTTTTGCAACACATATCGGTGCGGTGTCATTCGCCGGGTCATATTTTAGCGCTACTGAAAAGTGTGTGGGATTGGTTAAAATGACATCGGCCAGCGGAACTGCCGTAATCGATCGTTGTTGCGACAATTCGCGTCTTCTTTGTGCACGCTTGCCTCGAAGTTCGGGTGATCCGTCACTCTCCTTTTGCTCATCTTGCATGTCTTTCTTGCTCATCCGCTGTTTTTTGCGCCATTCAAACCGGCGCCACAAAATGTCGGCGATGGCGACAGGAACCAGAAAGATCGCAGCGGCGAGCAAAAGCTTCTGGGCCGCACCGCCAAGATAACCTGGTAGAAATTCCGGGACGAAACCTGACGTTGCCCAGATATGTTGCACCGCTTCAGCGGTGACCCAGATCGCCATAGCACCGACAGCCAAAACCTTGATGATGCTCTTTATGAACTCAACGACAGAGTTGGCCGAGAACAGACGCTTCACCCCTGCAAAAGGTGAAAGTTTTGAAATTTTGGGCTTAATTCTCTCCAATGCGACGACGGTTTCGCCCTGGACCAAGGCACCGATTGCACCGCCGACAAACAAAACGGCGAACAGTGGGGCAATCGCAATCGCCAATCGCAAGAAGAAGTCACTCATGATCTGGCCAACACGGTTAAGACCCGGATCCCCTGTCGAGATCTCGAAATTTGCTGCTTGTTCAATCAGAATCCTCAGGGCGTGAACGACCTTGGTGGATTGATAGGGCAGGACAAGTGCCGTGATGGCCAACAGCGCAAGAATTACAACCATGTTCCCGGTTTCTTTTGAGGACGGAACGTCACCCTTCTTGCGTGCGTCGTTCAAGCGCTTTTCGGTTGGGTCCAGTGTCTTATCTGAACTGTCGTCTTTATTGTCATCTGCCATGATTAGATTTTAAATCCGAAAAGCCATTCTTGAAACCGCTGGATGAAGAAATCAAGGATAGCAGGCATTGAGATCGCGAGAATAAGCAGGCCGGCCCCAATAAGCAAAGATGCCGCGACAAAAAACACGGGAAGCTGGGGCATCATGCGATTTGCCAACCCCATGCCGAGGTTCAATATTACGCCCATAACAAAAAACGGGGCCGCAATTGCAGTTCCAATATAAAGGCTTTGGCCAGCAACCTTTAGAATTTCATCCGTCAGATCGTCGATGTTTACTTGCCCGGGCGGAAACAAGTCATAGCTGGACATCAACGCGCGGATGATAAGGTGATGTGTATCCGTCACAAAGATCATCGTGACGGCGCTGAGCAGTATCAGCGTTGCGACCATTGTGGCCCCTTCAAACGAACCGAAAGAGGGGCCAAAGGCATTTGCAAGGCCCGAAACCTGACCCACTTGGAAACCAGCAAACTGAAGTGCGGACAGCAGGATCCTGGCGCATAACCCAATCCACAAGCCAATGGTGACCTCTTTGGCGATCAACAAGATGGCCGATACCGGATTTTCTGGCATCGCGAGCGATATAGGGACCATTGGCATCAACGCGACGCTGATCAAAAGGGCCATCGACAAGCGGGGGCGCAGCGGTATCTGCGATTCTCCGAAGCCAGGCATGAACATCAAGGCAGACCCGATGCGGGCGAATACGACAAGGTAAGAGAAGAAGACTGATGAAACGAATGCATCAAGAGACAAGATTAGTTTCCGATCTTGCCTACGGTTCGCAACGATGCCTTACGGTGTACTTCATTGTGTGAAATTACTTGCGTCATCGGGCTTACCCTCTCCAAGATGGACCGGACATAGGGCCGCACATGTGGCGTCACAAGGATAGCGGGCCATTCATCAGCATTTGTGAATTTTTGAACTTCTTTGCGTGTGGCCAAGACGAAATCCTGAACACGAGAGGGTGACATCAAAAAGGTCTCTTCTCCGTTAGTCATTGATATTGATTTAACCAATTCACTTTCCCAATCTCCACCAAGACTGATCACCGGAATATAGCCTTGCGCATCCTTCAAAGATTGGCAGATTTGTTTGGACAGCTTTCCGCGCACATGTTCGATGATAGAGCGAATGTGCTTGGTATTGGCGCTTGCCTCTGCCACCGCTTCGATAATTCTGGGCAGGTTTCTGATGGAAACACGTTCGGAAAGCAGTGCTTGAAGGACATGCTGCAAAATGATCGCCGAATTGTTGTCTGAACCGCTGGAGAGCAATTTTTGATAGCCTTTATCCTGTCCTTCGATCAGTTCTTGGGTGGCGGCAAAGGTCAGGATATCAGGCATGTGTTCCTTAATGACCTCGGTTAGATGTGTGGTTACCACGCTTTCTGGGTCAACGACGGTAAGCCCCATCATCTCGGCTTCGGCCCCACGACCTTCATCGACCCAAATGGCGTTCAGTCCAAACGTTGGTTCACGTGTGCGTTTGCCCGGAAGATCCATTTCGCCCCCGGTGGGATTGAGAACCATCAGCATCAATGGGTCCACTTCGCCTCGCGCAGCTTCAACACCTTGCAGCGAAATGGTATAGGTCATCGGCGGTAAATCAGCGTCGTCCTTGATCCTGACCGGGGGCAAGACGAAACCGAAATCATTGATGAAAAGCGACCGGAGGCTTTTAACCTTGCCTGGCAGGGCTGCATTGACAGATGTAATCATTGGAACAAGTGCTGAACCCAGATCAAGACGCAGATCATCGACGCGCAGCATCTCGGCGATTTGACTTTCAGGAGATTCCTCTGGCTCCGCGCTTTGCTCGGATAAGAGTTTGGCTCTCGCATCTTTTTCACGCAAATTTGTCTGCATGAAATAGCCGAACCCCGCCATTCCCGTGGCAAGCGGCAGAAAGATTGCAAGCGGAAAGCCAGGCAGCCATCCCACGCAAAACGTGAGACCTGCCGCCATATATAGGGCTCTGGGAAAGTTGCTGAGTTGACCCAGGACCGCTTCGTTTGCAGCCCCTAAGGTGCCGCCCTTGGTTACCAGCAAGCCCGCAGAGAGTGACACGATAAGCGCCGGGATCTGAGTGACCAATCCGTCACCGATCGTTAGAACGGTATATTTATTCATGGCTTCTGAAACGTCCAGACCGTGGCTTATCATGCCGATCATGATGCCGCCAAAGACGTTAATCAGCGTGATGATAAGACCGGCAACCGCATCACCTCGAACAAATTTCGAGGCCCCATCCATTGCCCCGAAAAACGAACTTTCCTCTTCAACTTTTTTACGCCTGGATTTTGCTTCTTCCTCAGTAATGGCCCCGGCACCCAGATCAGCGTCGATTGCCATCTGTTTTCCGGGCATCGCGTCCAGAGAAAATCGCGCAGCGACTTCAGCAATTCTGGTCGAGCCCTTGGTTATGACGATAAAATTGATGATTACCAAAATGGCGAAAACGACGATACCAATGATAAAGTCACCACCAAGAATAAATTGTGCAAATCCTTCGATCACGTCACCTGCGGCACCCGGTCCGCTGTGCCCTCGGCTAAGGATGAGCCGCGTGGATGACACATTCAAAGCCAGCCTAAGCATCGTCACAACGAGCAGCAAAGTTGGGAACGAATTGAATTCCAGGGGCGTGCCTATCCACAAAGCTACCATGAGGATCAGAACGGATAGAGAAAGTGAGATTGCAAGGCCCAAGTCAAGAAAGAACGGGGGCAGCGGGATGAACAGCATGGCAAGGATAAGCACCATTCCAAGTGCAAAACCGATGTCCCGGTTATTGCCGCCCAGCTTGGCAAAGCTGAAACCTACCTGAGGCGGCACATTTGTATCAGGATTTGCCATGGATCAATTCATCTCTGTGTATGAGTGCAAAATCGGCTGGATCACGTGTGCCGAATAGATCGACATCGCTCCTTTGGAGCGCCCCGAATTCGCATCGGTCATGTCTGCGCTCCAGTTGAAATCTGGTTGCACCCTCGGCGCATCGATTGCCTGAACGAGGGCCGCATCCGTGGCCAGGTCGCTTTTGAACTGACCGACATTCATTTGGGCGACGCGCAGGTTTTGCGTGAGCTTTTTCTGGTAAGCAGATTTATGGATAGCATTCGTTGAATGGTACCGTCCGGCCGCTTCCCACCAGTCACCCGTTTGCGCGTACAGATCTCTTAGAAAGCGTGCAGCGTAATCGACATTTGAAGCAGGATCCGTTGCAGCCTCAAGCGACGCAAATTGATCCGCGTGCCAGCGCTGATTGATCTGCATGCACCCGACATCAGTCGAGTAAACGCCCGAGGCTCGTGTTTTTTTAACATAGTTATCAAGCGCTTCCTTGCTACCAAAAAAGAAGCCCTTACCGTTCGTGTTTGCTGTCCAAGGCCAGATCACCAATTTTCCATTCAACTGTCGTCCTGCCTCTTGAATGCCAATCGCCACAAGAAGATTGTCGGGAATTTTGTATTTCGTCTGCGCCGCCGTGATCTGCTGAAAGCAAACCGAATATGGAAGATAATCACTTTTGACCTTTGACGCGACAGGGCGATCGACCTCCGAAGGTCTGTAAAATCCTGATTCCCACGTACTGGCGCAGGCCGCGCCCGGGGTAAAAGTACCTGGGATACTGGCGAGCAGGATCAAGCATGCCGAAAGTTTGCGCACGCTAAATCCCTCCGTTGGCGATCAGATCGAACACGCGCCTTGAAAGAGCGGTCAAGGTTGAAAAGATAAAGGGAAGCGAAAGCGCTAAGGTAAGAAATATCGCAGCAATCTTCGGCACGAAGGTCAGCGTCATTTCCTGAATTTGTGTCAGAGCTTGAAAAAACGCGATGACAAGCCCTACACCAAGCGCAACCACCAAGACAGGGGCAGAGGCAATTAGAGTGGTTGTCAGCGTTTGCCGGGTAACTTCATAGATTGTGACGGCTTCCAAGCTTTTCTCCCCGGCCAGACCAAGATTTGATATCGTTAGATCGGCATGCGCAAAATGTCTTGATAGGCTTCAACCAACTTATCACGCATCGCTACTGACACCTGAACTGTACTTTCCATTGCCATCGTTGCCTCGACGACTTGCTGAAGTCCGGCTTGCCCTGTCAGCCCCTTGATCGCCATGCTGTCACCTGCGCGGACCGTATCCATCGCTTGGCCAGCGGCATCGGCGACCATGGCTGAAAAGTCTTTGCTAGCGGGAGCCGCCGCTTCAACTTGCGCTTCGTTTTTCGCGGTTTTGGCATAGGCCGCCTGAACATATGTTGACCTGACAGTCGAAAAATCAGTCATCACGGCACCTTACTTTAAAAGATCTACAAGCTGTCGGCGCATATCCCGTGCATTCTCAACCATAGATAAGTTTGCTTCATAGCTTCGCGCCGCTTCGCGCATATTGCTCATTTCAATCAAGGGGTTCACGTTCGGCAATTTAATGTATCCATTTTTATCAGCCGCTGGGTGTGAGGGGTCATATTGCAGCGTAAACGCTGTTTCGTCCCTCTCTGTGCTGTTTACCTCGACGATCGCCGACCCTGTGCGTTCGTCAGTACCGCTTTCAAATGAAACGATTTTTCGCTGGTATGGGTCACCGCCGGGCGTTTTTGCAGTAGAGCTTGAGTTGGCGAGGTTTTCGGAAACGACCCTGAGGCGATCACCTTGCGCGCGCATACCGCTTGCCGCGGTTACTGAAATTGCCGATAGAGAATCCATTCAACCTCTCCTTAAGTTAACGTCGCCCGGCGACCGTGTAGATCATTTCGTGGGCCTTGCGATACAGATTGGCAGCAATCCTGAATTGCCCGGCGTTGGCATTTGCTTCCATGATCTGATCCTCAAGAATGACGTTGTTGCCAGTCCTGTCCGCTTGCCAATTGATCGAAGATTCCACGACTTCTGCATCCCCGAGGGCGTTGCTGTTCTTGCTGTCGTTCAGATAGCTGGCAAAGCTCTCGATATCCTTTGCCCGATATTCCGAGACATCGGCGTTGACGATGTTTTCTGCTACGACCTTCTGTCGGGTCGAGAGCCATTGCAAACGTTTCGCAGCAAGATCAAATATGGATGTGGATTCTGTATTCATGATGGACTCGCAATCTATTCTTGATTTATAACAAGAATAAATAATTAAGGAAGGGTTAAATTTGCATTCCGCCTTTGTTGAGCTTCAAGAGAAAATCTACGCCTGTTCAAGCGTCCATGTAGCCGGCTCGGTGAAGGCCATCGTCGGCATGTCACTCACGGCTGGTGGTCTTGAGGCATTGGCAGGGATAGGAAGCCGCTGCCGCATTCATTCAAGAAATGGCGCAATCGAAGGAGAGGTCGTTGGTGCTCAAGGGTCTGAACTTTGCATTCTGCCTTTTGGCACTTGGGATGGTGTCGTGATTGGTGATGCCGTCGAATTGATCGAGCATGATGATTTGATTCATCCTGACGACTCTTGGATCGGCAGCGTTGTAGATGCCCTGGGGCGTCCCCTTTCCGCATACTCTCGGGCGCGGCGTCCAAGGCGAAAAAAGCAATTTCATGCGCATCCACCACGTGCGTTTGAACGCAAGAAAGTCGGCGAGAAACTGGAGACCAAGATTAAATGCATAGATATTTTCACCCCCATATGCCGAGGCCAAAGGATGGGTGTTTTTGCGGGTTCGGGTGTCGGTAAGTCGACAATGATGGCGATGCTCGCACGGAACACGGATGCAGACGTTATCGTGATCGGTCTGGTCGGTGAACGGGGACGTGAGGTTCAACAGTTTATTCAAGAAGATTTGGGTGAAGCAGGGATGGCGCGCGCCGTCGTCGTCGTGTCGACAGGCGACGAGGCACCGCTGTTGCGCAAGCAGGCCGCTTTGACGACAACGGCAATTGCCGAGCACTTCAAGTCGGAAGGCAAGCAGGTCCTCCTGCTTCTTGATAGCGTCACTCGGTTTGCAATGGCGCAACGCGAAATCGGACTGGCTCGGGGAGAGCCGCCGACCCTGCGAGGATACCCGCCATCCGTGTTCAGCGAACTTCCCCATCTGCTGGAGCGCGCGGGCCCCGGACGTGAAGAGAGAAGGCGACATTACGGGCCTATATACAGTTTTGGTTGACGGAGATGACATGAATGAACCGATCGCGGATGCGGTGCGCGGGATCGTCGATGGCCACATCGTTCTGGATCGGCAAATAGCAGAACAAGGCCGCTTTCCTGCGATAAACCTGCAAAAGTCGCTGTCTCGTATGCTGCCTGGGTGCCACACTGCCGAGGAATTCGAGATTACCAAGGCCGCTCGCATGGCATTGGGCCGGTATGCCGACATGGAAGACCTGATCCGACTTGGGGCATACAAGTCCGGGTCTGATCCGGATACAGACGACGCCATCGTTTTTTTCCAGGCCGCCACACCGTTTCTGTCGCAGAACCGTGGCGAACAGGTTTTGGCATCGGAAGCGTTCACCGAAATCTATCGAATGGTTCTGGAGGCGGGCATCAAGGATCCGCTGCAGAAGTTTTTTGACGACTAAGGTAAGCGCGGTCTAACGCTCGGTCTAGATGCCGCCAGTCTCAACGGAAACGATCCGGCCCACATTTCTGTGGCCCGGATCGGCACTGGTAAACAGATCGTCCCGACGAAAAGATAGAGATCTAGAAGCGGTCAGAACTTCTCTGAAGGCTCACCGTTTAAGACCCTATTAGCGGAAGAGGCTCAGGATGTTTTGCGGCGCTTGGTTCGCAATGGACAGGGACTGCGTCGCGAGCTGCTGCTGAACCTGATACGCTTGCAGGCGCGCGGCCTCTTCCTCCATGTTTGCATCAACCATCGAGCTTACGCCGGAATCCAGCGTATCCGTCAGGCTGTCAAGAAATTCCATCTGGCCATCAAGGGTATTTTCTGTGATGCCCAAAGAAGTTGCTGCCGTAATCGCTGCTGAAAGTTGCGCTTCAGCATCACTAAGTCTACTCTCCATGTTCACAGCATCGTTAGCTCCTGGCGCGCTTTCTGGCACGTCAGCAGCTGTGATATCAATAGCGTCCAGAGCATCATGGATTGCCTGTAAGTCAACCGTTTCGAAAGAAATTTTCGTTGTCTCAAAAGAGCCGCTAGAACGCGAGACGCCCGATACGACTTCTACGGTCGTGGATGCTCCACCGACCAGATCGTCGCCGTTAAACGTGGCTTGATCGATGGCCGACTGCATGTTCGAGACAAGAGCATCAAGTTCATTTTGAACATCAGCTTTATTCACGCCATTGCTTTGTGCAAAGGCAATACGTTCGACCATCTGCTGCGCAAGATCGCTGACTGTTTCGGCACCAAGCCGGGCCGTAGCGACAGAGTTCTTCGTGGCGGTCATGCCCTCGTTGATGGCCTTGAACATGCCGCTGTCGCCCTTCATCGTTTCAGAAATGGCGAAGTAGGCAGCGTTGTCCTTGCCGGACGCAACCTGAAGGCCGGTCGAGACGCGGCTCTGGGTTTCGTTAAGCCCTCTGTTGATATTCTTGAGTGTGGCGAGGGCGGTCATGGCGGAGTTATTGGTGAGAATGGACGACATTTAATGTTCTCCTTTATTCTCTTACTTTCCAGTCTTCTGACTGACATCGGCTTTAGCCAACATCATCCATGTAAAGGGCAAGGTTAACGTTTGGTTAAACTTTGAGCCCATTTGGCAAAAACGCGGCTAAAATTTCTTATCGACACTCAGATTAAGCGCGCTGGTCTTGCCAAGCTTCTGCCCGGATTTACCATAGACGCCATCCAAGCCATTGCGATTTATAATCTTTTCAAATTCGCGCATGATAGTACGCGCGGCGACGGCCATGCGTGAGAGCATCGCGTCATCTTCTTCGATATTTCTTTTCAGCTCGGACAGTTTTTGCTGGATCGCAAGTTTTTCAAACACCGCATGGTTCAGAAAAGGCTCCACCAGGGGCGTGCGCAATTCCAACCATTTGAGGGCGCGTTCTTTCTTTTCAAAAAGATCTCGGACAACCTCGATATTTCCTTTTTTTATTTCGGCGATTTCAAATTTGAGAAGCGCAACGGTCTCGTCTATTTTAACCACATATTCGTGTAGGTTTGCGTCATCTTCCGGGCTCAAAACGGGTTCTGTCGAAGCGCCTTGCGCCAGCACACCTTCCGTTCGATCTCCGAAGCGAAACTTTTTTCGTTGAGTCATGATACATTCGCCTCGTTCTTGGCGGCCGATGCCGGGGGAGGCTTGCCATATGCGCTCAGCATGTCACTGACGTTTCCCGCCAGACCAAAACCACCCTGTTCGACCAAGTTTTTGGCAATGGCCTCAGACATGAACGACCGCCACATGTCTGCCTGTTGCTTGCCACCGAAGGCGGTGGGCCCTGCGGTTTTCATCATTTCATCGACAAATTGCGTTAGAAAAACGGCTTCGAAATCCTTGCCCGTTTTGATTTCCTTCGCCTCTTTCATTTGCAAACTGTTTGCTGAGGGCGTGAGGACTGGGGCAAAACTAACCGTGGCATCATCCATTATATGATCTCCAGGTCGGCGTGAAGCGCGCCTGCGGCCTTGATCGCTTGTAAAATCGCGATTGTTTGCCGGGCGCCGACACCAATTGCATTCAACCCGTTTACCAAATCCTGCAAGCTCACGTCTCCTTCTAGGATGGTGAAATTTGCATCCTTTTCGGTGACATTGATTTCCGTCTCTGGAACAATCACCGTCGTGCCCCCGATGTTGATTGACCCGTTCGAGATGGCGGTTGTATCCCCTCCCAAACTGACCGGCCCAGGCTGGCTTACAGCAAAACTCTCTTGTACTCGAACTGTTAAGCCACCTTGACTAATAGCAACCTGGGCAATGCGGACATTCGCGCCCATCACGATCGTCCCGGTTTTTTCGTCTATCACCACCCGAGCAATTTCATCGGGCATCACCATCAGGTTTTCGACCGCCGTAATTGTTTGTGGCGCATTTTCTTTGCCGCCGACCCAAACCTCAATAGTGCCGGAATCCAACACCTCAACTTGGCTGGGCCCCAATACGTCAGCAATCGCCTTGCGCACGCGATCCGCGGTGGTGAAATCGGGAGTGTGCAATGCGATGCGAATACTGTCGAGTTGAAAGAGGTTAAAATCGACCTCCCGCTCGACGATGGCACCATTGGCGATGCGTGCGATTGTTGGAACACCTTCAACGATGGATGCAGCGTTGCCTTGCGCCAGAAAGCCCGATGCAGCAACCGCCCCCTGAGCGACCGCGAAAACTTCGCCATTTGCCCCGGTCAGAGGTGTGATTAATAACGTTCCGCCGCGCAAGCTGGTCGCGTCCCCCAAAGAGGAAACAGTCACATCAATTGGCGAGCCGCGGCGGGCGAAGGGGGGCAATTTCGCCGTTACCATGACTGCGGCGGTGTTTGTTGTCTTCAAGCTTGCGCTGTCAAGATTTGCGACGCCCAGCCTTTCAAGCATGCCACGAATGGATTCACGCGTGAACGGGCTTGAGTTGAGCTTGTCGCCCGTGCCTTGCAGGCCAACCACCAGTCCATATCCGATCAGGTGATTTTCACGGACACCTTCAAAGCTTGCTATGTCCTTGATCCGGACGTCCGCATTGGCGGGCAAGGCCATCCAAAACGCGCAAGCACAAAATTTCAGGATTTTCCACATACTCGGAACCTACAAGACCATCTTTGACCACATTGTATACTATTCATTCCCTTCACATGAATAGCAAGTAAAAACCAATTTTAATGTTGATTGCTGAATCTATTCTTGCTAGCAAGATGAATAACAAGACCAAAAAGGGCTGCCTAAAGTGCGTATGTATGTCTTTGAAGAACGGCAAGACCGGCATCGTGGGCTTTCTGGAGAACTGCGCTCTGCCGGTCTTGAGGCTATATTTGTCACAGAAGAGTTTTTTGAGGCGGGTGTCAGTCAATTGGTCCAGCAAGGGCACGAGACTAGCGGGATTTTGCTAGGCGAAAGCGAAAATATCCGTCGCCATATTCAGGCAATCCGAACTGTTGGCTGTGTGAATCCCATCATAGTGCTGCGCGATTTCAGGAACTCTCGGGATACGTCTGATCTTTTGAACGTCGGTGCTGATGATGTCATCGTCGCTCCGATAAAGGGAACAGAGCTTTTGTCCCGCGCAAATTCGATCATTCGCAGGCTGTATGGTCATGCCGGGGAAAGTGTTGTTGTCGGTGAGTTGACCGCTTATTTTGATGGTCGCGACCCTATGGTGTCGGGCAGGCGGATTAAACTTTCAAAAAGGGAATATTCCGTCTTTCAACACCTTGCTTTGAATTCAAACAGGGTGATTTCCAAAGATGCGATTTACGATGCAATTTATGGGACAAGTGTTGAACAGCCCTTTGACAAGGTCATTGATGTCTACATTTGCAAACTTCGCAAGAAATTCACCATGGCCTCTGAAAGCGGGTGGCAGTACATCGAAACAGTTCATGGTCGTGGGTATAAACTCAGTTCTCCGCAATCTCAGCCGCAGATCGTTTAGTTAGCGCAAGTAGTTGAGTATCGATAACCCCGATAGTCGCGAGGTTACCTGATAGCTTGCCTGGAGCTGGGTTTCCAGATTGGTCATGCGGGTAACGGCCTCGTAGGGATCAACGCTCTCGTAATTTGAGATTTGTGAGCGTTGTACAGCTGAAATATCATTCAATTGCTGTTGCGCACTTTCGACCACCTGCTGATTGAATCCGATACGCGCAGAGAAGTCCAACATTCCCTGGCGGGCGCCTGTCAGGCTCTGAACGACCTCATCCATCCAGGTTGAATAGCTGTCCTCATCCATTTGGCTTACATCTGTAACCGCAAGCATAGCCAGCCCCTTAAAAGCATCTCGAAACGCGGCTTCATTGCCGCCGATGCCATAGCTCATCTCTCGATCAAAATTAATTCTTGCCTTGACGTGTTCTGTAGTCTGGCCGCCTGGTCCAACCGCTGCCGAGCCTATGAAAAATGTGCCTTCGAAATTTCGGGACGGGTCAAGAACATCATTTGACTCAAAAGCAAGGTTGAGCTGATCAATGATCGCCCCGGCGCTGGCTGCATCCGTCGGCCCACCGCCAAAGATTGTCTCAATTACCTCTCGGGGCGATCTGCCCGTCACACTACTTGCATCTTGCCACTGGATAAATGGTGGCTTGTCAGACTCCAATCCGGCGAACAGATGATCGCCGTTGAAATCGACGTTCAGGGTTGAGATAAGCGTTTCGATCGCTGACTTTGCCTGAAGTTGCAAAATTTCGGCACCATTTTGCGGGCGGGTCGCGTTGGTCAACACGTTTTCCACGACCTGCTGAAGCTGCCCTCGCGCGCTATCAACCGACGTAAGCATCGCCTCCAGTTTTGCATCTAGCATATTGTTGGACGTGATATATGTCTGGGTGTTGGTTTCTTGTCCGTGAAGTTTAATCAAATTTGCGGCGTGTGCACCCAACGCCGCGAAAATGTCGGCTTTACGCCCTGTCGCGACCTCCTGACCAGCTTGTTGTAATTCCGACGTCGCACGCTGCACACTTTGGCGGTTGAAAAGATTTAACTGAAACGATGAAAAAGTGCTTATTCCGGATACCATCTTTTAAATCTCACACTGCGGCAATAAGGGTGTCGATCATCTCTGACACCGTGGTCAAAATTCTTGAATTTGCGGCATAGCTTTGTTCGATCAGCATCAGCTGCTGCATTTCATCATCGATATTGACACCTTCAGAGTTGCGACGCGCCCCGAACACCACTTCGGCGGCAGAGCTTGCGGCGTTGAAATCGTTTTGAGACCGCGCACGTTCGGATGCTTGGGTCGATATCATCTCGGCGGCGAAGCTTGCCAAGTTGATTTGCGAAGGAATACCTGTCGCCGCATCAGCGCCCACCGGATTGGTCAATGCATCAAGAAACAAAGAGACCTGTGTCGTGTCGGATGCGGGCCCGGGTTGCGTGGCTCCCATGCCGTCTCGCATGCGCCAGACTTCACTGTTGCCAGACGGCGAAACCTTGTCATTCACACGAAGGCGGCTGGCCAGCCCGGCCATTTTCGTCGCATCGAATGGCAGGCCATTATCGGTAAATAAACCAGGTTCGCCTGCCACCAAAGATTGATCCGCATCCTCGAACGCCAAAACCAATCCGCGTGCATATTCATCGAGCTGAAGACTGAACCGGGGGATCACCTCGCGTTTAAGCTCGCTCAGGCCGACAAGGCTTCCATGACGAAGCCCCCGCACCCCCTCCTTGAAGGGTGTGATGTCCTGAGTACCGGCCATCAACGTTCCATCGCTTGGGTTAAATTTTACGTCCTGAACATTGTCGCCTTCAACCAGCGCAGAGCCGTTCGAAGTATAGACGCTGATCGATCCGTTTGAAGACACTGAGACGCGGGTATCAAGAATTCCCGAAATCTGATCAAGAAGCCCATCAATCTTTTCGTCAATTTGCGCGCTCTGCAAAGTGCCTGCACCAAAATCACGTCGGTTTATGTTGAGATCCCGCAACTGGTAAAGCGCCTGGTTCAGATCCGCCACTTCATAGCGGATTTCCATGTTCACATCACTCAAGGTCGTGCCAAGGGTGGTCGCGGCCCCTCGTACCGAATTGACCAAAGCCTCAGCCGATAAGACGGCAGCCGTCTGGGTCCCGTTCGACGAGGGCATGTTCGCAAGATTTGTCAGGCTGTTTTGGAATTCATTAAAACGATCTGCGGCAGAAGTGCCATCGCCGGGCTGACCAAGGTAGGCAGTGTACCGGCTAAGGCCTTCGTCAATGACTTGATATTGCGCCATTTTTCCGCTTTCAACCCTAGACAGACGCTGAAGTACAGCGTCCACTTCGCGCCGAACCTCGCCAATCATTGGGCCGCCTTGCCCTGGACCGGAAGAAACCAGCGAAGCCTGCCGCCGAACATACCCCGGCGTCATGGCATTAGAGACATTGTCAGCCGCAATTCGAGAAAGGCCTTGCGTTGTTTGCAATCCCGATACAGCTGAATTCAGGGCACCTGAAAGGCTCATGTTTTATCCCGGCCTAATACCTGATTACCGCTTCAATCTCGTGGTTTCGTCCATCATGTCATCAACAGTGGTGATAACCTTGGCGTTCGTTGAAAACGCCCGCTGAGCCTTGATAAGCTCGGTCATCTCTTGCGCGATATCAACGTTGGATGCTTCCAGTGCGCCAGCGTTTATCGACCCGACGACTGACGAATTCGCCCGAAGCGCATTAAATGTACCTGTCTCGCCGGACAGCCTGTAGGCATTCCCTTTTACGCCAACCAGGCCGTTCGGATTGGAAACAACCGCCACAGGAATTTCGTAGATCGCACGTCGCAACCCATTGTCGAAGATCCCATAAAGCGTTCCGTCCTCTGATATTTCGGTGCGGACGAGTTCGCCCACGCTTGACCCATCGCGATCAAACGCGATGCTATAGTCCCCCGCGAATTGAGTCACTCCTTCAAAAGTCCCGGGGGCACCGAACTTGATTTCAACGTCCTGCGGCACCGCCCCGTTATCCAGGGTAATGGTTGCCGTCCCGGCAGCGGTATCAAAAGCAAAAGAAGCAGGAGCGACCGCCGATGAGGAAATGTTCGAATAGGCCAGCGGTGAACCTGCAAGCGGTCCGGAATTTGGAAAACTCGAGACTGACTTTGCCTAGCTCGTTGCCGTTTTGGTCTGCCACGGCAATGTCCCACATGTTCGCAGAGCTGGTCGGGGTCCATGAAAACGACAGGCGCTGGCTCTCTCCTAGCGAGGTAAACACTTCGGACGAACTGCTGAAGGGTGCACCCGGCATAGCTAAACCCGTATCCTGAGACGGCAAGTTTCCGAATGATTTCACAGTTTTGGTGACGTCTGCAGATATATTGATGTTGCCGACGTTCACCGTTTCCATTTGCTGGAAGGAACTGCGATCAACAGACCCTACGGTTCCGTCCAAACCAACCGAATACCCAGCCAGAAAATAACCGGCTGCGTTCTTTAAATTACCCTCTTTATCAGGAAGAAATGAGCCTGCGCGGGTCAACATATAGTTGGTTGGAATAGGATCGTTCGGAGTAAGGGAGACAGCAAAGAACCCGTTGCCGCCGATCGCCAAATCCGTTGGGGAATTGGTCGAGATTAGACCACCAGCTGTGGAAATATCAATCTTCTCAATAGCCTCGACAGATAGCACCCCTTCACCATTGCCACCAGACGCGGTGGTTGTGACCATATCTGAAAAGCCGCGGCGATAGCCGACAGTATTTGAGTTGGCAATGTTTTCCGAGATGCCCCCGACCGCCTTGGAGTTTGCCCGCAAACCACTGACCCCAGTCTGGAGCGCGCTAGAAATGCTCATTATCCTGCCCTTTTTTTATCGCTATATTACCGCTTACCTACTCACATACATGTTCAAGATTTAAGGAAGGTTAAAAGTTATGACTTTATCCTTAACCTAGATGAATTTCTTCAAGATTATTCCAACAAGCCAGATTTATTGATGCTATCAATCGCAAGATCAACTCGCCCCAATCTCTCTTCAGCCCCGTCCACACTCAGAGGGAGCAGGGTTGATGGTAGAGTGTCAATATTGTTTGCAATTGATATCAACTCCTTGGAATCCGTGAGGCTTGGAAAGCTGCGCACGACCCTTCTCAACGTATCAAGATCACCCGAACGATGCGCTGCGATCAAAAGCCTGCTCGCATCTTTAAGCTCAAACTTGTTCGGATAATTTCTCCACATCTTCAGATAGATATCGGCTGATTGGGCCCAACGTTGTTCTTCGGACAGCACTAAACCAACATCTCGAAGGTGATCAACGGAGGGATTTTCAAGAAAGACTTCCAGAAGTTCAGTGCTCACATCAAGGCCAGACAAAACTTGTGCCTTTAGCGCACGATATTCTTCCGTTGATACTTGGGGGTCAGTTTTATCCATCAACTCAAGCGTCATTCGGGCATCCGAAACAAGCCCCCCTCGCAATTGTGCTTTGGCCATCTTCAAGTTCAGACGACCGAGTTGAAGGTCAGTACCAATTTGTCGAACCTCTTGCTTTGCCTGGATCAGACGAATTGCCCGGCGATACTCTTTTGTGGCTAAATCTGTCCAGCCAAGCTGCAATAAGTGATCGGCGAGGATCTCAATTTGATCTGGAAAGCCTTCGAGATCGCGAAATTCAGGTGCCAGCAGGTAGTGGAGTTGCATCCAGTCCGACAGCGTAAATTTACCGTTTGCCCCATCCTGGTAAATAGAGACCAAAAGGCGCTGAGCTTGCCGGGTTAAGGCATGATATTCGGGCGCATCGGGAAATCTGGCAAGGATCCTGCCAAGAACGAGAACTTCATCACGCTCATTCTCAAGACGGTCATAGACCTGCGCCGATGCAATCAGCACCTTAAGCTCATAGCTATCCCCACGCCAGGATTCAGCCCCCTCTACAAGCACTTGCTGCGCATCAAGCAAAGCGTCCCTTCCGCCATCCCTTAACGCTAAATCCGCCAGCGCGACGCGTGCCCGCGCTGCGTAAGTGTCCCTGCCTTGTGCTGCCTCAAGATAGAACGCGTTGGCCGCTCCCTCATCTCCCTGTATTTCGCGGGCACGCCCATTAAGAAATTTTCCGACAGACGACGCAGCCAACTCAGGCATTTCATCGATCAATCGAAGCCCAAGATCAGCTTGCTCCTTTAGCCCCATTTCTATGGTAACTTCGACAAATATCGGCAACAGCTCTCGCAGGATGGCTTTGGATTGCAGCCCAAGACCAACGAAGCTTCCCTCGATGTTGGTGCGCAATAGCTGAATGTCAGAAGATGATATTGCCTGAAGGCTTGCCCAGAACGCGCTGTCTTTGCGAGAAGGCTCGCTTAGGGGAGAGGCGGCGAAATCATCCACGGGGTCACCCCCCAACAACGCGACTGCATCGCTCAAAGAGCGGTAACGCCGTCCGCTTGCGGCACCTTCAGGCACAACACTGTCTAAAACTGACGCAGCTTCAGGCAACAACATATGCGATAGATAAAGCCCTGCTGCATCCATCAACGCGCCAGTTGTTTCAGGTCCATTGCTGAGACTGATCCTTCCAATCAGCGCGGTCAAATCTTGTTTGAACGTCCCTGCCGGCCAACGATCCAACCCCAGACTGACCGGCGATGCCTCCGTCCCCAAAAAATGATGAGCGGAGCCCTCTGTTGGCTCTGCGGATGCCCGATCTGCCATACACCCAAGCGCGGCAGAGAATGCTGCGAACGCAGCGCAAGCTAGACATGAATATTTCATTATATTGTTCTTGATATAAAGTATAAATCTTGTATTAAACTTGTACATCACAAGAATAGATTTTGCAACGCGCCATGATCTTTTTGCTGTGATCCAGCTGGTGCCGGGTGAGGGATCTTCGATGAGCAATATCAGTTACGTTTCGCTTTCCCAGGCCACTGCGCTTGAACGGAAACTGGACATGACGGCGCATAACCTCGCAAACGCGTCTACTGCGGGTTACAAAGCGATCAATTCCGTAATTGAGTCAGTCGAGCAGGGGGCGGGCGACGCTGGCATCAGCTATGTGACCGAGCGGGGAACCTACCTTAACCTTGCAAGCGGTCCACTGACGCCCACCGGTAACCCCTTGGACATTGGCCTGACCGGCGATGGCTGGCTGTCGTTTGGGCTGGAGAACGGTGAAACCGGCTATAGCAGAAACGGTCGCCTTATCGTCGATGTGGATGGGCAATTGAAGACTTCTTCCGGGTTGCCCTTGCTGGATGCTGGGGGGTCGCCGGTTGTCTTGCCCGATGATGTTGCCGACGAGGTTATTATAACAAAGAACGGGACGATCAGCGATCAGAACGGTGCAGTTCTGGGAACCATCGCGGTTCTGAAAATTGATAACGCAGCTGGCCTATCGCCACTTGGGCGGGGAATGTACCAGCTTCCTGATGGTGCGCCCGCCCCGACAGCGGCTGAAGACGTGCAGGTAAATCAAGGGTTTGTCGAGGGCAGCAACGTTGAAGCTGTCCTTGAAATGACGCGCCTCATTTCCATCCAGCGTGCGTATGACAGTTCAATGAAGCTGATGACACAAGATGACGACCTGACCAAAACAGCAATCCAGAAGCTTGGGCGCGTATGATGAAGACGATTGGGGACACGACATGAAGGCACTGGGGATCGCGGCGACCGGAATGCTCGCTCAGCAAACGAATGTGGACGTGATTGCAAACAATATCGCGAACGCAAATACGACAGGGTTCAAAAGTGGGCGGGCTGCATTTCAGGATCTTGTGTACCAGAGCCAGAACAGTGCCGGGTCACTTACATCTGCCGAAGGAACCGCCCGCCCTGTCGGAACCGATATTGGGCTTGGGGTCCAGGCGGCGGGCGTGATTAGGCACAATGCGCAAGGCGGATTGATTCAGACCGAAAACCAGATGGATCTCGCGATTGAGGGAAACGGCTATTTCGTAGTGAACAGGCCCGACGGCACACAGGCCTTTACCCGAGACGGCAACTTCGAACTCAGCGCGGAAGGCCAATTTGTGACGCTCAACGGCTATGATATTGAACCCGCCATTATCGTTCCAGAGCTGACGCGACAGATTGAAATCAATCAAGCCGGGGTCGTGATGGCCTATGTCGAAAATCAGACAGATCCGGTTGAGCTTGGTCAACTGACCTTGGCCACGTTCTTGAACGATGCGGGGCTCAAACCATTGGGCGACAACCTGATGGAAGCCACACCCGCATCGGGCGAAGCTATTCAATCAAACCCGGGCGAACCCGGTGTCGGCATCACAAGGCAAGGTTATCTTGAACAGTCGAACGTCAACATCATCCAGCAGATTACAGATTTGATCCAGGCCCAACGTGCATATGAAATGAACTCCAAAGCGATAGAAACAGCAGACCAAATCATGACAACGACCAACCAAGTTAAATAGTCATGTTTAGGCGGAGGTTTCATGTGAGACAAATTTTGCACTTGGTCGTTGCCATTTTCTGCATGGGTTTGTTGGCGGGCAATGCCACCGCCCAGAACCTTCCCGTGAAACAGTTGATCGAAGAACGGGCGCTGGCTGAATTAGGGCCAAGCGTGCCGGTGAACGGTCGGATCGACATCCAAATGGCAGAGGGCCTGGCCGATAGCGGGCAGTTTATTCAGGAATTCTGGATTGATCCTAAAACCGGCAAATTCATCGCAAACGTGATGACGGAGTTGAACGTTGCCGAACGGGTCTGGGGCGTTCTGATCGTCACCCTTTCTGTTCCCGTACCCAACAAACGTCTGCAACCGGATGAAATCGTGGGCGGTGCCGATATCACAATGGTGGACATGCCGATGCAGCGGCTTGGCACTTTCGCAATCAGCGATGTCGATCAATTGCTTGGTCAACAGGTGCGCCGAATGCTTGTTGCGGGCAGGCCGGTACCGCGCCAATCAGTTATGCCGCCGCGCATCATATCGCGGGGACAAGACGTAAAGATCGAGCTGAACTATGGTGGTCTGCGCCTTGTTGCAAAGGGTAAAGCGATGGCTGACGCTTATGCAGGTGAAGAGATCCGCGTTGTGAATCTTTCAAGTAACAAGGCTATTTCTGCCGTGGCGACAGCCAATGGGATCGTAAAGGTAACAAGATGAAACTGCGCCATCATATCCCAAAAGCCTTTTTAATCTTGATTGCTTTCGCCTTGTCCGCTTGCGAACAAATCAACGAAACCCACAATCCATCGGTGAGCGATCTCACTCTGAACCCTTCGACGATGAATGAAGTGAACCGGATCAGCGTCCCAATGCCACCTCAGGCTGCGCCTACGGTTCCGACACGGGCAGAAGCGTCCAGTCTTTGGGATGCCCGTAGTCCACAACTTTTTCAAGATCGGCGGGCTTCTGATGTCGGTGATTTGGTTACTGTGTTGATCAACATTAATGATCGGGCTCAGTTACAAAACGCTTCCGGGCGAAGCAGATCTTCTTCGCAAAACGTGACAGATCCCGATATACTCAACCTTGATTTGTCCACCGACAGTGGAAAAATTTTAGGATTGGACAGCAACTCGTCGGTTAACGGCGAAGGGTCCATTCGGCGCAATAAATTGATCCGCTTAAGGGTTGCCGCGCTGATCATCCAAACCCTTCCAAACGGAAATTTCGTGATTGCCGGCCGCCAGGAAGTCAAAGTTAACGCCGAGTTGCGAGAATTAAGGATCGCCGGAATTATCCGCCAATCCGATATCTATGTCGACAATACAATCGACTACGACAAAATCGCGGAAGCGCGGATCACCTATGGTGGGCGCGGGCAAATTTCCACGGTTCAGACCCCGCGATACGGACAAGATGTTCTTGAAGTTATCCTCCCTTACTGACTGGGATGCCAATGATCAAAATCTTGGCCATCGGTTCCCTTGTCGTAGGACTGGGCGCAACAGGTTATTATGGTGAGCGATTTTTTAGGTCTGCAAAAGCACCACAAGCCCAAATCGTTGTTGAAAATAGCCTTCTTTTTAAGATGCCGTTGGGCCATTTCACAATGCTGTTCAAAAGCTCGCGTCAGTACATTAATCTGAAAATTGATCTTGATGTCTATGTAATGGGTGCAAGATCATTCTCTGAAATAAATGGAGCTGTCGGACGAACGACGCTTCGTGATGCGGCTGTTGGGGCGCTTTCTGAAATTGCCGCTACAAGCCCCAACATCATGGATAGCAACGATAAAGACCTGATAAAGCGCGAGCTTTCTGAGCAGATCGTCCGGAAGTTATACACTAAATTCCCATCCGTAAGGACTGCAAGGATAAACAGTATTCTGATAAAGGCCCGCACCAAAGACTAGCAACGCTATAAAACCAAGGATATCTGCCAACCTGAATACCTATGGTATCTCGTCAAATAGGGCGTTTTCCTAACTGGCAGATTTCACTGTAACCGAAGAAACGGTCTCACCGCCGTCCAGTCCAAAAATGATCTCCCCCTCGCGAAATCTTACATCTTCAACCTTTGCCGTCCGGGAAACCTGCGTTTCGATTTCATTGCCAGCCGAATCCACAGCAATCATCTGGAGACTGTACTTGCCTGCCAACAGGTCATTTCCATAGTCATCCTTCCCGTCCCATCCAATATTGTTGGCGGCTCCTGTCAAAGTAGGAAGGTCTGTCAGCGTACGAACCGTGCGCCCCAGAGGATCGATAATGCTGGCCGTAACTTCAGCGGCCCCAGGTGCAACCTCGTAGGTTGATCCAGTCGTTCCGTTGTCCAAAATAATTGTATTTGACGCCACGGTGACTTCTCGGCCCAGAAGATCAAGCCCTCCCAAGTTCATCAGACCGCTGATTTGACTGGTCATTGTTTCAAGACGTGAATTCGTCTGCACCGCTTGTTCCACTTGGGAAAGTTGCGCAAGCTGTGCGACGAACTGTGTGCTATCCACAGGCTTCAAAGGGTCCTGGTTCGAGATCTGTGCGGTGAGAAGCGTCAGGAATTTATTATAATCGTCGCCAAGTTGGGACAGCGAAGAGTTTGCCTGATCGTTCGCCGCGGCATTCGCGCTGGTGAGAAGAGTTTGGCTCGTCAGCATATTTAATGTCTCCTAGGTAAACAAATCAAGCTGTCCGTCAGCGACAATATCAATATGCGCCGATTTGGTATCACTCTTCGACCACAGTATTCGTCTGACCGTCGATAGCATGGAATTTATTCTTGCCCTGTTCATTATGATCATGGGTTTCGCTTTGTTCAAAGTCAAAATTTAGCGCATCCGAAATGCCAAGTGCCTGAGCCAATAGCTGACGATCATCGCGCAAGGCTTGAAGAACCATGGTATTCTCGACCCGAACCATGACACGCATGAGATTGTCTTTTTCACCGAGAATTTCGATTTCTATTTTTCCCAGACCACGGGGCATCAGGCTTACTACTGTCCGCCCCTTGCGAACATCGAATGATTTGACCTGTGCAATCAGTGCTTCAGAAAAATGTTTTGGCGCGACTTTTGGTTGAGCATGTAGGCCTTCCGCTAACCTTGCCGAATGGGCTGCCTGCGTCGTAAATGGTAGTTCTATCTCCCCGCTTGGCGGTACTTCGGTAGGGCGGCGTCACTGCTATCATTCTCAAGAATAGTGAAATTTTCGATCCCCCCCGTCCAAGTGTCTGCGGTTTTGACAGGGATACCTGTCTTCAGATCGGTGCCGAATTGTGCTGGGGCACGAAGAAGAGACCCAAATTCCGGTACGGGCATTTCATCACTAGCGATGAGCACGTGTTCTGGCACCTGTTCTTGCGAAAGCGCACCTGCGATAGAAGCGTTTAAACCCATGATCAACGTCCGGGCCGTTCGCACATCAGGCCTTTGCGCGGAAAGTTGAGTAACAATTGGATCTTTAATGAACAACGGTTCGCCTGTTGCCACCCTTCGCGGTTCTGCAATCCCAACGCCGAAATCGCTCTCTATGGGTTGGGTACCGTCCGAAGCGAGAGGGTAAACAGGCGCAATTGGAGCAATTGACGCATGAATTTCCGGGAGCTTTTGTGGTGACATCAAAGGGTGCATCGTGTCCACGGGCATCTTGAGTTGTGCAGAGGAACGCAACTGCGTCAGAGACTTTTCCGTCGTATCTACGTCAACTAAATGATTAGGTTCAATTGGTTGCAGGGCGATCGTATCCAATCCTGCACCCGTAAATGCGTCCTGTACTGCCGCGCCAAACATTGCATCATAAGGGGCCGTCAAACTTAAATTTGGCTGCGCTTGATCCAGAACTGCAAAACCCCCAGAGGTATCCGAACCGTCAAAGCCAAACTCTGCGTCCGCTTCCAATGTCTTGCTCTTCATCAGCAAACTCGCAAAATTTTCCCCGGTCGTTTCGGCAGGTTTCACGACTGATTTGAGGGGTGAACCACCCCCTGCAGTAGGAAGAATAAGATCCACGTTAGCTTGCTCTGCTTGAGACGACACCGCGCGAAACCAGTTCAGATTTTAATCTTACCAAAGCCCGCCGTTCGAGCTGTCGCAGCTTGTCAGAATTTACTCCTAGTCTGACCGACAAGTCCTTGACCGTTTCAGGGGGCTGTTTGATCATACGGCAATGAACTACTTCACGGTCGATTGCATCAAGTCCAGTCATTGCATCAAAAATATTCTTGCACATGGTTTGGTGTGAAGAGCGGTTTATAAGATGATCTTCGGGACTTGGATCTTCCGAAGCAATTGCCAGAAGAGCATTTTCGTCATCAAAAGAACGACTGGTCGGGACGGCAGCATTTCTTGGTGCCCCTTCCGGAGTTTCTACTATTGAATTTAGTCTGTTCCGAGCAACGATCGTCGCATTTTTCACCCACCAGCGTGCGTAGGTTGAAAATCTTACCTTCCGTTCCAGATCGAACATTTCCGCAGCCTTGATCAGACCAATGATCCCTTCGGAAATCAAATCTTCTCGGTCTGCAGGATTGCTGCTTAGCTTGCGGGCCCAGTAAAATACGATACGGGCATGAGACAAGATCAGTTCTTCTAATGCTGTTGGATCTTTCTTTTTTTGCCAACCTTCAAGAAGAGAACGTTCCCGCCCCCACTCAAGCATGGGTGCCGAGCACGCCGACGCGTAAGAAATTTCCATTTACCTGCCCAACTTCTTCTTTTTCTTTACAAGATCACACTTCATTCTTTATTTGAAGAAATTTCGAGTTAATGCAGGTTTAATAGTCGACTGAACATGCGTTCAGAGTGTCTCACCACACACTATCCTTGCCAAAATATTCTGTTAATTTTGTCACTAGGCTGCTTGCGCCTAATTCTTGAAGCAATAAAGGCGTCGATAATGAAACGTCTAGGCCAGCTTCTATGAAAAATCTGATGGTTGCCAATCAGGCTTGAAAAAGCTGACGGCGAACGCCGTACATGATTTGCTTTGGTCAGCTTAAGAAGCACAAGATGTCAATCCGATCTCTGATCTGAGCCATCAATACCTTGTCGAAGATCCGGCTTCAGCAAGAAGAAAACTTGCTGAAGCCATAGATTTGGAATTGACAGAAAATCCCAATCAAAGCTCGACGTGGCAACGGGCTGTCGTGGGTCTGGACCACCGGAACCCCAAAAGTTTATAGGCGTCCCACGCCTTTTCGAGCTGATCAAACCCTAGCTTGAGCACAACGCTCCATGAGGGTCGGTTATCTGAGGCGATCGTCGTAAGCGCCGTCGTAAAGCCCCGCTCTTTATAATATTCGTGCATGTGCTGGATAACGACGAGGCTTGCGATGGAACCGCGGCTTCCAGGGACAACGAATCCAGCAAACTGAAAGAATTGACCCTCGCCAACCTTGACGGTGTTTTTCCAAAGATGTCGGTCATAAAAATCGTCCGTCGCCACAAAGGTATAGGCAATAACCGCATCAGACCTTGTCGCAAAGAAAGCGGTGATGCCCTTCGCGATGTATTCGCGAAAGACATCCGAGCGTTCTGGGAAGCTGGCAATCATAGGCGCAATATCTGCTTCCGTCGTGCCAATATGCACCTTGGTATCCTTGGGGTCCAATTTGCGAAATTTACTGGGGCGATCAAGCGGTTTGGCAAAAAACAGAATGTGGTCCACGTCGTAAATGTGATCCCGGATGAATTTCCGCACGCGTCCGAAGACGGCATTCTGGCTGGAGGAGCTATTATCTGTCATTGAAATTATCTTTCTTATACAATCAATCAAGTTTAAGAATGGTACCATAATTTCATATTTTGTGAATTGATTATGAAGGTAAGGCTTTTCAAAGATTTACTTGATCCGGCGCTTGATAGCGCCGCGTCGATCGTTCACGCTTGGCCATCGGCGTCAATTAACCAGCATATCGCATGGCCAAGCGTCGCTGGTCCGTCGCGGTTGCAACGCTATTGTGCGTTCACCTGCACAGATGATGCGGGGAAGACTATTTCTGCGGGATGTGTGCGTCTGACACGGTTGTGGCCCGGCAGGTATTCGGCGTCCATTCGAAGAGGGCCTTGCACCTCGTCTCCGGAAGATTTGAAACAGGTCCTGCCGGCGCTTGAGGCTGAGCTGCACAAATATGGTGCAATCTCAATATCGGCCAACCCGTATTGGCGGGGCGAAGATGCTGAAATCTGCGAATTTGTGCTGACACAAATGGGGTATACCCGCGGTGGCAGAATATGAACAGACATTGCCAACGGCGACGGCGCTGGTCGATGTGCAGAAGTCCGAGGAAGACTTGCTGAACAGTCTATCGACCCGGCGGAAAAGGGATATCCGGGCGGCACGCGCCGACAATATGGTGGTACGCCCCATCGAAACTGTCGACGAAGCGGGCCAAATCACCAGCATCATGCGCGACATGGCCAAACGCACCGGAATGGAGATTGACGGCAGACATGATTTTCGCCCGCAATTTGAATTCCTGAAAGAGCGGCCCCACCTCGGGGTTCTTAGTGTGGCAATTCTCGACAACCAGATCGTCGGCGGCTCCGCTTGTTTTTATGAAGGTGACCGCAGTTTGTTGAATATTGTGACCACCATTTCCGGTTTGAAAGGGGGGCGAAGCACCTCACTTTATTGGCAAGCCATACTGGACGCAAAGGAACGTGGCCTCAAATGGCTGGATCTGGATGGATATCCCGACCCGAGAGAACCGAGCGATCCGTCACAGGCGGGGCGCCAGGAATTCAAGGATAGTTTTAAGCCAGAGATTTTAACTTTGCCGCCGATGATGACCCGGACATTGCGGCCGATCGAGGCGCTTGCCTACCGCCGGATCAGACGCCTTTATCGCAAGTCGCAGTGGAAGACACAGATAAAGGCCCTTTTACAGCAACCAGACTAGGTCATCGAGCAATAGCACAACGCCACTTCAGCGTTTCTTTGCCATCCGCCATAAAAAAGTTCGACAGGGTCACCCCCGTCGAACTGTTATTTTTACCGCAGGTTCTGGTTAATCGAACGATTTTCTGGCCTGCGCCCAGTATTCAACGTTAGAGAATTTCATCATAAAGTACGCGTTCCGCTTCGAAGGCGCTGATGAAAAAGCTGTCTCCCGCGTCTGGTGTCAACTCAATATGGTCGAACGCCACGCCGGGGGCGAAGTTCAATTGCGAGCTGTTGAGTTGAAGATCAACATCGGAAACGACAGCGCCATCACGATACGCCGTGATATGCACGCCTTCCCCCTTGCTGACCGACCCAAGTTGAGCGCGGAATACAAACGCATCATCCACCTGTTTGTGGTCGTCGAAATGGATGCCAAGGGTCTCGCCCGAGCTTAGCTGGGTTGCCTGATCAAGGGATTCGCCTGCATGCGCAACACCAAGACGCCCGTTGTGGACCGAAACGTTGGCGTCGCCCCCGTTGCTGGATGCCTGCAAAGTCATTGCCAGATCAGGAAGCGTGGCTGATTTCAACTGGGTCATTCCAGCTACCTTGATCGATCCGAAGTCAAAGTTTTCTGCAGTCTGATCAATCAGCGTCTGCGAATTGCTTCCCGCATGCAATGAAACGTTCACATTGATAGAGGATGCCGTCGCCTGATCAACAGGTGCCGATTTATCGACTGTGGAAGGTTCGGACACTGGCGCGGAAGGCGTGGTGGGCGCAGGCGAAGACGGTGCCTGTGCACTATAGTCGCTTACAGTTGCCCCCTGAACGTTGTTTGTGATGGAAACATTCGCCCCCAGTTTCGAATAATCAGATGCCACGGCAACCGGCGTTCTGTCATTGTCCGAAAAGTTATTGTCGCGGACGATAAAGTTTCCGACCGCTGCATTCGTCTGGCCGGATGGAATACCAAGCAGGTTGATGTCCGACCGGTTGGTGCCATTGCCTGTATTGATGATCGTATTGTCTTCGATGATCAAAGTGTCGCTGGGGCCCTTGTAGTGGTCCGCGAAATAGGCAACGCCGCTTCCACGTGCGTTTTCAATAAGGTTGTGACTAACCACACCCGAACTGCGCACCGAAATCGCATTTGCATCCGTCGAATTCAGGATGTGGTTGCCGTCGATCACAAAATCCGTGCTTTGGATATACATGCCGTGCATTGTGTCGGTGGTACCGCCGCGCAGACCTGTTGTGTCGATCGTGTTATTCAAGATCTGAAGCCCGGGGTGATCAACCCGTGATTGTTTGTCTTGAGCGGCGATAATTCCATCGCGGCCCACATTGCTGATTGTGTTGTTTTCGATCACCACGTTTGAGGTTGAACCGGTCGAGCTCAGCCTGATGCCGTATCCGCTGACGTTGTCGATTGTCACGTTTTCGATGCGAAGATTGTCCACATTGCGGATCATCATCCCGTCACCATTGACGTTTTTGATCGTGATATTGCGGATCAGAGTATTGTCCCACTCTGGGCCGACAATATCCATTGTCGAGGTAAGTGTAAGATTTTCAACAATTCTAGTATAAGTAGCCATTGGTGGCCTCCTGCCATTTTTTCCGTTCCAGTCCAAACTCAGTTCATAAATCGTGCCAACCGGTTAAAATAAGGAAAAAATCCGCGTATTTTTCACGATAACCCTGATAAAAGACTGGAACCTTGGTTCGAGGTCGGGGGTCTGGCACGAAGAAACTTCTATGAAAAGTTGTTTTGGTAGTGCCTACTTTTTTGACGCAGAAATTCGCTTATGGGAGAGCAGAAAGCTGCTAATCGCGCGCATTCAGTCCGTCGGGCGACCACTTTGCGGACTGTCATTCATCCGCAATATCTGCAATCAGCATCAATCTCCTCATTCTCTTCAACATCGAAAGCTTCTGATGAATACTGATGTCATGAAACACGGCTTGGACGAATTGCGCACCGTGCGCCGTCGGGCAAGGTTGCTGTACTGGGCAGTCGCAGTCTTTAGTTTTTTCTCTAACCTACTTATGCTGACTGGGCCGTTGTACATGCTACAGGTCTATGACCGCGTTTTGGGCTCCGGCTCGGAAGAAACGCTGATCGCACTCTCGTTGTTGGTCGTGTTTCTGTATGCGGCGATGGGCGTATTTGATTATGTGCGCGGGCGGATCATGGCACGTATTGGGGCGCGTTTTCAGGCCGATCTGGATCGCCGGGTCTTTGATGCTGTTGTCAGAAAGTCGGCAATCGCACCGGACATCAGGACGAACGCCGGCCTTGCAGATCTTGATGCCGTGCACCGGCTTATCACGTCGGCAGTCATGCTGGCGGCGTTCGATATTCCCTGGACGCCCATTTTCTTTGCGGCGATCTTTCTGTTTCACCCGATGCTGGGCTGGCTAGCCGTAGCTGGTGCGGCGGTTCTGATACTCATCACCATTGCGAACCAGATGCTTTCAAAGGGCAGTCAGGCAAAGGCCGGCCTTGCGAGCCAAACGGCGACATCGATTTCGGACCAGATGCGCACAGAGGCCGAGATGGTTCAGGCGATGGGCATGCGTGATGCTACGTTTGCGCGTTGGCAGATTGCACGAAACGAGGCGCTGGATCATCAGATGAATGCCGTCGACGTCGGCGGTACGTTCACGTCGCTTAGTAAAACGCTGCGTCTGTTTTTGCAGTCGGCCATGCTTGGGTTGGGTGCCTGGCTTGTGTTGGGCGACCAAATGACAGCCGGGGCTATCATCGCCGGGTCGATCCTGCTGGGGCGTGCTCTTGCTCCGGTCGAAGTGGCCTTGAACCAATGGCCCTTGTTGCAGCGTGCGCGCACAGGCTGGGACAATCTCGCAGTACTCTTGGGGTCCGTCCCGCCAGAACCCAAGCGGACAAGCCTGCCCAAACCCCGGGCGCGTTTGGAAGCCAAAGGCCTGACCGTGATACCGCCCGGCGAAAAGCGGGCCGCCCTTCGGGCGTTGGACTTTGTCGTTGAGCCGGGGCAAGCGGTTGGTGTGATCGGCGTGTCTGGCGCGGGCAAGTCGACCCTTGCGCGGACCTTGACGGGGGTCTGGTCGCCAGCGGCTGGCCATGTGCGGCTGGATGGTGCAGCGCTAGAGCAATACGGACCTGAAACGCTTGGTCGACACATTGGATATCTTCCTCAGCGAGTTCAGCTTTTCGACGGCACGATTGCAGAAAACATTGCGCGGCTCTCGCAGAAACCGGACGACGCAAAAGTTGTTGCCGCAGCCAAGCTTGCTGCCGCTCACGAGATGATCCTGGAACTGCCCGACGGGTACGACACCGTTATCCGCGCCGGGCAGGTCCGGTTGTCGGGGGGCCAGATGCAGCGGATCGGTCTTGCGCGTGCGCTTTACGATGATCCCGTGATTGTGGTGTTGGATGAACCCAACTCCAACCTTGATAACGTGGGATCGCAAGCCGTCAATCATGCGATCCGCGAGGTGAAAGCAAGTGGTCGTTCGGTTTTGATCATGGCGCACAGACCAGCAGCGATTCAAGAATGCGACACACTTATTGTATTGGAAAACGGTTCATGCGTTGCATTCGGACCGAAAGACGAGGTGCTAAAAGGAACAGTGTCCAACCAT
This sequence comes from uncultured Alphaproteobacteria bacterium, assembly GCA_963728645.1. Lineage (GTDB taxonomy): Bacteria > Pseudomonadota > Alphaproteobacteria > Rhodobacterales > Rhodobacteraceae > Sulfitobacter. The sequence goes on along the minus strand of CAVSLU010000006.1, from coordinate 38,008 downwards.
ATGGAAATCACGTCTGCGCCGCTAAGCGCAGGAGGTATCGCATGAAATACGCAAGCGTAAATAGGTGGTCGGCAACCCGGCCTGTCCTCATCGGGCTTGTCTGTCTTCTTGTATTGGTAGGGGGCTTTGGCACTTGGGCTGTCATGACCAACATCGCAGGTGCCATCGTGGCATCCGGCAAGATCGAGGTCGATCGCAACAGACAGATTGTCCAGCACGAGACAGGTGGCGTTGTATCGGAAATCCTTGTCGACGAAGGGGATACCGTCTCGGCTGGCGATCTGTTGATCCGACTTGATCCCGAACAGCTTGTTTCGCAGCTTGCAATCGACGAAGGGCAGCTTTTCGAACTGATCGCACGCCGTGGACGGCTGGAAGCAGAACGTGACGGAAGCGACAAGATCGAATTTGCCCCCGAATTGATTGAAGCTGGGCAGCGCAGCCCTGATCTTCAGGAACTGATGAAGGGTCAGCAAAACCTTTTCGAAGCCCGCCGGACCACTGCCGCCCAACAAATCGAGCAGCTTGGCAAACGCAAGTTGCAGATCTCGGCACAGGTTCGCGGTGTCGAGGCTCAAGAGGAATCACTGGGCCGTCAGTTGGGGTTCATTAAGGAAGAGCTCGACAATCAGAAATCGTTGCGTGATCGCGGATTGGCGAAAGCATCGGTAGTGCTGAACCTGCAACGCGAAGATGCCCGGCTAAGCGGGCAGATCGGTGAACTTGCGGCTTCAAAAGCAGAAGCGCTTGAGCGCATGACCGAGATCGATCTTGAAACCCTGAAGCTTGGCACCGCAACCCGAGAAGAAGCGATCACCCGCCTGCGGGATCTGCGCTACCGGGAGCTTGAACTGGCCGAAACGCGTCGCGCGTTGAAGGCCGAGATTGACAGGCTCGACATCCGGGCACCGGTATCGGGCATCATTTATGGATTACAGGTGCAGACGCCGCGTTCTATCGTGCGTGCCGCAGATCCGCTTATGTACCTGGTGCCGCAAGACCGCCCGCTGGTCGTTGTTGTCCGTGTGAAGCCAACCAACATTGACGAGATCGCCGTTGGCCAAACGGTCGCGTTGCGGATGTCAGCGCTCGACAGTCGAAGCACGCCGCAGCTGTCGGGACAGGTTACCCAAATCTCGGCAGACGCGCTGGAGGACAAGACCAACGGCCAGACATTCTATCGGGCTGAAATCATGCTGAAACCAGGAGAGATGCAAAAACTTCCCGAAGAGACGATACTGCTGCCTGGTATGCCCGTCGAAGCGTTCATCAGGACCAGCGATCACTCTCCTATGACCTATCTGGTCAAGCCGTTCGCTGACTATTTTGCCCGTGCGTTTCGCGATAGCTAAAGTTGATCAGACCAATCTCCGGACCGTTTGGGGTTGGTCTGGCAAGGCTCGGGGCAGCCTGTGTTTTGCGGGTGTCTCTTGGGGTCTGAAACCACTTAATAGTCTTCGTCGTGGTCGCCGCGCATAAAGTGGATTTGGCCGATCAGGCGCTCCACCGTTTTAGAATCGTGCGTTCCCAGCCCGTAGGCCACCACGCGCCGCTTCCTTCGCGGGAACCAGAATCCGGTGCGGCGACCTGCGGTATTCAGGGCTTTGCTCCCTAAAAATGCGAACTCGGCAAATTCAACTTTCGAATCGCCAAACCTTTGACCCGCTTTGCCTAGAAGAAGCGCGTAATCACGCGGGTTTTCTTCAACACAAAGTATATCTGATACCTCTCCTATCAGATGCCCGTTCCGGTTGGTCGCCCGGCTGACGATGATGCCTTTTATGGAACCGTCGCGGCGTAAAACGTCTACGTCATATTGGCTGAATGGTGCATCTTGATACCGCCATTTCATGCGTGCGGCACTGCGCACACATAAAAATCGATGGTTCTGCCGTGCTTCATGCCAGAACGCGTCGACATCCGGGCCAAACGTATCAAGCTGTTCTACGGTTTCGTGTTTCCTCGGTCGCGGCCCGGCGTTGTCTATCAGCCCGTTCGAGGTGACAGAAAGAGCGTTCAAAACAGGGGCCAGCGCAGATAGCGCGGGTTTGCGTTTGGTAAGCAAGCCGCCAGCACGGTAGGGACGGAAACGCGTTGTGCGCAGTTTGGACAGCGATGCCTCAAAGCGACGGTGAACTCCAAAACTTCGATCATTTGGCAGCCCCAGACTGACACCGGCATCAGACAGTTGGTACATCGCTTTCATCAGTTGAAGACCGCGGCCGCGATGATCGGGATGCACATGGTTGCCAATTGGTAAAAACGCTGGACGTTCCGCACCATCAAGCCAGATCGTGTCAGCAGCGATAATTGTGCCTCCAAGGATCTTTCCCTCACGTTCCAATGTCAGAAAAAAGGATCCTGTAGGATGACCTTGCGGACGGCTCGCAAAAAGCCAGTTCAACGCCTGAGCTTTATGATGAACGGCGACGTCATCAAAGCTCAGGCGCATGAGGTCAAGATAAGTATCGGAAATATCTAAGCCCCGTCGCTTGATTTCATATCCGCTCATATCAAATGATCAGCTTTCGTCAGTATTTGGAATCACTGCTTAAGCATCAATCGTCGTGGGGTATTAACCTTTGTAAATATTCACACTTCTTGGCGTCACGCTTCAAAATCAATGGAATGTCGTGAAAACTTACTACGATTGAATGATACTTTATGGTCCCCTAAATGCTTAATTTAATAAGCTTTTTCTGAAGCAATATCAAGCATGGGTCAATAGCGATGCGGGAAGTTCGCCGACAGCGTGTGACGATGTGCCTCCAAGATAAACCCTCGGGGGGCAGTCGCTTTGATTACGCTTGCAAATCCGGTCGAAGGGGCGACTGACAGTGTTCAATGCACGCGACGTCGACCTTTGCCAACCCAAAGTGTCCTTTCCGCCAACGCTGGTCCTCTCTGATTGGTTGGCTTTTCGTTGAAAGACCGCTTGGGTAGGCTAGATAAATTCTTGTATAAGGCGAAAAACTGTTGGCGTTATGATTATGAGGCGAATAATCGGTTATTGTTGCATAATTTCACCGGGTTTCAGGGGTCATCCCAAGTGTCCTTGCCGGATACACCAGTCTACAGTAGGTAATGATAGTGGATAAAATCGTCGTAATTCTGACAATTGGGTATGGCATTGGTGCCGTTGCCGGTTTGTTTTTTGGGGTAACCAGCACCTTTTGGCTCGGATTTTTTGTTTTCTGGATCGGCGGTGCCGTCGCGACCTTGGCCGTTGCAGTGGCTTTCAGGATCTGGCTCGGGAAAGACCGTCCGGCCCGTGACGACGACAGCAGTGCGAAGATGGAGCTTATGAGGGACGCCGGTATCCCTGATACACCAGAAACGGGAAGACGCACTTTGAAAGGGGCGGCCAACTGGGGTCGTGGCCAGGCAGCGCAGCGCACGGCTGGTATCGACGCGTTCGACTGCAAGCAGTGCCGCGAGGATGCTCTGAACTCCAAGCGTTCAAAAACGACTTCTACCTATTAAATCAGGGACGAACCTTTGACTTTCTCGCTAAGGCGAAATTGTGCCCATGGTTTGCCAGACATCTTGCGGGTTGTGGTAACCGATTCGGCTTTGTGACGAAAACAAGGCTTTGGCGGCAGGCGACCAATAGAATGTCAATCGACATCAGGCATTATCAGGGTTGAGTGGAGATTACCAAAAGACCTCTTATAATTGCAATCGACGTACGCCCTGCACTCGCAACCCCCCTTTGCACTTAAAATTCTTCTTTGCCATAGCAGACTGCTACCCACCCATTACCAATACGATAAAATATTAAATAATAACAATGCTTAAATTCGTCATCTCATCGCGTCTGGCCGATTGCGCGCCGCCCTTCGTGCCCCGCCAACGCATAAACATCGGGCAAAAATGAACGTTCAAGCGGTGGATAACTATGAATTCTATCAAAAGTTTAATTTCTTATTAACTTTAGATAGCAATTTTCGCCGAAGCTGGGTAAATTAAGGCGGTAGCTTGGAATTATTTAGTGCAGGCTTTTTACCCATGAACAGCTTAAAGAGCTAAAACCATACACGTCGTTTTTGACGATCAACCGCAACGTATTAGGGCGGTTGATGAACTTATATTGGACTTGGCGCTTGTTTTTTTGCGCCCTATAGATCCTGAAATTACATCAGGACAATTTTTTTGAGTAAGAGCGGGTGATAGTAGCTGAACGCTGCCTTATTTTTTTGTTTCTGTTTGGAGAAATCCTGATGAACACCCTTCCTAGAATTGAAATTGGCTTTAAACCGAAAAACCTAATTTTGTACCGGATATATAACTTCGTATTAGCAGCACTGCTACTTTTGCTCGTACTGCCATTACTTGCGATGATTTCGGTCGCTTTGCTGCTGACGCAGGGGTCTTCCATTTTTTATCGTGCCGAAAGGCTGGGTAAAGATCAAAGTGTATTTAAAATCATTAAATTCCGTACGCTTTGCAGCAAGCGGGCACAGGAATTGACCAAAGATCGTACTTTGCCTGTCGGTTCCAATATCGAAACGCCACTTGGTGGCCTTTTGCGCGATACGCGATTGGATGAATTGCCCCAGCTTGTGAACGTGCTTTGCGGTGAAATGAACCTTTGCGGGCCGCGCCCCGTGCGTGCCGAAATCGCCAATATCGAACGGGTCCGTATTCCCAACTATGATATGCGCTTTGAGGTGAAGCCAGGCCTTGTAGGTCCGACACAGGCGTATTTCGGACATGGCACCAGCAAGCGTTTGCGTGCACGCATGAACAACAGAAGTGTGCGGCGTACCGTTTCAATCAGCGCAGAGCTAGCGTTGCTGGGGCAAATTGCGTCATCAATGTTGGCCAGAGCTTTCCGTAAGGCCCTCAAGGCCGCCCTCAAATCTGGCGAGCCCAAGACGGTCTCGACACGCAGTTTCATTTGGCTTGAGCACGATGAAGGACGGGCCGTTTCACGTGTCGAAAAGATCACTGGCCAAGAGATCATTGTGCCCGGCCTCTCAACTGCGGCTACGGTGGAGACTGTCACGCTTTGTGTCAGGCTTCGGTCCGGCGGCTTGCGCAAGGCCCGTCTGAACTTGTCAGCAACAGCCACACCAGGGACATTCACCTACACAGTTCCCAGCGATCTGGGGGAATTCGTTGTAGAACGCTATGCGCTCGACCGTGTGGTCGTGCTGCCCCAGAAAAGCCATTGGCAGCAGGCACCCGAAAGGATCAGGGCCTTAACCCGAGAGGAGCAGGCCTGAGCCCAAGATGTCTACCTCAGACCAGGCCTTGGTAGCCCCGCAAAAATTCAAAGGAAAACCCTCCCGCAGCACGTCGTTGATTGCTGCGGGATCTGCGCAATTTGCCGGGCAGGCGCTTGGCATTCTTATCGCCGTACTTGTGTCCTATCTGATCGCAAGACGAATGGGCGTGGGGGCCGACGCCGACGCGTTCTTGCTGGGGCGCCGGCTTGTCACCAGCCTTACAGAAGCGCTTAGCCAGGTTGTTGGTGTCGTGTTCATCCCGCTTGTCGCGGCCCGCGCTGCGGCTGGGGCAAGTCTGTGGCGCATCCTTGGTCAGTCAGGTGGCGCAGCCTTGGCGCTTGGTGCATCGATGGCCATCGCCATTGCCCTCACGGCACCGGCCATCGTCGCATCCCTTGCCCCGGAATTCGATCCCGATACCAAAGCGCTGGCATCGCGGGTGGTCGTGATTTTGGCGCTTTCGCTTCCTGCAACCGTCGCTGCGATGGCGTTCACGGCTTATTGCAATGTTCACGGTCGGTTCGGAGCCCCTACGGTGATCCGTCAACTTCCCCGCGCTGCTGTTGCTCTTGCCCTGTTGCTGGGTGGTGGGGCGCTCGCGGTGCAGGCTGCTGCGGCCTATACAATCACGTTTTTTGGTGTGGCAACGCTTACGTTGATGCTTGCTTTCAGTCTGGGTGCCCAGCATCAGCCCGATCCACAGGCAAAACCAGTGACCACTGCGGTTGGGCGGCGTGGCATGTCGGCAATTTTGCTGACCTTCGGCGCTTTGGCGTGCATCTGGCTGGAAACAGCCATTGCTGCGGGTCTCGGCTCTGGCTCGTTGGCGATGCTGGACTTCAGTCAAAGGCTTGGTGCCCTGTGCGGTAATACTTTGGCGATGGCTTTGGCACTGGTTGCGTTTGCCGATTTGTCGCGACGCGCGGCAGCGGGGGAAACGGCCGATCTGGGGCGGCGATTTCGCAATGCTACATGGGTCGGAATATCGCTTTTGGTCCCGGTGCAACTTGGGTTCATGGTAAACGCGGGGGCGGTGATCGACATCATCATCGCGCATGATCAAATCAGCGCCCAGACGATCGCTACCATGACTGAATTGATGCGCTGGATGACACTCGCCCCACTAAGTGCGTTTGTCGGCCGTATGATGTTGGTCCGGCTGCTGGCCGAGGATGGCTTGCCTATTGTTCGGTTGGTCGGAGTCGGCATGGCGTTGGATTTTGCGTCGCGTTTCGTGCTTTTCAGCATACTTACACCGACAATGGGATTGGTCGGCATTCCGATCGCCCTTGCTGTTTCTCCTGCTGTACCCGTGACATTTCTGGCTCTCGTGCTGCGGCGTCGTCGCGTGTATGCGGGCAACGGGGCATGGCGCGCCGCCAGACCAATGATGGCCGCTGCCATGCTGGGGTCCGCAGGCATTCTGGCGGGGGCCGCCCTGGCGCCTTGGCTTTTTGAAATTCTGACACCGCTGGCAGGCCATTTGGGAAAGCTCGACAGCGTTGTTCAGATTGTTGCATCAGGGGCAATGGGCCTGGCGGCTTTGGGTGCAGGCATCAAGATGTTCGGCGTAAAGCTGCGCCCACAGTGACGACCTAAGCCGGGTCGTAGCCGGTTTTTAACCAAACCCAATCCGGCCAGTTGACCCCCCGGCCTTTGCGCCGCCGACGCTCGGCTGCGACAAGCACACCCAGCGGCAGAACTGTTCCGATACCATCGCCGAACCCGATCAATATGCGGTCGACCCGCGACAGTTTACGCGTGCCCTTGCGGTCGTGGCTGGTGTTGGGTGCAAAGGCGCTGACCAACGCTTCCGGCGAAACGTCAAGCGCCAGAAAATCTACAATGCGGCGGCGACCGGCTGCGTTGTTTTGGACCAGATCATCGTAGTGAACAAGCAACGCCGTGTTTCTGTGTTGCGCTGCAAACCGGGTCATCTGGCGGGAATACAGCGCGTTCACCAAAGCGCCCCGAAGGATATCGGCAGCGCGGGTGACCCCACGAGAGGGGTCGCGCCCATACGCGGCAAGGCGCGATGCAATCAAAGTCCGGCTTGAACGTGTGACGCACAAGAACCGGGCATCTGGAAATCTGGCGGCCAGTTCGTCGGCCAAAAGGGTGTGATGCGGTGATTTTTCCAGCCAGTGTGTGGTCCGGTCGCGCGCGGCGACGGCATCCATGATGATCGCGAACACACCGGCAAAATCGGATGCCTGGGCGAGGGCGTCATCAAGCACCTGTCGATCAAGCCCGGTAAGAAGAAAGTAATCCGACCTCTCGAATGCGTCGCGGAAACGGCGGCGCGCCTCCGGATCGTCGAAGGCGCCGAAGGCCCGCGCGAAATGCGAAAAAAAGATGCTTTCATGTACGCCCCGGTGTTCCGGGGCAGTGACAGCCGCAACGGCACCCGAACCGGCAAGCATATTGGCAATCCACGTGGTTCCGGATCGCTGAAGCCCCAGAATGAAGACAGGAACAGCCATATCAACCCTCTCGCGATGGTGTCCAGATGACGCTTGTGTTCCCTTTGGCATACCGGAAAAAGCCCACAGCCATCGCGACATGTGCCATCAGAAAGAACGATGCAATCGAGGCAGGCTTGAACCGTCGGACCACAGGATACGCAAGCGCGGCCAGCGCCAGAGCGTAGAAAACGATCTGCGCAATGGCCATGAGGGTATAAAACCACCCCTGACCGACAAGCGCCAGATTGGACAGAAAAAGCAGCACAAGAAACAAGGGGTTCAACCGCCGGACAAGCTTGTGCGAAAAAAGCTGCCATGCGTACCACCCGTGCTGGAAGGGGTTCATAAGATCGGCGTTGGCCATCAGGCTACGCCAGCCCCGCTCGGACGATCGCACCCTGCGCCGCATCTCTCCGGATACGCTTTCGGTCACGATCTCTGTCGTGCGGGCACCGGGTTCAAACACCAGTCGTTTGCCTTCACTCACGGCGCGGACGGATATCATAAAGTCGTCTGTGCACCCTTCTTGCGGCTCTGCGGCAAGCGTGCGACGCAGCGCATAGACCGACCCTTGGGCAGACACTGCTCCCCCCAGCCGGGTTTCCGCCAGTTTCAATGCCTGATCATAATTCCAGAAAAGCCCTTCTGAGAATCCCAGACCTCCCTTTTTGCTGTCGGACACTTCCACCGTGATCTGGCCGCAAACGCCACCAACAGCCGGATTTGAAAAATGACGGAGCAAGGCGATCAGGGTGCCGTCGGCCAACATCGCGTTCGCGTCCGAAAACACGATGACATCGCCCGTGCACCGCTCAAGACCCTTGCCAAGCGCCGCCGCCTTGCCACTGCGGCCAAGTTCAAGAACCGTGATATGCGGATCATCGAAGGACCGGGCGATTTCAGCCGTGGCGTCACTGGACCCATCAGAGACCACAATGATTTCAACCTCGGCACCAAGGGCTTCCAGCCCCAGAGTATTGCGAATTTTGTCGCCGATCACCGCCGCCTCGTTATAAGCTGCGATAAGAAAGCTGACCTTCTGCGGCACCCAGATATCCGGTGTTGGCTGCGCTGGCCTGAGGCGGGACAGCAGCATCAGGATCAGACCATACCCGACAAAACTATACGCAAGGGTGATCAGTGATATCCAGAAGATGTAGGTCATTTTGCAGTCTCCTCCATCAAGGCAGCGAGTGTGCGGGCGTTGTCTTCAACCACGTATTCCTTGGCCACTCTGTCGCGGCCCTGCGCACCTATCGCCGCGGCCTCCTTCCAGTTGGCTGCGATCTTTTGAAGTGCCTCGGAAATGGCCGCATGATCCTCCGGCTGGGTCAGAAAACCGGTTACGCCGTCTTCGATCAATTCGGGGATGCCGGACAAAGCGCTTGCGATCACGGGGATGCCGTGCGCCAGCGCTTCCATGACCACGACGGGGATTCCTTCAATCCGGCCCTGACTTCCAACGATCGACGGCACAACGGCGACATGAGCGTGCTCAAACGCCTGCGCCACGACCTCGGCGGGTTGGGGGCCGTCAAACCGGATCCGGTCCTCTAGCCCAAGCGCGCGGCTTTGCGCGATCAGCGTTTCGGCAAGATCACCGCCCCCCAGAATCCGCGCCGTCCAATCCAGATCCGGCGGCAGCGCGGCCAGGGCATCTATCAGATGGCTTACTCCTTTCTTTTTGATCAGCGAACCGACGTAAAGAATGCGAAGCGGTCCACTCATCGGCGCGGGCGGCCCGTCTTTTCTGATCAGGGTGCGGGGCACGCCACATCGCACCAAGCGCAGCTTGTCCGTTGGAAAATCGCGCAGCGCGTCCAGAAAAGCGATATTATAGCGGCTGATCGACCGCACGAATGACGCCCGCTGCGCCTTGTCGACAAGCAGCGCCTGCGAGACAATGATATCGTTGGCATGTGCGGAAAAACTGAACGGGATGCCTGCCGTTTCGGCCGCGATCATCGCTGCGGTGGCGGGATGGCCCGCAAATTCGCCATGAATATGATCAACCCCTTCACGGCGGCACCAGCGGCCAAGGGCCAGCGCCTTGGGCAGAAACAGCAGGACTGCAAGGCCGCGTTTTGGCTCGGAACGATGCGCGCGCGCGATCTTGGCCAACAACCGGCCGACCCGACGGGGCGCTGTCAGCGTTTCCATCACCAGGGCCCCAAGCGCCTTTGAAGATCCATAACCATAGCTAAAGGCGCGATCGACAAGGCCGGTCATAAAGTCGTGCACAATCTCGCCGTCCCGAAATGGCTTGATATGAAAGATCCTCGCATCATGCCCCAGCCGTTGATATTCCACGACATTGCGATAGGCGAATGTTTCAGTGATTTTTGGGAACTCACTGACAACCACGACGATCTTCATTGGCTCCGCTCCCTTTCATTCACGATGAAAAGCGCCGTTGAAATGCCGGGAAGCAGCCACGTGTATTTGGTGTATTCGTTCGGCAAAAACAGGCTTGCCAGCAAGTAAGCCGCGATCGCGTACCCAAGCGCGAGGGCGTAGACGCGCATACGTTCCGTTGAAGGCGCATGCGTCACGGTGCGCAATTGTTTGAACGATAACACAAGCATCGCGAAAAACGGGAATGCGCCGAACAACCCGTATTGCACCACAACAGAAAGATACATGTTATGAAGCTCGCGACCCAAAAGAGTACGCCCCGGCAGGTAGCGGTATTCAATGTTCGTGAAATGGTGCACAAAATTGCTTGGCCCGACACCGAACAGGGGATGGTGAATGAAAAGATCGACCCCGATCAGGTTATACGTCAGCCGCCGCCCCAGGGTAGGGTCGCTTGACCCGCTCATCAGCGAAGACAGGCGTTCCCAGTATTCGACGGGCACGAACGGGACAACAACCAGGCCCGCAGCGATAGCGCCTGCGGCACCCAAAGGCAGATACCGCCAATGGCGATACCGCCAGATCAGCGCGATTGCGATGATGAAATAGGCCAGCGCGGCAGAGCGCGCAAAGGACAGCACAATAGCCGCAGTTCCAATCCCGGCAATCGTCAGCAAGCGCCAGCGCCACACGGGGCTTTCAAGCGCGTGAACCAACGCGAAAATGACGCCCACCAGCAGCATCGACGCCGCAGTCGTCGGGTTATAATCCGAGCCGCCGGATGACCGTGCAACCCCTTCGGCGGTTCGGGCGGTCGTCGCGGCATCCGATTGCGCGACAAGTTGCACGCCCAATGTAACATCAACTAGCAGGATCATTGACGACACAAATGACGATCCGACAAGGATCCAAAGCATGATGACAACCTTGCGCTTGGTGTTCGACAGAATTGTCACCAGCATCAGCAGCAGGATCAGGCTTACGGAGCTGATGACTGACGAAATCGCCAGCCCTCTGTCTTCGGCACCCACGAGGGAAACGAGCGCCATAAGGAAAAAGACCAGCCCCATCACGATGACAGGATTGCGCATGACGCTATGAAATTGTTCTCGAAAGCGAAGGCTGTTGGCCATGATCGCCAGCGTCAGGGACGCGCCGGTCAGTTTGAAAAAGGATATCGGCAGGAAGCCGAACAACAGCTTTTCGACGGCGTCAAGCTGCGAAAAAGTTGCCAGCGCCGCGACCCCCAGAAAGGGCTGGACGAACAAGGCGGTCCCCCCGGCTACGGCAAAGCCCAGACCAATCGCCAGTGGGGCCAAGCCTGCCAACCCCGCGATCAGAACCGCTAGCCCGCCGATCATGATAACCGCGAGTGTTCCCAAAGCCAAAACCGTCATGACGCCGATCCGTATCCCAGTCGGCCAAAACGTCGGCGTCGCAGGCGGGCGGCCAGCGCAACGATCAGATGCCAGGCCAGCCGACCCGATGCGGCATTGACCCGCGCGCGAACGGCCAGCCCTTCCAGCCACAGCGGACCTTTGCCGAACGCCCTGTCGTGGATATGCACCCTGCTTAGAATTGTGGGGTCTTCGTCAGAACGATTTTCACCGCGTCCTCCGGTAACGGCTGTGAACCCTGCTTCTTTTGCTGCTGCGATGCTGACGGGGCAGGATCGGTCGAAAGGCCAGGCAAAAATCGTGACCTCTCTGCCCAGGATATTCCCAAGCTCCTTGTGAGACCGACCAAGAGCATCGCGCACCCTTTGCGCATAGGCGGCCTCGGTTTCGGCTTGTCCATTGCACCACCACCGTCCCGACAAGGCGGAATCCGTTTCGGGGACCATGCCGCCGATAGTCAGGGGCGGGGGGGATCTTCGGCTTCGAACCAGCGCGCCTTGTTGCCGCTGTCATAGGCCCAGACCAACGGGGCGTGGCGGTGCCAGTTTGCCTTTGTCAGTCGGTCCACGGTTTCCTCTGAAACGGGAACACGGGCATGGTTCACGCCATGCGCCTCGATGTCGAACAAGGGGTCGGCATCCATAGCGCGCAACTCGGCTGCTGTCATGTATCCTGCCCAAGCCGCTCGTCCCAGCTTTGCGTTGTCCTCTCGAATAGCATTGCCTTGCTCGATAAAATCCAGAGACGCAAAAAAAGTCGCGGGCATCGAAAATTCCCGCAGGATCGGGGCGGCGAAAATCAAATTGTCCAGATAGCCATCATCGAAATGCAGAACGACCGTGCGGTCCTTGATTTGCCTGCCGGCCAGCCGGTCTTTCACGACATCGAGCGTGGATCGCACTGTCCATCCGTCGCTTTTCAGCGTTTGCAGATGGCGCCGGAAAACCTCGGGCCTGACACTGGTATTCGTTGACCACGGCAGCCACCGCGCATCCGGCGAAATGCTATGATAGACCAGAACGGGCACGCCACCGGGGCGGTGCAATATGGCCAATGCGGCGACAATTCCCGCCAGCCCGGCCAAAAGCCCCGCCCAAAGCGAAGCGAGCGCCAGCAGCCCCCCCAAAAGAACCCCACCAAGCCCCGCAGCACCGGCAAGCAGAAAGGCACGCTTGCGTTCTGTCCGTCTTTCGCGCCAGACGGTCATAGCACGACTGCGAAGAATGCCACCGCCCCCTCTGCCAGTTCTGTTTTGCTTAGCCGCTCGATCTCTGATGTTTCAGAATCCCCCGGTGCGACACCAATCAGAATTGTGGCGTTGCGGTAGGGGGCCCAACTGGGCAGGCGCGACACTTCGGGCAGGGCCATGACCTTGCGGGGGACCGCGCCGTTGTCGGGTGCATAAAGACGCGTCGCTGCTTGCACCACGGCAGTCAGCTTGGCCACATGCGCCTTTGAGCCTAGCGCCGTGACGAAAATATAACTTTCCGGCCAGTTCTTGTGACCCTCGGTCAAAAACCTTCGGCTCATCATTGCGCCGAATTCTTTCAATTCCCGTCCCGGCGGTTTGCCCGACCTCAGGTACCGTTGGGCTTGCGCTGTCGTTTTGCGCGATACGGTCGGCAGCGCCCGCAACGCAACAGCCTGTCGCAGATCTTCGGAGGTGCGCACGCGACTGTTCATGACATCAAGGATGGCGATGGGGGCCAGAAACAGGATGCCCCCCAAGATCATCCCGACGACTGTATTGACGAATACCTTTGGAAAAGCCGGATAAGGCGGCACGCTGGCACCACTAATAATCTCGACTTGGTTCATCCGCGCCTCGCGGGCCAGTGAGGTCGATAGCCGTCGGGCGCGCAGTTCCTCCAGGTCGTTCTCGATTTCCTGAATTTGCAGATCAAGCTCGCGCAGTGCGGTCTCAGTCTGGTCAAGCGCCTGCAAGTCGGCCTCGTTCCGTTCGACTGCAAGACCAAGTTGGCTGATCAGATCTTCTACGGTATTGACCTGCGCCTGCAGGTTTTCAACTGCTGCCGGATCAGACGGATCGGCCTGCGCCAATTCGGCTTTCAGCCGCTCAAGCGTACGTTCCGCATCGGCCAGCTTTCTGCTGGCAGAGACCCGCTCGGCCGACAAAAGCATCCTGCCGTCGTCCAGACTTTCTGATGCCACCTGGCGCTGCAATGTCCGGCGTTCTTCGATCTTTTGCGTCAACTCGGCGTTTTTCTGCGATTGCAAGGTGTTCAATGCCTTGTCCACGCCGGCTGCATCGTTCGAAAAATCGACACTGGCCATTTCAATATACGCTTGTGCAAGCGCATTCGCGGCACGTGCAGACAGTACAGGATCATCATAGCTGATCGTAAGGGACATGATATACGACCCCTCGACCATCTCCACGTCAGTGGCCGATTGAATGTCGCTGATCAGGCTTTCGCGGGGTGCTGCGGGGTTGAAATATCCATAGTTCACTATGTTCCAGGACCGCCACAGCTTTGCCTTCAACAAAGACAATGCGTTTGGCGGCTCAACAGGAAGCGCCCCGCCGCTTTCCTCGATCAAAATATCAAGGGCACGTTCCGCGACCTGCCGGCTTAAAAGGCGCTCAATCTGGGTCTGTGTGATGATAACAGCAGGACTGAACTGCGTGACCCCCATGAACGCGCGGTTGAACATCAACGCTTCATCCGAAGGCTTCATGTTCAGCACCACGCTGCTTTTATAGATCGGCATGGCCTGCAAAAGCAGCACGCTCATCCCAAACGCAAACGCGCCGGTCCCTATGACGCCCGCCAGAATGATCCAGCGGAACTGACGAATAAGGTCACGATAGTGTTTCAGCATGGAAGGCTGCCTTATTATGAATGAGAGACTAGGGTGCCAGAAGCGCAAACAGGTTGGGGCCTGCCAAGATCAGGGCGTCCGGGGCGCATCCTTCGGGATCAGAACTCAGACGTCCCTTGCCAGCATCTTCGAGACAAAAAACGTCTTCGCCCTTCTTTGCGGCGAACGCCCGCACGCTTTGGGCACCCCTGTTCCAGCCGATTTGAACGATCCTGCCATCACCCCGCCGCACTTCAAAAAGGTCGCTGCCAACACGTGCAGCCGATGCGCCGCCATCCAGCAGCCGCGACAGCATCCGATAGGCAAAGACGCCGGGCTTGGCGGTGCCGTTGTTTTTGTAAAGGGCCGTATATTGGTTGCCATAAGTGCTCCCCGACCCTTCGCCCAGACGAAACCAGAGGCAAAAGCGGCCCCCGGCAGCCAGAACGCCCAGATTGCGATCAACGACAGCCAGAAAATGGTTTTCCGGCGTATACTGCCCGCCGTAATCCAGCGAGGGCCCGCCGCATTCCGCAGAAAGAACCGGCTTGTTTGTCAGTTTGCGGATGGCAGAAATGCGCGCCGCGTCCCGGTCTTCGGGGCCATAAAGGTGAACGTCTGCAATGTCATAGGGGCTTTTTTGCAAGACCGGAATGACCCGCCCGTCAATAACCTGAGCGATCTCGCGACTGCGCATCTGCGGCACGCTCAGCACGGTTTCCGAAGTCTTGCTCCATGTCTGGCGCACAGTGAAATCATAGCCGCCGCGGGCCACCAGATAGACATCAAGATTGAATGCCGCGATGCCCCCCAGAACGAAGATCGCCTTGGGGTCTGCCGCCTTGACCGTATCATGGGTGATGCGGATATAGGTGATCAGTTCATCGGTAGAACCGACCCATCCACCAGACTTGTTTCTGTCACTGATCCACTCATTTGCCGCCTGCCAAAAGCGCACGGGACGCCGCAAACCCGGCAGATCGTTTTGACCATCACCATCGTATCGTTCGACAACAGCGTTTACAAAACGTATCCATTGGTCCGGATCGCGGGGGCGTGCATTCTTGACCGCCCGTGTTTCAGCAACGGTGGCCCAATCCGCATTCGATTCAAACGTCAGGAACGGGTCGATCCCCAAGGCCTGAAGTGCGGCAATGCGCCTGTCAATGCCAGACCAGTTGAACTGGCCCGGCCTTGGCTCGACCAGCTTCCACTGCACTGACAACCGTACAACGCCGATGCCCGCCGTTGCGATCAGGGGATAGTATTTCGTGTCGTCCCCAGGAAAAGCCAAGCCAAGCTGCGGGTTCGGAGAGGCGGCCATCTGCGAAAGGTCAATCGACATCGCCTGGGTCGATGCCGCCACATGGGTCATGAGAATGGCAGACGTGATCAACCCAGCGAGACGACGTAGTTTCATTCTGTCACCCGCGTGTTTGGCTGATCCGTTTGGGGCGCATTTTGGGGTGTGATAGGATCTTCGATCACCACTTCGACCAGGTCGCCGGGCAGCACCAGCGTGTCCGGCGTAGCATCAATTATGTCTACCTCGTTTTGATGGCGCCGCCGGATATGGTACTGTGTCTCGGTACCCATCACCGAAGCAGACGCTGCCGGGTCACCAAATCTTGCTACGAAACGGCGGGCAAGGTCCATGTCGGTGCGAATTTCTGCGATATCCGCGTCGGTGGCCGCAAGAGAGCTGGCAACATCGCCTTCACGCTGGGCGGTCGCGGTTTTTCTGCTTGCTTCGGCATCCGACACCTTTTGCCGGGCGGCGACTTCCAATGCGACCGCCTCCAGCTCGTCAGCGCGATAGCGGTCTGCGGACAACCGAAGATCAAGCGACCGCTGCGACCGCGCAAGCCCGCGTTCCGCCAGCCCTTCCTGCACCTCAAGTTCGTCCAACGTGGCGGTTACCTGGCTTTGGATCAGATTGCGACGGTCGCTATAGGCGGTGGCTTCGTCCTCGGCCAGAACGCGGCGCTTATCTTCTGCTGCAAGGCGCAGGGCTAGCTGTTCTTCGCGTGACTTACGCAGCCTCGATTGCGCATCCAGAACGTCGTTTGCCGCCGGGCCAAGTGCTGCTTCGGCCTCGGGCGGGACAGAAATCTCGGTGCTGCCGTCGCGTTCGGCGATCAGGCGCGCACGCTCCATCAGACGGGCAGCAAGACGGGACCGCAACAGGGCGTAGCGTGCCGCCTCAGCCTCGACCCGCATTTGCGAGGGGACGCTATCAACCTCTGTACTGGCCCCGACACCACCTGCCAAGGCCACCACCCCGGCGACGTCCAGCCCGGCCCTGAACTCATATGCTCCGGGCGCGTTCACCTGGCCGCCCACGATTACAGAGCGATAGCTGGCCACCTCAATCGTGATCGACGTGGACCCCTCGAAAACCTCGGAAAACTGCCGTTCAAGATCGGCTTCAAGCGCGGCGGGGGTCTTGCCCTCGGCCATGACGCTGCCCAGAATGTGAAGGGAAATAGCACCATCCAGCCGCACCCTGTACGTCCGCGACAGTTCGGGCCGCGACATTACCGAAATGTCGACCACATCCCCCGGCCCCAGTGTGTACGGGTCGGCCAAGGCCAAAGTGCCACGCCACGTCAGGACGCATAGCAATAAAATGCTATTAAGTGCTTTAAAAATACGCACAGTCATTCTCAATTTAATATAATATACTCTGATTACGCTCACGGCTTTTAAAAAAAGTCAAGCAATGTATCCAAAGGTTTTTGCCCCGTCCCATTGCCCTGATACGCGCAGACCACTTATCTTCAAACGAATCGTACAGGGCAAAGGCCAGCGAATGTCGGTATTGCTGCTATCGCTACTCAGCCAAAAGCGTTTTGCATCAGGCCGCAAAAAGTTTCACTTCTGCGGAAGAATGTGCACCATGTCGGCAGTTAATTCGTAACACGTGATTTTATTCCAATTTTTTATAACGCGGCTTGTTTCCTGATTCGACTTCCCAGAGCCTTCTCAGGGGGCGCTTCCTTATTTGGAAACTGGTCAATCTATTTATTTTTTGCTGATCCTGATCGGAAAACTCTTTTTACGGAGCCTATCTGATGCCAAAAAAAGTAGCATTCTTTCTTCCGCATTTTGGCCACGGGGGCGCCGAAGGCGTGGTATTCAGTCTTTTGAAGGGAATGGACAGAAGCCGCCACACGCCCATGCTGATTCTTCAGCGCCGCCGCGGCGAGCTTTTGGAACGCGTGCCGGAAGACGTTGAGGTGGTGGCCCTCAAACGGCCAAGGTTGCCCGGCTGTATCAAGGAATTGGCACATCTCTTTACCCACAAGGATATTTCGCTGGTGGTCACCCTCACCAACGCCAGCAGTCTCTACTCCGTATCCGCAGCCCACTTTGCAACATCCCGCGTTGCGACCCTGGTTACGGAACACACACCTCTCAACAGCTTTCTTGCCGAAGCAAAGCTGGGGCGCTTAAGAAAGGCCGCAATTCGGCGGATATATCCGCATGCAACTTTGACGGGCGGCCCGATTGAGGATATCGGCCTGGAGCTTGGCAAGATGCTTGGCCCCGCGGCCCCCCCTTACGTCTATCTGCCGAATCCCGTTGTGGATCAGGTCGGTGCCCTGAACACCCCACGTGAAAAGGCGCGCAACATTGTCAGCGTCGGACGGCTTGCCCCCGAAAAACGGTTCGATCTGTTGATCGAAGCGTTCGCGATGTTGCGTCACAATTTGCCGGACGCTCGCCTGACGATTTTCGGAGAAGGATCAGAACGCCCGACCCTGGAAGCGCTGATCGCAAGGCTTCGACTTCAGGACGCAGTCAGTTTGCCGGGCTACACCTCGAACCTGGACGCGGTGCACAACGTCGCCGACCTGTTCGTGTGTACGTCCCGGCGCGAGGGTTTGGGCAATGCGATGATCGAGGCAATGGCGCGGGGGGTTCCTGTCGCAAGTGTTGACTGTCCGTTTGGGCCCAGGCGGCTATTGCAGGACGGATCGGTGGGGTGTCTGGTGGAAAGCCACTCTCCCGCTGCGATTTGTGATGCGATGGGGACTGTCCTTGCAAATCAGCCGATGCGGGCGCGTTTCGCCGAAGCAGGGCTAGAGGTTGCCCGCAGATACGAGAAAAGCCTTGCAGTCGCGGCATATCAGGCCGCGTTTGACCGCGCAATCTGCACCTAGGCGCCGAACCAGCCTTCAGATCAAGCGGGGCCGCGCCCTGCGATCAATCCCAGAGTGACAGCAGCCAGCAGCCCGTTGCCGGACAAATACCCACTGTCGCCTTTGCCGGACACACCGCAGGCGGCACCCCCGGCTGCATAAAGATTGTCGAACGTACCGCCCTGAACCCGACGCACCTTTGCGGTTTCGGGGTCAACATCCAGCCCGCCTTGGGTGTGAAACAGCGCCCCCGTGACCTTGACCGCGCAATAGGGGGCTGACAACGATTGGCCCTTCCATGTGCGTCCGAATGTATCGCGGCCATCGGCGGGGATCTGTGTGATCGTCCTTGTAAGTGCTGCCTCTGGCAATCCTGTCTTCGCCGCCAGCGCCGCCAAGGTGTCCCCCACCAGAACGGCGCCTTGCTTTTCGGCTGTCTTGAAATCCTCGAATTGTCGCGCGATGGCCGCTATTGTGATGTCAAAGATGGCCCACGCGGTGCCCCCTTGTTGCGACAACACGGCGCGGGCCGCCTCGGAATAGCCTTGCGCTTCGTTCCAGAACCGATTGCCCTCCATGTTGACCTGCACGCCGCCTTCGGTGATCGTGGCCCAGGTGATCAAGATGCCGTGCGGATGCGCGACATTGCCGTGACCCTGATACGCCCCAAGATGCCGGGTCTTGGCCCCCAAGGCCTGCCCCCAGCTGATCGCCTCGCCCCGGTTCCCGTCGTGGCCGAACCAGACCGCGCTCTCTATCTCGGCCATGTGTTCCGACACCATCGCACGATTGCCGCCAAAGCCATTGCACGCCAGGATCAGCCGATCGCAAGCTAGGGATTCCGTGCTGCCATCGGGCAATGAAACCTGCGCGCCCGCAATGCGTTTTCCGTCAGCATAAAGCGTGGTTGCACGGCGGTTGCAAATGAGAGGTATGTCCAACGCCTCGACGCGCGCGCGCAACGTGTCGATCAGTTCGCGACCCGCGCGGGTAGGCAGCCCGTGCATGCGGCGCCGACTGTGGCCCGGATAGTCAAAGTCCGTGACCAGCGAAAACGGCAGCCCGTGGGTGTCAGCCAGCCATTCGATCCCCTCTGCCGCCGTGCGCGCCATCACATCAACCAGCAGCGGGTCGTTTTCCTCGTGCGCTTTGGCCTGAATGTCGGCGGCGAACCGGTCTGGGGTGTCGTCGATACCGGCCTCTGCCTGAAACCGCGTTCCCGCCGCAGGGATCAACCCCGCACTCAACGCAGTAGAGCCCGACGGCACGGCATCGGCTTCGACCACCATCACGTCCTGCCCGGCTTCATGCGCGGCAAGGGCCGCGACCATACCGCACGCCCCGGCACCGATGATCAGCGTTTCCACCTCAAGATCGAACTGCTGCGGCGGGGGCGCGATGTCAGGATTTGCCATCGAATTGCTTTCCAAGCGCCAGCATTTCAGGTGTCCCGATGGCCGCATTCAGACCGTCGAAGTCATGCATCCTGTCAGCGAACGCCTTGTTTGACCCTGTTTGCCGCAAGCTGGCATAGTAATCCTGCGCCGTCCGGGCCAACGCACGCACGATGCCCCCGGGAAAGATTACGATGTCAAATCCCATGTCCTGAAGCGTCGTCGCCGAAGAAATCGGCGTCGCCCCGCCTTCGACCATATTGGCCAGCAGCGGCACGCGGCCCTTGAAGGTGTCGGCGATCTTCGACAACTCGCCGCTGTCACGCGGTGCCTCGATGAACAACACGTCGGCGCCCGCGTCAATATAGCTGCCCGCACGGTCGATAGCCGCGTCAAGGCCTTCGACCGCAATCGCATCGGTGCGCGCGATGATCAGCGTGTCATGGCGGCGCGCATCCGCAAGCGCGGCGATCTTGCCCGCCATTTCTTCTTTCGGAATCAGCGATTTGTCCGAAAGGTGCCCGCATTGCTTGGGATAGGTCTGGTCCTCGATCTGTAACGCGGCTGCCCCCGCGCGTTCATAGCTTTGCATAGTGCGTCGGGCGTTCAGCGCATTGCCAAAGCCCGTGTCGGCATCGATGATCACCGGCAGATCCGTGCGGTCCGCGATCAGCGCCATCGTATCGGCCATCTCGGATGCGGTGGTCAGCCCGATATCGGGCCGGCCAAGGCGGGTATAGGCGACGGCGGCACCCGACAGATACAAGCGCCTCGAACCCCGCATCGGTTGCCAGCGCAGCAGTCAGCCCGTCATAGACGCCCGGCGCGATCAGGATTTCCGGCGTGGTCAGGCGTTTTCGCAGGGTCATGGCGCACCTCCGAACAGGGCAGTGGCCTCGGCGCAGGTCATTATATCGGTGACCGACCCCAGCGATTTCAACGTCGCCTCATGCACCTCGTCACTGAACGCGGCGCAGCCATCCGACAGCAGGATCGTGTGGATGTCGCGCAGATGCGCGTCGCGCACCGTGCTGGCCACGCCGCCGTTTGTCACGATCCCGCCGACGATCAGCGTGTCGATTCCCAGGGCGCGCAGGATATATTCCAGCCGGGTCTGGTAGAACGCGGAGTAGGCCACCTTTTCAACCGTGTAATCCGCAGGGGCCAGCGTATCGACCAAGGCATGGCCGAAGCTGTCCGGGGCGAAATCGCCCTTGGTCAGAAACGGGCGCAGTTTCTTAAGATGCGGCGCGATCAGCGGCGCGCCATCGGGGCCCGGCACCAGCGTGAACTGCGCCGAGATATAGGTGCCGCCCTCCTGCGCGCAAAGCCTCGCGCAGGGGCGCGATCCGGTCGGGCAAGGCAGAATGCTCTGCGCGCCCTGACCGGCGCGGCCATAGGCGCCTTCGGGGTGCAGAAAGTCGTTCTGCAGATCGATCGTCAGCAGTGCGGTTGACGTTGGTGTCATGTCGCAGCCCTTTCAATCAATGGTATTGCCAAAAGTGTCAACGATGCCTAGCAATCCCGGCTCGATCAACACGGTCGTGTCGGGTTGTTCCAGGATCGCGGGGCCGGGAATGGCCGCCCCCACAGGCAGAGCAAGCCGATTGTAAAGCTGGTCTCGTGCCAGCTGTCCCCGAAATGCACCTGACGCACGCCCCTTGAAGCCGCCTCCACACTGCCCCCCTGCGGGGCCAGCGTGGCCAGGTCGAACCGCGGCCGCCGCCCGGTGACGGCGCAGCGCAGGTTGATCACCCGCCGCGTGCCGTTTTGCAGCAGGCGGCCATAGGTGGCGCGATAGGCCGCATCAAACGCGGTCCGCGATCTCGTCTTCTGTCGGGGCAACAACCGTGCCATCCGCCACCTCGACGGGCAGCGGAACCGATACGGTATGGGTCTGCCCGAGATAGGCCATGTCGAGGGTAAATTCGGTATCGCGCCCCTCAAAACGGGTGCGGCGCGGCATCCAGCGTCGCAAGACCATCATCCACATGGACTGCATGAATTGCGGCAGTGCGTGCAGGTCGATCCCCGCAAGCGTCGCGTTGATCGTCTGCACGAAATCCTGCCGCATGTCCGCAATCACGCAGCCCATGGCAGAGGTGACGCCGGGATAGCGCGGCACGATAGCGCGGGCCAGCCCGACCTCGGCCATCATCGCGCAGGCATGCAGCGCGCCGCCGCCGCCGAAGGGCATGAAGGCAAAGCGTTTGGGATCGAACCCCCGTTCGATAGATGACCAGTCGCAGCGCACCGGCCATGCGGCTGTTGGCCACCCGCAAGATCGCTTCGGCGGCCTGCAGCGCGTCAAGGCCCAGCGGCGTGCCCACATGTTCAAGGATCGCCGCGCGTCGCCGCTTCGACATCCAGCCGGTCCAGCTTGCCGCCGATGGGGCTGTCAGGGTCGATCCGGCCCAGCACGACATTGGCATCCGTCACCGTGGGCCGCGTGTTGCCCTTGGCCATAGGCGACGGGGCCGGGGGTCGATCCGGCGCTTTCCGGCCCGATGTTCAGCAGCCCGCCCTTGTCGACCCAGGCGATGGAGCCGCCGCCCGCGCCGATCGTGGTGATCTCGATCATCGGCGAGCGAACGACCATGCCGAAGTCGATCGAGGTCTGCGGCGACAGCATCGACTGCCCCTCGGCGATCAGGCGACACGTCGAAAACGGTGCCGCCCATGTCGCCGGTGATGACATCGGGAAACCCGGCCGCTTCGGCGATATAGCCCGCCGCGATCACCCCGGCAGCCGGCCCGGACAGGGCGGTGCGCACCGGCAGGCGGGCAGCCGTGTCCACGCCCATCACGCCGCCGTTCGACTGCACGATCATGAACTCGCCGGCAAAGCCGCCGTCCTTCAGCGCGGTCTCCAGCCGGTCGAGATAGCCCGACACCTCGGGCTGCAGATAGGCGTTGAGCGCGGTGGTCGAAAAGCGCTCGAACTCGCGGATCTCGGGCAGGATCTCTGACGACGCCGATACATGCGCATTCGGCCAGACCTCGCGCACGGCCGGCGACGGCCGCGTCGTTCGTTCTCGGGGTTGGCATAGGCGTTGGCGAAAAGGACCGCACAGGCCTCGCAGCCGTCATCCATCAGCTGCTGCGCCGCGGCGCGCACGGCGTCGAGGTCGACCGGCCGTCCGGATCGTGCCATCGGCCAGCGTGCGTTCCGGCACCTCAAGCCGCAGGTCGCGCGGCACGATAGGCACAAAATCGCCGCGCAGGCCCCAGGTTCGGGGCCGGTCGCGGCGGCGCATTTCCAGCACGTCGCGCAGGCCCGTGCGTGGTGATGACGCCGATCCGTGCGCCTTTGCGTTCCAGCAGCGCGTTGGTGCCGGCGGTCGTGCCGTGCACGACCACCGAAACGGTGCGACAGGTCGTCGACCCTCGGCCGCGATTCCGTCCAGAAAGCCGCCCGACTGGTCGGGCCGCGTCGTCGGCACCTTGGCGACCTCGGCCGTGCCGGTCGCCTCGTCCAGCACGAAGACATCGGTAAAGGTGCCGCCGACATCGACGCCGATCATCGGCTTGAGCGGGTCATTGCCGTCACCTCCTTCCAGGCGGGGCCATATGCTTGGTGGCCTAGTCCGGTGACAACAAGCCCCATGGCCACATCCCGCGCCACCGCCGCCGGTCGCGCGCTCGAGCGGCGTCGCCATAGCCGCCACCGCCGGGGGTCTCCAGCCGCACGGCCTGCCCGCGCTTCAGCTTGATCCCGACCATCTTCGACGCCATCGGCGGATTGTGCCAGCCGTCGGCCTGTTCATAGGAAAACACGTTCATCGCGGCCTCACCGCCGCCCGCAGCACCCTTCGGGGCAAAGCGGCCGCGTTCGCCGAACAGGAATGCGGTGGCCGTCTTCCTCCAGCACTTCGATCTCGTAGACCGCCCCCATCCCGCCACGATGCAGACCCGCACCCGCGCTGTCCGGGCGCAGCGCCCATTGCCGGAACATGACCGGATAGGCGGCCTCGAGTATCTCCATCGGCGGGATCGTGGCCGTCGAGATCGGCGCGTTGCCGTGGTTCAGCCCGTCGCTTTCGAGCGATCCGCCATGGCCGCCGCCGTAGAAGCTGAACATCACCCAAGGCTGGCCGTTCGCCCGCTTGCCCAGCGATCGAAAGCGCATTGATCGTGCCATAGGCGTTGGCCACGACCCGGTCGGGCGCCGCCTGCGACGCTGCCGCGAAAATCACGTCGATCATCCGCAGGATAGTCTCGGTATAGCCACCAACGGGGGCGGGGAAGGGTGCCGACAGCAGCGATCCGTCCGGGATCACCACGTTGATCGGGCGCATCACGCCGGCATTGGCGGGCAGGGCGGGAAAGATGTGCTTGATCGCGACATAGGCCGTCGCCACCGCCGTCGGCAGCGCGATATTCACCGGACCGGCGCAGCGATCTGCGGTGCCGGCGAAATCCAGCGTCATCGGTTCGCCCCTGATCTCAAGCGCGACCCGGATCTTCAGCGGCGTGTCGGTGATCCCGTCGTTGTCGAGGAAATCCTCCGCTTCCCAGCGGCCATCGGGCAGATCGGTCAGCTCCGCCCGCATCAGCACCTCGGCCCGGTCGCCACAGCGCATCAAGTGCGGCGCGCACCGTGTCTGGCGCCATATTCCTCCAGCAGTTCGTCCAGCCGCTTCACGCCCAGATCCAGCGCGCCCAAGCTGGCCGTTCAGATCGCCCTGTGCCGACTGCGGCAGGCGCGTGTTGCGCATCAGGATGTCGATGATGTCGGTCTGGACCTCGCCCGCCTTGCGCCAGACGCACGGGCGGCAGCACGAACGCCTCCTGAAACGCATCCGTCGCGGCCGGGTTGTAGTTGCCGGGCACAGCACCGCCCACATCGTGCCAATGCCCGACCGAGGCAAGATAGCAGAACAGCTTTCCGTCGTGGAAATAGGGCCGACAAGCCGCATGTCGCTCAGATGCGTGCCGCCAAGATGCGCGTCGTTGAAGATATAGATGTCGCCATCTTCCAGATCGCCGTTTTCGGCGGCCTTGTCGATGACCGCTTTCACCGCGAAGGACATGACGCCCACGAAGATCGGCAGGCCCGATTTGCCCTGCACCAGCGTGTCGCCCGTAACGGCATGATAAAGCCCGTGCGAGGCGTCATGCGCCTCGGCGATGATCGGGTTGAAAGCGGCGCGAAACAGCGTCGCGTCCATCTCGTCGGCGATCTGCTCCATGCGGCCCGCCAGAACGGCCAGCGTGATTGGGTCAATCGTCCTGGGTCATGCGTTTGCCCTTGTTTCTGCGATGTCGTTCCAGACGTCCTGCCGGGTCAGATAGCCTTCAGTCACCTCGAACCGATCGATGAAACGTATCCCGTCAAAGGCCGTTCCGTCAGGCCATTCGCCCGACAGCGTCCCCCGGCAATAGACCACTGCGGCATCGCCGGTCGTTTGCAGCGCGTCGAACCCTTCGTAGGTTTTGGTTACGAAATTATAGCGCGGTTTTGCCCACTCGATCAGCTGTTCAAGCGGGTCATGGGGGCGGTGCCGGGAAATGTCATCGTAAAGCCAGCCCCCAACATGTCGCGTGCGGCGTCGATCTTGCGCGCCTCCATCGCGGCAAGATAGCCGCGCACCAACGTGATCGGGTCAGGCAGCGCAGGGGCAGGCGTGCGGTGCTGCCCGCCGCGCATGTATCCGGCGGGGTTCATCTCGTGAATCATGACGGTCACGGCTTCTGGCGGGGCAGGCACAACGATCCGCACCGCATGGGTCAACGCCTCGCAGAGCCGCGATTTGTCGGCGTCGCTGTACCCTTCCATCACATGAAGTTCGATAACCGGCATGGAGGCTCCTTTTGTCAAACCTGTATTTTTTGTAGTACAGATTATTTGATGTGCATAGATCAAATATTTTAACTTCTACCATATAGATTTCTTGCGTTTGCAAAATCCGCCGCTAGGGTTGAAGGGAAGTGAAGGGGATTTAATGGCGCTGCAACCGGCATCTTTGAAGGGCAAGGGGCTTCCTGACGGGGGCAAGGCACGGCGTGTCTATCTGCACCTGCACGAAGAAATCATGCGCGGCGTTCATGCCCCCGGCGCGGTGCTTCCCGGCGAGCAAAAGCTGGCGGCGACGCTTGGTGTGTCCCGCGTTACCGTGCGCCGGGCGTTTGACGCGCTTGAAGCGGACGGTCTGATTGAACGTCGCGCCGGGTCAGGCACCACGGTGTGTGCGCCCAAGGTGCAGCCGTCGCTGGCCGCCGATTTCAACACATTGATGCCGCAGCTTGTCGAGATGGGCCAGAACACGACCGCGCGGCTTTTGTCCTTCAGCTATGGCGCGGCACCCGGCGGGGTCGCGGCGGCAATGGGGCTTGATATTCAGGCCCGCGTGCAGGCCGCCGTGCGCCTGCGTCTGGTCGAGGGAGAGCCGTTTTCGCATCTGACCACGTGGGTGCCCGAAGAGATCGCGCAGAATTATACCGAGGCCGAACTGGCCACGACGCCGCTGTTTCGCCTGCTGGAACGGTCGGGCGTCAAGGTCGACGCTGCGCATCAGACGGTCAGCGCCACGCTGGCATCACCCGACGTGGCAGAGGTGCTGGGTGTCAGCATCGGTGCCCCGCTTTTGGCGCTGGACCGCGTCGTGAAAGACGCAGACGGACGGGGCGTCGAATACCTCGCCGCGCTTTATCGGCCCGATATGTTCCGCCTCGAGATGTCGCTTAGCCGCGTGGGGGCGGGCGAGGGGCGGCATTGGGAACCCGTGATCAAGCCCACCCGCAAGGAGGCCGCAGAATGACTGCTCCGCAGACCCTTTTTGCCAAGCTCTGGGCCGCGCACGAGATCATGCAGCGTGACGATGGGACGTCGCTTTTGTGGGTCGACCGGCATCTGGTCCACGAAGGGTCGCATCACGCCTTTGCCAAGCTGGACGGCCGCGACATGAAGGTCGCCGCACCTGATCTGACCTTCGGCGTGGTCGATCACTATGCCCCCACGCGAGCGGGCGAGGTTGCGGCCGACATCCGCCGGATGATTGAAACGCTGGGCAAGAACGCCCGCGCCCAAGGTATCCGCCTTTTCGATCTGCGTGATCCGGGGCAGGGGATCGTCCACGTCATCGGGCCAGAGCAGGGGCTGACACTGCCGGGTCTGCTGATCAATTGCGGCGATAGCCACACCTCGACCCATGGCGCGTTCGGAGCGTTGGCCTTTGGCGTCGGGGCGACCGAGGTGGCGCATATTCTGGCGACCCAGACGATCTGGCAGCGGCGGCCCGATACAATGCGGATCACCGTGAACGGCACCCTCGGCGCGGGGGTCACGGCCAAAGATCTGGCGCTGCACTGGATCGCCAGTCTGGGCGCCGACGGCGCACGCGGTCACGCGATCGAATATGCAGGTTCCGCGATCAAGGCGCTTAGTATGGAAGGGCGGCTGACGCTGTGCAACCTTAGCATCGAAGGCGGCGCGCGTCTTGGGCTGGTGGCCCCGGACCAGGTGACGTTCGACTATATTAAAGGTCGCAACTTTGCGCCGAAAGGGGTGGATTGGGATCAGGCGGTATCGGATTGGTCCAAGTTAGACTCTGACGACGGTGCCGCGTTCGACCGCGAGGTCACTATCGACGCCGCCGACATCGCGCCGACCGTGACCTGGGGCACCTCGCCCGAAGACGCTTTGCCGATCACCGGTACGGTGCCTGATCCGTCAGCTTTGGCAGGGTCCAAGCAGGCGCAGGCCCGCGCGGCGCTTGACTACATGGCGCTGACGCCCGGCACACCGTTGGATCAGATTGCGGTGGATCAGGTGTTCATCGGGTCCTGCACCAATGGCCGGATCGAGGATTTGCGCATGGCCGCATCGCGTTCTGGCAGGGCGCAAGGCGCGCGTGCCGGGCCTGGTTTCGCCGGGGTCAACAGCGGTGAAAAAGCAGGCCGAGGACGAAGGGCTGGCGCAAATCTTTACTGACGCGGGGCTGGAATGGGCCGGGTCGGGCTGCTCCATGTGCGTCGGCATGAACGGCGACCGTGTAGATGCGGGCAAACGCTGCGCCTCCTCCACCAACCGCAACTTCAAGGGCCGTCAGGGCCGCGGCGCGCGGACCCATTTAATGAGCCCCGCCATGGTCGCCGCCGCAGCCGTGAACGGCCATCTGACCGACGTGCGCCCCCTGCTGGAGGGCCGGACATGAGCGGCTGGACCACGATCAACGGCCGCGCCGTGGCTTTGCCGCAGGCGAATGTTGACACCGACCAACTGATCCCGGCGCGGTTCATGTCGGCACCGCGCAGCGATGGCTACGGCACGTTCCTGCTGCATGACGCGCGACAGGACCAGCCCGACCATGTGCTGAACCGCCATTCCAGTGTCGATGTGCTGATCACGCGCCGCAATTTCGGCAGCGGGTCAAGCCGCGAGGCTGCGGTCTATGCACTGGTCGATTTTGGCATTCGGGCCGTGTTCGCCCCCAGCTTTGGCGATATCTTCGCCAGCAACGCGGTGAACAACGGCCTGCTGCCCGCCCGCCTGCCCGAAGATCAGGTCGAAGAATTGATTGCCACTATCGGCACCGAAGACGTTGCAGCACGCGTCGATCTTGAAACAGGAACAGCAAAGATCGGCGGTCAACGCGTCAACTTTGATCTTGATCCGGTCTGGCAACAAAAGCTGGTAAACGGCTGGGATGACATCGACCTGACCGCCCGACACACCGATCAGATCGCCAGGTTTCGTGCGGCCCGTGTGGCGGCGCATCCGTGGGTGATGCCCACGACCTAAGACGCCTCCGTCCCCGAAAACGGGGTGGGGGTCAAACCAAAACAGGGGCCACAAAGGCACCCTTTCAACCGGGAGTACGACAGAATGAAACATACAATTATAGGCGCAATCCTTGCCAGCACCGCGCTGACCTCGGCGGCCTTTGCCGAAGACACGCTGACCGCCGTTCACGCCTTTCCGGAATCCCTGATCTATACCAAATCGCTTCCTCGAATTCGTGGACAAGGTGAACGAGGCCGGTGAAGGCGTCGTCCAGATCGAGGTGCGCGGCGGACCCGAGGCCATCGGCATGTTCCAGCAACCCGACGCGGTACGTTCGGGCGTGGTCGACATGGTCTATACACCCGGCAGCTTTTACGCGGGTGCGCTGCCTGAAAAGGACGCGCTGGTCACATCGAACCTGACCGCCGTTGAAACGCGCGAAAACGGCGGGATCGACCTCATCGACCAGATCCATCAGGAAAAGATGGGTGTCAAATACCTCGGCTGGTTTGATTCCGGTGTGTGCTACAACCTCTGGACGCGCAACGAACCCAGCTGGACGATGGCGGCAACCTTGACGTCTCTGGTCTGAAACTGCGCGGCAACGCGGTCTATAACGCGTTTTTCACCGACTATCTGGGCGCGCAGGTGATCGACCTGCCCACGACCGAAGTCTACTCGGCGCTTGAGCGCGGCATTGTCGATGCGACAGGCTGGACACAGATCGGCCTTATCGATCTGAAATGGAACGAATTCCTGAACTACCGGATCGAACCTTGCTTCTTCTCGACCGATCTTGGCGTTATCGTGAACCTTGAAAAGTGGAACTCCCTGTCAGACGAATCGCGCACGATCCTTCAGGATGTCGCAATCCAGCACGAGAAGGATCCGCCGCCGAAGCTCGGCGCGCAGGCGTGATGAAGACTTTGCCAAGCTCGAAGAAGCGGGCATGAAGGTCGATCACATTCGAAGGCGACGCCGCAACAGCGTATCTGGAGGCCGCAACGCAAAAGACATGGGACCGCATGAAAGACCTGATGGCCGAAAGCCCCCAGGGCGATGGCAACTACGACAAGCTGATCGAACTCTTCTACGACCCAAGCTCGACAGATGCAAGACCTATCGCGGCGCGCTGGCATAACCGGCGCGCCGTTTTCCATTGAGCAGGGGCAGGGCATGGAACTGCCGTGGCAAGCATATATCGAACGTTCCTTTACGCGATGGCGGTGATTGCGGGGCTGATGCTGGTATGGCTCATGATCTCTGTCATCATGTCGGTCGTGATGCGAAATGCCGGATTGCAACCGTTTGCGTGGCTGTTCACCTCGTCCGAATATGCGATCCTTTACATGACAATGTTGGGCGCACCTTGGCTTGTTCGTGAAAAAGGCCATGTGCATATTGAACTGGTCACCTCAGCCTTGCCGGGCCCGGCGCGGCGTTTTGTCAGCCGGATGGTGGCCGTCTTGTGCGTTGTCGTGTCGCTGATCCTTGCGTGGAAAGGGGCCGAGCTGTTCCTTGGCAACATCGCCCGCAACGATCTTGATGTGCGCGCCTACTACTTTCCGAAATGGATACTCACCATCGCCTTTCCGGTCAGCTTTGGCCTGATGGCAATTGAATTTTCCCGTTTTGTCTTTGGCGATGACCTGATGCATTCCGGCGAAGCAGGGATACACGAATAATGGAATGGTTTGAATCGCTTGCCATCTTGTTGGGCTCCATTCTGGTGCTCATGGCGATTGGCATGCCTGTGGCACTGGCATTTCTGGCGGCCAATATCGTTGGCGCGTGGTTCTTCATGGGCGGTGCCAAGGGGATCACGCTGCTGTTGAACAACGGGTTTGGCGGGCTGACGAACTATGCGCTGGTGCCGATCCCGTTGTTCCTGCTGATGGGAGAGATCTTTTTCTACACCGGCCTGGGTGCCCGCATGTTCAACGCCATCGACAGGCTTTTGGGCAAGCTGCCGGGGCGTTTGTCCTATGTCACCGTATTGGGCGGCACGGCGTTTTCGACGCTGTCGGGGTCTTCCATGGGGTCCACTGCCTTGCTTGGCAGCCTGATGGTGCCGGAAATGACGGCACGCGGTTACAAAAAACACATGTCTATCGGCCCGATCCTTGGCACCGGCGGTCTGGCGATTATCATCCCGCCGTCCGCGCTTGCCGTTCTGCTGGCGACGCTGGCGCGGATCGACGTGGGTGCGCTGTTGATCGCGGGGATCATTCCCGGCCTGATCCTTGCCAGCTTTTACATCGCCACAATCTATATCCAGACCAGAATTGATCCTGATGCCGCACCCGCCTATGAGGTCGAGCTGCTGACCTGGGGCCAGAAAATGCGGCTGCTGTTCGGGGACGTGCTGCCGATGCTGTCGGTCATGGTGCTGATCGTGATCGGCATGGTCGGCGGTCTGATCACGCCGTCCGAAGCCGCCGCTTTCGGGGCGCTTGGGGTGCTGATCCTGGCCGTGCTGTTCCGTTGCCTGACGTGGGATGCGATGAAGAAATCTGTCATCGGTGCGCTGCGCGTGACCCTGATGGCCTATCTGATCGTCTTCGGCTCTGCGACGTTCAGCCAGTTGCTGGCCTTCTCGGGTGCCTCAAGCGGATTGATCCGCTGGGCAACATCCTTCGATCTGGCACCAGTGGCGATGCTGCTGGTGATGTTCGGCGTGCTGCTGCTTTTGGGGATGTTCATGGAGCAGATATCGATGATGCTGCTGACCGTCCCGATCTTCTTTCCGCTGGCGGCGACGCTGGGGTTTGATCCGATCTGGTTCGGCCTGATCATCCTGCTTGCCCTTGAGATCAGCTTTACCACGCCGCCCTTCGGATTGCTGCTGTTCGTGATGAAGGGGGTTGCCCCGAAAGATACGACAATGCGCGAAATCTACCTGTCGGCGTTCCCCTACATGGGCTGCGCGATGGTGCTGGTGTTCCTGCTGATCTTGTTTCCCGAATTGGCGCTGTGGCTGACGCGGCTATAGCCTGCTTGGCTGGGGCGCACGCGACGGACTGATCGTGTACCACGCCAGATAGGCGGCAGATATCGCAAAGGCAGGCCCCCAGATCACGGGTGCGTGCATCACGACGCCAAGGGCCAGCGCCAGCCGCAGCAAAGTCTCGGCCGCGCCAAGACGGTAACGGTCAAACCGCGACAGCGCACTGGCCAGCAGGTACAGGCCCAGCATGACGCGCGCCGCGACCAGGGCCAGCGATGGCCAGTCGATTCCGGCACTGTACCCCGCCAGATAAGCCGTTGTGCCGGGCAGCGCGTTCGGGTCCACCTTGGCTGCGTCAATCAGCAACAGTTCGGGGTAGAACACGAACACGAAGGGCAGCACGAACATCACGATGCCCGCCCGCACGGCAGAAAACCCCGTGCGCATGGGGTCGGCCTTGGTGATCGACGCCGCGGCAAAGGCGGCCACCGCCACGGGCGGCGTGATCGCCGAGGCAACGGCGAAAAAGAAGATAAACATATGCGCAGTGAACGGCGCAATGCCCAGACCGATGACCAGCGGCCCCATCAAAAGGGCAACGTTGACGTAGGCCGGGACCGTCGGCATCCCCATTCCCAGCAGGATCGACATCAGCATCGTCACAAACAGCGCCGCGAACAGAAAAATGCCACCCGTCTGCAATTCGGTACCGAACAGGCGCAGGCCCGACAGCACATCGCGGGCAATGAATCCCGACAGGCCAGTGAAGTTCAGGCAGAAATCAATCACCGACACCGACAGGAACATCAGATAGAGCGTCGAAATCAGGATGCCCGCATCTGCCAGCGCAGTCATCATCTGCCCCGGTTTCGCGCGAAAACCGGGGTCCAGAACGAACAGGCAGGCGAGCAGGACAACCGCCCACCAGCCCGCCGACCCCGCATCACCCGCACTGTTTTGCACCACCTGGAACAGGAACGGAAGGTCAACGGCGCGGCAGGTTGTCTCTGTCACAATCGTCTGGATACCGAACAGGCCCGCGATGGGACCGCAGCCTATCGCCTCTTTCGGGGTGACCAGCAGGAACAGGATCAACAGGATCGGGCCAAAGATCATCACGAGGTTCAACAAATCCTGACGGTTCAGGATCATGTCCGGCGTTTTTTCTCCGACGGCATCGATCCCCTGCTTGCGCGATTGGAAAACGACGGTCAGGAACAGGCAGCCGAAATAGGCGACTGACGGAATAATCGCTGCGATGATCACCTCGCGGTACGGCACAGCCGTCATCGCCGCCAGCACAAACGCCGCCACCCCCATCACCGGCGGCATGATCTGCCCGCCCGAAGACGCTGCCGCCTCGATCCCGCCCGCGAAGGTTTTGCTGAATCCGCGTTTCAGCATCATTGGGATGGTCAGCACCCCGGTCGACAGCACGTTGACCACAGGCCCGCCCGAAATGGTGCCAAACAGCGCGGATGACACGATTGCCGCGTGCGCTGGCCCGCCGCGCAAACGGCGCGTCCACAAGAATGCAAGCTTGATCAGCGATTTACCCCCGGCTGAAATCCCGAACAGCGACCCCAGCACGATATAGGGAAACACGGTGCTGAGCAGGATGCCCATGAACCGACCCAAAAGCCCTTGCGACGTGTTGACCAGCACGTCTTCGATATTGGGGCGTCCGTCCAGTAGGGAACGCGGTTCGCCCCCCAGCTTGGTGATCAGGTATTTGTTCATGTCGTCGGCACCGAAATAGTACCAGACCAGCACAGTAATCAAAGTATAGGCAGCGATGATGATCGCCACGGCCACCAGCGGAAAGCCCCAGACCTTGACGTTATAGGCCAGGAAAACGGAGATCCCTGCGCCCACGATCGCAAACAGCCACAAGCCCAGAGTGTTGATGCAAGACGGATCATCGACGGAGGTGGGGATGGGCAGGCCGTAAAGCTCGGCGAATTCCTTTTCCTCGATCAACGCGCGGGCAATCAGATCGGCACGTTCGCCGGTGAACTGGTCAATCAGGCAGATAGAGTTGATTTCGATCACATACGACAGCGATACAACAATCGCCATCGTCACCAGCGCAATATCCATCGCCGCCCCGAAGATGCGTCTGCCGCGCGTCTTGTCGATGGCATCCACCCAGAAAGAATGGTTCAGCGCGACAATCAGCATCATCAGCACAAAGGCCAGCGGGTAAAGGTATTGATAAGGAAATTTGCGGATCACAAAGCCTTGGCCGCCGCCGATATCTGCAATCCATGCGTCCAGACCGGGGATCGAGGGGGTGGTGTTAAACAGGCCAATCACCACGAGCATCAACCCCAAAACACGTGCAGTGATCAGAAATTTATGTCGCGATACCAGATATTTGGAAGATGGGTTATCCACGGGGAACCAACCTTTTGCGGGGGCAAAACCCCCCGAACGACACTGCCGTTTCGGGGGGATGAACGATCATTTGGTCCGGTTATTCGGCGCAATCGGGCACGTCATAGCCCGCTTCCTCCCACGCCGCGACAGCGCCGGGATGATACTTGAGCGACAGCCCACCGCAAAAGCCGGTGATCTTTTGATCCAGCACGCCAAAGTTCACATTCGCCGCATAGGGTGAGCGTGTCTTCAGTTCGTCCAGCGATCCGATAAAGGCGGTGACGATGGCCTTGACCGTGTCGTCCGGCAGATCGGCCCGCACGAAGGTTGCAAAGGGCACGCCGGGCGAGCGGAAGATGCCATCTTCCGAAATCAGATTGACGCCGCTGTTATCGCCGTATCCCATCTTTGAACCCTCGATTTCGATCGGGCTGTTGCCGGGCGCAGACAGGAATTTCTGCATGCCCTCAGTTTCCCAGATATCCTTGGGAAACGATATGATGTTGATGTCGCCCGCCGCCTGCGCGGTCGTCACGCGGTCGGATGGAAAGGTGATCGGCACCATGAAGGCATCCGCAGATCCATCGACCAGCGCAGTCGCAATCTGGCCCCAGTTGGTTTGCAGGCCGGTGTAGTCTTCTCCGTCCTTGAAGCCGCCGGAGCCTAATTGCAGCGTTTGGCGCCCCACCGTCAGCGCGGCGCCGCGCGGCGGGCCGTTCCAGACCGTGCGCCCCTTGATGTCCTTATAGCTTCGGATGCCGCTGGAAACCGGCGCGAACAGGCCATAGGCCCCGGCGTTATAAGGAAAGATGGCGCGCACGTTTTCGGAAAGTGCCTTGCCATCCGCGCCCAGCTTGGAGAAAGGACCACGGCCTTTTTCAAGCAGGAAATGCAGGATCAGCGGTGCGGTGATCATGTCGGATTTGCCTTCGGCGACGTTCAGCATGGAGTTGGTCGCGGTCTGGCCTTCCTGAACCTGCACGTTCGCGATGCCTGTCCGGGCAAGAACGTCAGCCAGGTGCATTGTGACCACATGGGGTGAATTGCCGGGGCTGGATGTTTCGGCGGTCAGGTTCTCCTGTGCCGCAAGTGGGCTGGCAAAGGCCATCGCACCGATGCACCCCAAGACAAGGGTGGTTTGTTTGAAAAGATTAGTCATGGTTTCCTCCCATTAAGACTTTGGCCGATAAGACTTTGGCCGATATAACGTTGCTGTCAGGCCGGTTTGCGGGTTTCCCGCTTATCTATGGCTTTACGGCCTGTGTACTTCACCGCGTTTTCCGGTGCGGTCTCGGACGGGTCCGCGATCCCGATCAGCACACCGGTGCGGGCGGGTCCCGTCCTGTAGTTGATGAAATCTGCGTTCGATTTGGTGGTGCGTGCGGCGGGGCGGCGGGCCCAGGCGAACATCTTGTCATACATGGTGGCAATCACGCCGGCGTGGTCGGGGCTGTTACCTAGATCGTTGACCTCTTGGGGGTCAGTGTTCAGATCGAACAACATGGGGCGGTGGCCGCTTTCAAAATGGATCATCTTCCAGTCGTGATCCGCCACCATGAACATGCGCGATTGATCGGGATGCAGATCCAGCTTCGCAGCCAGCGGGATAGCAGAGAAATCATATTCGCAGATCGTGTATGCGCGGGCAGGGGCAGCGCCGCCGCGCAGCAAAGGCAACAGCGAATGCCCTTCAAGGATATGATCCAGCTTCGTCGCATCGCCGCCCGCCACATCGACGAACGTGGGGGCCAGATCAATGCATTCCACCAGCGCGTCGCTGACCGTGCCCCGCGTGGCATCTGCCTGGGCCGAGGGGTCATAGATGATCAGCGGCACTTTGACCGACGCGTCATGAAAGAACGTCTTTTCCCCCAGCCAGTGATCGCCCAGAAAATCCCCGTGGTCCGAAGTGACAACGATCATGGTATCTTCCATCCGGCCCGTTTCCTCTAGCCAGTCAAACAGCACGCCGATCTGGTCATCGCATTGCTTGATCAGACCCATATAAGCGGTCAACACCTTGTTTCGGATGTCGTCGCGGGCAAAGGCCTTGCCGACGGGCGCGTTCTGGAACCCTTTATAGACAGGATGATCGGTATCGCGCTCGGCCTGGGTCCTTACGGGGGGCAGAAAGTGTTTCGGCCCGTACATGCTGGCATAGGGTTCGGGCACGATATAGGGCCAATGCGGCTTGATATAGCTTAGGTGGCAGCACCACGGCTGATCGCCTTGCGCGGCGATAAACGCCATCGCGCGGCGGGTCAGATAGGGTGTTTCGCTATCTTCCTCGCGGATGTTCGCAGGGCTGTCCGCGTTTTCCAGAAACCAACCTGACAAGACGTTGCCGTCGTCATCGATGCCGGAATTCGCATAGTCGTGCCAAGGATTGTCACCTTCATACCCCTTGCCTGCAAGGTATTCGTTGTATTTCAGCGCTCCGCCCGGATCGTAAAAGCCATCAGGCCCTTCGGGGCGCATTCCGTCGTCGCGCTCCCAGATGTCAAAGCCGCATTCAGCCACGCGTGCGCCAATCACGCTGTCGGGCTCAAGCCCCAGCCGCCGCATTCCTTCTGCGTCCGCGGCCATATGCGTCTTGCCCACCAGCCAACAGCCCATGCCAAGATCACGCAGATGGTCGCCCATCGTCCGTTCGCCCACCTTCAGCGGCACCTGATTCCACGACGCGCCGTGGCTGTGCACGTAGCGCCCCGTGTAGGTCGACATCCGCGACGGTCCGCAGAGCGGTGACTGAATATGCGCCCTGTCAAAGCGCACGCCCTTGCTGGCCAGGCGGTCGATATTGGGGGTCTTCAGATGGGGATGACCATAGCAGCTTAGGTAATCCCACCTGAGCTGATCAAACATGATGAAAAGAATATTCTTTGGCTTGGCCATCATTGCCCCCTTCGTTTCCCACTTCTTTCGGGTGGTGGGAAAAGGTGTAGCGCAGGTCTATCTTTGCGGGAAATAGATAATGCCGTTCAGATATACCAAAATCGGTATATCATTTGATCGCTTGGGCAGCTTTGCGCACATGCTGGGCCAGCCGCTGCGCATCATCAGACAAGCCGCGTTCGGCGGCATAGGTGATCCCGACGGATCCGACCAATTCTTCGCCGGTGATCGACAAGCGCACCAACGACCCGTCAGCGATTTCGCGACGCACCGCACCCAAAGGAACGCAAGCCACGCCGCGATGCTGTTTGAGAAAGCTGCGCGCAAATTCAAACGAGACGGTTTCGATTTTGTTAGGGAAGGTTTCGATGCCGCGTGCGGCCAAAAACTTGTCCAGCTCGCGGCGGATGATCGTATCGGGGATCGGGACAATCATCATTTCGGTCATCAGGTCGGGCAGCGAAACGGTGTCTTGCATCTTTGCGAAAGGGTGGGTTCGGCTGACCACAAATATGATCGTTTCGGTATAGAGATGTTCGAAACTGACGCCCACCATGTGTTCAAGCGACAAGAGCCTGCCAAGGATAAAATCAATCTCGTTGCGGTGCAGCCGCGAGATCAATTCCGGCACGCCCGCCCAAAAAAGCGCAAGATCAATATCGGGGTGATCCGCCTTGAATGACGCGCCCGCGTCAACGGCCAGGGTCCGCGCAACATTGGGCAACATCCCGATGGCGACGCGGGGCCGGGGCACCGCACCGCTTGCCGCACGCGTGCCTGTTTCGATTTGCGCCATCGCGGTGTCCAGATGCCGAAAAAGCTTTTGCCCCGCATCCGTCATCACCAACCCCCGACCGGTGCGCACGAAAAGCGGCTGGCCAACAAGATCCTCTATCTCGGCCAGTGAACGCGAGAGGGCGGGTTGGGAAGAGTTCATTGTGATGGCCGCAGCGGTGATGGAGCCGGCCTTGGCGACAGCCAGAAAACACCGGATATGCCGCATACGAAGCCGGTTGATCAACATGCGCGTTCTCCTTGCAGGAACATTGCACGGGCCGTCAGCAGGGGGAAGATACTGCATCTCATTTTTACTATCCGGCCCGAGTGATCTGACGGAAAAGTGCAGCTTCTAATGTGTGCATTTATCCCCGTCGGTTTCACAACTCCGCCAGCTTGAGAACTCCATGCAAGATCCTGTTTTAATAAATAGATTTGCACTTCAAAGTAGCGCGCACCCGGCGACACATCGTTG
>CAVSLU010000005.1:0-49822 GCA_963728645.1 uncultured Alphaproteobacteria bacterium | reverse complement strand
CATCGCTTCCCTCTCCAAAATTTGATTTCACGCTGGAGCGCGTCTCCATCAAATTGCACAGGTCCTGTATCTTGGGTAGAGCGCAGACATCACATCTTGTCGCCCTCGAGCCAGGACACGATGAAGAGATATGGTATCGGCAATGTGAGGCTGTCCCCAGACCGTATCGCCCCGCAAACCGCGCCTTCGACAAAGCCCGCGCTGGCGGCCATGGTTTGCGGCACCAGCGCTGTCATGCCCTCAAAGCTTGATTGTTGCGTGGCCCACCGCGCGCCGCGCATCCCCCTTCCCGGCACATGCATGGTCGAGGCCAAATAAAACATCGCGCTGCGCATGTGGTGCGCGGCTTCGACCGGGTTCTCGGCTATTCGTTCGGCCTCTGGCGCGCCCCCCGCGATATATTCAAGCAGCGCACCAGTTTCGGTCAGGATCGTACCGTCGTCCAGCGCAAGGGCGGTTACGCGGCCTTTGGGATCGATTCGCAAGGTAGGGGCCCCCCCCCCCCCCGCTTCGAAATCGACCTTTGTTGGCTCGTAGGGCAGCCCGCTTCTTCCAGCGCAATAGCCACGGGGATCCAGATGCGACTGGGGACAGAGGTTTCATCATGATCTGGCCTTTCAGATGGGGTTTCGCGACGCGTTTGCCGAGGTTTCAACACGTGGCACCGCGTTGAACAGCACCGGCGACCAATGCCCGCCGATCGGGGAAGCCCAGGTGCATCGAGGTATGCATGATCGCCGAGCGCGACGCGTGACATGGCTGGAATGCCAAGCCCCATGGCCTGTGCCATTGCACATTTGAAACTGCAGCCCTCCCGAATGTGACCGACAAGCGCGGGGCCCTGGCCTGCTGCGATCTCGTCCAAGACGATTGTAATGCGGGTTTCACAAGCCTTCGAGTAGGTTTTCGGCCGGATTTTCTAGCCTGTCATCTTTCCAGGTTTCAAACACGCAAAGCAGGGGTTGGTAAAGCCGTTCTGGTCGTCGGAAAATCGGCACGCCGTGTTGCTGTTCCATCAAGGTCTGCGAGCGTGAACCCCTCAAGCTCGTTCAGGCGGGCGTCTCGCGCACAGGTGTCAGGCCTGTTTTCATGCCCTTCTTGCGGGTTCGACATGCCGGCGCAAGGTGCCGGTATAAAGCCGGGTGCGGCGGGTTTCCGAGTGGCGCAGATAATCGCCCAGCCAACCGCTCCCTCCACGCCCCAGCGGGCTGGAGCTTGTCATAGCTGGCTTCGTCCTTGGCTGTCGAATAGGCCTGGCATTTTGGCGAGTGAGGCTCATGCGGGACATGCTCGCTTTTTGCCGTCGCGTCTTTGATAGGCAAGCGCCGCGCGGGTTGAAAGCAGCAGGAGCCTTTTCCACCGATATTTTTAGCCTCTGGTGGAGCGGGGCGCGTATCGGAAAACAGGTGTGGCGCAAAACCAAGGCAGGGTGTCGGGATCGTGATCTGCCGCGCATTTTTCGTCGCTCTATACTTAGTCCGCCTACGCCTGCAATTCAGGGAGATTCTTATGTTGATAAGATCAAGCTATCAGCGGCCGCACGGCCAAACTGTTGAGGCTGAGGCCGGGATGACCGATCTGGGA
Organism: uncultured Alphaproteobacteria bacterium; assembly: GCA_963728645.1. Lineage (GTDB taxonomy): Bacteria > Pseudomonadota > Alphaproteobacteria > Rhodobacterales > Rhodobacteraceae > Sulfitobacter. Next base: position 48,238 of record CAVSLU010000005.1, on the reverse strand, counting down.
AGTCGCAACGGGCGGGGCCGGGCTGAAAATTCCGCATCTGCTTGCCGATCCGCCTGCGCCGGGTTACCGTCCGACGGGGAATTGCTGCGCCTGCATGGTCGAGATCGCAGTGGGCGAGTGGGAACGTCTGCTCATCGTGCTTGCGTACACCCGCTGACGGGATGGTTGTGACCACCAACAATGGCGCGCGCTGAAAACGCGCGTAAAATGGTGATGGAGCTGCTGTCTGGGAGATCAGCCAAAACAACATGTTGGGTGTATGACAAATCAAGCCATCTTTGGGGACATGGCGGCCCTCTCAGGGGATCGGCAAAGCAGCCGGGTTTCCCCAAGCTGGAAAAGCAGCGCATCCCTTTGCTAGATGACAGCCACGTGGCGATGCGTGTCAATCCGGATGCCTGCATCCGAGTGCAACCTGTGTGTGCGGGCATGCCGAGAAGTGCAGGTCAATGACGTGATCCCCTTTTGGGACGGGGGCATGACAGCTATCCGACGTTTGACATGGCTCATCCAATGGGCGCGTCAACCTGTGCTGCTCTGGCGGGGTGCAAATTCGTGCGCAGGCCTGCCCACTGGTGCCCTGATGGAGGCCACGGTTGTGGACGCCGATCAGGTCGGGGATCGTGCGGATTTCGCACAGCGAGATCGACAGCATCTGCCCGTTCTGTGTGTGGGCTGTCAAGGTGTCGCTGCCGCCCTAAGAATGGCAAGATAAAGTATGTCGACGGCAGAACCGGCCCCGCAAACGAAGGATGCTTTGCGTCAAGGGGCTGTTTGGCTTTGACTATATTCACGACCCACACCTCGATGCAAGCCCAGAACGGCGCGAAGATGCGCCGCCCGGCCTCGGACGTTGATCCGTCGAACTCGGCTCCACCCATTTCCGCGAGGCGACCTGGGACGAGGCGCTGCATTTCGCTGCCCAGGGATGCGCAAGATCGGAGCACGCGGTGTCGCAGGTTTTGGTTCGGCCAAATGCACCAACGAGGAAGCCTATCTGTTTCAAAAAATGATCCGGCAGGGTTTGGGCACAACAACGTCGACCACTGCACGCGCCTGTGCCACGCGTCCTCTGTTGCCGCGCTGATGGAGAACGTTGGATCGGGCGCTGTTTACGGCGACCTTCAACCAGATCGAAAACGCGGATGTGGCCATCGTGATTGGCGCGAACCCGACTGAAAACCACCCGTCGCCGCGACTTTCTTCAAGCAGTTCACCAAGCGGGGGGCAAACTGATCGTGATGGATCCGCGTGGTCAGGCGCTCAAGCGGCATGCGTCGCACATGCTGCGATTCCGGCCTGGCACGGATGTCGCGATGCTGAACGCGATCATGCACGTTATCGTCGAAGAAAAGCTTTATGATCAGCAATACATCGAGGCCTATACCGAGAATTGGGAAATCGAAAAGGCGCATCTGAAAACGTTCACCCCAAGTGGCCAAGGTTGTGCATCGATGCCGAGACATTGCGCGACGTGGCGCGAACCTTTGCGGGGGCCAACGCAGCGATGATTTTCTGGGGCATGGGCGTGTCGCAGCACATCCACGGCACCGATAATGCGCGCTGCCTGATCTCGCTGGCGCTGATGACCGGTCAGATCGGGCGCCCGGCGCGGGTCTGCATCCATTGCGGGGGCAGAACAACGTGCAGGGTGCCTCTGATGCGGGGCCTCATCCGATGTTCCTGCCGGATTATCAGCCCGTGTCTGACCCCGGCGTGCGGCCGCCTTTACTGACGTGTGGAAGAAGCGATGATTTCAGCCCCCAGAAAGGCCTGACAGTCATCGAAATCATGGATGCGGTGCATGACGGTGATATCCGCAGCCTCTATGTTCTGGGTGAAAATCCGGCAATGTCGGACCCGGACGTTGAACATGCGCGAGATGCGCTGGCCAAGCTCGAGCATCTGGTCGTGCAGATATTTTCCTGACCGAAACTGCGAATTTCGCCGATGTGATCTTGCCGGCAGGTGCCTTTGCCGAAAAATCAGGCACGGTGACCAACACCGACCGTCAGGTCCAGATGGGACGCCCTGCGGTCCCGCCCCCCGGCGACGCGAAGGCGGACTGGTGGATCGAGGTTGAATTGGCCAAGCGGCTGGGGCTGGGATGGTCCTATTCGGACCCGTCCGAGGTTTTTGCCGAAATGAAGCTCAATATGTCGTCGCTGAACAACATAACCTGGGACCGGCTTGAGGCTGAAGGGGCCGTGACCTATCCGTCCAACAGCCCTACGGACCCCGGACAGGCCATCGTGTTTGGCGACGGCTTCCCACGGCAGGACGGGCGGGCCCGGTTCACGCCCGCCAGCATCGTGGCCCCTGACGATGCCCCGATGAAGTTACCGATGATCCTGACCACCGGGCGCAGTTGGAGCATTGGCACACGGGATCGATGACGCGCCGCTCTGGGTGCTGGACGGGCTGGAGCCTGAGGCAAATTGTTCGTTGCATCCGTCAACGCTGCGCAAACTCGGCGTGGTGCCGGGCGCGCACGTGCGCCTGTCGACAAAACGCGGGTCCATCGAGATCATGGCGCGTGAAGACCGGGCGGTTTCGCCCGACATGGTGTTCCTGCCCTTTGCGTATGTCGAGGCGGCGGCGAACATCCTGACCAACCCGGCGGTTGACCCCTATGGCAAGATCCCGAGTTCAAATTTTCGGCTGTGAAGGTCGAAGCGGTGGAAACCCCGGTCGCGGCAGAATAGACCTTGTATCGGCAGGTGCGCCGTTCCGGCGCATGTGATTGATTTTGGGAATGAGGGACGCTGTCCCTCAAACTCCCTGGGATATTTGAGAGCCAGAGAAGCGAGGGATTCATCATGCGCATTGATGCCGAACGGTTTTTAGCGGATTTGCACGAGCTGCGCAGTTTTGGCGCAGCGGGTGTCGGCAAGGGCGTCGTGCGGCCGGCCTATTCGGAGGCGGATGTCGCCGCGCGGGGGTGGTTGGCCGGGAAGATGCAGCAAGCCGGGTTACGTGTTGAGGTTGACGTGATGGGCAACCTTTTCGGGTTGGCGGACGGGCCGTCGATCCTGATGGGGTCGCATTCCGACAGCCAGCCCGAAGGTGGTTGGCTGGATGGTGCGCTGGGCGTGATCGCGGCACTTGAGGTGGCACGCGCCGCTAAAGAAGCAGGTGGTCCGGCGGTTTCGGTCGTGTCGTTTCAGGACGAAGAAGGCCGGTTTGGTGTGACAACAGGCAGTGCCGTCTGGTCAGGGCATTTGACACAAGCCGACGCCGACCCGCTGACGGATCACGCAGGCGTTGCCTTGGGCGACGCGCGCAAGGCGATGGCTGGCATGATAACCGGCCCCGTTTCGCCGGATCAATTCACCGGATTTATCGAATTGCATATCGAACAGGGCCCGACACTGGATACCAGCGGGGAACAGATCGGTGTTGTGACTGATATCGTGGGGATCCGCGATATGAAGATCACGTTCGAGGGCCAGCAGAACCACGCCGGGACCACTCCGATGCATCTGCGGCGGGATGCGTTTCAGGCGGTCTCGGCGTTTAACACGGCATTGAATGACCGGCTGCGCAATGTTGTAACGCCGCAAACGGTGTGGACGATCGGCCATGTCGCGCTGCATCCGAATGCGTCGTCGATCGTGCCGGGGCGTGCCGTGTTTTCGATGCAGTGGCGCGATGCGGAAACGGATAGGCTGGCGCGTATGGAGACCATCATTCGCGAAACGGCCGCAGAGATAGCCGCGATGAACGGCATGACCCTGGACTATGGCCCGCTTTTGGGGCTTGAGCCGGTGGCGATGGACCCCGAATTGCGCGCAGCACTGGAGGCCGGTGCGCAGGCTGTGGCACCGGAGAATTGGCGCGGATGCCATCGGGGGCCTTGCATGATGCCACCAATGTTTCCCGCCTCATGCCGGTGGCGATGCTGTTCGTGCCGCCGATCGACGGGACGAACAACATCGCCACCGGCATGAGCCGCGCAAGATTCGTGGCGTCGTGCAGCGCCCCCGAGGGCATCCCCCGCCATTTGCCCGGCGCCACCGCCTCGCGCCCCCGGCTCCAGCGCGCCGCGCAGGGTCGTCCATCTGGACCGGCTCCAGCCCCAGCAATGGACCGTACCGCAGTTCCATCCCCGCTCCTCCGCCACCTCGGCGGCCGCCTCCCGGATGATCGTCTCCATCCGCCCCAACCGCTCGTGTCGCCGTCGCGCCACTGCATCGAGAATGCGGCCGCCCCGGCACGATCGAGGACGCATTGGGATGCAGCGCGACATGGCCGATGGTCCAGACCGTTGCGGCGTCACCACATTGCGGAGACGCTCGTTCAATGCCGTGGTTGAACGCGCGAGACCCCTGAAACGCATCCCGGCGCAGGTGCATCGGCGTCGTCCCCGCGTGGTTCTGCTGGCCCTCGAAGGTGATCTTCATGTCGCGGATGCCGACGATGTCGGTGACCACGCCGATCCGCTCGCCCGTGCCGTCCAGCACCGGGCCCTGTTCGATGTGCATCTCGATGTAGCCGGTGAACCGCGACGGGGGCGAAACGGGGCCGGTTACCATGCCGCCATCGCCTCCCGCGCCTCGCCCAGGGCAACGCCCGCGTGGTCGGTCAGCGCGTCGGCTTCGGCCTGGCTCAACTGCCCGACCAGACGGCGAGCCTGTGGTCACGCCGAAGCGCCCTTCCTCGTCCTGGAAGGACACGACCGAGACCGCCGGCCACCTGCCTCCTTAGCGGCGCGGCCACCTCCAGCGCCGCGATCACGCCCAGCGCACCATCGAGCCAGCCGCCCTCGGGCTGGCTGTCGGAATGCGACCCCATCAGGAGCGACGGCCCGTCCGCCAGCCCGAAGAGGTTGCCCATCTCGTCCATCTCAACAGTCACCCCGCTTCCTGAAACTTCCGCGCCAGCCAGCCCCGCGCTGCGATGTCGGGCTGGGAATATGCCGGGCGCACCACGCCCTTGCCCACGCCGGATGCGCCGAAGCTGCGCAGCTTGTGCAGGTCTGAAAAATCGGTCGCTGTCGATAGGCATGGGGCCTCCTTGGCTTGTCGTGGCGTTCGATTATCTTAGCGATTGTGACGGACAGCGACCTTCATTCCCAAAATCAATCACATGCGCCGGCACGGCGCACCTGCCGATACAAGGTCTATTCCGCCGCGACCGCGTTCCCGCCGCCTCGACCTTCACGGCCGAGAATTTGAACTCGGGGATCTTGCCATAGGGGTCAACCGCCGGGTTGGTCAGGATGTTCGCCGCCGCCTCGACGTAGGCGAAGGGCAGGAACACCATGTCGGGGGAGACCGCCCGGTCCTCACGCGCCATGATCTCGATGCGACCCGCGCCGGGTCGACAGGCGCACGTGCTCGCCCGGCGCCACGCCCAGTTTGCGCAGGGTACGGATGCAGCGAACAGTTTGCCTCGGGCTCCAGCCCGTCCAGCACGCAGGCGCGGCGGGTCATCGACCCGGTGTGCCAATGCTCCAGCTGCCGCCCCGTGGTCAGGATCATCGGGTATTCCGCATCCGGCACATCGTCAGGGCCATGATGCTGGCGGGCGTGAACCGGGCCCGCCCGTCCTGCCGCGGGAAACCGTCGCCAAAGACAATGGCCTGCCCGGGGTCCGTAGGGCTGATGCGACGGATAGGTCACCGGCCCCGTCAGCCTCAAGCCGGTCCCAGGTGATGTTGTTCAGCGACGACATATTGAGCTTCATTTCGGCAAAAACCTCGGACGGGTCCGAATAGGTCCATCCCAGCCCCAGCCGCTTGGCCAATTCAACCTCGATCCACCAGTCCTCCTTCGCGTCGCCGGGGGGAGCGACCGCAGGGCGTCCCATCTGGACCTGACGGTTGGTGTTGGTCACCGTGCCCGATTTCTCGGCAAAGGCCTTGCAGGCAAGATCACATCGGCGAAATTCGCAGTTTCGGTCAGGAAGATGTCCTGCACGACCAGATGCTCGAGCTTGGCCAGCGCATCTCGCGCATGTTCAACGTCCGGGTCCGACATTGCCGGATTCTCGCCCAGAACATAGAGGCTGCGGATATCACCATCATGCACCGCATCCATGATTTCGATGACTGTCAGGCCCTTCTGGGGGCTGAAATCCTCGCTCTCCCACACCTCGGTGAAGGCGGCCCGCACGCCCGCGTCAGACGACGGGCTGATAATCCGGCAGGAACATCGGGATAAGCCCCGCATCAGAGGCACCCTGCACGTTGTTCTGCCCCCGCAACGGATGCAGACCCGCGCCGGGCGCCCGATCTGCCCGGTCATCAGCGCCAGCGAGATCAGGCAGCGCGCATTATCGGTGCCGTGGATGTGCTGCGACACGCCCATGCCCCAGAAAATCATCGCTGCGTTGGCCCCCGCAAAGGTTCGCGCCACGTCGCGCAATGTCTCGGCATCGATGCCACAGACCTTGGCCATCTTTTCGGGGGTGAACGTTTTCAGATGCGCCTTTTCGATTTCCCAATTCTCGGTATAGGCCTCGATGTATTGCTGATCGTAAAGCTTTTCTTCGACGATGACGTGCATGATCGCGTTCAGCATCGCGACATCCGTGCCAGGCCGGAATTGCAGCATGTGCGACGCATGCCGCTTGAGCGCCTGACCACGCGGATCCATCACGATCAGCTTGCCCCCCCGCTTGGTGAACTGCTTGAAGAAAGTCGCGGCGACGGGGTGGTTTTCAGTCGGGTTCGCGCCAATCACGATGGCCACATCCGCGTTTTCGATCTGGTTGAAGGTCGCGGTAACAGCACCCGATCCAACGTTCTCCATCAGCGCGGCAACAGAGGACGCGTGGCACAGGCGCGTACAGTGGTCGACGTTGTTGTGCCCAAACCCCTGCCGGATCATCTTTTGAAACAGATAGGCTTCCTCGTTGGTGCATTTGGCCGAACCAAAACCTGCAACACCGCGTCCTCCGATCTTGCGCATCCCTTGGGCAGCGAAATCCAGCGCCTCGTCCCAGGTCGCCTCGCGGAAATGGGTGGACCAGTTCGACGGATCGACATTCAACCCCTTGGGCGGCGCATCTTCGCGCCGGATCAGTGGCTTGGTCAAACGGTGCGGGTGGTGAATATAGTCAAAGCCAAATCGCCCCTTGACGCACAGCCGTCCTTCATTTGCGGGCCCGTTTATGCCCTCGACATACTTTATCTTGCCATTCTTGACCTTCAGCGACACCTGACAGCCCACACCGCAGAACGGGCAGATGCTGTCGATCTCGCTGTCGAAATCCGCACGATCCCCGACCTGATCGGCGTCCACAACCGTGGCCTCCATCAGGGCACCAGTGGGGCAGGCCTGCACACATTCACCGCAGGCCACACAGGTTGACGCGCCCATTGGATCAGCCATGTCAAACGTCGGATAGCTGTCATGCCCCCGGCCTGACATCCCGATCACGTCATTGACCTGCACCTCGCGGCATGCCCGCACACACAGGTTGCACTGGATGCAGGCATCCAGATTGACACGCATCGCCACGTGGCTGTCATCCAGCAAAGGGATGCGCTGCTTTTCCAGCTTGGGGAACCGGCTGCTTTCGATCCCCTCAAGGGCCGCCATGTCCCAAAGATGGCTTGATTTGTCGTGCGCGACATCCTGTGTTTGGCTGATCTGCCAACAGCAGCTCCATCACCATTTTACGCGCGTTTTCAGCGCGCGCATTGTTGGTGGTCACAACCATCCCGTCAGCGGGTGTACGCAAGCACGATGCGGCAAGCGTCCGCTCGCCCTCGATCTCGACCATGCAGGCGCGGCAATTCCCGTCGGGACGGTAACCCGGCGCAGGCGAATGGCACAGATGCGGAATTTTCAGCCCGCGCCCATTTGCGACTTCCCAGATGGTCATCCCGGCCTCAGCCTCGACGGTTTCGCCATCCAGCGTAAATGTAATTGTGTCGACCATGGGATTCTCCTGCATCACGTAGGCGGACTATAGTCAGCGTCGGGCAACCACGGCAGTCACAATCCCGACACCCTGCCTTGGTTTTGCGCCACGCCTGTTTCCGATACGCGCCCCGCTCCACCAGAGGCTAAAAAATATCGGTGCAAAAGGCTCCTGCTCTTTCAACCTGCGCGGCGCTTGCCTATCAAAGACGCAACAGCAAAAGGCGCGCCCATGTCCCACATCACCCTCATTCGCCACGGCCAGGCCAATTCGACAGCCAAGGACGAAGCCAGCTATGACAAGCTCAGCCCGCTGGGGCATGAACAGGCCGGTTGGCTGGGCGATTATCTGCGCCACTCGGAAACCCACCACACCCGGCTTTATACCGGCACCTTGCGCCGGCATGTCGAAACCGCAGAGGGCATGAAAACAGGCCTGACACCTGTGCGCGACGCCCGCCTGAACGAGCTTGAGTATTTCACGCTCGCAACCTTGATGGAACAGCAACACGGCGTGCCGTTTCCCGACGACCAGAACGGCTTTACCAACCACCTGCCTTTGGTGTTTGAAACCTGGAAAGATGACAGGCTGGAAAATCCGCCCGAAACCTACTCAAGCTTTGAAACCCGCATCAGATCCGTCCTGGACGAGATCGCAGCAGGCCAGGGCCCCGCGCTTGTCGTCACGTCGGGAGGGCTGATTTCGATGGTAATGGCACAGGCCATGGGGCTTGGCATTCCAGCCATGTCACGCATCGCGCTGGCGATCATGCATACCTCGATGCACCGGCTTTTCCCGATCGGCGGCCATTGGTCGCCGGTGCTGTTCAACGCGGTGCCGCATCTTGAAACCTCGGCACGTCGCGTCGCCCAAACCCATATCTGAAAGGCCAGATCATGATGAAACTCTATTACGCGCCCGGTACAATCTCGATTGCCGTGGCGATTGCGCTGGAAGAAGCGGGGCTGCCCTATGAGCCAACAAAGGTCGATTTCAAAGCGGCCGAACAGACGCTGCGCCCCTACCTTGCGATCAATCCCAAAGGCCGCGTGCCCGCCCTTGCGCTGGACGACGGCACGATCCTGACCGAAACCGGGGCGCTGCTTGAATATATCGCGGCACGTGCGCCAGAGGCCAAACTTATCCCCGAAAACCCGGTCGACGCGGCGCACATGCGCAGCGCGATGTTTTACCTGGCCTCGACCATGCATGTTGCCCATGCACATAAGATGCGCGGCGCGCGGTGGGCCACGCAACAATCAAGCTTTGACGACATGACAGCGCTGGTGCCGCAAACCATGGCCGCCAGTGCGGGCTTTGTCGAAGCGCATATTTTGCGGGGCGATACCGTTCTGGGGGACAGCTTCAGCATTGCCGATCCATATCTCTTCATCGTGTGCAACTGGCTCGAGGGCGACAACGTGGATGTCTCGCTCTACCCCAAGATCCAGAACTTCCTGCATCAGATGGAGACGCGCTCCAGCGTGAAATCGGTACGCGAAAGGGGGATGCTATGACCACGCCTCATCTTTGGGTCCGAGCCGAACAGCGCGACAATGAAACCCGTGTCGGGCTGACCCCGGAAGGGGCTGCCGCGCTGCTTGCCAAAGGATATCGGGTAACGGTCGAAGCGTCGGACACGCGGGTGATTGCCACCGAACGGTATGCGCAGGCCGGGTGCACCATCGCAGCGGAAAATAGCTGGCCCGACGCACCGGCCAACGCCATCATCTTTGGCCTCAAGGAGCTGCCAGCAGAAGGCACGCCGCTGCCACATCGCCACATCATGTTCGGTCACGCCTTCAAGGGGCAGGCCGCCGGGCAAATCCTGCTTGGCCGGTTCAAGGCAGGCGGTGGCACACTTTATGATCTGGAATACCTGACGAACGACGCGGGCCGCCGCGTTGCCGCGTTTGGCTATTGGGCAGGGTTTGCCGGTGCAGCCGTTGCGGTGAAATGCTGGGTCGCACAGATGCAAGGCGCGGCCAATGCCCCAATCACACCCTATGCGGACGCCGACGCACTTACCGCAGAACTGCGCCGTGATCTTGAAAAGCTGGACGCAGCTGCGCCGGATGCACTTGTGATCGGCGCGCTTGGTCGCGTCGGAACCGGGGCCTCAGACCTGTGCAGCCGCCTTGGCGTCGCGGTAACGGGTTGGGATATGGCTGAAACCGCCCACGGCGGCCCGTTTCCAGAGATTTTGGATCATAGCCTGTTTTTCAATTGCATTCTTGCAGGTCCAAAAACCCCGGTATTCATTCCGAAAGACACCCCGACAAAGCCGCGCAGATTGCGGGTGATCGGTGACATCGCCTGCGACCCCGACAGCGACTTCAATCCGGTCCAAGTCTACACGCACACAACCAGTTGGCAAACGCCTGCCCTGCGTGTGCACGAGGACCCGCCCCTTGATGTAACAGCGATCGACAACCTGCCCTCCATGCTGCCGCTCGAAAGTTCTGAGGATTACGCCGCGCAATTGCTGCCAACCCTGGCCACGCTGGACGACTTGGAGTCACCTGTCTGGCAGCGGGCAAAAGCCATCTTCGACGAACATGTGAAAGCGCTCTGATCCCATTCTCTGGCTTTTAAATATCCTCGCCGAAGGCATAAAAATCTCTTGGGGCTCCAAAAGAAAAAGATGCCTTCGGCGAGGATATTTAAGAGCCAGAGAAGCGGGGGGGGGCAGGGAAAAGGCCCGGGCTAGCCGAACAGGCGGTAGTAGATCGCGTCGGGCAAAAATTGCGCGATGCGGAACAGCAACGAAAATCCGAAAGGAAAGCTTTTCTTGAAGCTGTCGCTGTTCATATGTTCGAAAACTGTTTGGGCGGCGTCTTCCGGCTCCATCAGGAATGGCATTTTGAAATCGTTCTTGTCGGTCAACTGGGTTCTGATGAAGCCCGGATTTATAACCTGAACCTTGATGCCGGTGTCGCGCAGATCTGCATACATACATTCGGCAAGCGACAGAGTGCCGGCTTTCGACGCAGTATATCCGATGGAATTGGGTAAACCCCGAAACGCCGTCAGGCTTGAGGTGATCACGACATGGCCCGCGTCCTTTTCGACCATACCCGGCACAACTTCGCCCATGACGCGCACGAGGCCCGTGAGGTTCACATCGATCATGGTTGTGGCATGGTCTGCGTCCCAGTGTTTTGCGCCGAAGGGCCAATAGGCACCCGCAAGATAAACGATACCATCGACATCCCCGACCGCTTTGACAGCCGCGCGTATGCTCTCGATGTCCTGAACATCAATCGTCTGATAGCGCGCCTTGCCCGGCAATTCACTGACCAAAGCGGCAAGCTTGTCTTCCGACCGCGCTGAGACAATCACCTCGGCACCCGCCTTGCTTAGTTTATGCGCCAGTGCTTCGCCCAGGCCAGCGCTTGCCCCAACCAGCCAATATCGTTTTCCCTGCCACGTGTCGGTCATCTATCGTCCTTTCTGCGGATCGTCGCGACCAATTCAGCGACCTTGATCCCGAATTTGCGGAACTGGCTGCGATTGATCAACGTGCTGTCGGACACAAGATAGATCCAATCCACCGTTTTCAAAGTATGCCCGCCCAATTCGGCTGGCAGTTTGATCGGATAGCGCATCTGGATGGTTGACCCCGAAACACGGCCTTTGCCGATGCCCGGCACATCCGGTGCCATTGCGGTAAAGCTTCCGTCTTTTGCAAGCGATATGGTCCAGACACGGTCTTGCGTCGCATTGTCGTGATATACGAAATGTTCGTCGATCTGCGCTGTGTCACCGTCCCAGTTGACATTGAAATCGGCGACAAAGCTGCTGGTCACGCGACCCATGGGCCCGAATATCACACCTTCGCAGACCATCTCTCCGTTAAGATGGTGCTTCATGTCGAGTGCGGTGTAGTCGTCCGCATAGTCTTCAGATTTCTGGGCCGGAAAATCGGCCAACCGGCGTCTCGCAAGCCAGGCAATCGCCGAAAGGCCTACGCCGAGGCAGAAAAATATCAGCTCTGTCATGTATCCTTACCTTCCCGCAGATCGGTGCCCAGCAGCAATGCAATTGCAATGCATTTGAGGACGCACGGCAGACCCGCGTAGAGCCAGATCAACGTGTCAATCGCCGCCGGGGGGTTGGCCGTACCGCCACTGTCGAACCCCGCCATCTGCAACCCTGGAAGTAGCGTGACTGCCGCAAAGGCAAGCGTGAATTTTGAAACGAGGGACCACAACCCGAAACCTTCGGCGGCAGAGGGTGCGATCTTTGCCATACGGGTGGCGAACATGGCGGGCAACAGCGTCAGGTCAGCCCCAAGTGCGGCCCCCGAGCCAAGGCAAACCAGCGCAAAAAGCCAGGTATCGCCCGCCCCAAGCACAAGGGCCCCGGCGAACGCGAAAATCGCCAGCAGCATCGCCCCCAAAAGCACCGTCTTTGCGCCAAACCGTTCGGCCATAAGCCCCCAGAATGGGGCCGCACCGGCAGCGGACAGAAAGAAAAGCAGCAACAGCGGCCCTTCCCAGCCCGGAGCTTGCAGCGCGCTTTCGACATAGAAGAGAAACAGCGTCGAGGTGACTGCGACCGGGGCCGCGTTGAGCAGGGCAATCAGCAGCAGACGGCGTGCAACAGGGTCGCGCAGCACTGTGCCGAACCCCGTTGAAGGGGGTAGCCCCACGTTGCGCCATTCGCCGCGCATCGCCACTGCGGCTGCCACGGCCAGAACCGTGAACCCGATGGCAAAACCAGTAAACGGCGCGCCCATGACTGCGCCCAGGGCGACGGGTGCCACCGACGCGACGCACACGCCAAGCAAGGCACCCGTCTCGCGCCAGCGTGCCAACGCAAGATGCCCTGCCCCCGGCAGCGTGTCCGCCTTGGCCACACCTTGGGCGTAAAAGCAGATCGTCAGGAAACTGAACGCGGAAAACACACCTGTCAGAGTGATCGCAAACCATGCCAAGGGCGGCAAGAGCGGGGGGATCGCGAACATTGCAAACATCGACACCGCCATGACGGCACATCCGATAGCGATGGCCAAACCCCGGTGATCGCGCAGCCGTTCGGACAGCCGCCCCAGCAACGGATCCTGCACCACATCAAACAGACGCAGCCCAAACAAAACCGACCCCAATGCCGTCAGGGACACGCCATATTGATCGACAAAGAACTTGGGCGCGTGGATGTAAATCGGCAGCCCGGCGGCCGCCAAAAGCGCGGCAAAAAGCGCGTAGGCCGGAAGGTGCGCGGCTTTTGCTTTCACCCGCGCGATACTTCTTCGGCAGGCGGTTCGGGCCGGGGTTGATAGCCGCCTCCCTTCCACCAGATCTTAAGCGCCTGCCAGTGGATCAATGCCAGAACCCGCCGCGCCCCAAAGGGCCGCCGCAGCATCGAACGCAAGATGCCCGCGTTGGTCAAAGGCTGCCGCTTGCCGGTCAGCGTGGCGATCAGCCCGCCTTCGGACTGGGTATAGTCGATCCAGATGCCCACGCGGTCGGCGCGTATATCGAACCGGAACCGATAGGATCCCTCGACGGGTTGAAACGGCGAGACGTGAAAGATCTTGATCGCGTGAAGATGGTCATCGGGGTTGATGTCACGCAAGTCGGCATGGTGACACAGATAGCTGTGGCGGTCGCCGAAGGTGTTCGACACTTCTGCAATCACGGCGATCAGCCCGCCGTCTTGCCGCCTGCAAAGCCAGAAACTGACGGGGTTGAACACATGCCCCAACACCCGCGGCTGCGCAATCAGTTCGATCTTGGCAACGCCGGTGATCTGATGCCCCGCCAGCACATCACGTACCCACGCAGCCCCCCGACCGCTGCCCTTGGGCCCGCCGTGATCGCTGTCTTGCAGCGATGTCAGCCCCGCCTTGTTTCGTGCAAAAAGCGCGGGGGTCTGCACTTCGGCCTCGGCATCCAGCAAGACATAGTCGATCGAATAGCGAAAAGCGTTTTCAACGGCACCCTTGCGCCCGTGGAAGGTCACACCCGCAATATGATCGACGGTGTTTGTCATTCGGCGGCCAGTGAAATCCGCGCCTCGCCGCGGATCCTGCGCACGACATCGACCGCGCTGGCCAGCCCGTCTTCGTGGAAACCGTGGCGCATCCACGCACCGCAAAACCAGGTATTGCGTGCACCGTTGAAGCCACTGAATTTGATCTTGTGCCGCCAGCGCCTCAAGATCATAGACCGGATGGCGCAACGTGACGTGATCATAGATCAGCTCTTCACGAATGGGCCGTTTGGTGTTGAGAGTGACGAAATGCAGGTCGTCCATCGGGATCGGCTGAAGCGAATTCATCCAATACGTCAGGTCGATCCGATCCGACTTTTGCCCGCGGTCTTCGGCATAGACCCACGAGGCCCAGGTTTTGCGCCGCTTTGGCATGATCGACGCGTCGGCGTGCAGGATGATGTCGTTGGGCTGATATTTCACGGCGCCAAGGGCCCCCAGTTCCTGCGCATTGGGATCGGCCAGCATCGCCAGCGTATCATCGGAATGCGTGGCAAAGATCACCTCGTCAAAGCTTTCCCAATCCACGCCATGCTGCTTGATCTCGACCCCCAGCGGGGTGCGCCGCACGGATTGCACGGCAGCGTTCAGACGAATTTCAACGCCTTTTGCGGTCATCGACGCCTCAAGCCGGTTGACATATTCGATGGATCCGCCTTGCACCGTGTACCATTGGTGCTGGCCTGTGTGACTGAGCAAAGCGTGGTTTTCGAAGAAATCGATCATCGAATAGGCGGGGAAATCCATGATCTTTTCGACCGGCGTCGACCAGATCGCGCCAGACAGCGGGGTCAGGTAGTATTTGCGGAAATATTCGCCCGCCCCAAGCCTATCCAGAAATTCCCGTATCGTCAGCGACCGGTCTTGCGCGATTTTGACGGCGGTGTTGTTGAACCGCAAAATGTCGCTCAGCATCCGCAGGAACTTGGGGTTTGCCAGATTGCGCCGCTGCGCAAAGATCGAATCCATCGTCATCAGCCCGTATTCCAGACGGCCCCCGTCAATAGACGCGCCAAAGCTCATGTTGGATTTAACGACGGGCACGTCCAGTTCGTTGAAAAGTGCTGCAAGGTTGGGATAGTTGGCGTAGTTGAACACGATAAAGCCCGTATCGACCGGCTGATCGCCATTCTTGCCTGCCATCACCGTCCGTGCATGTCCGCCCAGCCGGGACCCGGCTTCAAAAAGGGTGACCTGATGATCCCCCCCCAGCATATGCGCCGCCCCCATTCCGGAAATTCCTGCGCCAATGATGGCAATTTTTCGAGGTCCAGCCGTAACGTCGGGCTGTGGCGGGTCGATGGCTTCAAATGGCATAAGGTGTCAGGATCCAGTGGGTCATGTGATTGGGATGTAATACGGAGGATACACGGGGAAAGATGTAAATGAGTTGCAGGCAATTTTATTCAAAATGCTGCCTTCTGCGTCAATTTGGCAGGTCTGCCTCTCAACGGTTCGTGTCCGGCTTGACCAGCGGAACGACGGCGCTGTCTTTGTCCGATATCTCTTCGAAATCGAAATTGTCCAATCGGGCGGCACGCTTGCCTGCCCGTTCGGCGGCGGTTCCCAACCCCTCAAGGTCGGCGCGGGCCTGCCCGAAATGAGTGTTCAACTTGCCCACCCGCTCTACGACAATTTCGACATCGCGGTGCAGCATTTTCAACGTTTTACGGATCGCGCCTGCCTGTTCGCGCATCCGGGCGTCTTTCAGGATGGCGCGCATCGTGTTCAGCGTGGCCATGCACGTGGTCGGCGACACGATCCAGACCCGTGCGGCAAACCCCTCGCGGACCAACTCGGGGAAATTCGCGTGCAATTCGGCATAAACGGCCTCGGAAGGCAAAAACATCAGCGCACCATCCGCCGTCTCGCCTTCGATGATGTATTTGCTGCTGATCGCGCTGATATGCGCCCTGACCGACACACGCATGGCGCGCGCGGCCTCTTTGATCTCGGGATCCGTCTTGGCGCGGCGCAGCGCCTCGTATGCCTCGAGGGGGAATTTGCTGTCAATCACGATGGGCCCTGGCGGATTGGGCAGATGGATCAGGCAATCTGCCCGCTTGCCCGACGACAGCGTTGCCTGCATCGTGTAGCTGTCACTTGGCAAGGCTTTCGACACGATATCATTCAGCTGGATCTCTCCGAAGGCACCGCGCGTCTGTTTGTTGCTCAGGATGTCCTGAAGCGACAGAACATCGCCCGAAAGCCGGGTGATATTGTCTTGTGCCTTGTCGATTGCCGCCAGCCGTTCCTGAAGCTGCGCAAGACTGGTGGTGGTTTGTTTGCTTGATCCGTGCAGTGTCGCGCTCATCCGTTCCTGCATCTCGGCCAACGAGCGGGCAGAGCGGGCAGCATTATCGGCCAACCTGTCTTGCATCTGCTGCTGAACATGGGCCATCCGGGCTTCGATGCTTTGGATCATCTGCGCCTGCGCGTTGGCTTGGGTATCGGACACGGTTTGCAACCCGCCGCGCAGCTGTTCCTGCCCCATGCCAAGCTGCTGCACATGCCCACCCAAAACGTGCATCTGCCGTGCCAGCGGTTCGGCCAACCGCGCCGAACGTCCCGCCGCACGCACCGCCATGATCAACAGGATCACGATGAAAAGAAGCACCGACGCGGCCGCAAGCGCCAGCAAGACGCGCGGATCTTGCAGGGCATAGTTTTCTCCACCGATCTGAATCATGTGCGCCCGAACAAGCGTTCAATATCGCTTAGCTTCAGTTCCACATACGTCGGCCGTCCGTGGTTGCACTGACCTGAATGCGGCGTTGCTTCCATTTCGCGCAGGAGGGCGTTCATTTCCTCGCCCCGCATCCAGCGGCCCGAGCGGATCGAGCCGTGACAGGCGACGCGGCTCAGGATCGCTTCGATCCGCGCCTGCAACGTGTTGCTTTGGTTTTGGTCGGCAAGTTCGTCCAGGATATCAAGGATCATCGCCTTGGCGTCTACCGTCCCCAGGATCGCAGGGGTTTCGCGTACCGCGATGGCACTGCCGCCGAAGGCTTCGATCGTTAGTCCAAGCCTTGTCAATTCATCGGCAATATCCAGAAGCCGCGCGCAATCGGACGCCGACAAATCAACAATCTCGGGGATCAAAAGCGCCTGTGCGGCCACGCCGTTGTCCGCCATCTGGCGTTTCAGCTTTTCATAGACCAGCCGTTCATGCGCCGCGTGCTGATCCACGATCACCATCCCCGTCGCGGTTTGGGCGATGATATAATTTTCATGCACTTGCCCGCGTGCAGTACCCAGCGGATAGTCCGGCGTTTCTTCAGGCGCGGGCGCGGTGCCGTGCGACGGCGTATCGGGCGTTTCCACCCTGCCCCACATGCCAGCGGTCTCTGCAAACCCCGGTGATTGTGCCTGATAGGCGGCGGTCCGCGCCCCAAGCGACGGGCGGTCCATCTGATAGACGCGTCCGGCGGGTTGTTCGGGCCGCATGGCACCCAAGGTGGCGTTGGCCACCGTCGTTGACGCGCGGTGGCCTGCGTTGGCCAAAGCGTGGCGCAGGCCCGACACGATCAGCCCCCGCGCAAGACCTGGGTCACGAAAGCGCACCTCGGACTTGGCGGGATGCACATTCACGTCCACAAGTGATGGATCGCAATCCACGAACAGGGCGGCAGCGGGATGGCGATCCCGGCTGAGCAGATCGAAATAGGCCCCCCGCAGGGCACCGACCAAAAGCTTGTCCCGCACGGGACGTCCGTTGACAAACAAGTACTGGGCAACGGCAGTCCCGCGCGAATAGGTAGGCAAGGCGGCGAAACCCGTCAAATGCAGGCCTTCACGCTCTGCATCGATGGGCAGCGCATTTTCGGCAAACTCGCGCCCAAGAACCTGGGCCAGCCGACCGTGCAGCGCTGCGAACAGATCGCCCTGCTCGGCCTCGGCGCGAAACACCTCGCGGCCCGGCCCGTCGCCTGACACATCGCGCAGCGAAAAGCGCACAAAAGGTTCGGCCATCGCAAGCCGCTTGACGATGTCCGAGATCGCCTGTGCTTCGGCACGGTCGGTGCGCAGGAATTTCAGGCGGGCGGGTGTGGCAAAAAACAGATCGCGCAAGGCCACGACAGTGCCGCCGTTCATCGCGCAGGGGCGCACCTGTCCGGTCACGCCGCCGTTGACGGTAATTTCGGCCCCGTCCAGCCCCACGACGCGGCTGGCGATCGTCAGACGCCCCACAGCCCCAAGCGATGGCAGCGCCTCGCCCCGAAAGCCGAAAGTGTGAATGTTCAAAAGGTCGGACCCGTCGATTTTCGAAGTCGCGTGACGCGACAGCGCCAGCGTCAGATCGCCCGCAGCGATCCCGCAGCCGTCGTCCGTGACGCGGATCAGGGTCTTGCCGCCATCGGCATATTCCACCGTGATCTGGCGGGCGCCTGCGTCGATGGCATTCTCGACCAGCTCCTTGACCGCCGAAGCAGGTCGCTCCACCACCTCGCCAGCCGCGATGCGGTTGATCGCAGCCTCGTCAAGTTGCCGGATCACCGGTGCCATATCGCTTATATTGGGGTTTGGGTGCGCCATGCGGCTAGACTTAGCATGGTGGCCCGCGATTTTGAAAGCTGCAAGTGTGACGGTATGGGGCGAAAGACGCCCGCTAGGGTTGGGTGGCAGCTTGGTACCAGGCCACGATTTGTGCGCGCTCTTCAGGACGGATGTGACTTAGGTTTGCGGGTGGCATCGCGTGGGTCAGCCCCGCTTGCAAATAGATCTGCCTGGCTGCGTTTGCGATCTGGTGTTCAGTCTCAAGCCGCACGCCCTTGGGGGGCCAAAGCAGACCTTCCCAAGCGGGCTCTGCGGCGTGACACATGCTGCATCTGCCAAGAACAATGTCGTGCACCTGTTCAAACCCGTCAGCCTGGGCAAAGCGCAGGGCGGGGCCCGTCGCCTGCTCTGGCTCGGTGGTGCGGAACATCGGCGCTGTCGAAAGCCACATGATCGCAATAAAGAGCAGCGCGGTGGCAAGCCATGTCCAGGTCGGGTTGCCTTTGCGGGCATGGATCGAGTTGAAGTAGTGCCGGATCGTCACCCCCATCAGGAACACCAGCGCCGCAATCAGCCAATTCATCTCGGATGCGAAGGCCAGCGGGTAATGCGTGCTGAGCATCAGGAAAATCACTGGCAGCGTCAGATAGTTGTTGTGCGTGCTGCGCTGTTTGGCGATCTTGCCGTATTTCGAATCCGGGACGCGCCCGGCCTGCAAATCGGCGACAACGATCCGCTGGTTCGGCATGATGATGAAAAATACATTTGCCGACATGATTGTTGCCGTGAATGCCCCCAGATGCAGCAGCGCGGCGCGGCCCGAAAACACCGACACATAGAAATAGGCCATACCGACAAGGATCACGTAGAGACCCATCATCAGACGCGTGTTGTCATTGCCGAATTTGCTTTTGCAGATCAGGTCGTAGACGATCCAACCAAACGCCAGTGACAGAAGCGAAATGCCGATGGCCTGCCAGATCGCCAGATCTGCCACGCGCGGGTCGACCAAATAAAATTCGGCACCCAGATAATAGACAAGGATCAGAAGGGCGAACCCCGAAAGCCATGTCGAATAGCTTTCCCATTTGAACCAGACCAAGTCATCGGGCATCTGCGCGGGCGCGATCAGATACTTTTGCACGTGGTAAAAGCCGCCCCCGTGGACCTGCCATTCCTCACCATCCGCGCCTGATGTCAAAGCGCGGTCGCGGTGCAGGCCCAGATCAAGGGCGATGAAATAGAAAGAGGATCCGATCCACGCGATTGCCGTGATGACGTGCACCCAGCGGACGGCGAATTCGATCCAAGCGCCGATAGCGGCCATATCGTACATGGGACGGGTTTCCTTGGGTCTTTGTTTCGCGCCCCGCCGAAATCCGTGCTGCGCTGAAGCGCTGGATGCCTCCGGCGGGGATATTTAAGAGCCAGAGAAGACAAGGGGCCCTCGCTGGCGGTGTGTGTGTGTCAGTGGGGCAGGCTGCCAGAGCTGTGACCGGACAGGCCGCCTGATACTTCTTCGGTTGATTCCTCGGCCAGTTCTTCGGGCAAAAGCAGGTTGAGGACAATGGCGATCAACGCTGCGGGCAGCAGGCCGCTTGTCATCAGGATCTGGAACGTGTCCGGCAGATGCTGAACCGCACCCGGTTCCAGTTGCAGACCCAGACCGATGGAGATCGAGATGGCAAAGATCACCATGTTGCGGCGGTTCCAGTCAACATCCGAGAGCATCGACATGCCCGCAGCAACCACCATCCCGAACATGACGATGACACCGCCGCCCAACACCTCGATGGGGATGGTGCGGATGACGCCGCCGACCTTGGGGACAAGGCCGCAAATAATCAAAAAGATGCCGCCGATGGTGACGACATGCCGGCTCATGACGCCGGTCATGGCGATCAGGCCGACGTTTTGGCTGAACGACGTGTTGGGCAGGCCGCCAAATACACCTGCGATCGCTGTGCCCAGGCCGTCGGCGTAGGTTGCACCCTGAATTTCCAGATCCGTCGCCTCGCGGCCTGCGCCGCCTTTGGTGATACCCGATACATCGCCCACAGTTTCAATGGCCGAAATGAACGCCATCAGACAAAAGCCGATGATCGCCGCTGCGGACAGTTCAAAGCCGTATTTAAAGGGATTAGGCAACGCGAATGCGGCAGAGCGGCTCCATGATCCGGTGATGGCGTCAACGCTGAGCATGCCCACGGCCAAGGCGTAGATGTAGCCGACGATCAGCCCGATCAGCACGGCAGAGATCGACAGCATGCCCTTGGTAAAGAACTTGATGCCAAGTGTGACAAAGATGACCACAAGCGCCGCCGACCAGCTGAGCAGACTGCCGTAGGCAGGCGTTCCGATCGCGGGCACACCACCCGCCGCGTATTGAATGCCGACCTTGACCAGGGCCAGACCGATCATCGTGACGACAAGGCCAGTGACCAGCGGCGGCAGGGCAAAGCGGATCTTGCCGATGAAAAAGCCAAGGCAGGCATGGAACAGCCCGCCGATCACGATACCGCCAAAAAGCGCGGCAAGTCCGTCAACACCCTTACCCGCCACCAGCGGGATCATGATCGGAATGAACGCGAAGGATGTTCCCTGAACGATGGGCAGTCCGGCCCCGATCGGGCCGATCGTGATGGTTTGCATCAGCGTCGCCACCCCCGCGAAAAGCATCGACATCTGGATGAGGTACAACAGTTCGGGAAAATCCGGAGAGTTCGAGCCAAAACCAAACCCCGCCGCCCCCGCGACGATAATCGCGGGCGTTACGTTTGACACAAACATGGCCAGAACATGCTGGATGCCCAGCGGGATCGCGCGGCCAAGCGCAGGCGTATAGTTTGGATCGCGCAGCTGTTCCGGCGTCCCGATGGCGTGCATTGTCATGAATCTTGTCCCTTTTGGTACGTGGCCACCCTTTTGAGGGCGGTCTATTATTGGCCTGAGGCTCTGATCACATAAGGCGGGTCAAGGGGGTGTTCGTCAAGGTTGGTCGTGTCGCCGATCCGGTCTACCACGGCAAAGAGGCCCGGGTTTGCCAGTGGCGTAAGCACACCGTGCCAAATGTTGCGGTGAAAGTTGATGCCCTGACAGGCCGCCGTGAGAAACGCACGCGGCCGACCCGGCACGCCGTCCTTGTCCGGTGCGACGATTACCAGAAACGGCGCAGCACCCATTGGCAAAAACGCCTGAGACCCCAGCGGGTGCCGCTCAAGCAGATCCAGCATATAGGGCAGCTTGCGGGCCTCGGCGTTGAATATACTGATACCTGCACGCCCCCCCGGACCGAAATCGAGCGCGGCCAGATCGTGATGGCGCCCGCAAAGGCCGCCGTTGATCATAATGTCAGGGCTGCCGGAAGCATCAAGTATATCGCCGAAGGGCGCGAACGCCTCGGGTGTCAACGGTTCTGTCAGGATGTCGCGGGTCATAGGGTCAGGGGCATGTGACGATTCACATCCTTGTAAAGCAGATAGCGAAACGGCTTATCCCCTGTCGCGATACAGGCCTGCGGACAAAACGCGCGCAGCCACATGAAATCGCCCTCCTCCACGGGCACCCAATCGCGGTTAAGCAGGTAATCGGCGGTGCCTTGCAAGACATACAGACCATGCTCCATCACATGGGTTTCGGCAAAGGGGATCCGGCCGCCCGGCTGAAAGGTGACGATGTTGACATGCATATCATGGCGCAGGTCCAGCGGATCGATGAACCGCTGGGTGGCCCAGGCACCGTTCGTATCCGGCATGGCCAGCGGGGCGACGTCTGCGTCATGCGTGACCAGTGCAGGCGGCGGGGTCAGACCGGCTGCAGGCTGATAGCGCTTGCGTATCCAGTGGATGCAACAGGGCACATCACCGGAATTCCACAGGCTCCAGTCGGCACCGGGCGGCAGATAGACGTAGGACCCTGGCACCAGATCATGACCCTCGCCCCCGATTGTCAGCCGCGCCGTGCCTTGTGCGACGAAGAGCACCGCTTGTGCCTGCGGATCAGGCTCTGGCGTGTCACTGCCGCCACCGGGTGCGATTTCAACCGCGTATTGCGCAAAGGTTTCTGCAAATCCGGTCAGTGGGCGGGCCAGCACCCAGACGCGGGTATTCGACCAACCGGGCAGAAAACTGGTGACGATATCGCGCTGCACCGAGCCGGGTATCACGGCGTAGGCATCCGAAAAGACCGCCGTGCTTTCAGGATCTTGCGACTGGTCGGGCAGACCGCCGGGGGGGAAGGCGTAGGTCATAGCATCGCCTCCAGCCGCAGCCGCGCGATGCGTTCGACCTGTGCGCAGGCGGTGGCAAATTCGGTGGCGGTGTCATTGGCGATCCGCGTCTTGAAATGGCGCAGGATGCCCGCCTTGTCGTGATCCTTGACGGCGATGATGAAAGGGAACCCGTGTTTGCCAACATAGGCCGTGTTCAATTCGGTGAACTTTGCACGCTCCGCATCTGTCAGTGCATCAAGGCCCGCGCTGGCTTGTTCACGCGTGCTGTCTGCTGTCAGCGTCTTTGCCGCCGCCAGTTTCCCCGCAAGATCGGGGTGTGCTTTCAACACGCCCAATCGTTCAACGTGGCTAGCCGAGCGGAACATGCGCGCCAGCGCGTTGTGAATGCCTGCGGCGCTGTTGTGGGCGGGACCAAGTTCCAGATCAAACGCGCGGTCGGCGATCCAAGGGGAATGTTCGAACACCCCCCCGAATTTTTCGACAAAATCGGCGCGGTCCATCAGATCAATCCGCAAGCGGTTGTGCGGCGGATGGGTGGCGCGCCAGTGATCCGCGATGTCGATCCGGCGCGGGGTCCACACCCCTTCAAATCCGTTGATATAGTCGATGAACCGTTTGAGCGCCTGGATCCGCCCCGGCCGCCCGATCAAACGGCAATGCAGCCCAACCGACATCATCTTGGGCGTGCCGCCCCTGCCTTCGTCGTAAAGCGCATCGAAAGTGTCGCGCAGATAGGCATAGAACTGATCCCCTGAATTGAACCCCTGCGGCGTGGCAAAACGCATGTCGTTGCAATCAAGCGTATAGGGGATAATCAACTGATTGCCCCCCGCAACCGGCATCCAATAGGGCAGATCATCGTCGTAGGTATCCGAGATATAGTCGAAGACGCCCGTTTCAGCAGCGAGCGCCACCGTGTTGATCGAACTGCGGCCCGTGTACCAGCCGCGCGGCGCTTCGCCCACCACCTCGCGGTGAAGGCGGATTGCCTCGGTGATGTCTGCGCTTTCTGCTTCCGCGCTATGATCCTTGTAGTCGATCCACTTCAGCCCGTGGCTTGCGATTTCCCAGCCCGCCTGCGTCATCGCTTCGACCTGATCCGGTGACCGTGCCAGGGCGCTGGCAACGCCATAGACTGTCACCGGAATGGCAGCACCCGTGAACAGGCGGTGCAGACGCCAGAACCCTGCACGTGCACCGTAATCATAAATCGATTCCATGTTCCAATGCCGCTGGCCGGGCCACGGGGCGGCACCCACGATCTCGGACAAGAATGCCTCCGAGGCGGCATCGCCGTGCAGGATGTTGTTCTCGCCACCCTCTTCGTAATTTATCACGAATTGCACGGCAATCCGCGCATCACCCGGCCACTTGGCATCAGGTGGCGTCGGGCCATAGCCGCGAAAATCTCGGGGGTAGCGGGTCATGGGGGCGTCCTTTGATCGTGCGCCCGCCAACATGGCAGGTGCGGGCATCCTGTTTCAATCACCGATATGTGAAAATGTGGGGAAATGTACAGCGGGCCGGCTTCTGGAATGAAGCCCGGCCCACTGCCAGATCAGCGCGAAATGGCCCTGCTCGCTTGTTGTCCGGGAATTATCGGGCACTGGCCGATCTGAATCTCGATCAAAAAGGGGGCGCGAAGGACCGGTAAAAAGGAAGGGGCCGCTGCCCATGCGCTGTGCATGTGCAGGCCTGTCGGCCCCTGTCCTTTGATCGCCGCACCTTGCGCGGCTTGCCCGATCATTAGAATTCCGTCCCCCAGAATACATATTTCAGATTTATTTGCGTCACTGGCAGGTAACGCGCCTGTTCGTATGTGACACCCATATAGGCTCAGTATGATTCGCGGGTCAAAGCAAAAACGAATCAGTCTTGTATTTTTTTCCCGTTATCAGGGAATCGGCGGCTTTTGAGGCCATTGACCTGCCTTGCCGTGCGCCTATCCTGCAAAGTGACTGTTTAATGGAAAGGCCACCACAATGGCAGACGGCTATCTGACAACCCATGTGCTTGATACCGCGCGGGGGCAACCGGCGGGCGGGCTGGAGATTACCTTGTACAGGATCGAGGGTACCAACCGATTGAAACTGGCGCAGATGACGACCAACGCGGACGGCCGCACCGATGCACCGATCCTGCCGAAAGGCCAATGCACACCAGGCACCTATGAACTGGTGTTCGAGGCCGGTGCCTATCTGGATGCCGTTGGCACGCCGCCCGAAGAGCCGCGGTTTCTGGACCAGATCCCCCTGCGCTTTGGCATCTCGGACCCGCAAGCGCATTACCATGTGCCGCTTTTGCTGTCGCCCTTCGGGTATTCCACCTATCGCGGCAGCTGATATCGCACACCCGTGACGTCGGGGCGCACCGCTTGCCATATGTGAACATCGCGTGTCAATTTGTGCACCTGATCAGACAGGAACCTCGCCATGCCCGCCCGCACGTCCCAACCGACCGATATGACGCACAATCATTTGCCCCAGGTGACAGAGCCACGCAATCCGGGCATGCCGCTGGATATGGACTGGGTGCGCGCCGTTCAGGTCAACACCTCGGCAGTGGAACGGCGTGGCGCATCGCTGCCGGCGCGGCGGTCCGTGAAAAAAGATCACCAAGCTGCGTGGCTGCTTCGCGCTGTCAGCTGCATCGATCTGACCACCCTGTCGGGGGACGACACCGCGCGGCGAGTGCAACGCCTGTGTGCAAAGGCCCGCCAGCCGGTGGCGCCGTCGATCATGGAAGCTTTGAGGATGACCCCGATTACCGTTGGGGCGGTCTGTGTCTATCACGAAATGATCGGCCCTGCGAAAGCGGCGCTTGCTGGCACAAACATCCCGATCGCTGCCGTCTCGACCGGCTTTCCTGCCGGTCTATCACCGCTGGAACTGCGCATTCGCGAGATCGAGATGAGCGTCGCCGCCGGAGCCGCTGAGATTGATATCGTGATTTCCCGCCGTCACGTCCTGTCTGGTAACTGGCAGGCACTTTATGACGAAATGCGTGCATTCCGGGCCGCATGCGGCGATGCCCATGTGAAGGCGATCCTTGCAACCGGTGAGCTGGGCAGCCTGCGCAACGTCGCCCGCGCCTCGCTGGTTTGCATGATGGCGGGCGCGGATTTCATCAAGACCTCGACCGGCAAGGAAACCGTGAATGCAACATTGCCCGTCACACTGGTGATGATCCGCGCGATCCGCGATTTTCATGACCGGACCGGTATTCGCATTGGCTACAAGCCGGCAGGAGGCATCTCCAAGGCAAAAGATGCGATCACGTATTTGGCAATGATCAAGGAAGAGTTGGGCGACCGCTGGCTGCGGCCAGACCTGTTCCGCTTTGGGGCATCTTCGCTGTTGGGCGACATCGAACGCCAGCTCGACCATTATGTGACAGGCAGTTATTCCGCCAGCTACCGCCATGCCATGAGCTGAGGCGCGCGCTGAGGGCATTGGATTTGAGTATTTGTAAAAGGGTGAAGCGATGAGCGTTTCCGAGATATACGAGACCATGGACTATGGGACTGCACCTGAATCGGCAGGGGACGCGCTGGCCTGGCTGGTGGATCAGGGCAGCAGGTTCGGGCATTTTATTGATGGTAACTTTACCGACCCACGCGCTGATTTTGAGAGCCGCAATCCGGCGACCGGCACTATTCTGGCAACGTTGACCCAAGGGACCCAAGCCGACATTGACAAAGCGGTTGCCGCTGCGCGCAACGCTCAACCCAAATGGGCCAAGCTTGGCGGGCATCAACGGGCGCGTTACCTGTATGCGATTGCGCGGGCGTTGCAGAAACACAGCCGCTTGTTCGCAGTGTTGGAAACGCTGGACAATGGCAAACCGATCCGCGAGTCACGCGATGTCGATGTGCCGTTGGCGCAGCGGCATTTTTATTATCACGCCGGGATGGCGCAGTTGATGGAAAGCGAACTGCCGGAGGCAGAGCCGGTGGGGGTGTGCGGCCAGATCATCCCATGGAATTTCCCGCTTTTGATGCTGGCATGGAAGGTCGCGCCCGCGTTAGCCATGGGGAACACCGTGGTGCTGAAACCCGCCGAGTATACATCGTTGACCGCACTGCTGTTCGCTGACATCTGTCGCTCTGCCGGATTGCCCAAAGGTGTTGTCAATATTGTCACGGGAGACGGAAGCGTCGGCGAGATGATCGTGCAGGCCGCCGTTGACAAGATTGCGTTCACCGGGTCCACCTCTGTTGGTCGGCACATCCGCGAGGTAACGGCCGGCAGTGGCAAGGCGCTGACCCTCGAGCTTGGCGGCAAGTCGCCCTATATCGTTTTCGATGATGCCGACCTCGATTCAGCCGTCGAAGGATTGGTGGATGCGATCTGGTTCAATCAGGGACAGGTCTGTTGCGCGGGATCACGGCTTTTGGTGCATGAACCCGTCGCTGACCGCTTCTATGCCAAGCTGCGCAGCCGGATGGAAAAACTGCGGATCGGCGATCCGCTGGACAAATCCATCGACATCGGTGCCTTGGTCGATCCTGTTCAGGTGAAACGCGTCACCGATATGGTGGCAGCCAATACCGTTGGAGACGTTTTTGTCGCGGGCGACACACCTGAAAAGGGGTGTTTTTATCCCCCCACGCTGATCACCGGCCTCAATCCCGCAGATACCTTGATGCAGGAAGAAATCTTTGGCCCCGTCCTTGTCTCTACCACGTTTCGCACCCCTTCCGAGGCTGTACAGATTGCCAACAACACCCGCTATGGGCTTGCTGCCACGATCTGGTCAGAGAACATAAACCTTGCCCTCGATGTTGCGCCGAAATTGGCGGCGGGCGTGGTCTGGATCAATGGGACCAACATGCTGGATGCGGCCGCGGGCTTTGGCGGGGTGCGCGAGAGCGGCTTTGGCCGCGAAGGAGGGTGGGAAGGTCTTGCCGCCTATACCAAGCCCAAAGGCGCGCAAAAACCGCTTAAGGGCGTTATTGCGATGACGGGACGCGGCGCACCTGCGGACCCTATCGACCGGACTGCAAAATTGTATATCGGCGGCAAGCAGGCGCGCCCCGATGGCGGCCATTCCGCGCCGGTGTGGTCAAAATCGGGCGATCTGCTGGGCCATGTCTCGCTTGCCGGGCGCAAGGATGTGCGCAACGCCGTCGAGGCCGCCCGAGCCGCCGCAGGCTGGAGCAGGACAACAGGCCATCTAAGGGCGCAGATCCTGTACTACATAGCAGAGAACCTTTCGGCCCGCAGCGCCGAATTCGCCCAAAGGATCGACGCCATGCAAGGCGGCAAATCCGGCAAAGATGAGGTCGAAACCGCGATCAAACGTCTCTTTACCTATGCTGCGTGGGCAGACAAATACGACGGTCAGGTTCACAACGTGCCGATCCGCGGTGCGGCCCTCGCAATGAAAGAACCCATCGGCGTGATCGGTGCGATCTGCCCCGCAGAGGCACCCCTTCTGGGTTTGATTTCATGCATGGCCCCGGCCATTTCCATGGGCAATCGCGTGGTCTTGAGCACCAGCGAAGCATTCCCGTTGTCCGCGACAGATTTCGTGCAAATTCTTGAAACGTCGGACGTGCCAGCAGGCGTTGTGAACATCCTGACCGGCCCTCAGGAAGACATCGCCACCCACCTGGCGCGCCATATGGATGTCGACGCCATCTGGTGCTTCGGGGCCAAAGAGCTTGGCAAAACGGTAGAGCATGCCTCCGCCCAAAACCTCAAACGCACTTGGGTCAATAACGGGATCGCACGCGATTGGCTCGGGCTTGACGGCGAAGGCCACGCCTTCCTGCGCGCCGCAACAGAAGTGAAAAACATCTGGATCCCCTACGGCGAATAGCGGGCTCCTACCTCTTTCGTTCTTCTCTGGCTCCTAAATATCCTCGCCGAAGGCACGCCGGACCCGCAGGGTCCGGCAAAACATCATGCGGCGCGTCAGCGCCCCATTTGTAAATACCCTATTGTGATACTGTCGTCTCCAGCCCTTCTGGCTGACCGACCACAACAAAAGCAAGCTTTTCGGGCGTCAGCAACTCCGCCGCGACTCGTTTGACGTCTTGCAAAGTCACCGCCTCGACCTTGTCATTGCGGGTCGCGATGTAATCGATCGGCAAATCAAGCATCTGCATGCCAACAAGAATACCTGCAATCGTCTGGTTCCCGTCAAACCGCAGCGGATAGGACCCGGTGATAAAGGTCTTGGCATCATCAAGCTCTTGCTGGGTGACGCCATCAGCCGCCATCTTGGCCCATTCGTCCTTGATCACCGTGATCGCATCGCCGATCCGGTCATTGGCCGAACTCGACAGATCCTTGAATGGTTTCAGCCAGATCCCTTGGGGCCAGATAGGAATAAACGCCATAGGTCAGACCGCGCTTCTCGCGGACTTCATTCATCAGCCGGCTTTCAAAAGATCCGCCCCGCCAGCACTTGGTTCAAGACCGTTGCAGCAAAGAAATCATCGTCTTTTTGCGCGATGCCCTTTTGCGCGAACAAGGCCACAGACTGCGGCGTCGGAAAATCAATCACGGTGGTGCCTGACGGAATGGTCACATCGGCAGGCTCTGGCATCGGGGCACCCTTCGCCGGCAAATCGCCCAATAGCGTATCAAGCAGCAGGCCAAGCTGTTCTGGCGTGATATCACCCACTGCACCGATATAGATCCGATCGCGTGCCAGAACGGCGTCATGGGCGGCGACCAGATCGTCGCGGGTCAGCGCGGTCACGCTTTGCTCTGTCCCATCCAGCGACGTCGCATAGGGGTGGTCCCCGTACAGCATCGCGTCCATCGCCTTGCGCGCAATGTCATTTGGATCTTTCTGATCTGGAGCGGATCGACGACAAGACCTGCCCGCGCACCCGTTCAATCGCATCTTCGTCAAAGCGTGGATTTTGCAGCGCCTGCTTCAACAAAGCCACCGACGCATCCTGATTTTCAGTCAGAAACCGCGCCGAGACAGACAGGGCGTCGTCGCTCACGTTGAACCGGAAGCTATGATGCCAGGCCTTCAGCGGCGCGCGCAAAGGCGCGCGCGTCCATGTCGCCCGCCCCTTCTTCCAGCAGCCCGGTCATCAGATTGATCGCCCCCCGCTTGCCCGGCGCATCCAGCGACGCGCCGCCGCGAAAGCGCACATCGAGGGCCGCGAAGGGGATCGAATGTTCCTCGACCAGCCAGGCTTTCAGCCCGCCGGGCGACGTCACCTCTTGAATGTCGACTTCGGCCTGGACCGGCAAAGCGGCAATCACCATCAGAAAGGGCGGCATGAAATCAGTCTCATTGGGTCACCTCTTCGCGCATCAGCCACCCTGTAACGGAGGCCTCGCGGTTGAACACATCGCGTGCCGCCTGCATGATGTCATCCGCGGTTACCGCTTCCAGAACATCGGGC
Source organism: uncultured Alphaproteobacteria bacterium (assembly GCA_963728645.1). Lineage (GTDB taxonomy): Bacteria > Pseudomonadota > Alphaproteobacteria > Rhodobacterales > Rhodobacteraceae > Sulfitobacter. Next base: position 18,266 of record CAVSLU010000005.1, on the reverse strand, counting down.
CAGACCTGCACGTCATCGATCGTCAGTCCGATGGCCAACGCGCTGCCATATCGGTTGGCGACACTGTCGGCGTCGTCACGGGCATAGATTTGCTCGGCGCGGACCTGCTGCTTGATCCGCTCAAGCTGCTCGGGATCGACCCCGTCTTCCATGAACCCGGCAGATCGCTTTGTCCATCGCATCCTCGGCGTCTTGCAGGCTGACGCCTCGGACGGGCACGACGACCAGATTGAACGTCGTGTCGTCCAGTGATGTGCCGCTGTAGAACGCACCGGAATATGTCGCGACCTGCGCATCGAACTGAAGTTTCTCCGCCATACAGATGTCGTCCCGCCGCCCAGTATCTCGGCCAGCATCGTCAGGGCGGCAGCGGTCTTTTGATCGCCGCGGGTCACGTTCCTGCGCCAGATAGGACCGGCTGACATATTCCTGCGCCACACGCGCATCACGGAATGTCAGACGCCGCTCGGCCGTTTGCGGGGGCTCTTGCGTGCGCAGGCGCTCGCGGCAGATCGGGATTGGCGGGGATTGCCCCATAATATTTTTCCGCCAGCTTGCGCACCTCTTCGGGCTGCACATCGCCGGAAACCACCAGAATCGCATTGTTGGGCGAATAATACAGCTGGTAAAAATTCAGCGCATCTTCCCGGTCCAGCGCGCGCATCTCGTGCATCCACCCGATGACCGGCGTGCCATAGCGATGGTTCAGGAACTGCGCCGCATTCATCTGCTCGCGAAACAGCGCGCGGGGATCGTTTTCAGTGCGCATGTTGCGCTCTTCAATGATCACATTGCGCTCTGTCTCGATATTTTCGGGGGTCAGACGCAGATTTTTCATCCGGTCCGATTCCATCTGCATCATCAGTTCAAGCCGGTCCGCTGCGACGCGCTGAAAATAGGCGGTGTAATCATAGCTGGTGAAGGCATTGTCGCGCCCGCCGTTCTTGGCGACCGTCGCGGAAAATTCACCTGCCGCCATCTTGTCGGTCGCCTTGAACAACAAATGTTCCAGAAAATGCGCCACCCCGGAAGACCCCTTTGGCTCATCCGCAGAGCCGGCGCGATACCAGACCATCTGCTGCACCGACGGCGCTCGGTGGTCTTCGACGACCACGACCTCCATCCCGTTGTCCAGCGTGAAATGCGTCACCGCTTCGTTATCGCGCGCAAGCGCCCAGGTGGCGGGCAGCGCAAGCGAAAAGAGAGCCGCAAGGGCCGGTAGTCTGATCATGGTCGGGTCCTTTGATGAGGGTCCTTATGCACCCTTACTTACGCCACCTTTCGAGGCGATCAAGTGACCTTACGGATTTGTAATCCCTAACCTTGAAGCTCGAGGCGTCAATCCGCCGGAGGGGCAGACGGTGTGCGCGCGCCTGCGCGCTCCCAGCGGGCGGCCTCTGCATCGGCATTCAAAGCCTCACGGCGGTAGGCCTGATCATAGCGATCCGTCGGCACGATCTTGATCTGGGTAAAGCGGCCCTTGCGCTTGCGAAAGGCCGCGTCCGTATCGGCGAGTTGCTGACGGATGCCCGGTGTCACGCCAAAGCGGCTTGCCTGCTGAACCAACGCACCATCGCTGGCCGCGATCGGGCCATTTGCCGCCTGTGGGTTGCCGCCGAACGCCTCGATCCCTTCGGCCAACGCATCCCGATCTGTCAGGTTGCCCTGTCCGGGAGTCGGCAGCGGGCAAATCATTATAGCTGGTCGGTTGTTGCAGTGGCTTGACCGGCTGCACCATGAATTCGTCTGGTCCCTTGGTCGAATTGTGCAGGTCGCGCAGGCCTTTGTTGGCGCAGGCTCCAAGAACAAGCGGTAGCAGAACAAGAGCAGCGAAAAGGCGCATGACGGATCTCCTTTTGGTCTGGGCATCAGTATCGCAGGCAGGCATCAATTGTCACTGACCTTTTTTGCGGGCCTTTTCGGCAGGGGTTTTGGGTTCGGACGTAAACAGAACCAGCCCGATGGCACCTGCAAAGATGAAAATGTCGGCGATGTTGAAGACAAACGGGTTGTCGATGCCACAACAGGAGGTGTTCAGAAAATCAAGCACATAGCCATAGATCAAACGGTCAACCACATTCGCAAGCGCCCCCCCCACCAGCAGGCCGGCGCTGATCTTTGCCCAAAGGCCCAATGTGTGCCGTGTCGCCCAGATCAGCACGCCGACACAGATGGCGCAGGCCAACGCGATCAGGATCCAGCGACTTGCATCTGATCCATTCCCGAAAAGACCAAAATTGATGCCGGTGTTTTCGCCATACCGAAAATTCAGCAGCGGCGGCAGCACTTCGATCGACCGGATCCGGGCCAGCTCCATCAGGTGCACCACAAGGTACTTGCTTAGCTGGTCTATGATGAATGCCGAAAACCCGGCCCAGAAAATGATACGCATGATACTCGCTCGGACGGTTAGTGGCGGAAATGGCGCATGCCGGTAAAGACCATGGCAAGACCCGCTTCATCGGCTGCGGCAATCACCTCGTCATCGCGCATTGATCCGCCGGGCTGGATCAGCGCGGTCGCCCCGGCTTGGGCGGCGGTGATCAGACCATCGGCAAAAGGGAAGAACGCATCCGACGCCACCACGGATCCTTGCGTTAACGGCGCGGGCAGGCCCATCGCCTGCGCCATGTCCTGCGCCTTGCGCGCGGCGATCCGGGTACTGTCCACACGGCTCATCTGGCCAGCACCGACGCCGACGGTGGCCCCGTCCTTGACGTAAATGATGGCGTTGGATTTCACGTGCTTGGCGACGGTCCAGGCGAACATCATGTCGGACAGTTCCTGATCGGAAGGCTGGCGTTTGGTCACAACTTTCAAATCGTCCATCGTAATCCGGCCGACATCCTTGTCCTGAACCAGATACCCCCTGAAACCTGACGGAATGTCAGGGCCGCAAGCGACGGATCGGACAGGCCGTCGGTTGTCAGCAGGCGCAAGTTCTTTTTCTTGCCGAAAATCTCCATCGCTTCAGGGGTTGCCCCGGGCGCGATCACAACTTCGGTAAAGATCGCGCTGATTGCCTCGGCGGTTTCGGCGTCAAGCTGTTGGTTCAGCGCTATGATACCACCAAAAGCCGACGTCCGGTCACAGTCGAAGGCGCGCGTGTAAGCGTCAACCATCGACGTTGCCGCGCGCCACACCGCAAGGGTTGGCGTGTTTGATAATCGCGCAGGCGGGGCCTTGGGCGGGGTCAAATTCGCTGACCAGTTCAAACGCGGCATCCGTATCGTTGATGTTGTTGTACGACAGTTCCTTGCCCTGATGCTGGGTCGCGGTTGCAATGCCAGCGCCGTCCGACCCATCGGTGTAGAACGCAGCGGATTGATGCGGATTCTCGCCATAGCGCAGGGTTTGGGCCAGCGTACCGCCCACGGTGCGACGGCGCGGCGTGCCGCCGACCTGCGCTGCCATCCATGTGCTTACGGCCGTGTCATAGGCCGCCGTACGGGCATAGGCCGTCTGGGCCAGACGCTGCCGCAACGCATAGGTCGTCTGGCCACCGTTTTCCTGAAGCTCAGACATGACGACGGCATAGTCCTCGACATCGACAATCACATTCACAAAGCCGTGGTTCTTGGCGGCAGAGCGGATCATCGCGGGGCCACCGATGTCGATGTTCTCGATCACTTCGGCATAATCGGCCCCTTTGGCGACGGTTTCTTCGAAGGGATAAAGGTTCACAACCACCAGATCGATTGCACCGATGCCGTGCTGGTCCATCGCCGCGATGTGATCATTATTATCGCGCAGCGCCAGCAATCCGCCATGCACGACCGGATGCAGCGTTTTTACACGCCCATCCATCATCTCGGGAAATCCTGTTACGTCGGCCACATCCTTTACGGCCAGCCCCGCATCGCGCAACGTCTTGGCTGTGCCGCCGGTGCTCAGAAGTTCGACCCCGTGCGATGCCAGCGCCTGCCCCAGTTCGACCAGCCCCGTCTTGTCTGAGACGGACAAAAGCGCACGGGAAACGGGATAAAGATCGGGCATGACAGAAGTTCCTTTTGGTCAGTCTTGGTCATCATAGGGATCGTCGAGCGACAGATCCCGCACGCCAATCGCAGTTTCCTGCGCTTTGGACAAGGACCACCTGACCCGCGTGGCATAGGCAGATGTGCGCCCGCTAAGCAGCACTTGCAACGAAGAGCGCGGCTTGAGCCGGTTGCGCTCAAGGTAAACACTTGGTTCCAAAGAAAGTTTATGCGTACCGTCGTGGCGGAACACCCAGATCTCACCGCTTTTCAGAGCCATCGAAATTGCGGCTCCTCCCAGATCAAGTGTCGCATCCACATCCGGATGCAGATGAAAACGAATCTCGAACGGAACACCCTTAAGCTTGACGGCATCCAGCTCACGGTCAAATCGCCGCTTTTCGGGATCTTCCATCGCCAGCAGCATATCCTCGCCCACAAGCGCGCGGCCATCGAATGTCAGCTCAAGGGTGCGGGCGTGGGTCAGCCCGAACGCCTCGACATAGCCGTTGTGGGCCCCCTGAAACTGGGTGCCATCGCTCATCGCGCCGATTTCGACCGGGACATATGTGGGGCAGGCGATCAGGGCCTCGTTGCCCGTGTGCCGGTCAGGGTCGGCCAGGCGGGCGCTGGAATACCCCCCAAGCGACAGCACAGAATGGGACGGTGTCGCACGCCCTGCCCGCCGCCAGTCGGGCCCGAAAGACGCGCCCGACCCGCAGTTGACCACCAAGGGACGCCGGCCGCTGGTCAATTCAAACGCAAGCGTTGAGGCGTGGGCATTGGCACTGGCGTCGCCCCCCGGCGGCGGGCTGGCATCGATGATCACACTGGTGCGCCCGGCAGACAGACGGGCATAGCCCATCGACAATCCATCTGGCTGTTTGGTCTTGATCTTGGCGGTCGATAACGCGTGATCCAGCCAGCCTTCTGCGCCACGCCCCCCCCCATGAAACCGCGCCAGCCCGCCATCGCTGTGGCGCAAGGTGCGCAAGGTGGGAGCAATGCGTTCAATCGCATCCATATGCGCCTTGGGCGTGCCCCGGCCCGCATCGCTTAGCGCCGCCGCGGCCCACGTCAAAAGAGTGAAGACGTGCAACAACTCTTCGGGGTTGCGCGTGGGAAGGCCCCCCTGGGCGTCAATCTGGGCTTCGCATTCACGGGCCAGCGCCTTGATTGCAGGGTCCGCCAACGTCTCTTGCCCCTCAAGCGACAGACCAGCGTAGATCAGGCCTGTGAGCGCCTCGAACCTTGCAAGGCCGGGGGCGGCACCGTGCCAGCGGCGGGCAAGAAAATCAGTCTGCTCGACCAGTGACCGATAGAATACATCGCTTTGCGCCAGATCGGTGCCACGCAAAAGGAACAACGCGTGGTTGATCCATCGGATCAAGCGCCGCCCTGTCAGATCCGGCGTCCATCCGATGCCACGCCCCTTGCCGAATTTGTCGATCCATCCCCAAAGCCATCGCTGTGCCGTTTCGCGGGCGCGTATGTCACCGACCGCAGCAAGATCATCAAGCCAGGCGAAGCCATGCAATTCGCTGGCAAAATCCTGATCAGGTGTGGCGACATCCCAAAGCGTTTCGGCATCCGGCGCTTCGATCAAACTGCCCGAAAACAGAAGATTTCCGGCGATCAACTGCCTGCCCCGTGCGAAAGAACCGATGGTGCGCGGTTCGGGCGACGACACAAACCCTCGCGCTTTGGCACGCGTGCGTGTTGCAGCACGGGCATGCCATCGGTCAAGAAAGCGCGATTTACGCGCATGGAAACGGGTGCTGATCATGCGGGTGCCTCTGCACGCTCTGGTGGCGTTTGGAAAAGCATAACCTCAGATCCCTCTTAAGTCACCGCAATTTGATGCCTCACTTGCAGTCAAACCCGTTTTTTTGCCTATGCCATCACGGACTTAAGACGCCGCCTTGCGCAAACACGCGATATAAAACCCGTCCATCCCGCCCAGTTCCGCCCAGTAATCAGGCCGCAGCCGCAAGCCGCCTTCGGATGAAATCCACGCAGGCTCGACGCCAGGTATGTCCAGCGCGGCACGTTCGACGCTCATATCGGGATGCCGTTCCAGCGCCTCGTCAACCTGCACTTCGCCTTCATCAGGCAACAGCGAACAGGTGCAAAACACCAAACGCCCCCCGGATTGAGAAGCGACCACGCGTGATCGATCAGTTCAGTCTGAAGGTCGATCAGGTCGCCAAATTCAGAGCCGTCCTTGGCATGGGGCAGATCGGGGTGCCGCCGGATCGTGCCGGTGGCCGAACAGGGCGCATCCAGCAAGATCGCGTCAAACTGGCCCTCGAAGGCGCGCGCATCCACGACGACCGATTTTGCCGGCAAATGCACACGCGCCAGATTTTCCTTGACCCGCTGCATGCGAGGTCTTGAGCTGTCAACCGCAGTGACCTGCGCCCCAAGGGCCGCCAGCTGCATCGTTTTGCCCCCGGGGGCGGCACAAAGATCCAGCACCGCCTCGCCCTTTTTCGGGGCAAGCACCTTGACGGGAATGGCAGCCGCCGCGTCCTGAACCCACCAGTCGCCTTCGGCAAATCCGGGCATCGCTGTGACCTGTCTTGCGTCGTCAACACGCACCGACCCCGTGGGAAGCACCCTGCCGCCGACAGCTTCTGCCAATGCGGATGGATCGCCTTTGGCGGTCAGATCAAGCGGGGCACCCGCGAAATGCGCCGCCTCGATACCGGTGATCGCATCCGGCCCCCAGGCTTCAGTCAAAGGGCCGCGCAGCCATTTGGGCAGGCGCGGCTTACGCAAAGCGGCCCATGCTTCGGGGCCTTCGGCGGCGATTTTGCGCAGAACGGCGTTGGTCAGCCCCTTGAGGTGGCCAAGCTTCTTGTGGGTCGCGACCAGTTCGACCATTGCGTTGACCACGCCATGCGCTGCACCCCCCTGACACAATTCCACCGTGCCCACCCGCAGCGCATTGCGCACGGTCATCGGCGGATATTTCGAAAGGTGTTTTTGCAAAAGCCGATCGGCCCGTTCCATCCCCCGCAGCGTATCCAGCGCCAGACGCTGTGCGCGGGCGCGATCATCGGGGGGCAGCTTGTCCAGCACTCCGGCAGCCAGCAGTTCGGACATCAACCGGTTTTCCTCAAGAATCATATCCAGAAGGTACACCGCGCTTCTGCGGGCCTGAACGCCGGTATCTGACATATAAACGCTTTCCAACTTTGTGGCCACGGGTTGTCTGGGCCCAGGTACGGCGTATATCAAGGGGGCAGTAGCCTCAAGAGGATGAGACAATGACCGATGCAGGCCAACGCCCGATGCCATCACCGCCCCACGATCCTACCCCCATGCCAGAGCCTGAACCCGATCTGCCGCCCCAGCCCGCGCCAGATCCAAAACCAATGATAGCCCAAGACTTGCCGCCTGCCGCTTTGCGTGCGCTTGCCGAAGCCGAAGAGCGGCGCAAGAACGCAAAGCCCCAGAATTTGCCGCCGGAACTGGGCGGCAGAGACGGGCCAGAGCCTGTTCGCTATGGCGATTGGGAGAAAAAGGGCATTGCCGTCGATTTCTGATCGCTTCAGGGGATTGGTTAGAGGCAGTCAGAAAAGCCGCAGGTCGTCTCACCGCTGGCACGGCTTATCCTAGCGCAGTTGGAAATCTGCCGATTTACCAGCACCCTTGTCCGCGATGAACCGGATCTTTCTGCCTGAAATGGCGACCTCCTGACAGTTATATCCCAGACTATCGCCGCCCCATTCAAGCGTTCGGCAAAAATAACCGTCTTTCCATGTCCATTTGCCCGATACGTCCCAGACGGCACCGGTCCCTGTGATGGCCCCGTCCGGGGATACGCGCAGTTCCACCAAAGGCCGCGTCAATTTCTTGCCACTGACCACGGACACAAAATCAGATTGATTCGTCACCGTCTGAAATTCAGCGTAGGCCGCCGTGGAAAGCGTGAAAAGGGTCATGAAACTAGCCAATATTACATTTTTCATCGTCATCTCCTGCCGGTGTGTTCCGGTAAAGCTACGCGCCAAAAGTTAAATTAGTTTCATTCCGAAAGAAGGAAAGATGGTGTCGATCAGTCCTTCAGACCCAATACATCAAGCATATCATACGCACCGGGTGCCTTGCCCTGCCCCCACAGCGCCGCCTTGATTGCGCCCCGCGCAAACACCGCCCGGTCAGACGCCACGTGACGCAAGATGATCCGTTCGCCCGCGGCCGCAAAAAGCACATCATGTTCGCCCACAATGTCGCCGCCGCGGATTGCGGCAAACCCGATATCGCCGCGCCTGCGGGCCCCTGTCATGCCATCCCTGCCCCGGTCCGATACATCCGCAAGCGTGACGCCACGCCCCTCGGCAGCGGCTTCGCCCAGCATCAGCGCGGTGCCTGACGGGGCGTCCACCTTTTTGTTATGGTGCGCCTCGATGATCTCGATGTCAAAGTCTTCGTCCAATGCCGCAGCCACGCGTTTTGTCAATTGGGTCAATAGGTTGACCCCAAGGCTCATGTTGCCGGCCCGCACGATCACGGCGTGGCGCGCAGCGGGATCAAGTGCCGCAATCTGGCTATCCGTCATGCCGGTGGTGCCGATCACATGGACCGCACGTGCCTGCGCACAAAGCGCCGCAAACTCAAGCGTTGCCTCGGGTGCAGTGAAATCGATCACCGCTTGGGCCGGCGCGATCGCTTCCAGCGGGTCATCGGTGACGATAACACCCAACGCCGCCCCGCCCATCGCCACGCCGACATCTTGCCCCACCCAAGGATGGCCGTGCCGTTCTACCGCACCGACCAGCCGCACGCGGTCATGGGCAGAAACCAGCCCAACCAGCATTTGACCCATTCGGCCCGATGCCCCTGTAATCGTGATACCTGGCTGTTCGGTCATATCGTGCTCCTTTGTTCCGCCCGGTTTAGCGCGCTGCGACCCGCTTGGCAAAACCTCTGCAACCCCTTAGATGAAGCCTATGGCAAAGAACAAGTTTCAAGAGGGCTCCGGCCCATCGCAACGGCAGCTTCGTGTGGGGGAAACCATCCGCCGCGCCCTGTCGGATGTTTTGGCGCGTGGCGATGTGCACGATCCCGAACTTAACCGCATGTCGATCACGGTAGGAGAAGTCCGCGCGTCTGCCGACCTCAAGATCGCGACAGCATATGTGTTGCCCCTTGGCGGAGAAGGGCGCGAGAATGTCCTTCACCTGCTGGCCCGAAACAAGGGCGAGTTGCGCCGTCTCATGTCCAAAAAACTTGTGTTGAAATACGCGCCCGATCTACGTTTTCAACTGGACGAAACGTTTGACCGGATGGATGAGACACGCCGCATGTTGGCACAGGACGTAGTGCGCCGTGACGCGGATGCGCCGGATACCGATGTGCCTGATATGGATACGGGCGATACTGACACAGGCCAGGCGTGATACGCGTTCTCGTCCTGGCCCTGTCGCTTGGCTGGTTTACAAGCCCGGCCAAGGGTGAGACCTGCAGGAACGAGATGTATCAAGGCAACAGTTTTGCCATTTGCAACGTTGACCTGACACGCGACAGGCTGGCGCTTTTTCTGTTTGACCGGAACGGCAAGGCCTATGGCTATTTCAACACGCTGGATGCTGCCCTAGGGGCGCAGGGCAAAAAGCTGGGCTTTGCGATGAACGCGGGCATGTACCATGAAGATCGCGCGCCCGTGGGGTATTATCTGGAGAACGGAAAAGAGCGTCAGGGGGTCGTCACCAGCGCGGGACCGGGCAATTTCGGGTTGCTGCCCAACGGCGTGCTGTGCCTGCGCAAAGGCCGTGCGGATGTGATCGAGACAAAGCGCTTTTCCCGCGAAAAGCCCAAGTGCACCAGCGCAACACAGTCCGGCCCCATGCTGGTCATCGACGGCAAGCTGCATCCCCGATTTCTTGAGGATGGCAGTTCACGCTATGTCCGCAATGGCGTGGGTACAAGCGCGGACGGCAAGCGTGCCAGTTTCGTTATCTCGAACGATGTCATCAACTTTTATGATTTTGCAGTGTTCTTTCGCGATCATTTGAAGATGCCGAATGCGCTTTATCTCGACGGCAATGTCTCGCGGTTGCGCGCGCCCGATCTGAATCGGAACGACATCGGCTTCAGCCCGCTGGGGCCTATTATCGGCGTCGTGAGAGACAAATAGACTGACACTTGAATTCGCCGGTACCTGGTAGAACTTTTATGCCTTCGGCGAGGATTTTTTTCCATTTGGAAGAACAGGGTCTGGGCAATGCAGCGGTGCCTTTGATACACGCGGGCAAACTTTGAAAAAGGGCAGCAGACATGGCACGCAAACGCAAAGGGCGCGATATTTCAGGCTGGCTCGTGGTGGACAAGCCGGCCGGGCCAACGTCGACCACGGTGGTGAACAAGGTCAGATGGGCGCTTAATGCCAGCAAGGCGGGCCACGCGGGTACGCTTGACCCGGACGCCACCGGTGTTCTGGCGGTCGCACTGGGAGAGGCGACCAAAACGGTTCCGTATATCACAGATGCGCTTAAGGCCTATGAATTTACTGTGCGTCTGGGGGCCTCGACCAACACCGATGATGCGGAAGGCGAGGTATTGGCAACATCGGATCTGCGCCCCAGCGATGATGCGATCAAGACGGCCCTTGCGGGCTTTGTCGGCGATATCCAGCAGGTTCCGCCGCAGTTTTCCGCCGTCAAGGTCGATGGCCAGCGGGCCTATAAGCTGGCCCGCGAAGGCGAGGCAATGGAACTGGCAGCCCGGCCGCTTTGGGTTGAAAGCCTGCTGCTGATCGATCGCCCCGATCCCGACCATGTCACGCTTGAGATGGTTTGCGGCAAAGGCGGTTATGTCAGATCCATCGCGCGGGATTTGGGAACCGCTTTGGGGTGTCTGGGCCATGTACGCGATCTGCGCCGCCTCTGGTCCGGCCCCTTTGAAGCCAGCGCTGGACTGACGTTGGACCAGATCGAGGACATGGCCCGCACCGATGCGCTGGACGCCCATCTTTTGCCGCTTGAGCACGGGTTACAGGATCTGCCCGAGGTCAAGGCCACACCGGAAGGTGCCGCCCGGTTGCGCAATGGCAACCCCGGTATGGTAATGGCATCCGGCGTCGAATACGGCGATGAGGCATGGGCCTCGTTTGAGGGGAACGCCGTTGCGGTAGGGCGCTATAAGGCGGGCGAATTGCATCCATCGCGGGTGTTCAATCCGCCCAAAGATCTGTGATCACCCGTCATCACGCCAAGGGGGATGTACGCTCAACCGCCGTATATTCTGACTGCGAACGCTATCGCTATCGCTTGAGCCGCGTCTGGGACCAGACGGGCGATAAACTGGCGTTCATCATGCTTAATCCTTCAAAGGCGAACGAGATTGAAAATGATCCAACGGTCGAGCGCTGCGAAAGGCGCGCGCGCACGCTGGGTGCTGGCGGCTTTGAGGTCACGAATATTTTCGCGTGGCGCGACACCGATCCGAAACGAATGCGACAGGCATCTGACCCGATCGGGCCCCAAAATGATTCGGTTCTGCGCGACAGCGCGGCTTGGGCTGACCGCATCATTGTCGCCTGGGGGACTCACGGCGCGCACCTGGGACGAGGGGCGGCTGTCGAACGGTTGCTGCGGTCGCTGGGTGCGCCATTGTATCATTTGGGTCTCTCGAAGGGCGGACATCCGAAGCATCCGCTTTATATACCCTATTCCCAGACGCCTGTTCCATGGACGCTTTAGCGGCCCATTAACCTGTTTACCCTTATGTTTTTGACGTGAGCGTCGAACCATGAGCATGATTTGAACGGGGCGATACGCCGATTGCGTATCGATATATGTGGAACTTCAAAATGCTTTTCTTGGCTGGATTGATGGGGTTGATGGCGGTGGGGGCGGTGGCCTTTGTCGATGTCGATGTTGACGACACTTCTGAAGACGACATGCCCGATGACAGTGTGACCGATACCGGACAGATCATTTCCGGAACGCCTGATGCGGATCTGCTGCAAGGCGGGGCCGGAAACGACCAGATCGGCGGCTATGGTGGGGATGACCTGATCAACGGGAACGATGGCAATGACTATGCAACCGGGGACGCGGGCAACGATACGCTGAACGGCGGCGCGGGCGACGATGATCTGCACGGCGACGACGGAAACGACGGGCTGAATGGCGGTGCCGAAAATGACAGCCTGACCGGCCACAACGACGATGATGTACTACGGGGCGGTGCGGGTAATGACAGCCTGAATGGCTCTGCCGGGGACGACGCGCTGTTTGGCGACGATGGTGACGATGCGCTGATGGGGGGCCTTGGTGATGATTTCCTGACCGGCGGGCGCGGTGCGGATATGCTGATGGGCGGCTGGGGCAACGATGTGGTCAGTGGGGTTGAAGATAACCCCGACATCACGGGGATAGACGACAGCGACGCGGGGGATTTCCTGAATGGCGGGGGCGGCGACGATACGATCATTGCCGGTGCCGACGATACCGTTACCGCAGGCGATGGGGCAGACAGTATCCTGTTTGGCGATTGGATCGGCCAAGGCCACGCCGCGCATATCCAGGATTATGTCGCCAATGATGACAGCCTGTTGGTGGTTTGGGATGACAGTCAGGACGGCAGTCAGGAACCGACGGTCAGCGTCGCCCCCGACCCAGACGATCCGGAACAGACCCATATATCGCTTGACGGCGTCACTGTGGCGATTGTGCAGGGCAGCGAGCCTATCACGGTCGCGGATATTGCGCTGGTGCCGTTTACCTCTGCCATTACGGCCGGGCTGGCAATTGCCGCACAACATACTGCTGCAATCTGATCATTCTTCCGGGCGGGCGGCATTCCTGAACCGGTCAATATTCCTTTGCCAAGGACCGTAAACTTTCCTATACGCCCCCATCGCCCGTGATTCCTATTCGGGGCGATACTCCATGGGCCTGTGCTGGACGACATCCCGGCCTGCGCCATCACTTTAACCTTTTGAAAAGGAGACCCCGATGTCGATCACGCTGGAAGAAAAAGCACGCGTCATGAAAGAATTTGCAACCAAAGAAGGTGACACAGGGTCGCCCGAAGTACAGGTTGCCATTCTGTCGTCGCGCATCGCCACGCTGACCGAGCACTTCAAAACCCATAAAAAAGACAACCACGGCCGCCGTGGTCTGTTGAAAATGGTTGCGACACGCCGGAAGCTTTTGGACTATGTCAAAGGCAAAAACGAAGAGCGTTATCAGGACCTGATCAAGCGCCTTGGCCTGCGCCGCTAAACCGTTCTGGTTTTTCTGCATTTCGAAAGCCGCGCCCCGACAAAGGGCGCGGCTTTTTAGTTTTCGCCCAATAAAACTGCATTTCGGTGACCATTCAAAAATGCGCTGGATAAATCGCAGCGGGGCACAATCTGCGGATTGACCGCTTTTGCCAAGGTGGCAGGACACTATGGGGGCAAAGAATCAATCTGCCACGGGGCCGGATTGACAGCGCCCGACTATTGCGACCACGGTGCCTCAAGCCAGAAATACGGCACCACGCACTGAAATTGTGCCTTTGACTGACACGTGAATAGGGACGCCCTTGACCACAAACATCCGAATTGATCGCGGCGGAAATATTCTTGGCAGCATGTCGATGATTGCATCTATGGCCTTTTTTGCCGTCGAGGATGCCTTTGTAAAAGCCGCGTCTTCGGTTCTGTCTGTTGGTCAGATCCTGACAGTTTTCGGTGCAGGCGGGGCAGTGATCTTTGCGTGTCTGGCATTTTTAAAGAATGAACCCTTGTTTGGTCGAGACGTCGTTTCCCGTCCGATGCGCATCCGCGTGGTTTTTGAAATCTCGGGCCGCCTGTTCTATGTCCTTGCCATCACCCTGACCCCCCTGTCGGCTGCGACAGTCATCTTGCAGGCGACCCCGTTGGTCGTGGTCGCGGGGGCGGCTTTGTTTCTCGGCGAAACTGTGGGATGGCGCAGGTGGTTTGCGATCATCGTCGGCTTGTGTGGTGTCATTGTTATCATCCAACCGGGAACAGACAGCTTTTCGGCGCTGTCCATTTTGGCCGTTATCGGCATGGTTGGCTTCGCCGGTCGCGACCTTGCAAGCCGGGCTGCGCCCTCCACGCTTAGCATTTCTGCACTGGGTTTCTACGGTTTTCTGTCAGTTGTTATTGCTGGCGCGATCATCTCGGCCTGGCAGGGCACGGCATTTTCGGTCCCTGATCTTGAGACGTCATTGCATCTGGCGGGTGCCATTGTTGCGGGCGTAACGGCATACGCATGCCTCATGATCGCGATGCGCATTGGCGAGGTTTCTGCCGTGACGCCCTTCAGATACACAAGGTTGCTTTTCGGGATCACTTTGGGCGTTGTGTTTTTCAACGAACAGCTTAGCTCGACAATGGTTTTGGGGTCCGGCTTGATCGCTTTTTCAGGTCTCTTCATTCTTTGGCGCACAAAAGCATCAGGATAGACACAGCAAAATAGTTTCTGCCGGGAAAGCGCGGCCTTCGACACCTGCCATGTTCCGGTCGGCACGGTTCGCGCCGATTTATCGGGATCTTAATCGGAAATGATCAGGCCATATCCCGCCTGGCCCCACCGGATAAGGTGCGCGACAACGCTTCCCTTCCCATCGTGACCAAACTGATGTAAGGCCACACAATCTGAAAGCCGGCGCCCGGACTCCAGCGCCCGACAAAGAAGATACCGGAGTTCAGGGGGAATATGCCCCCTACGCAAATGGCCCAACGCGGGCCGAAACAGGAAACGTAGATGTTTAACGTAACAACAAAATCCATGCAGTGGGGCGAAGAGACGCTGACACTGGAAACCGGCAAAGTGGCCCGTCAGGCGGACGGTTCGGTCATTGCGACACTGGGCGAAACCAGCGTCATGGCCAACGTCACTTTTGCACGTCAGCAAAAGCCCGGTCAGGACTTTTTCCCGCTGACCGTTCACTATCAGGAAAAATACTATGCCGCCGGTAAAGTGCCGGGTGGCTTTTTCAAGCGTGAGGCCCGCCCCACCGAGAAAGAAACACTGACAGCCCGCCTGATCGACCGTCCGATCCGCCCGCTGTTCGTTCCCGGCTTCAAGAACGAAGTGCTGGTGATGTGTACCGTTCTGTCGCACGATCTGGTCAATGATCCCGATATGGTCGCGATGATCGCGGCCTCTGCTGCGCTGACCATTTCCGGCGCGCCGTTCCGTGGCCCGATCGCCGCGTGCCGCGTTGGTTTCGAGGGTGGCAACTATGTGCTGAACCCGACAGTCGACGACATGCAGGACCTGCGCCTGAACCCCGAACAGCGTCTTGATCTGGTTGTCGCCGGCACCAAAGAAGCCGTTATGATGGTTGAATCCGAAGCTTACGAGCTGTCGGAAGAAGAGATGCTGGGTGCGGTCAAGTTCGCGCACGAGCAGATCCAGCCGGTCATCGACCTGATCATTGATCTGGCCGAAGACACCGCGAAAGAGCCGTTTGATTTCAAGCCGGTCGACTATTCCGACCTGTCCGCTGCTGTCAAAGCCGCTGGCGAGACAGAAATGCGCGCCGCCTTTGCGATTGCAGACAAGCAAGAGCGCACCAGCCGCCGTTGCGGCAGCCCGCGAAAAAATCAAAGCCGCGCTGACAGACGAGCAAAAAGAAGACGCGAACCTTGGGTCGGCGTTGAAAAAGCTCGAAGCGTCCATCCTGCGCGGTGATGTCGTCAAAACCGGCACACGCATCGACGGCCGCAAAACGGATGAGATCCGCGACATCGTTGCTGAAACCGGCATCCTGCCACGCACCCACGGGTCGGCGCTTTTCACACGCGGCGAAACGCAGGGTCTGGTTGTGACCACGCTGGGCACCGGCGACGATGAGCAGTTCATCGACGCGCTGCACGGCAATTTCAAATCCAACTTCCTGCTGCACTACAACTTCCCCCCCTATTCGGTTGGTGAAGTTGGTCGCGTATCCGGCCCCGGCCGTCGCGAAATCGGTCATGGCAAGCTGGCGTGGCGTGCGTTGCAGGCGGTTCTGCCAGCCTCCACCGACTTCCCCTACACCATCCGCGTTGTGTCCGAGATCACTGAATCGAACGGATCTTCCTCGATGGCGTCGGTTTGTGGTGGCTCCCTGTCCATGATGGACGCGGGCGTTCCGCTTAAATCACCCGTTGCCGGTGTTGCGATGGGTCTGATCCTGGAAGACGACGGTTCCTACGCGATCCTGTCCGACATCCTGGGTGACGAAGACCACCTTGGCGACATGGACTTTAAGGTTGCCGGTACCGAAGCAGGTATCACGTCGCTGCAGATGGACATCAAGATCGCAGGCATCACGCCCGAGATCATGGAGAAAGCATTGGCCCAAGCCAAAGCAGGCCGCATCCATATTCTGGGCGAGATGAACAAAGCCATCTCTGGTGCGGGCGAATTCTCGGTCCACGCGCCGCGCATTGAAACGATGCAGATTCCGACCGACAAGATCCGTGAAGTCATCGGGTCCGGCGGTAAGGTCATCCGCGAAATCGTCGAAGTCTCCGGTGCCAAGGTCGACATCAACGACGAAGGCATCATCAAGATTGCATCGCCGAACGGCGACTCGATCAAGAAAGCCTATGACATGATCTGGTCCATCGTGGCCGAGCCAGAAGAGGGTGCGGTTTACACCGGTACCGTCGTCAAGATCGTCGATTTCGGTGCTTTCGTGAACTTCTTTGGCAAGCGCGACGGTCTGGTCCACGTATCCCAGATCGAAAATCGTCGCCTGAACCATCCGTCCGACGTTCTGAAAGAAGGTCAGGAAGTAAAAGTCAAACTTCTTGGCTTTGATGATCGCGGCAAGGTGCGCCTGTCGATGAAAGTCGTTGATCAGGAAACCGGCGAAGAAGTCAAAAAAGAAGAAGGTGCCGAGGAGTAATCCGCAAGCCACTTTCTGAAACGACAAAGCCCCGGTGGAAACGCCGGGGCTTTTTGCTTTGCGTCCAAAAAATGGCGGACATACACGCGTCAGAGGCCCGGAAGTTTCCCGATTTTTGTAACTTTAATGTTATTGGAAAACAGGGAAGCCTGTTGCTTAGGTCGAACTTCGCAACGGTCAAATTCAATTTCAATCGCTGGATACTGTCTGTTGATCCCGAACTTCCTATATGTCGGCAAGCCCTGACGCGGTGTTGGGGTTTTTTGCTACCAAAGGGAGACAATAATGTTTCGTAGAACTTTTCTAGCTACCACTGCCGCAGTTTCATTGATGGCGATGCCTGCATTTGCAGCCAGCCACTCCAAAGACATCGTTGATACAGCCGTCGAGGCTGGATCCTTCACCACTCTGGTCGCCGCAGTTGAAGCGGCCGGCCTGGTCGAAACCCTGAAAGGCGACGGCCCGTTTACCGTCTTCGCCCCCACGGATGAAGCGTTTGCAGCGCTGCCCGAGGGTACTGTCGAAACGCTGCTGAAACCGGAAAACAAGGATCAGCTGGTGTCCATCCTGACCTACCATGTCGTGCCGGGCAAAGTCATGTCCACCGACCTGACGGACGGCATGATGGCAACAACGGTTCAGGGTGGTGATCTGACAGTCGATCTGTCCGACGGGGTCATGATCAATGATGCAACCGTGACGACGCCCGACATCGAAGCGTCGAACGGCGTGATCCATGTGGTCGACAAAGTCATTCTGCCCCCAAGCTAATGCAAAAAAGCGGGGGCCGTTTATTGTACCGGCCCCCGCGTTTTTCTTCACAAGTTCACTGTAACGCAGGCTTTTGAATTAATGTGAATGCCCGTGCCCGCCGTGGTCATCGTCCAGCGATCCATGAACGGCAAATTGATCGATGCCCGCATCCTGTGGCTCGATGAACCGATAGCTTTCGCGTACGCCGCTGTCAGACAATTCGCGCGCGACGGTCAAAAGCGTGTTGGGTGCGTGGTCGGCACAAAGCTCCATCATCTGGTTTACCTCTTCCGTCGCAACAGGGCGGGCGGCCTCTGGTGAGGGGGCACCGTAGATTTCAACGAAGTGCTTCATCAGTTGCCGTGTAATCGCCTCGATCTCGAAGGGTTCGACTTTGGTAACGGCGACGAATGTCACACGGCCAAAGGTTTCAACACCCATCCAACCGTTTGCAAAAGCCTGCCGCGCCTTGCCTGTCAGGTCGCCCTCGGACCAGTTGGAAAACTCGAACCCGCCGGACACGCACCATTCGCCGGTACGGGCGGGCACATGGAACACGTTGCGGTCGCTTTCATCGAAATGGATTGCGCGGGCTAGAAAAAGATCGCTCATGGGGCAGGCTCCAGCAGGTCAGTGAGGGGGATAAGATGGGTCGTCTCACCGGAT
>CAVSLU010000004.1:0-180052 GCA_963728645.1 uncultured Alphaproteobacteria bacterium | reverse complement strand
CTCGGCGTGCAAAGTAGAAATGTCCCAAGTGCGGTGTTGCAGCATGGCTGGGCAGGGCGGAGACCTCAAATATCGCAGCCCTGAACAGCCATGCTGTTTGCGTCATTCGGCGGGGTATGATGCGGTCAGCTTTCGCCTTTGCGCGGCGGGCGAGTTTCGAATTCCAGCCTTCGGTATTGCGTCGACCGTTCGGGACGTAGACGGTCGCCTGCTTGCCTGCACGACGCGGTTTGGGCGGTCCCTTGTCCTGTTCGGTTTTGATATGCTCCAGCACCGCGCTGAGATGCTTGTTCTCGGTGATCGCCGCGTGCGTGACGCGCTGGTCCTTGTCGAAGACGGAGTAGGGCAGTGAGATACCCTGCCAGCGGAACTCCAGGCGGCCGTCCGGAAAGGCGTAGCTGTCGACGTATTTGCCTACAAGGCCACGCGTGATCTCGTTCTCCGTCAGGATGATCCGCTGGCGCTCGAAGGAGAACGCCAGCTGCGTGCCGACATAGCGTTCGTCGCGCAGGCAAAAGACATCGCGCAACCGGCTTGGCTCGATGTTCATGGGCCTGTGCAGGTTGTCAGGACGGCGCGGAATCTTTGCAAACCGGGCGTTATACCGTGCCATGAACTCGGGCAGGAAGGCGTTGGCAGCCTCCATGTCAGAGATCCCGGCCAGCCGGAACTCCTTGACCAACCGGTCCTGCAATGTCCGATTGGCCCGTTCGACGCGCCCCTTGGCCTGAGAGCTGTTGGCGCACAAAATCTCGATATTGAGCTCATTCATGGCACGACCGAACTGGGTCATCCCGTGACCCGTCTTGGCGCCTTGCTGGGCCACACGGAACACCGTGTGCTTGTCAGAGTAGAACGCGACCGGCCGGCCATGGGCCGCCAGATACAGATTCAACGCCTCAAAATAGCTGAACGTGCTTTCCGAGGTCACAAATCGCAATTGCATCAGCGTGCTGGTCGCATCGTCTATGAAAACGAGCAGGGTGCAGGCTGGCCCACGATCTTCAAACCAGCGATGATCTGAACCATCGATCTGGATCAGTTCGCCGAAACATTCCCGGCGCAATCTGGGCTGATGGAATGTGCGACGTTGCTTGCGCGACAGCCAGATCCCGGCGTCCTGCATCCACTTGCGCAGGGTCTCACGCGAGACCTTCAGATCATGGTCTTCTGCCAGCTTTTCGGCAGCAAATGTGGGCCCAAAATCGCTGTACTTCTCTCTGACCAAGGCCACTGCGAACTCACGTACCGCAGGGTCAATCCAGTTGTTGGATTTGCGACCGCGCGCCTTGTGCCGGATGGCACCAGGACCTCCCGTCTGAAAATCCCTCAGCAACCTGTGGACCTGTCGTCGGCTCAGTCCCAGCACGTTGGCAGCGGTCACAGCCGTCATGACACCACGGGTCACTTGGCTCAGTACTTCAATGCGGTTCAGTTCGCGTTCACTCATGATGATCAATCCCACGGCCACACTCCAATCCTGCTCGGTCAACAGGGAAGTGTGACACTTCTACTTTGCAGATGTGGGACATTCTAACTTTGCGCTTACAGTAGAGAATCTGATAATCAATCTTATGTAATAATTGGTATCGGTGGTCGTATAGTGTCGAGCGTATGATGGTTTCAAAGCCCGCGTACTCAATGCCCAAGGTTATCTTCGGCTTCGTCCGTGCTTTGAAGCACTAGGACTAGCTCTTTGACATCGCACGAAAGCAATAGCACAATTTTCACCGGATGGAGATCGCGCTTTGGTGTGCTGATTGCATCCAGTTGGTAGCGAGCCTTCCGCAGATTATTTCGACTGCGGCCGGTGTCATCGCTGGGATCCCCCCACTGAACGCTGGAACGCCGCGAGGACGGTTTGTGGAGAAGCGGTGTGCCATCACGCGGCGTTGTTTCTGTCGGGGCGCGCACGATAGGCAGACCGCAGCGCGAACGCACTCTGGCACCAAAAGTTCCGAAAAATGTGCAGCGGTTTTTATGGAACTGCGCTGAAATTCGCCGGTTGGGTAGACATGAAATCGAAACACTTCCTGTTTCGAAACCACGTGCACAATTACTGGAGGAGACAAATGACTTCATATAGAAAAACATATACAAAAACTCTGCTCGCTGGCGTTTCTGCCGCTGCCCTATTTGCTGCCGCCCCTGTGATGGCGCAAACAACCCAAAATTCCGAAGAAACCGCATCCGGCACTGAGCCTGCCGCGACAGCCAATGTCGCCGGCGGTCAGGTGGTGGTTGAAGAGAAGGACGCTACTGTCGACGTCACAGTGCCAGACCCGGACGTCAATGTTTCTCAGGATGCGCCTGTTGTCACAGTTGAGCAGGGCCAGCCCGAAGTAACCGTAGCCGTTCCAGAGCCAAATGTGAGGGTTCAGCAGCAGGCCCCGATCATCACAGTTGAGCAGGCTCAGCCACAGGTGACTGTCCGCATTCCTGAACCAGTGGTCACCGTCATGGTTCCCAAACCCAAAGTGGACGTCGATACCGGAGAGCCGATCGTTGATCTGCAACAGCCCGAGCCCGTCGTAAGGTTCGTACGGCCCGAGCCAAAAATCACCATTGAAGAAGCGGATCCGAAAGTGACTGTTGAAAACGCCGAAGCCAACGTAAACGTGGCAGAGGCGAAAGACCCGGAGGTAAACGTTGATCAAAGCGATCCTCAGGTCAACATTAAGCAGGGGTCCGAAGCCAACGTGCAAGTCGCGGAGCCGGCTGATCCGACAGTAAAGATTGAAGGATCTGAAGCCGCCAATGTCGATGTCGAGCAGGCGCAGGCCCGGGTGGTCATGGAAGACTACAACGCCGACGCCCAAGGCAACATGGCTGAAGAGCGACCGCTCGCGCTATCAAGAAGACGTCAAGGTCCTGCCGATCTTCAACCTGCGCTCTGACGAGCTGACAGGCCGCAGCGTCTCGACTGAGAACGGAGAGGACGTGGGCGAGATCGACTTCGTCGGCATGCGGGGCAACACACTGGTCGCCATCATTGGCGTAGGTGGCTTCCTTGGCATGGGGGAAAACGAGGTCGCCATCCCGCTTGAGAAGCTGATCCTGCGCAGTGACGAGGTGATTGTGCCTGGCGTGACCGAACAGCGTCTTGAAAACATGCCTGAATACAATCAAGCCGAGGTCCGGGTCATCGACCCCGGTGTCCGTTTGGCTGACGAGCTTGGTCTCGACTAATTCGGGCTTAGAAATGCTTTGAACCGATGCCGCCCCCCTTCGCGAACTTGAAGGGGGGGCGGCGCTTTTTTCAAACGCTCAGGCCCGGCTGAACCAAATACCCTCCATCCTGATCGCCTACAAATCACCGGCCCTATGCAAGATTTTTGCGGCGTCCATGGACCCGGCTGCACCGACGTAATTTCCAATGGTTGTCGCCAAATGGAACCGGACCGCAACAGTAGGCAGGTTAAGACATTTAGCACCCATGATTTGGAAGCGTTTCACAAGGTCAGGGACAGCGTCATCCTTAGCCTTCATAATCACGAATGGAGGGATGTCAGGCGTAGCTTTTTCATAACGCATCGCGACCAAAGCATCCGAAGAATACACAACATGGGTGACCTCCTTGACGCCAGGACTAAATGCATCTTCAAAAGCGATGCCAAGACGTTTGGATTTGATCATGGGATCCCCCTCCGACCCCTTATGTTCCCTTTTGACATCATCTTTTGACATCTTATTCTGTTTAATGTGCAAGGCGGACTGAACCCTGAAATCGATTACAGCCAAAATGACCAAGACCATAAGAAAAAAAGAAATAAGTTGAAAAAAGATCGGAGGAAAGAAACCCGCCAAACAAGTTATCCCGCATCTACTGGCAGCCAGTCCTTCTTTAATGTTAAATGCTATTACAAGATAGAGGATTGACGACAGAGATATAAATAGGACAAGAAGTCGAAAAAAATTGTACAGGGTGCTCATCGAGAAAATCTGCTTAAAGCCATTAATCGGATTTAATTTCTCAAATTTTGGAGCAAGTGCTTTTGGCGCAAAGTTAAATTTGTTCAAATATAGATTTAACACCAAAACGAATGCACCACTCCCTACAGCAAAAATAACCGCAAATTTGAATACATCAATGACGGCCGGAAGAGTATAGCTCAATTTGGCGCTAAATGTCATATCGAAATTGACAAGAGCGACCTCAAAGACGTGCGTCATCTTCGCACCAACAGACTTCCACATGCCAGCAACGAACAGGCCGGCAAACAACATGGTAGCCGTTTCAAGAACATTCTTACGCTGAGGCAGCTGACCCTTTTCAGCCGCGTCCTCTAGTTTCTTATCCGTTGGTTTTTCGGTCTTTTCACCTGACATCGCTAAATATCTTCAACAATAGATTTGTAGACCCCTCGAAGTTTTCCATGATTATTGGAAATCCAATACTGACATAAAAGAACAACATGATAAGCATGATCCCCGACTTTACGGGCATCCCAAACGTCATAGCATTCAGGGTGGGAGCCCCTTTCGCGATAAACGCAATACCAATGTCAGCGAGCAGCATAAAACCAGAAATCGGCAGCGTGAACATCAACGCGCTAAGCAACAATGCCCCTGCGATACTACCAAACAGTTGTAGAAGATCGGCATCCAAATCAGGCCAAGTTCCAGTCGGGCTCCAGAAACTGGCGCTTTGCACAATGACATGCATAACAAGTATCATCCCCCGGTCGTGAAAAATAGCCCGCTAAACACCTGCGTAAGGAAAATTGCTGTATAGGATGTCTGGGGAGCATTAAAGATAACATTGAAATCTTGGCCCATTGTACTGCCACGCTGCGTGTCCAGCAAGACGCCCGCAAATTCCAAACCTCGAACCGGCATCCAGACGACGCCGCCTAAAACTAAGCCTATTATAAATTCCTTCAGGGCAAGAACCAGATACGTTTCAACTTTTATGAGCCCGCCATCAAAATCGCTAAATGCAATCGGCGTGATAATGAACGCAATAGACGCGATAACTCCAAACCGAACACTTCGGCTCATCGCTTTTGGCACCAAAAAATGGCGAGCTTAGAACAAACGTGAGCGGCCGACAGCAGCATAATATAAAGGCGAGGGCTAATGTCTTTAAATCGGAAATCTCAAATGTTGTCACATCCGAATAAAACATCTAGTTTTCGGCAATTCTGGCGAAGATGTTTTCGAGATACATCACGATTTCATTTGACAACCAATCGCCTGAAAAGCTGACCACCACGACAAGCGTGACCAACTTGCAGGCGAATGCCAAGGTTTGCTCTTGAAGTTGTATCAGCGTTTGCAAAAGCGCAATCACCAACCCGACGGCGGTCACCGCTACGATTACAGGGAGCGACATAAACAGCATCAAGGAAATTGCGGTTTTGGCAAAGTATAGAATGATATCCGGGGTCATCTTGAGAACCTACGCGTAGCTTAGAAGCAAGCTGTTCAACAATTTATTCCAACCGTCAGCGGCGACAAATAGCAATAACTTAATCGGAAGCGAGATGAGAGTTGGTGGCATCATCATTGCACCAACAGCCAACAGAATATTTGATATTACCATATCAATCACAACAAACGGCAGGAAGATCAGAAATGCTATTTGAAAGGCTTTCGTAAGCTCTGTTACAATATGTGAAGGTAGTAGAATAAGCAGGTTTTTGTCATAAACGTATTGATGCATATCTGGAGGCCAAATGTCTTGCGCGGCGCTCATAAAAAACTCACGCTCATTTTCACCCGAAAATTTATAGAGATACTCTGTGAACGTGTCTGAAACCACACCGTAAACGCCCATCATATCATCCCAAGATGACATTGACAGGTTTCTCACGTCGATCTCATTCAACAACTGATTGCCTAAAGGTGCCAGGATGAACGCCGTCAACGTTAAAGCAATAGAGTTGATAACCAAGCCCGAAGGAGCTGTCTGAACACCCAACGCGGTCCGAAGCAGCGTAAGAACGACAACAATTTTGGTAAATGAAGTTCCCATAACTACCAGGAATGGGATAAACCCCAGGACGAGTAAACCTAGCAGAGATGGAATAAAGGCGGGGATATCATTCATTGCTGCTAAAGCTCGATGCGCTCCACTTGATGATTTGAACCCCGACTTTATCACCAACTTTTATAAGTCGCCCTTTTCCAACTATCGCACCGCCGATGGACACATCGATTGGCTTGTCCAGATCAAGGACAATATCCAGTATGATACCTGGTGAAATCGTCGAAACCTCGCCAACCGTCATTTTGGTATGTAGAAGACTAAAATCTATTTCTAAAGGCACATTTGTAAGATCGGGTCCGGCCAAATCAAAAGATGTATCTGTTCTATCCGGCGTATGCTCTTCTTCGGAATGGTTAAGCGCGTGATCCAAAAGAGGTTCCTCAGATAGAGTTTACAATTGTGCATTCTCCGGTTTCAGAACAGGTTCCCTCCCAAAACTGTGCGCCACCGACTGATACCATAATTGGCAGATCGGCAGGAAAGGTTCCGGGAAGAAACACAACGTCCCCGGGTGAAACACCCTTTATTTCGTCAAGGTTCGAAGCGAAGCTTGGCAAGCAGACGGATACGGTAACGCGTGCATTATCTGGAAGGGATCCATGTTTTGGGGTCGGAGCAGTTCTTTCTAACAACGTGACAGAACTATCTACGATAATTAGCTTTATTTGGAAATAAGCTTCACTTATGCCGATTGAAAGATCGATGGAGGGCGCGCTTGTATCCAGCTTATCGTCATCGAGAAGTATATCGTATTCTTCGCCGCCCAATGCAGTCAAATTGGCGACGTGTTGATTGTCACTGAGAACTGACCCGGCAACTGCAGAAATTGTCATTGAGAATTGACCCATGTGCAACCTTGTCCCTGCTTGATTCAGCTGGGGGCTACTGGAGTGGTAGACATGGGATTTTTGAGGGTTATTCGAAAATGGGCGCTGCGAGACAAGGTGCCCATTCGCGAGATTGCGCGGCGAACAGGCGTGTCTCGCAACACGATCAAGAAGTATCTGCGGGCCGGGATTGTTGAGCCTGAGTTTCAGATGCCGGACCGTCCGAGCAAGCTGGATCCGTATGCTGAGAAGCTGACAGCCTGGTTGGTGTCTGAGCAGCGCAAATCACGCAAGGAGCGGCGAACCGCCAAGCAGATGCATGCCGATCTGGTGCAGCTTGGCTTTGATGGTTCATATGAGCGTGTCGCGGCCTTTGTGCGGGACTGGAGGGGTGAACGTCAACGCGCGTCTCATACGACTGACCGCGGGGTCTTCGTTCCGCTGGTGTTCCAGCCTGGCGAGGCGTTTCAATTCGATTGGAGTGAGGACTGGGCCTATGTCGGCGGCGAGCGCATCAAGCTTCAGGTCGCCCATATCAAGCTGTCGCACAGCCGGGCCTTCTTGGTGCGGGCCTATCTGCTTCAAACGCATGAGATGCTGTTCGATGCCCACTGGCATGGCTTCCGGGTGTTTGAGGGTGTTCCGGGTCGCGGCATCTACGACAACATGAAGACAGCCGTCGACCGGATTGGCGTCGGAAAGAAGCGCGATGTAAACGCACGGTTCCTGGCGATGACCAGCCATTATGTCTTTGATCCCGAGTTCTGCAATCCAGCGGCAGGGTGGGAGAAAGGTCAGGTCGAGAAGAATGTGCGCGATGCCCGCCACCGGCTCTGGCAGCTCATGCCCGCCTTTCCTAACCTCAATGCGCTGAATGAGTGGTTGGAAGATCGCTGCAAGCTCCTATGGGCCGAGACTGCGCATGGCACCCTACTTGGCAGCATTGCCGATGTCTGGGAGGCCGAAAAGCCCGCGCTGATGCCACTGCCCACAATGTTTGACGGCTTTGTCGAGCAGAGCAAGCGGGTGTCGCCCACCTGCCTGATCACATTCGATCGCAATCGCTACTCAGTGCCCGCCAGCTTCGCAAATCGGCCCGTCAGCCTGCACATCTACCCCGAACGGCTGGTCATCGTCGCCGAAGGGCATGTGGTCTGCACGCATGAGCGCATCATTGAACGATCGCACCGTCAGCCGGGGCGTGTCGCCTATGACTGGCGCCATTACCTCGCCGTGGTCCAGCGCAAGCCGGGCGCATTACGGAACGGTGCTCCCTTCGTTGAGATGCCAGAAGCGTTCCGGAAGCTGCAGGATCAGATGTTGCGTCGGCCCGGTGGCGATCGCGAGATAGTCGATGTCCTGTCCCTGGTGCTCCAGCATGATGAACAGGCCGTGCTTTGTGCTGTGGAAATGGCGCTCGAGGCAGGAGTGCCAACAAAGACCCATGTGCTGAACCTGCTCCACAGGCTGGTGGACGGCACACCGATAGACCAGCCCGATGTGACACCGCCCGCAGCCCTTTCTTTGAGCAAGGAACCCGAGGCAAATGTCGCACGGTATGATGGGCTGCGCACCACGGGAGGAATACGTCATGCGTCATGATCCCGCCGGTGCTGCCATCGTCATAATGATGCGCAGCCTGAAGATGCCGGGCATGGCGCAAGCCGTGCAGGACTTGCATGAGCAAGGATCGCCTGCATTCGATGCAGCGATCCCCATGTTATCGCAGCTGCTAAAGGCCGAAATGGCTGAACGTGAGGTGCGTTCCGTCGCCTATCACATGAAGGCAGCACGCTTCCCGGCATACAAGGATCTCTCTGGCTTCGACTTTGCCGCCAGCGAAGTCCGTGAGGCCTTGGTCCGCCAACTTCATCGATGCGAGTTCATGGATGGGGCCGAGAATGTGGTTCTGATCGGCGGTCCCGGCACGGGGAAAAGCCATGTTGCCACCGCCCTCGGCATTCAAGCAATCGAGCATCATCGCAAGCGCGTGCGCTTCTTCTCGACGGTCGAGTTGGTTAATGCGTTGGAGCAGGAAAAGGCCCAAGGCAAGGCCGGCAAGATCGCCGAGGCGCTGGTCAAAACCGACTTGGTGATCCTGGATGAGCTGGGGTATCTGCCGTTCAGCGCTTCGGGCGGCGCATTGTTGTTCCACCTTCTCAGTAAACTTTACGAGCGCACAAGCGTCATCATCACAACCAACCTGAGCTTCAGCGAATGGGCCAGCGTGTTCGGTGATGCGAAAATGACCACCGCGCTACTCGACCGTCTCACCCATCGCTGCCACATCCTGGAGACCGGCAATGACAGCTATCGGTTCAAGGCCAGCTCCGAGACAGCGAAAAAGAAACGAAAGGAGACAGCACCATTGACGCCATCATGACGCGAAGAACATAACGACTGGGTGGGTCAGATCTCGGTGACAATGCCGGGTCAGTTCTCAGTGACAATCAACACGCTATCGTCTTAGAAAGGCCTGTTTATGGTTGCGCCGTTCTTTCAATAAACATTATGGATGATCTATGACCTTTGAACAAATCCGGACCTTTCTTTGGGTCGCTCGGCTTGGCGGCTTCAGAAAGGCAGCAGATCGTCTGCATCTGTCGCAACCAGCTGTTTCCACCCGGATTTCTAATCTTGAACAAGAACTGCGGGTTTTTCTGTTTGAGAGGGGCCCCGGTGACCTTATTCTGACAAAGCAGGGTACATTGCTGCTATCCTATGCCGAACAAATGCTTTTCGTTGAGGAAGAGATCAAGCAGCGGGTTGCCAATCCAGCCGAGACAGAAGGCCTTTTTCGGGTTGGTGCCTCAGAAACAATTGCACAAGCTTGGTTGCCAGAATTTCTCAAGGCGTTCAGTAAAGAATATCCGCGCGTCAATGTCGATCTGACCGTCGATATTTCCCTGAATTTGCGTTCAGCACTCCTTGACCGTAAGCTTGATCTTGTCTTCCTGATGGGTCCAGTGTCAGAGTTTACTGTCGAAAATGTAGCACTTCCACCGTTTGAATTACATTGGTACCGCGCCGCCACAAACCCCACGACTGACATGACGCAAATTCCGGTAATTTCGTATTCAAGCAAAACGCGCCCTTATCGGGAACTACTTTCCGAGCTTTCGCGCACTGTTGGTCCGAAAGTTCGGGTGTTTGCCTCTGCCTCTTTATCCGCAAGCTTAAAAATGATTGCGGCAGGAATAGCGGTTGGCCCTTATCCTCGGGCACTTGCAAATGATTTCCTGGCATCCGGGCAGGTCGTTGAATTTGATCCCGGCTTTCGCCCACAACCATTGGAATTTACCGCGTCTTATCTATCCGAGCCACGTAGCTTCCTGGTTGAAAATAGTGCGAAAATTGCGCGCTCTGTCGCTCTGGAATGGGATTTTTTGCACCCAAGATAGAGCCGCCTTTGGCTTTATTGATGGCCTCCAAAGTGGGCATCAATAAAGCCTCCGCCGCTTAAATTACTATTGCACGTTCAGGATTGAAAATAGGGATATGCGCCAGATCGTCATATCTTTTTAGTTTAGCCTCATCACCATGGGAAACAAATGTGGGTATGCGGCACAGATTTGAATAATCTGCCCGATTGGCGTAGCTCAAGCTTGTGACCAAGCCTATCGATCCCCCGCTGACTTCAGGTGCCAAAGAAACGGTAGAGCATTCCAAGCTATGTGAAAATAGCTTGGAGGCATAGCTCGGCACAACCGCAGCACAGGAGCCATTTCTTAGCATTTTTTCGATCAGAGAAATCGAGTCAACATACATTATATTCGTAAATACTGGGAATTTCTTCTCGATGTATCGGTTTATCTGTCGCTCCTTCTGTCGTGTTACGCCACCCAAAACACAACACAGCATATCATCTCGCGCAGAGCCCCCAGAGGGCCTGCTGAGGGAAGCCTCTGCAAAAGCATTTGGTACGACAATGTCAAATGTGTAATCCTGGATCGGCCAGTAGTCACAGCCATCAGATTCTACCTTGCCATCAATTAAGCCGGCAACTGCGTTGCGATTTGAGACCTGCGCCAAAATCTCGTCGCAATCTGCATTCTCAACAATAGAAATACCGTTGAGTGTACTGTTTGCAAAGGCCTTGATCCAATTTGGATCTATCAGATGCAAGAGATTCCCTTGGACCAGAAGCTTTCTCTTCTGCACCATTGCAATGCTATTGGAGCTGATTGCGGTAAGTTCATCATCATACCCGCCCACAACCCTTGAAAATACACGCGCCACATTCTGGCCGACAGGCGTCAAAGTTGCTGTACGAACTTGGCCATTTCTCGCAAACAATTCTGTTCCAGAAAGTTCTTCAATTTGAGTAATAGCAATAGTGGCTGCCGGTTGACTCATATTCTGCTCAGCAGCAGCTTTCGTAAAGCTTCCATTATTCACAACAGAAAGAAATACGCGCATCTTTTTTACACTTACACTACGAAAATCCATAGCTCCCCCCATATTGACCTATTGAGTTCGTCTGCCTCCATCCCGAAGAATCAAGGCCCCCCAATAGAGCTTAGAGGCAGATCTGGAAAACACAAAGATGTGGTCAAATTGCCATAAAACTGACATATTGTTTGATATCAGGTACTTATGCTTCTCTGGTTTCCATTCTGGAAACAATCAGTTGTTTTTGACACACCAAATAAGAAAAATATATATCCAGATAACAGAGGAACGAAATTCGAGAAAACCAATAGTGGTATGAATTAGCGTATAAGTAGCAGGACTTAGAAATAGAATACACGGATGAGTTATGTACACGCCTGAGATGAATAAAGGTTTAACAATGATTCTAGACTACCCAAGACTTTATAAGAAGATCAGGAGGGCTCCTATTACCTCAAAGAATATTCAAATCTAGAACTATAAAGGCGAACAGGGTAATTATGGATATTTAAATATATTTGTCCCCGCTAATGGCTATTTCCGAATTGGCCTCATTCCACTTCTCTAAATTGACGCTCCAAAGCGCTAAGCCGGGACAACCTAAATTAAAATCGGGCTTTCCTTTAGGGCTATGGGCGACCCCGATTTAGCCTTTGCCGCGCTTGATGCGCATTTTTATGTTGCTCAACAGCTTTGTGCAACGCGGCCATCCGCCTAATTAAATAGGTTTCATCGCGAAAAGGGCTGTTCAACATGAACACGTCGCCGTGGCGAATGGGGTTTTTGCCATGGGCAAGCTGTTGATTATCACAAGCATGGCCGAATTTACCGTTGGTACCAACAGCCTCTTTTCCTACTGCAGGGCGTTTGGCAGGAACAAGGCAATGCCTGGGAAAGCAATCAGCAAGAGGGCCATTGCCAACATTGTGAGGCAATATGGCAGCGCACCTAACATGACCTCGTTGAGGCTGCCCGATTTGCGCGCGCCCTGCACGACGTAGAGGTTCAAACCAACGGGCGGCGTAATCAGCGCCATTTCAATGAGAACGATCATCAAGATACCGAACCAGACGACATCATATCCTTGGGCGACGACCAGCGGAACAATGATCGGTATGGTTACCACCATAAGTGACAATGTCTCGATGAAGAACCCCAAGACGATATAGAGCACGACCACCACGAGAATTGTGTTGAGAGGGGTCAGACCAAGGCCCGTCATGAAGGCCGTCAGTTCGCGACCAAGCCCAGCCGAGGCGAGCGTGAAATTCAGGAAGGAAGCCCCTATGACGATCAACATAATCATCGACGTAATTTTAACCGTACCGGTAAGGCTTTGTGTCAGCATTGACCACGAAACGCCGCCAAAGACCGCTGCAATGACAAGCGACCCTGCAACCCCTACGGCGGCAGCTTCAGTTGGCGTCGCCAAACCTGCATAAATCGACCCAACAATGACACCAAACAAGATCAGGATTGGCACCAGATCGACAAGAGCCCGCAGCATCTGCGAAAAAGGAAACGCGCGGCGCGTACCGCCGAGATCGGGCCGGATCAGGCAAATAATCACGGTAACCGCCATAAAGCCAGCCGCCAGTGCAAGGCCCGGTATCAGACCAGCAAGAAACAACTGGGGGATCGACGACTGTGTCAAGAACCCATAGACAATCAGATTGATCGACGGTGGGATCATAATGCCCAAAGTCCCTCCAGCAGCAATCGCACCCGAGAATAGTTTGGGATCATACCCAAGCTTTTCGGCCTGTGGCATTGCAACCGTTGCAACCGTTGCGGCTGTCGCCACCGATGAACCCGAAGTGGCCGAAAACATAGTCGCCGTCGCGATGTTGGCATGAACCAAACCACCGGGCAACCACGACACCCACCGATCCAAGGCGGCATAAGTCCGGGTCGCAACACCGCTGCGCACGAGGATTTCGCCGAGAAGCACAAAGAACGGAATTGCAATCAGGGTTGCCGAGTTTGAAGACGACCAGACCATATTGCCAAGGCCGCGTGTAAGAGGAAAACTGGAAAAAAACGTATCTATCCCAAAACCCAGAAGAAAAAGCACGATGCCAACCGGGATCGAGAGTGCAAGTAGCCCCAATAGACCAACGGAAACATATGCGATCATTTCAACGTCTCCTGCTCAGCGAACGCGCCGATGAAGTTTTCAGTCTCAGCATGGCGGCGTTTGATTAACAGGCTTAGAGCTGCAAGCGTCGTCAAAGTTGACATCAATGCGAACCAGACCCAGCCCGCGAACCAAGGTAGCTGGACCCACGCAAGTGGTGTTTCCAAGGGTGTGTTGGCCCGCGATCCATTTTCGATGGAACGTTCCAGCACAGGCCATGCCTTGATAGCAATGACGCCGACAACACCCGACATCACGATCATCGCAAAGACATCAAATAGCGCGCGTTTAAAGCTATCCGCGCGACTGCGTAAAAGATCGATTTTGACATGCCCCAGCTCAAGCAGAGTATAGGACATGCCCCATGAGGTCGTGAGCGCCATAGCATAGCCCGCGATCTCTTCGGTGCCACCAAAGGACGTACCGATCTGGCGCATGATGATGTCTGCCAGCACAAATCCTGCGCAAAGCAGCAGGCCGCAGCCAACAACGAAGGCGACCCCTTTGTTGATGACCCTTAGGGCATGTATCATCTTCAGTTCCATGGTTCGGTACGTCCCTTGATCTGCGGGTTAGTTGATTGTCACACCAACAACTTTGCCAACGCTGTCATTCCAACGCGTCGCCCAATCACCACCAGCACGCTCGGCCCACTCGGGCAGAACTTCGCTCGTCAGAATATTGCGGGCACGGTCAAAGTCTTCGTCACTCACGTCAACAAGGGTCATAGAGCGCGCTTCACCAGAAGGGCATTCGCCATTGCCGGTAAGACAAGAGATGTCATTGACCAAAGCATCTTGTGCGCTGGCCCATGCAGGGTCTTCAAATCCGCTGACCACTTCACCTGAGATAAGGGACTGCATATCCGCGTCCAAGCTATTCCACTTGTCCAGGTTTATCGCTGTCACGACCGGATCCCAGCCACCCAGAGGAATCGGCAACAGATGCGTCGATACTTCCCACCAGCCAGCGCTGTAACCTGATCCCGCGCCTGTGACCGCACAATCAACAGCGCCGGTTTGCAGCGCACCAGGAACTTCACCAAAGGAAACGCTTACGCTTTCTGCACCAAGGGCCTCAAGCAATTTGGCCGTCATGCGGCCCGACGCACGCACCTTCAATCCTTTGAGGTCATCAAGATTGGAAATGTCCGCGTTACAGAAAACAACTTGCGGCGGGTATGGTGCTATCGCAAGGACATGCGAGTTAAAACGATCACGGAAGATGTCGGCAACCATGGGGCGCGCCGCATCGACCATTGCACGTGCTTCATCTGCGGTCAGTGCAATCAAAGGCACATCTAGGCCTTCCAGCTCGGGCGCATCAGCAACCGCGTAATCGGCGACCGTCATCGCAACGTCATAGACGCCTTGACCAAGCAACGGATAGACGTCGCCAAGACCCAGGCTCATGGCGTTATGTGTTGTCAGCTCTACGCTGATTTTTCCACCGGACGCTTCTGGCAATGTCGTACCCCAGAAGGGCGCTTCATATTGCTGGTGCAACGGAAGACTTGACCAGCTTCCCACAACAGACAAAGTTTCAGAAACGGCAGGCGATGCCAGTGTCGTTGTCGCGATGAGTAGTGCGATTGTTTGTTTCATTATTTTAGTTCTCCTTGTTGATTTCGTTTCTTGGCAGAATTGTGGTTTCAGCATCTTCGGCGACGTCCGAGATCAGCATGTGGCCAGGTGAATGGGTTATGCAGATCGGTAATTTTGCGTCGAGAAGGACATTTTGGGGGGTCACACCACACGCCCAATACACCGGTATCTCACCGGCCCTTACCTCAACTGCGTCACCCCAGTCCGGGCTGGAAAGGTCCGCGATACCGATCGCTGCCGGGTCGCCCACCCAAATCGGGGCCCCATGTGCCTGAGGGAACTGACTGCTGATAGCCTTTGCTTGAGCGACCTTCCCTTCGGGAATTGGTCTCATTGTGACAACCATCTGGCCGCCAAACCGACCTGCGGGGACAAGATCGATATTTGATCGGTACATCGGCACATTGCGTCCCGTCTCGATATGCCTGACCGGAATATCATTGCGTAGAAGCGCGTTTTCGAACGTGAACGAGCAGCCAAGTGCGACCGTCACAAGATCATCTGACCAGACGTCCGATATATCCGTCACCTCACCCTCCAACATGCCATCACGAAATATGCGGTACTTGGAAACATCACTGCGAATATCGATATCATGACCGAGGGTTGGCAGATTTGGGCGACCCGTATCCCCCACACCGACGACAGGGCATGGCTTGGGGTTTCTCTGACAGAACCGCAGGAAGTCCAATGCATACTCTTCAGGGAGAATTGCGAGATTACATTGGAGCTTGCCTGCGGCCAAACCAGCAGTGTGACCATCATACAGCCCGTTGCGAATTGCCACCCGGACTTGCTCAGCGGACGAAGGCCTAAGGTCCGAATAGGAAACGGTTTGTGAGTTCATGATGATAGCACCTGTGATTTCTTAACAGCATCACATGAAATCACCCATCTATACAAATTATCATTATGTATCACCGGTGATAGATTTTATTGAAGTGGTCCCGCAGCGGGCATTATACCTAGGGGGTGATCGGGGCGGCCGACTTCCATGCATCCCGGATGTCGCATATCTCACGACAGCAGCGGCCTCATACCCAACTCGCAAGCACAGCAAACATAGAAATTGTCTTCGTCAGATTGCTATTTTTCCCAATACTGACCGGCACTGCTCCAAAGAGCCAATCCTCTTATGCAACCTTGGGAATGGCCCCATCCGTCTTGGATCGAATGGCGAGATAGGTTCTGGTCCTCTCGCATCGCTCTGCGGGGCTCATTGCAAGCAAGATAGACGTACGAACCCGAATGTACGCAAGGTTCCAAGTTGTGTGCGACACCGAGCTTGCCAGCTCTTCCGCCTCATTAAATCTACCAAGCATCAACAACACCATGGCCCTGACTTCGATCAATCGAATATCCTGTGGGAAAAGCGCTATAGCTTTCTCCGAATACCTATTTGCCTTTTGAATAAATCCCGACTTAATACTGTAACATGTAATAAGGTATAGCGTATCACGAACACTTTTCATCCCAACGCCCCCGTCCGCTAAAAGCTGATCACACTTGATCTGGATTCCTTGGAAAAGCTAATAATATCAAGTTCACTTTTCACAAGCTGCGTAAATTCATCATTCATATCGTGATTTCCAGAATCAGCGGACAAATAGTCCAGCAAGGCCAATAGTCGGAACTTTATATCAAACTCTCGATTGAAAACAGCAGATATACATTCAAGATCATAGTAGGAAAAATGGAAAATATCATCAATTACATCCACCTGATTGGGATATAATGCCACATCATCGCCAGCACCCTCATCCATACTATCTTCTCTCCACCCAACCCAACAAAGTTGATCAGATCAACCCCCTCGGCTACCTTAATATAAGCGCTTTGCAATGTGAAAATAGATTTTATTTATTTCAATATAGAGGATACTAAGGGAAAATATCTAGCCAAAGCAATTGCAGTGATGCCTACTATTTGCCGCTCTTGCTAGGGATATAAAGAGATTTCATCAAAATGAAGACCAGGGTAAGGGGTTCAAAGTTTATATCACTTTCGCATGGTTCATGAATGTAACGGTCGAATGCAAAAAATCGATGTATTTCACAAAGCGTAATTCAGAAGCTTTCGCAACACCCCTGTGGCGAGATTTATTCCTATATTGAAAGTATTTATTATTGACGTTTTGAATTATCCTAAAGATGGGGTGGAAATTCAATCAGGACCGCTGAGGTTAAATTTGAATTTTGGCGATTAAAAGAAAACCGGGAGATAAACACCTGTGGCCTACAAAGTTATGAACCTCGACGTACCAATTGACCAATTTATCGCAATTTCAGAAAAAATCCATATACATGAAAGAGCTACGATAAAAGGCCTTCCAGCCGAATCCCAGTCAGATCAAATTTTCCTTTTAACCAAGAGGTACATCCAGAAAAGCGGAATTGACCGCATCAAATCCAACGCGTCTCTTGGCACCGCGGTCACTAAAGCTTTACGGGGCGTCCAAAAGTACATTCGCATAATCCTTCTTGAATGCGCAGATATTCAGGAGAAACAAATGGTTCCTGATTTTGAGAAAATACAGATCATCCTGAACCACGTCGTTGAGCATATGAACTTTGAGGTCGATTTCATCGCAATGGGAGGCCGTTTTAGTTGGGTAGCTCAAAGCAGCTTAGAAGGTAACGTTATCGGTGAATTCGCCGTACTTCCGCTGACAGAGGTCTTCACAAAGGCAGAAACACTCGAATTTTTCAAAGAGTACCTTGATAGCGCATGACCTGCCACGGGATTTTCCTTCGTCCTTTGGACACCGAGTTGCGGGTCAAGCTGCGCGATCTGGCGAACGAGCGGCGCAGGTTCGGATACCGGTGCCTGTTCGTGCTGCTGCGCCGCGATGGCGAGCCGTCAGGGATCAACCGCATCTATCGGCTCTACCGCGAAGAAGGTCTCATGGTGCGCAATCGGCGTGAGCGGCGCAAGGCGGTGGCAACCCATGCCCCGATCCTGGTCGAAGCTCAGCCCAATGCGCGCCCCCTATCGCGGTTTGCAGGCAAACCGCTGCCGGGCAGCGGAATCGCTGGATTTCGTTCATGACCAGTTCGGCCTTGGCCGGCGGTTCCGCAGGCAAAGACTATCTTGCCTGGTCTGCCGCGCGCAAGCTCGGCAGCCAGACGATGAGGCTTTTGTTGGTGCCGGTTCGCTAAAAGTGGTTGCGGGAGTAGGATTTGAACCTACGACCTTCAGGTTATGAGCCTGACGAGCTACCGGGCTGCTCCATCCCGCGCTGATTTGCCAATATTTGTGTGATTGGCTTTTATTTTGTTGGATCGCAGAGAGATACTTGTGTTGATGAACTTATTAGGTTTGGCGGTGACCTACTCTCCCACGTCTTAAGACGCAGTACCATTGGCGCAGTAGCACTTAACTGCCGAGTTCGGGATGGGATCGGGTGTTTTGCTTACGCTATGACCACCAAACCAAATAAATTCATCAACCGGTTGTTTGCGCAGCAAACGGTCGGATGGCGTAAGCGTATCGGAAGAATGCGCGTAGCCACACGTTTGTTGTTATCGCCATTTCCCTGGCGATAACAACGAATGTCCAAGTCAGTACAGTTATGTAGTGTGTATGCTTTTGAATGATGCGTATCAGCGCTACCGCCTTGCTGCTTGAGCGCGGCGAAGTCTTGCTTCTACTGGATCAAATCAAGCCTATCGAGCAATTAGTACCAGTCAACTGAACGTATTACTACGCTTACATCTCTGGCCTATCGACGAGATGGTCTATCTCGGCTCTCAGGGATACCTTGTTTTGAGGGGGGCTTCCCGCTTAGATGCCTTCAGCGGTTATCCTGTCCGATCATAGCTACCCAGCACTGCTATTGGCATAACAACTGGTCCACCAGTGGATCGTTCACCCCGGTCCTCTCGTACTAGGGGCAACTCCTCTCAAGTATCCTACACCCACGGAAGATAGGGACCGAACTGTCTCACGACGTTCTAAACCCAGCTCACGTACCTCTTTAAACGGCGAACAGCCGTACCCTTGGGACCTGCTCCAGCCCCAGGATGAGATGAGCCGACATCGAGGTGCCAAACACTGCCGTCGATATGGACTCTTGGGCAGTATCAGCCTGTTATCCCCGGCGTACCTTTTATCCGTTGAGCGATGGCCCTCCCACTTGGGACCACCGGATCACTATGGCCGTCTTTCGACTCTGCTCGACTTGTCAGTCTTGCAGTCAGGCTGGCTTCTGCCATTGCACTCAACGAGCGATTTCCGACCGCTCTGAGCCAACCTTCGCGCGCCTCCGTTACGATTTAGGAGGCGACCGCCCCAGTCAAACTACCCACCACACAGGGTCCCGGATCCGGATAACGGACCGCGGTTAGACATCAAGCAGAACAAGGGTGGTATCTCAAGGGAGGCTCCACGCAGACTGGCGTCCACGCTTCAAAGCCCACCACCTATCCTGCACATGTTCGGCCTAATGCCAGTGTGAAGTTGTAGTAAAGGTGCACGGGGTCTTTCCGTCTAACCGCGGGTAACCGGCATCTTGACCGGTAATTCAATTTCGCTGAGTTTATGTTGGAGACAGCGGGGAAGTCGTTACGCCATTCGTGCAGGTCGGAACTTACCCGACAAGGAATTTCGCTACCTTAGGACCGTTATAGTTACGGCCGCCGTTTACCTGGGCTTCAATTCAGAGCTCTCACCCCTCCTTTTAACCTTCAGGCACCGGGCAGGCGTCAGACCCTATACGTCGTCTTACGACTTCGCAGAGCCCTGTGTTTTTAATAAACAGTCGCCACCCCCTGGTTTGTGCCCCCAGCCTCTAGTTGCCTAGAAACCGGGCCTCCTTCTCGCGAACTTACGGAGGTATTTTGCCGAGTTCCTTCAACATAGTTCTCTCAAGCGCCTTGGTATTCTCTACCTATCCACCTGTGTCGGTTTAGGGTACGATCTAGCGATGGAGCTATTTCCAGGGACCTCTAAGCAGCCCATTCAATCCGATAAGGATGAACTACCCTCGAGATCCGTCACTTCCATCTGGCCCAGGAATATTAACCTGGTTCCCATCGACTACGCCTTTCGGCCTCGCCTTAGGGGTCGGCTTACCCTGCTCAGATTAGCTTTAAGCAGGAACCCTTGGATTTTCGGCGAGAGTGTCTCTCACACTCTTTGTCGCTACTCATGTCATCATTCTCACTAGTGATCTCTCCACCGGATCGCTCACGCGCCCGCTTCACAGAAAAGACTTTGTCTTAACGACCTCTTTTACGCACTACCGCCTGACAACCACATGATTTCGCCCAGCAAACCGATCAGATCGGAACGCCAAACGTCCTCAAGCAGCCCAAAGGGCGGTAGGACAATAAAAGATAATAAGACGCAGTCTTATGTCACACTACGCTCTGCTACCATGCAATAAATGCATCCTAAGCTTCGGCTCATGGCTTGAGCCCCGTTACATCTTCGCCGCAAGACAACTTATTTAGACCAGTGAGCTGTTACGCTATCTTTAAAGGATGGCTGCTTCTAAGCCAACCTCCTGGTTGTTTTGGTCGTCTCACCTGCTTTCCCACTTAGCCATGAATTAGGGGCCTTAGCTGTAGGTCAGGGTTGTTTCCCTCTTCACGACGGACGTTAGCATTCGCCGTGTGTCTGCCATCTAGTACTCCTCGGTATTCGGAGTTTGGTTAGGATCAGTAAGCCTGTGGGGCCCCATTACCCATCCAGTGCTCTACCCCCGAGGGTATTCGGATGACGCTCTACCTAAATAGATTTCGCAGAGAACCAGCTATCTCCGAGTTTGATTGGCCTTTCACCCCTAGGCACAGCTCATCCCGATCCTTTTCAACGGATGTGGGTTCGGTCCTCCAGTAAGTGTTACCTTACCTTCAACCTGGCCATGCCTAGATCACTCGGTTTCGGGTCTGATCCCACAAACTAAAACGCCCTATTAAGACTCGCTTTCGCTGCGCCTACACCTAACGGCTTAAGCTTGCTTGTGAGACCAAGTCGATGACCCATTATACAAAAGGTACGCTGTCAGGCCGCAAGGACCCTCCAACTGATTGTAGGCGTTCGGTTTCAGGTACTGTTTCACTCCCCTCGTCGGGGTGCTTTTCACCTTTCCCTCACGGTACTGGTTCACTATCGGTCAGTAAGGAGTACTTAGCCTTCGAAGGTGGTCCTCCGATCTTCAGACAGGATTTCACGTGTCCCGCCCTACTTAATACGTCCAATCATGCTTCTTATACGGGACTATCACCCACTTTGGTTGCGCATTCCAACGCATTCTAACCACACTCATGGCTCGGCTGGTCCCCGTTCGCTCGCCGCTACTAGGGGAGTATCAATTGATTTCCTTTCCTCCGGGTACTTAGATGTTTCAGTTCCCCGGGTTTGCTTTTATAAACCTATGTATTCAGTCTATAAATACCTGTTTTACCATATTATTTTGTCCTACCGCCTATTCGGCTACTTGAGGACGAACCCCGCATAACCAACCAAATGGTAGTATAAATAACACAGTATCAGGTGGGTTGCCCCATTCAGAAATCCATGGATCAAAGCTTATTCTCAGCTCCCCATGGCTTATCGCAGAGTATCACGTCTTTCATCGCCTCTTACTGCCAAGGCATTCACCAAACGCCCTTTTCGCGCTTGATTTGATCCAGAAAAAGCAAGACTGGTCTAATGTCCTACCGCCTATTCGGCTACTTGAGGACAATTTAGACCCTCAACGGCCGGTAGGATGCAAGACGCCAGTCAGGCGCGGAAGACAGAAGCTGGTAAGAAACTGTCTTTCCTTATTCCAGATCAAAAGCATACTTTTACCCGCCCAACCTCTAAGGTTGGACAGCGAGACATGCATCTAGCCTACCTTCCGTGCAGGAAGCAGGCGTCATGTCTCTGGTTAGTGTACTTGACTTGGACAACACGTTCTTTTCAGTCGCGATACGTTCAATAGACCGAGGAAACAGTCCGTTAAACGCCGGCCCCAGAAGGAGCAGCAACCGAGTTCATCGCCTTACTCGGCATGAACAAACAGTGTTGTTTGTTACTTCAAGAATAATCTTAAAGTAACTGTACTCTCTTTACGATGTCAATGCGCTGCACCCCCAAAGGAGTGTCAGCAGTGTGTTGCCACACCGTCCGATTGGACGGGCAAACAGTCAAAACTGCTTGCCGGTCTAATCGGTGAACTGTCCTTCTCGTGATCTTGCTGCGCAAGACACTGTCAGGACGACGCTTTTCCCTTGGAAAAGCTGGTGGAGCCTAGGAGGATCGAACTCCTGACCTCCTGAATGCAAATCAGGCGCTCTCCCAGCTGAGCTAAGGCCCCATCATTCCCCCGAAGGGATATGGTGGGTCGAGGAGGACTTGAACCTCCGACCTCACGCTTATCAGGCGTGCGCTCTAACCACCTGAGCTACCGACCCATGACGAGCGGTAGCTCGTGTTCTGTATTTGAAGAGATATGAGGACGGTCCGGTTCAAGAAGTCATCTTGCGATGCTTCCGAATATGGACAGCTTTGTTTGCTGTCCTGCTAAGTGATGAATGTGTGGTGGGATAAATCCCACCCTACGTATCATCATCCTTAGAAAGGAGGTGATCCAGCCGCAGGTTCCCCTACGGCTACCTTGTTACGACTTCACCCCAGTCGCTGATCCTACCGTGGCCGCCTGCCCCCCGAAGGTTAGCGCAGCGTCGTCGGGTAGAACCAACTCCCATGGTGTGACGGGCGGTGTGTACAAGGCCCGGGAACGTATTCACCGCGTCATGCTGTTACGCGATTACTAGCGATTCCGACTTCATGGGGTCGAGTTGCAGACCCCAATCCGAACTGAGACAGCTTTTTGGGATTAACCCATTGTCACTGCCATTGTAGCACGTGTGTAGCCCAACCCGTAAGGGCCATGAGGACTTGACGTCATCCACACCTTCCTCCCGCTTATCACGGGCAGTTTCTTTAGAGTGCCCAGCCGAACTGATGGCAACTAAAGATGTGGGTTGCGCTCGTTGCCGGACTTAACCGAACATCTCACGACACGAGCTGACGACAGCCATGCAGCACCTGTCACTGCGTCACCGAAGTGAACGCCCGATCTCTCGGGTTAGCACAGGATGTCAAGGGTTGGTAAGGTTCTGCGCGTTGCTTCGAATTAAACCACATGCTCCACCGCTTGTGCGGGCCCCCGTCAATTCCTTTGAGTTTTAATCTTGCGACCGTACTCCCCAGGCGGAATGCTTAATCCGTTAGGTGTGTCACCGAACAGTATACTGCCCGACGACTGGCATTCATCGTTTACGGTGTGGACTACCAGGGTATCTAATCCTGTTTGCTCCCCACACTTTCGTACCTCAGCGTCAGTATCGAGCCAGTGAGCCGCCTTCGCCACTGGTGTTCCTCCAAATATCTACGAATTTCACCTCTACACTTGGAATTCCACTCACCTCTCTCGAACTCTAGACTGATAGTTTTGGAGGCAGTTCCAGGGTTGAGCCCTGGGATTTCACCCCCAACTTTCCAATCCGCCTACGTACGCTTTACGCCCAGTAATTCCGAACAACGCTAACCCCCTCCGTATTACCGCGGCTGCTGGCACGGAGTTAGCCGGGGTTTCTTTACCAGGTACTGTCATTATCATCCCTGGCGAAAGTGCTTTACGATCCTAAGACCTTCATCACACACGCGGCATGGCTAGATCAGGCTTGCGCCCATTGTCTAAGATTCCCCACTGCTGCCTCCCGTAGGAGTTTGGGCCGTGTCTCAGTCCCAGTGTTGCTGATCATCCTCTAAAACCAGCTATAGATCGTAGACTTGGTAGGCCATTACCCCACCAACTATCTAATCTAACGCGGGCCGATCCTTTCCCGATAAATCTTTCCCCCGAAGGGCTTATACGGTATTACTCTCAGTTTCCCGAGGCTATTCCGTAGAAAAGGGTACGTTCCCACGCGTTACTAACCCGTCCGCCGCTCGCCCCGAAGGGTGCGCTCGACTTGCATGTGTTAGGCCTGCCGCCAGCGTTCGTTCTGAGCCAGGATCAAACTCTCAAGTTGAAAAGCTGTTACCAGCTTATCCTTGACGTCGAACCTCTGCACATCGACCTGCAGTACTTACTGAATACTACAGGCGTCTTTTCTGTTTGATATGCTTAGAGCTACAAAGTAGCCGAAAGCCGCCAAACAGTGAAGCTGACACTACATCATCGGACAAAAGCCCTAGTAGCGCGATATGAAGAGGTTGATCCATCGAATGAACCAAACCGCCCACATATCTCTTCAACATTTAAAAATTTCAAAGAGCGTAGAGACAAAATAAACCAAGATGCGCCCTATACTTCCGGCGCGCCCCGCCTCAATGCCTCTGAATTATTATCCGCTACGTAAACACCCAAACCGTCTCCGATCCGTCCGTCCCGTCTAGCGCCCCAAAACCACATCCCTGCGGCTCCGGTGAGGGGCGTTCTACGGTCTACCACAAATACCCGCAACCCCCTTTTTCCGTTTTTCCCGTTTTTGTCAAAATTCTTTCACAAACGTCTGTTTTATTGGCACTTTTGGTATCTGTGGAACTGGCACCATATCCAGATTTGTCCGCCCCCCGGCCCTATGGCGGGCGTTGACGTCCATTTTGGTGCGGTAATCGATACATTTGGCGCGGAATCACCGCAAATCTGTCGGGTGATTCCGCATGGCTGAAGGAATCAGGCGCGACGATTCAAGTTAAAGGTGGTGCACCCGCACCTGATCGCCGCAGACCTCGTTCGCAATATCGACCACATGTCTGTGGTGGGTCAGGTAAATGGCCTGGCCGGTCCGGCCAACGCGCTGCATCAGTTGGCAGGCGGCACGGGTGCGGTCTTCGTCAAAGGTTTCGAACACATCGTCGCAAAAGAATGGAAGCACCGTTCCGTTCGAGGCCATCTGATCATAGGCGGCTGCACGCAAGGCAAGGTAAAGCTGGAAACGAGTACCTTTCGACATCGCCGCCGCTTCTTTCGAAACGCCATCGAGCGTTTGCACCGCCATTAGTACATCACCGTTTTGACCTGGTTGCGTTGTGAGCTTGCGATAGGCCCCTCGCGTCAGATCGCTGAATGCCTGTTCCGTCGCGGCCAACATCCCGCTGCGGTGGCTGTCGCGATAGCGGCGGATGGCTTCTTCTGCCAGATCGTGGCCAAAGCGCCCTTCAAGATAGTCCAGCAAGGCGGCTTGCATTTGCTCTTCAAGGGTGCGCTTTTTTTCCGACAGATGCGCAATGTCGCCATCTCGCCCGACCGCATCAAGTTCAAGCTGCGTGCGCGTGCGCGTCTCAATTGCGTGCGACTGGGAAAGGTCCAGGCGTTCCAGATCGTCAGTTACCGTCGACAATTCGACCCGCACGCTGTCCAACGGGTGGTCAGCCAGGATCGTTTGCGCGTCATCCCACGTCGTGACGCCCAAAGCCGTCCGCAAGGCGAGCAGCAGATCTTGCGCCCGGATCCGCAATCCGATTGCCGTCTGCCCGGTCAATGTGGCGGTGCGCAGCTGCTCAAGCGTATTTGTCGGGATAGCGGCGTCAAACACGGCGGCCATTGCCTGAGTTTGAGTATCCAGCACCTTGATTGATTGCGCAGCTTCGTGCGCTGTCGCTTCACGCTGCGCGATACGATGCGCCAGATCATGCATCTGGCGGTCAGTCTCTTGCGCTGCGGCGATACACATTTTCGCCTGCGCATAGCGATCCAACAAAGGCAGATCACCCCCGGGGACTATTGCCAGCTTATCAAGTTCTGCCGCGAAGGCGACGGTATCTTGGGTGATACCGCCGATCTGCCGGCTTAGCCCGCGCATGCGTACATCCGTCTCGCGAATACTTCGCAGGGTTTGCAAGCCGTCCCACGTATCAACGTCGGTCTGAATATCGGGAAGGTGTTGCGCCATCAGGGTGCGCCAAGAGGTTTGGGCCACTTCCACAAGCGTCATGGCGTCTTGTTCAAGCTCGCGCCGTCGAACGGCCTCTGCGGCGGCAATGCGGGCGGTTGCCCGGGCCTGTTTCAACGTTTGCTGCTGATCGCGACGTTCCGCCAGTTTGGTCTTTGCGATCAAGATCAGGGCCGCAAGCGACGCGTCCTTCATCGCAAGTGCAGCTGTCAGATCGGCGTGCAACCGGGTGCCCTGATCCATAATGTCTTGCAGGCTGGCGCACGCGGCTTCAAAACTGTGCTGAGCGGCATGGGCATTTTCAACGTCACGCACCCAGCTTGCGAATTCGTCGGCAGACAGGGTTTCAGGCAAACCGATCTGGCGCAACTTTGCACAATGGGCATCCTGCAGCCTGTCGCATAGTGCACATGCGGCGTCTCTCGCCTCGGTCGAGGCAAGAAGATCCTTGCGCGTTTCCAGTTCAAGGCGCTGCGCTTGCCGGGTTTCGGCCAGTTCCTTGTTCTGACCCGCACGCAATTGCGTTTGCGCGTCATCCTTGCGCATCGCCGCCTCGAACACGTCGGCAGTGTCGGCATCCAGTG
Source organism: uncultured Alphaproteobacteria bacterium (assembly GCA_963728645.1). Lineage (GTDB taxonomy): Bacteria > Pseudomonadota > Alphaproteobacteria > Rhodobacterales > Rhodobacteraceae > Sulfitobacter. Next base: position 153,621 of record CAVSLU010000004.1, on the reverse strand, counting down.
CAGCGCGGTGCGCCGCCCATAGATCGTCCCGGTTGGCACGGGTCTTTGCAGCCTGTGCATCGCTGACAAGGTCGGGTTGGGTTTGCGCCAGTTCCACGCGGGTCTGCGCAGCATGCCAGCGTTCCTTTGCGTTCGCGACACGCTGGTCGGCCGATTTCAATGCAAGCGCGGCCTCGGTCAGGTCGGTACTGTCCTTCACGGCGCGGGCATGCCCTGACGACAGAACCGGCGGCGCGGCAAAGGCTACACCTTGCCGGGTCAAACCATGCACCAAAACGCCGCAGTGCTGACGCGCCGTATTCAGTTCATGCTGCGCTTCGCCATATCTGTTCAGGACATCATCGGCATCTGCCTTGGCGATGATCTGTTCCAGTAGTGTGAAATCTGGAACGTCTGCTGCGGCCTCTTGCGCCAATCGTTCAGCTTCGCGGTGCTTTGTGGCCGCCTCGCGGTTTTCGACCTTCGCGTGGGCCAATGCTTTTTGCGCATCATCCAAGGCCTTGCGCGCCCGCTCCAGCGCGCCAAGGGCGGGATCGGCAAGCAGCGCGAACTGCGCCGGGTCTTCTGGAGAAGAGATCCCGACCGTTGCCAGCCGCGCCCGCATATCGGCTGTCTCTTGCGTCAGTTCTGCCTTGCGTTTGGGTAAATCCAGTAGCCCCGCTTCGACCCGGCTTTTCAAGGTGCCAAGCGCCTCAAGCCGCGTTGCTGTGGCAAGGATATCAGGATCGACGCTTAATTCATCGCGACGCGTCGCAAGGGCTGCGGCCTCTTCTTTTGCCTGATCCCGCTTCGCGACCAGTTCAACACGGCGGGTCATCATCTGGATCAACTGTTCACTGTCGAGATCCAGCGCCTGCGGATAATGCGCAATCGGCGCAAGCTCTGCCCGGACCGTCAGCCATTCAGCGGCAATAGGATGCGCGCGCACGATGTTTTCCAGCCACGCCTTGCGCATCGCAAGGTCGGCTTTCCGCGCTTTCAATTCGGTCTCGTCCGTGACCGCCTGATCGCGGGCAAGCCGCAGGGTGCGATAGGCCGACGCGGTAACGTCATGCTCTTTGATCTGCCTGCTTACTTCGTCGTGCTGCCGCTTGAGTTCCGCAAACGCGGTGGTGCTGGCGCGGGGGCGATATATCGCTCGGGTCCGTTCGTTCACATCCGCCAGCACCTGAGACAGATCGCTGATCCCAGCGGCGGCGGAAAACAACAGTTTGCCAATATCGCCCTGGCTTTTGGTGATCTCCTCCCCGCCCGCTTCGATCGTTTCATCATCAAGGCACAAAAGCTGCTGATACTCTTTTTGCGACAAGCCGCGCAGCGCTGTGTTCAGCAAGATGTCCGGCACCGCCTGCCCGTCTGCGTTCACCAGATTTGCATCCCGCCTGGACAGTCTGGTCAGCGCCTGGTTGGCCCCGTCGATTTCCAACACCCCGCTCGACCCGAAGATTGGCGCGTTGGTGTTTAAACGCATAGGGTTCGCGCGGCGGAAACCCGTAGAGCAGGCGCAGATACCCTTCCATCAGCGTGGTCTTGCCTGCTTCGTTCCGGCCAAAAACCACGTGAAAGTCAGCCCCCCCTTGCGGCGCTGCCCCGAAATCGAGCGTCCGATCAGTAAAGTGACCGAACATTTCCAGATCCAAACGCCGCAGCCGCATCATGTGCCCTGCCCCCGCATCCGGGCCGCCATGGCCAAAACCGCATCCGCCGCCAATTGTCGCAAAAGCGTGTCCTGGGCGGCCTCGTCCGGGGCCATCTCGCGGCGCCGGTCGGGTGGCAAAAGCGCGAGGGTCTGTTCCAGTTCCTTGCCCATACGGTCCATAAATCCAGGTTCTGTCGCGATATCCGCCATCATCTGCTGCACTTCACCCACGGCACTGTCGAGCCCGCCCTCGGACAACGGGGCCACATCCAAACCCAGCTTTTCAACCCACAGCCCGCCGATCCCCTCAGCAAGGCTGTCAATCTCGGCACGCCAGGCATCCGCCACCTGTCGGATCTGCCAGGCCAGGGCCGTCTTGCCAAAAAGCCGCAGGCGCAATATCGCAGGCCCCCTGCCCGCTTCGGCACGCAGCGCAGTGCGCAAGGCCGTGCGCACATCCTCATCCGTTTCGGCCCCGTCAAGGCTGCACTGGCAATGCCGAAATTCGATCACCGAAGTGGGCAGTTCGCTCACTTCGATCTTTCCGCCTTCAATCGTCAGAAGCGTGGCAGACTTGGCACCCGCCTCCCCTATGTCGCGCCCCTGGGGCATTCCGGGCATGACAATCCACGGATCCTGACCATGGATCTGCCGTTTGTGCACATGGCCAAGCGCCCAATAGTCGAACCCCGCACCGGCAAGATCAGCGACCGAACAGGGCGCATAGGGATCGTGCCGCTCGGCCCCGTTTAACGAGGTGTGCATCATCGCGATATTGACCGACGACGGCACAGGGGCGCGAAACTTTGGCAACAGGCTTTCGGGCGCATGGCGGTCCCGGAAACTGACGCCATGTATATAGACGGGATGATCACCAAGCTGCACCGCCTCGCCCCGCCCGTCAAAAACATGCACATTGGCGGGCAAAGCAATTTCACCCGCAATCGGGTTTTCCGCATCATGGTTGCCCTTGATATAGAACACCTGAACGCCGGCGTCGGCCAAGCGCTGCATCTGACCGGCCAGATAGGCGGCGGTTTTGGCGCTGCGTTCCTGTCCGTCATAAAGATCACCAGCAATCAGAAACGCGCTGATCTTTTCATCGATGCAGTACGCCACCATCGTTTCAAGCGCCTGCCGACTGGCGCTGCGCACATGGGCGGCCAAAGTTTCATCCCTCATCGCAAGACTTCGCAGCGGAGAGTCCAGATGCAGATCGGCCGTGTGCAGGATGCGAAGGGTCAACGACATGTGCCTTTGTGCAAATCGGTGCAGTCTTTGTCACGTAGATCACTTTGGGTTGCAACAGGTGGCAAATTGTCCATCGCACTTTGATCCGCGCCTCCAAAGGGATAAGACAAGCGCGAACGCAGCCCAGAAGGCCCCCCATGAGACATCAAGATGTGCCCCTGACCCAAGACCTTGTGCTGATCGGCGGGGGCCATGCCCACGCGTTGGTGCTGCGCAAATGGGGCATGGACCCGCTGCCGGGTGCGCGGCTGACGGTGATCAATCCCGGTCCGACGGCCCCCTACACCGGTATGTTGCCCGGTCACGTGGCCGGACATTATGGCCGCGACACGCTTGAGATTGATCTGGTGCGGCTCTGCCGGTTTGCCGGGGCACGCCTGATCCTGTCCAAGGCGACACAGATCAATCGCGCGGCCAAGCTGATCACGGTCGAAGGCCGCGGGCCGGTGGCCTATGATATCGCGTCGATCGATATCGGGATCACCGCCCGGATGGATATTCCCGGATTTGCCGACCACGCAGTGGGGGCCAAGCCGCTGGACATCTACGCGCGGCGCTGGCGCGATTTCGTGTCTGCGGTGAAAGAAGGCTCTTTACCCGCACATGTGGCTGTCATCGGGGGCGGCGTTGCGGGATGCGAACTTTCCCTGGCAATGGCGCACGCGCTGCGGCAGGCTGGCGTACCACCAACCGTCACCGTTATCGAGGCAGGTCACCAGATTTCCGGCGTCGGTGCCCGAGCCAGACAGATTCTGATCCGGGCAATGTCTGATGCAGGCGTGAGCCTGCGCACGGATGCCCGCGTTCAACGGGTCGAAACCGATCAAGTCATCCTGCACGATCAACACCCGGTGCCCGCCGCCCTGACTGTGGGGGCGGCAGGCGCTTTTCCGCATGACTGGCTGGCCCACACTGATCTGCCCTTGATCGATGGCTTTATTGAAACCACGCCGCAGCTGACCATCAAGGGCGATGCCGATGTGTTCGCCGTGGGGGATTGCGCGGCCATGCCCTTTGCTCCGCGCCCCAAAGCGGGGGTTTTTGCGGTACGGGCGGCACCGGTCTTGCACCACAATCTGCGGGCTGCCCTGACTGGGGGACCGCGCAAACGCTTCAGGCCGCAAAAGAGATATCTCAAGCTGATCTCACTGGGGGCCAAATCCGCGATGGCCGAAAAGTTCGGTCTTGCCGTCGCTGGCCCCCTGCTGTGGTCTTGGAAAGACAGGATCGACCGTGCCTTCATGGGCAAGCTCAGCGATCTGCCTGAAATGCCGGGTGCCAAATTACCGGATACCGCCGCGCGTGGCGTGCGCGAAATCATGCAGGACAAACCTTTGTGCGGTGGGTGCGGCGCCAAGGTGGGCAGTACCATCCTAAGCGATGTGCTTTCCACGCTTCCCTCCCGGACCAGCTCCGAGATTGTCGCGGGTGCCGGTGATGATGCCGCGATCCTTCAGGGGCCGGGCGGCGGATTTCAGGTGATCAGCACGGACCATCTGCGCGCCATGGTGCTTGACCCCGTCCAGATGACCCGGATCGCTGCCGTTCACGCTTTGGGCGACATCTGGGCCATGGGCGCGCAGCCCCAGGCTGTGCTGTCCAGCTTGATCCTGCCGCGTATGTCCCCCGCGCTACAAGCCAGAACCCTGCAAGAAATCACAGATACCGCCAGCGACGTGTTCGGCGCGGCCGGGGCTGCATTGGTTGGCGGGCATACCACCATGGGGGCCGAACTGACGATCGGTTTCACTGTCACCGGAACACGCGCAACGCCCCCTGTGACGGTCGCCGGGGCGCGGGACGGTGATGTTCTGCTGCTGACAAGGCCTATCGGATCGGGGGTGATTATGGCCGCCGAAATGGCGGGTGACGCCAAGGGAGGCGACGTCGCAAACGCGCTGTCGATCATGCAGCGGGGGCAGGCACGGCAGGCCCATGTGCTGCGCGATGCACATGCCATGACCGACGTGACGGGTTTTGGGCTGGCGGGCCATATTCAGACGATCTGCAACGCCTCTGGCCTGCGCGCAACGGTCACTTTGGCGGATGTGCCTGTTTACGAAGGGGCCCGCGCATTGTCCGAAAGCGGCGTGGCATCCACCCTGCTGCCGGCAAACATATTGAACGCGCCCACCGAAGGTATCCAGAACGCCTTGCTGCACGATCCGCAAACCGCAGGCGGGCTGCTGGCCGCGTTGCCCCCCACCGCCGCTGACGCGGTATTGGACCTGCTGAGGCAAGATGGCCTTCAGGGTTGGATCATCGGCACGCTGGAAAAGGGCCTTGGGCCGATCAGGGTCATCTAGTATCCCCGGCCAATTGTCGTGCGGTTCGGGCAAGCGTCGCGTCCTCAAGATCGTCCAGTTCCATCGCCCTGACGGGCTTGTCCGACCGCGCCATCGACTTGGCATAGCGCGGATCATAGTGGGCGGTGATAAGTTCGGCGGCCAGCGCCTCCCAGGCGCCATTGTCGGCCAGTGCATGCCACGCAAGGATCGTCTTTCCTGCATGAAACGCGCGAAGCTGGTCAATCTGGTGGTGCAACCGGTCAAGGTTTTCTGTCAGATCCCGGTAAGCCGAGCTTAGGAACCGCGCACGCGCCGGCGTCGGTGCAACGATCTCGACACGCGGCGCGGCGCACATTGCGTGCCACACGGCGGTGGGTATCACCCGTGCACCCACCTTGCTGCTTTCCGCCTCGACCCACGTCATGCGGCTGGGGTCAAGCTTGTCCAACGCGGCGGCAAGGCGGGATTCAAACATCTTTTGCGCGGGCTGCCCCCCGGCCATGGCCCCGAACAGCGACCCACGGTGATTTGCCAGACCCTCAAGATCAATGACCTGCGCCCCTTCGTTGGCCAGATGATGCAACAACCGGGTTTTGGCGGTGCCCGTGCCCCCTTCAATCAGCGTCAGTCGATGCGGCAAGGGTGTGTCATAAAGCGCGGCAACCACAAGGCGGCGATAGCTTTGATACCCACCTTCCAGCAGCTGAACGCGCCAACCTACCTGATCCAGTATGGTTGCGAATGACCCTGACCGCTGGCCACCGCGCCAGCAATAAACCAACGGCTGCCAATCGCCCATCTTGTCTGCCAGCGGGCCGTTCAAATGCGCTGACGCATTCTGTGCAACCAGTGCCGCGCCAATCTTGCGGGCGGTAAAACTGCTTTCGCGCTTATAGATCGTGCCCACTTTGGCGCGTTCGTCATCCGACAGTACCGGCAGATTGATCGCCCCCGGAATGTGGTCTTCGGCAAACTCCGACGGCGACCGCACGTCGATAAGGGTGTCGGCACCGTTTCCGGCAATATCGGACAACGCGGTCGGTTTGAGGGTTTTCATCACTGGCCTTCGGGAGTTGGGTCGCCTTCGTTCTAGACTGTCAGGCCCTGACGTCCAGTCCGAAGCAGACACGCACCGCGGCGGTGCACCCCAGCAAACAGACCTGCCCCACAAGGGGGCCACTACGGATTAAGGCAGAAACACGACCCTTTGCCCGCAAATTGCCCCAACCGCCACGGCTTATCGCCTTAAAGGCGACTAGGTTTCAAGACACTACCCTTGAAGTAAGAACCAGATCTTAATGTGGTTCCGCTATCACGACGCATTGTGTCTGCGAAAGCAGGGCAATTTTTAACGCACGCAAGACCTATGATCTGGAGACTTCTCAGTGGCGACAACATTCAATGTTTTCAACCTCGGTAATTTCTCAGAACTTGATGTCAACGAAAGCGACGGTATCGTTGAAAATGCAGATCTGCTGATCAACCAGACGTTCGGCGACGCATCCGCCCCGCTTTACAACAGCATCAACACATTCGCCCCGGCCGGAAACGGCGCAACGACCGGAACCGATGCGAATGCCTATGATTTCCAGGGCGCGAACGACCAGTTCTCGATCAACGGTGCCGGGGTTTACACCGTTGACGCTATCTTCGCCATGAGTGTCACCATTACCTATGTCGACGGGACCACCGCTTCAGGTCTCCGGGCGGTGATCGTGCAGGACGATGCGGGCAACATGTACTTGGTCGGTGCGACATCGCAGGACGGGACGCAGGATCTGCTTGAGGCACAACCGATCCAATCTGTCACAATGGACAGTGTCATGGAATATTCGGTGGCGATGGTCAGTGACCGCGACCCCGGCGACTACGATGACGTAATCGATGGCACCTCTGGCGCCGATAGCATTGTCGCGGGTTTTACCGATACGGCGAGCGGGAATATATCTGCGGCGCAGGTTGACGATAGCGGCAATACGATTGTTGCAGGTGACGGCAACGATACAATTCTGGCCGGTGCCGGCAACGATTACATCGACGGCGGCGCGGGCGATGACAGCATTCGACGGGGGGGATGGCAACGACAGCATCCTTGGCGGTGCTGGCAATGATACGCTTTCCGGGGGCACGGGCGACGATACGCTTCTTGGCGGCGAAGGTGCCGATCTGTTCATTGTCGAGGATGGTTTTGGCAGTGACGTCATAACGGGTGGCGAAGGCGGCGTTGACTTCGACACCATCGACCTTTCAGGGCTAAGCGGCCCCGCCACGGTCACCTATACAGGCGACGAGGCCGGCACGATCACGGATGGCATCGACACGATCACGTTTTCTGAAATCGAGAAAGTGATCCTGACCAATTCTGACGACGTCGTAGACGGCCAGGCCGACACTGCTGGCATGGCTATCGACGGTGCCGGGGGCAACGACAGCATCCTTGGCGGCGAGGGCGATGACACGCTTCTTGGCGGTGATGGCAATGATACCATCTCTGGCAACGGGGGGCAGACTCAATCAGCGGCGGTCTGGGCGATGACTTTCTGGCGGGCGGCAACAACTTCGGCATGTTTGCTGGTGTTGGTGACATTCCCGCTACCGGACCAGACACCATCGACGGCGGGGACGGCAATGACACGATCCTTGGCAACGTCGGCAATGACAGCCTGATTGGCGGCACCGGAAACGATTATATCGACGGCGCGTACGAAGACGACACCATTCTTGGCGGCGAAGGCGACGATACGCTTTATGGTGGCGACGGCGTCGATCTGTTCATTGTCGAGGATGGTTTTGGCAATGACGTCATAACAGGCGGCGAAGGCGGCGTTGACTTCGACACCATCGACCTTTCAGGGCTAAGCGGCCCCGCCACGGTCACCTATACCGGCGACGAGGCCGGCACGATCACGGATGGCATCGACACGATCACGTTTTCTGAAATCGAGAAAGTGATCCTGACCAATTCTGACGATGTCGTAGACGGCCATGCGGACAGTGCCAGCATGGATATCGACGGCGGCTCTGGCAGTGACACCATCGTAGGCTGGAACGGTGCCGACTCTATTTCAGGCGGAAGCGGCGACGATTATATCTCCGGCGGAAGCGAAGATGATACCGTCTACGGTGGCGATGGCAACGATACGATCGACGTCGGAGCCGGAAACGATCTGGCCTTTGGAGACGCTGGCAACGATCTTCTGATCGACCCATCGGTTGGTAACCGCGCCTCAACCCTCCACGGCGGCACCGGCGATGACACGATTGTTATGGGCATCGGGAATGTTGCCGCCGAGTACTATGGCGATGACGACGCCGATACCTTTGTATCCGGCACGGATCTGTCGAGATCCACGATCGAGGGCGGCGAAGGCGGCGTTGACTTCGACACCATCGACCTTTCAGGGCTAAGCGGCCCCGCCACGGTCACCTATACCGGCGACGAGGCCGGCACGATCACGGATGGCATCGACACGATCACGTTTTCTGGAATCGAGAAAGTGATCCTGACCAATTCTGACGACGTGGTAGACGGTACGGCGGACAGTGCCAGCATGGATATCGACGGCGACGCGGGCAATGACAGCATCCTTGGCGGCGCTGGCAACGATACGCTTTACGGTGGTGATGGCAACGATACGCTTCTTGGCGGTGCCAATAACGATCTGATATCTGGCGACAGCGGTGCGGACAGCCTTTCGGGCGGCGACGGAAACGACACGATCTTTGGCGATCTGCCTTTTGAAGATTTCAACGGAACGCCGACAGGTTGGGTTGATATGGCGACGGGTGATGCAGTCACCTCTACCTACACGTTGAATACAGGCGACAACATTCTGGGCCGGTTCGGTACAGATGCCGTGGGCGGGGTCGAAAAGACTTTTGATCTGTCTCCCGATGCAACAGAGGCCACCATTAATTTCGATTTTGTCAAGCTGGACACCTGGGATGAAGCGGGGGGGGGCTGGCAATAATGAACGGTTTATCGTCTATATCGACGGGGCACAGGCATTTCAATTCACGCCGGATGGCGGCGGCACCGGCTTTGGCGATGGGGCAAACGCATCGGGCAGTTTCGCAGGCGGCACGTGGGCCGTCACATCAGAGGGCACAGACACCGATCTTAACTCCGTCTGGTCGGGGAGGGACCGTATCTACAATGTACAGGTCGTTCTGGACAATCCGGGCGAAACGGTCACGCTTGGTATTACATCAACACTCAGCCAAAGCATTTTCGACGAATCCTGGGGCATCGACAACGTGGCGGTCACCGTCGGCGGGATCGACAGCGATGACACGATTGATGGGGGCGATGGCGACGACCTGATCTATGGCGGCACCGGGAATGACAGCATCCTTGGCGGTGATGGCAATGATACGCTTTCCGGCGGGGACGGGAATGACACGATCCTTGGCAACCTCGGCAATGACAGCCTGATCGGCGGCAGCGGAAACGATTATATCGACGGCGAGGGCGAAGACGACACAATTCTTGGCGGCACGGGCGACGATACGCTTCTTGGCGGTGAAGGTGCCGATCTGTTTATTGTCGAGGATGGTTTTGGCAATGACATCATAACAGGCGGCGAAGGCGGCACTGACTTCGACACCATCGACCTTTCATGGCTAAGCGGCCCCGCCACGGTCACCTATACCGGCGACGAGGCCGGCACGATCACCGATGGCATCGACACGATCACGTTTTCTGAAATCGAGAAAGTGATCCTGACCAATTCTGACGACGTCGTAGACGGCCAGGCCGACACTGTCGGCATGGATATCGACGGTGCCGGGGGCAACGACAGCATCCTTGGCGGCGAGGGCGATGACACGCTTCTTGGCGGTGATGGCAACGATACCATCTCTGGCGGGGCCGGGGCGAATTTAATCAGCGGCGGTCTGGGCGATGACTTTCTGGCGGGCGGCAACAACGGCAACATGTTTGCTGGTGTCGGTGACATTCCCGCTGCCGGGACAGACACCATCGACGGCGGGGACGGGAATGACACGATCCTTGGCAATAACGGCAATGACAGCCTGATTGGCGGCACCGGAAACGATTATATCGACGGCGAGTACGAAGACGACACCATTCTTGGCGGCGCGGGCGACGATACGCTTCTTGGCGGCGAAGGTGCCGATCTGTTCATTGTCGAGGATGGTTTTGGCAATGACATCATAACTGGCGGCGAAGGCGGCGTTGACTTCGACACCATCGACCTTTCAGGGCTAAGCGGCCCCGCCACGGTCACCTATACCGGCGACGAGGCCGGCACGATCACGGATGGCATCGACACGATCACGTTTTCTGGAATTGAGAAAGTGATCCTGACCAATTCTGACGACGTCGTAGACGGCACGGCGGACAGTGCCAGCATGGATATCGACGGCGGCGCGGGCAACGACACCATCGCCGGTGGCGCGGGCGATGACACCATCGCCGACGGCGCGGGCGATGACAGCATCGACGGGGGCCTCGGTAACGACACTATTTACTTGGGCAGTGGCAACAACACTATATCGGGCGGTGACGGCAACGATCGGATCGACGACCAGGCGGAAATGCCCTCAAACGGAGCTGATCTGGTCGATGGCGGTGCGGGAAACGATAAGATCTGGACCGGTGATGGGAATGACACGATCTGGGGTGGATCAGGCGACGATACCATCTCTGGCGAGGGGGGCAATGACCTGCTCGACGGCGGGGATGGCAACGATTATGTCGCGGGCGGAGCGGGCGACGACTCGCTTTACGGCGGCGACGGCAACGATACAATTTCCGCTACCGCGGGAAACAACATTATGTCTGGCGACGCTGGCGACGATTATATAGCCGCGAATAGCGGCGACGACACGCTTTACGGCGGCGATGGCAAAGACACCGTTTATGGAAATGATGGTGCCGATGTTATTTACGGGGGGGCTGGTGACGACAAACTCGATTCTGGGGGCGGCAGTGATCTTGTCTACGGGGGCGCTGGAAATGATAAGCTCGACGGTGGACCGGATAGTGAAATCGACACGCTGGATGGCGGTGATGACGCCGACAGTTTCATTATCTATACAGGATCTGGCGATGACATCATAATCGGCGGTGAAGGCGGTGATGACTTCGACAGAGTTCTATCTCAGTAATATGACCGGCCCCGCCACGGTCACCTACACCGGCGACGAGGCTGGCACGATCACGGATGGCATCGACACGATCACGTTTTCTGAAATCGAAAGAGTGATTCTGAACGATTCTGACGACGTGGTAAACGGTACGGCGGACAGTGCAGGCCTAAATATCTCCGGCGGCGCGGGCAATGACAGCATCGACGGCGGCACCGGGAACGATTTCATCGACGGCCACGATGACGACGACTTCATCCTCGGGGGTGATGGTGACGATACGCTTCTTGGCGGTGCTGGCAACGATACCATCGCTGGGGGGGCCGGGGCGGACTCAATCAGCGGCGGTCTGGGCGATGACTTTCTGGCGGGCGGCAACAATAGCAACATGTTTGCTGGTGTTGGTGACAGTCCCGACTACCGGTACAGACACCATCGACGGCGGGGACGGCAATGACACGATCCTTGGCAACGCTGGCAATGACAGCCTGATTGGCGGCACCGGAAACGATTATATCGACGGTGGCGACGCAAGACGACACCATCCTTGGCGACGAGGGCGACGATACCATCTCTGGCGGCACGGGCGACGACGTGCTGACCGGCGGGGATGGCAATGATACATTCATTTATACACCCGGTGACGGGCTGGACACGATCACGGATTTCAACGCCGGCAACACCGGTGGGCTGTGGGATGGCGACGGCACCAACAACGATTTCATCGACCTGTCCGGTTACTACGACAACCTTGCGGTTCTGTATGCTGACCAAGCCGATGATGGCATCCTCAACCAGTCCAACACGCTCGACAGTCTCGGCAACGCCGTCGACTACTCTGGCAACACCCAGTTTGGCGCGGGCGAGGGGATCGTGTTTCAGGGGGCAAACGCCGATGGCACCAGCTTTTCTTTCGGAAACACCGGCGTTGTCTGCTTTACCTCCGGCACGGCAATCCGCACCCCACGGGGCGATGTGTTGATCGACGATCTGAAAACAGGCGATCTGGTCACCACGATGGACAACGGCCCGCAGCGGATCAAATGGATCGGCACGACATTCGTCGGCCCGGAAAAACTTGCAGCCTGCCCGAACATGCGCCCGATCCATATCAAACGCGGCGTGCTTGGGGCCACACGTGATTTGCTGGTGTCCCCGCAGCATGGGATGTTGATCGGCGGCACCCATCTTGCGCGCGCCACCCATCTGGCCAACACCACCAAAGGCGTGCGTGTCGCCCACGGGCGAAAGAGTGTCACCTATGTCCACCTGATGTTCGAAACGCACCAGATCATCTTTGCCGAAAACGCCCCCAGCGAAAGCTTCTATCCCGGCCCGATGGCGCTGAGAATGATGGACAGCCAAGCGCGGCGGGACGTGGTTTCGCTGTATCCGGCCCTGGCCTGCGCGAGGGACCTTGACATGGTTGCCGCCGTCTATGGACCGACGGCCAGAAAGTTTGCGCAAAAGCGCGACGTTCAGCGCATTCAGGACCGGCACAAGATCAATGCCGCGCCGGTTCAGCCCCTGAAACTGGATGCGCCTGTCGCAAGCAAGGCCGACATCCGTCTGCCAAAGTTTGCTTTGCCGCCGGTGTTCGCATCAACGGCCCCCAAGACAACGCACCTGGGCCTGTAACCGCATGACCGCCGCCAAAAGACGCCGACCTTTCAATGTGCCAGCCATCATTCCACAGTCCAACGCTCAGGCATCGGGATCTGGCCAAACCGTTCCCTGATCGACAGATTGCACGAAGTTCCATACTGATGTCGCTGTCGGGCGTTTCACAAAGGTTTACAGGATGCAGATAGATCAGACGCCCCTTCCCGGCGTTGTCATCATCACGCCAGCGCGTTTCGGCGATCACCGCGGGTTTTTCTCGGAGAGCTACAGCGCCCGGGCGTTAGCGGAGCATGGAATCACGACCGAGTTCGTGCAGGACAATCATTCGCTGTCGATGACGCCGGGCACCATTCGGGGGCTGCATTTTCAGGCACCGCCGCATGCGCAGGACAAGCTGGTGCGCTGCGGGCGCGGGGCGTTGTTCGATGTGGCGGTGGATATTCGCAAGGGGTCCCCCACCTACGGGCAGTGGTTCGGGGTCGAGCTGAGTTTCGAGAACGGCAAGCAGCTGCTGGTGCCTGCGGGATTTGCCCACGGGTTCGTGACGCGCAGCCCCGAGACCGAGATTATATACAAGTGTTCGGATTATTATGCGCGGGAAACCGAAGGCGCGATTGCATGGGATGATCCGGATATCGGGATAGACTGGGGGCTCGGCGACACGTCCCCCGTCCTGTCCGACAAGGATGCGCAGGCACCTGCGCTCGCCGATCTTGACACTCCGTTTACGTTTGAGGGTGTATAGATGAAGCTGTTGGTGACGGGTGGCGCGGGGTTCATTGGCTCGGCCGTGGTGCGGCTGGCGATTGCGCAGGGGCATAGCGTGGTCAATCTTGATGCGCTGACCTATGCGGCGTGTCTTGATAATGTGGCAAGCGTCGCGGACAGCCCGCTTTATGTGTTTGAACAGGCCGATATTTGCGACCGGGCGGCGCTCGACCGGATCTTTGCGCTGCATAAACCCGATGCCGTGATGCATCTGGCGGCTGAATCCCATGTGGACCGATCCATCGACGGCCCCGGCGCGTTCATCCAGACCAACGTGACCGGCACCTATACGCTGCTGGAAGCCGCCCGCGCTTACTGGCAAAGCGCAGGCAAGCCAGACGGTTTCCGCTTCCACCACATCTCGACCGACGAGGTGTTTGGCTCGCTTGGCCCCACGGGTCAGTTCACCGAAACCACGCCCTACGATCCGCGCAGCCCCTATTCGGCCTCCAAAGCCGCCAGCGACCATCTGGTGCGCGCCTGGGGCGAGACGTACGGCCTGCCCGTCATCATGACGAACTGCTCGAATAACTACGGGCCGTTCCACTTTCCGGAAAAGCTGGTGCCTGTCGTCATCCTCAAGGCGCTCGCCGGTCAGCCGATTCCGGTTTACGGCGACGGGGCCAATGTGCGCGACTGGCTTTATGTCGAAGACCACGCCGACGCGCTGCTGACCGTGCTGACCAAGGGCACGCTTGGCCGCAGCTATAACATCGGCGGAGAGAACGAGGTCAGCAATCTGGAGCTGGTCAAGATGATCTGCGCCCTGCTGGATGATCGCCACCCCGGCGGTGCCCCCCATGCCGATCTGATCACCTTTGTCACCGACCGCCCGGGCCATGATCAGCGCTATGCGATTGACCCCACGCGTATCCGGTCCGAGCTGGGCTGGCAGCCATCCGTGACGGTGGAAGAAGGCTTGGCGCGGACGGTCGACTGGTATCTTGCCAACGAGGATTGGTGGCGGGCGTTGCAAAACCGACAAGGCGTCGGCGAACGGTTGGGCACGGCATGAGGATTGTCGTTTTCGGCCACAGCGGGCAGGTCGCCACGGAACTGCGCGCACTCGATGGTGCAGGTGTCAAGATCACCGCCCTTGACCGCGCCGCTGCCGATCTGACCGACCCCGACGCCTGCGCCGCCGCGATTGACGCACACGCGCCCGACGCCGTGATCAACGCGGCCGCCTACACCGCCGTGGACAAGGCCGAAAACGATGAGGCGACCGCCGATCTGATCAACGCGCAAGCACCCGCCGCGATGGCCCGCGCCTGTGCCGACCGCGACATCCCCTTCGTCTCGATCTCGACCGATTACGTGTTTTCGGGCGAGGGCACGGCACCGTGGCAGCCAGGCGATGCTACCGACCCGCAAGGCGTTTACGGGCGCACCAAGCGGGATGGCGAGATACTGATCGAAAAGAGCGGCGGCCGTTACGCCATCCTGCGCACATCCTGGGTTGTTTCGCCCCACGGCAACAACTTCGTCAAGACAATGCTGCGCCTTGGTGCCGAACGCGATGCGCTGACGATTGTGGCCGACCAGGTCGGCGGGCCGACGGGTGCCGCCGAGATCGCGCAGGCTTGTGTAACCATCGCGCAAACCCTTGTGTCAGAGCCTGAGAAAGCAGGAATTTACCATTTCGCAGGCACCCCCGACACCAGCTGGGCCGGCTTCGCCCGCGCGATCTTTGATCAGGCTGGGCTTGCGTGCACCGTCACCGACATCCCGTCATCCCAGTATCCCACCCCCGCCAAACGCCCGCTGAATTCGCGGATGGATTGCAGCGCCACGACCGCCGCCTTTGGCATTTCACATCCCGACTGGCGCGACAGCCTCAGCCAGATTTTGACCCAACTTGATAGCCGCAAGGACTGATTTTCCATGACGCAACACCCCAAACGCAAAGGGATCATCCTCGCCGGTGGCTCTGGCACGCGGCTGTATCCGATCACAATCTCCGTGTCCAAACAGCTGCTGCCGGTCTATGATAAACCAATGATTTACTATCCGCTGTCGGTGCTGATGCTGGGCGGCATCCGCGAGATTGCGATCATCACCACCCCGCAAGACGCCGACCAGTTCAAACGTGCGCTTGGCGATGGCAGCCAGTGGGGCGTGTCGCTGACCTATATCACGCAACCCAGCCCCGACGGTCTGGCGCAGGCCTATCTGCTGGCCGAAGAGTTTCCTCAACGGCGCGCCCTCGGCCATGGTGCTTGGCGACAACATCTTCTTCGGCCACGGCCTGCCCGAGATTCTTGCCGCCGCCGATACGCAGGAAACAGGCGGCACGGTCTTCGGCTACCGCGTGTCCGATCCCGAACGCTATGGCGTGGTGGATTTTGACGACACCGGCCAAGCCCGCCAGATCATCGAAAAGCCCGCCAACCCGCCGTCAAACTATGCGGTCACCGGTCTCTATTTCCTCGACAACACCGCCTCCGAGCGCGCCCGGACCGTCAAACCGTCAGCCCGCGGAGAGCTTGAGATCACCACCCTGCTGGAAACCTATCTTAACGACGGCCTGCTGAACGTCCAACGCATGGGCCGCGGCTATGCCTGGCTAGACACCGGCACCCACGGCAGCCTGTTGGACGCGGGCAATTTCGTGCGCACACTCGAAACCCGCCAAGGCCTGCAAACCGGCAGCCCCGACGAAATCGCATTCAACCAGGGCTGGATCAGCAAAGCGTCACTCGAAGAACGCGCGAAGATATTCGCGAAAAATGAATATGGGGTGTATCTGGAAGGGCTGGTTAAACAAGCATGACTTGTCAAAGCGATCCGTTGGGTTGCGTGAAACGGGGCGATACCGGGACCCGCGATCTATTGCCGAACAGCTTCCAGTTTTGACTGTCGCTGAACAATTCGTCGTAGAAATAGATGGCGGGCTGTGGAGGACTCGAACCCCCGACCTGAGAATTAGAAGTTCCCTGCTCTAATCCAGCTGAGCTAACAGCCCGTTTTATGGAACCATCTAGTCTTACAAGGTGCAGGTAATGTCAACGGCGGTGCCGCTTGTCGTTCTACTTCTTCGCAGGCAGGGGCTGACATCCGATCATGCACGGCCCAAATCAAAGGTCGTCGAATGATCCGGGTTGCAGGCTTTCCCAGAATGACTTGATCGCGTTGGTGTTCAGCGCCGACATCCATCCGTGGCGTTCAAAATCGGCGCGGGCCGTTTCGCTCTCGATCATCGACATGAACAGCCGGCGGTCGGCGTCACGCTGTGTCGGGGTGCGGGCAGCGGCCAAGTCGCGGATCCGCTCCAACAGCTTGGCGCGGGGACTCGAGGGGGTCTTGGCCGCAACCTCTGTCTTGAAATCATCGCGCAACGCCGCCGTCAGATAGCCAACGGGGTTTTGAACCCCCCCCTGCCCCGCCACATAGCTGATCTTGTCGCGCACATGATCCTCGCCATGTTCCGCGATCCATTGGCGTGCCAGACGATCGCTGACACCTAGCACTTGAAGCTGGCTGTAAACGTCAGACTTGCGCACCCCTGCCCCATCGTCCAGGTCAAGGATCGCAAGCTGCGGGTTCTCGGAAATCTTGAACCTGATATCGGTCACCGCTCTGCCGCGTTTGCGGATTTCGGGCGTAATGACAATATTCGAGGTTTTGTTCACCTCTGCGACGGCGGGCTTGATGATTTTGGCGTTCAACTGCTTGTAGACGGCATAATATACGCTGTCCTCCACCCCCATCAGTCGGCGGAACAAATCAAGCGACCACCATCCTGTGCTTCCCGTGCGCACAAAACGATAACAGTTTTCGTACAAAGCAAGCGCGTGGCCTGACGTAAACCGACGCTGGATGTTGAGGTTGATCAGCGCGAACACCTTTGGGTCATTCAATTTTGAGGCTAATGCAGGCGAATAGGCATATTCGCACACGCCCCCCTTTAAACGCGCATAGCTCAGCAGGCTTGAAACGCCCCATTCCTGCTGGCCCTTTTCATCAAGCATATCCCACTCCGCAACCGTCTCGGCCAGACCGCGCAGCGATTGTTTGAGGGTATCCATATCGTTCGAATTATAACCGATCATCAGACACAGCGTGCGGGCATCAATCATATGCACCTGCTGGCTGGTCAAAGTATCATACGCGTTAAGCAACAAAACGTTGGAAAGTTTGCGCTGCAGCAGCGTAAGTTTGCCGGACACATGGATCGCCGCCACGTGTTTCTTGACCGACCCCCGCCGCAAAGCGCCCGTCAGCCTGTCTTTGGGAATGTCGGTGTCCTGCCGTTTCATTGCGCTGCCCTTCGCACGTCGGACCCTTGTCCGGTCTTTTGCTTTGGCTGATAGTATTGCCCATAAGGCACCCAAGAGCAAGACAGGGAAGGGTGCCTTTGCGCAGCGAATTGACCAGAGCAAATCTGGCAACCGCATGGAATTAAGGGACCAATCTACGGGATCATCCTTTCAGCGGATTCTCGCAATAGGCCCTAAAAGGGCGAAAACAGAGTCTAATTTCCCGGTTCCCGCTGGTCGGCACCTGACTTACCGCGAATTCGGCGCCTTTTCTCCCGTATTCAGGTACTTGGAGACCTGCATAAAGGTACCCTTAAACCCGTATCCGGATACCAAAACAGGACTAAGATATTGCAATATAACAGATTAATCAGGCCTAAACCGCTTAAAGAGACTAAAGACTCTACACCTTTATGTGGCGTGTTTTTCTGTGAAGCCTTAAGAATAAGGGATAAGCAACAAATCAAATTCACATACAGCTTGTGATGTGCGATAGATTACAAGATACGCATCCGTTTCGCATACATCCCCGAGGACTCATGTCATCAACACCCAAAGCGCCAACGCCATCTTACTTTAACATTGACCCGGAAGCTGCCGCAGCCCGACTAGGTGAACCTATCGACACTGCTCAATTCGCGAAAGCTGCGGCGTTCGCCACAAAGGGCAGGGATGATCTGGCGCGGCGGGGGTATGCCCCAGACGGACAAAAACGTCTTCGCAAATTCTCGACGTGGGAAGTGTGCCGTTACTTGCTTGATGTCGCCCCTGCCCATCTGCGCAGGGTCCTTAAGGGCCACCCTGATTTGCCTCAGGGAAGTGGCGAGGCGGGATCAAAATGGTTCACGCTAGAAGAGGTTTTGCAGCTTCGCGAACATTTCGCGACCGAGGGTGCGTCGAACAAGCAGTATAAATCGTGGCGCCCGAAGGGCCTTCCTGCAAAGATCATCTCTGTGGCCAACTTCAAAGGCGGTGTTGGGAAGACCTCCACTTGTGCGCATCTTGCGATGTCGGCGGCGCTTGATGGCTATCGCGTTTTAGTGATTGATCTTGATAGTCAGGGGTCAATGACATCGATCATGGGCGGACAGGTTGCGGATGAATGGTCGACCGCGTTCCCCATGCTTGCCAAGGATTTTGCACAGCATTTGCAAGGCGAGAATGTCGTGCGCAAGGCCCGAGGTGCGCCTGAACTGCCGCTTGACGAAACGTTGAAGGAAAGCCTTTTGGTTTCGCCGCGAAACCTTATTCAGACGACGCATTGGCCAAATATCGATCTGATCGGCGCACAGTTGAATCTATACTGGGCGGAATTTCAGGTGCCCGTTTGGCGGATGCAGGTGCGGTCCTGGCCGCTTTGGGATGCGTTAACAAATGCACTTTCATCTGAAGGGATCCTTGATGAATATGATCTGGTCTTTATCGACACCCCCCCTGCCCTTGGTTATCTGACGATCAATGCGTTGGCTGCTGCGGATATTCTTTTGGTACCTCTCGGCGCGTCATTTCTTGAGTTTGATTCCACCGGGCGCTTTTTTGACATGCTTTATTCCACTTTTGCCAGCATCGAAGAAGGCGAAAACCGGATCCGTCGTCAGGATGGATTGCCTGAAATGAAGTTCGAATGGGATGCCGTGCGTGCGTTGATTACACGATTTGACGCGGGGCAGCAGACCGATCTGGCGAACGTCATTCAAGCCTATTTCGGGGATTTCATGACGACCTACCGCCAAGAAGTGACTGCGATGGTCGGTCAGGCGGGGGAACAGGTTAATGGCATATACGAAGCGGACTACCGCGAGTTTAATCGTGAGACATATGTTCGGGGACGCGAAACATTCGATCGGACCTGGGCCGAGGTGAAAGAAGTCGTGTTAGGCACCTGGTGGCGCGATTTGCAAATGTTGAAACAAGAGGAGAGCTGAGATGGCGAAACGTAGAAAACTCGAAGCGCCCTCGGCAGATGATATCAGTCGCTTTGAAGAGGAGTTTCGCCGCGAAACCCCGGCCCGGTCTGCCACAGCCCCAATTGCGCAGGTCGCCGCTGACTCCGCTGGCGCATACGAGACTGGTTCGTCTGCGGAACGTGCGGAACGCGCGCGTGACAGTGCCGAGGCCCAGAAATTCCGCGAGGCTGACGCGGCGGGTTTGCTGATTTTCGAGATCCCGATCGACAGAATTGAACCGTTGTCCATGCAGCGGGACCGGACTGTCATCGACAAGGAAGGGATGGAGGAGCTTGAGTTCTCGATTGCCGCAAACGGCCTTCGAATGCCGATCGAGGTTTATGCGCTCAAGGGATCTGAAAGCGGGAAGCAATATGGATTGCTGTCAGGATACCGCAGATTGATCGCGCAACAAAATTTGGTTGCCCGCACCGGTGATGACAGGTTCAGATCCATCAAGGCGGTTTTGCGCGACCCGGACCAGATGGGCGGTGCGTTTGTAGCGATGGTTGAAGAGAACGAAATTCGCCAGGATTTAAGTCACTATGAACGGGGCCGGATTTCTGTGATCGCAGCGCAGCAGGGGGCCTTCAACAGCACAGAAGAAGCCGTAGCCCATATGTTCGCCGCCGCCTCGAAAGCGAAGCGTAGCAAGATCCGGTCTTTTGCGATGATTTTTGAAGAGCTTGGCGATATGCTGGAGTTCCCCGAAGGAATGCGCGAAAAAGATGGATTACGCCTTGCAACTGCGCTGCGCAACGGTGCCGAGGCTCGGCTGCGAGAGGTTCTGGGAACGGGGCAGGGCGTTGATGCGAAAAGCGAATGGGCGCTGATTGAAGGCGTACTGTCAGAGCAAAGTCGG
Organism: uncultured Alphaproteobacteria bacterium; assembly: GCA_963728645.1. Lineage (GTDB taxonomy): Bacteria > Pseudomonadota > Alphaproteobacteria > Rhodobacterales > Rhodobacteraceae > Sulfitobacter. Next base: position 132,874 of record CAVSLU010000004.1, on the reverse strand, counting down.
ACCGAAACAGATGCCAGCCGAGGAGGGCGACCCAAGGCCAGTGATACCAGATCGAGCGGACCTCAGGACGCCACGCTTGTAACCTCGAACGGGGTCACGATGCGCCGAAGTTCTACTGCCAGTGGTTTCGCGATTCACATCAGTGGCGGCAATGTGACGGCAGATGTGATCGACGATCTCATGGACGATCTTCAAGAAAAGATAGAACGGTTGGCGAAACCACAATAAAACCCACGCCTAGCACCAGGGAGTTTGTGCGCGGATTATTGGACATAAAAAATCCGCATAACGTGGGGCGGTTATATGAAGTTTACGGTCTAGAAAGCGCCGCTTCCGTCGGGCCTCGGTCGTCATGTGGCCCCCCCCTTCACTGAGACAGCATATCCCACACGGCATGCAGGGTCACCTTTGTCGATGCTGAACAGACCGTCACTGTGGCGTATTTATCAGGCATCCAAAGGCGGCTTTCCAGCCTGCAAGGCCCGTAATTGACCCGAAAAATTGCATTTCAAGCAGGAAATGCTAATTCTGAAGAATGAATCATTTCTCACAGACCAAGGCGCTAGCCCCGGAGGAAACTAACCAGGATTGGTGGCGTGGCGCTGTCATTTATCAGATATACCCCCGCAGCTTTCAAGACAGCAACGCGGACGGTGTTGGCGATCTGGCGGGTATCATCCAGCGGTTGACGCATATCGCCGACCTTGGCGCGGATGCGATCTGGATCAGCCCGTTTTTTCGCTCGCCGATGATGGACTTCGGATATGACGTTAGTGATTACCGCGACGTGGACCCGATGTTCGGTGCTTTGGGTGATTTTGATGCGCTGGTCGCCCGCGCGCATCAGTTGGGGTTGAAGGTGCTCATTGATCTGGTGTTAAGCCATACGTCAGAGCAACAACCGTGGTTTCGCGAAAGCCGGTCAAGCCGCGACAATCCAAAGGCCGACTGGTATGTCTGGGGTGATGCAAAACCCGATGGCACGGCCCCCAACAACTGGTTGTCCATATTCGGAGGTCCCGCTTGGGAATGGTCAACCGAGCGACAGCAATATTACCTGCATAACTTTCTGTCCACCCAACCTGACCTGAACCTGCACTGCCCCGAGGTACAGGACGAGCTGCTGGACGTTGTCCGTTTCTGGCTGGAACGCGGTGTAGATGGGTTTCGACTGGACGTGGTGAACCTGTATTTCCATGATGCCGCGCTGCGGGACAATCCCGTGCTGCCCGCCGATCAGCGCAACGAAGTGCTGACCCCCGGGGTGAACCCCTATAATTGGCAAAACCACATTTACGACAAGAATTGCCCCGAAAACATCGAATTCCTGCAACGGATGCGCGCTGTTTTGGATGAATATAACGCAATCACCAGCATCGGAGAGGTCGCCGATGCGCAACGTGGACTGGAAATTCAAGCCGAATATACCTCTGGCGGTGACAAGCTGCACATGTGCTATGATTTTTCGTTTTTGGCGCACACATATCCGACCGGCACACATATCGCTGATGTCTTGACGACCTTTGACAACGCCGGCCCCGAAAGCTGGGCGTGTTGGGCGTTTTCCAACCACGATGTTGAACGGCACGCTTCGCGGTGGAACCTGCCCGGCGCTGCGATCAGGACTTACGCGGCCTTGCTGCTCAGCTTGCGGGGAAGCGTGTGCCTTTATCAGGGGGAGGAGTTGGGGCTTGGTCAGGCGTATATCCCGTTCGAGGATTTGCAGGATCCTTACGGCATAAAATTCTGGCCTGAATACCATGGCCGCGATGGGTGCCGGACCCCGATGCCCTGGGTGCACGATGCCGCGCACGGGGCCTTTTCCACGGTCAAACCCTGGTTGCCGCTTGCGTTCGATCACATGGAACACGCCGTCAGCCGCCAGACAGAGGATGGGAGCAGCACGATGGCCTTTTACCGCAAGATGCTGGGGTATCGCAAGAACAGGCCATCGCTGCGCGTCGGGTCACTGACCCTTGTCGAGGCCACCCAAGGCGTGCTGAGTTTTGTTCGGCAAACAGATGAGGAAACTCTGTTCTGCGCTTTCTCGCTAAGTGATGAGGATCAGAAGATCAGGTTACCGAACGGTAAGTGGTGCGCAGATCACGCATCCCCGTTCGCTGCACCCCTGCTGGGGCCCGATTGTACCTTGCCAGCCTGGCAGGCCCTCTATGCGCTTCAGAAGTAACCCCTAGACGGCTTGAGGCACCTCAGGCGCTGCTTTTTTGACGTCATGCTTGCTTTGGAATGCGGCGCTCCATGCGCGGACGTCGCAGGAACGGACGGTCTTGCGCAGGCTTTTCATCCGCGCCTTGCGTTCGTGTTCCGGCATTGTCAGCGCCTGATGTATCGCGGTATCCATGGACCGGTTTGAGAACGGGTTGGTGATGACTGCCTCTTGCAGTTCAACGGCTGCACCGGCGAATTCCGACAGTACCAGAACCCCGTCATCATCCGTCCGCGAGGCGATGAATTCCTTGCACACCAAATTCATGCCATCGGCAAGCGGCGTAATCCATGCGATGTCCGCGGCGCGGTAATAGGTGACAAGTTCGTCAAACGGTATCGCCCGCGATATCAGCGTGATGGGCTGCCAATTCAGCCGACCATAGCGCCCGTTAATCTGCCCTGCGATCTGTTCAATTTCATTCTGGATGTCGTTGTAAACCTCCATATTCTTGTTTGCGCTGACGGAAACGTGCATCAACCGGATTTTTCCAAAAAGTTCAGGATTGGCCTCCAGAAGGCGTCCGAAGCTTGCCAATTGTTCAACGCCACCTTTGGTGTAATCGGTGCGGCCGACCGACAGGATCAGCTTGCTATCACCCAGATCGCTGCGGATTTCCTTGACGCCCGCGTCTGTCTGAACGCTGTGCGCGCGGCTTTCAATGAAATCGACATCGACACCCACGGGCATAACGCTAAGCGATACTTCGCGCCCGTCGAAGCTTAGTTTTTGGGGCACCTGCCGTTCGGACAGGGCGGTGCCGTCTGAATATTGGTGCGGCGGAACGGCCAGACGCTCCGTCACCCGAATGTCAAACAGACTGCGGGCAACGGCGGCGAAGTTTTCGGCATAGCGTGGAATGTGAAAGCCGATATCGTCACAAGCCAAAAGGCTTTCGACAATCTCGCGGCGCCACGGCAGCACGTTGAACATGTCCGCCGCAGGAAAGGGCGTGTGGTGGAAAAACGCGATGCGCACATCGGGGCGGAGCTTTCGAAGATAGCCGGGCACAAGCCACAGGTTATAGTCGTGCACCCAGACTAACGCGCCGGGGGCCGCCTCATTTGCGGCCATTTCAGCAAAGCTCCAATTTACCTGACGAAAGTTGGGCCAATCGACATGGTCGTAATTATACTTGTCTTTAAAGCTGTGCAGGATAGGCCAGAACGCTTCCTTCGAGGTGACATGATAAAATTCGCGGACCTGATCGGCAGACAGTGGCAGGCGCGAAACAGAATAAGTACCGTAGTCATCCTTGACCTCGATCACCCGTTCAAAATCCGGGTTTGCGGGGTCTTCAGCCAGCTTCCAGGCGACCCACGCCCCGTGATCCACTGATCCGAACAACCCCTTGAGCGTGGGTACGATACCGTTCGGGCTTTGATTTTCGCGCAGCACAGTTTTTCCGTCTACTTCGACTTCTTCATAGGGCTGACGGTGATAGACGATGACAAGATCGGACGGCATGAGGGGCCTCCTAGGCAGCTTTGGTTTTCATGAATTCAAAGGCAAGAATGGCTTCCGCAATACCGGCAGCACCGGCACCTTTTGCAAAATGCACGTGATCCTTGCCCTCCAGCGCATCAATCAATTTGGGTTCCGAGTTTCCGACCGCGACCGCCGGAAGGCCCAGCGAAAGCATCGAAAGATCGTTCAGTGTGTCACCCGCGACAAGACATTTCCGGTTTTCTATTGAAAGATGGCTCAAGAGACGCAGCAGCGACGGCCCCTTGCTGACATTCCTGGGCAATACATCAAAAAAGCGGTTCGCTGAACTAAGCGCGTCCAACCCAAGATCCGCCACGATATCGAACGCGCGCTCGTCAAATGTTTCTGGGTCCATGTCGTAGCTGACCCGGTATCTGAACCCCGTCGATTGCAGGCGAAGCCCGGCAATGTCATTCAAAGCAAGCTGTACACGAGAGCTGGCGTTGTTCCATGCCGCTTCGATTTCCGCTTCGAGTTCGGCAATGGGGGATAAAAGATGGTCATCCCCGACGCTGGCAATCGTCGTACCCACATCCCCAATGACGTAATCCGGCTTGGGTATCCCATGATACTGCGTCAGGTCGCTGACAAATTTAGGGTCGCGGCCAGTAACAAAGATCAAGCCCACACGGTCGCGGTTTTTTTCTATCCAGCTGTACAAAGCGACACGCGATTTTTCGTTGCCCCCAAGAAATGTACCGTCCAGATCTGTTGCAAGCACAAGCCGCTTGTTTGCTATGGGATCAGCAGTTTTGTCCGGGTCGGGTGTCATGATATCCTTTCAAAAAGGTGTCGAAGGCCAGACGCAACGGCCTTTCTGACGTTGGCTCGAAAATGCTACCAGCCTGCCGCGCTGCATTGAAATGCGCAAACTCCCGCGATGCGGGCAATCACGCATGATTTTCATTGTTTGCCTAAAATATAAGCATCTTTGCAGCATTTCAACGATCACGCTGCCATAAAACGGCACCTCGGATCCCGTCAGGGCCTTCGGTCACTACGATCAGCGAAAGCTACTTTGAGCGGGATAGAGACAATCCGTACCATCAAACGCGGTCACATCTACAACAAGCAACCAGTCATCAGAGGCCCAGTTCATAAGCCAGCTCTTCGCAACCGCGTGATCAACATCGCTTGTCTGACGATAAGCTGCAATCAGCAGGTTCATGCAACAGTCCCTGGGAGAGCGCGTTCCAGGCGTCATAGTTCGACAGGAAAACCTTGCCGTTCAGATGGTCAAGAAAATGCGACCGTTTCAGGCGGTCCATCACGGGGCCCTTGACCTCTGACAAACTGAAAGTGACGCTGATCAGCTTTAGTTTTTCATTGATCGCCTCAAGGCTTTCAAGCGCGGAATAGTCGATCTCGTTCACCGCAGAGCACATGAGGATCACATGCTTGACCGGGCCGCCCGGTATCACCCGGTCCTGGATCAAATCCTCCAGAAAACGGGCGTTCACGAAATAAAGGCTCTCATCTACCCGCAGATTCAAAATCTCCGGGGCGGTTTCGACGCTGTGGCGGTTCACATTGCGGAAGTGCTGCGTGCCCGGAACCAGACCGATTTCGGCCACATGCGGGCGCGAGGTTTTGATCATATGCAGCAAGATCGATAGAATGACGCCCGACGCTACGCCAATTTCAACCCCAGCCCCCAATGTCAGCAGGATCGTGGCAGAAACGGCGGCAAAATCTGTGCGCGAATAGGCCCAGGTTTTCTTTAGGATAGAAAAATCAACAAGGCTTAACACCGCAACGATAATTGTGGCGGCAAGTGTTGCGTTGGGCAAGAAATGGATCAACGGCGTCAATGCAACAGCAGCGATGGCAAGGCCAAGTGCTGTGAACGCCCCGGCGGCAGGAGTTTCGGCACCCGCATCAAAGTTGACGACAGAGCGTGAGAAGCCCCCGGTGACAGGAAAGCCGCCTGTAAAAGCCGCACCAATGTTGGCGGCACCCAATCCGATCAGTTCCTGATTTGGGTCGATGCGCTGCTGCTTTTTTGCCGCCAGAGTTTGCGCGACGGATACCGATTTAACGAAACCGATGATGGAAATCAGGATCGCCGGCACCACCAGCTGCGAGATAAGTTCCGGCGCAAAGCTGGGAAGGGTGAAGGGTGGCAGGCTTTGCGGAACCTCGCCCACTATCGATACGCCGCGCGCTGCCAGACCGAAAAGCCACACCGCAACCGTGGTCAACACCACCGCTGCCACCGGCCCGGCCTTTGTCGCGACATCGGCCATCTTTGGGCCGACGCCAAGCTTGCGCAGCATCGGTTTGAACCCCTTGCGCACCCAGAACAGAAACGCGGTTGCGGATACCCCGATGATCGTTGTGATCCAGTTTGTCTGCGACAGATGTTCCGCAAGTGACCCCAGCATTTCAATCAGGGTGTGCCCGCTCGCCTTGATCCCCAGAATATGCTTGAGCTGGCTTGCTGCGATCAGAATACCCGACGCGGTGATAAAGCCCGCGATCACCGGATGGCTTAGAAAATTGGCCAGAAAACCCAGTCGCAGCAGCCCAAGGCCAAGCAGGAAAAGGCCCGACATCAGCGCCAGCGAAAGCGCCGCTACCGCGTACCCCGCAGTGCCCGCATCCGCGACCTGGCCCACGGCTGTCGCTGTCAAAAGGGAGACCACAGCAACCGGCCCAACGGCAAGGGCGCGCGAGGATCCGAATATCGCGTAAAATATGATCGGCACAACAGAGGCATAGATGCCCGCTTCGGGGGGAAGACCGGCTAGCATCGCATAAGCCAAAGATTGCGGCACCAGCATGATCGTCACGATGACTGCGGCGATGATGTCGTTGGTAAACGTGTCTTTGCTATAGGTGCGACCCCAGTCGAAAACCGGAGCATACTGTCTAAGGGTGCGGATCATTTTGTGGTCTTTCAGAAAAGTAACGGGCGGAATGACGCATTCCGCCCGAACGTCAGAAGGGTAGGGTAGCTTGGTCTATTTGACGTTGGAAGGGATATGCTCTGGCTTTGCCAACCATTCGCGTCCCTTAAGCATTCCTTTCCAATAGATTGGCGGCAGCATTTTTTCCTTCAGGAACCACGCCGCCCGCGATGGCTTTGTCCCGTCGATCAGGATTTTCGGAAAGCTGGGTGCAAGCACGCCGCCATAGGCAAACTCGGCCAGAACGATCTTGCCGCGTTCCACGGTAAGGGGGCAGGACCCATAGCCGTTGTACTGCGAGACGGCCGATTTACCTTTGATATCGGCGATGATGTTTTCCGCAACAACGGGGGCCTGCATTCGGGCTGCGGCGGCTGTCTTTGCGTTGGGGGCGTTCATCACGTCTCCAAGGCTCCAGATGTTTTCAAAGGATTTGTGGCGCAGGGTTGCTTGATCAACGTCGACCCAGCCTGCGGCATCGGCAAGCGGGGAAACGCGAATGAAATCCGGTGCCGTTTGCGGCGGGCATACGTGGATCATATCAAAATCCATCGTGACTTCAGTCGCCACGGTGTCGGGCTTTGATACCTTGAAGGTGGCGGTCTTTGCGGGGCCATCGATCGCGGTCAGCGTGTGAAAGAAGTTCAACGTCGCGTCGTATTTCCTGACGTATTCCATCAGGGCAGGGACATAATCCTTTACGCCGAACAACACGCCGCCCGCGTTGTTGAACTGAATGTCGATATCCTTGAGCACCCCGCGCCGGAACCACGCGTCGGCCGATAGGTACATCGCCTTCTGCGGTGCCCCCGCGCATTTGATCGGCATCGGAGGTTGGGTGAATATGGCGCGGCCCTTGTTCAGGCCCTGCACCAGCTCCCATGTGTAGGGTGCAAGATCATAGCGGTAGTTCGATGTGACGCCGTTGCGCCCCAAGGTGTCCTGCAACCCCTCGACCGCGCCCCAGTCCAGCTTGATGCCCGGGCTTACGATCATCCGGCCATAGGTAACAACGCGGCAGCCCTCAAGAATGATGGCGTTTGTCTTTGGTTCAAAGGCGACGACGGCCGCCTTGATCCATTTGACCCCTTCGGGGATCAGCGCGCCCATTGTCCGTGCAGTTTCTTGCGCCGTGAAAACACCGGCACCGACCAGTGTCCAGCCGGGTTGGTAATAGTGGATATCGGCAGGGTCAATCAGAGTGATGTCCAGATCTGGCTGGCGTGCCTTCAGGCTGGCCGCCACGGCGATGCCGCCCGCGCCGGCACCGACAATCACGATGTCATAGTGGACATCGCTGCTGTCTGTCGGTGTCTTGCCACCGTTCGCAATCCGGCGGGCGACCCCGTTCATATCGTAGCCCGCTGCTTTGGTCGTGGCCAGAATGTCGGACATCGGCATCTGGCCCGCCTGCGTTAGTGACCACAGTGTGGCAGACCGCGTGCCTGTGCGGCAATAGGCCAGAACCGGACCAGGCAGGTCGCGCAGTGCCGTATCAAATGCCTGCGCATCCGCGTCTGTCACCATGCCCGACTGCACGGGAACATACCGGGCCTCGATGCCTGCCGATTGTGCGGCGGCGTTGATTTCATCAAACGTGGGCTGGTCAGCCCCTTCGCCATCAGGCCGGTTGCAGATGATCGCCCGAAAGCCTTGGGCCTTCAAGGCCGCAACATCCCCCGGAGCTATCTGCGGGCTGACCGTCAGATCGTTTGTAATGCGGTGTAATTCCATGGTGTTCCTCCCTTATGACGCTCAGAGAATGTTCAGCGGTACCTTGAGCATCTGATTTCCGTCGGCGTCTTTCGGAAGCTGGCCCGCACGCATGTTCACCTGCAATGACGGGATAATCAGTTTGGGCATGTCCAGTGTGGCATCCCGTTCTGTCCGAAACTTCACGAATTCTTCTCTGGTCTTGCCATTGCCGACGTGAATGTTCTGCGCTTTCTCCTCTCTCACGGTGGTTTCCCACTGGATGTCGCGGCCATCGGGTCCGTAATCGTGGCACATGAACAGGCGCATCTCGTCGGGCAGGGCGAGCACTTTTTGTATGCTGTCGTACAAGGTGCCGGCATCGCCGCCGGGAAAATCCGCGCGTGCAGAACCGCCATCGGGCATGAACAACGTGTCCCCGACAAAGGCGGCGTCGCCGATCACATGCACCATGCACGCGGGGGTGTGGCCGGGCGTATAGATCGCGAAGGCCTGCATCGTCCCGATCTCATAGGTATCGCCATCGTCGAACAGCGCATCGAACTGGCTGCCGTCGCGCTGGAATTCGGTGCCCTCGTTGAACACCTTGCCAAAGGTGTCCTGCACGACCATGATCTTTGATCCGATCCCGATCTTGCCGCCCAGCTTTTGCTGAATATAGGGGGCGGCGCTTAGGTGATCAGCGTGCACGTGTGTTTCGATGATCCACTCAAGTTTCAGGCCCCGCGATTGTACGTTGGCGATCAGGGCATCCGCGTGGTCGTAGGTGATCCGCCCGGCGGCGTAGTCAATATCCATTACGCTGTCGATGATTGCGCAGGCGTCAGAGGCGGGGTCTTTCACGACATAGCTGATGGTGTTGGTCGCCTCATCAAAGAACGCGTCGACTTCGGGCCGGATCTGGGTGTTTACGGGATAGTTGGTCATGGAAGACGCTCCATTTTGAACAGGATGGGTAAAGGCCAGCACGGCAGGACCGCGCTGGCCGCAGGGGCAGGATGTGGGCTTAGGTTTTGCAGGTGCGGATGCCAAGCACGCTGTAGATCGGGCAGGTGCCAATGGCGGCGACGGCCAGCATGACCAGCCCTACCGCCGCAGCGATGTATTTCAGAACGGCACCGTCCATCACGGTATAGCCGCTGCCAAACGCCAGCCACAAAAGCGCAAGTCCAAGTGCCGCGCGCAAGATACGATCAAACTTTCCTACATTCGTTTTCATCCCGGAATTCCTTTGTGTTAAAACATATGTTCAAGATAGATGTTTTAACCGCAGGTGTATGTGAGTTTGTCACCAAACCCGCAATATTCCTGGGACTAGGTCGGGAATGTGTTAGGCAGAGGCCGCAAGCCCGATCAGTGCCTGAGGGTTCAGCAACGCAATCTGCCCGCGCGAAACCTTGATCCAGTCGCGGCGCTGAAATTCCGTCAATTGCCGCGAAACGACTTCGCGGGCGGTGCCCAATTCTGTTGCAAGCTGTTGGTGCGTGACGCGCAGATCCATTCCCCCGGCTGACAGTGAGACCAGACGGTCGGCAAGCCGCACATCAATTCGCCCAAAGGCTACATCGTCGATCACCCTAAAGAGATTAACTATTCTTCGGGCGTAGGCGGCGAAAACAAAGTCCCGAAACGCGGGGGCAGTGGACACGAGATCATTGAATGCGGTTCTGGGGATTGCCGCTGCCGTGACATCGGTTTCAGCCACACCTTCGGCAGAATAGGCTTCGTGTGCCAACAAGCAAGCGGTGGTCAGGACACAGCTTTGCCCCGCTTCAACGCGATAGAGAACGATTTCGCGGCCACTTTCCGAGGTTTGCGAGACCTTCACCGTCCCTTCGAGAAGCAGCAACAGATTATCCGGCACCGCCCCCGGCCCAAAAATGCGCGTACCCGCCGGAGCGGCGATGATGCGGCTGCGCTGGACCAGCTTTTGCTTGATGGGTCCGGGCAGTTGGCCAAGGCCTTCAAAGCGTTCGACCCAATCTTTATCAGTCATGTTTCCGCACCTTTTGGCTTGAATATGCCCCGCTCAAGCGGATCGACCCGGTTCAAGAGCTGATCCCGGTTCGCTGCAATATCTGCGACTGTCAGATCGTCAAGAACCGCCATAAAGGCAGCGGTAGCGGCCTGAATTGATTTGGACAATTTGCAAACGCCCAGAAGGGGGCAGGTGTTTGTGTCTGGGTTAAAACACTCGACCAGTTCCATTGGGCCTTCGGTCAGGCGCACCACATCGCCTACCACAATCTCGTGCGCGGGGCGACCAAGGCGGAAGCCGCCCAAACGACCCCGGACCGTTTCAAGATACCCCGCTTTGCCCAGTTCATGCACGATTTTCACAATATGCGGGCGGGCTAACCCGTGCACTTTGACCACGTCATCCACTTTGATCAAAGCGGGGTGTCGCAACGCCGCAAGCTGCAACGACCGCAGCGCATAATTTGTATAGCTGGTAAGTTTCACGCAACGTCTCCTGAGGTGGACCAAACCTACATCAGCGATGTAGGTTTTCCAAGCGATGGGCGCACCGCAGGATCCGCTGCTGGCCTAGATCGTCTGTGCCTGTTGAAGCTCTTTTTGCAAGCGGGCTTCCTCGTGGGCCTTGGGTGTGGAAAACCCGGCAAGCAAAGCATAGGCGACCGGGGTCAGATATAGCGTAAAGAGCGTTGCAAGACCGAGCCCGCCAACCATCACCCAACCCAAAGCTTCGCGTGCTTCGGCCCCCGCACCGGTGGACAGCACCAGCGGCACCCCGCCCAACACCGTGGATGTCATTGTCATCATCACGGGACGCAGGCGGATGATGCAGGCGTCTTTTATCGCGCTTGTCACATCCTGGCCCTTGTCGCGAAGCTGATTGGCAAATTCGACGATAAGAATACCGTTCTTGGCCATAATTCCGATCAGGATAACCAGGCCGATCTGACTGTAAACATTCAGGCTTTGTCCTGTTAGCAGCAAGGCGAAGACAGCACAGGCCAGCCCCAGCGGGACCGTCGCCATGACGATCAGCGCCGAAATGAAGCTCTCAAATTGGGCGGACAACACCAGGAAAACCACCAAAATCGCGAAGCCAAAGGTGACTATGATGCCGGAATTTGTCTGATCCAGCGTTGCCGCTTCGGCAAGGGGGACGATCCGGTTTTCGTCGGCCAGAACCTCGTCTCCAATCTCGAGCACTTTCGCAAAGGCATCACCCAGTGACAAGATCAGGCGTCAGCCCTGCCGTCAATTCGACCGATCTGTTTTGACCTTCGCGTGACAGTTCGGGGGCAACGGCGCGTTCTTCAAGCGTGACAAAGCTGGACATGGGCACCATTTGCCCGGTCCCCGATTGCACAAAAATGTTTTCAAGATCGCCCGGATCATTGATCGGGTTCGTCGTTGACTGCATCTGCACGTCAAAGCTTTTGTCATCGATGAACACAGAGCCAACGGTGCGCCCGTCAAGCAAAGCCTGCAATGCCTGACCCAGGCCCGTGATGTCGATATCAAGATCGGCGGCCAGCGTGCGGTCGATCTGAACAAACAGCTGCGGCTGGGTTTGTTCGTATTCAAGCTGGACCTGGCCCATTTCTGGAATGGCGCGCAGGCGGTCCACCATTTTTTCGGCGACATTGGCAAGCTGTTCATAGCTGCTGCCGGTAATGCCAAAGGCCAGCCCCCGGCCAGCACCGCGGATGCCAAGTGAATTCGGTTGGATGGCAAAGGCACGCACGCCGATAATCTGCCGCAATTTGCCGTTGATCTCGGACACTATTTCTTGTTGCCCGCGCGCGCGATCCTGCCATTTGGCAAGGGTAAACACCATGAAACCGCGATTATTCGCGCCAAAGCCACTGATCGAAAAGACGTTGGTGATTTCTCCGCTTTCCTGAAGGGGGGCGACCACATCCTCGATCTCGCGCATTTTGTTTTGGGTGTATTCCAGCGAAACGCCCTGCGGTGCCGTGACGCGCAGCAGGGCCACGGCCCGGTCTTCGGAGGGGGTCAGTTCCTGTCGGATGCCACTTGCCATCATGATCGCCGTGGCAGCCACAAAGACCGATGCAAGCACGACGACAAAGGGCATCGCCAATGCGGCCCGCAACGTGCTTTCGTAAAAGCGAAGCAGCTGATTGCCAAGCCAGATCATGGGGCCGCGCGGGTTCTCTTTCGGGGGTTTTGTCAGCAGGCGGCTGGCCAGCACCGGGCAAAGGCTAAGGGCGACGACCGATGACAGAAGCACGGCCATTGCAAGCGTGAAACCAAACTCGCGGAACAGACCGCCCGCCTGACCGGGCAGGAATGAAAGCGGCACAAAGACTGCGGCCAGTGTCGCGGTGGTGGTGATGACGGCAAAGAAAACCTGCGCAGTGCCGTTCACCGCAGCGGCACGCGGCCCCATGCCCAAGGACCGTTGGCGCACGATGTTTTCAAGAACCACAATGGCGTCGTCCACAACCATTCCTGTCGCCAGCACAAGCGCAAGCAGCGTCAGGATGTTGATCGAGAACCCGACGAGGTAAATCGCAGCCAGCGTACCGACCAAAGCAACAGGCAAGGTAAGCGCAGGGATCAAAGTGGCGCGCACATCGCGCAAAAACAAGAAGATGACAGCGACAACGATGGCGATCGCGAAGCCAAGCGATTTGATCACCTCGTCGATGGAACCCGAGATGAACACGGCATCGTCGGACGTGACGGCGATTGTCACGTCTTCCGGCAGCGTCCGGTTCAGATCTGCCACGACCTTGCGCACGTTTGTCGAGATTTCCAATGTATTCGACGTGGCCTGTCGGATGACACCGATACCCAGCCCCAGTTGTCCGTTCGCCCGCAGTGCCGTTTCACCGGTTGCGGGCCCCAACGTCACTTGAGCCACATCGCCAACAAGGACATCCGGCATGATCTCGAGCGCCTCAAAAGCGTCGACAGTGGCAACGCTGGCGGTGGTGCGCACGTTGATGGATTGGCGGTCGCCGGCCAGATCACCTGCGGGGGAATCAAATGCGACACTCGACAAGGCGCGTTGCATATCGCCCAGCGTCAGACCCCGGCTTGCCAGTTCCAGTTGGTCGATGTCGACGCGAAAAATCGGCTCACGATCCCCGTAGATCTGCAGATCGGCCACCCCGTCGACCGAAATCAGGCGATCTTCGACGCGGTCCTGCACAATGGCGGTCAATTCCTGCGGAGACCTGCGCGCCGAGGTGACGGCAATCCTCATCACCGGTTGCGCATTTGCGTCCGCCTTTACGATCTGGGGCTGGTCGGCGTCTTCGGGCAGGTCGTTGACGATGCGCCCGACGGCATCGCGAACATCGGTTGCGGCCACGTCGATATCGACGTTATCGTTGAATTCAACGGTGACCCGGCTGCGCCCGAACCGCGAGTTTGACGAGATGCTGCGTACACCAGATACGCGGCCGACAGCACCTTCAATGCGGCCGGTCAATTCCTGATCGACGGCTTCGGGTGACGCGCCTGCAAAAGGCGTGGTGATGGTGACGACCGGGCGGTCCACGTTGGGCAATTCCCGGATTTCAGCCCCGAAAAGCGCCGCTACGCCGGCCAGTACGATCAAAGCGTTGAGGACAAAGGCCAGGATCGGGCGGCGGACAAAAAGCGCCGTGCCCCCTGCGCCTGACCCGCTCATAATGTGGCCCCTTGGGTCGGGTTTTGCCCCGGCAGAGCAGAAGCATCCTGACTGACAATATCGACTTCGGCCCCTTCGCGCAGGGTTTGAACGCCTTCGGTCACAACCAAATCATCCTTTCTTGAGGGCTTTGGATTTGACCAGCACCTCATCGCTGTTGCGCTGCTCTATCGTGACAGCGGCCTGTGCGACTTTCCCCTCACGGACCACCCACACGAACGGGCCCTCGCTGGACCATTGCAAGGCCAGCGGCGCGATCGACAACATCGTTTCACCTGGAAAGCTGAGATTGACGGAAAACGCCATACCGGCGCGCAGCAAATCCGCGTCATTGGCAACGCGGCCCTGCACCAAAAGCGTTCTGGTGGCCCTGTCTACTACGGAATTGATGGCGCTGATCTGGCCCGTCATGGTGGTGTCGCTTAGACCCAAGGGGGTCAGTTCAAAGCTTTGGCCGATGTCGATCTTGTTGACCACGCGTTCGGGCACGCGGAAATCGATCAGGATCTCGGACCGGTCGGTTATGGTGACCAAAACATCCTGCGCATTGACGCGGTCGCCCTCGGAAAGCTCGATAATCCCGACCCAGCCGGAAATGGGGGCGGTGATCTGCCGTTGGGACAGGTCGAATTCGGCCTGCCGCACGGCAAGCTCTGCGCTGCGCTGCGCCAGTTCGGTTTCGCGCAGGCGCACTTCGGTCGTGGCACCCTTTGCTTCCAGCCGCTGAATGCGGTCTGCTTCGGCACGCGCGTCGTCAAGCTGGATTTTGGCCTGTTCCAGCGCGATCTGTTCCTCTTCGTCCTGTAACCTGATGATAAGGTCGCCGCGTTCCACATAACCGCCCGCCATCAGCGGCAGATCCGTAATGACGCCAACCGCGTTCGACCTAACGGTCACAGACCGAAGGGCGCGCCCGTCACCGATGGCATTGATTCGGTCAGCAATGGATTTTTCGCCCACAGCAGCAGCAATAACCCGCGTCGCACCGCCGCCGCGCCGTCCGCCCTGTTCTGCGGCGGGGGCTTGCGCGGCTTCGATGCCAAGAAGATCAAGCAGGCCGATCCGGTCCAGAAAGGGCTGCGCGGCTGGCACATAGGTGATCCAGACATATAGCCCTGCAACCAGAACAATGATCGAAAGACCAACTTGACGGAGCGCTGCCATCGTTTATCCATTCATGAGTTTTTACCGACTACACAAATTAGCGTGCCCCAAGGGAAATCACATCAACTAAATGTTTTTTCAGCCCTACGCGTGGGTTTTGTTCGGGATTTCGGCGGTGTCAAAGGAAAATTGTCAATCAAGGTCATCGAAATCAGGGCGCACCCGGATTTCCTGCCCGAAACCTTGTGACGCATTTTCGTCCCAATTCAGCAAAGATGTGATCATCCGTTAAGCTGGCCGCTCATCAGCTCGTCCAGAAACAGGCTCATCAACTGGCTTCGACCATTGACACCTGCCTTGCGATAGATCGCGTTCATCTGCGCCTTGATCGTTCCACTTGAGGACCCGCGCAGTTCCGCGATGTCCTGAATACTTAACCCTTTGATTGAAAAAATGGCGACGTCGCGTTCAGCGGGCGTCAGGCTCCATTCTGTCATGCGGTCTTCCAACAGCTCGCCAAAAGCACCGGAAGCGGCACGCAGCTGGCTTTCCAGCCGGTCAGACCGCCGTTTCGAGGTGATAAGATACCGCGAGCTGACAACGACGCCAAGGATCAGACCAAAGGCGGCAAAAATCTCAAGAATTTCGTGGTACTGCCATTTGATTGGCCCCAAGGGCATTCCGAACACACCCGACAAGATATTCAGCAGGAATGTGACGGCACTCAGAAGTTGGATCACAAAGATGAAAAAGAGAAAGTTGAACATCTTCATTCTTTAGAATTTCCCTTAGTCATCGCCGTCGCCGCCTTGCCCATCATCTCCGCCATGCTCGCCTTGCCCTTCGGCACCGCCGCGTGCGTGATCTTCACCACCGCTTTCCATTTCACCGGCGTCGTCTGAAATCTGTGACCCCCGGTCGCGGTTGGGAAACAGATGCCCGTCTGTTGCGGTCGTGATATCGCGCAGGATCTCGCCGCTGAAGGGGTTGATCACGATTTCCCGGCTGGCCTTGGGGCTTTGCGCGACAATTCGGGACCGGCCAAGCAAGGTGCGGCTGACCTTGATATCGGTATAGCCATAGGCCTTGAGCTGCGATGTGACACTGTCTTCCACCGGTCCACCCCAGGCGGCACCGGCAAGCATCAAAGACAGGACTAGGATCGATCCTGCGCGTGTCATGGTTTCTCCTGTTGGAAACACGTGGCACTTTGCGCCCCAAGCGGTGGGGCGTGCCAGCCCGTACCATGCGCTGCGCGGTACGGGCATTTGTTGAATACGCCGATGGTCAGTCGTTGTCACCACCATTTGATCCGTCGCCCGCGCCCGCGTTACCCCCGCTTTCGCCGCCATCGTGCCCACCTGCATCGTGCCCACCTGCATCGTGCCCACCTGCATCGTGCCCACCTGCATCGTGCCCGCCAGCATCATGTCCGCCGTTGTCATGCCCACCGGCGCCATTGCCATTGGAATCGCCCGCGCCTTCAGCGTGGCCCCCTTCAGCTTGTCCGCCTGCGTCGTGATCACCTGCCCCTTCGCCGGCTTCGCCCATGCCGTTCGACAGCCCGGCATTGTCGTTGCTCGCGGCGTTCGCGCTTGTGTTCATGTCTGCAGGGTCGTTTTGAATCATGCTGCCGGTCGTCGCCGCCATTGCAGATGTGCCAAGCAGGAAAGCGATCGTCGTCAGTGTAAGTGTGCGTTTCATAGTATCGTCCTTTAGTGCTGCGGCCAGTGCGGTATGCGCGGCCCGGTACCACTGCCTAGACGACAGATTTGATCCTCTGCTATTGATCGCGGGTTTAAACTGGCCGGTCTAAACCTAAGGAATTGGCCCCTAAACCCAGGTTTACGCTGGGTCAGAGAGCCATGATGGAGGTGCAGGGGCCCTTAGGCGGATCGCTTCAAGGCGACGGTTTCCGTTCGGGGCAGGCTTAGGCTGAAGGTGCTGCCTTGACCGAGCGTGCTTTGCAACGAAAGCGTCCCCCCGTGCAGCGCCGCCAGCTGTTCCGAGATCGCCAGCCCCAGACCCAGCCCGCCGTTGTGGCGTGACATGGACCCGTCGACCTGCTGAAACCGGCGAAACACGCGTTTCGTGTTTTCTGCCGAAATCCCGCAGCCTGTGTCCGTCACATTGAACTGAATCCAGTCATGTTGCAGCGTCATTGACACGTGGATGGTGCCCGCTTGCGTAAATTTGATGGCGTTTGAAACCAGATTGTAGAGGATCTGTTTCAATCGGGTCTTGTCGGCCATCAATTCTGCGGGTCCATCGCTGGAAAAGCTCAACGCCAACCCCTTGGCCGCGGCATCGGGTTTCAGGTCGGTCACAACAGATTGGCCAATTTCGTCTGCATCAATATTGCTCAGATCCAGCACCAGCTGGCCACGCGCAACTTTGGTCCAATCCAAAAGATCTTCGACCAAACGAAGCATATCCTTGGCGGAATCCGCGATCCTGTTGCCCTGTTCTTCGACGAAACGATGATATCCTGCAACAGCGCTGCCCAGATCGCCATCTGCCTCAGCGCCCAGCAATTCTTCGATGTGTTTGTATTGCGGAAGTTGCGCACAATTGCGCAGAAACGAGGCCCTTCCCGAGATCACAGTCAGCGGCGTGCGCAATTCGTGCGAGACATTGTTCAAAAACTCTGTCTTCTCGCGGTCTGCCGCTTCTGCGGCATCCTGGGCACGCTTTTCAGCGGTCACATCCGTCCAGATGCCAACAGTATACCCGTGCGGAGTTTGCGCTTCGGTAACTTTCAGCCAGCGGTCATCGCGCACCGCCTGAAGGAACGACACGCCCGGATTGCGGAAACTTTGCAAACGTCCTGCAATCCACTCGGCCCCGTTTTCGATAGGGACAGACGGGTGGTGGTGCGTGTTCCAAAGATTTCAAAAGCGCGGTCATGGTCATGCCAGGGACCACAAATTCGGCAATTTCCGAGTGATAGTCGAGGTATTTCTGGTTGACCAACATCAACCTTTCCTTGTCATCGAAAGCTACGAACCCTTCGTCGATGCACCCGATTGCTTCGGCCAAAAGCGCACGGGCGTTTTCCGTTTTTGCCGCAAGGATGCGGACAACCCACAGCACCCCGATAAGGACGATTGCAAGCACAAGGGCAGTGCCAAGCAGATATCTGCTTTGCGGAGAATACGCAGGCCACCCTCCCGCCGGGCGCGCCGACGCCTGCCATGCACTTCCCAGCATTGTAAACTCTGTCACAACGGATGTTTCGCCCAGGATTTCAGTTTCCCGCCGGGTGTCAGCGGCTGAAATATCTGACATGTCGATCTCTCGCAGAGTGAATTCGTACTTGTCGGGCGAACTGAAATCGCTGCGTTGCGCGTTGAACAGGCCGTCCGCCTTGACGACAATCGAAATGACGCCCCAGAATTGGCCAACGTTTAGATCCGGTCTTTGCAGGAAGACAGGATAGCGCAGGATATAGCCGCTGCCGCCCTGAACCAAAGGGACAGGGCCATCTACGACGGGGCTTTGCCTGCGGTATGCATTGGCAACTGCGGCCATCTGTTCGGGCACCTGCCAGTACTTAAGGCCGATCGTCCTTTGATTGCTGTTTTGCGGAAAGCTGTGGGTCACCTGTAATCCCGGTGCCAGGGCGACGGCCACGACCCCCGGATTGTGCCTTTGCAAATCCTCAACAACGCGCGCGATCTTTTGTTCTTGAACAGTCTCGGAAACGGTCAGCATGTTTTCGATGTTCTTGGCCACAAGAACGGCCTCGAAAAAGCGCAATTGTATCTGGTCCGTCGCCTCGTAAAGCGCCTGTTCCAGATCGTGTCGAATGCTGGCCAAGTGGTTCTCGCGGTCCAGTTTGATAACCGAATAGCCGATGCCCGCCACGCTGCCCAATACGATCAAGGTCAAAAGAATATACGTCTTCGAGGCCGCGTATTTCCTAAGCACGTTGTCTTCCTTCCTGCGAGGCCCGGTGACGCGCATCAATGGCACAGTCCCACGCTCTTGTTTTTGCCAGCTTTTTCGTCTTGATCTTGAAGTGGTATGCGCAATGCATGAAACCCGATATGGGCAAATTCATGGCATCATGTCATTTGACGAACCAATTGGTGTCGGATCATTGATTTTGTTGAATATAATTTTCAACGTCACGTTGCATGATCAATTGAATTTCAGCCGTTCCAGACGACAGATCCGAAATCCCTGACGTCATAGCCCCCGCACGCCTTGGCGCGGGACAGGAATTCATCGGTTTTGCAAAAGGCCACGAGCGTTTGCATCGGCGTGTCGAACCAGGCCTTGCGATCTATCAGCAGGGCAAAGCGTTCCTCGATCACCGGAACGAATTCCAGCCCATATGCCCGCGCAACCGCTTCAAGGCCAAAGGCGGCGTCGGCATCGCTGCGGCGCACCGTTTCCACGGCATCGTCTTCGGTGCGGGCAATCTGAGCCAGTTCAAGCTGTTGCAGGTCGACCCCATCCCGGGCGGCCAGTGCCCTGAAAAGTGTGTCCGCACCCGACCCCGGCTGGCGCGGGACAAATCGCAGGCCCATAAGGTCAGACAGCCGGGCAGGGGCCGCACCACCGGACCGGAACACCAGTCCGCGCTGACGTTTTGCAAAGGATATCAAGACAGCGTTTTGGCCATCGGCCCAATGTTCGACTGCAGGAACGTTCCAGCTTTCGGTTGCAGCATCATAAATGTGCAGGCTCGTCGCCACCCCTTCGCCCTGCGCAAAGCGGTCCAATCCGTCACCGGAACCGTCGTAATAGGTGGCCAGCCCACACCGGGACTGGCGAACGGCCCAGTCCAGAAGCGGATCATGGCTGCCAAGAATGATGGGCGGTCTTGAGGTGGCGGCGTCGCCAGCGCCAATTTGTCCGCCTGACCTTGCCTGTTCGATCCACCGGCGGATTTCGACTGCGGGGAAAAGAAGCTTGCCAGTCGCCCGCGAACACGGCACCGCGCCCGACGCGGCAAGATGATATATCTTGCGTTCCTTAAGGCGCAACAGCGCGGCCAGTTCCTTGACCGTCAGGAATTCGTGATCGGGAAGTGTCGTTTCAGGCATCGCACAGTCATGGTTGGGACGGCCCGATGTGGCCGCCCCCTGAACCTATCACTTGTCCGGCGCATTGGGAAAGAAGAGTTGTTGCCCGTCTACCTTGTAAGACGCAATCACGTCCTGCCCCTTGTCAGAGATCAGCCAATCATTGAACGCCTGCGCAGCATCCACCTTGACCGCAGGGCATTTCGCGGGATTGACGGGGATCACACCATACTGGTTGAACATGTCTTCGTCACCCTGCACCTCGATGGTGTAATCCTGCTTGTTGGCAAAGTTGATCCAGGTGGCGCGGTCGGTCATCACATAGGCACCCATCCCGATCCCGGCATTCAGGGTTGCCCCCATGCCAGACCCGGTTTCGCGGTACCAATCGCCACTAGATGCCTTGGGGTCGATACCAGTGTCACGCCACAGCGCAACTTCCTTTTTGTGGGTGCCGCTGTCATCCCCGCGCGATGCGAAAAGCGCACCCGTTTCGGCGATCTTGCCAAGTGCGCCTTGGACGTCGGTCATTCCGTTGACACCCGCCGGGTCTTCCTTTGGCCCGACGATGACAAAATCGTTGTACATCAGGTCAGTGCGCGTCGTACCAAAGCCAGAGGCCACAAATTTCTCTTCCGCAGGTTTGGCGTGGACCAGAAGTACGTCAGCGTCACAATTTTCGGCGTTCTTGATCGCCTGGCCTGTGCCGACGGCCACGACATTGACCTGAATCCCGGTCTCGTCCTGAAAAATCGGCAGCAGGTAATCATAAAGGCCCGAGTTCGCGGTCGACGTGGTGGATTGAACGATGATCGACTGGTCCTGCGCAAAAGCGCCGTTTGACAGTGCAATCGCAACAGCACTGGCTGCAATGGTTTTTAACAACACGTTGGTTTCTCCATTTTTGAGGTTATTTCACACGACAATTCTGCCGTTCAGGTAATCCCGCGCCACATCGGTTTGTGGGTCGGGAAAGAAATCGCTGGCGCTGCTGTGTTCGGCAATTCGGCCCTGGTGCATGAACACCACGTCATCCGCGATGCGTTTGGCCTGGCCTGCGTCGTGGGTGATGAACACGATCTTCACACCTCGCGCCCGTGCGTCGCGCACGATCTGTTCGATCATCAGCACCGACGCGGGATCAAGGCTGGCGGTGGGTTCGTCCAGAAACAGCACCTCGGGATCTGTCGCAAGCGCACGCGCCAGCGCAAGGCGCTGCGCCTCGCCGCCAGACAAAAGACGCGCTGGTTGATGGGACTTGGCCAGCAGACCCACGTGATCAAGCAGCGCATCGCGCTGTGACCGGTCCTTGCCGCGTGCTTTCAGCACAAAGTCGATGTTGGCTGCGACAGACCGGCGAAGCAGTACAGGTTTCTGAAACACCAGCGCCTGCCGCTGGGTGACCTTTGCCGCAGGCAGCCCGCCCCAAGTGATCTGCCCCGATGTGGGCTGCATGAGCCCATGCAAAAGTTTGAGGAACAGGCTTTTGCCAGATCCGTTCTGCCCCATGACAACGGTGCAGCCCGATGGCCCCAGATCAACTGTCAGACCCTTCAGAACGGTTGCTTCGCCAAAGCGCAGAACAACGTCGCGCACGCAAAGAGGCAAAATCCCTGTCGTGGCGGCAGGCCGTGTGCGCGGCAAGGATATGACGATGGCCGCATCAGACATAGGCTTGCCGTGCGGCTGTCATGCGCACCGATTGCACCGCTGCATTTACGCCAAGGGCAATGACCAACAGGATCGCGCCCAAAGCCAGAGCCAATGCCAGATCCCCTTTCGAGGTTTCAAGCGCGATGGCGGTGGTCATCACGCGGGTCAAATGGTCAATATTGCCGCCGACGATGATCACGGCACCCACCTCGGCTACCGCGCGGCCAAACCCTGCAAGCCCGACCGTCAGCAGGGAATACCGCGCATCCCATAACAGCGCCTTGATCGTCTGTATCCGCGTCAGACAAAGTGACCGGAACTGTTCGGCGTATTCTGCGTGCAGATCCTCAAGAATTTGCCGGGACAGGGCCGCCACGATAGGTGTGATCAATATCGTCTGCGCGATAATCATCGCCGTCGGGGTGTAAAGCAGCCCCAGAAATCCCAAGGGGCCAGAGCGCGACAGATGCAGATAGACCAACAACCCCACCACGACCGGCGGCAGCCCCATGAGGGCGTTCATCAAGATCAGCACGACATTGCGCCCCCGGAATCGCCCAATAGCGACAAGGGCACCCACCAGCAAACCGATAAAACACGCGATCACAGTGGCCGTCAGACTGACACGCAACGACAGCAAAACGATCTCCGACAGATTAGCGTCGCCGGACAATACCAGCGATACTGCAAGTCTCAGGGCGTCACCGATGCTGTGCAATTTTTCCAACTATGCGCATAATTTCCGTCTGGTTTTCAGGTATGCTGGGTTCACGATGCAAGTTCAAGGCTATATTTCCCCCAAGCTGCCGTGCATACTTCCTAAACCGAGAACAAGATGATTGTCTGTCAATGATAGTACTGCATAATTTTCAAGGTCCGAAATGAGCGGGCAAAAGACACTTCGCCCTAATGAACAGGCTGTTGATCTGCCGCCGGCGTCTGATGCCAGGCTGCGCTTTATCGGGCGTGTTCGCACGCCTTGGCTGGCACGCGACCAGTGCCCCCGCCAAGGTAGGATCGATGGGCCCGAGTGTCAGTTGGTGCTGGATCCGATCTGGCACGACGGGCTGAAAGGGTTGGAAAACTTTGAGATGATCGAGGTGCTGTACTGGCTGGATCAAAGCCGGCGTGATCTGGTGCTTCAAAGCCCGAAAAGCGACGGCCACACCGTCGGAACGTTTGCGCTGCGGTCGCCGGTGCGGCCAAATCCCATCGGAACATCCCTTGTCAGGCTGCTTCGGATTGACGGCGGCACGCTGTTTGTCCGGGGCCTTGATTGTCTTGACGGCACGCCTTTGATCGACATCAAGCCCGACCGGTGCAGCTTTTCCCCGATGGCACCGCCAAAGCCCGGCGCGGAAGAGACTTTCTTGACTCCGGTAATGCTATTAAACAACATTCTCGTAAAAAGTGTTGCCCGGCCTTCGTGCCTCTGTCAAATTTTGGACACAACCTTATGATGATGTTGAACAAAAAGTACGGATAACAGTGAAACGATGATGATGACGTGCTTTGAGGGTGTAGGGGCCAGCCGGGTCTTGTGGGCTGTGGTTGGCGTCAGTGCAATGGCCGCTTTTGTCATGCTCTGGATGCTGAGGTTTCAACGCTTTCAGGGCAAGGCATACTATGGCATGACCTTCGTCGCGATGATCTGGACATTGCTGATGGTGGGGCTGGAAGGTGCTTCGACCGGGTTTTCCTGCAAGTTGCAGTGGGCAACTTTGGCATGGCTTGGAAACGCGCTGGTGCCGGTCGCATGGTGTTTCTTTGTTTTCGCGTATGTGCAAAATGCGTCGTGGCTTAGCAAACGCTGGGTCGAAATTGCGCTGGTTGCGGTTCCGTCTGCCAGCTTTGCCTTTGCTGCGACGAACCAATGGCATGGTCTTGTTTATACAGACGCATCCGTGCTTGCGCAGGGCGGTCATTATATTGATTACGTCCACGGGCTTGGGTTCTATGCCATTATCTGCACCCTGTACGCCTTCGTTTTTGCCACCCTTTGGTGTCTTGCGCGGGCCTTTATGCGAGCTGAACGGGTCGCCTGGCCATTGCTGAGCATGCTAGTGATTATCACGATCACGCCGCTTGCTGCGAACGCGGCCTATGTGGGCTTGCACTTTACCGTTTTCGGGCTTGATCCTACGGCGTTCATGTTCACATTCGGGATTGTCGCATTCACCTGGATGCTGGTGTCGAACAAAACGATGGACATGACATCGGTCGGTCAATCGATCCTGTTTGACACGATAAGCGAACCTGTCGTCCTGATCGACAATGCCCATAACATTGTCCAGATGAATACGGCGGCGAAAGACAGCGGGCTGCACAACGGTGCCGGTCGTTTGCTGAATGACGTGATTGAAAATTTCGAACGCCTGAACGCTTCCAAAGAGATTGCGTATATGCGCATCGGCCAGCGCGTGTATGAGCCGCGCATTCAAGAGGTGGGGTGCCCCCTTGATCCCGCTGGTTCGCCTTTGGGGTGGAGCGTTACCTTCGTGGATATCACCAACAGGATCGCAACGAGCGTTGCTTTGGAAAAGGCGCTTGCAAAAGCCGACGAAGCGATAAGGGCCAAGGACGATTTCATTTCTGTCGTCAGCCACGAATTGCGAACGCCGCTGACCTCGCTTACCGGCGGTTTGACGCTGGCCCTTAGCGGCAAGCTGGGCGATGTCCCGGATCCCGTCTACGCATTGCTGAATATCGCGCAGCGGAACGGGGTGCGGCTTTCGCGTCTGGTAGACAATATCCTGCTTGCCCAGAAGATCGACATCGACGCGCTCAAGCTTGACGCCAAGCCTGTCAAGCTTGATCAACTGCTTAGGGAAAGCTTTGAAGAGAACAGGATGTTCGCATCGGAGCGGGGGGTAAAGCTTGATCTGTGCAAGGATACCCATCCCGCCACAGTCACAGGTGACGCGTTCGCCATCCGTCAGATCATCGACAATCTTGTCTCGAATGCGATCAAGTTTTCCCACGAACATGGCGTCGTTGAGGGCGCGCTTGAAACTTTGGACGGGCGGGTCAGATTGTCGGTAAAGAACGCGGGCCCAGGGATACCCGACGGCATGGAGGGACAGGTCTTTGGCCGGTTCGAACAGGTGAAAAACAGCGGACAATCCGCGACCCAAGGATCCGGCCTTGGCCTGCACATCTCGAAAAAGCTGGCCATGCAGATGTCGGGTGACATTTTTTACGAAAGCCAGGTCGGTGCCCACACGACCTTTCATGTTGAATTTCAGATGACGGATCAACCCCTTTCAAAAGTGGCAGAGCTTGCCGGGTAGGAGCCTTGCAGCCCTAATTCCCGTCACACTCGCGGTAATTTCGACACGCTGTTCGGCTTTTTGGGGGCAGCTAAAGGGGGACGCGCAAAGGTTTGTGGGGGGAGAGTAGGCAATTAAAACAAGCGCCCATGCCCCGCCTGCAAATCAAGGACGGTCCGGCGTGATGGGCGGCGACGCTTGGCTTCGCTTTCTATTCTTTCACGGGTCTGAGCGATCACAATGGAAGAAGGTCGGGACGCGCTAAAGCCGCAGCGCACCTGAGGGGCGCGGAATAATTCCTTTGACGTCAAAGACCACGGCACCCGGCCTGCCGTAATCCTCGGCGATATTTGCACCCACAAAGATCTCATGCGCCACGGCCACAATGATGGAATCGTAGCTTTTCGGATCGGGTGTTTCTGTCATCTCCAGCCCATACTCTTGCCTTGCTTCAGCACCGTCCACCCAGGGGTCATAAATGTCGACGGTGATGCCATAGCTTACAAGCTCGTTTATGATGTCGATGACCCGCGTGTTGCGTAGATCAGGGCAGTTTTCCTTGAACGTCAGGCCCATAACCAATGTGCGCGCGCCTTTTACAGGGATATCCCTCGCGATCATCTCGCGGACGGTGCGGCCAACGACATAGCAGCCCATACCGTCGTTGATACGGCGCCCGGCCAGAACGACTTCGGGGTGGTAGCCTACGGATTGTGCCTTTTGGGTCAGATAATAAGGGTCAACACCGATGCAATGTCCGCCCACCAGACCGGGACGGAAGGGGAGAAAATTCCACTTCGTGCCCGCAGCGTCGAGCACATCCTGGGTGTCGATATTGAGCTTGTTGAAAATCAGCGACAGCTCGTTCACCAGCGCGATGTTTACGTCGCGTTGGGTGTTCTCGATCACCTTTGCGGCCTCGGCCACCCGGATCGAAGGGGCCTTGTGGGTGCCCGCGGTGATGATCGAGGCATAGAGCGCATCGACGACATCCGCGATCTCGGGCGTCGATCCGGAGGTTACCTTGATGATGTTGGGCAGGCGGTGGGTCTTGTCCGCAGGGTTGATCCGCTCGGGGGAATAGCCCGCAAAGAAGTCCTGATTGAAGGTCAGCCCCGAAATCTTCTCCAGCACTGGTACGCAGTCTTCTTCGGTGGCACCCGGATAAACGGTGGATTCGTAGATAACAATGTCACCGCGCTTGAGGACTTTGCCGATGGTTTCAGACGCCTTGAGCAGGGGCGTCAGATCGGGACGTTTGTGAACGTCAATCGGGGTGGGCACGGTGACGATGAAGAGGGTGCAGTCGGCCAGTTCGCTCGGATCATCGGTGAAGGAAAGATACTGGGCCTCACCCAGCTCCGCTGCATCCACCTCAAGTGTGTTATCGTCCCCCGTCCGCAGTTCCGCGATACGGTCGGCGTTGATGTCAAATCCGACGACCTTGCGCTGTTTGCCGAATTCAACGGCCAAGGGCAGGCCGACATATCCTAGGCCAATCACGGCAAGGCTGGCATCCTTCAGGGGCGGCATCGCAAACTCCTCGTCCAAACTCTACTTGGCGTAATAGTCGCGGAACCAGGCGACAAACGCCCGGATACCGTCCTTGATGTCGGTCCGGGGTTTATAGCCCGTCAGGCTTTGCAACAGATCCGCATCGGCCCAAGTGGCGGGCACATCACCCATCTGCATCGGCATGTAGTTGCGGATCGCCTTTTGGCCAAGCTCTTGCTCGATCGCATCGACGAAATCAAGCAGCCGCACCTTGTCCGAGTTGCCGATGTTGACGATCCGGTAGGGGGCCACGGGCGACAGGCTGTCGCCCTCGGGCACTTCGCGGTTTTCGGGCCGGACGGGGGGCGTGTCAATCAGCAGCCGGATGCCCCGCACAAGATCGGTGACATAGGTAAAGTCGCGATACATGTCGCCGTAATTGTAGATATCGATGGGCCGCCCATCAAGGATCGCATCGACGAATTTGAACAACGCAAGATCAGGCCGCCCATAAGGGCCATAAACGGTGAAAAAGCGGAACATCGTTGTCGGCAGATCCCACAAATGCGCGTAGGAATGCGCCATGCTTTCATTCGCCTTCTTCGTCGCGGCATAGAAGGTGAGGGCGGTATCGGCCTTTTCGGTCTCGACAAACGGCATCTCTTCATTGGCCCCGTAGACGGAGGAGGTTGAGGCCATCAACAGATGCTTGATCTTGAGCCGCCGGGCCGCTTCCATCACGTTAAAGGTCCCGATGATATTGCTGTCGAGATAGGCCCGCGGATTTTCAAGCGAATACCGCACGCCTGCCTGGGCGGCCAGATGAACGATGATATCGGGGGCGAAATCATCCGTGACCTTTGTGATCAGCGCGTCATTCTCAAGCATGCCTTCTGTCATCGTGAAATGCGGGTTTTGCAGAAGCATCTGATGGCGGCGCTGCTTTTAGCGTGACATCATAGTAATCGGTCATGCCGTCAAACCCGTGGACGCGGAACCCTTCGGCAAGCAAAAGCTGAGCCAGGTGGAAACCCGATAAATCCGGCCGTGCCGGTGATGAAGACTTTTCTCATGGGCTGGGGCCTGTTGTTCTGCATGCCGGGCAATAGGTAGCCGACTTGCTGTCGCAAATAAAGCGATGTCGTGAATGCCCCTTCCAATGGGACCAATACCGACAAGGGTGATCGCACCGTTCGCCTGGCTTTGCCAATCCAGTGCCTTTCAGAACCGCTGACATTCCAGCATGGGACGGGACGCTATGGAGTGGGGCCGCTCGCGTTGCGTATGGGGCTTTGGGCGAGATCAATCCAGAACAATGATACCAGAGTGCTTTTGCTTGTGTTCCGGTTCGACATGGATGGTGATCATCGCGCCGGGCACCGCGTCCCGAATAGCGGTCTCGATGCGGTCGCAGATTTCGTGCGAGTCAAACACGGTGGTTTCACCTGGAACAACAAGGTGAAAGTCGATGAAGGTCGCGCTGCCGGCATGTCGGGTACGCAGGTCGTGGGCCTCCATCGCGCCGCGGGCTTCCTGCGAGATGACGGTGCGCACGGCCTCAAGGGTGTCCTTCGGCACGGCTTCGTCCATCAGGCCGCTCAGCGATTCCTTTACCACCTTTGACCCCGACCATAAGATGTTGATCGCGACGCCCGCGGCCATCAAGGGGTCAAGTATCCACCAGCCCGTGACCGTGGCCAGAAGAACGCCGAACGCCACACCCGCCGACGTGACGACATCGGTGAACAGATGCTTGCCGTCAGCGATGAGGGCGGGCGACTTCCCGCGCCGGCCGCGTGTCACCAGAATCCAAGCCCAAAACGCATTGATGGCGGTTGCACCGCCATTGACCAGCAGGCCCTCAATGGGAAGGTCAAGGGCGACGGGATTCAGAATGCCATAAAAGGCCTCGCGCAGGATAAGAAGGGCGGCGATGATGATCATTACCCCTTCCAGAACTGCGCTGAAAAACTCGGCCTTGTCGTGGCCATAGGGGTGCGCTGCGTCGGCGGGTCGGGCCGCAATGCGGATCGCGATCAGCGCTGCAATTGCCGTCGCGACATTGACCGTGCTTTCAAGGGCATCAGAATAAAGGGCCACCGATCCGGTGATCCACCAGGCGAGCATCTTGATTGCCAGCACGATCACGCCGACCACAATGCTTCCGATCGCCAGCTTGAGGGTTGTGGTCACGGTCGTCCTCTCTTTCGGTCTGTGTGTCGCATGGAAAACGGCTGATCCAGCGCTGAGCCTGCCGTTTTACGTGACCCTTGACCTTCTGCAAGCCTTGCAGCCGGTATATCTATATCCCCTAACCTATATCGGGCCAACCGGATAACATTCGGTTGCTCAATCCTGATCTCTTTTGTTCCCTTCTGATCCGCGCGCGCCTGCCCAAGACAGACCTGGCAACCACAGGTTAGCTTGCGGAAAGGCCAGCATGATGGTCACGACCACCGCATCAGCCACCAGAAACCAGATCACGCCGCGAAATGTAACGCCCAACGAGATGGAGCGGTCTACGACCCCCTAGATGACGCACATGTTCAGGCCGACTCGTCGGGAAATCGTGCGGTGCGCGTCCGAGAAGTTCGGAACCGAAGGATATGAAAGCGTCCCTCTTGAGGCCATCGCCGCTGAACTGGGCGTGACCAAAGCCGCGCTTGACAGCCTGTTTCGCGCCGTTCTGCAAAATGGCATCGACGACGGATCGCTGCGCCCGGATCTTGATCCCAGACTGGCCAGTCTGGTGATCCTGGGGGCGATCAACTGGGTCGGTATCTGGTTTCGGCCGTCGGGGACCCAGAAATCGCAGGATGTTGCCCGCGATGTGGTTGGTGAAGCCCTGCGTGGATATCTGACCTAGAAACGGACCATATTTTCTGGCCCAACGGTCAGGGTGGAAACGCTCTTACCTGACCATATCTGGGAGCAGGCTGAATATTTTGGGATTTACTGAATACCGTATCGCGTGATTGAAAAGGGCATTGCACTGTTGCCCGCGCAGGACTGTTATGGCGGAATCCGGGCGGGGTTATTATCTGGGGCGGCGTGGGGATAGGTCGACACGCTTTGCCGGAAAGTGGGGTTTGCGCATGACATCGCACGATGACGTTCTTATCTGCCGCACCTGCGCCGTTGAACATGCGGCCGGTGCCACGGTCTGCGCGATCTGTTCCGACGACCGCCAGTACATTCCCAAGGGCGGCCAGCAATGGACGAGCCTGAGGGAGATGCAGCAGGAAGGATTTCGCGTAGAAATCGAAACGCTTGAACCCGATCTTCATGCAATCGTCAGCCATCCGAAAGCGGGTATCGGCCAACAGGCCAAGCTTCTTTGCACGCCCGAAGGCAACCTTCTGTGGGATCCAATCGGGTATGTCGATGTGGCTGCGGTTCGGCGGATACGTGACTTCGGAAAGGTGCGGGGCATCGTCGCGAGCCATCCGCACATGTTCGGGGTCCAAGTCGCGTGGAGCCACGCGCTTGGCGATGTGCCCGTATGGGTGGCTGATGTCGACAAGCACTGGATTGCGCGGGCTGATCCGGTGATAAAATTCTGGACGGATGATTTTGACATCTTGCCGGGCGTTAAATTGGTTCAGGTCGGCGGACATTTTCCCGGCAGCGCGGTCGTGCATTGGTCGGGCAGTTCGGATGGAAAAGGTGTACTTTTAGGCAGCGACACCATTTTCGCCAACCCGGATCGAGCGTCGGTCAGTTTCATGCGCAGTTACCCCAACCGTTTTCCCCTGTCCGCAGCCGTCGTGGAACGCATCGCGCATTCAGTGTGCCGCTTTTCCTTCGACCGCCTATACGGCAATTTCGATAATGCCATCGAAAACAACGCGAAAGAGGTCGTCCGAGCATCCGCAGACCGCCACATTGCCTGGATCAGCGGTCAATTCGACGATCTTACGTGAACCTGCCATTTTGCCCGGCTTTACGGCTATCATCCTCCCTTGGGTCAAAGATCGCCGACAGACTTAGGGTTGTTCAAATGCTCTGGATTGCGGGCCATGGACATTCCGTTTGCCTCCGGATTATGTCTGCAACCGAGGGTAGGGCGTTTTGCCGGATCCCTCAAAACGAGTCTTATGGATACCCGGAGGAGAGATTATGGATCGTCGTTCTTTTATTCGCAGTGCAGGTGTAGTTGGTGTTGGCGCAGCGGCGAGCACGCTGGCAGCCCCAGCCGTTGCCCAAGGTAATATCACATGGCGCATGGTCACCACGTGGCCGAAAAATTTCCCCGGTTTGGGTGTTGGCGCACAGCGTCTGGCGGACCGCGTTACGGCAGCTTCCGGTGGACGCCTGACGGTTCAGGTCTATTCCGCTGGTGAACTTGTGCCGCCGCTTCAGTCTTTGGATGCCGTGATTGATGGCACCGCCGAGATGAGCCACGGTGCCGCCTATTACTGGCAGAACAAATCACCCGCGCTGTCTTTCTTTACCGGCGTCCCCTACGGAATGACCACGCCCGAGCTGACGGCATGGGTTCGTTTCCTTGGTGGTCAGGAAATCTGGGATGAGATCTATGACCAGTTCGGCGTTCAGGGCTTTTTGTCGGGCAACACGGGCACGCAAGCCGGTGGTTGGTTCCGCAACGAGCTTAAAAGCGTTGAAGACGTAAAAGGGATCCGGTTCCGGACCCCAGGCCTTGGCGGTCGCGTCTGGGAGAAGCTGGGCGCCACAGTTACCAACATGGCAGCGGGCGAAATTTTCCAAGCGCTGCAATCGGGTACGCTTGACGCGGCCGAATTTGTCGGCCCTTACAACGACCTTGCGCTTGGGTTCTATCAGGTGGCCAAGAACTATTATATGCCATCCTTTGTTGAGCCTGGCCTTGCGACCGAGTTGGTGGTCGACAAGAAAAAGTATCAGGAACTGCCCGATGATCTTCAGGCGATCATCCGTGACGTCTGCCAAGCGGAATATGATCAGGTATCGGCCGACTTCTATGCAAATGATCCTCGCGCGTTGAAAACGCTCGTGAACGATCACGGTGTGATGGTACGTGACTTCCCAGAAGACATCATGGAAGCCGGGGCCAAGGCATCCGTGGAAGTAATTGAAGAGCTGCGTTCAAGCGATGATCCGTTGGTCAAGAAGACGACGGAAAGCTTCATCGAGGCGCTGAACCTTGTACGGGGGCGCACAGAGGGCATCGACGCGCCGTTTACTGTCGCACGCGAAAAGTACCTTAAGTACTGATCTGTATCGCTAGAAAGCGGAAAAGGGCCGGGTGTTTTCACCCGGCCTTTTTTCTGGGTTGATTGATCAAGCCGTCAGTTTGCGATGAGCCGGGGCAACCATGTCACGATTTCGGGGAAGCCAAAAAGGATCGCAATCGCCACGATCTGCAAGCAGACAAAAGGCAGGATACCCTTGTAAATTGCACTGGTGGGCAAGCTTGCCGGGGCCACGCCGCGCAAATAGAAAAGAGCAAAGCCGAATGGAGGGGTCAGGAAAGAGGTTTGCAAGTTGACGCCGACAAGAACGCCAAGCCAGACCGGATCGACATCCAGGGCCAGCAACACAGGTGCGGTGATCGGGATCACGATAAAGATGATCTCGAACGTATCAAGAATGAAGCCCAGAAAGAACATGATCAGCATGACCACTGCGACAGCCGCCATCGTGCCGCCCGGTAGATTGCTTAGGAATTCATGGACCAGATTGTCGCCGCCCATCATTCGGAAGACGACCGAAAATACAGATGCCCCCAAGAGAATGACAAAGACCATACTGGTGATCGTGGCTGTCGCGATCACTGTCTCGTTCAGGATCCTGAAAGACAGACGCCAGCGCAGTGTCGCAAGGATCATTGCGCCCACCGCCCCGACCGACGCTGCTTCTGTTGGTGTTGCAATGCCGCCAAGTATCGATCCGAGAACAGCCAGAACCAGCAAAAGGGGTGGGACCAATGCAACGAATACTTCACGCATCAGTTCGCTTTTTTCTTCCGCGGGCACAGGCGTCGCGGGACAGGAGTCAGGGTCGGTAACCGCTTTGAAAATAACCCAGAACAGGTAAAGCGAGACGAGCAACATGCCCGGCAGCAAGGCCCCCGCAAAGAGGTCGCCCACCGACACAGGGACCGGTGCAAAGTTTCCCTTGGCCATCTGTACCTGGCTGTTGATGCCCGACAGCATGTCACCCATGAAAATCAGAACCGTAGAGGGAGGTATGATCTGACCAAGGGTGCCGCTTGCGCAGATTACCCCTGTGGCAAGCTTGGGGTCGTATCCCGCACGCAACATTGCAGGCAGCGAGATCAAGCCCATGGTGACGACTGTGGCACCGACCACCCCGGTCGATGCTGCCAGCATGGCCCCCACAAGAACAACTGAAATACCAAGGCCGCCGCGCAGGTTTCCGAACAGTTTGCCCATCGTCAGCAATAGCTGCTCGGCGATCTGGCTGCGTTCCAGCATCACACCCATGAAGATGAACAGCGGCACCGCGACTAAAACCTCGTTCGTCATGAAGCCGATATACCGGTTGGGCAGCGACCCGAAGTTGGACGGATCGAAGACGTCAAGCGCCAGACCCACGGCCCCGAACAACAGGGAAACACCAGCCAATGTAAAAGCCACCGGAAATCCCAGCAGCAAAAAGCCGATGACCCCAAAAAACATCAACGCGGCGAGGATTTCGCCCATCAGTACGGGATCCATCAGACTACCTCTTTGGCTTGATCAGAGGGCAGCATGTCTGCGCCGTACTGCATCCGTTTCGGGACCAGTCGTTCGTTGCCTGAAATAACCAGAATGGATCGGATGATCATCGCGACCCCTTGAAGCGCGATCAGGATTGCGAAGGCCACGATAAAAGACTTCAGAATGAAAAGCCCCGGCATGCCGCCCACATTTGCCGACGCCTCGGTATAGGTCCACGACCGCAGTACGAATGGCATCGAATATTTGTAAACCACCCAGGTAAAGGGCAGCAGAAACAGGAACACACCCAAAAGATCCGTGATCGCGCGGGTACGCATTTTCGCCGGACGGTAGAAGATATCGACCCGAACGTGATCGTCGCGCATCAGCGCAAAGCCGGCAACGGCTGTAAACATCGCACCATTTAGCCAGATATAGAGATCCTGCATCCAAACATAGCTCGCTGCGAATACATAGCGTTGCACCACCACCGTAAAGCACACGGCGACTATCCCCAAAGAGAGCCAGGCAAATGTTCTGCCAATAGCATTGTTGACCGAACATATCACTTCAGCAATCCCGGCAAGAAAACGCATTTTGACCTCACTCTTTGGTGTTTCTCGGGTGCCTCAATCAAAGCGTGGCGGAGGAAAGTCAAGAATTAGAACCCGGTTGAAAAAACGCTTTCGGAAAATTCAGCACGGGGTAGAGGGCGAAGTGGCAGTAAACCGCCGCGTACCTATTCCGTACATCTGCGCCCGCGTGCATACCAAGATTAACCCAGACACCGTTGGTCAAGGTCCGGGGCGCGAAACTGTGGTGCTTGCCACGGATTTGCGATGTCTGAACCGTCGCGGTCAATGAATTGGTAACCTTTCACGCTTTAGCCTGCCGCTATCGTGAGCGGAATGGATCGGCCTTGCGCTGCGGATAGCGTGGGCGTTACTGAAGGTATATCAAACTGTTGCCATTGCGGTAAGACAGAATGAGGTTTGGAAAATGCGCCCAGTCATCCGTGTCCGCACGTTTTGCGATGCCATCAAGGCCGAACATTTGACAACGGTTGTGGATGTCGGCGCAAACCCCTTTGCAGGTTCCCCGCCTTATGGCGTTTTACGGCGAAGCGACCGAAGCAAGGTGATCGGGTTTGAACCGCTGCCCGCTGCGTTTGAAGCCTTGATGAGGGACGCGAGATCCAACGACACTTTTCTGCCTTATGCTATCGGTGATGGTACCGTGCAAACGCTGTATATCACCAAAAACAGCGGCCTCGTTTCCACACTTAAACCTTTGGCAGAAATCGGTCTACTTTTGGGTCCCTGGTGGCAAAAGGCGACGCAGGTGGAATCCAGCTTGCAAATCGAAACCAAGCGGCTGGATGATATCGAAGAAATCCAGCAGATCGACTTCTTGAAGATCGACATACAAGGGGGAGAGCTCGAGGTCTTCAAAAATGCGCGCAATAAGCTTTCAACCTGCGCAGTGATCCAGACCGAGGTGTGCATTCACCCGTATTATGAAGGGCAACCAAGTTTTGGCGAGATCCAGACAGAGCTTTCTGCCCAGGGATTTATCGCACATAAATTCGTTGAGATATCTGCGCATCCGATCGCATCTGACATTGATACCCCCAAGAAGATCACCGGCAGCCAAGCCACTGTGGCAGATGTCGTCTTTATCAAGGACCCGACACGGAGCAGTGATATGTCAGACGAGATGCTTAAACAGATGGCCATTTTGTCGATGTCGGTGTTCCATTCCTACGATCTGACACTGCGGTGCCTGTCCGAGTTGCGTAATCGTGATGTTTTGACAGAGGCGGATCTGACCCAAGCTGTGGGGTGCCTCGCTGCGTGAGGCTATCACCCATTGCGCGGCAGGGGTCGCGATTTGATACTAGCGGCAAAGGGCGCTCAGCAGCCCGATCCCTTGTTGAAGGGGCATTGCGCGGATGCCTTCTGCCACGGGTACGTCGCGCTCTCCGGCATAGATCAGCAGCTTTCGGTCGGCCTTGATGTCTTGCGCGCCCGTGTGGAACCCGCGCGAGACCTTTGGCGCGGTCGTGCGTTTGATCTCGATCGCCCAGATGTTGCCACCCGGCAGGCGCAGTACCAGGTCAAGCTCAGCGCCGGCAGACGTGCGATAGAAGAAGGGTTCGGTACCGGTTGGAGCCGCCGCAAGAAGCGCCTCGATGCAGAACCCCTCCCAACTGCCGCCAACAACTGGATGGCCGAGCAAACCCTCGGTTGTCCCAATATTCAACAGCGCGTGCACGATGCCGCTGTCCCGGACATAGACCTTCGGCGATTTCACCAGACGTTTACCGACATTCTCGTGCCATGGCAGTAGCCGCCGCACCAGCATCAGATCGACGAGCAGGTCAAGGTAACGTCCGACCGTCTGGCCGGAAACACCAAGCCCCTCGGCAAGTGCAGCGGCATTCAGCAGGCCACCTTGAACATGCGCCAGCATCGTCCAGAAGCGCCGCAAGGTCGCGGCCGGAATCCGTGGGCCTAGGGCAGGGATGTCACGTTCCAGATAGGTGCGCAGAAAATCCACACGCCAGTCCATGCTGGCCTGATCGCTCGCCGCCAGATAGCTGTCGGGAAATCCGCCTCTCAGCCAGAGCGTATTCAACTGATCCGCCCCCACCTCGGTAAGCTGTAGAGGCGGCATTTCGATATACCGCACCCGCCCGGCGAGAGATTCAGCCGATTGTTGCAGGAGGACATTGGAGGCTGAGCCCAAAAGCAGGAACTGCCCCGTTCGAAACCCGGCCCGCCTGCGCCGGTCGATCTGCCCGCGCAGGCTTTTGAACAGCCCCGGCACCTGCTGCACCTCATCAAGGATGACAAGCTTGCCCGCCTGTTCGTCCAGATAAAGATCTGGTTCGGTAAGGATTTGTCTGTCAGCTTCACGCTCGAGATCGAGATATACAGATGGCCGTTCCGAGGCGATGTCGAGAGCAAGCGTGGTTTTCCCGACCTGTCGCGGCCCCAGAAGGACGACGGCAGCTTGGTTCTTCAGGGCGGACTGAACGATCTGGTGCGTTAGGCGTGTGTACATACCTTGCAATTATTCCACTTCATGGAAGTTTTGCAAGGTTATAATGGGCAGTAGCCTAGGCCACCCCTTTGGAGTTGATTGCCAGATGCCCCTTTCGGAAAGGGGGCAGTATGGTTAGAAAGCCAGACACCAAATTTAATGGATATGGTTCCTTTTTTGGGCAAAGCCGCAAGTGGGCGATAGATGGAAGGTTTTAGCATTGAAAACACCCTATTATCTGGTCGATAAGTCCCGGCTGCTCCCTAATCTTGAAAAGATCGCATGGCTGCGCGAGGCTTCTGGGGTGAAGTGTTTGTTGGCGCTCAAGTGCTTTGCGACATGGTCGGTTTTTGATTTTATGGCCCAGTATATGGATGGGTCGACATCGTCGTCGTTGTACGAAGTCCGCTTGGGTCACGAGAAATTTCCCGGCGAAACCCACGCCTATTCCGTCGCCTATTCCGAGGACGAAATCGCAGACGTGTTGGAGTGTTCGGATAAGATTATCTTTAATTCCATTGGCCAATTGAACAAGTTTTCCGATGCCTCACGTGCGCATATCCGTGGGCTGCGCGTCAATCCGGGCGTGTCCACATCTGAATTTGAGC
Organism: uncultured Alphaproteobacteria bacterium; assembly: GCA_963728645.1. GTDB lineage: Bacteria > Pseudomonadota > Alphaproteobacteria > Rhodobacterales > Rhodobacteraceae > Sulfitobacter. Next base: position 96,031 of record CAVSLU010000004.1, on the reverse strand, counting down.
TTGCCGACCCTGCCCGCCCGTTCAGTCGGTTGGGAGAACACGACCCTGCCAGAATCGCGGGTGTAGCCGGCCAGATCAGTGGGCTTATGTTCCACAACAATTGCGAGAACGACGATTTCGCCCGTTTTGATGAAATGTTGACGCTGATCGAAGACCGCTTTGGCGCGATCATTCTTGAAATGGACTGGATCAGTTTGGGTGGCGGCATTCACTTTACGGGGGAGGATTATCCGCTGGATCTATTGGCGGCACGGCTCAGGTCATTTGCCCAAACCTATGGCGTTCAAATCTATCTTGAACCGGGAGAGGCCGCGATAACAGGTGCTGCGACGCTTGAAGTGACCGTGCTTGATACACTCCATAACGGGAAAAATCTGGCGATCGTCGACAGTTCTATCGAAGCTCATATGCTTGATCTGCTTATCTACCGCGAACCTGCTAAGGTCTCACCGAACGTGGGTGATCATGAATGGATGATTTGTGGAAAATCCTGCCTTGCTGGCGATATTTTTGGCGAATTTCGCTTTGATGCGCCCCTCAAGGCGGGTGATCGGCTTTCGTTTCAGGACGCGGCAGGCTACACGATGGTCAAGAAGAACTGGTTCAACGGGGTCAAAATGCCAAGCATTGCGGTTCGTGAACTGGATGGCACAATACGGCTGGTGCGCGATTTCGAGTATGATGATTTCGTCGCTGCATTGTCCTGAAATGAAATAGAATAAGGTCTTTTGAATTCGTGAAACGGAACGTTCTTATCATCGGCGCGGGCGGCGTCGCACAGGTCGTGGCGCATAAATGTGCGCAAAACAATGATGTGCTTGGCGATCTGCATATCGCCAGCAGGACATTGTCAAAATGCGACGCTATACTGCAAAGCGTGCACGATAAAAACGCAATGAAGCTGAGCGGCGTTTTCGAATCCCACACTGTTGATGGCATGGACAGTGCCGCTGTTGCTGCGCTTATCAACAAACTCGGCACGCAGATCGTGATCAACGTCGGCTCACCGTTTGTGAACATGACAGTGCTTGAAGCCTGCATTCAGACCGGTGCATCTTATATCGACACCGCGATCCACGAAGACCCGTCCAAAGTTTGCGAAACTCCTCCGTGGTATGGCAATTACGAATGGAAACGTCGCGACGATTGCGCCAAGGCGGGCGTGACCGCGATTTTGGGTGCGGGATTTGACCCAGGCATGGTGAATGCCTTTGCGCGCTTTGCGGCAGATGAGTTCATGGACGAAGTCACCTCCATCGACATCGTGGATATCAATGCGGGTACGCATGGAAAATACTTTTCCACAAACTTTGACCCGGAAATCAACTTCCGCGAATTTACGGGCACAGTCTATAGTTGGCAGCAGGGCGCGTGGCAGGAAAACAGGATGTTCGAGGTTGGCCGGGAATGGGACCTGCCTGTGGTAGGTCAACAAAAGGCCTATCTGTCCGGGCATGACGAGGTGCATTCGCTTGCGGCCAATTACCCCGAGGCTGACATCCGGTTCTGGATGGGCTTTGGCGACCACTACATCAACGTGTTCACCGTTCTGCAAAACCTCGGGCTTTTGTCAGAGCAACCGGTGGTGACCGCCGAAGGGTTGGAGGTTGTGCCGCTTAAGGTGGTCAAGGCAGTGCTGCCTGATCCGTCCAGCCTTTCGCCCGATTACACGGGGAAGACCTGTATCGGGGATCTGGTGAAGGGGAGGAAAAACGGCAAGGATGTTGAGGTGTTTGTTTACAATGTCTCGGATCACAAGGACGCTTACAACGAAGTAGGTAGTCAGGGGATTTCCTATACCGCCGGCGTGCCGCCTGTCGCGATGGCCATGTTGATCGCAGATGGAACCTATGATCTGGGCGTTATGATGAACGTGGAAGAGCTTGACCCCAAGCCGCTGTTTGCGCTGCTCGATACCATTGGCCTGCCTACCCGTGTGAAGGATCACGATGGCGATCGTGCGTGGCATGGCAGCTAGGCGGGCAACGGGATTCGGGTGAAGGGTGGTCTGACCCTTGGCGTAAGCCTTCAGCTGGAAACCGACGCGAAAAAGACACTGGATATTTCCCGACGCAGTCTGTCTGTCAACGTATCCGAAAGCGCGCAGAGATGGACCTGACACGTCAGGTCGGATAAATCAGTCAAACATCTTCTGGGAGGAAACGAGATGAACAAGATACTCAAAGCGGCAGTGGTTGCATTTGCCATCGGTACCACAGCCATCACGGCCGCATCGGCCGAAACGCGGGTCACCTACAAGTCGGCCAAGACCGGATCGTCCTACTACCAGATGGGCGTCGAACTGGCCGAGGCCATGAAGGCCGGTACCCAAGGCGATGTCATCGTCACCATCGAGGAAAGCCAGGGGTCTGTGCAGAACGTGATGGAAGTTCGGGCGCGCGGTGGCGATTATGTCTTTACCACGCCCCCGGCGCTGGTTGGCCTTGCGCAGCAGGGCAAGGCCATGTTCGAGGGCAAGGGCGACCCTGCCTTCGACGAGATCCGCGCACTTTTCCCGATCCCGTCGTTGACCATGCATTTTGTCATGTCCCAAGACAGCGGCGTCACTGACATCACCGGTCTGGAAGGCAAGACCATTCTGCTGGGCAAAGGCTCGTTTGGCGCAACGGAGGGTGAAAAATACCTTAACCTGTTTGGTCTGGCTGACAGCGTGAATATCGCGGATGCTGAACTGTCAAACGCAGTTGCCGCGCTTAAGAACGGACAGATCGACGGGTTTGTGACCGCAGGTTCATGGCCCGCGCCAAACGTGATCGAAGCGGCGGCCTCCACCCCCGTCAATGTACTGTCCCTGACGGACGCGCAGATCGCCGAGACCAAGCGCACCGCGCTGACGATCCCCGCTGGCACCTACGCCGGTCAGGACAGCGACATCACAACAACGTCGCTGCCGGTTGTGGCCTACACCTCTACCAGGATGGACGATGACACGGCATATGCGCTGACCAAGACGTTTTGGGAAAACAAGGCCAAACTGGGCGACACCTCGCCTTGGTGGAAGGGCGTAGACCCAGCGATGCTGAGCAATATTTCGGGCAAGATCCACCCCGGTGCCGTGCGCTATTACGAAGAAGCCGGTATTGAACTGAGCGACGCGCAGAAGTAACGCGCACGCTTTTTTAGCAGGCCGGATATCACGTCCGGCCTGCGCCTCGCTTTCCCGAAAGAACCCTCATGCCTGATGTTTCCAATGGCCGTCTCGCAGCGGCGTTCTGGCTGGTCTTGTCTGCCGCTTTGGTTACCTATCATCTGGCACTGGTCTTTTCCGGTCTTGTCCCCAATCTGGTCAGCCGCCCGCTGCACATGGCGTTTATCCTGCCGTTCGTGCTGGTGCTGGGCAGCAAAGGCCGCATCAGCCTGATCAGCGGCATCATCCTGACCATAGTAGGCGTCGCTGCGGCGCTTTGGATTGCGGTCAACCACAACCCGCTGGGGGATCAATACGGCTTTCTCGAAGGTAATTTTCAGATTGCCATCGCTATCGCCCTTCTATTGGTAACGCTTGAGGCGGCCCGCCGGGCCATTGGCTGGCCTTTGCCGCTGGTCGCTGCCACTGCCTTGCTCTACGGTCTTTTCGGCCAATACATCCCTGGCCAGTTCGGCCATTCCGGCACACCGCTTGCAAGCTTCCTTGGCACCCTCACCATTGCCGAAGGCGGGATCTGGGGCTCTCTTACAGGCGTGTCCGTGGGTGTGGTGGCCATTTTTGTCATCTTCGGCGCAGTCCTGAACGCGGGCGAGGCCGGTCAGGGTTTCATGAACGTGGCCGCTGCCGCTGCGGGACAGCTTAAGGGCGGCGGGGCTAAGGTGTCGGTCATCTCTTCGGCGCTTTTCGGGTCGATCTCGGGCTCGGCTTCCGCCAACGTCGCCTCAACCGGGGCCATCACGCTGCCCGCGATGACGAAGCTGGGCTATCCCAAACGCCTGGCCGCGGCGGTCGAGGCGGTTGCATCGTCGGGCGGGCAGATCATGCCGCCGCTGATGGGTGCCGGGGCTTTCGTCATGGTCGAACTGACAGGCGTGCCCTACACCTCGATCATGGCGGCGGCGATCCTGCCGGCTATCCTTTATTTCTTTGCCGTCTGGGTCGGAATCAACGCCTACGCCACGCGGTTTGATCTTAGAGGAGTGGACGCCGTGGACAGACCCAAGCGGCGCGACACCATCATCACGTCGCTCTTTTTCCTTGTGCCCTTTTCGGTTCTTCTGTGGGCAATGTTTGCGGCAAAATTTACGCCCGAATACGCGGCTGCACTGGCGATCGTTGCCGGTGCAGCGCTGCTTTTCTTCAATGCCGACCTCGACTTCAGGCCTGCGCAGATCCTTGAGCGTTTCCAAAGCGCGGTGACGCATGCCGCGCGGCAGGTATCAATGATCGCCGCTATTATTCTGTGCGCGTCGATCATCATAGGGGTGCTGGCGATCACCGGGCTTGGCGTCAAGATCACGTCGCTCATCCTCGAAGGATCGGGTGGATTACTGTGGCCGTCCCTGTTTCTGACAGCACTTGCCTGCCTGATCCTGGGGATGGAGGTACCAACGACCGCCGCCTATGTCATCTGCGTGTCTGTCGCCGGTCCAGCACTGACGCAACTGGGGCTGGAGCCGCTACAGGCGCATCTATTTGTCTTCTGGTTCGCGCTTCTCTCGACGATCACGCCGCCGGTTTGCGGTGCTGTTTTCATCGCCGCCGGGATGATTGGAGAAAACTGGCTGAAGGTCGCGCTGACCGCGATGGCCCTGGGCGTCGGGCTGTACCTTATCCCGCTGGGCATGGTTGCAAACCCCGCCCTTCTTCGGCTGGTCGAAAGCCCTGTCCTTGCGATTATCGCGATGTTGCGGATCGCCGTCGGACTGGCGCTTGTCTCGTATGGCCTGATCAGTGCGCGAAAGGTTCTCAAGACTGTGTTGATGGTTGGTGCCGGTCTGGCCGTGATCTTTTCGGGCCTCTACATCTGAAGCAGCCCAGATTCGAGGCAACAGGGGTGGCAAAAGTTGGATCATCCCGAAGCCATGCGTGACCTGCGCGTCATATCGGCCGATCATGCGTGATATGCAGCAAAAAAGTTTTCAACGGCCATGGTTTTGCGCATTTCACGCGCAGCCAGAGCGATAGAACCACAGAAGATCCGTTCACAAATAACAGATGAGTGACAGCATGTACGTTTACCAATCCATCGCCCAATCCCTTGCCGATCACAACCTCGACACGATGTTCGGGCTGATGGGGGATGCCAATCTGTTCATTGTGGATCATTATGTCCGTTCTACAGGTGCAACTTTCGTTCCCGTAGCTTTCGAGGGCAGCGCGGTTCTGATGGCGCTGGCCCATGGCCGCGTGGCGGGTCAGGTCGGCATCGCTACCGTCACCCATGGCCCCGCCTTGACGAACTGCGTCACTGCGCTGACCGAAGGGGCGCGCGCACGTGTCCCGATGGTGCTGCTGGCGGGCGATACTGCCGTGTCGAACCCGCAAAACCTGCAAAACATCGACCAACGCGAAACGGTCAAGATCACCGGTGCCGGCTTTGAACAGTTGCGCGCGCCCGAGACCGCGGCTTATGACGTCGGCCATGCCATTTACCGGGCGCAGGTTGAAAAGCGCCCCATCGTGCTGAACATGCCGGTCGATTTCATGTGGCAGGAGGTGGAGCATACACAACATGTTTTTCCCGCCTTCGCCGCGCCCTCTTATGTACCCGAAGGCGACAGTCTGGACGCAGCCATTGGCATGATCGCAAGCGCGAAACGTCCGATCATTCTGGCGGGTATCGGGGCCAAGGACGCTGTCGCACAGATCAAGGCGCTGGCCGACCGTCTGGAAGCGCCGCTGGCCACGACGCTAAAGGCCAAAGGGATGTTCAACGGGCACCCCTACAACATTGATATTTTCGGCACGCTGTCGACGCCCGCCGCCTATGAGGCGATCGGCAAGGCCGATTGCATCGTCGCGTTCGGGACGTCGCTGCACCATTTTACCACAGACAAGGGCGCGTTGATGAAGGGCAAGCGCGTTATACAGATCAACGACACCGTCACAGAGGTCGCCAAGAACTATCACCCCGATGCGGCCCTTGTCGCCGATGCGGGGCTGACCGCAGACAACATCGTCTGGTGGCTGAACGAGGCCGAAATCCCCGGCAGCGGCTTTACAGCCGAGCTTGATATCAAGGCCCTGACCGCGCATCCCAAAGGCGATCCGGACAAGGCCGCGCCAGGGTTCGTCAATTTCGAATACGCGCTGGACCGGCTGGAAGAGGCGCTGCCGAAAGACCGGTTTCTCACCACTGATGGTGGCCGATTCATGACAGAAGTCTGGTGTCGCGTCTCGTGCCCCAACGCAGAAAGCTTTATTGCCACGACGAATTTCGGCTCCATCGGGTTGGGTCTGCAGGTCGCCATCGGCGCGGGCTATGCGGTGCCGAACCGGGCCGTTGCGCTGTTCACGGGTGACGGCGGCTTTATGATGGGCGGCATCAACGAGTTCAACACCGCAGTCCGGATGAAACAGGACCTGATCGTGATCGTGGCGAATGATTCTGCCTATGGGGCCGAGCATATCCAGTTTCTTGACCGCAAAATGGACCCGGGGTTGTCGACTTTTGACTGGCCGTCATTCGCGCAAGTGGGGACCGCATTGGGGGGGCAGGGCGTAATGGTCTCTTCCAACGAAGACCTGGACCGTGCGATCAAGGCCATCGAAACACGGGACAAACCGCTGCTTATAGAACTGAGGCTGGATCCGAATGACGTGCCACGCATGCGGATCTGATCGCGGCGACTGCATGAAAGCCAAGGACGGTTCCTTGTCGCCGCCATCGCGAGACCCCAATGCAACGCTATTGCAGTTGCACCGCCAAGGCCTGGTTGCGGGAGCCCGTCATCTCCATAAGACATAGCGCAAGGTTCCAACGGATGAAATCGTCATTCAGATCAACGCGCCCCGGTCGACAGACCCGATTGCGCGCCGCCACCCATGCGCGTTGCTCCTGTTTTACGATATCGCCGCGTTTTTTCCGCGCAGCCTTGTAAAGTGCGCCAAGGCGGCCGTCGGCATCTGCCAGAGCGGGGAACGCGCAGATCACGGTTGCGGCTGGATCAAGGTCACCGCCGCAATCGAAGCTTGGCCCCGTTATTTCCTTTGTCCAGTCAGGCAACCATTCGGGAAATGCAATATTCAGCTGGGGTGGCTTTGACCAACGCCCCCCTGCACCAAGCAAAAGATACCGGTTAATCGGATAACCCTGTTCAAAATCCAGCACGCGGACATCAATCAGATCAGCGCCCCGCCCGCGCACGTAGGTTCCTTTCCTGTCAGGATAATGGATTTCCGTGTTGAAGGTGCGCGCATACCACCGGCCATCTTCCCCCCGATAAACGCTGCACTGGACGGGGCCGAGACCTGACAGAAGCCCCTCGGTAAAGAACGCATCTGCATCCCTTCCCGGAACCAGACGCTGGACCGAGGTGATGGAACTTGACTTTTCGGATATGACTTGCGGGAACCGGCCTTTTGCAAACTTGGTGGAGCCGACGGACCACGTTCCATCCGCAGGAAGATCTGGATCCAGAAGGGATTCCACCGACGAGGCAAGGCCGACTTGAAAAGAGCGCCCCGTATTTGCCTGGACAAGAAAATCGCAAGCGGCGCTTGCACCGGCACCCGTAATCTCTGTGGGATACTCCAATGCGGATGCCAGAACGTTTGCCTTGATTTGAGTGGCACCAATGAAGCTGTCAACCAGGACAAACCGTTCTTCAATCGACCGCGTGTCGCCTGAGAAACTGCCTTTGGTAAGCATCCCGAAAACGAAATCGGATGAGATTTGCCAAGCTGAAATGCGGCCCGCGATCTCGTTGATCGCGGCTTGGGCCTGACCGTAGAAACTTTGTGCCATTTCCTGTGTAAGGTTATCCGTCAAAGGTGTGCCGACAGGTATCTGGATCGCTTGTGGGATTTCAGAGAACGGGGCATGGAACCCAAGTATGCCATCCACGTGAATGTACCGGCTTGGCCAACTGGGGAATGCCACGCAAGACGATGGCGCTGCCCCCTAGAAACGCGATCGCGCAGGACGAAAGGCAGCGGTCGTCCGGCCCTATGAATGTGGTCGCCGCGAGGGCCGATATCGTGTCGGCAATTGCAAGACCTTCGTAGAAATCGCCGCCGTCACTGTTGAACGACACGACGACATCCTTGAACATGTCGACATTCCAGTCAGGTTTTTCTTGCCGCAGCAGTGCCCCTATTTTTTCCGCGTCCCCCGGTCTGATCGGACCCTCGACGCGCAAATGTGGCATGGTGGCAAAAGATTTTACGTCGCCCGCCGCCGTAGGGTCACCTATGGTTTCGGCAGGATAGACGTATTTCATGTCGGCCTTGATCGGGTCGGCCCAGAAAACATCGGCCGCCAGCGTTGGCGTGGCGTTGAATACGCACGCCATCAGGGCGCAGGTCAGCCTTGAAGCCATCGGAAACATGTTCCTTCCCTCACATATTCTTCAAGAGCGAGGCCAAGACCCCCATTGCCCAATGTATTACGTGTTTCGCCTATGACGGGGGCGTAGAGTTCATAAAAGCTGGTGGCATATTCGCAAATCGACTGGTTGGTGGTTTCTGGATCGCACTGTGCAAACATGTTGAACATCCCCAGATTAAAGGGCGGCTCGGCGCAGTTTGCCAGCCGGTCCAGACTGTCGGTGATTTCGGCGATAGCAAGCCGAACTTCTTTTTGGCCTGCCGGGCCCAGACCGCCAACAATGGTATTCCCGACAAATGCCTGTATCGGAGCGCTGGTCGCCCCATAGCCTGCTTCCTGCAAAAGGCGCACATCGTCCCAATGGGAATACCACCGATCACTCAGCAAGCGCCGGTTCTCGCCAAGCTGGCCCTGGCTGAATTCCTGTACCAGCGACATCGCGGTATCGACGTGGCGGTCCAGCCGGTTAAGCGAAAGCTCGAACACAGCGTAGGCCCCTGCAAGGATAAGTGCGATGAACTGAGCCGTCTCAATGTTCGCGAGACGCTTGATCAAGCGCCGCACAGTCCATCCCCGATGGGTTTGCTTCGACTTTTTATGACCCGCATTCATTCAACCTGAGCTCCGCGACCTTGTCCTCCACTTCGCCCAAAGCCCCTTTCCACGTAAAGCTGGTGCTGTCTTTTGCGTCCACCACCTCCTCAAACCGGTCACGAATGCACATGATCTGTTCCCTTGAAAGAACAAGGACAACGGCCTTCATGTTGGCCGGAAGGTAGCCAAGCCCCGGCAGATCCAACATCTGCTTTTCAGTGAAACGAATGATGCTGGACTGCATCGAATTCAATGTGCTGCCGGAACTGATCTGTCCCGGCGCCGGCTTGATGACATTGTCCTCGCAAAAGCCGATATAAACCAGGCTTGGGCCATCGCCGATAGCATCAAGATACATGCTGGCTTTTGCCCTCAGACACTCTGCCTGGCTGAAGTAAAGAAGGGGGCCGTGTGCCTGAGATCCTGCGGTAGCATTCTGTGCGAGTGCTGGCCCGAATGCGCCCGCGCCCAGAAATAACGACGAAATGAATGCTTTGAAAAGCATTGAACAATCCCCCAATTTGCCAAGCATACCAAACAGAACGGGAATCACAAAACTCAAAGTTGTTGCGACTTTGTCGTTCCAGATGCGCGTGAGCTTTGCACTGAGGTTCGCAATCGAGCCTCGAAATCAAGCGCCAAGGCTTCTCGGCGTATCTGCTGGAAGGGCCGTGGGCCAACAGATGTCAGGCCGGAACATCGCGGCCGTCGGCGATTGTCTCCATCGCGATAAAGGAAGTGACGGTTTCAAGATCGGTCTCGCCAATGAGCTTTTGATAGACCCGGTCGAAATCGTTCATGTCCCGTGCAACGATCTTGATCATATAGTCGTAGTCCCCGGCGATCCGATAGAAATCCACCACGTTTTCGATCGCCAGAACCGATTTGCGAAACTTGTCGAGCCAGCTCACCGAATGGTGCCGCGTCCTGACCATGGCAAAGACGGTCAGGCCCAATCCAAGTGCCTGCATGTCCACGCGGATCGTCTGCCCTGTGATCACGCCTTCGTCGCGCAAACGGGTCAACCTGCGCCAGCACGAGTTCTGCGAAAGCCCGACTTTTTCGGCAAGATCACGTTGCGACAAGGAGGAATCGCGCTGAAGGCTGCGAAGGATCGCCTTGTCGAGAGAATCCAGCGGTCTTGTGGTCATTTGATAGAGTATCCAGCGAAAAGAGTGAGATTTTGGTGAAGTATCATCGGTTCTTGCAGTGTAATCAATCTGAAAAGCACAGATGAGCGTTGAACATGACACTTGCCCCGAACCAAATAAGCCACTTTGACCGCTTTAGGGCGGCAATGGACCGTCCGGACCTGATTGATCACTTAAGGGATGGGGTGATCGGCGAAGGTATTGATGTGCCGGGTCCGAATGGAACCAACCCGCTGATCTACGCTGATTATGTCGCGTCGGGTCGGGGTCTGCGCCAGATCGAGGATTTCGTAGTCCAGGAAATCCTGCCCTTCTACGCGAACAGCCACACCGAGGCGTCGTACTGCGGGCAGATGATGACAGGACTGCGGCGACAAGCGCGTCAAATCATCCTGCAAAGCTGCGGTGGCAACGACCAATACGATGTCATCTTTACCGGATCAGGTGCAACGGCGGGCATCAATCGTCTTGTTGGGCTGCTGGGAGTTGACGCAGGTCGGCAGGATGCATTGAACCCCGTGGTTCTGATAGGCCCCTATGAACACCACTCCAACATCCTGCCGTGGCGCGAAAGCGGGGCCGAGATTGTCGAGATCCCCGAAGCCGATACAGGCGGCCCGGATCTGGACGTGCTGAAGGCATGCCTGATCGAACATCGCGGTCGCAAGGTTGTCGCGGCGTTTTCCGCAATGTCGAATGTGACGGGAATCGTGACCGACGTGAAGCAAGTGACCCGCTTGCTGAAAGCCCATGGTGCCGTCAGCGTCTGGGATTACGCCGGGGGGGCACCGTATTTGCCGATTGACGTGGCGGGCGACGTGGATGCCCAAATTGACGCGGTGGTTTTGTCGCCTCACAAGTTCATCGGGGGTCCGGGCGCGTCGGGCGTCCTTGTTTTGCGCCGGCAGGTAGTCGAGGTCTTGAAGCCCACATCGCCCGGAGGTGGCACCGTCCGCTTCGTATCCCCTTGGGGTCATGACTACTCGGACGATGTTGTCGCGCGAGAAGAGGCAGGCACGCCGAATGTGGTGGGGGATTTGCGGGCTGCGCTGTGTTTCATTGTCAAGGATGCGATTGGTCAGTCATACACGACCGCACGCCTGCAAGCGCTTCGCCACCGCGCAGAAACCGCTTGGGCACAAGTGCCCGAAATACACCTGCTCGGCCATATGGCAGCGCCCCGTATCCCGATCTATTCCTTCACCGTGACGACCCCGGAGGGGGACCGCATTCACCAGCAATTGGTGACGCGGATGCTGTCGGATCTTTATGGCGTGCAGGCGCGGGGCGGGTGCGCGTGCGCCGGACCATACGCGCACCGGCTGCTGGGATTGGATCGGGCGCGGTCAGATGCGCTGCGTGTCGATATTCTGGATGGAAACGAGATCGAGAAACCGGGTTGGACGCGGCTTGGGTTCTCTGTTCTGATGACAGATGCCAAGGCTGATCGGATCATCAAGGCTGTCAGGAATGTCGCCCGCAGCAGTCGCGCGGAACGGGATCTGTACCGCGTCGACAAGAAGACCGCGCGTTTCTCGGCGGCGGCTGCGTAAGGATCAGTTTGCCGAGGCGTGTGAAACCGCCTCGTTTCTGCACTCGTGACGCGATGGTCTGAAGAAAGCGGTCCTTTGGCCGCGCGGATGTCATCTGATCCGTTTGCACCAAGGCACCGCGCCCGCGCGAGCGCCAGAAGGCGTTGTGGAAACCTCGTGCCCGCTAAAAGGTTCGTTTTCTCGCGAGCGTTCGCTCTTTTCCTTCGGTGTCCAGCGCAGACCAGGCTTTTAGAGCCAACTCTCTCTTGCCGAGGATATGACCGAGGAACCAATTTACCTAATAGTCGTTTAACCACGTAGCGAGATAGAGAAGGACACCTCATGGCACCGAAGATCACTGTATTGTTTTATTCGACTTACGGTACCAATCACGGCGTGGCCCTTCAGGCGGCTCGTGCAGCCGAGGCCGCTGGTGCCGAGGTGCGTCTGCGTCGTTGTCGGGAAACAGCGCCATCCGACGTCGTGGACGCCCAAGAGCCATGGAGAAAGCAGCTTGAAAAAATGCAGGATATTCCTGAAGCCACATTAGACGACATGGAATGGGCGGATGGCTATTTCATTTCCGTTCCGACGCGATTTGGCGTTCCGGCAAGCCAGTTTCGGGCCTTTGTCGATACGCTTGGGCCGCTATGGCAATCGGGGGCGCTGGCGAACAAGGCCGTTACGGCCACGACCTCTGCGCAGAACCCGCACGGAGGACAGGAAACGACAATACAATCTGTCTACGTTACGGCGATGCACTGGGGAGCGATCATCGTACCCCCCGGCTACGCAGATCCCATAAAGTTCGAGGATGGCGGCAATCCTTACGGCTTCTCGTGTACTCCGGGAGAGTTGGACGAGACCGGAAAGAAGTCGATCGCATTCCAAGCGAATCGATTGGTGGCGTTTGCCGAGAAAATCAGTAGCTGATTCTGCCCGATTCCATGATTTGCCAACGCCGAAACACGCGCTGAAAGCATTTCGGGTGATCAAGCGTGCTGCCGGGCACGTATATCAAGCGCGGAAAATTGCCCAAGAAGGGCCATGACCCATAGAAACGGATTTCTGAGGGCAAAAAATTTACGATTAGATCAAAAAAAGGGTTGCGGGTATTTGTGGTAGACCGTAGAACGCCCCTCACCGGAGACGCAGGGATGCAGACACGGGGCGCTAGACGGGACGGACGGATCGGAGACGGTTTGGATGTTTACGTAGCGGATAATAATTCAGAGGCATTGAGGCGGGGCGCGCCGGAAGTATAGGGCGCATCTTGGTTTCTTTTGTCTCTACGCTCTTTGAAATTTTTAAATGTTGAAGAGATATGTGGGCGGTTTGGTTCATTCGATGGATCAACCTCTTCATATCGCGCTACTAGGGCTTTTGTCCGATGATGTAGTGTCAGCTTCACTGTTTGGCGGCTTTCGGCTACTTTGTAGCTCTAAGCATATCAAACAGAAAAGACGCCTGTAGTATTCAGTAAGTACTGCAGGTCGATGTGCAGAGGTTCGACGTCAAGGATAAGCTGGTAACAGCTTTTCAACTTGAGAGTTTGATCCTGGCTCAGAACGAACGCTGGCGGCAGGCCTAACACATGCAAGTCGAGCGCACCCTTCGGGGCGAGCGGCGGACGGGTTAGTAACGCGTGGGAACGTACCCTTTTCTACGGAATAGCCTCGGGAAACTGAGAGTAATACCGTATAAGCCCTTCGGGGGAAAGATTTATCGGGAAAGGATCGGCCCGCGTTAGATTAGATAGTTGGTGGGGTAATGGCCTACCAAGTCTACGATCTATAGCTGGTTTTAGAGGATGATCAGCAACACTGGGACTGAGACACGGCCCAGACTCCTACGGGAGGCAGCAGTGGGGAATCTTAGACAATGGGCGCAAGCCTGATCTAGCCATGCCGCGTGTGTGATGAAGGTCTTAGGATCGTAAAGCACTTTCGCCAGGGATGATAATGACAGTACCTGGTAAAGAAACCCCGGCTAACTCCGTGCCAGCAGCCGCGGTAATACGGAGGGGGTTAGCGTTGTTCGGAATTACTGGGCGTAAAGCGTACGTAGGCGGATTGGAAAGTTGGGGGTGAAATCCCAGGGCTCAACCCTGGAACTGCCTCCAAAACTATCAGTCTAGAGTTCGAGAGAGGTGAGTGGAATTCCAAGTGTAGAGGTGAAATTCGTAGATATTTGGAGGAACACCAGTGGCGAAGGCGGCTCACTGGCTCGATACTGACGCTGAGGTACGAAAGTGTGGGGAGCAAACAGGATTAGATACCCTGGTAGTCCACACCGTAAACGATGAATGCCAGTCGTCGGGCAGTATACTGTTCGGTGACACACCTAACGGATTAAGCATTCCGCCTGGGGAGTACGGTCGCAAGATTAAAACTCAAAGGAATTGACGGGGGCCCGCACAAGCGGTGGAGCATGTGGTTTAATTCGAAGCAACGCGCAGAACCTTACCAACCCTTGACATCCTGTGCTAACCCGAGAGATCGGGCGTTCACTTCGGTGACGCAGTGACAGGTGCTGCATGGCTGTCGTCAGCTCGTGTCGTGAGATGTTCGGTTAAGTCCGGCAACGAGCGCAACCCACATCTTTAGTTGCCATCAGTTCGGCTGGGCACTCTAAAGAAACTGCCCGTGATAAGCGGGAGGAAGGTGTGGATGACGTCAAGTCCTCATGGCCCTTACGGGTTGGGCTACACACGTGCTACAATGGCAGTGACAATGGGTTAATCCCAAAAAGCTGTCTCAGTTCGGATTGGGGTCTGCAACTCGACCCCATGAAGTCGGAATCGCTAGTAATCGCGTAACAGCATGACGCGGTGAATACGTTCCCGGGCCTTGTACACACCGCCCGTCACACCATGGGAGTTGGTTCTACCCGACGACGCTGCGCTAACCTTCGGGGGGCAGGCGGCCACGGTAGGATCAGCGACTGGGGTGAAGTCGTAACAAGGTAGCCGTAGGGGAACCTGCGGCTGGATCACCTCCTTTCTAAGGATGATGATACGTAGGGTGGGATTTATCCCACCACACATTCATCACTTAGCAGGACAGCAAACAAAGCTGTCCATATTCGGAAGCATCGCAAGATGACTTCTTGAACCGGACCGTCCTCATATCTCTTCAAATACAGAACACGAGCTACCGCTCGTATGGGTCGGTAGCTCAGGTGGTTAGAGCGCACGCCTGATAAGCGTGAGGTCGGAGGTTCAAGTCCTCCTCGACCCACCATATCCCTCGGGGGAATGATGGGGCCTTAGCTCAGCTGGGAGAGCGCCTGATTTGCATTCAGGAGGTCAGGAGTTCGATCCTCCTAGGCTCCACCAAGCTTTTCCAAGGGAAAAGCGTCGTCCTGACAGTGTCTTGCGCAGCAAGATCACGAGAAGGACAGTTCACCGATTAGACCGGCAAGCAGTTTTGACTGTTTGCCCGTCCAATCGGACGGTGTGGCAACACACTGCTGACACTCCTTTGGGGGTGCAGCGCATTGACATCGTAAAGAGAGATACAGTTACTTTAAGATTATTCTTGAAGTAACAAACAACACTGTTTGTTCATGCCGAGTAAGGCGATGAACTCGGTTGCTGCTCCTTCTGGGGCCGGCGTTTAACGGACTGTTTCCTCGGTCTATTGAACGTATCGCGACTGAAAAGAACGTGTTGTCCAAGTCAAGTACACTAACCAGAGACATGACGCCTGCTTCCTGCACGGAAGGTAGGCTAGATGCATGTCTCGCTGTCCAACCTTAGAGGTTGGGCGGGTAAAAGTATGCTTTTGATCTGGAATAAGGAAAGACAGTTTCTTACCAGCTTCTGTCTTCCGCGCCTGACTGGCGTCTTGCATCCTACCGGCCGTTGAGGGTCTAAATTGTCCTCAAGTAGCCGAATAGGCGGTAGGACATTAGACCAGTCTTGCTTTTTCTGGATCAAATCAAGCGCGAAAAGGGCGTTTGGTGAATGCCTTGGCAGTAAGAGGCGATGAAAGACGTGATACTCTGCGATAAGCCATGGGGAGCTGAGAATAAGCTTTGATCCATGGATTTCTGAATGGGGCAACCCACCTGATACTGTGTTATTTATACTACCATTTGGTTGGTTATGCGGGGTTCGTCCTCAAGTAGCCGAATAGGCGGTAGGACAAAATAATATGGTAAAACAGGTATTTATAGACTGAATACATAGGTTTATAAAAGCAAACCCGGGGAACTGAAACATCTAAGTACCCGGAGGAAAGGAAATCAATTGATACTCCCCTAGTAGCGGCGAGCGAACGGGGACCAGCCGAGCCATGAGTGTGGTTAGAATGCGTTGGAATGCGCAACCAAAGTGGGTGATAGTCCCGTATAAGAAGCATGATTGGACGTATTAAGTAGGGCGGGACACGTGAAATCCTGTCTGAAGATCGGAGGACCACCTTCGAAGGCTAAGTACTCCTTACTGACCGATAGTGAACCAGTACCGTGAGGGAAAGGTGAAAAGCACCCCGACGAGGGGAGTGAAACAGTACCTGAAACCGAACGCCTACAATCAGTTGGAGGGTCCTTGCGGCCTGACAGCGTACCTTTTGTATAATGGGTCATCGACTTGGTCTCACAAGCAAGCTTAAGCCGTTAGGTGTAGGCGCAGCGAAAGCGAGTCTTAATAGGGCGTTTTAGTTTGTGGGATCAGACCCGAAACCGAGTGATCTAGGCATGGCCAGGTTGAAGGTAAGGTAACACTTACTGGAGGACCGAACCCACATCCGTTGAAAAGGATCGGGATGAGCTGTGCCTAGGGGTGAAAGGCCAATCAAACTCGGAGATAGCTGGTTCTCTGCGAAATCTATTTAGGTAGAGCGTCATCCGAATACCCTCGGGGGTAGAGCACTGGATGGGTAATGGGGCCCCACAGGCTTACTGATCCTAACCAAACTCCGAATACCGAGGAGTACTAGATGGCAGACACACGGCGAATGCTAACGTCCGTCGTGAAGAGGGAAACAACCCTGACCTACAGCTAAGGCCCCTAATTCATGGCTAAGTGGGAAAGCAGGTGAGACGACCAAAACAACCAGGAGGTTGGCTTAGAAGCAGCCATCCTTTAAAGATAGCGTAACAGCTCACTGGTCTAAATAAGTTGTCTTGCGGCGAAGATGTAACGGGGCTCAAGCCATGAGCCGAAGCTTAGGATGCATTTATTGCATGGTAGCAGAGCGTAGTGTGACATAAGACTGCGTCTTATTATCTTTTATTGTCCTACCGCCCTTTGGGCTGCTTGAGGACGTTTGGCGTTCCGATCTGATCGGTTTGCTGGGCGAAATCATGTGGTTGTCAGGCGGTGTGCGTAAAAGAGCCTTAAGACGAAGTCTTTTCTGTGAAGCTGGCGCGTGAGCGATCCGGTGGAGAGATCACTAGTGAGAATGATGACATGAGTAGCGACAAAGAGTGTGAGAGACACTCTCGCCGAAAATCCAAGGGTTCCTGCTTAAAGCTAATCTGAGCAGGGTAAGCCGACCCCTAAGGCGAGGCCGAAAGGCGTAGTCGATGGGAACCAGGTTAATATTCCTGGGCCAGATGGAAGTGACGGATCTCGAGGGTAGTTCATCCTTATCGGATTGAATGGGCTGCTTAGAGGTCCCTGGAAATAGCTCCATCGCTAGATCGTACCCTAAACCGACACAGGTGGATAGGTAGAGAATACCAAGGCGCTTGAGAGAACTATGTTGAAGGAACTCGGCAAAATACCTCCGTAAGTTCGCGAGAAGGAGGCCCGGTTTCTAGGCAACTAGAGGCTGGGGGCACAAACCAGGGGGTGGCGACTGTTTATTAAAAACACAGGGCTCTGCGAAGTCGTAAGACGACGTATAGGGTCTGACGCCTGCCCGGTGCCTGAAGGTTAAAAGGAGGGGTGAGAGCTCTGAATTGAAGCCCAGGTAAACGGCGGCCGTAACTATAACGGTCCTAAGGTAGCGAAATTCCTTGTCGGGTAAGTTCCGACCTGCACGAATGGCGTAACGACTTCCCCGCTGTCTCCAACATAGACTCAGCGAAATTGAATTACCGGTCAAGATGCCGGTTACCCGCGGTTAGACGGAAAGACCCCGTGCACCTTTACTACAACTTCACACTGGCATTAGGCCGAACATGTGCAGGATAGGTGGTGGGCTTTGAAGCGTGGACGCCAGTCTGCGTGGAGCCTCCCTTGAGATACCACCCTTGTTCTGCTTGATGTCTAACCGCGGTCCGTTATCCGGATCCGGGACCCTGTGTGGTGGGTAGTTTGACTGGGGCGGTCGCCTCCTAAATCGTAACGGAGGCGCGCGAAGGTTGGCTCAGAGCGGTCGGAAATCGCTCGTTGAGTGCAATGGCAGAAGCCAGCCTGACTGCAAGACTGACAAGTCGAGCAGAGTCGAAAGACGGCCATAGTGATCCGGTGGTCCCAAGTGGGAGGGCCATCGCTCAACGGATAAAAGGTACGCCGGGGATAACAGGCTGATACTGCCCAAGAGTCCATATCGACGGCAGTGTTTGGCACCTCGATGTCGGCTCATCTCATCCTGGGGCTGGAGCAGGTCCCAAGGGTACGGCTGTTCGCCGTTTAAAGAGGTACGTGAGCTGGGTTTAGAACGTCGTGAGACAGTTCGGTCCCTATCTTCCGTGGGTGTAGGATACTTGAGAGGAGTTGCCCCTAGTACGAGAGGACCGGGGTGAACGATCCACTGGTGGACCAGTTGTTATGCCAATAGCAGTGCTGGGTAGCTATGATCGGACAGGATAACCGCTGAAGGCATCTAAGCGGGAAGCCCCCCTCAAAACAAGGTATCCCTGAGAGCCGAGATAGACCATCTCGTCGATAGGCCAGAGATGTAAGCGTAGTAATACGTTCAGTTGACTGGTACTAATTGCTCGATAGGCTTGATTTGATCCAGTAGAAGCAAGACTTCGCCGCGCTCAAGTAGCAAGGCGGTAGCGCTGATACGCATCATTCAAAAGCATACACACTACATAACTGTACTGACTTGGACATTCGTTGTTATCGCCAGGGAAATGGCGATAACAACAAACGTGTGGCTACGCGCATCCTTCCGATACGCTTATGCCATCCGACCGTTTGCTGCGCAAACAACCGGTTGATGAATTTATTTGGTTTGGTGGTCATAGCGTAAGCAAAACACCCGATCCCATCCCGAACTCGGCAGTTAAGTGCTACTGCGCCAATGGTACTGCGTCTTAAGACGTGGGAGAGTAGGTCACCGCCAAACCTAATAAGTTCATCAACACAAGTATCTCTCTGCGATCCAACAAAATAAAAGCCAATCACACAAATATTGGCAAATCAGCGCGGGATGGAGCAGCCCGGTAGCTCGTCAGGCTCATAACCTGAAGGTCGTAGGTTCAAATCCTACTCCCGCAACCAAATCTAACATATTAGTAAAAAACCTCACGCCCTGCTACCACGCGGGGATTGCTGTCGGCCGTATCCGCCAATGCCCACATCAATCGTCGATTGGTCTTTCGTCATCCCTGCCAAGTCGTTCAGTCAAGCGCTGGCAATTTAGGGCATGCGCACGACGTGCTTGGATCTCCGAAACGAAGCCACAGAATATGTAATTCAAACCCGCAAACTCTCGTTGTGAACGATGGAGCATCGGTGGGCAGGTCACAGGCGTCATCTCAATCGGGTGATGTCCAAGGTTCGAAACATCAGCCGCCAGCTTCTTTCTGGTTGCTTCCGCCTGCCTCAGCATCTTGTAGATATTGTCCGTCGCGCGAGGGTCCCTGGCCGCCCGCAAGCAGCTGGAAAGGTGACTTAGACGACCGCTTTGAGCGGCACAATTGCGTGACAGGTCCAAAGTGCGCAATTGCACAGTCCGAACAAATTTCCAACAAAGTTTAGACACTCGGATCTGGTTTAACGGATGGGTAAACGAAATTTCCAAAACTGTCTGAGATCGATATGCCAATGGATGAAGAAGCGTCAATTAACTTTGCACTGCCGTCTCGTGTGAAACCTGACGAAATCATATTCCTGCGCAAAATCAAGAACCTCGTGATGATTCTTCTTGTGATGGTTTTGATCATCGCCACCCCCTATTTCATGTAGGAAATTGCGCGCTTTGATCAGAAATACAGACACACTTGAAAGAAAGATGCCGTGATTCTGAACCGAGATCAGAAAATGAATATTTTCGCAGTCGATGATGACCCAAACATCATCGCGCTGCTTTCGACTATTCTTGCAGGCGACGGGTTCCACAAGGTGCAGTGCTTCCTATCTGCAAAGAATGGGCTGGCCGCACTCAGGAAACAGCACCCTGCGTTTGACTGTTTGATTCTGGATATCGATATGCCTGAAATGAATGGCATTGATCTGTGTCGGCAGGTCAGGCAATTGCCCAATTATAAGGATGTTCCGATCATTATGCTGACAGCGCTTCGCGATACCGAAACGGTACGCGCAGCGATTGATGCGGGTGCTACTGACTATATCACCAAACCATTTGATGTTCTGGAGATCGGGGTTCGGATCCGAATGTCCTCCAAACTTGTCGCCGCGCAACGTGCGTTGAGCGATATGCGCCATGCCGCGCAACCGGCCGAGGCCAGGGTATCGAAGAGAAGCTCGAACGTGACGCGTGACGAGATCAAAAACCTTTTCGCTGAAGAGCTGTACCAGTCAAAGAAGGCATAGGTCTTTCAACCTGATCCGATGTGTAGCACCTCTAGTGAACCAGCAGAGGGCACCAAGGCGCCGGCGCGTGCTGCGACATCCGATCGAT
Organism: uncultured Alphaproteobacteria bacterium; assembly: GCA_963728645.1. Classification (GTDB taxonomy): domain Bacteria; phylum Pseudomonadota; class Alphaproteobacteria; order Rhodobacterales; family Rhodobacteraceae; genus Sulfitobacter. Next base: position 75,485 of record CAVSLU010000004.1, on the reverse strand, counting down.
GGGTTGCATTAAAGCAGATAGCCCAACGGGCCGCCCCTTTTCAGGACTGCCCGCAGCGCCTGCCACGGAACTTTTGATCATGTAGAGGAGTCGTGCCTTCACGAAGAGGAGTGGGTATGGCCAAGGAAAATTCCGGATCTTCCGTGGGCGAGCGCGACGCAGGCAAATCAACGGTTTATGCTGCGCTTGCGGCAAACCTTGGCATCGCGGTGACCAAATTTATCGCGGCCGCCTTGTCGGGATCTTCTGCGATGCTTGCGGAAGGCATCCATTCTACTGTCGACACTGCCAACCAGGGATTCCTGCTGCTGGGTATGGCTAGGGGCGACCGTCCTGCGGATGAGCAGCACCCCTTTGGCTATGGGGGAGAGATCTTTTTCTGGTCATTCATCGTTGCGGTCCTGATCTTCGCCCTGGGCTCGGGCCTGTCGATCTATGAGGGCATTCGCGCTTTGATCCACGGCGGACACGAGGCCGGTGGGGTGCCGTGGATTCCTTTCGCCGTGCTGGCCGTGGCGATCAGCTTTGAGGGCTATTCCTTGACGGTGGCCATTCGTGAATTCCGCAAGCTACGTGCGCACAGGGGCCTCATCCGTGATCTGCGCGACATGAAAGACCCGTCCATATTCGTTGTGATGGCCGAAGACAGCGCCGCCTGTCTGGGTCTGCTGATTGCCGCTGCTGGTCTGACGCTGTCGTGGCTGACCGCCAACCCCGTCTATGACGCATCTGCTTCGATCGTCATCGGTGTGCTGCTGGGCATCACCGCCCTGCTTTTGGCGATTGAGGTCAAAGGTTTGCTGATTGGCGAAGCTGCCGATGAAACAATTACCGACAGTATTCGCAAGACAGTGTGTTCTTATCCCGAGATAGAGCATCTGAATGAGATCAGAAGCCTTCACCTGGGGCCGCACAAGGTCTTGATGACGCTGAGTATAGACTTCGCTGACGATGTGCTCTCGCAGCGGATTGAGGCTGTTGTCACCGAAATAGACAACAAGATCAGGGCAGATTTCAGCACCGTCAGCCATGTGTTTCTTGAGGTGCAGTCGCGCACAGGGCATGAACAGATCGCGGACGCGCTGGATGCCAAAAACGGTGCCGCTGGCTAAGAGCGCCGGATTTCCTGAAAGCGTTCAGCTCGCTTTGGCAATTCGACCGACGTAAGGCCTAATTGTCATTCAAAGGCGACGCCGAAACGCTTTCGGGGTCAAGGATGTCGGTCTCGGCCAAATAATCTTCCTCGAATTCGCTGAGATCTGGCACCTCGAACGGAACAAGCGAGCGGCCTGCACCGCGCAGTCGGTCAATGGTGCGTACCAGCGATCCGTCTGCGTCCTTCAAAGCCGTTTCAAACGCCGAGACCGTCACATCCAGATGTTCGGCAATCAGGTCGTTTCGCAGATCAATGATGCGTCTGCGCAGGCCATCATCTTCGGTACTTGACGCGTCAATGGAAAGGTCGGCTTCCGTATCAAAGCCCATAGAGCGGTTGTTCAAGTTGGACGATCCGACCTTCAACATCCGATCATCAAGGATCATCACCTTGGCGTGCACGTATATGTCAGTACCTTCTTCAGCGACGGGCGTATATATCCGGAACCGGTCATGCGCATCGGCGTCGCGCACAATCTCAAGCATCTTGGCACGGGACGCACCCATGACCTTTTCCTCTAGCCAGCCATCCGCGGTCCGTGGATTGATAACGACGATCTCGGGGCCGTCCGCCTCTGCCAGCCGGTCGGCCATTGCAAGGGCGATGGGCCGGGATGCAAAATACTGGCTTTCAATATAAAGGGTCCGATCCGCCTTCTTGATCATTTCAAGATAAAGCGCCTCGATCTCGCGTACTTCCGTGCGCTCTTTGTAAGCTGGCGCGGTCCGGGATATCGCGACCGGCTGGTTTGTTGCCAACGGTTCCAGATTGGCGGGCCAGATCGGTGCTGCACCTTCGGTTTCTTTCAGCTTTTCTCCGGTGGCCGTTTGCCAACGATCGCGCGCAAGGTCGCCAAGGGCCTTGGCGGCCGGACCGCTGACGGCGGTCGTGATATCGTGCCAGGGGCCATATAATACGCTGGATGTTGGGCGTTTCCGGCGTGGGTCCGTATCAGGATGCGACCGCGTATCCCAACGCCCAGCGGTGATGTCGATGCCGCCGCAAAATGCAAGAACATCGTCGATCACCACGATTTTTTGATGGTGGGCAGAACTTGCCGGATGCGCGCTGTCCAGTTTCATGGTGATCCGGTTATTTGTCATCCAATTCGCCAGCATCAAAGGGGTGGAGCCGCGCGACAATGTCTCCAGAAGACCCACATCCCATTTCAGGATATAGACCTGAAGATCCTCGTTCTGTTCGACGACCCACTCAAGATATTTGCCAAGTAAATTCGGAATTTCAGCATCGTCAGCCTCGGGTGCAAGGCTGATCCGTGTATCGAAATCCCATCCGATCAAAATCACCGACCGGCGGGCTTGTTGGACAACGGCGTGAACAATCTTGAAATATTCAGCCGCATCTACAATCACGGCGGCCTTGTCGGCCCGCTCGATCCGCCAACAGTTTTCGCCGGGTTTCAAAATTGCGTCCGCGTTACCCTTGGCCACCTTCACCTCAATAAATGATCAATATTTGGCAAGCCTAACATCACAAACCTGGTGCTTAAAGCCCTTTGGGAATGGCAGGCCATCCTGCGCCCCAAACTTCATCTAAACATGGTCCGCAACGGAACCACATGTGATTGACGGCGTTGGCCCCACATCGCGTCGGCGTTTTACCTGTTCAAAAAGGGCACAGCATGTTTCTTGACAATGCCATCGCGGATGCGGTCGTAACCGGTTCACTGCTCAGTGCGCTTGCGTTGTTGTGGATCATCCTCTTGGTCCGCATCGTCGGTCTTCGGTCTTTTTCCAAAATGACAAATTTCGATTTTGTTATGACGGTCGGCATGGGATCTCTTTTGGCTGGTGCCTCGCAATCACAAACATGGCCCGAGCTTTTGCAGACCATGACCGCAATGGCGTGTCTTTTTGCTGTTCAGTACGGTGTCTCGAAGATGCGCCAAAGCTGGAAGATCTTTGACGAAGTTGTGCAAAACACGCCCGTCATGCTGATGAAAGACGGCGTCATTTTGCACGACGCGCTGCGCTATACCCGTGTCGCCGAAGATGATCTGATCGCCAAACTCAGGGAAGCAAACGCGATGGAAATGGCATCCGTCAAGGCAGTAGTGCTTGAAACAACGGGTGATATTTCAGTACTGCACGGCAGCAGCGTTGACGAAATTATGCTCAAAGGCGTGAAAAGCGTTTGAGGCATGGTCTTGCTGAGGGAGCGGATCGTGCTGACGCCGTGCGAGGGAACGGGACAGTATTTCAAGCAAACACCAGACAGACGGCCTTTCCTGGTCTTTTGACCGGACTTTTTTGCAGAGCGTTGGGCTCTTGGATGATTTCGACCCGCCCGCTATTGTCGCGCTGTCGAACACTGCGGTTGTGCGCAAAAGTGCTGGGTTGGCATGTCCGAAACAGTAAATCCTGCCGAACCAGACAGTTCATGAACATAAAAAGGTGGTCTCGTTGAAAAATCTGTTGGAAACGCTCTATAAAGGCGATGGGCGTTCGGCACGATGGTTTCGGGTTTGCCTTTTGGCGTTTGACCTGACCACGATATGCTATTTCGTTTTCACCGCTACGGCCGATTTGGATGCGTCGCTTGTTGCCATTGATCTGGCCATCGGCGTCGTTATCCTGGCAGATGTGGCCGCCCGTGCGTGGATTGCGCCCAAGCAGTTCCACTTCTGGTTTTCTTTGACGACGCTGGCCGATGTCATTGTTCTTGCGTCTCTCCTTGCTCCGCTGGTCACCGGAACGAACCTGGGCTTTCTGCGCGTTCTTCGGATGCTGCGGCTGGCCAGAAGCTTTCGTCTGGTCGAACGGCTCGGACAGTTCTCGCAAGGTGTGCCTGTCAACACGCGTGTGGTCGTGGCCGCAGCCAACCTTTTGGCCTTTATTTTCGTAGTGACAAGCATGATTTGGGTTTGGGAACACGGCCGGAATGAAGAGATGAAGACCTATGTCGATGCGCTGTACTTTACGATCACGACGCTGACGACGACCGGCTATGGAGACATTACCCTTACCGACCGGACAGGGCGGCTGCTTACAATCGGCGTCATGATTTTTGGTGTTGGCTTTTTCCTGAACCTCCTTCAGGCGATCTACCGCCCCTCCAAAGTTGATCATCTTTGCACCACATGTGGACTAAGCCTGCACGACCACGATGCAAGCCACTGCAAACATTGTGGCAGCGTTATCTTTATCGAAACCGAAGGCCAGACGTGAAACGCGTGTCGCAGGTCAACGCCCGCGGTTGCAGCGATCGGAATTGCGTACCGGCAAAACACGCGGTAGTCTGAGATATGGCAGATAAACCGGATCTGAATGCGGCGTATACCCTGCGCACCCCAGAAGACAGCAAACGGCTGTATGCCGATTGGGCCGATACCTATGACAGCGGCTTTGCCGAGGATATGGATTTCGCTCTCCCCTCAGAGGTGGCGGCGGTCTATGTCGGCATGGGGGGAACGGGCCCGCTGCTGGATCTGGGGGCGGGCACGGGGCTTTGCGGCGCTGCACTGGCCCTCCGGGGTGTGAGCCCGCTTCATGGGACCGATATTTCGCCCGAAATGCTGGATGTCGCGCTGAAGAAGAACGTTTATGAAACTCTGTTCGAAGGCAACCTTCTTGACAGGCTGCCGGTAGAAGACGCCGCCTATCAGGGGGCCGTGTCAACGGGCACGTTTACCACCGGCCACGTCGGGCCGGACGCGCTTGATGAAGTTGTGAGAATTCTGCGACCGGGGGGCCTGGCGGTTATCTCGGTCCATGCGGAACACTGGCAGGCACAAGGGTTTAATGACAAGCTGGCGCAGCTTTCGGCAGAAATTGCGATTTTGGATATGCCGCTTGTCCGGATTTATGGCACGCGGGCGCACGGCCCTCACAAGGATGATATGTCCAGACTGTTGATCTTCCGGCGCACATAACGCCAGATCAGGCGGTCAAGCGGTGTGCTATGCGGGGCCATCCTTTTTGCGCAGACGCAAGGCCAGACCAAACGCAACACCAACCCCAATTGCGACGGTCAGATCAACCACAACTGTCAGGATCATTGTCATCAGCAACAAGAATTGGTCAGAGCGGGGCGCGCTGAAATAACTGCGCCATTTATGCGGCTCGGACATGTTCCATGCGGTCAGGATCAGCAAGGCAGCCAGCGCCGGCATGGCAAGATAGCCTGCCAGTGGTGCTGCAACCCACATCACGACAAAGATGGTCACGGCATGAATCAGCCCAGCCACGGGTGTCTTACCGCCTGCGCGGATATTGGTCGCGGTGCGGGCAATTGCGCCGGTGGCGGGCAACCCCATGAAAAGGGATGACCCGATGTTGGCAATGCCTTGGGCCAACACCTCGGCATTGGGCCTGTGGTGGCCACTTACCATTCGGTCAGCCACCATCGCAGACAAAAGCGATTCAACACCGGCAAGAAACGCGATCACAAACGCAGACGGTAGCAGTTCAACAATACGTTCCAGCGAAAATGCGGGGAGCCGTGGCATGGGCAGGCCGCGCGGCAGGTCACCGAACCTGGAAAAGATCGTATCGACGTTCAAGGCCGCCAAGGCCACGATGGCTGACGTCAGCCCAACGGCAAGCACAAGCCCCGGCAGTTTTGGCGCCGCACGCCGCAACGCAACAATCAGCCCCATCGATGCAACGCCGATTGCCAAAGCCTGCACGCTGAACGTCGCGCGACTGGCCCAAAGCGCATCAAGTTTTGCAAAGAACGCCGCAGGCACTTGATCCAGGTCGAGGCCAAAGAGGTCTTTCAGTTGGCTCGTCGCGATCACGATTGCGATGCCGATCGTGAAGCCATAGATCACCGGTTCAGGTACCAGCGCAATCAGGTTTCCAGCCCGAAAATATCCGGCGACCACCAGGATGATCCCTGCCATGAACGTTGCCAACACCAGCCCGTCATAGCCGTGTTCAGCGATGACACCGTAAACGACAACGATGAACGCCCCCGTTGGTCCGCCGATCTGGACACGGCTGCCCCCCAAAAGCGAAATCAGAAATCCCGCCACAATCGCGGTCACCAGGCCCCTGCCGGGGTCCGCCCCGGACGCGATGGCGATGGCCAGACTAAGAGGAAGCGCAACCATCGCGACGGTAACGCCCGCAGACAGATCCGCCAGAAACAGACTGCCCGAATAGGATTGCATGGTGGTTAGAATTTTGGGTTTCATATCAGCCTTCTGGCGGGCCAGGCAGTGGGGCCAGCCCTTCTGTCAGATCCAAATGCGCCTTGAGATGTTTATGCACCGGCGGTTTCATCTGGCGGCTGACACTTTCTTTTCTGCCCTTTTGTCCAAGATGGCAACGGGCGATAAAAAACACATTGATATGGATCAGTGACATGCGCCAACCCGCTGATAGGTTCATCGGATCATGCCGGATCACCAAAATTTTTCACCAGAGCATATCGAATGATGCAAATGTTTCATGAGCGCATGAAATCCGTCCTGCTTGCGACTGCGATTTTGGGCCTTGTCGGCGGTTTCGTCCTGTGGGGCGCGGGCCGTCCAGAGATGGCCGCGCTGATGTGGTCTGCCGGGGTTGTCCCGATCCTATTGGCACTGATCATCGAGATCTTCCAAAGCCTCGCCAAGGGCGAAGTGGGGCTTGATATCGTGGCGGCCCTGTCGATGTCGGCGGCGCTGCTTTTTGGCGAAGCCCTTGCCGCGTCGGTGGTTGCCCTGATGTATTCCGGCGGCACCTTTCTGGAAAGTTTTGCCGAAGGGCGCGCCCGGCGCGAGATGCGCGATCTGCTGTCGCGGGTTGCCCGAACCGCGACACGGCACCGAAACGGGCATCTCGAGGATATAGCTCTTGACGCGATTGAACCCCAAGACCTGCTTTTGGTACGTCAGGGCGAAGTGGCCCCTGTCGATGGCACCGTCGCCAGTGACCACGCGATGCTGGACCAGTCGGCCCTCACGGGGGAGGCGCTGCCGGTCCGACTTTTGCGCGACATGGAGGTGATGAGCGGGGCGACCAACGCGGGTGAGGCATTTGATCTGCGTGTGACCCGTCGCGCGGCGGACAGTACGTATGCCGGCATCGTCCGGCTGGTCGAAGCGGCGCAACATTCCAAGGCACCGATGGCGCGGATGGCTGATCGGTATTCGCTGCTGTTTCTGGCGGTCACGGTCGCACTGGCCGCCGGGGCCTGGTGGTTTTCAAACGATCCCATCCGCGCTGTTGCCGTCCTGGTGGTTGCGACACCATGCCCGTTGATCCTTGCGGTGCCGGTTGCCCTTGTGGCGGGGCTGTCGCGGGCGGCGCGGTTCGGTGTGCTGATCAAGGGGGCAAGACCGCTTGAAGCGATGGCCCGGATCCGCACGTTGATCGTCGACAAGACCGGCACACTGACAGACGGGCGCCCCGGATCGTTTCGACCACATCTTGCGACGGGTTCAGCAACGACGAGGTGCTGTATTTCGCGGCAGCGTTGGATCAGGCATCCCAGCATCCGGTCGCGCAGGCCGTTGTGGCGGCTGCTCATGCGCGCGATCTGGTGTTGCCCATCCCCCAGAATGTGGTCGAAACGCCGGGCGAAGGCGTGACGGGTATGGTTCAAGGCCGCTCAGTTGTGGTGGGCGGCACCGGATTTGTTGCCGCAAAGTTAGGGGAATTATCGCAAGACGCGCCACCGCACAGGCAAGCTGGCGCTGTGCTGGTTGCGTTGGCTGTGGATGGCATGCGGGCCGGAGAGTTGGTGATGGCCGATGCGCTGCGGTCGAACACGGTGCCGCTGCTGGCCGGGTTGCGCCAGATAGGCATCGCCCGGATCGTGCTGGCAACGGGCGATCGGCTGGCTGTTGCACAGTCCGTGACCCAAGGGCTGGGCCTTGACGGCGTGCACGCCGATCTTACCCCGGATCAGAAGGTGCGTCTGGTGCTGTCGGAACGCAGGAACGGTCCGGTGATGATGGTGGGCGACGGCGTGAATGATGCGCCGGCCCTTGCGGCGGCGGATGTCGGGGTGGCGATGGGCGCACGCGGTGCCGCCGCGTCGGCCGAGGCGGCGGATGTGGTGCTGCTGGTGGACGATCTTGATCGCTTGCTGCCCGGCCTGTCCGTGGCGCAAGGGGCGCGGCGCATCGCCTTGCAAAGCGTTGTCGCGGGCATTGGTCTATCTGTCCTTGGCATGATCGCGGCGGCTTGGGGGGCCCTGACGCCGGTGCAGGGTGCATTGCTCCAAGAGGTGATCGACGTTACCGTTATCCTGAACGCATTGCGTGTCCTTCGGATTGTGCCAAAGCAATCGCCCCCGCAGGAGAGACGGCGCGCTGCCAGAAACGGGATGCCAGACGTGCACAGCCAGACGTCATGAACGGATCGGATACTTCTGCCATCGCGCGTTCCCAAGGTGCTGCCGTTCGTTTTGCCCAACGTGGCAACCGGCTTGAGATGTCGGGCGATCTGCACATTCAAGCGGTCGAAGATCTGGACCAGGCGGAACTGCAGAAGATGGCGCAGGAGGCCACGGTCATCGACATCACACAGTTGTCGCGCATGGATACCGCCGGGGCGTGGGTGTTGTTGGACCTGCAACAGCGCGCCACGACGCAAGGCAGACACCTGGCCCTGGAAGGCGCGACCGACGCGCAGGCGCAGCTGATTGACGTGGTACGGCGCAGCATGCCACCGCAGGACATCGGCGCGGCCCCGCACAAGACATTGACGGATCGCGTCGAGGGGTTTGGCAAAGGCGTTGTCAGCGCCGGCCGCAAAACGGTCGAGCTGACGTCGTTTCTGGGGCAGGTGGTCGCGACCTTGGCGGGCATCTTGATCCATCCCCGGCGCTTGCGGCTGACCTCGCTGGTGCATCATTGCCAGGAGGTTGGCCTGAATGCCGTGCCCATCGTGGCGCTGATGGCGTTCCTGATCGGGGTGGTCCTTGCGTTTCAGGGCGTCGGCGCAACTGCGCCAGTTCGGGGCCGAAGTCTTCGTCGTCGACCTGATCGCCATCTCGGTGCTGCGCGAACTGGGCATCCTGTTGACCGCGATCATCGTGGCGGGCCGGTCCGGGTCCGCCTTCACCGCTGCCATCGGCTCCATGAAGATGCGCGAGGAGATCGACGCCATGCGCACCCTCGGCCTCGATCCGGTAACGATCCTGGTGGTGCCGCGCGTGCTGGCGCTGATGCTGATGCTGCCCGCGCTGGGGTTCATCGCCGACCTGTCGGGCCTGGTCGGCGGGGCGGTGATGTCCTGGATCGAACTGGGCGTGTCGCCGGCCGTGTTCCAATCGCGGCTGGTGTCGAACACCGACGTCTGGCATTTCGGCGTCGGGCATGATCAAGGCGCCGTTCTTTGCGCTGATCATCGGCATCATCGGCTGTTACGAGGGCATGAGCGTCGGCGGCGATGCGGAATCGCTGGGGCGGCTGACCTCGACCTCGGTCGTGCTGTCGATCTTCATGGTGATCGTGATGGACGCGCTGTTTTCGATCTTCTTCGCGATGGTGGGGGTCTGATGACGCGACGCTGTCGGACGACCCCATCATCCGCGTGCGGGGCCTCGTGACCCGGTTCGGCACCCATACGGTGCACGACGGCCTGACCTTGACGTGCGGCGCGGAGAGATCATCGGCGTCGTCGGCGGATCGGGCACCGGCAAGTCGGTGCTGCTGCGCGCCATCGTCGGCCTGCTGAAACCCGACCGAGGGCCAGATCGAGGTGTTCGGCCAGAGCGTGCGCGACACCGCCGACGCCGATTACCGCCGCCTGCGCCGCCGCTGGGGCGTGATGTTTCAGGACGGCGCGCTGTTTTCGTCTCTGACCGTGCGCCAGAACGTCGAAGCGCCGATGCGGGAACAGCTGCATCTGCGACGGACGCCCTGCGCGAGACGCTGGCCGGCATCAAGGTGCGCATGGTCGGCCTGCCGGAGAACGCGCTGGCGCAATTATCCGTCCGAACTGTCGGGCGGCATGCGCAAGCGGGCGGGTTTCGCCCGCGCCATCGCGCTGGACCCCGAGATCGTGTTCCTGGACGAACCCACCGCCGGCCTCGACCCGATCGGCGCCGCGGCCTTCGACACGCTGATCCGGCAGTTGCAGGCGGCGCTTGGGCCTGACGGTGTTTCTGGTCACGCACGATCTGGACAGCCTGCACGCGATCTGCGACCGGGTCGCGGTGCTGGCCGACAAGAAGGTTCTCGCGGTCGGGCACCATGGACGAGATGATGGAGGTCGATCACCCTTGGGTCCGCGAATATTTCCACGGCCCGCGCGCCCGCGCGCGCCAGAGCTGCGAGCGAGGCGCACGCCTGATGGAAACCCGCGCGAACTTCATCCTGATCGGCGCCTTCACCCTGCTGGCCATCCTGGGCACGCTGGGGTTCTTCTGTCTGGCTCGCCAGCGTGCAGATCGACCGGCAATATGCCACCTACGGCATCCTGTTTCGACGATGTGTCGGGCCTCGATCCGTCCGGCGACGTGCTGTTCAACGGGCATCTCGGTCGGCCAGGTCATCGGCCTGGGGATCTATCGAACAGACCCGTCCAAGGTCTTGCCACGGTCGAGATCGACGCCACCACTCCGGTGCGCAGCCAACACCGTCGCGCAACTGCAATCGCAGGGCGTGACCGGGTCGCCTATATTTCGCTGTCGGGCGGCACGCCGGAGCCGGGCCGCTGACGGCGCCGATGGCGGCGCTGCCGATCATCCCCTCGCGCCGGTCGACCGTTCAGGCGCTGGTCGAGGATGCGCCCGATCTTGTGGCCGCAGGCGACGCGCCTGCTGCAAGCAGTTCCAGGCGCTGACCGGCCCGGAAAATCAGGCCTATGTCACGCGCATCCTTCGCAATCTCGACGCCTCTTCGGCGCGGCTGGATCAGGCGTTGACCGATTTTTCCGACATCACCGGGACGGTCAGCGATGCCACGACGCAGATCACACGGTTCACGGGGCGGCTGGATACCATTGGTGCATCGGTTGAAACCACGCTTGGGCAGCGCCAACGCAGCCCTTGCCAATCTGCGCAGCGGGCGTTTGATAGCGCAGGGGCCACGCTTGCCACGTCGGACACGGCGATAAAAAGTGTCGAGGCAACGTTCACCCAGGCCGAAACGCTGTTGCGCGACAGGATCCCCGATATTCTGGATGGCATTTCGGCAACGGTTGCGCAGACTGAAACGGCGATTGCAGATCTGCAAAAGCGATCTGGCGACACGCTTGACGGCTTCGGTGAAACGGCGGGGCTATTGAATGCCAGACTAACCGAACTGGAACAAACCCTGACCGAGGCGAACACGGCCTTCGTTTCCGTGACAACGGCGTCGGACGGGTTTGACCAACTGGTGAACGGCGACGGCACGCTGCTGGTGTCCGAAGCGCGGGCTGTCCTGTCAGATGCGAAAAACGCCATCTCAACGATCGAGGCGGTGGTGCTGAATGACGTGCCCGCCGTCATGACCGATATTCGACGCGCGGTAGGTGCCGCGACAACGGCAGTGGATCAAGTCGCGTCTGACGTGACCGGTTTGACAGGCCGGTTTGATCCGTTGGCCCAAGAGACGGAACAGGCACTGGCATCCGCCAACGCGTTGTTTGAAAAGGCCCAAGGCAGCCTTGGCGCACTTGATACAACTCTGGGCACCGCGCAAGGGGCGCTTGGGTCGGCACAAACGGCCTTTGATACCGCAAACGAGGTGTTGCAGATTGATCTGGGTCCGGTGCTTTCCGACATCCGCACCGCTTCCGACCGGATCAGTGTGGCGGTTGAAGACGTAACCCGTGACGTGCCCGCCATCGCGGCCGAACTGCGTGCCCTGATCTCGCGGGCCGATGCCGTTGTGGGGCAGGTGCAACAGGCCGTTGCCGCAAGCGCGCCGGGCATCCGCGAATTTTCAAGCACCGGCCTGCCCGAATTGACCCGCCTTTCAGCCGAGGCCCGCACGCTGGTCACCACCCTGAACAGTCTTGTGCGGCGGATAGAGCGCGACCCGGCGCGGTTTCTGCTGGACGAACGCGTGCCGGAATATCGGAAATAGCATATGGGAGAAACGAGCCATGCCCCCCTTGAAATTCACACGCAGGATCGCGGTTTTGGGCGCTGTTTCAGCGCTTGGAGGATGCAGCGCAGTGTCGGCCCTGAATTCGGCAGCGCAGCCCCTTGATACCTATGATCTGACGCCGTCGGGTGGGGCCAGAACCGGGCGCCGCACGTCCCGCACCGTTGTTATTGCGCGGCCCGAGGCCCCGGCGGCTATTGCAACGGACCGTATCATGATCAAGCCTGACGCGGTGTCGATCACTTATCTGCCCGATGCGCGCTGGGCCGACGAAGCGCCGCTTGTGCTGCAATCGATCCTTGTGCGCAGCATCTCTGAGAGTGGCCGCCTCGGCTATGTCGGGCGCAGTGAGGGTGGGCCGGTCGCGGATACCGCCGTTCTTGTGCGCATGGATGACTTTCACGTCGTGGTCACACCTGAAGGTCGGTTTACGGCCCTTGTCACCATCGCGCTTACCGCGCTGAATGATCGTGACCAACGCGTGATCGGCACCCGCAGCTTTACCCAGTCTGCACAGGCCGCCAGCGACACTCCTACAGCCGTTGTCGCGGCGTTTCAGGCCGCACTTCATATGCTTTTGCCGTCAATGGCGGATTGGGTCATAGAGCGGGCCTAGACAAGAACCACTGAGCGAAAGGCAGGCGGAATTGTGCGTCTATAGCTTGTCGGGTGGGACATCTCCGCGAAAGAAGGCGTCCAGATTGTCAAGCGCCTTGAACCCCATGGCATCGCGGGTCTTGACCGTCGCACTGCCGACATGGGGCATCATCATGATGTTGTCATGAGCAGCAAAAGCAGGGTTGCCACCGGGTTCTGTCACAAAACAATCAAGACCGGCGGCGCCGACATGCCCCGCCTTGATCGCATTCAGAAGGGCATCTTCGTCGATCAGATTGCCGCGTGCGGTGTTCACGATCACGCATCCTTGGGGCAGACAGGCAAACCGCGCGGCGTTCATCAGACCTATGGTTTCGGGCGTGGCGGGGCAGTGCAGGGAAAGGAAATCTGACATTGCCAGCAGATCATTCAGATCTTCATGATAGATCGCCCCGCCCTCATCCTCGGGCGACAGACGGCTGCGGTTGTGATAGTGGATCTCCATGTCAAATCCACGCGCTTTGCGGGCAAAGGCGCGGCCCACGCCCCCCATCCCGATGATGCCAAGCCGTGCACCAGTGACCTGCTTGCCCACAAGGAACGCAGGCGACCAGAAATCCCACTGGCCCGATCGCACCACGCGATCACCGGCAACCGCATGTCGCGCGGCCCCCAGCATCAGCATCATGGCAAGCTCGGCCGTGGCGTCAGACAGCACGCCGGGCGTGTTTGTGACGGTGATGCCCTTGTCTTGCAGGGCACTTAAATCACAGTGATCCACGCCGACAGAATGGTTCGCCACGATCTTTAGCCGGGGATCCAGACGTGCCACCACATCTGCGCTGAAGTGTTCGGAATGGCACGGGATAATCCCGTCCACCTTCGCGCTCATCGCGATGATATCTTCCGCGCTTCCGGGCTTGTCCGCATCGTCCCAGATCACGTCATAATCGCGCCTGGCCCGCCTGAGCGTTGCGTCGGATAAGGTGCGGGTGATCCAGATAACCGGTTTTGCCACTATCCTAGTCCCGTTTGTTGCTGCTTGAGGTAACGAAATCAAAGGCAACGAACCCCACGGTGATCGCGATGATGATCAGCAAATCCGGGCTTGGCACGTTGACCGCCAGGATCGCTACGAAAACGACGAATACGACAAACGCAAACAGTGCAAGAATACGGTTCATGTGATGTTCTTCCTCATTGTGAAGCACCTTCGGCCCATTGATACAGCCATTGCGCCGTGCGGACCAACCGCGCGTCATTGTGGCGGGCCCCGACAAGCTGAACGCCCATCGGCAATCCCTCTTGCGAGGTCAGAATGGGCAGGCTGATGCAAGGTGTGCCGCAGTACGTCCAAAGCCCGTTAAAGATTGGATCGCCCGTTGTCTCAAGCCCCTTGGGGGCGGGGCCGGTCGCCGAGGGACAGATGATGGCATCACAGCGCGTCAGCATTTCATCCAGTGCGGCGTTCAAAAGCTTGGGCATGTCCAGCGCGGATTGGTAATCGCGGGCCAATGTGGCATTGCCCTCTTCAATCGCTTCGCGGGTCTCCGCGCCCAGCTTATCTTTCCAGTCCCGATAGTACGGGTAATAGTGATACGACATTTCGGCAAAATTGATCAGCTTGCGCTGTGCCGCCGCGCTTTCGAAAATCGGGGGAAGCGGCATCTCAAACGCCTGATCGCCCAAGGCTGCGGTCAGCTCCTCGAATGCGTCACGCGTTTGCGGATCTGCGTTTTCCCAGCCGGGCGGGCGGACAAAACCAAATACCGGGCGCAGCGGGGGCTTTGTTGTTGCGGCCGCGAAAAGCGCCGGGGCAGGTTCAGGGCGGGTCGCCCGATCTTCGATGTCGTGCCCCCAAAGCACTTCTGCCAGCAGGGCGGCACCGGCGGGATCGCTGGCAAATACGCCAATAGTGTCAAGCGTGGGTGATTGCGTCAGGACACCCCGGCGTGGAATTGCGCCAAAGGTCGGCTTGTATCCGGTCACACCGCAAAACGACGCGGGTCGGATGATCGAACCGCCGGTTTGCGTGCCTATGGCAAGCGGCACCATGCCATCGGCCACTGCCGCGGCAGAGCCTTGCGAGGATCCACCGGGTGTGTGGGCTAGATTATGCGGGTTGGCGGTTTTGCCCGGGTGCATGAAAGCAAGCTCGGTCGTGACCGTCTTGCCCATGAGGATCGCCCCCTCTTTCTTGAGCTGTTCAACGATGAACGCGTCGCGCAGCGGCACGCGTCCGGCATCGTGGGCGCACCCGTTTTCGGTGGGGATGCGGGCTGTGTCGATCACATCTTTCAACCCAATGGGCAGCCCGTGCAACCGCCCCAGCGGGCGGCCAGCGCGCCTGTGGGCGTCCAGCGTCCGCGCTTGGGCGCGGGCGAATTCAGGATCGAACCAGGCCCAAGCCCCCACGTCGGCTTCGCGCGCCTCGATCCGCGCTATATAGCTTTCCACCAGCGTCAGCGCATCCAGCGCACCCGATGCCAGCCTTTCGCGCAAGACTGTGACGCTTGGGGCCGGCATCCTGTCAGCGGCTTGTTTGGCTTCAGCGGCCATAGAACAGATCCGGCAGGTAGAACACGATCGATGGGAACACATACATCAGAACCATCGACACGATCACGCAGAACAGGAATGGCATGACCCCCTTGAAAATCTGCGTCAGCCGCAGTTCGGGCGGCGCAATCCCTTTAAGGTAATAGGCCGACATTGCCATCGGCGGGGTCAGGAAACTGGTTTGCAGGTTCAGCGCCACCAGAATGCCGAAGAACAGCGGATCAATCTCGAACACGGACAAAAGCGGCAGGAAGATCGGGACGAAGATGATGATGATCTCGGACCACTCCAGCGGCCAGCCCAGCAGGAAGATGATGATCTGCGCCAGGATAAGAAACTGGATCGGCGAGAGGTTCAGCGATTGAACGAAATCGGAAATCACCTGTTCACCGCCCAGATACGAGAACACCGCCGAGAATGTATAGGACCCGACAAACAGCCAGCACACCATCGCCGTGGTCCGCAAAGTCAGATAGACGCTTTCGCGCATCCGTTGCCACGTCATGGCGCGATAGATGAACGCAAGGAAGATCCCGCCCAATGCGCCGATCGACGCCGCTTCGGTAGGTGTCGCAAGCCCGAAGAGGATCGAGCCGAGGACGGCAAATATCAGAAAGGCAAGCGGCACAAACGAGGTGACGATCAGTACCACCAGCTTGCCCATCGGCATGTCTGGTACTTCTTCTGCCGTCGGACGCGGTGCCGAAGACGGTTGAAGAACCGACCGGCCCACGATGTAAACCAGGTAGAGGCCAACCAGGGTCAGGCCCGGGAGCAATGCCGCAGCATAAAGCCGCACGATAGACACGTTCGTAGCCGCCGCATACACGATCAGCATGATTGAGGGCGGGATCAAGATTCCCAATGTGCCGCCCGCGCAGATGATACCCGCCGCAAAAGACGGTTCATACCGCGCTTTCAGCATCGCGGGCAGCGCCAGAAGGCCCATCAAAGTCACAACCGCCCCAACGATCCCCGTTGCCGTTGCAAACAGGGCGCAGGTGATCAGCGCTGCCACACCCATTGAACCGGGCACGTTCTTTGACGCGATGTTGAGGGTGGTGAAAAGCCGGTCCACGATGTTGGACCGCTCAACGATATAGCCCATGAACAGGAACAACGGCACAGCGGTCAGTACTTCGTTCGACATCACGGTGAAGGTCTGGTTCACGAATAGATCGAATATTCGATTGTTGAAAAAACCGTCAAACCAGGTCGACCATTGATCCCACACGCCCGCAGCATCATCCAGCCTGTCAAAGCTGCGCCACATGCGGCCCGCGTCGAAATAGGCGTAATAGCCAAAGCCGATCCCCATCGCCATCAGCGTGAAAGCAATCGGGAACCCAAGGAAAACGAAAATGATGAACAGCCCAAGCATCATCAGGGCAATTTGCGGATCGGTCATGTGATATGGTCTTTCTCAGCCATGTTGGCTTCTCTCATCAAGAGGTCTTCTGTCTCAAAGACGTCCTCATCTGCTTCTAGCCAGTAGTTATCTTTGATTGCGATGATGCACCTGCATACCTGCGCTATCCCCTGAATGAACAGCAGCAGCCCCGCCGCGACAATCACGGCCTTGAACTGATAAATCGGCACGCCGGCAGGGCTGCTGACCGACACTTCACCATATTGCCAGGACCGCGCTGCATATTTCCATCCCGCCAGCACCAAGGCCGTCACGCCGGGAAAGAAGAAAACCAGATACAGGACAATGTCGATCTTGCCCTGGGTCTTGGGCTGCAACAAGCGGTATAGAAAATCGCCGCGCACATGCCCACCGCGTGACAGGGTATAGGCCCCGCCCATCATGAAAAGCGTGCCATACATGATGAACGACACATCCAGCGCCCAGGACGTGGGATCGTTCAGAACATAGCGCACGAAAACTTCGTACCCCGTGCCCAGCGACATCAACAGAATAAGCCAGGCGAATGCCTTGCCGAACCATGCAGAAAGGTTATCGGCGAACCGAATGAATGAAATCATGATGCCCCTGTATCTCGCGCGGGAACCCCGGCACATGGAAATGCCGGGGTTCGTTTCATTTTTCGTCCAGTCGGATCAGAGTTTGATCTTGCCGGGGAAATAATGTTCGTAAGCCAGACCATAGTCAGGCGAGTTCATCAGCTCGTAATAGGACACGCGGCTGACCCAGTCGCGCTGGCTGTCGAGCGTCTTTTTCATGAACGGATCCGCTTCGAGTTCGGGGATCAGCTGATCCCAGGCCTTAAGCTGCGCATCCAGAATTTCTTGCGAAGTCCGGCGGACGGTGACACCCGCATCGTTCTGAAGGAACTGAAGATCTGCGGAATAGCGGTTCATCGCCTTGGCCGTGTTCGCGGTTGATACGGCTTCAACGGCGTATTTCAGGATGGCCTGAAGGTCGGGGTCCAGATCTTCAAGGAACGCCTTGGAGAAAAGGAATTCAAAGCTTTCAGACGCCTGGTGATACGAAGACAGGTAATAGTTCTTCGCAACATCCTGCGCACCAAAGTCCTTGTCCGACGACGGGTTGTTGAATTCGAACGCGTCGATCACGCCACGCTCCATAGCGGGAACAATTTCACCACCGGGAAGCTGTGCAACGGACATGCCGATTTTGTCCATCAGGTCAGCGGCCAGACCAACGGTGCGGTACTTCAGGCCTTGCAGGTCAGCAACGGTGTTGACTTCACCTTTGAACCAGCCGAACGGCTGCGCGAACATCGGGAAGCCCAGATAACCGACAACGTCAAGGCCCATGATATCCTGCGTCAGTTCGTTATAAAGCGCCTGACCGCCCCCTTCGTAGAACCACGACAGCATGGTTGTCGCGGACCCACCGAAAACCGGGCCTGTCCCGAACAGCGACGCGGCCTTGTTCTTGCCGTACCAATAAACGGGAACCGAGTGCGCGGCGTCGATCAGACCATCGTTTACAGCATCCAGAACCTGAAATGCCGCCACAACGGCACCGGCTGGCAGCACGTCAACCTTGACACGGCCACCGGACATTTCTTCGACGCGGGTCGCGTAATCGCGGGCGAAATCCTGCCAGATGTTGGCATCGTTCCACGACGTCTGCATTTTGACGACGATGGGGGCCTGCGCCAGAACAGCAGGGGCCGCCAACATGCTTCCCGTCGCGACGCCACCGGCCAAAGCCGATTTCGTCAGAAAAGACCGCCTGTTAAGGCGTTGATCGTTAGACATAGTATCTCCTCCCAGAGTAGTGGACTTGGTCTTAGGTTATTATTTGATTTTGCCAGGCATGTATCCTGGGATCGAATATTAGGCAATTCTAGCGTGGTGCGAAACTTCCGCAAGGTCACAGATGCTAAGGCGCGAAGAATATTGCTCTTTTCTTTTTTGTGAAGGGCCGACAATCGGGCGAAAAGGCGTGCGCGGGCTATGGGTTGATCCCTTCAAAAAAAGGATTTTCGGCGCAGTTCGATCTTGGAGACATGTGCACCCTGATGTGACATTCGGTCACATCGGTGCGTCATGAACCATGTCAGGGGGCGTTATCTGATTTTGAGAAAACGCATCGCGACCATCGAAGTCACGCTGGCCCGACCCAGACAAGGGTCGCAATCGCAAGGGCCACATAGCGCGCACCCTTTGCCAGCGTGACCAGCAGCACAAAAGACACCAAGGGTTCGCGCAACGTGCCCGCGACCACCGTCAGCGGGTCACCCACCACCGGCAACCAACTGCCCAGCAGGGACCACCGGCCATAGCGGGCATACCAGGTTTGGGCGCGGTTCAATTGGTGCTCTGAAGCCGGAAACCATTTCCGGTCCTGAAACCGCAACAAGAACCGACCCATATACCAATTGATCACCGAACCCAGAACATTTCCCACTGTCGCCACCAGAACAAGCGCCAAAACCGGATGCGCGCCCTGGATCAGCAACCCCACCAGCACCGCTTCTGACTGCATCGGTAAAATCGTGGCCGCGATGAGGGCAGAGGCGAAAAGCCCCAGATACGCGATCATCCGGCACCCAGTGGCCGCAACCACGCCCCGGCTGCGGGATCGTCCCAAGGCGCACGCCTTGTCTTTTTCGTCATGATCCGAGCCTATCTGCAAATTGCGCCAAACATCGTGGATCAGGTCGACCGCACGATTGCAAGAGCATCACCGCCGTCACCGCGCGATGCGACCTTGACGCGTCGCGGGCCGACTGACACCAAGACGGCGCATCATACCCCGTCAGGAGATCCGACATGTCGACCCGCGCCATCATGATACAGGGAACGGGATCGAACGTCGGCAAGTCCATGCTGGTTGCAGGTTTGTGCCGTGCGGCGCTGCGGCGGGGCATCAGTGTGGCCCCGTTCAAACCGCAGAACATGTCAAACAACGCCGCCGTCACCCAGGAAGGCGGAGAGATCGGCCGCGCTCAGGCATTGCAGGCGATGGCCTGTGGGCGCACCCCGTCGGTCCATATGAACCCGGTCCTGCTCAAGCCCGAAACCGATACCGGATCGCAGGTTGTCGTGCAGGGCCGTGTGCAAAGCCGGCTCGAGGCGCGTGATTTCGGTGGTGCCCGTGGCGCGCTGCTGAAGCCGGTGCTGGAAAGTTTCGGCATCCTTGGACGCACGGCCGACCTGATTGTCGTCGAAGGGGCGGGCAGTCCTGCTGAAACCAACCTGCGCAGGGGTGACATCGCCAATATGGGCTTTGCCCGCGCGGCCAACGTGCCGGTGGTGCTGGCCGGTGACATTGATCGGGGCGGGGTCATCGCGCAGATTGTGGGCACGCAGGCGGTGATCGATCCCGAAGACGCCGCGATGGTCAAAGGGTTCCTCATCAACAAGTTTCGCGGCGATGTGGCGTTGTTTGACGATGGCTATGCCGACATCATCCAGCGCACCGGATGGGCGGGGTTCGGGGTGCTGCCGTGGTTTTTCGACGCGCATCTGCTGCCCGCCGAAGACGCCGTCGATCTGGCGCGCAGGCCGTCTGATGGTGCATTTCACATCGTGTGCCCGATGCTGTCGCGGATTTCCAATTTCGATGATCTTGACCCCCTCGCGGCGGAACCTGCCGTGCGGTTGACCATGATCCCCCCCGGCAGCGCCCTGCCCGCAGACGCTGATCTGGTGATCTTGCCGGGCACCAAGTCGACACGCGGCGATCTGGCATTTTTCAGGGCGCAGGGCTGGGATATCGACCTGCACGCCCATGTTCGGCGCGGCGGACATGTGCTGGGCCTGTGCGGCGGCTATCAAATGCTTGGGAAAAGCATCGAGGATCCAGCGGGTCTGGACGGAACGCCCGGCCACGATCGAGGGTTTGGGGCTGCTCGACATGCGCACCCGCATGGCCCCCGACAAGACCCTGACCCATGTTGTCGCGACGCACACCAAGACCGGTGCGCAGATCGACGGCTATGAAATTCACATCGGCCAGACAACCGGACCAGATGGCCAGCGTCCGTTCGCCCGCATAGACAACATGCCCGACGGGGCCGTGTCGCGCGATGGCAAGATCGCGGGCACTTATCTGCACGGCCTGTTCGCTAACGACGGCTTTCGCCGCGCCTGGCTGGGCCAGTTTGAATTGGCCGCTGCCCCGACATCCTATAGCCAGACCGTCGAGGATACGCTGGACCGTCTTGCCGACCATATGGAACAGCATCTTGATCTTTCCGTCCTTCTTGCCTGTGCCGGGCCGGTGGCCACCGATGCGCTATGACAGCCGCTTGCGCTTTCTGGGTGCCGCAGGATACAAAGCGCGAAATCAGAGAAACAACAGGAAGATAAGCCTTGGAACGTAACCTGACACTCGTCGCACTTTTCGCTGCCCTGATCGCGGCGCTGGCGTTGATTCCGAAATTCACGCTGGGCTTTGGTGTGCCGATCACGGCGCAAAGTCTTGGCATCATGTTATGCGGCACCGTGTTGGGGGCCAAGCGGGGCGCCTTGGCTGTATTGCTTTTCATGCTGCTGGTCGCCTTAGGGCTGCCATTGCTGGCAGGAGGACGCGGCGGACTGGGGGCTTTCATGCTGCCCTCTTCGGGGTTTCTGATCGGCTTTCCCGTGGCGGCCTTTGTCACAGGTCTGATCGTTGAACGCTGGCGGTCTGCGCCGCTTGCCATCGCCGCCGGGGCCGCATCCGTGATTGGCGGCATCGTGGTGCTTTACGTATTCGGCATTGCGGGGCTGTCGATCGCGCTTGATAAAACAGTGTTGGAATCAGCCGCTTTGGTCACGGTGTTCATTCCCGGAGATCTTATCAAGGCCGTTCTGGCAGGGTTGATCACGTCCGCATTGGCGCGGGCACGGCCTGCAAGTATTCTTTCGCGCGCATGACGTGAACCCCGTCAGCGCCCCCCGTTTTGGACGGGGCGCTGTCGTTTGATGGGGTGGCATCTCAAGGAATTGCATTTGGTCTGTGCACCTGCATTCCGTTGATCGAATTTAAGCATCGATGATCAGCTAAAGGTTGGGTCGCCCGCGCCTTCACCCCCGCGCATAAACATCCTCATAGCGGATGATATCATCCTCGCCCAGATAGCTGCCGGTCTGGACCTCGATCAGCACCATCGGGACCTTGCCGGGGTTTTCCATGCGGTGGACGGCACCGAGGGGGATGTAGACGGACTGGTTTTCGCTGACAAGGTTAACCGCCTCGTCGACAGTCACCTTTGCAGTCCCCTCGACGACGATCCAGTGCTCTGACCGGTGGTGGTGGCTTTGCAGGCTGAGTGCTGCACCGGGGTTGACCACGATGCGTTTGACCTGGAAGCGCCCCCCGATGACAAGGCTTTCGTACCAGCCCCAGGGGCGGTAGTCGCGGGGCAGCTGGACTGCCTGGCCGGCACCTTTGGCTTTGAGCGCATCAACGGCTTCTTTCACCCGTTGCGCTTGCGATTTATCAGCGACCAGCACCGCGTCGCCCATGGCGATGGCGACGATGTTTTCAAGCCCGATGCCGACCAGTTGCAGGCCGTCGGTCTCCGACCGCAGCAGGGTGTCGGTGCAGTCAATCGCGGTCGCATTGTCAGAGCATACGTTGCCATCCGCATCCGGGCCGCTTTCCAGCCAGACGGCATCCCAGCCGCCCAGGTCCGACCAGCCCGCGCCAAAGGGCATGACGGCAAGGTTGTCGGCCTTTTCCATGATCGCATAGTCGATCGAGATGTTGTCGGCCTGACCCCAGGCGTCGGAGGCCAGACGGGTGAAGCCGAGATCGGCGTTGGCGTCTTTCAGGGACATGGTCACCGCTTCGACCATTGGGGCCGCGTGTTTTTCAAACGCGGCGATGATCGCTTTGGCGGTGAACAAAAAGATGCCCGCATTCCAAAGGTAGTTACCTGCCGCGAGCATTTCGGTCGCGCGGGCGGTGTCGGGCTTTTCGACAAAGCGGGCGAGGGGCTGTGGGGTGTCCGCGTTTGCGTCTGACCCGGCGGCAAGTTCCAGATACCCATACCCCGTTTCGGGCCGCGTGGGCGTGATGCCGAACGTCACCAGATCACCGGCTTGGGCCCGCGGCACGGCGGCCTGCACCGTGGCGGCAAAGGCGGCAGTGTCGGGAATGACGTGGTCGGACGGGGCCACCAGCATCAGCGCCTGCGGGTCTTTGCGGGCCACCGCCAGCGCCGCGGCAAGGATTGCAGGCGCGGTATTGCGCCCTTCGGGTTCGATCAGGATGCTTTGCGCGATCTGTTCCACCTGCGCGAGTTGCTCGGTCACGATAAAGCGGAACGGATCGCCGGTGACGATCACGGGCGCGGTAAACCCCTTGCCCGACAACCTGCGGGCCGAGGCCTGAAACAGGCTTTCGTCGCCCATCAGCTTCGCGAACTGCTTGGGGTAGGACTTCCGCGACAAGGGCCAAAGGCGCGTGCCGGAGCCGCCACAAAGAAGGATGGGATGGATCATGGGAGCGACCTTAATAAGAATTGGTTTAATGGAACATGAATAAAATTGGCGGGGATCAGGAGCGGATGCTCTCTTGTTTCAAAAACCAGTTGTAGGTCTCTTGCAGCCCGTCTTTCAGCGCGATTTTGGCCTGCCAGCCCATATCCGCCAGCCGCGACACGTCCATCAGCTTGCGCATTGTGCCATCGGGCTTGGACGTATCAAACGACAGCTTGCCTTTAAATCCCGTCACATCGGCCACCATCTGCGCGAGTTCGCCAATGCTGACATCGCTGCCGGTGCCCACGTTGATATGGCTCAGCATGGGTTGCGTGTTGGCGGCATAGACATCCTGCGGCAGGTCGAGCACAAACAGCGATGCCTCTGCCATGTCGTCCACATGCAGAAATTCGCGCATCGGCATGCCGGTGCCCCAGATCACGACCTCGTCTTGCCCACTCTGCGCCGCCTCGTGAAAACGGCGGATCAGGGCAGGCAAAACATGGCTGTTCTGCGGATGGAAGTTATCCCCCGGCCCATAAAGATTCGTCGGCATCACGCTGCGGTAATCCACGCCATGTTGCCGGTTATAGCTTTCGCAAAGCTTAATGCCCGCGATCTTGGCAATCGCGTAAGGTTCATTCGTCGGCTCAAGTGTGCCGGTCAGCAGCGCGTCTTCGGCCATCGGCTGCGCAGCCTCGCGCGGGTAGATGCACGAACTGCCAAGCTGCAGCAGCGTCTTGACCCCCGCTGCGAACGCCTGATGGATCACGTTGCATTCGATCATCAGGTTTTCGTAAATGAAATCAGCGGGATAGGTGTTGTTCGCCATGATGCCGCCGACCTTTGCCGCTGCCAAGATCACCACATCGGGTCGCTCGGCCGTCCATAAAGTCGCGCACGGCGGCCTGCGAGGTCAGGTCCAGTTCCGCATGGGTGCGCGTGATCAGCTCAAGCGCCTCGCCCGCACGTTCACGCGCCTGCAACTGGCGCAGGATCGCGCCGCCGACCATGCCACGGTGCCCTGCGATATAGATCTTGCGCATGGGCCTACCCGTTCTCGAGCGAGATCGGCAGATCCAGCCCGTGTTCCTTCAGCAGCCGGTGCCGCCGCGCGACCTTGAGGTCATTGGCAACCATCTCGGCGCACATCTCTTGCGTGGTGATCTGCGGCTCCCAGCCCAGTTTCTCCTTGGCCTTGGCGGGCGACCCGAGCAGCGTTTCCACCTCGGCGGGGCGGAAATACTGCGGATCGATGCGCATCACCACATCGCCGACGCTTGACGCGCGGGCGCATCATCGCCCGAAACACTGTCAACGATGGCGCGTCTCGTTCAGCCCTTCGCCCTCGAACCGCAGGGTAATCCCCAGCTCTGCCGCCGACCAGGTGATGAACTGGCGCACGGAATACTGCACGCCGGTCGCGATCACAAAATCATCGGGCGCATCCTGCTGCAGCATCATCCACTGCATGCGCACGTAATCCTTGGCGTGCCCCCAATCGCGCAGCGCGTCGATGTTGCCCATGAACAGGCACTGCTCAAGCCCCTGGGCGATATTCGCCAGCCCCCGCGTGATCTTGCGCGTCACGAAGGTCTCGCCGCGCCGCGGGCTTTCGTGGTTGAACAAAATCCCGTTGCAGGCATACATGCCATACGCCTCGCGGTAATTCACCGTGATCCAATAGGCGTACATCTTCGCCACCGCATAGGGCGAACGGGGGTGAAAGGGTGTCGTCTCCGTCTGTGGTATCTCCTGCACCAAGCCATAAAGCTCAGAAGTTGACGCCTGGTAAAAGCGCGTCTTTTTTTCCAGCCCCAGAAACCGGATCGCTTCCAGCAGCCGCAAAGTGCCGTTGGCATCCACATCCGCCGTGTATTCCGGCGATTCAAAGCTCACCGCCACATGGCTTTGCGCGCCAAGGTTATAAACCTCGTCCGGCTGCACCTCGACTGATGATGCGCGTCAGGTTCGAGCTGTCGGTCAGATCGCCATAATGCAGGATCAGCTTGGGGTTTGGCTCGTGCGGATCCTGATAGATATGATCGATCCGCTGGGTATTCAGCGACGAGGACCGCCGCTTGATGCCATGCACCTCATAGCCCTTCTCCAGCAGAAACTCCGCCAGATAGGACCCGTCCTGACCGGTGATCCCGGTGATAAGTGCGCGTTTGGTCATGAAAGGCCCCGGTTCTGACTTAAAATAGTGTTCACCCGGTTTAATCAGGAACCCGGGACGCTGGCAAACCCAAGCTGCACTGGCTTTAGAATGTCTGGTCGTAATCGCCTACATCAGGTTCCGTGCGGATGACGGCATCCAGATCCTTGAAGATCGCGCGCAACTCTTCTTCGGACTCAGCACTTTCGCAGACGACCACCAGATTGGGCGTATTCGACGACGCCCGCACCAGCCCCCAGCTGCCATTGTCGAGGATCACGCGCGCACCATTGACGGCCACGACCTCTTTCACCGGACGTCCGCCCAGTTCGGTCACATCCTTCAGCCGCGCGACGATCCGGTCGAGGATATCGTATTTATCCTCGTCCGCCGCATAGGGCGACATGGTGGGCGTGGAATAGGTGTGGGGCAGGGCGCGGCGCAGATCGGACATGGACATTTCCGGGTTACGGTCCATCAGCTTGCAGATCTCGACCGCGACGCGCATCCCGCAGTCGTAGCCGCGCCCAATGGGTTCAGCGAGGAAGTAGTGGCCCGACTTCTCGAACCCCGCCAGCGCACCAAGTTCCTTGACCCGGCGTTTCATGTGGCTGTGGCCGGTTTTCCAATAATCCGCCGTCACGCCATTGGCTTTCAGCACGGGATCAGACGCATAAAGCCCGGTCGATTTCACATCCGCCACGAAGGTGCTGTTCGGATAGATCGCGGACAGATCGCGGGCCATGATGACGCCCACCTTGTCGGCAAAAATCTCTTCGCCCTCGTCATCGACCACGCCGCAGCGGTCGCCATCGCCATCAAACCCAAGCGCGAAATCGGCACCTGACGCTTTGACCGACGCGGACATGTCGTGCAGCATCTCCATCGCTTCGGGGTTCGGGTTGTAATGCGGGAAGGTGTAGTCGAGCGTGTTGTGGCTATCGACAACCTCGACCCCCAGCCGTTTGAACAACTCGGGCGCAAAGGCCGACGCCGTGCCGTTACCCGTCGCACACACAACCTTGAGCTTGCGGGTCATCTTGAAGTCGCCCACCAGATCATCAAGATACGCCTCGCGCACGCCTTCCACGAATTCGTACTTACCGCCCTCGCGCTCTTGCCCGCGCCCTTCCAGCACGATGTCGCGCAGTTCCGACATCTCGTCGGGGCCGTGGGTGAGGGGGCGTTCAAAGCCCATCTTGACGCCAGTCCAGCCATTGGGGTTATGTGACGCCGTCACCATGGCAACCGCAGGCGCGTCCAGATGGAACTGCGCGAAATAGGCCATGGGCGACAGGCAGGGGCCGATATCCTTGACGTGGATGCCCGCCTGCATCAGTCCAAGGATCAGCGCGTTCTTGATCGACAGAGAATAGTCGCGATAATCATTGCCCACAGCGATTACAGGCTCGATCCCGCGCATGTGCATCTGCGTACCCAGCCCCAGCCCAAGTGCTGTGATGCCGGGCAGGTTGATCGCTTCGGGGTACTGCCAGCGGGCATCGTATTCGCGGAAACCCGTGGGTGCGATCATCGGGTCGCGCAGGAATTCCCAGGTGTTGGGCGTGACTTTTGGCAATGGTTTTTTCATCGAAATATCCTGAAATTATCAGCGGGGGCCTAATTTAGTAGTATCGATAGAAGGAATAATCCGTCAGTTCAACCAAGAGGATAGCCGATTGCCCGTTGTTTGCCGATGGCAATTTCGAGGATGCCATATGTGGCATAGGTACAGGGCTGCCCAGGCGAAAACCCCTTAGCTATAGATTGAAGTCTTGAAATCGCCCGCGTCGGTGACAGACCCGCGATACATCCCCTCGCAGTTGAAAGGCATCGCGATATTGCCTTTCGCATCCACCGCAATCAGCCCGCCCGACCCGTCGTTCTGTGCAAGGTCGACGTTCACCACATGATCCGCAGCATCCGACAGGGATTGCCCGGCGTGGCGCATCCGGGCTGCAATTTCGGCAGCGGCGGTAAAACGCACGAACACTTCGCCATGGCCGGTGCCCGACACCGCGCAGGTGGCATTGTCGGCGAAGGTGCCCGCACCGATGATCGGCGTATCGCCGATGCGTCCCGGTGCCTTTGCGGTCATTCCCCCGGTCGATGTGGCGGCGGCCACGGTGCCGTGAACATCGCAGGCGACAGCGCCAACAGTGCCATGCCTGCGGGCGGGATCATCGTCCACAACGCCGGACTTGCGCATCTCGAGCGTGGATTGCAACGCGTCCCAGCGGCCTTGCGTAAAGAAATAGGGGGCGTCTTCAAACGGCAGGTTCGCATTGTGTGCGACGTTCAGTGCGTTTGGGCCAATCAGGAATACATGATCCGTGGTCTCCATCACGGCGCGGGCGGCCCGGATCGGGTTGCGGGGGCCAAAGATCCCGCCCACGGCACCCGCGCGACGGCCTGCGCCCTCCATGATGGCGGCGTCCATTTCCTGCTTTCCATCGCTGGTAAAAACCGCCCCGCGCCCGGCGTTGAAAAGGGGTTCGTCTTCCAACGCGCAGACGGCGGCGGTCACGGCGTCAAGCGCGCTGCCGGCATCCGCCAGCACTGCGTGACCCGCTTCCAATGCACGGCGCAGGCCCGCATGATAGGCGACTTCCAACTCAGGCGTCATCGAGGATTTCAGGATTGTGCCTGCACCACCATGCACGGCCAGGGAAAAACGGGACATGTGCCTTGGACCTTTCTCAAAAGAAAAACCCCGCCCCTTTTTGCAAGGGACGGGGCAGTCGTTTTAACCGATGATCGCGTTCAACGTGGCCGAAGGGCGCATCACCGCTTCTGTCCGCACCGGATCAGAGTGGAAGTACCCCCCCAGATCGACCGCTTTGCCCTGCACTTCGGCCAGTTCGGTCATGATCTTGTCCTCGTTCGCGGCCAGTTCTTCGGCGACAGGTTTGAAATGCGCGGCCAGATCGGCATCTCCTGTTTGCGCGGCCAAAGCCTGTGCCCAATACAGTGCGAAATAATAGTGGCTGGCACGGTTGTCGGGCTGACCGACTTTGCGCGAGGGCGACTTGTTGTTGTCAAGGATGCCTTGCGTGGCATCATCAACCGCCTTGCCCAGAATCCGCGCCTTTTCGTTGTCCGTTTGATCGGCAAGGAACTTGAGGCTTTCGCCAAGCGCGCAGAATTCACCCAATGAATCCCACCGCAGATGGTTTTCCTCGACCAACTGCTGCACGTGCTTGGGCGCCGACCCTCCGGCACCGGTTTCAAACAGCCCACCGCCCTGCATCAGCTTGACGATCGACAGCATCTTGGCCGAGGTCCCCAGTTCCAAAATCGGGAACAGATCGGTCAGATAGTCGCGCAAGACGTTGCCGGTGATCGCGATAGAGTTTTCGCCCCTCCGGATCGTCTCAAGCGTCTGGCGCGTGGCCTTGGCGGGCGACATGATCTGGAACTTGTCTGCAACGCCCCTGGCTTCGAGGATCGGCTTTACATAGGCGATCAGCTCGGCGTCATGGGCGCGGTCGGCGTCCAGCCAGAAAATCGCCTCGCAGCCTTCGGCCTTCTGCCGGTCGATGGCCAGTTGCACCCAGTCTTCAATCGGGGCCTGCCGCGCCGACGCGGCACGCCAGATATCGCCCGCCTCGACGGCATGTTCCGAAACCACGTCGCCATTGGCGGCAATTGTCCTGACCGTCCCATCGGCGGGGATCTCGAATGTAGTGGGGTGCGATCCGTATTCCTCGGCCTTCTGTGCCATCAGACCGACGTTCTGAACCGTACCGGATGTTGTCGGGTCCAGCGCGCCGGTTTCCTTGAAATACTCGACCGCCTCGTCATAGACCGGCGCATAGGAACTGTCGGGGATCACACAGTTGGTGTCGTGTTCCTTGTTGTCGGGGCCCCAGCCCTTGCCGCCCGCACGGATAAGCGCAGGCATGGACGCGTCGATGATGACATCGGACGGCACATGAAGGTTGGTAATGCCCTTATCGGAGTTGACCATATACATCGGCGGACGCGCGGCCATGACGTCTTTGACGGCGGCCATGATTTCGGGCTTGTCCTTGATACGGGACATCATGTCGGCGATGCCTGCATTGGGGTTCACGCCCGCTGTTGTCAGCTCATCCTCAAACTTGTCGAAGACGGGCTTCAGAAATTCGCGCACGGCGTGGCCAAAGATGATGGGGTCGGAAACCTTCATCATCGTGGCTTTCATGTGAAGGGAAAACAGGGTGCCGTCTGCCTTGGTCTCTTCGATCTGTTGCGCAAGGAATTTGTCCAGCGCCTTGGCAGACATGAATGTGGCATCAACCACGGTGCCCGCAGGAAAGCTTACGCCGTCTTTCAACACGGTTTCAGTGCCATCCGCCGCAATGTGAACGATCTTGGCGGCACCAGCCTGGGCTTCGGTCAATGTCACGGATGTCTCGTTCGAGAAGAAATCACCATCCGACATGGTTGATACCTTGGTCTTGCTGTCCTTGGCCCATGTGCCCATCGAGTGGGGGTTCGCCATCGCGTATTTCTTGACCGCACCGGCGGCGCGGCGGTCGGAGTTGCCCTCGCGCAGAACCGGGTTCACGGCAGACCCCTTGATCGCGTCATAGGCGGCACGGGTCTTTTTTTCGGCGTCGGTGGCGGGCGCTTCGGGATAGTCGGGCAGCGCATAGCCCTGGGATTGCAATTCCTTGACGGCGGCCACCAGCTGCGGCACCGACGCCGAGATATTGGGCAACTTGATCACGTTGGCTTCGGGGGTTTTTACAAGGTCCCCCAGCACGGCCAGATCATCGGTGCGTCTTTGCGCAGGGTCCAGCGCGTCTGGAAAAGCGGCCAGAATACGACCGGCCAGTGAAATATCGCGGGTGCCAATCGACACGCCGGCGGCATCGGCAAAGCTGCGGATGATTGGCAACAGCGAATAGCTTGCCAGTTCGGGGGCTTCATCAACCTTGGTATAAATGATGTCGAAAGAATTCGTGTCGGTCATGGTGCAGGCCTTTCAGGAAGTTTGGTATGCGATAGTACACCTAAACGGAAATATCTAGCTTCTCTGCACCGGATATACCGCGAATTTGCGCCAACGACAGGGGGCATCGGGGATTGTGGCTTGCCTAGGCGGCACCTTGCCGCGCTATACTTCGCCAAACCCAGAGGGAGGACCAACCGATGAATGACCAATCAGCACTGCAACGCGGAACGGGCTTTGACATCCCCGATCCCGTCGATTTACCCAGCTTGAAGGGCAAGGTTTCGGACGCGGAATGGAAACTGCGCTGCGAACTGGCCGCGACGTACCGCCTGTGTGCCCTGCACGGCTGGACCGATCTGGTGTTTACCCATATTTCGGCCCGCTTGCCCGACGAAGACGGGAAGGAACGGTTCCTGATCAACCCCTATGGTCTGATGTTTGACGAAATGACCGCCTCGGCATTGGTCAAGATCGACCTTGAGGGGAATATCTGTCAGGAAACGCCCTATTTCATCAATCCAGCGGGCTTTACCATCCATTCGGCCATTCACGCCGCGCGCCACGATGCGGGCTGTGTGATCCATGTGCACACGCCCTACGGCGTGGCGGTGTCGGTGCAAAAGGGCGGTCTGCGCCGCTATACCCAATTTTCGATGATCGTGAACAACGATCTGGCCTATCACGACTATGAAGGCATCGCGCTTAATCTGGATGAACGCGACCGCATCGTGAATGATCTTGGCGACAAAAGCCTGCTGATGTTGCGCAACCACGGGACCCTGACGGTGGGGCAGAACCCGGCGCTGGCGTTCCTGCGGATGTATTTCCTGGAAAACGCCTGCAAGACGCAGATTTTTGCGCAAGCTGCCGGTGGCGAAGAACACCTGCACGAAGAACCCCAGGACATGGCCGATCTGGTGGCACGGCAGGCCGCTGGTGCGTTTACACCCGGGTCGGGTGACAATCTGGTCTGGCCAGGCCTGATGCGGAAACTCAAGCGCACCAATCCAGGGTATGATCACTAGGCAAAGGCAGCCATCGCGGGTGTTTCAAGTGGGTGGCCTTCGATCCACGTTTGGGACATGGTGCGCGCAAACGCACATCCGCAAGAGGGCCCAAAGACATGACGCGCTATCCTAAAATCTGGTTCCTGCGCCACGGTGAAACCGAATGGAATGCGGAAGGCCGCGTGCAGGGCCAGACCGAATCCGTCCTGTCACCCCGTGGTGTTGAACACGCCCGCCAACAGGCCCGCCTGATGGCTCCTGTTCTGGCGATGAACCCTCCGTGTTTTGTGTCGCCCCTGAAACGCACCCGCCAAACGGCGGATATCGCCCTTGGCGGGCGCAGTTATCACACCGATGACCGCCTGAAAGAGGTTTTCGCCGGTGACTGGGAAGGGCAACTGCGCAGCGATATTTACAGCGATCTGCCCCAAGGCATCACCCCCGACAGCCCCCATATGGAATTCTACGCGGCAGCCCCCGGTGGCGAAGGGTTTGATGTATTTCAGGCGCGTGTCCGCGATTTCGTCGCGACCCTGACTGAGCCAACCGTTATCGTCGCTCATGGATTGAGCGGGCAACTCCTCCGAGGGGAGGTGTGCGGGCTCAGCCGGGCCGAGCTGGGCGCATTGTCGAACCGTCAGGGCGTCGTTTATGTGCTGGAAGACGGGATCGAAACTGTTCTCGAGCTATAGGGTGCAGGCATGACCACATCAGAGACAGTCGCGATCCTGGGCTGCGGCCTGATCGGAGAAAGCTGGGCTGCGCTTTTTTTGCGCGCAGGGCATTGTGTGCGCGCATGGGATCCACAGGCAGAGGCACGCGACAGCTTTGCAGATCGCGTTGAACGGCCCTTGGCGCAGTTGGCGCAGATCGGTGGCGCACCGGCGGAACAACAAGGCACGCTCAGCATTCATGCGGATCTGTCTGATGCGGTGAACGGGGCCACGTGGGTTCAGGAAAACGCGCCAGAGAATGTCCCTCTCAAGCTGGATCTATATGCGCAGGTTGAAGCGCTTGTTGCCGATGACGTTGTCATCGCCTCAAGCACGTCGGCGCATCCGTGGTCTGATCTTTCGGTCAGGATGCTACACCCCCGACGGCTGATCACAGCGCACCCGTTCAACCCGCCGCATCTGGTGCCGCTGGTTGAAATCTATGGGCCAGACGCCAGCATTCTCGACCGGGCAGACGCGTTTTACACCGGGCTTGGCAGCGTGCCGGTGCGCCTGAAGAAAGATGCGGTGGGCCACATCGCGAACCGGCTTGCATCGGCGCTGTGGCGCGAGGCGGTGCATATCGTAGCGGAGGGAATTGCGGACGTTGCGGCGGTGGACAAGGCGTTGGTGAATGGCCCCGGCCTGCGCTGGTCGGTGCTGGGGGCGCATATTGCCTATCACTTGGGCGGCGGCCGCGGGGGGATCGCCGGATATCTGGATCACCTTGGCCCCAGCCAGGAAAAGCGCTGGGCCAGTCTTGGCACGCCCAGCCTTACCCCCGACGTCTGCGCCGCACTGGTCAAAGGCGTCGAGGAGGCGGCGGCCGGCAGAACCATAACCGAGCTTGAAGCAGAGCGGGACGCGGCCCTGATCGCGCTTGCCCGGCTGCGGCAGCGGGGCCTAGATTGATTTGCGCGCCCGCATCGCGGCAGTGATCGTGCCGTCGTCGAGGTAATCCAGTTCTCCGCCGATGGGCACGCCCTGGGCCAAAGATGTCAGCCGCACACGGCCCTCAAGCTGGTCGGCGATGTAATGGGCCGTGGT
The DNA here is from genome assembly GCA_963728645.1 of uncultured Alphaproteobacteria bacterium. Classification (GTDB taxonomy): domain Bacteria; phylum Pseudomonadota; class Alphaproteobacteria; order Rhodobacterales; family Rhodobacteraceae; genus Sulfitobacter. The sequence continues at coordinate 42,459 of CAVSLU010000004.1, read as the reverse complement.
CTGCCCGTCGATTGTGGCGTTCAGCGCGAGAATGACCTCGGTGATGTCTTCAGACGCGACACGGTCAACCAGTCGCGGGATGCGCAACTCTTGCGGGCCCACGGCATCCAGCGCCGACAGCGTGCCGCCAAGCACGTGATACCGCCCCTTGAACACGCCTGAGCGTTCCATTGCCCACAGGTCCGCGACATCCTCGACCACGCAAATTTCGCCATTCGCGCGTTTTTCAGAAGCGCAGATATCGCAGATATCGGCGGTGCCGATGTTGCCGCAGTTCAGGCATTCGCGTGCCGTGTCCGCGACGGTCTGCATCATCTGCGCCAGAGGCGACAGTAGAATGCCCCGCTTGCGGATCAGATGCAACACAGCGCGCCGCGCCGAACGGGGCCCGAGGCCCGGCAGCCGCGCCATCAGATCGATCAGCGCATCAATGTCGCGCGTGCTGCTCATCGGCGCGCTGCCTGACGCGTCGGTCCAGAAGAGATTTTATGCCTTCGGCGAGGATTTTGATCCATTTGGAAGGATCAGAACGGCAGCTTCATGTCCGCGGGCAGGCCCATGCCTTCGGTCAGCTTGCTCATCTCGGATTGGGCGCGGTCGGTGGCTTTGGACTGGGCATCCTTGATCGCGGCGAGGATCAGGTCTTCGACGACTTCCTTTTCGTCGCCTTTGAAGATCGACGGATCAATATCAAGCGTCTTCAATTCGCCCTTGGCCGTGCAGGTTGCCTTGACCAGACCGGCACCGGATTCGCCGGTCACGATGATGTTGTGCATGTCTTCCTGCATCTGCGCCATCTTGCCCTGCATTTCCTGCGCGGCCTTCATCATCTTCGCCATGTCCCCCATGGCACCCAAACCTTTAAGCATCTCGTTTTCTCCTGAAACTGGTGTTTGCATTTATATGCGGGCCGTGGGCCGACCCGACAAGGGGTCAGTCGTCTTCAAACGGATCCCATTCGTCTTCGACCTCGGGCAGCGCCTCGGACACGGCGGCAGCGGCGATGTCTTCGGGCGTGCGGATCGAGATGATCCTGGCCCCCGGAAAGGTCGCCATGACGGCCTGCATCAGAGGGTGGCTGGTGGCCTGCGATTTCAGCGCGTTTTCCTTCGGCATCGCGGATTTCGGCAATGGTTTCGGCATTGCAATCCCCCACGATGGTCACCGCCCAGCGGTTACCTGTCCAAAGCTGAAGCCGCGACCCCAGCCGTTGCGCCAGATCGCGGGGCGCGTCATCGGTCGGGGTGAATTCAATGCGCCCGGGCTGATAGGCGGCCAGACGAATGGTGTTTTCCACCTCGACCAGCAGCTTGACGTCACGGTTGGTGCGGATCAGATCGACGACATGTTCGAACGTCGGGAACCGTGCCAGCGCCTGATCCACGGCGGGCGGCTACCGCTGCCATCGTCGCGCCGGAGGACGCACCCGACGTCACCTGCTGCGATGCCATAGCGGTTGTGCTGCCTCCGCCGCTCGCCGGTGCCGCGGGCGGGTGCTGCGTGGTGGCGGCGTTGCGTTCGCCAGCTTGCGGACAAGCTCTTCGGGCGATGGCAGATCGGCGACATGGGTCAGCCGGATCACGGCCATTTCGGCGGCCATCATCGCGTTTGGGGCGTTTGCGACCTCGTCCAGCGCTTTCAGCAGCATCTGCCACAGCCGCGTAAGCACCCGCATCGGCAGCGTTTCGGCCATCTGCAGGCCACGCGCTGCGTTCCTCGGGTGATACGGTGGGGTCTTCGGCAGCGTCGGGCGTGATCTTCACGACGCTACCCAATGGGTGATTTCCGCCAGATCGCGCAGCACGGCCATCGGGATCGGCCCCGTCGGCATATTGGCTGGAAAGCTCGTTCAGCGCGCCGGCCGCATCGCCGCGCAGGATCATGTCGAACAGATCCAGCACGCGGCCCCGATCGGCCAGCCCCAGCATCGCGCGAACCTGATCGGCGGTGGTTTCGCCTGCGCCGTGGCTGATCGCCTGATCCAGCAGCGACGTGGCATCCCGCGCCGACCCTTCGGCGGCGCGCGTGATCAGCGCCAGCGCGTCATCGGCGATCTCGGCGCCTTCGGCGGTGGCGATCTTGCGCATCAGGCGCGATCATCACCTCGGGTTCGATCCGGCGCAGATCGAATCGCTGGCAGCGCGACAGCACCGTGACCGGCACCTTGCGGATTTCGGTCGTGGCAAAGATGAACTTCACATGCTCGGGGCGGTTCCTCCAGCGTTTTCAGCAGCGCGTTGAACGCGCCTGTCGACAGCATGTGAACTTCGTCGATGATGTATATTTGTAGCGGGCGGACGCCGCGCGGTAGTGCACGCTGAATCGATGATCTCGCGGATATCGCCCACGCCGGTATTCGGACGCGGCGTCCATCTCCATCACGTCGACATGGCGGCCTTCCATGATGGCGACGCAATGTTCGCACACGCCGCAGGGTTCGGTCGTGGGCGTGCCGTTGCCGTCCGGGCCGATGCAGTTCATCCCCTTGGCGATGATCCGCGCGGTGGTGGTTTTGCCGGTCCCACGAATGCCGGTCATGATGAAGGCCTGCGCGATCCGGTCGGCGGCAAAGGCGTTTTTCAGCGTGCGCACCATCGCATCCTGCCCCACCAGATCGGCAAAGGTTTCGGGCCGGTATTTGCGGGCCAGAACCTGATAGGCGGAAGGTGCTGACATGAGGGTCCTGGAAATGGATTCGGGATCAGAGGGCAGAATAGGCTGCGGCGGGCCGGGCGTCCACCGCTGTCACAGCAACCAAAGGGTCGCGCCGACAGCAAGCGCCGCGAGACAAAGCAGCGCCGACAAAAACGCCATACGCCGGCGCGACAGCGATACAGTCTTGTGCCCGTCAAGCCGGGTCAGCGTGGACACGGCTGAGCGATGCCCGCTCCAGAAAATGCAAAGCGCTGCGATGACAAAGACGCTGGCCACGGCCTTGGCGGCCCAGGTGGGTTCGAAATCGCGAAACAGCGCCTGCAACCCCAAAGCCACCGCCAGCGCCCCCAGCCCGGTGGGATCCACGCGGCAAAGGTACGCTCATTGGCAAGAATTGTGCGGTCTTCGGCCCAATCCGTGCGGTCTTCGGCAAGTTCGTTCTTTGACATTGTGCGATTGTGGCCCGAGCGGGTAAAGAGAACAAGGGATAAGCATCGCCAAAGGGGGAAGCGCCATGCGTCTGCGCGGAATACGTCGAAGCAAGAATGTCGAGGTTCGGGGCGGGCGCAGCGGGGGTCGCCGTGCCGGAGGTCTGGGGCTGGTCGGGGTGCTGGCGGTGCTGGCCATCGGCTATTTCACCGGGATCGACGTTACCCCGTTGCTGAATGGCGGCGGGAGCCAGAGCCAGCAAAGCGTGCCTGCCGCGCGGAACGATCCCGCCACGCAGTTCTCTGCGCAGGTTCTGGCCACCACCGAAGACGTCTGGGGCAAGGTCTTTCGCGAACAGTTGGCTCGGGATTATGTGCCACCGCAACTTGTGGTCTTTTCAGGCGTTACCCAAAGCGGGTGCGGCGGGGCGTCGGGGGCCACCGGCCCGTTCTACTGCCCTGCCGATGAAAAAGCGTATCTTGATACGCAATTTTTCGACATGCTGGCGCAGCGCATGGGGGCAGGGGGTGATTTCGCTGCGGCCTATGTCATCGCCCACGAGGTTGCGCATCATGTGCAGAATGAACTGGGGATCCTGCCGCAGGTTGACGCGCTTAGGCGACAGTCGTCCGAGGCAGAGGCCAATGCGCTGACTGTGCGGCTAGAGCTGATGGCGGATTGCCTGTCAGGGATCTGGGCTGTCAACGTGCAGGGCCTGATGGAGCGGGGGGATCTGCAAGAAGCGCTGAATGCGGCCCGCAAGATCGGTGATGACTATTTGCAAAAGCAGGCGGGCCGCGTGCCGCAGCCCCACACGTTTACGCACGGCACTTCGGCCCAGAGGGCGGGTTGGTTCCAGCGCGGTTATGACAGCGGGCAGGTCAACCAGTGCGATACATTCGCGGCCGAGCGGTTGTGAGCACCGCTTGCAGGACTGTGTGAGTGAACTGTGTTAGCGGAAATTTCTGCTAACGTAAAATTTACGTTCATTGATAATGGCATAATTGCCCTTTGGGTAACCTAAGGGCATGAATGCAGGCTGGACGACGGCGGCAATAGGGACTGTCTATGGACGTTTCCGGCCTTGTGGGGTTTGCCCTTTCGTGCGGCCCTTAGGGCCACCCTGCCGGGGTGACGCGTTTTTGCTTTGCAAAAACGGTCGGGCAAATCAGCGGTTTTACTATGCAAAAAACGCTGGGGTGAGAGGCTGATAACGACCCAAGTGGGGCTCGTTACGGCTGCTTCCTTCCGGATCTGACCGGGTTGGCGAGGCACCTGCCCGCACCAACCTCTCGAATCCGATATAGTATAGCGTTGGGGCGAGTGCAAGGATCAGAGCGTGATCTCAAGCCGCAGATATCCCCTGTCGGTTTCGCCCATGTTGCGGGGCGCGAAATGTCTGATCTCGTTCAGGTGCGCAATGGCTTTGGGGCTGGTGTCAAAGCATGCTTTGGTGCCCGTGCGTTTCAGATGCCATGGCAGGATGCCGCCCCAGTCTGCGAACGCATCGGTTTCCAGCGCGGCCCGAATTGATTCCGTGGGTGACATATCGCTATGCGCAATGGGAGCGGGCAGGCCTATTTCCGCATATCCGCCGCCGCCAGCCGCGCGAAATGTGTTTGTGGCCAGAACGAAAGGCTGAGTGTCCTGAACGGGCAGCCCTCCATAGCAGATTTCCGATATGCGTGTGCCCAAAGGTCGGGTCGGATCAATCTGATAGGTCAATCCGCATATCGCATCAAACACAAAGGTCGGGATCTGCGCGTTCAAAAGCATCTGGTGGTCCGCTTGCGGCGACAGCGTAGTATAGACCGAAGCTGATTTCTCAAGCCAGGTGCGCAAGGCGGCACCGGGCAGAACCATCGCGCAAATGCGGTTGGCAAAGGGGGAAAACCCGGCAAGATCGCGCCGGAGCAGCGGGCCTTCGGCAATGTCGATATACGCGTTCGCCTCACCTCCGCCTCCAACGGCGCGGGCCGCAGCAGTGGCCAGAAGCGGCAGCGTTTCATAGGCCGTCCCGCGCAGGCAACCGCGTATGGCAAGCGCCTTGGCCCGCGCGGCAATGGCCATCGTGTTTGCAGGGTGCAGCAACGCGAAATAGCTGTGCAGACGGTGCTTGGCTTTGCCAACCGGTTCGGCAAGCGCACGCCGCGCCGCATGATGGGCGGGGGCCGCAAGGGCGGACAGGCACGGGTCTGGCGTCGCCGTGGCAGGGTGCGGCCAAAGGTCTGCCTTGTGACCCGCAACCTGCCAACCGCCGTTGGTGTCACAGATCAAAGCAAGGTCAAGTACCCCCAGATCAGACGCCGCAAACCCCGGCATGACAGCCGGACAGCCGATTGTTTCATCTTTTTTGCTTGGGTTTTCGGGATAGCGGTGATGCGTGTGCCCCGAAATCATGGCGTCAATGCCGGGGATCTGCGCGATCCCGCGTGCGCCGGAAGTGGCATCTGTGCCGATCGGTGTCGTTTGCGGGTCATGCAGCCCCATATGCGCCAGCGCGATCACCAGATCGGCACCTTGGGTACGCAAATCCTGTACCGCCACGCGGAGGCTGTCTTGCGGATCCTTCAAAATCGCGCCCGCAGGCATATTGATCCGGTTCCAGATCGCCGTCTCTGGCGGCAAAGCCGAGACGATTCTGATCTTCAGCGCCCTGACCCCGTGTTCCGTTGTCACGCGCCGTTCCAAAAGCCTGGTGGGGTGCAGGCCACGGATGCCGCTGGCGACAAGGTTGGTCGATAGGACGGGGGCGTTGACCGCTGCGATGAACGCTTCGAGATAGGCGGCAGGGTAGTCAAGGTCGTGATTGCCAAGGCCGATTGCATCATATTCAAGCGCGTTGAAAATTGACACCAGGGGGTGATCGGACATGCCCGTTTTTGTGCTAAGCCAGTCGGCCAATGGCGATCCTTGCAGGAAATCGCCGTTGTCGACCAAGAGGCAGGGCATCGCGGCGGACTCCTTGCGGGCCTTTGCGATCAGGCTGGCCAGCCCGATCAATCCGGCCCCGGTGCCTTGTGCGTCGCCTGCATAGTCAAAGCCTGTCAGGTTCATGTGCAGATCTGTCGTCGCCAGAATGCGCAAGGTGATTTTTGGGGATGTCATGGCGTGGGTCGATGCGGTGCAAAGAACGGCGCAAGGAATGTCTTGAAGGGCGTCTCAACGGACATCTTAAGGGGCGGGGGAAAAAGTTTTTTCATCATGCGAAAGTCTATTGGATCTCTGGGGAATGGGGCGCTGTTGGTTTTCAACATATTGGTGTAAAAAAATTCACTTTTCAATTTAAGATTGCTGGGTAGGGCAAGGGTTCTGCGAGGTGTTGACTTTGGGACACTTGGCTTTGTGCTGGAGGTTGCATAGTCAGGTAATGAGGCAATTTTGAGGACTATAATGAGACACGCTGAGACGGTGACATTCGGTGGCTCCGGGCTGGATCGGGCAGGAGAGGTGCGTGGCAACAAGGACGCCGTGGCGGCCCTTGCAGCGGATCAGGACGCGCGGGCGATCCTGTTCTGGCGCGGCAAGGTGTTGATCGATCCGGCGCGGCCCGCGTCTTTGGTCAAGGTGCCGCTGGATCATCCCGCCCTTGCCGATGCGACTGGCACGCCGATCCTGTTGGGCCGCGAAGAGGGCGCGGCGCGGTTCGCCTATGACTTGTCTGCGTGGCTGCCCGACGATCTGGACCCGCGCCAGTTGGGGGCCTTTGCAGACACCAGCGAACAGCGCCACCCCCTGCTGTCCCAGGACCATGTCTTTGCGGAACTGCGCCGTGTCATGACCTGGCTTGACCCGCGCGATGCGGAACTTGCCGCGACGGGCAAGGCGATCCTGTCATGGCATGAGACCCATGGCTTTTGCGCGCGCTGCGGATTTGAAACCGTCATCAATGACGCGGGCTGGCAGCGCAACTGCCCCGCTTGCCGGGGCGCGCATTTTCCGCGCACCGACCCTGTGGTGATCATGCTGATCACCCATGGCAATTCGGTGCTGATGGGCCGGTCGCCGGGATGGCCGCAGGGTATGTATTCGCTGCTGGCGGGCTTTGTGGAACCGGGCGAAACCCTTGAGGCCGCTGTGCGCCGCGAGGTGTTCGAGGAATCCGGAATCGAGGTTGGGCAGGTCACCTATCTGGCTTCGCAACCCTGGCCATTTCCCGCATCGCTTATGTTTGGCTGTGCCGGAGTTGCAACAACTCGGAAAATTACGATCGATCCAAAAGAAATCGAAGACGCCCTTTGGGTCACGAAAGAAGAGATGATGGATATATTTGCAGGGCAAAACCCGAATATTCTGCCTGCCCGTAAAGGTGCTATTGCACATTTCCTGCTAGAGAACTGGCTTGCGGATACTCTGAATTAAAGCGATTCTCTCAAGAAAAAGCATTGGCAGTCAAACTATGAAATTCTCGACCAAGGAAGACATCGAAGCACCGATCGATTCAGTATTCGAAATGCTTTGTGAATTTGATCAATTTGAAAGGGCCGCGATGCGGCGCGGTGCCGAAGTGCAGCGGGTCGATAGCATGCAGGCTCCGGGTCAGGGGATGAAGTGGGAGGCGGCCTTTGACATGCGCGGAAGGCGTCGTGAAATCGAGATCGAGATGGAAACATTTGAACGTCCGACCGAGATGAAGCTTGCGACCACATCGCCCGGCCTGTGCGGCGACATGATCTTTGAGCTTCTGGCGCTATCGCGCAGCCGGACACGCATTCTTGTCACGATGGAGGTCAGACCGTTGAACCTGCCTGCACGGTTGCTGGTCCAATCGCTGAAGCTGGCAAAGACATCCCTGACCAAGAAATACAAGCTGCGGGTCGCGGAATATGCGAAATCGATGGAAGACCGCTATCAAGGGGCACGCTAAAGCCGCAGCGATACCGCGCTAAAGGCCGTGCCGCCCCGGATCGGCGGGGTAGACCCCCAGGATATCCAGCATGTTGGTGAAATATCCCAGCTCATCCAGCGCACGTTTGACGGCCGGATCGTCAGGATGCCCTTCAATGTCGGAATAGAACTGCGTCGCAGTGAACGATCCGCCGACCATATAGCTTTCCAGCTTGGTCATGTTCACCCCGTTGGTCGCAAAGCCTCCCATTGCCTTGTAAAGCGCAGCGGGGATGTTGCGTACCTCGAACACAAAGGTGGTCAGCATCTCGTCGGCGCGGCGGGTCAGATCAAGGTTGGGCGACATCAGCAGGAAACGCGTGGTGTTGTGATCCAGATCCTCAATATCGCGGGCCAGAACATCCAACCCGTGAATGTCCGCCGCCACTTCGCTGGCCAGAACGCCCGTCGTTCTTTCATCCGACACCGCAAGCTCGGCCGCCGCACCGGCGCTGTCTGCTGCCGCCTCTGATGTGATGCCATGCGCGTCAAGCCAAGCGCGGGCCTGCGGGATCAGCACCATATGGGCACGCACGTGTTTGATGTCTTCCAGTTTGACGCCGGGCTGGGCCATCAGGCTGATGCGTACGCGCACGAACGCCTCGGCGATGATGCGCAGCCCGCTTTGAGGCAGCAAACGGTGAATGTCTGCGACGCGCCCATAGGTGGTGTTTTCGACCGGCAACATGGCCAGATCGGCGCGACCTTCACGCACTGCGCGGATCACGCCTTCGAAAGTCATGCAGGGGACGGGCACCATATCGGGACGGGCCTGAAGGCAGGCTTCGTGGCTGTAAGCACCCAAAGCGCCCTGAAAAGCGATGCGGGGGGCGTTTTTCTGGGTCATCTCAATGTCCTTTACCGGGCCTTTGCCAAGGATGGCGTTTGGTCGCGGTAACTACACCTTGCCCCGACGGAGGGAAAGCAATAGATACGCCTGCAACACGATGCCCGAATACCAACGATGGACCTTCACGCATGTTCAATACAATGACTATCACCAAAATCGCAGCTGGCCTGTTTGGCGCATGGCTTATCCTTCTGCTGGGGAAATTCGCCGGCGAGGAAGTGTACCACACCGCTTCGCATGGTGAGCAAGGCTATGTCATCGAGGTTGCCAGCGCCGAAGATGCGGCACCCGCCGACGAAGGCCCGGATTTTGAAACCGTTCTGGCTTCGGCTGATCCGGCTGCCGGTGAAAAGGTGTTCCGCAAATGCTCGGCCTGTCACAAGGTGGAAAAGGGCGAAAACGCCGTTGGTCCATATCTTTATGGTGTAGTAGGGCGTCCGGTGGATACGGCTGAGGGATATTCGGGATATTCCGGCGCGCTTGAGAAAGTTGCGGATGTCTGGACACCGGAAAACCTGAACCATTTCCTGACCAACCCTGCAGGCTATGCGCCCGGCACAGCAATGGGCTTTGCGGGACTGAAAAAGGTTGAGGATCGCGCGGCCGTGATCGCGTATCTCGACAGCCTGGACAACTGATCACCAAAGGCCGGACCTGTCCGGACCTGCGCAGGGCCGCCCCTTTGTTGGGCGGCCTTTTGCTTTTGCAGAGCGAGATTTCAGGCAGATAACATATTCGCAACTTGTATCTTGGCATCAGCCCCCGTTAGCTTACATCGAACCGAACACCTGATTTGACCCGTTGTTTTTTCTAAAGGATGCGCCCTATGCCCCGGACGAATGCCCGCGTTGCGACCCAATCCCGTTCAGCGATGTTCCGGATGATGTGGACCGCGATGATCCTGTTCGGTGCCGCGCTGATCGCGGGGGCCGCGTGGGCGCAGGACGGCAAGATGATCAAAAGCCACGGCTATTCCTTCTACGGTGATCTGAAGTACCCTGCGGATTACAAGCACTTCGACTATGTGAACCCCGATGCCCCCAAGGGGGGCGAGATTTCAATCTCGACGCTGGGCACGTTTGACAGCATGAACCCCTATTCCCGCAAGGGCCGTGGCGGTGCGTTGAGCACGATCATGTACGAAAGCCTGCTGGGGCAGGGCACGGGCAACGAGGCCGCCCCGGCAGATGTCTATGACGAATCCTATTGCCTGCTGTGCGAAAGCCTTGAGTATCCTGAAACCAAGGATTGGGTGATCTTTCACATGCGCAAGGATGCCAGATTTTCCAACGGCGATCCGGTCACCGCGCATGACATCGCGTTCAGCCACAACCTGCTGCTGGATCAGGGGCTGAAGTCTTATGCCGATGCGGTGCGCAAGCGGATCCCCAAGGTCGAGGTGATCGACGATTACACCATCAAGTTCTACTTTACCCCCGGCATTTCGCGCCGCAGCCTGATTGATCAGGTGGGTGGCGTGCCTGCGTGGTCAAAGAAATGGTACGAGGAATCCGGCGCAAGGCTGGACGAATCACGGCTGATGACATCGCCAGGATCGGGGCCGTATATGATCGACAGCGTCGATGTGAACCGCCGCATCGTGTACAAGCGCAACCCTGATTATTGGGGCGCAGATCTGCCTTTCAACGTGGGTCGCAACAACTTTGACACGATCCGGGTTGAATATTTCGGCGATGAAAACGCTGCCTTCGAGGCTTTCAAGGCCGGTGTCTATACCTTCCGGACGGAAGGAAACTCCAAGCAATGGGCGTCTGCCTATGACTTTCCAAAGGTTGATGCCGGGTATGTCGTGAAAGAGGATATTCCCGACGGGTCGCCCCCCACGCCGTCTGGCATCGTGTTCAACCTTGGCCGCGACGTGCTGAAAGACAAGCGCGTCCGCGAGGCCGTTGCTTTGGGTTTCAACTTTGAATGGACCAATGAATTGTTGCAATACGGGCTGTTCAAACCGCGTGCGTCCTATACCCAGGACACGCCTTTGATGGCCAAAGGCAAACCCGAAGGCGACGAACTGGCGTTCCTCAAGTCACTCGGTGATGTGATCCCGCCTGAGATGCTGACCGAAGATGCCATCGTGCCGCACGTGTCGGACGCGTCGCGACTGTTGGACAGGGGCAATCTGCGCCGCGCGATGAAGATGCTTGATGCAGCCGGATGGGCAGTGGGCAGCGACGGCATGCGCTATGATGCCAATGGCAACCCGCTGCGCCTGACCTTTTTGTTGAACTCATCGGGGTCTGCCACATTGTCGGCGGTGGTCGAGAATTTCATGTCCAACCTGAAAAACATGGGCATTGATGCCGTGCTCGAGAAAGTAGACAGCTCGCAATATACCGCGCGTGAACGGGACCGGGATTATGACATGGTGTTTGACAGCTATGCGGCGTTTCTGGGCACTGGCACGGGCCTCGCGCAGCGCTATGGGTCCGAAGCGGCCAGCTATTCGCTGTTCAACCCCGCAGGGCTTGCCAGCCCGATGGTGGATTCGATCATCGAAGCCTCACTGAACGCCGAAACCAAAGAGCAGGAAGATGCCAGCATGACGGCGCTTGACCGTGCCCTGCGGTATGAGTTCATCATGATCCCCACGTGGTACAACGACAGCTATTGGGTTGCCTATTATGACCAGTATGAGCATCCTGAAACGCAGCCTGCCTACGCGCTCGGCTATCTTGATTTCTGGTGGTACAACGCTGACAAGGCCAAAGCCTTGCGTGCCGCCGGCGCACTTAGGTAATCGCCGGATATGGGCGGATATATCCTTAGACGGTTGTTGCTGATCATCCCGACGCTTTTGGGTATCATGTTGATCAACTTTGCGTTGGTGCAATTCGTGCCCGGTGGCCCTGTTGAACAGGCGATTGCCCGCATTCAGGGCGGTGGCGACGTGTTTCAGGGATTTTCCGGAACGGGAAATGACGCGGGCAATGCGGATGCGTCGACGGCGAATGAAAACTACATCGGTGCGCGGGGCCTCCCGCCTGAATTCATCGCAGAGTTGGAAAAGGAATTCGGCTTTGACAAGCCTCCGCTTGAGCGTTTCATGAACATGATGTGGAACTACATGCGCTTTGATTTCGGGGAGAGCTATTTCCGGTCCATCGGTGTGATCGATCTGATCAAAGAAAAGCTGCCGGTGTCGATCACGCTGGGGCTGTGGTCAACGGTGATTGCCTATCTGGTGTCGATCCCGCTGGGCATCCGCAAGGCGGTCAAGGACGGGACCGCGTTTGATACCTGGACATCGGGCGCGATTATTGCGGCCTATGCCATTCCGGGGTTCCTGTTTGCGATCCTGCTGCTGGTGCTTTTTGCGGGCGGGTCTTATTGGCAGATCTTCCCGCTCAGGGGGCTGACATCCGACAATTTTGACAGTCTTGGCCCGCTGGCCAAGGTCGCGGATTATTTCTGGCACATCACGCTGCCGGTGCTGGCATCGACGATTTCGGCCTTTGCGACGCTGACCCTGCTGACCAAGAACAGCTTTCTGGACGAGATCAAGAAGCAATACGTGATGACCGCCCGCGCCAAGGGCCTGTCAGAGCGCAAGGTGCTTTATGGTCACGTGTTCCGCAATGCAATGCTGATCGTCATCGCGGGGTTTCCGGCGGTTTTCATCAGCGTGTTCTTTGGCGGTTCGCTGATCATTGAAACGATCTTCAGCCTGGACGGGCTGGGCCGGTTGGGGTTCGAGGCGGCTGTGGCGCGGGATTATCCCATCGTGTTCGGTACGCTGTTCATCTTTGGCCTGATTGGGCTGATCGTCGGTATCCTGTCGGATCTGATGTATGTCCTCGTCGATCCGCGCATCGACTTTGAACGGCGCGAGGGCTGAACGATGGCGCTGTCCCCCCTGAACAAACGGCGCTGGCGCAACTTCACGCGCAACCGCCGCGCATACTGGAGCCTTTGGATTTTTGCTGTGCTGTTCGGCATCTCGCTGTTTGCGGAGTTTGTCGCGAACGACAAACCCATCCTGATCGACTATCGCGGCGAATACTACATGCCGATCTTCAATTTTTATCCCGAAACGGCCTTTGGCGGGGATTTCCAGACCGAAGCCGTTTATCGCGACCCCGAGGTGAAATGCCTGATCGCGACGGGCGGGATGGATGCCTGTTTCGATGGCCCGGAGACGCTGATCGAAGATGCGCAGGATGGTATGATCGACGGGCAGCCTATCGAAAAAGGCTGGTCGATCTGGCCGCCTATCCCGTATTCGTTCAACACGGCTGTTGATCGCCCCGGTGCGGCCCCCTTGCCGCCCAACCGGCAGAACCTGCTTGGCACCGACGGCACCAAGCGGGACGTGCTGGCGCGGGTAATCCACGGGTTCCGGCTGTCCATTATCTTTACCATTATCGTCACGGGGGCAGCCTCGTTGATCGGGATTCTCGCGGGCGCGGTGCAAGGCTTTTTCGGGGGATGGACCGACCTGATCTTTCAGCGCGTGATCGAAATCTGGTCATCGACCCCGTCGCTTTATGTGATCATCATCATGTTTGCCATTCTGGGGCGAAGCTTCTGGCTGTTGGTGTTCTTGCTGGTGTTGTTCAGCTGGACATCGCTGGTGGGCGTGGTGCGTGCTGAATTCCTGCGGGCGCGTAACCTTGAATACGTGCGTGCGGCGCGTGCGCTTGGGGTGGGCAACATCACGATCATGTTCCGCCACATGCTGCCGAACGCGATGGTTGCGACCGTGACGATGCTGCCGTTCATCATCACCGGTACAATCAGCACGCTTGCGATCCTTGATTTCCTTGGCTTTGGTCTGCCGTCGTCGGCCCCCTCGCTGGGCGAGCTGACGTTGCAGGCCAAGCAGAACCTTCAGGCACCCTGGCTTGCATTTACCGCATTTTTTACCTTTGCCATCATGCTGTCGCTTCTGATCTTTATCTTTGAAGGGATCCGCGACGCCTTCGACCCCAGAAAGACGTTTTCATGATTGCCACCCGGTCTCAATTCTCGTTTCAGGCGGTGGCGGCGACGCTGTTTGTCCTGTCCGTGCTCGCCTCGCTTTGGGTGATGCTCAGGCTGGTGTTCACGGTCTTTACCCAGCCCGGTGACACGCTTTCATTCATGTTCAGCATCATGGAAACGCGGTTCCTGCCGTCCACGATCGTGTTCCTGCTTGGCTGCTGGAGCGTGGCATACCTAAGGTGGCCGTCGGTCTGGCTTCAGATCGCGTGTGCGCCGATGGCGGTATGGGGGCTTTATACGTTGCCGATGTTTCTGGGCGCGCAATGACGTCTGACAGCGACACCCCCGTTCTGAAGGTTGAAAACCTGCACGTGTCCTTTCGTCAGGAAGGGGCGCTGACCCATGCCGTCAAGGGCGTAAGCTTTGCCGTGCAGCGCGGCGAGACCGTGGCGCTGGTCGGTGAATCCGGGTCGGGCAAATCGGTTTCCGCGCTCAGCACGGTTTCCCTGTTGGGCGATAGTGCCGAGGTGTCGGGGTCGGTACTGTACGACGGCCAGCAGATGATCGGGGCGAATGACGCGTTGCTGCGCAAGGTGCGCGGCAACGACATCAGTTTTATCTTTCAGGAACCCATGACGTCGCTGAACCCGTTGCACACGATCGAAAAGCAGCTTGGGGAATTGTTGATGTTGCATCAGGGGGTTGTGGGGGCCGCGGCGCGTGCGCGCAGTCTTGAGCTGCTTGAGAAGGTCGGCATCAACAACGCCGAAAGCCGGTTGGGTGCATATCCGCACCAGTTGTCGGGCGGGCAGCGCCAGCGTGTGATGATCGCGATGGCGCTGGCGAACAAGCCCGACGTTCTGATCGCGGACGAACCGACCACGGCGCTGGACGTGACCATTCAGGCCCAAATTCTGGAGCTGTTGAAAGACCTCAAGGACAGTGAAGGGATGGGGCTGCTGTTCATCACCCACGACCTTGGCATCGTGCGCCGCATCGCGGACCGCGTCTGTGTCATGCAGCATGGCGAGATTGTCGAACAAGGCCCGACGCGCCAGATCTTCGAGAGCCCCCGGCATCCCTATACGATCAAGCTTTTGGGGGCGGAACCGTCGGGCCGCCCCGATCCTGTGCCCGACACGGCCGAGGTGATCGCGCAGACAGAGCATCTTAAGGTCTGGTTTCCGATCCAGAAGGGGCTTTTGCGCAAGACGGTGGACCATGTCAGGGCGGTCAATGACGCGTCGCTGTCTGTCAGGGCGGGCGAGACGTTGGGCATTGTTGGCGAATCCGGGTCGGGCAAGACCACGCTTGCGCTGGCCGTCATGCGTCTGATCGCGTCAGAGGGCGGGATTACCTTTATGGGGCAGGATGTCCGCAGTTGGTCCACGCGCGAATTGCGACGTTTGCGCAAGGATATGCAGATCGTGTTTCAGGATCCCTTTGGCAGCCTGAGCCCGCGGATGACCTGTATGCAGATTATTGCCGAAGGTCTGACGATCCACAAGGTTGACCCCGACCGTAACCAGCGGGAACTTGTGCGCGATGTGATGATCGAAGTGGGGCTGGACCCGGCTACGATGGATCGCTACCCGCACGAGTTTTCCGGCGGTCAGCGTCAACGCATCGCGATTGCCCGTGCCATGGTCCTGCGCCCGCGTTTGCTGGTGCTGGATGAACCGACATCGGCGCTTGATATGACTGTGCAGGTGCAAATCGTCGAATTGCTGCGCAATTTGCAGCGCAAATACGGGCTTGCGTATCTTTTCATCAGCCACGACCTGAAAGTGGTGCGGGCGATGTCACACAAGGTGATGGTGATGAAACAGGGCGACGTCGTGGAATATGGCGATGTCGACACGCTCTATGACAACCCCACGTCGGAATATACGCGCACCCTGCTTCAGGCGACGGCCTGATTAACGGCCTGATCAACTGCAAAAGCGGCGGCCTGAACGGCGGGGCGGGGGGCCAACCTGGATGGGGCTTAGCCCGGCCCGATCATAAAGCAGCTGACATTGCGCGCGGCAAGGCGTCGGCACGCCAGATCGGCGGTTTCGCGGCTCATCCCCAGAAAATTCGCGTCGAAGCCCTGGGGCCGTTGAACGACTTTGCGCAGGGTGCCGTCAAGCGTGGAAATCTCGGCCAGGGCTGTCTTGAGCAGGACTTTCTCTGCCGCGTAGCGGCTGGGATAACGCCCGACATTGACACCCCAATGACGTCCCCCGGATGTGGACACGCGGGTGATAACCTCAGGTTCGGCGGGGGCGGCATCTGTGCGCGTGGTTCCGCTTGCCAGAATGACAGAAGACGGGCGCATTTCGGGGCGCAACGACGCAGAGGCAACCTTGATCGGGGCGGGTTCCGCTTCAGGTTGCGCAGCCGGTTCGGCTTCGGCCACAATTTCGGCGACGGGTGCGGATGCTACGGCGGCCTGGATGGCGGCGGTGATGTCATCCTTCAAAATCGGCGAGGTGGCCTGAGGTGCCTGCGCAGTGGCGACGACCACCAGATTGCTGCCAGGGCGCAGCTGTGGCCGTTTGGATGTTGTCACTGCCCCGACCAGCCGGATCGTCTTGCCAGCCGCACCGGCGGAAGATGAGGCTACGGGGATATCCTCTACATCGACATAGGCAGGTCTTGTCGGTTTGCGCAGCGGCGTTGACGAAGGGGCCCGGCGAAACCCAAGATCCATAAGTTCGGCGACCTTGGCATTGCGCGAGCTTGTCGATTTTCCGCCAAAGACGGTGGCGATGATCCGTTCATTGCCGCGCTCAGCCGAGGCGACCAGATTGAAGCCCGCAGCCCGCGTGTACCCCGTCTTTATCCCGTCCGCGCCCTTGTAGGACGACAGGAAACGCCGGTTGGTATGGTGCACCTTGCGCACGCCCGCGTCTGCGGTGATGCGCGAGAACAGGTTGTAGTATTCAGGGAAATCATACAGCAGGTGACGCCCCATGATAGTCATGTCATGCGCGGTGGACAGGTGACCCGCCTGTGTCAGGCCATTGGCGTTCTTGAAGGTGGTGTTCTTCATGCCCAGCGATTTGGCTGTCCGGTTCATGCGGCGGGCGAATTTGTCTTCCGACCCTTCGATGGCCTCGCCAATGGCGGTGGCAGCATCGTTCGCGGATTTGACCGCTGCGGCGCGGATCAGATAGCGCAGGGCAATCTTTTGCCCCGGCTTCAGACCCAATTTGCTGGGCGGTTCCGATGCGGCGTGCTTTGAAATCGTGACCTGACTGTCAAGCGAGATTTCGCCATGCTTGATTGCTTCGAAGGCAATATAAAGGGTCATCATCTTGGTCAGCGACGCCGGGTGCAGGCGGGTATCGGCGTTTTGAGAGAAGATCACTTCGCCGGACCTGGCATCAATGACGTAGGCAGCATAGGGGGCTGCCATCGCACTGAAGGGCAGGACAACAAGAATCCAGATGGCCGCAAGAATAAATAGCCCGTACCGGGCCGGCTGCACACGCCGCGCTTTCATAGTAACTGCCTTTGCTCTGCCTCGGACCGCCGATTTTTCGACTGGCCACTTATTGTTGAACTCAGAGTAGCATAGGTCGATTTTTCAATAAACCCGCGCCGTCAAGTGTTCCGACCGAAAGTTGAAATTTTTGCAAAGCACATGTTGGGGGTGTCGGTATTTGCACCACTAGACAAGCTATTGTGGCGAAACTGTGGCGGGAATAAGGCGGGCGCGGCGAGAATCCCGATGAAACTGGCGGTGCCAGTGCATCAGGTGATTTGCCGTATGAAATCCATGAGTTCGGGCAATTTCGTGATTTCGGCAAACCGTGGTGCCTGATCGGGCGGAGGGGCGTGCTCCAGCGCCCAAGGGGTGCCATGGGGGATGTGCACGCCCCATCCTCCGGCATCGATCATCGGCAAGACATCGGATTTCATCGAATTGCCCACCATCATGGCGCGCTGCGGTCCGTCGCCATGCTGGTGAAAGATCCGGTCATAGACGACCGGGGTCTTTTCCGACACAATCTCGATGGCGTTGAACAGGTCACGCAGGCCGGAGGAAGCCAACTTGCGCTCTTGATCCAGCAGGTCGCCCTTGGTGATCAGCACCAGACGGTAGCTGTCTCGCAGCGCCTCAAGCGTGTCTTGCACATCGGGCAACAGCTCGACAGGGTGGGCAAGCATGTCGCGCCCCGCGTTCAGGATTTCCGAAATCACCGATGCCGGCAGCGTGCCGTCTGTCACCTCGATGGCGGTTTCGATCATCGACAGGGTGAAGCCCTTGATGCCGAACCCGTAGTGCGGGATATTGCGGCGCTCGGCCACCAGAAGGCGGTCCATCAGGCTGGCCGGGTCGGTATAGTCGCGCAGGAGCCCGGCAAAGGTCGCTTGGGTCAGTGCGAAAAAGCGTTCGTTGTGCCACAAGGTGTCATCGGCATCAAAGCCGATGGTGGTCAGGCGTGGGGCCATCTTTGGCACCCCCTCTTTTCTAATTCTGCATTCAGGTTATATAGACGGTCATACGACTCGCTTTGAACCGATATTCACGTTGGAGCAGCAATGCGCCTAGATCAACTTATGATGGCTGACAAAGACCGGGATGATCTGGATTCCGATCTGCTGACCAAGACCAAGCCAAAGACCAAGCGGCCGCCCCTTTACAAGGTGATGCTGCTGAACGACGATTTCACGCCGATGGAATTCGTGGTCCATGTGCTTGAGCGGTTTTTCGGTCTGAACCACGCTCAGGCGTTCGAGATCATGCTGACCGTGCATAAAAAGGGGTTGGCTGTAGTTGGGGTGTTCAGCCACGAAATTGCTGAGACAAAGGTGGCGCAGGTGATGGATTTTGCGCGGCGCCACCAGCACCCGCTGCAATGCACCATGGAAAAAGAAGAATAACGCGTGATTGATGCACGGTTGTTGCTGGCGCTGGATGGCGGTGGCCTGGAACTGCCTGAAGAAGGCAAGATCGCGGTATTCCAGCCGCACAGGGATGCCGATTTGCCGGGGCTGGACAAGGACCGCGTGCGGATCATTCAGGGTTTCAAGCCGGATCATGATGCCTGGGTCGCGCGGGGCTATGATGTGGTGCACGCGGTCAACGACCGGTATGCCGCCTGTATCGTGTGCCTGCCCCGCGCCAAGGCCGAAGCCCGTGCGCTGATTGCGGATGCCTGCGAGGTGTGTGATGGGATCGTTGTGGTCGATGGCCAGAAAACCGATGGCGTCGACAGTATCCTGCGCGAAATGCGCGACCGTGTGACCGTTCAGGGCCCAATCTCGAAGGCGCATGGCAAGCTGTTCTGGATTTCGGAACCTGCCGCCGACTTCTTCATTGATTGGAAGCAGGGCCCCGAGCTGACCGACGGCGGGTTCTGGACTGCGCCGGGCGTTTTCTCGGCCGACGGTGTGGATCTGGCATCGGCGCTGCTGGTCGATGCCCTGCCCGACAAGCTGGGGGCCGAGGTGGCTGATCTTGGCGGTGGATGGGGTTTCCTTTCGGCCCATGTGTTGACGCGGCCCGGTGTGGAAAAGCTGTATGTGGTCGAGGCTGGGCATCTGGCACTTGAATGCGCGCGCCGGAATGTCACCGATGACCGGGCGGAATTTCTGTGGGAAGACGCCACGGTCTGGCAGCCGCCCCACCGGTTGGATGCCGTTGTCATGAACCCGCCTTTTCACGCAGGCCGTGCGGCAGAGCCGCAGATCGGCCAGGCCTTTGTCGCCGCCGCGGCGCGGGTACTTTCGGGGCAGGGCAAGCTTTGGATGGTTGCCAACCGCCATCTGCCCTATGAAGCCGAACTCAAGACGCGCTTTGCCCATGTCGAGGAAATCGGCGGCGATGCGCGGTTCAAACTGTTTCACGCGGCCCGCCCATTGCGCAAGCGGCGCTCGTTGGCCCGGCCTTAGAAAGCGGCCCTGAAAGGATCCTCGCATGTCTTTTTCGATTAACGGCAAGACCGTCATTGTGACGGGGGCGGCCAACGGTATCGGCCTTGCGATTGCACGACAGTTTGCGGACAAGGGCGCCAATGTGATGTGCGCCGACATCGACGAAAAAAGTCTGGTCGATGAATTGGGGGATGCCCGAGACGAAGGAAATATCCGCTTTTTTGCGGGCGACCTGCGCCAGCGTCTGACCATTGCCAATCTTGTTTCCGCAACGATTGACGCCTTTGACGAGGTTGACGTGCTGGTCAACGCTTCGAGGCATTTTCTGCCCACCGACGCATTGGACGCGGATGATACGAGCGTTGAAACGCTGTGGCAGGAGAATGTGATGACCGCCATGCAGCTTACACAACAGGTGGCCAAGCGCATGATCAAGCAGGCCGAAGAGCAGCCCGAGGGATCTGTAGGCAGCATCATCAACCTAAGCTCGATCACGTCGCGTCACACGACGCCGTCGTTGATGGCCTATTCGATGGCTGCTGCAGCGCTTGAGCAGATGACGCGGTCAATGGCGCTGACGCTTGCGCCGCACCGCATTCGCGTGAACGCCGTGGCCTTCGGATCGGTGATGAGCGGCTCGTTGAAAGCCTCGGTCGCTGACAATCGCGAATGGCGCGATGACATCCGCAGCCACACCCCGCTGGGCCGCATCGCGTCACCGTCAGAGTTGACGGACACAATCCAGTACCTTGCCGCTGACAGCTCAAGCTTCATGACGGGTGAGGTGATCGTGGTCGATGGTGGGCGGTCGTTGCTGGATGCAGTGGATGCACCGGCGCATTAGATAGGGTCGGCGCATTGACCTTCGCGAGCCGATCCAGTCAGATCGCGACAGGATCATGCGCAATCGGCGCAAACGAGGCTCGGGGACAGAATGACAGATAATTTCGAAAACGAAAAATCCCGCGCGGCGGCGTGGTTTCGTGAATTGCGCAATCAGATCGTGACCGCATTTGAAGGCTTGGAAAACAGCCACGACAGCGGCCCTCTGGCCGATGCGGCACCGGGTCGGTTTGATGTATCGGATACCACGCGCACCAGTGAAGACGGGTCAGATGCGGGCGGCGGCCTGATGAGCGTGATGCGCGGCGGACGGGTGTTTGAAAAGGTCGGCGTCAATATCTCGACCGTGTATGGGACGCTGGGGGAGCGCGCGCAGGTTGCAATGGCCGCACGCAAAGGCATTCCGGGCATGGCGGAAGATCCTCGGTTCTGGGCGTCGGGCATCAGTCTGGTTGCACATATGCAAAACCCCCATGCGCCTGCCGTGCACATGAACACCCGCATGTTCTGGACACCGCATGCGTGGTGGTTCGGGGGCGGGTCCGACCTGAACCCCTGCATCGAATACGCTGAAGACACCGCGCACTTTCACGCCCAGCAAAAGGCGCATCTGGATCCGCACGGAGCCGCGTTTTATCCCAAGCTCAAGGCATGGGCAGACGAGTATTTCTATATCCCGCACCGCAACCGGGCGCGGGGCGTTGGGGGCATTTTCATGGATGATCATGCGACTGACGATTGGGAGGCGGATTTCAGCCTGACCCAGGACATCGGCCGCGCCTTCCTGCCCGCCTATCTGCCGCTTGTTGAAAAACGCAGATCCCAAGCCTGGACCGAGGCCGACAAGGACGCGCAACTGATCCATCGCGGGCTTTATGCGGAATACAATCTGGTTTATGACCGGGGTACAAAATTCGGCCTTGAGACAGGCCATGACGCCAATGCTGTTTTGATGAGCCTGCCACCCTTGGCCAAATGGGTGTGACGTGCTGAGAGGCGGGTTGGGGGCCAGCCCCCGTCCTGCGGACTCCCCCGGGATTTTTTTCCATTTGGAATAGCGGATCGGAAAAGCCCACAGTCGAAAGCCCCCCGTCGGATCTGACGGGGGGCTTTGATTTTTATGCTTGAGGGTTCGGCCGGCTTATTGCTTGGGCAGCATGACGCCGTCGATGACATGGATCACGCCGTTTGACTGCTTCACGTCAGCGATCGTGACGAAAGCGGCGTTGCCGTTTTCATCGGCCAGCATCATTTTGCCGTCGTCGGTATAGGACGCTTCGAGGGTGCAGCCGCCCAAGGTTGGCACAGGATGCTTGCCGCCGTCATCCATGATCATGCCTTGCAGAGCGTCGGACATGACAGCCTTGCCGACAACGTGGCAGGTGAGGATTTTCGTTAGCATCGCCTTGTTTTCGGGCTTGAGCAGCATCTCGACGGTGCCGGGGGCCAGACGTTCAAACGCTGCGTTTGTAGGGGCGAAGACGGTAAACGGGCCGTCGCCAGACAGCGTATCGACAAGGCCAGCGGCTTTTACAGCGGCGACTAGCGTGGTGTGGTCTGCCGAATTCACGGCGTTTTCAACAATATTCTTTTCCGCGAACATTTCGGCACCACCCACCATTGGGTTCTTCATGGAGTGGGACGCCGCGAACGCGGCACCAGCGGTAAGAGCCAAAGCTGCAGTTGCGGTCATCATCTTTTTAGCGAAAGTCATGGTATACTCCTGTTACTCGTTTGCGTGATCTTTCGTGATCATGCAGCACCCACGGGGCTGCCCGCGTCCGAGTTTCAGGATTCTTCATTTGGGCGACATTTTATTTCAATTTTGCATTGCCTGATGCCAATCGAAGAAATGCGGACCCGCCTGTGACAGCAGTTCCTGCGCCAGATCCACGCCCATCTGGCCGCCGTGCTTGATGGGGCCGGTGCGGCTGCCGGTGATGACTTCGGATCCGTCTGGCCGCAGGACTTCGCCGCGCAGGTGCAAGGTGTCGCCGTCCAGCGTTGCAAGACCCGCAATCGGGGTTTCACATGATCCGTCGAGCGTCAGCAAAAAGGCACGCTCGGCGGTCAGGCGCTGGCCGGTGGGCGTGTCGTGGATTGCCGCAAGCATTGCTTCGGTGTCGGCATCCCCGGCGCGGCGTTCGATGCCGATGGCCCCCTGGGCAACGGCAGGCAGCATATCGGTGTCGTCAATAGCCGTGGCGGGCACGTGTTCCATGCCCAGACGGTTCAGGCCCGCCATCGCAAGGAACGTGCATTCGGCCACCCCATCGGCCAGCTTTTTCAGCCGGGTCTGCACGTTGCCGCGAAATTCGACGACCTGAAGGTCGGGCCGCTTGTGCAGCAATTGGGCGCGGCGGCGCAGGCTTGAGGTGCCGACGACCGCGCCTTCCTGCAACTGGTCGAGCGCCGAGAGGGTCGGGGCGATAAACGCATCACGGGGGTCTTCCCGCGGCAGAAAGGTATCGAGCAGCAGGCCGCCGGGCTGGATCGTGGGCATATCCTTCATCGAATGGACGGCGATGTCGATGTTGCCTGCAAGCAGGTCTTCTTCGATCTCGCGGGTAAACAGGCCCTTGCCGCCGATTTCTTTCAAGGGACGGTCCTGGATCGCGTCACCCGTCACCTTGATCACCACGATTTCAAATGCGGCCTGCGGAATTTCAAATGCAGCGGCAAGGCGCGCGCGCGTCTCGTAGGCCTGCGCCATCGCGAGAGGCGAGCCGCGTGTTCCGATGCGCATCGGATTTTCTGGTGTAGGCAAGGTCAGGGTCATGGAGTTCTCTTCAGGCATGTCAATTATATCTGACAATGCGGCGCCAGCGCCTTGACTTCCAGCCCTTACATCTTGACCAAAGAGAAAAGATTTTTCGCGAGGATGCCATGGCGCAGAACACAGCCCCCACAAAAACCATTTTGCGCGCTTTGGCGGGTGAGACATTGCCAACACCGCCGATCTGGATGATGCGGCAAGCGGGGCGATATCTGCCCGAATACAAGGCCACCCGCGCCGAGGCAGGGGATTTCCTGTCGCTGTGCTATAACCCGGATCTGGCGACCGAGGTCACGTTGCAGCCGATCCGCCGATATGGGTTTGATGCGGCGATCCTGTTTGCCGATATCCTGCTGGTGCCGCAGGCCTTGGGGGCGGATCTTTGGTTTGTCACCGGCGAAGGACCACGGCTTTCGACCGTCACCACGCTGGCGGATTTCGACAAATTGAAACCTGTGGACGATATTCACGAAACGCTCAGCCCGATCTATCAGACGGTCCGCAACCTTGCCGGGGCCCTTCCGCCGCAAACCACGCTGATCGGATTTGCCGGCGCACCGTGGACGGTGGCGACCTACATGATCGCCGGACAGGGGACCAAGGATCAGGGGCCGGCGCACCAGTTGCGCATTGATGACAACCCGCTGTTTGAATTGCTGATGAACCTGATCACCAAGGCGACGATCGAATATATGTCTGCGCAGATCGATGCAGGGGCCGAAGTCATGAAGATTTTCGACAGCTGGGCCGGATCGCTATCGGGCGAGGCGTTTCAGAAATACGCGTTGGAGCCGGCGCGTGAAATCACTCAGGAATTGAAGAAGCGCCATCCCGGCATTCCGATCATCGGGTTCCCCCGCGAGGCGGGCGATCAGTATATCGGTTTTCACAAGGCGACTGGCGTGGATTGTGTGGCGCTGGATAATTCCGTCTCGGCGGACTGGGCGGCGGCGAATGTCCAGGTCGACGGTTGCGTGCAGGGCAATCTGGCGTCAAGCCATATGGTGACCGGCGGGCAACCCTTGGTTGATGAAACCCGCGCCATCGTGAAAGCTTTTTCAAAGGGGCCGCATATCTTTAATCTGGGTCACGGAATCACGCCCGATGCCGACCCCGACAACGTTCAGTTGATGATCGATACCGTTCGCGACGTCGGGTGATCGCATAAGATTGGCTTTTGGCCCTTGACGGGGGCCAAGGGCTGTCATACTCGAAGCGCCGATGGCGTTATAGCTCAGTTGGTTAGAGCGAACGACTCATAATCGTTAGGTCCCTGGTTCAAATCCAGGTAACGCCACCATCTTTACCTCTTTATTTTATGCATGCGTCGCTGCGCCCTTGGTTCTGAGGGGGCTTTGAATGCTGCATTATAGTTCACTTGGCTGACATTTGATTTGACGAATGTGCCGAAGCGTTCGCTATGATGCATCAAAGTGCATTTTAAGAGCGTAGAAAGCAGCGTTTTTCCCCGCATTTATGGGATTTGCTGCTGAACAGCCTGAAAAAGTAATGACAAGTATTGTTAGATGGCCTAACAATTTTGGGAGGGAGCATCGCGCCATCGAGACCAAAGTCGCGGGCGCGCATATCAGCAAAAAAGGATTGATGGTCACGCACAGATTGAAAATCCGCCCGCATTCTGGGCAAAGTGCAGCCATCCAAAGGATCGGAACCACATTGGTAAATTGTGGGCCGTATGACAAATCAAGGGAGAGACCAAATGATGTTTAGAAGAACCCTTTTGGGGATGGCCGGTGCGGCGCTTGCCGTGGGTTTGGGCGCGACAAGTGCAATGGCGCAAGAGGTCACTTTGCGCATGCACCAGTTCCTTCCCCCGCAGGCGAACGTGCCAAAGCTGGTGCTTGATGTATGGGCCGACAAGGTCGAAGCCGCGAGCGAGGGGCGCATCAAGATTGAGCGCTATCCCTCGATGCAGCTTGGCGGAAAGCCGCCTGAGCTGATGGATCAGGCGATTGATGGCGTTGCGGACATTGTCTGGACTGTGGTCGGCTATACACCGGGCCGCTATCCCTCGACCGAAGTGTTTGAGCTGCCGTTCATGGTGACAGACGCGCGGGCTGCCAGCTCTGCCTATTGGCAGATGTTTGAAGAGCACATGAAAGAAACTGAATTCAAGGATGTGCACATTCTGGGCACATGGGTACATGGCCCCGGCCTGCTTCACACCAACAAAGAAGTGCGCACCCCCGATGACATGCAGGGCCTGAAAATTCGGGGCGGGTCGCGGTTGGTCAATGACCTGCTGCAAATCACTGGCGCAACGCCCGTTGGCATGCCCGTGCCCGCCATCCCCGAGGGGCTTTCAAAAGGTGTGATCGACGGCACGACCATCCCTTGGGAAGTGACGACATCCCTCAAGGTGCCAGAGCTTGTGCATAACCACACCGAATTCACCGGAAGCGCGCTTTATACGCTGACCTTCGTTCTGGCGATGAACAAGGACCGCTACGAGAGCCTGCCCGATGATCTGAAAAAGGTGATCGACGATAATTCCGGCCTGGAGTTTTCGATCTTTGCGGGCGGCACACAGGCCGATGCGGATGGGCCCGCACGTCAGGTTGCGGTCGATCTGGGTAACAACATCGTCACGCTTGATGCCGATCAAACCCAAGTCTGGCGCGATGCGGCGCAGCCAATCTATGACGCCTGGGTTGCCGATATGGAAACCAAGGGCATTGACGGTCAGGCTTTGATCGACGAGGCAAAATCGTTGATGGATGCCTACGGTAAGTAAGCGGCTGACGAAAAAACCGGTCTGCGGTGCGGTGATCTGCACTGCAGACCTTTTTTCCCGGAATGCCTGCTGAACAATTCCATAATAAATTCCCCAATAAAAAGAGACGTGACATGCATCGGCTGATCCAGTTCCTTGCCCGTTTTACTGCGCTGATCGGAGGGCTTGTGCTGGTGGCGCTGGTTCTGATGACAACCGCATCCATTATCGGGCGCACAGCCAACAACGTACTGCACAGTGCGTTCTTTCAGGAAAAGCTTGCCGGTTTCTCGCAAAGCCTGATCGACATGGGCGTGGGCGAGATCAACGGCAATTACGAACTGCTTGAAGCGGGCATCGCATTTGCGATCTTTTCGTTTCTGCCAGTGTGCCAACTGTACGGGTCGCATGCCAGCGTGGATGTGTTCACCTCGTTCCTTTCGGATGCCGTGAACCGCTGGATCGCCGCGTTCTGGGAAGTCGTGCTTGCCGCTGTGATCGTGCTGATCATCTGGCGCCTGTACGAGGGCATGCAGCGCTATATCGGCAACGGCGAAACCACGTTGTTTTTGCAGTTTCCGGTCTGGTGGGCCTATGCAGCCAGCTTTGGTGCCGGAATAATTTCCTGCATTGTCGCCGTCTATTGCGCCGTGATCCGCGTGATCGAGGCTGTCCGGGGCGAAACACTTTTGCCAAACGAACAAGGGGCCCACTGACGTGACCAATCTTGAACTGGGCTTCTGGTCCTTCCCTGTCCTGTTGTTGATGGTTTTTTTGCGTGCGCCCATCGGGCTTGCCATGCTGCTTTGTGGTTTTGGCGGATGGTACATGGCAATGGGGGGCAACCCCACGCCGTTGCTGGCCAAGCTGAAATCCGAGACCTACACCACATTTTCCAGCTATTCGCTGTCGATCATCCCGATGTTTCTGCTGATGGGGCAGTTTGCGACGCTGTCGGGCATGTCGCAGTCGCTGTTCAAGGCCGCGGAAAGCTTTCTGGGCCACCGGCGCGGCGGCGTTGCCATGGCGGCGGTCGGGGCCTGCGCGGGGTTCGGCGCGATCTGCGGGTCATCGCTTGCCACGGCGGCGACCATGTCGCAGGTCGCGCTGCCCGAACTGCGCCGCTATGGCTATTCGGGCGGATTTTCGACCGCGACGCTTGCGGCGGGGGGAACCCTTGGCATCCTGATCCCGCCGTCGGTCATTCTGGTGATCTATGCGATCCTGACCGAACAGAACATCGCCAAGCTGTTTCTCGCGGCCTTCATTCCGGGCATTCTGGCCGCACTTGGCTATATCATCACAATCTCGATTTATGTGCGGGTCAATCCCAAGGCAGCGGGCACGCGGCCTGCGGTGCCGATGGCCGACCGTTTCAGGGCGCTGGCTGATACGCTGGCCGGTGCTGGTGATCTTCTTTATCGTCGTGGGCGGCATCTATCTGGGCGTGGTTCACCCCGACCGAGGGGTCGGCCATCGGTGCTGCGGGCACCGGGCTTGCCGCGCTGCTGGCGGGCAGTCTGAATTGGCCGGTTCTGCGGGAAAGCCTGCTTGGTACCGCCAAGACCACCGCGATGATCTTTTTCATCGTGCTGGGGGCGGGGTTCTATAACGGCTTCCTTGCGCTGTCCGGCGTGCCGCAATTCATGGCTGATTGGGTCGTGGGGCAGGGCTATAGCCCGTGGCTGGTGCTGACGATCATTCTGGTGTTTTATCTCGTCTTTGGCTGCCTGATGGACAGCCTGTCGATGATCCTGCTGACCGTGCCGATTTTCTTTCCGGTGATTTCCGCGCATGGATTTCGGCATGACGGCCGAGCATCTGGCGATCTGGTTCGGGATCCTTGTGCTGATCGTGGTCGAGGTGGGATTGATCACGCCGCCGGTGGGGATGAACCTGTTCATCATCAACTCGATGGACCGCGAAACGCCGATGACCGACACCTACAAGGCGGTGATGTATTTCGTCGGCTCCGACATCATCCGGGTGATCATTCTGGTATTGTTCCCCGCCATCACGCTTTTCCTGTTGCCAGGCTAGGCAGGGCAACGGGACCACTTCACATCACCCCGCGCATAGCGCGGCAGAGGGAGGCTGCATGACCGATCACCTGAACCTCAGGGCGCACAAGGTGGCCCGCACGGATCGTCCTGACGGAGCTATCATTCTGGAATCGGGCTATGATCTGGGGCCGGTGGCACGCTGCACAGGCGACTGGCTGCATCACTGGGCCACGCGCACGCCCGATCAGGTGTTTATCGCGGAACGGTCGGGTGACGGCTGGCGGACGGTCAGTTATGCGCAAACGCTTGAGATGGTCCGCAGCATTGCGGGCCATCTTCTGGGGCGCGATCTGGGGCCGGACAGGCCGATACTGATCGTGTCGGGCAACAGTGTCGATCACGCGCTGCTGTCGCTTGCGGCGCAGTATGTCGGCGTGCCAACGGTGCCGGTGGCAGAGCAATACGCGCTGATCCCCGCCGCATTGCCGCGGCTTGAATATGTGGTCAAGCTTGTGCGCCCCGGCATGATCTATGCCTCGGATGCTGCGCTTTATGCTGGCGCTTTCGGGCTGGACAGCGTGCAGGGCGCCGAAAAGCTTTCATCAGCGCCGGGTGACAGCGGTGCCACTGATTTCAACACTCTGCTGGTGCCCGGCGGCACTGATCCCGATGCAGCCTTTGCCGCGATCACGCCCGATACGCTGGCCAAGATCCTGATGACATCGGGATCAACCTCGGACCCCAAGGGGGTTTTGACCACGCAGAAGATGATGACGACCAACCAAGCGCAATTGGCGCAAGCCTTGCCTTTTGTCACCAAAAGGCCACCGCAAATCGTGGATTGGCTGCCGTGGAACCATGTTTTCGGGGGGTCGCACAATTTTAATCTGATGCTGGCAAACGGGGGCAGTCTTTATATCGACGATGGCAAGCCCGCACCGACCTTGTTTGACAAGACGCTCGCGAATTTGCGCGAGGTTTCGGGCACGATCAGCTTTAACGTGCCGGTGGGGTTTGCCCAGCTTGTCACCGCCCTGAACGAAGATAAGATCCTGCGCGAAAAGTATTTTGCCGAGCTTGACATGATCTTTTACGCCGGTGCGTCCTTGCCGCAGGCGACCTGGGCCGAACTGGAACGGCTGGCGCTGGAAACCTGCGGGCAGTTGCCGCTGATCAACTCGTCATGGGGGTTGACCGAAACAGCCCCGGCTGCCCTTTTGCAGCATGAACCTGCCAAGGGGGCGGGCATCGTGGGCGTTCCGTTGCCGGGGGTGACGGTAAAGTTGATCCCTGATGCCGATGGCCGGTGCGATGTGCGCGTGCGCGGCGATACGATCACGAAAGGCTATCACGACAACCCTGACAAAACTGCCGAAGCTTTCGACGACGAAGGCTTTTTCATCACGGGCGACGCGATGCGGCTGATCGACAAGGATGATCCCTCAAGAGGGTTGATGTTTGACGGGCGCATGTCAGAAGACTTTAAGCTGATGACAGGGACATGGGTGCGGGCGGCGCATCTTCGCCTGGAACTGCTGGCCGCCCTTGCGCCCTTTGCGACAGATCTGGTGCTAACGGGGCAGGGCCGCGAAGAAGTCGGCCTGCTGATCGTACCGAACCGTGTGACGCTGGCTGCACGGGCATGGCAAAGCCACGACGATTTCAGGCGCGTTGATTTGCGGCCCGCTGATGGCAGAAATCGCCACGCGTCTGGCGGCGCTGGCGGCAAAGGCCACCGGCAGTGCGAACCGGGTGACATGCGCGCTTGTGATGGCCGAACCGCCCTCGATGGGCGACGGCGAGGCGACGGCGAAAGGCAATCTTAATTTCCCCAAGATTTTGATGCGCCGCGCTGATCTGGTGGCGCGGCTGTATGATCCGTCTGATCCGGCGCGTATCTCGGCGATCTAGTGCATTAAAATGCGAAATGTTGTCACTTTGCTTGCGACATTTTGTCATTAGTGCACAATAAAGCATCGATGTTTGGGAGGACTGCGATGATCACCGCCACTGCGAATGCTGTTACCTATTTTGTGGACCGCCACCCCGATGAAGGGCGCGGCGAAAAGGTGGCCTACCGCGAAATCGGCAGTGACCGAACGCTGACCTATGCCGGGTTGTCACACGGTGCGGCGCAAGTGGCGGGCGCTTTGACGCGGGCCGGAATCCGCCCCGAAGAACGCGCCGCGATGCTGGTGATGGACCAGATCGAGTTTCCGCAGATCTTCTGGGGCGCGTTAAAATGCGGGGTCGTGCCGATCCCGCTGAACACCTTGCTTGCCACATCCGTCTATGACGTGATTCTGCGCGATTCACGTGCCGCAATTCTGTTTGTCTCCGCGCAACTGTGGGACGTTGCCAAGGGCGCGGTGCACGATAACCCCTATCTGCGCCACGTGGTCGTGATCGGCGACGCGCCAGAGGGCACCACGCGTCTGGACGAATTTACCGCCGGTGCCACGCCTGTCGATACCTTGCCTGTCAGCAGTGACGAGGTGGCATTCTGGCTTTATTCTTCGGGGTCTACCGGGCAACCCAAGGGCGTGGCACATGTCCATTCCGCGTTGCGTGCAACCTCTGATACCTATGGCAAGCAGGTGCTGGAAATTGCCGAGGATGATACGGTGTTTTCGGCCGCAAAGTTCTTTTTCGCCTATGGTCTGGGCAACGCGATGACCTTTCCGCTGTCTGTAGGGGCAACGACGCTGCTGTTCGCGGGCCGCCCCACGCCGCCCGATATGGTCGCCGCGATCAATGCGCACAAGCCTACCATTTTCTGCGGTGTGCCAACGCTTTATGCAGCGATGGTGGCATTCCAGGACAAGAACGGGCCATTGGACGCGCCGCTGCGCACCTGCATCTCGGCGGGCGAGGCGTTGCCGGAAGACGTTGGCAAACGGTGGGAAAAACACACTGGCACAGCTATTCTGGATGGAGTTGGTTCTACCGAAATGCTCCATATTTTCCTGAGCAATCGCAAGGATGATGTGGTGTATGGCACCTCGGGCGTGGCTGTGCCCGGCTACACCTTGCGGCTGGTCGATGAGACGGGACTTGACGTTTCGGAAGGCGAGGTCGGCGAATTGCTGGTCAACGGCGCGTCGTCGGCGAATTGTTACTGGAACCAAAGGGAAAAATCGCGCGCCACCTTCGAGGGGGTCTGGACGCGGACCGGCGACAAATACGAACTGCGCGAAGGTGGCAGGCTGGTCTATTGCGGACGCACGGATGACATGTTCAAGGTCTCTGGCATCTGGCTGTCGCCCTTCGAGGTCGAAGGGGCACTGGTCAGTCACCCCCGTGTGCTTGAGGCGGCCGTGGTCGCGGCCGAGGATGCCGATGGTCTGGAGAAACCCAAGGCCTATATTGTGCTCAAGGACGGTGCTGCCGACGATGCGCTGCTGGCCGAGCTGAAGGATCACGTCAAGGAAAAGGTCGGCAAATGGAAATATCCGCGCTGGATCGAAGTTGTCGAAGAGTTACCTAAAACGGCGACAGGCAAGATACAGCGGTTCAAACTTCGGGAGGGATGTTGATGGGCATTGAATGGTCAAACGCGCCCGGCTTGCGCCTGACGGCGGGTGGTAAATCGCTGGAATATGCTGCGTGGGGGCCGGCCCCTGGCGACGCACCGACGCTGGTTTTGCTGCACGAAGGGCTGGGAAGCACCGGTCTTTGGCGGGATTTTCCGCAAAAGCTGGTTGATGTGACGGGTTTTGGTGTGCTGGCGTATTCGCGGGCGGGCTACGGCGCATCCGATCCTGTCGATTTGCCGCGCCCGCTGGATTATATGACCCGCGAGGCGACAGAGGTTGTGGGGGATGTTCTGGATGCCGCAGGGGTGGAACATGCCGTGTTGCTGGGCCATTCCGACGGGGCGACGATTGCCACGATATACGCCGGGTCGGTTTCAGACATGCGGGTGCGGTCGCTGATCCTGATGGCCCCGCATTTCTTCACCGAAGCTGGTGGGCTGGCCGCAATCAAAGCCACAGGCGACGCCTATGCAAACGGCGATCTGAAGGCAAAGCTGGAAAAACATCATGCCGATGTCGATGTCGCGTTTCACGGCTGGCACGACGCCTGGACAGACCCGGAATTTGCGGCTTGGAACGTCGCGGACGCAATTGATCATCTGCGTATTCCGGTACTGGCCATTCAGGGGCGGGACGACCCCTATGGCACGCTTGCACAGATCGAAGAGATCGAGACGCGGATATATTCCCCCGTTGAAACAGCAATTCTGGACAGCTGCGGGCACGCGCCGCAAAAGGATCAGCCCCATCTGACGCTTGAGGCGATCCGCGAATTCTGTGCGCGTTTGGATCGGATCGAGCGTGAAAATGTCGAAATCGCCTGACCTGCCCGACGTCGTCTGCTTGCCGCCGCACGCTTATGTGCCGGGCCAGACGCCGCGCCATCCCGAAGACTGGTTCGATACGATCAAGGCCAGCGCAAGCGATGGCGTCCCCCTCGATCAACTCCACCAGACGGAGGCGTGGCGTGCGGGACGTGCCTATTTCGACGCCGGATATTTCTGGGAATGCCACGAGGTGCTTGAGGCAATCTGGCTGCAAACGCCCGATCCGTCGCCAGAGCGGGCCATGACGCAGGCGGTGATCCAACTTGCAAATGCACGGCTCAAGCTGCGCATGGACATGCCCCGCGCGGCCCGGCGGTTGTGCGACATGGTTTTGGCGCATCTCGCGCAATGCCCATCGGATCGGTCGATTCTGGGGCTTGGGGTGCAGGATGTTGCCAAATGGACGGAACAGACACAACAAGACGCCAAATGTTGCGGTATAATGCTTAAATTGAACAAATAGACGCGCGATGCCGCGAAATATATGGCATTATCGTGCCATATTCGACATCAAAAGGGCAGAGGCCGATCTGGCCAGCCCATTCCAAAGGCCGAGCCTTCTCAAGGAGACACCTGCCGTGACCAAGATCATCGATTTTCAGACCGACCCGTCGAAATACCGTCATTGGAAGATTGAATATGATGGGCCTATTGCGAACCTTTATATGGATGTCGATGAAAAAGGGGGATTGTTTGAGGGCTACGAGCTTAAGCTGAACTCCTATGATCTGGGCGTCGATATTGAATTGGCCGACATTGTTCAGCGGATGCGGTTTGAACACCCAGAGGTCAAGGTCGTGGTCATGCAGTCGGCCAAGGACAAGGTCTTTTGCGCAGGGGCGAACATCCGCATGTTGGGTGGCGCGGCGCACAGCCACAAGGTGAACTTCTGCAAGTTCACCAACGAGACCCGCAATACATTCGAAGCAGCGCTGGCCGATAGCGGGCAGAACTATATCTGCGCCGTCAAAGGTGCCTGTGCAGGGGGCGGGTATGAGCTTGCTCTGGCGTGCAACTATATCATGCTGACCGACGACAGCACGTCCTCGGTCTCGCTCCCGGAAGTGCCGCTGCTGGCGGTACTGCCCGGCACGGGCGGGCTGACCCGTGTGACCGACAAGCGCAAGGTGCGCCGTGATCGCGCCGATGTGTTTTGCTCGATCGAAGAAGGCGTGAAAGGCAAGCGTGCGAAGGATTGGCGCTTGGTCGACGAGGTAATCGCGAACTCCAGGTTTGACGACACCGTGGTCGAGCGTGCCCGCGAGATGGCGGAAAAATCGCCCAAAGCGGATGTGTCGCAGGGGATCAAGCTGCTGCCGATCGTGCGTACATTCGCCGACGACGGCATCAGCTATTCCACGGTCGAGGTTGTTTTGCACCGCGACACGAAACGCGCCACCGTCACGATCAAGGGGCCGGATGCAGCGGCACCTGCCGATATGAACGCGCTGGTGGCCGAAGGCGATCAGGCGTGGATCCTGCGCTGTGCCCGTGAGCTGGATGATGCGATCCTGCATCTGCGAAACAATGAGAAAGAGCTTGGCCTGATTGAATTCCAGACCCAGGGCGACCCGGCGCTGGTGGTCGCGCACGAGGCGCTTTTGCTGGACCACAAGGACCACTGGCTGGCCAACGAGATCCTGCAATACTGGAAGCGGGTGCTGAAACGCGTCGATATGACCTCGCGCAGTCTGGTGGCCATTGTCGAACACGGGTCCTGCTTTGCCGGGCCGTTGGCTGAACTGCTGTGGGCCGTTGACCGCAGCTATATGATGCTTGAGGAATTCGACGGCGACAACCGCCCGCTGGCAACCGTGACATTGACCGACGGCAATTTCGGCACCTACA
The DNA here is from genome assembly GCA_963728645.1 of uncultured Alphaproteobacteria bacterium. Classification (GTDB taxonomy): domain Bacteria; phylum Pseudomonadota; class Alphaproteobacteria; order Rhodobacterales; family Rhodobacteraceae; genus Sulfitobacter. The sequence continues at coordinate 8,262 of CAVSLU010000004.1, read as the reverse complement.
AGATGGGCAACGATCTAACCCGGCTTGAAACGCGGTTCCTTGGGACACCCGAGGATCTTGAGACACTGCAAGGCCTGAAAGGCCAGCCGCTGGAGGCCGATGCCGCCGACGAGGCCGGTCTTGTCACCTATGTTTACGACGACATCGACTGGGAAGACGAGGTGCGCTTGTTTATGGAAGAACGCGCCAGCTTCAGCCCCGATGCGATGACGGGCATGGAAGCGAACCTGCGTTTTGCAGGCCCTGAAACGATGGAAACCCGCATCTTTGGTCGCCTGACCGCCTGGCAGAACTGGATTTTCCAGCGTCCCAATGCGGTTGGCAAGGATGGCGCGCTGCAACGCTACGGCACAGGCGTGCGCGGTGAATACAACATGGAACGTGTGTAACGGGCCCGAATTTTTTCAAAAAATTCGTCCCAAAATCTTTAAAGATTTTGACCCCACGAGGAGAAAACAAATGCTCGACCTGATCAACGTAAGCTACGACACCCAGATCCCCAACAACGTGAACCTGAGCCAGGACAAGAAGGTGCTGAAGGCGCTGGAAAAATGGCATCCCGGCTACATCAACTGGTGGAACGACCTGATTCCGCAGAACTTTCAGGAATCGATGGTTTACCTGCGCACGGCCGTTTCAGTCGATCCGAAAGGCTGGGCCAAGTTCGATTATGTGAAGATGCCGGAATACCGCTGGGGCGTTCTGCTCGCCCCTGCCGTCGAAGACCGCAAGATCCCGATGGGCGAACATTTTGGCGAACCGGCGTGGCAGGAAGTGCCGGGCGAATATCGCAACATGCTCAAACGCCTGATCGTCATTCAGGGCGATACGGAGCCGGGATCGGTTGAACAGCAGCGCTTCCTTGGCCTGACAGCGCCAAGCCTTTACGACATGCGCAACCTGTTCCAGGTCAACGTCGAAGAAGGCCGCCACCTTTGGGCGATGGTCTATCTGCTGCAGAAATACTTCGGTCGCGATGGTCGCGAAGAAGCGGACGATCTGCTGGTGCGGTCCTCGGGTTCCGATGACAGCCCGCGGATGCTGGGTGCATTTAACGAGGAAACGCCCGACTGGCTGTCTTTCTTCATGTTCACCTATTTCACTGACCGTGACGGCAAGATGCAGCTTAAATCACTGGCGCAGTCGGGTTTCGATCCGCTGTCGCGCACCTGCCGCTTCATGCTGACCGAAGAAGCGCACCACATGTTTGTCGGTGAAACCGGCGTGGGCCGCACCATTCAGGCGACGCTTGAGGCGATGAACAAGGCCGGCATCACAGACCCCTATGACATCAACAAGATCCGCGATCTTGGCGTCATCGACCTGCCGACGATCCAGAAAAAGCTGAACCTGCACTATACGCTGTCGCTGGATCTGTTCGGGCAGGAAGTGTCGACCAACGCCGCCAACGCCTTTAACTACGGCATCAAGGGCCGCTATATGGAGCAGCGGATCGACGACGATCACAAGCTAACGAACGACACCTATGCCGTGACATCCATCAAGGACGGCAAGATCGTGACCGAAGACGTGCCGGCCCTGACAGCCATCAACATGCGTCTGCGCGATGACTATGTCCGTGACGCTGCCGGTGGCGTAGGCCGCTGGAACAAGCAGATCCAGAAAGCGGGCGTCGATTTTGAACTCAAGCTGCCACATGAAGGTTTCCACCGCCAGATCGGCGTGTTCTCGACCGTGGCGGTTGACCCTGCGGGCAACATCATCTCGGCTGACGAATGGCACAAGCGCCGCGACGAATGGCTGCCCACCAAGGCCGATGGCGATTACATCCAGTCGCTGATGGTGCCTTGCTATGAGCCCGGCAAATACGCGTCCTGGATTGCCGCGCCCAAAGTCGGCATCGACAACAAGCCCGGCGATTTCGAGTATGTGAAGTTGCACATGGCCTAATGGGCGCGGTGGGTTACACCCACCCTACGCACGCACGAAAGGTGGGTGGGCTTTGGCCCGCCCATCCGCATATTGACCGCAGGAGCGACCGCAATGAACAAACCCGTCAAGCAACACCTGATCGACCCCGAGATTTGCATCCGCTGCTATACCTGCGAAATGACCTGCCCTATCGGTGCGATCGAACATGACGACAACAACGTCGTGGTGAACGCGGATGTGTGCAATTTCTGCATGGATTGCATCCCGGTCTGCCCCACAGGATCGATTGACGAATGGCGCGTTGTCCAGACGCCCTACACGCTGGAACAGCAATACGAGATGGACGAACTGCCCGAGCAGGAAGACATCGAAGCCGCCCCTGCCAGTGATGACGAAGAAGCCGTTGATCCCGTTGCGGCCCTTTTGGCCGAAGCGCATAAAGGGGCGGGCGGCAAGGCCAAGGCCCCGCTGACCGCTGCCAAGCCCACCGTGAACATGTATAACCTCGGCAAGCCCGCGAAGATGAAAGTGCAGGGCAACTATCGCCTGACGGATGACCCCGAACACGACGTGCGCCATATTATCCTTGACCCCGGCGCGCTGCCGTTTCCCGTGCTCGAAGGGCAATCGGTTGGCATTATCCCCCCCGGCAAAGACGCGGATGGCAATGCACATCTTCCTCGGCTTTATTCCGTGTCCAGCCCGCGGGACGGCGAACGCCCCGGCTATCACAACATCTCGCTCACCGTGAAGCGCGAGGATAAGGGGCTGGCGTCAAACTATCTGTGCGATCTGGAAACGGGTGCCGAGGTCGAGGTGACCGGCCCCTTCGGTGCGACCTTCCTGATGCCCGGAGATGCCCAGGCGCATTTGCTGCTTATCTGTACCGGCACCGGATCCGCCCCGATGCGTGCCTTCACCATGCAGCGCCAGCGCAGTGGTGCGACGGGTGGCATGACCATGTTCTTTGGCGCGCGTGCACCTAAAAGCCTGCCGTATTTCGGCCCGCTCAAGAAGGTGCCGGAAAGCCTGCTGAAGCAGCATCTGGTGTTCAGTCGGCAGGAAGGGCAAGACAAGGAGTATGTGCAGGACCGCATCGTCGCCGAGCAGGATTCCGTTGCGGAGCTTCTGGCCGATGAGCGCACCCATATCTACATCTGTGGGTTGCGGGGGATGGAAGAAGGTGTTGAAAAGGCGATGACTTCAATCGCCGAAAGCATGGGGCAGCAATGGGCAACCTTGCGCGACGCCATGCGCGAAGACGGCCGCTACCACGTGGAAACCTACTGAATGACACCAACGCCCTTTGTGCATGAAATTCGCGTCACTTGGGGCGATTGTGACCCGGCGCAGATCGCCTATACCGCGCGGCTGCCGTGGTTTGCGCTGGATGCGATCAACGCTTGGTGGGAGGAACATTTTGACGGCGAAGGCTGGTTTCAGATGGAGATTGACCGCAACATGGGTACGCCCTTCGTCAACCTGTCGATGGATTTCCGCAGCCCCGTCACCCCGCGCCACCGCCTGATGTGCGAGACCTATCCGACCCGACTGGGCGAAAAATCGATCACCTTCGGGATGAAAGCCTATCAGAACGAGGTGCTGTGCTTTACCGGCAGTTTCACATGCGTCTTTACGCAAGCCGATGTGTTCAAAAGCATGCCTGCCCCTGACCGTATCAGAAAAGTCGTTGAGCCGCTTATCCGCCCAGAGTAATGCATTTTTGTGCTGAATTTTGTTGAAATCTGGTTCCTTACGGGTAAAATTGCACTATTTTACATTAAGTGAGCACAATGGCCGAAACGGATCAATCCACAGACCCCGGTGAAGAGTTGATCAAACGGCTTGCTTCGCGTGTGCGTGAGGCGCGCAAGGCGCAGGGGCTGCCACGTCGTGTGCTGTCTGAGATGTCGGGTGTGTCACCGCGCTATCTTGCGCAACTCGAAGCGGGAGAGGGCAATATCTCGGTCATGTTGTTGCAGCGGGTGGCGCAGGCGCTGAACCTCAGGATCGAAACGCTTTTGTCCGAACGGGCCCCCTGGGACCGCGATGTCGAACGTGTCGCCATGCGTTTCAGTGCCGCGTCGATGGACGTGCAGCAACAGGTACGCGCGGTGCTGTCGCCGCAAAGCCCGGTTGCGCAGCGGGCCGGTCGCATCTGTCTGATCGGGTTGCGCGGCGCGGGAAAATCGACGTTGGGCAAGTTGGCAGGTCAGGCGCTGGACCTGCCTTTTGTCGAGTTGAACAAGGAAATCGAAGCGGAGAATGATATGCCCATCGCCGAGGTGATGGCGCTTTACGGTCAGGAAGGTTACCGCGAGATGGAGGCGGAAGCGTTGGAGCGGATCAGCGTCACGCATGAGCGTATGATCCTTGCAGTCGCGGGCGGCATCGTTGCGGAACCGGCCACCTATGCGCGTCTGTTGCAGCGGTTTCACACGATTTGGGTTCACACCAGCCCGGCGGAATATATGCAACGTGTCCGCGCCCAAGGTGACGTGCGCCCGATGGAGGGGAACCCTGCCGCGATGACCCAGCTCAAGAACCTGCTTGATACCCGCAAGTCGCTTTATGAACGGGCCGATGCGCAGGTCAATACGTCGAACCGCCCTGTCAAAACCTCGTTGGGTGATCTGCTGTCGGTGATCCGGAAGCGGCATTTTCTGGATGCTGTCGAGGGGTGACAGACCCGTCTGAAACGCATGTCGTGCTTTATGATCTGGGCGGTGTCAGCGCGGATCTGATTGAGGTGCTTTGCTGTGCGGGGATGACCCTGACTGTGGTCGAGCCTGATGAAAACGATGCACGCCGGGTGCGCGATATGCTTGTCCGCAGGTGTCCGGGCGTCGCGTTTTCCCTGTCTACCGGGTTGCCTGACAGATGCGACGTGTTTGTCGGCGGCGCACTACACGCTGCCCGCGCCCCCGACGGTGCGCTGGTGATTGTGCTGGACGGGCCGCGTGCGCTTGGTGGGCTTGCGAAGCCCCAGCGTGCGGTGGCGATGGATCTGCTGGACCCGCGCTTTGTCGAGGTGGCGTTTGGGGAGGCGTCAGATATGACGCGGGCCCGCGCGTTGGCGTTTCTTCGCAAGGCCAATACTGGATTTGCAATCAGCGCCTGCACCGACAGCTTTGTGGGGGCTGTTTTGCTGGATGCGGTGCTTGCTTTGGCAGACCACCTTTTGCTGGTCGGGACCACCCCTTGGGATCTTGACGAGGCGCTTGAGCAGGCGGGATTTACCGAAGGGGTGCTGAAAGCGCAGGATCACATCGGCCTTGATGTCGCCTTTGCGCGGCGGCGGGCCAACGGAACGGGCCTGCTGGTTGCTGACCGTATGGTCAGTGAGGGCCGGTTGGGGCGGTCTGTGGGGGTTGGGTGGTATCGCTATCCGGGCGGTGGCGGGGCGGTTATTGATCCCTTGATGGAAGACATGATTGTGGAAGAGGCCCGCTTTGCCCGGATCGCGCCCGTCGCAATGACAGACAAGGCAGCGGCGCATGCAGTGATCCTGGGGGTCATGAATGTTGCGGCAGGTCTGCTGGCTATGGGTGTCCCGGCCAGCGATCTGGATCAGGTGGCAGCCCACAAGCTGGGCCTGCCGGGGCTGATGGGTCGCGCGGGCAGGATCGGGCATCAGGCGCTGCACCGACAGCTTGTCGAGTTGCAGAAGGTAGACGCTGAACTATGGGCACCGTCACCGGACCTTGATCAGCTGTTCTGAAAACTGCCTATAGTGATCGGGGCAGACGCAAAAACAAAGGGCCACGCGATGCGCAGCCCTTTGTGTGGATTTTCCGGGTGGTCCGATCACATGGTCCAGGCCATACGCGCCGGATGGTATTCAAAGCCGATATGGTGGGCGGCACCGACAAGACCTTCTTTGGTGTGGTTATAAAGCGACCGCCAATAGGGTTGGATCGTGACGCCTTCATTCTGGATCATCGCTTCACCCTCGGCCATCAGTTTGCGACGCTCTTCTACGTCTGCGACCGAAAGCGCCTTGGTAAGCAGGGCGTCGAATTCGGGGCTGGACCAGCCAAATTCGTTCCATGCCTCACCCGAACGATAGGCAAGTGCCCAGATCTGCACGCCCAAGGGCCGTGCGTTCCAGTTGGTGGACGAGAAGGGGTATTTCGTCCAGTCGTTCCAGAAGGTCGACCCCGGCAGGATCGTCCGCTTGACCTTGATGCCCGCGTCGCGCAGTTGGGCGGCGACGGCATCGGTGGTGTCCTTGCGCCAGGCATCGTCGATCGAAAACAGTTCATGTTCGTAATCGCCCATGCCTGCTTCTTCCATCAGCGCCTTGGCCGCTGCCGGATCTACCACGCGCGGAGGAAGCGGCGCGTATTCCGGGTGCATCGGTCCGACATGGGTGTTTTCGGCAACCAGCCCGCGCCCTGCATATCCCAGTTCCAGCAGAACCTCGTTGTCCACGGCCATCGTGATGGCACGGCGCACGCGTGCGTCTGCATATGGCTTCATGCCATCGACCTCGGCCATCTGGTTGGGGCGGATGACGATGGTCGCGGCGGTCGCGATTTCATTGCGGTTCCAGCCATCCAGCGTGTCGAACACATCGATGAATTCGCCTTCAATGGAATATGTGGCGTCAATCTCGTCAGCCTCGGCGGCTGCGACAAAGGCAGAAGGATCGGTGCCATAGTCAATGTATTCAAGACGGTCGATATAGGGACCACCGTAAACATCTGTTCCCCACCAGGTGTGATCGGGATTTTTGACCAGCACGCTTTTCACACCGACCTCAAGGGATTCCGGCAGATAGGCCCCGGTGCCAACGGGATTTTCCAGCATCGTGTCGGCATCAAAGCCTTCGGGCACGATGGCGGCGGGATAATCTGCCATGCCCGGGATCAACGTGATGTCAGGGACGGGCAGCATCAGTTTCACTGTGTGGTCGTCAACAACGGTGATGGAGCCGTCGATGGCCTTGCCGCTGGCTTCGTCGATCAGGGTCGCGAAACGCCCCGCCATCGAGTTTCCTTCGACCGACTTGTCGCACCAGCCTTCAATGTTGCGGGCAACATCGGCAGCGGTGAACGGTGTGCCGTCGTTCCATGTCACGCCCTTGCGGACGTTCAGGGTGTATTCGGTGGCATTGTCGTTGATTTCCCAGCTTTCAAGAAGGGCGGGGGTAAAGGTGCCGTCATTTTCCCAAATGGCGAGATATTCAAGCCAGCCCCTCGAGAAGTTGGCGATCTGCGACCAGTCATAGGTGCGTGGATCTTTCAACGCGCGGACCTCCATCTGCATCCGCACGACGCCGCCTTCCTTGTGGGCGGCGGCCCGCGCGGGCGTGGGCATGCCGATCATCGCATAGGCGGTTGCAGCGGTGGCACCGAAGGCACTGGCGATGGCCAGAAACTCGCGGCGGTTCACCGGGTCCTTTTTGGCGGCCTCGGCAGAGTCCAGAATGGACTGCGGCAGGGGTTTGCCGGTACGGGTCAAAAATGTCATGGTCTTCCTCTCTGTTGCGGTGGTCTTTCCCGTTTTTCGGGATGGACCTTTTGCGTGCACCTCTTGCGGGGCACTGGCTTGGTGATGCGGTTTTCCTTTTGGTGGGGCCGGCGCTTGGCCGGGCGGTTGCCCAAGAGTTTCAAACATTGGGTACCCATGCGTCAACCCATTGCATTCGCCGAAAAAGTCGTGGTCCGTGATGCGGGCGGGCTTTAGCGGCGTTTTGGCCATCTTTGACGACCATCGGTGCGCGACTGCGCCCCCGGACAAGATCAGCAGATCAGATGAAGCGGCCCCCGCAGTGATGTAGATCGTTCCTTGTCCAGTTGGACTTGTCCCTGGTCCGGGCCGCGATCGCCCGAGGCAGATCGCCCCTCACAGGATCCAAGCGATAGATCACATGGCATCTGTCGCGCTGGCCCGGCAAGCGAGACCCCCCGTCAGGGGCGGTTTCGAGGGCGCAAGCGCTGCGCGCTGCACGATATTTGGCATCTGCCAAGAGGCAGATGCGTGCCTTCGGCGAGGATATTTAAGAGCCAGAGAACTCAGGGCACCGCTGTCTTGCGAGCGACGTCAGCAGATCCCGAAGCCGGGCGAGATCGCCCACTTCGTTGGCAAGGATCAGCACAAGGCGGGCGTTGAGGGCATGGCTTTGATCTTCGGTCAGGCCTTCGTGGCAATCCATCAGGGCGTTGTAAAAGGCATCGCCGTCGGTGCCGAGGGGGTGGTGGAAATCATGCGGTCGCTCCGGTTGCGCGGTCCCGCGCGGCGATGATGGCGGCGGGGTCGGGTGTATCAAAGACCGCGCAGACATGCCCATCGGGGCGCAGCAGGTAAATCTTGTCGGTGCCATAGCGCCGCACGGCGTGCCCGTCGACGGCGTGAAAGCAGGGA
>CAVSLU010000003.1:0-251883 GCA_963728645.1 uncultured Alphaproteobacteria bacterium | reverse complement strand
TCATCATTATCCAGCCCGTTCGCCGGGCTTGCGTTCAGCCCCCGAAATCGGCCGGATAGATATCGGTCGTCAGGCGTCTTCAAACCCGTTCTAATTGGGTCTTGGCCCACAAGCTGATCTTGCCGACAGGGAGCGCACGGCATCCCGCACGCGCAGGTGGTGCGCATATGTCGGCACGCTCGCAGGGGTCTCCAGCGGCGTTGTCATAAATGCCGCCGTGGCGCTTGGCAATTGGCCCGACATGAACGCAGCGCGCCCCGGCGCTGAAAGCCGGGCTGCGGTGCAGGCGTTCTTGAAGCGGGGTCCACGGCGCCCGCGCCGTAGCCCTTTAAGGTTGGGCGCATGCAGCCACTCTGCCGGGCCGCAGGCAAACAGTGTACCATTCAGCTGGTCGACCATCAGGATCAATACATCTTTTCATTGCGTGTCTCCCACCAGTGTATTGGACAATCTACAGCGCCTGATCACAGGCCCGGCTTGAGCTGCCGCTGTCCGATAAGGGCCGCGCGCAGATAAAAGCCCGTCAATCAAGGCGGCAAGTGTCTCGGCGTCCTGCTCGGGCTGCTCAATAAATAGGCCGCAGCGCGTGGGTCAGGTTGCACCGCAGCCGTCCCTGCCTAATCAGCAACCTGTACGTCTCGACGTTCGTGCGCGACGAGGAATAAAGCGTCATCCAGGCACTGCAACTCGTTCGCTGGATTCAGCAAGCAGCTTTCGTCGAAGGCTGTGCGGACGATCGCCCCGGCCCGGTCCAGTGGCGTTGTGGCACGGCGCAATTCGCGCTGGACTCTTATCGCCGGATTCCGAAAGGAGCACACGCGCATCGCCGCGAGAAAGATCTGATCCTTGCCCCAATTTCTGAAACAACGACGGCGCCAGTGCCGAGTGCCCGCGAGCACGCCGTGCGATCTGGCCCACGGTTACATCCAGCGTTGCACCAATCTCGGCTATGGTTGCCTTGACCAGCGTATTGCCAACTTTCTCCCAACGGAGTTTCCATTCCAAGTTTCGGCATACCCGGTGGTCCTTGCGTGACAGCTTGATTTGACCGGTTGATGAAGTAAGGTTATTGACTGACAAGTCAATAAAAACCTGTGCCCTGACCCTCGCTCTTTAGCGCGTTCAGAATTTGGTCGCGGCGGTGGTGGTGTGATCTGTGCACGGTTCAGCATCGCCTTTCGCGCCAAGTGATGAACGTAACCCAACCGAGCAATGATAAATCCGCCCAGGATCACCCAGACATCCACCGGTTCCGAAAACACGGCAGCACCTCGGCCGTGGCCCCAGCCAGTTGCAAGAACAGCCGGTCACCGGCTGCGTCACCGTCAGCGGGGCCGCCGCAAAGGCCAGCGTCATCGTGTAATGGCCAGCGGTGGCAAAACATGCGACGGTGGCCAGCAAGCCAAGCTCGCTCCAGGTTGGGGCGATCCAGACAGGCACGACAAACGGAACCAGAAACAGCGTCACCAACAGTGACATCATGGCCACGACGACGGACGGCTTGACCTCGTCGGCCAGCACTTTGGCCAGCAGATAGGCCCCGCCAAAGACGACGGCGGCGATCAGCATGGCGAAACGCCCGGTGGTCAATTCGCGAAAATCCTGCCCGCAAGAACCACGACCGCCCCGCAAGCCCCAGAATAACCGCAACGATCCGGCGCAACGCAAGGGTTTCACCCAAAAACAGCGCCGCGCCGATGGTGACATAGATCGGGGCCATAATAATCCATCGCCGTCGCCACCTCGGCGATCGAAATACGGGTCATCGCATAGAACCACAGGATCACGCCCATGGCATGCAGGCTGCCCCCTTCAAACAGGCGCCATTGCCTGAAAGTCAACCGCTGAGGCGCGCACGGCATTCAGGGCGGGCAGCAAGAAGACCAGCCCCATCCCATATCGGATAAACGCCGCCTCGGCGGCTGGCAAACGTGGCCCCATATATTTCACAGTGGGCGGTCACGCAGATAAAGCATATGCCGCCGTCACTGTCATCCAGAAGATGCCCTGAAACAGGACTATGAGGCAGCGCAGTTGTCATGCCCGCACCTTTCCCCAATGCGCGGGCAACCACAAGATCACATCAGCAGAAGTTTCACCGCAGTCGGCATGATATCGTCAGCGCGATGATCCCATCCAGTATCTGCCAGCTGCGCGGCCTCGCAAAAAATGGGGACTCAGCAGACGCGCGCCATAGCCGAAGGGCGAAGAAGAACACAAAACTGCCCATGACGGCACCGTGTGCCTAAGACCAGCCGGTCGTCATATTGCGCGGGGAAATGACCCAAGACGACGGTATCAAGGTACACATGCGGGTTCAGCCAGGTCAGCGCCATCAACGTCAGAAGCGTGCGCCGCAGGCTCGGTGTCTCGTGTAGTTTTCCCCCTCCCTTCCAGGGGCATTTACCGCCAGGCCGACAAGGCGTTCTGTGCGCCGTACCAGATCAGGAACGCAGCCCCACCCAGCCGGATCACCGTCTCGAACCAGGGCACCTAGCGTGGCCAGCGCCCCAAAGCCCGTCACACCCACCGTGATTAAAACAAGCTCCGAAACGGCACAGGTCAGACAGACCCAGAACACAGGCTCCGCGCCCCCCTGGCGCAGCACAAAGGCATCCCGCGCACGAATCGCCAGGATCAGGGTCTAGGCTCAGGGCAAAACCCGACAGGAAGGTGGTGATCACAGGCAAGCTTCTATTATCTGACAGATCCGAGGCCTAGCAGTTGACTTTTGCAGTTCCAAGAAAAACCGTGGCCCGTCTCACCCGTGTGTGACGTGTTGTTCTCGTAATATTTCACCGACCGGTGAAACAATTGCGTGATATTGGCCGTGGCTACTGGTGAAAGCTGACTATGACACTGATGTGACGCTCACTCTGAAAAGGAAACAAGTCATGTTTGTACTGAAAACAGAAGTGAAAATCAGCCAAAAGGAACTGGCGCTGATCGAATTTGCGCCGCCACAACCAAATTCCAAGATTTTCAAGCGTTCAGGCCAGCGCGGGTGGTTCAAAAGCACTGGCACGGCTGGAACGACATCAAGCGCGTTCTTGCCACGATCACACAGCAAAAGCCGGTGGCCCGCAAGACAAAGCCCCGCCCGCGGTGGTTTCTTCAGCATGTCCGCCTGCTGGGATAAGTAATCAATCACGCAAACGCACCGGCAGAAAAAAACCGCCCCCCAAATTCGGGAGGGCGGATTTTTCATGTGCCATCGCAGCCCGCAATGACCGCCTAAAGTTGCGACATCACCTCGTCTGAGGCCTCGAAATTCGTCGGTGAGACCATGCACATCATCATCGTCTTCAAGCGCATCAACAAGCTTCATCAGCTTTTCCATCGCTTCAAGGTCCATCTCTGTAGTGGTTGTGGGCTTCCAGACCAGCTTGGTGCTGTCGGATTCGCCCAACTCTGCCTCAAGGAGCCGTGGCGACATCGTTCAGGTCAGTGTCCACACACCAGGATCACATGCCCCTCGTCCGAGCTTTCGATGCTTCGGCACCCGCCTCGATCGCGGCCATCAAAACAGTGTCTGCGTCACCAATTTCTGCAGGATAGGTGATCTCGCCCTTGCGATCGAACATGAAACCGACGCTTCCCGTTTCGCCCAGGTTGCCGCCATTCTTGGTAAGGTCTACTCACGAGGCGGTGCGGTTGCGGTTGTCAGTCATCGCCTCGACAATCACGGCCACACCGTTGGGGCCATACCCCTCAAAGCGGATCTCTTCGTAGTCTTCACCGCGTCCCCGGCTTCCCTCATCGATCGCCCGGTCAATCACATCCTTGGGTACAGAAACCGACTTGGCCTCCTTGATCGCCAGACGCAGACGCGGGTTCTTGTTGGGGTCGGGTCACCGATGGCAACGGTGATCTCTTTCGACATTTTGGAAACACCTTGGCGCGGATCTTGTCCTATTTTGAATGGCCTGCCATGGTAACCTCGTCTACGACAACTGCGAATTGGCCCTCTATAAGCCAGCACAGGCCCGCAAACAAGCCACCCCCCTTATCTCTTGAACTGCTTCTCTGGCTTTCAAATATCCTCGGGGGTTTGGGGGCAGACAGCCCCCAATCGTGCCCGCAAAGCCAGACACCGCACGCGTTCGAGCTGCCGGAATTCAGTTGGCGGCCAGATTGTGATCCTTATTGGGGGCCAGCCCCCAAAACCCCCGGGATATTTGAAAGCCGAAGAAGCAGGGAAATATTGACGTCAGATCAGGGGCATGATCGCAGATACGATCAGGGACATGGTGACATTCAAATGCGCCCCCCCCCCCCCTCTTCTGCTGGAAGGCGCGATGGCTGACATCCAGCGGCTGGCCTCTGATATGGACATGGTCGATGTCTCGCAGCCGTCAGCGCGCGCATTCCGGCGCGGCCACGCCCCCATCGCCATCGCGGCACTGGTGGGCATCGTGGTGCTCGCGGCGCTCAACGTGGCTCCGATCCTGCTGCTGGCGGTGCTTGCGGTGGCCCTGGTGCTTGTAACCGGCTGCATTGATGCGGAAGAAGCATTCTCGTTCATTGATGGGCGCTTGCTGGCGTTGATCTTTTCAATGCTTGCAGTGGGGGCGGGGCTGCAAAATTCCGGTGCGATCAGCCTGATCGTGGATAACATTGCGCCGTTCCTCGGCACCCTCTCTCCGTTCTTCGTGATTTTTGCCGTGTTCCTGATGACCACGATCCTGACAGAGATCGTCTCGAACAACGCCGTCGCGGTGATCATGACCCCCATCGCGATCAGCCTTGGGGCGGCCCTTGGGATGGACCCACGCCCGTTGGTCGTCGCCGTGATGATCGCGGCATCGTGCGCCTTTGCCACACCGATCGGCTACCAGACCAACACGCTCGTCTACGGGCCGGGGGGGTACCGCTTTACCGATTTCATGCGCATCGGGATACCGTTGAATGTCACCATGTCCCTGATCGTATCTGCGATCATCCCCCTGATCTGGTAACGGATCCCCTGCCTCTTCGGCTTTCAAATATCCCGGGGGTTTGGGGGCTGGCCCCCAATCCGGCGGCCCCAATATGGATTCCGGCAGCCGGAACGCGTGCGATGGTGTCTGGCTTTGCGGACACGATTGGGGGCTGTCTGCCCCCAAACCCCCGAGGATATTTGAAAGCCAGAGAAGCGGTTCGAGAGATGCGGGGGGTGGCTTGTTTGCGGGCCTGTGCTGGCTTATAGAGGGCCAATTCCGCAGTATCGTAGACGAGGTTACCATGGCAGGCCATTCAAAATGGGCAAACATCCAGCACCGTAAGGGGCGACAGGACAAGATCCGCGCCAAGGTGTTTTCCAAAATGTCGAAAGAGATCACCGTTGCCGCCAAGATGGGTGACCCCGATCCCGACAAGAACCCGCGTCTGCGTCTGGCGATCAAGGAGGCCAAGTCGGTTTCTGTACCCAAGGATGTGATTGACCGGGCGATCAAGAAATCCCAGGCCGGGGACGGTGAAGACTACGAAGAGATCCGCTATGAGGGGTATGGCCCCAACGGTGTGGCCGTGATTGTCGAGGCGATGACTGACAACCGCAACCGCACCGCCTCGGTCGTGCGGTCGACCTTTACCAAGAATGGCGGCAACCTGGGCGAGACCGGAAGCGTCGGTTTCATGTTCGATCGCAAGGGCGAGATCACCTATCCCGCAGAAATTGGTGACGCAGACACTGTTTTGATGGCCGCGATCGAGGCGGGTGCCGAAGACGTCGAAAGTTCGGACGAGGGGCATGTGATCTGGTGTGTGGACACTGACCTGAACGATGTCGCCACGGCCCTTGAGGCAGAGTTGGGCGAATCCGACAGCACCAAGCTGGTCTGGAAGCCCACAACCACTACAGAGATGGACCTTGAAGCGATGGAAAAGCTGATGAAGCTTGTTGATGCGCTTGAAGACGATGATGATGTGCAGCGTGTCACGACGAATTTCGAGGCCTCAGACGAGGTGATGTCGCAACTTTAGGCGGTCATTCAGGCTGCGATGGCACATGAAAAATCCGCCCTCCCGATTTTGGGGGGCGGTTTTTTTCTGCCGGTCGTTTGCGTGATAGATTGCTTATCCCAGCAGGCGGGACATGCTGAAGAAACCGCCGCGGGCGGGCTTTGTCTTGCGGGCCACCGGCTTTTGCTGTGTGATCGTGGCAAGAACGCGCTTGATGTCGTTCAGCCGTGCCAGTGCTTTTGAACCACCCGCGCTGGCCTGAACGCTTAGAATCTTGGATTGGGTGTGCAGCGCGGATTTGATCAGCGCCAGTTCCTTTTGGCTGATTTCCAGCTTCTGTTTTTCGTCAAACATGACTTGTTTCCTTTTCAGAGTGAGCGTCACATAAGTGTCATAGTCAGCTTTCACCAGTAGCCACGGCCAATATCACGCAATTGTTTCACCGGTCGGTGAAATATTACGAGAACAACACATCACACGCGTCCAACCCTGCAGAGGGCCACGGTTTTTCTTGGAACTGCAAAAGTCAACTGCTAGGCCTCGGATCTGTCAGATGATGGAGCTTGCCTGTGATCACCACCTTCCTGTCGGGTTTTGCCCTGAGCCTGACCCTGATCCTGGCGATTGGTGCGCAAAATGCCTTTGTGCTGCGCCAGGGCCTGCGGCGCGAGCATGTGTTCTGGGTCTGTCTGACCTGTGCCGTTTCGGATGCTGTTTTGATCACGGTGGGTGTGACGGGCTTTGGGGCGCTGGCCACGCTGGTGCCCTGGTTCGAGACGGTGATGCGGCTGGGTGGCGCTGCGTTCCTGATCTGGTACGGCGCACAGAACGCCTTGTCGGCCTGGCGTGGGGGTGCGGCCCTGAAGGCCGGGGGGGCCGCAACACCGACCCTGCGGCGCACGCTTCTGACGTTGATGGCGCTGACCTGGCTGAACCCGCATGTGTACCTTGATACCGTCGTCTTGCTGGGGTCGATTTCCGCGCAATATGACAACCGGCTGGTCTTCGGCACCGGTGCGGTCATGGGCAGTTTTGTGTTCTTCTTCGCCCTTGGCTATGGTGCGCGTCTGCTGAGCCCGTTTTTTGCGAGGCCGCGCAGCTGGCAGATACTGGATGGGATCATCGCGCTGACGATGTGGTCGATTGCGGTGAAACTTCTGCTGATGTGATCTTGTGGTTGCCCGCGCATTGGGGAAAGGTGCGGGCATGACAACTGCGCTGCCTCATCGTCCTGTTTCGGGCATCTTCTGGATGGTCGTGACGGGCATATGCTTTATCTGCGTGACCGCCCTTGTGAAATATATGGGGCCACGTTTGCCAGCCGCCGAGGCGGCGTTTATCCGATATGGCATGGGGCTGGTCTTCTTGCTGCCCGCCCTGAATGCGGTGCGCGCCTCGCGGTTGACGTTCAGGCAATGGCGCCTGTTTGGCCTGCGCGGCGGCCTGCATGCCATGGGCGTGATCCTGTGGTTCTATGCGATGACCCGTATTTCGATCGCCGAGGTGACGGCGATGAACTATATGGCCCCGATCTATGTCACCATCGGCGCGGCGCTGTTTTTGGGTGAAACCCTTGCGTTGCGCCGGATCGTTGCGGTTATTCTGGGGCTTGCGGGGGCGGTGATCATTCTGCGCCCCGGTTTTCGCGAATTGACCACCGGGCATTTCGCCATGCTGATCGCCGCCGTCGTCTTTGGCGGGGCCTATCTGCTGGCCAAAGTGCTGGCCGACGAGGTCAAGCCGTCGGTCGTCGTGGCCATGATGTCGCTGTTCGTGACGCTGTTTCTGGTTCCGTTTGTCGTGCCTGTCTGGATCGCCCCAACCTGGAGCGAGCTTGGCTTGCTGGCCGCCGTCGCATGTTTTGCCACCGCTGGCCATTACACGATGACGCTGGCCTTTGCGGCGGCCCCGCTGACGGTGACGCAGCCGGTGACGTTCTTGCAACTGGTCTGGGCCACGGCCCTTGGTGCTGCCGTGTTTTCGGAACCGGTGGATGTCTGGGTGATCCTGGGCGGTTTTGTCATTCTGGGTTCGGTAACGTTCATCACTTGGCGCGAGGCGATGCTGAACCGTCAGATCACACCGGCCAGCACCGCGACCAAATTCTGAACGCGCTAAAGAGCGAGGGTCAGGGCACAGGTTTTTATTGACTTGTCAGTCAATAACCTTACTTCATCAAGCGGTCAGAATGTATGTGTCACGCAAGGACCACCCGGTATGCCGAAACTTGGAATGGAACCCATTCGTCGCGATGCGCTGGTCAAGGCAACCATAGCCGAGATTGGTGCCGCGCAGTCGCTGGATGTGACCGTGGGCCAGATCGCACGGCGTGCTGGCATGTCTTCGGCACTGGCGCATCATTATTTCGGTGGCAAGGATCAGATCTTTCTCGCGGCGATGCGCTATATCCTGTCGGAATACAGCGCCGAGGTCCGGCGCGAATTGCGCCGTGCCACAACGCCACTGGACCGGGCCGGGGCGATCATCCGCGCCAGTTTCGACGAAAGCTGTTTCGATCCGGCGACGGTCAGTGCCTGGATGACGCTTTATTCCTCGTCGCGCACGAACGTCGAGACGTACAGGTTGCTGATTGTGTATCAGGGACGGCTGCGGTCCAACCTGACCCACGCGCTGCGGCCTATTTCTAAGCAGCCCGAGCAGGACGCCGAGACCCTTGCCGCCTTGATTGACGGGCTTTATCTGCGCGCGGCCCTATCGGACAGCGGCAGCTCAAGCCGGGCCTGTGATCAGGCGCTGTCGTTGCTCAATACACTGGTGGGAGACACGCAATGACCAAACCCAATATCCTGATCCTGATGGTCGACCAGCTGAATGGTACGCTGTTTCCCGATGGCCCGGCAGAGTGGCTGCATGCGCCCAACCTTAAAAAGCTGGCCGCGCGGTCGACCCGCTTCAAGAACGCTTACACCGCCAGCCCGCTTTGCGCGCCGGGGCGCGCTGCGTTCATGTCGGGCCAATTGCCAAGCGCCACGGGCGTTTATGACAACGCCGCTGAATTCCCCTCAAGCGTGCCGACATATGCGCACCACCTGCGCCGTGCGGGATACCATACCTGCCTGTCGGGCAAGATGCACTTTGTCGGCCCAGACCAATTGCACGGGTTTGAAGAGCGCCTGACGACCGATATCTATCCCGCCGATTTCGGCTGGACGCCGGATTATCGCAAGCCCGGCGAACGGATCGACTGGTGGTATCACAACATGGGGTCGGTGACAGGCGCGGGCGTGGCCGAGATCACCAACCAGATGGAATATGACGACGCCGTCGCATACGAGGCAACGCGCAAGATCTATGACCTGTCACGCGGGCTGGATGATCGCCCGTGGTGCATGACTGTCAGCTTTACGCATCCACATGACCCCTATGTGGCACGCAAGAAATACTGGGACCTGTATGCCGACTGCGATCATCTGCTGCCAGAGGTGCCCGATCTGGGCTATGAAAATCAGGACCCGCATTCCAAACGCATTTTTGACGCCAACGATTGGCGCAGTTTCGACATCACCGAAGAGAATATCAAACGGTCGCGTCAGGCCTATTTCGCCAATATCAGCTATCTCGATGACAAGATCGGCGAAATTCTTCAGACCCTCGAAGACACCCGGCAAGAGGCGATTATCGTCTTTGTGTCGGATCATGGCGATATGCTGGGCGAACGCGGCTTGTGGTTCAAGATGAGCTTCTTTGAGGGATCGTCGCGGGTGCCGATGATGATCGCAGCGCCGCAGATGGAACCCGGATTGCACGAGACGCCAGTCAGCAACATTGATGTCTGCCCGACGCTTTGCGATCTGGCGGGCGTGTCGATGGACGAGGTGATGGAATGGACGACGGGCCAAAGTCTTGTGCCGATGGGGCAGGGCACCGAACGGCTTGAACCTGTGGCGATGGAATATGCCGCCGAAGGCTCCTATGCGCCGATGGTGTCGCTGCGCTATGGCAAGTGGAAGTTCAACCGCTGCGCGCTGGACCCCGACCAGCTGTTCGATCTTGATGCCGATCCGTATGAGCTGACCAACCTTGCCGAAGAACCCGCCCATCAAGGCACCCGGCAAACCCTGTCGGCCAAGGCGGATGCCCGTTGGGATCTGGCAGCGTTCGATGCGGACGTGCGCAAAAGCCAGGCCCGCCGCTGGGTCGTCTACGAAGCGCTGCGCAAGGGCGGATATTACCCTTGGGATTACCAGCCCCTGCGCAACGCGTCGGAACAGTACATGCGCAATCACATGGATCTGAACGTACTGGAAGAAAACAAGCGCTTCCCACGCGGAGAATAATCACGTCGCCAGCCCCGCAAAAAAGCCGCGCAGACCGAACAGAAAAAAGTGAGAGACGAGATGCAAACGCAACCCGAAGCAAGCCATTTTATCAATGGTGCCTATGTCGAAGATACCGCCGGCACACCGATTGATGTGATTTATCCTGCGACGGGCGAAAAAATTGCCACCGTCCACGCCGCGACGCCTGCCATCATCGAACAGGCATTTCGGCAGCCCGTTCGGCCCAGGTCGCCTGGGCCGCGATGACCGGCACCGAACGGGGGCGCATCCTGCGCCGTGCCGCCGATATCATGCGCACACGCAACCATGATCTGTCGGTGCTCGAGACATATGATACCGGCAAACCTTATCAGGAAACTTCCGTGGCGGACGCGACCAGCGGGGCGGATGCGTTGGAATATTTCGGCGGCATCGCGGCCAGCCTGACCGGAGAGCATATTCAACTGGGCGAAGACTGGGTCTATACGCGCCGCGAGCCTTTGGGTGTGTGTGTGGGCATCGGGGCGTGGAACTATCCGACGCAAATCGCCTGCTGGAAGGGCGCGCCGGCGCTGGCCTGCGGCAATGCCATCATTTTCAAGCCGTCTGAAACAACGCCGCTGTGCGCCCTGAAAGTGGCCGAAATACTGCACGAGGCGGGGTTGCCCGCCGGGCTTTACAACGTTGTGCAAGGCATGGGCGAGGTGGGCGCGGCGCTGGTCAGCGATCCGCGCGTCGACAAGGTATCGCTGACCGGGTCGGTGCCCACGGGCCGCAAGGTCTATGCTGCGGCAGCGGCCGGGATCAAGCACGTCACGATGGAACTGGGGGGTAAATCCCCGATGATCGTGTTCGAGGACGCAGACATCGAAAGCGCCGTTAGCGGGGCGATTCTGGGCAATTTCTATAGCTCGGGTCAGGTCTGCTCCAACGGAACCCGCGTTTTCGTGCACCGCGACATCAAGGAGGCTTTCTTGACGCGACTGGCCCAGAGGTTGGAGAATGCCGTGATTGGCGATCCTATGGACCCTGCGACCAGCTTTGGGCCAATGGTCTCGAAGCGCCAGCTGGAGATCGCGCTTGGCTATATCGAAAAGGGCAAGGCCGAAGGCGCGCGGGTGGTGTTCGGCGGCAATGCGATCAAGGGCGACGGGTTTTACATGCAGCCCACGGTCTTTGCCGATGTGACCGATGACATGACCATCGCCAGAGAAGAAATTTTCGGGCCCGTTATGTCGGTGCTGGATTTCGACGATGAAGATGATGTGATGGCCCGTGCCAATGATACCGAATTCGGTCTTGCCGCAGGCGTGTTCACCCGCGACCTGGCCCGTGCGCACCGTGTTGCCGCCCGGTTCGAGGCAGGCACCTGCTATATCAACACCTATAACGATGCGCCTGTAGAGGCCCCGTTTGGCGGCATGAAAAACTCTGGCGTGGGGCGCGAAAACTCTAAAGCCGCGATTGAACATTATAGCCAGTTGAAATCCGTATACGTGCGCATGGGCAAACTCGAAGCGCCCTTTTAGCGGCAGGCCTGATCCAAAGGAGCGCTGACGCGCATTCGATTCCTGATTTTGTGACGCCCCCTTTCGCGCCCCCTGAAACGTGACAGGCAGGGATCAAGGAGGGATTGGAAAAATGCTGAGAGGTGCTTGAGGGATCAATGTGATCCTCAAGTCACCCCACCAAGTTTGAGATGCGATTCCGGCGCGCCTCAAGGACAAGCCGCGCAAAGGGCGCGGTGCCTGACGGCATCCTTGACCCGCGCCAGAATCACGAAGCAAGAGGTAGTATATGAACGCGGATTACATCATTGTGGGGGCGGGCAGTGCGGGATGCGTGATTGCCTATCGTCTGGCCATGGCCGGGCACAAGGTTCTGGTCATCGAACATGGCGGGACCGACGCGGGCCCGTTCATCCAGATGCCTGCCGCGTTGTCCTATCCGATGAACATGAAGCGCTATGACTGGGGCTATACCACCCAGCCCGAACCGCATTTGAACAACCGCCGTCTGGCCTGTCCGCGGGGCAAGGTGATCGGTGGGTCTTCGTCGATCAACGGCATGGTGTATGTGCGTGGTCATGCGATGGACTATGATCATTGGGCCGAGACCGGCGCCGACGGCTGGGGCTATGCCGATGTGCTGCCTTATTTCAAGCGCATGGAAAGCTGGCATGATGGCGGCCACGGCGGCGATGCGCGGTGGCGCGGCACCGACGGCCCGCTGCACGTCAGCCGGGGCCCGCGTCAGAACCCGCTGTTCGATGCCTTCGTGAGGGCGGGCAGACAAGCGGGATACGAGACCACGGATGACTACAACGGGGAAAAACAGGAAGGCTTTGGCCCGATGGAGCAGACCGTCTGGAACGGACGCCGCTGGTCTGCCGCGAACGCCTATCTGCGCCCTGCGCTGAAGACCGGCAATGTCGTGATGCTGCGTGCCCTGGCGCAAAAAGTGGTCATCGAAAACGGGCGTGCCGTGGGTGTCGAGGTGCTGCGCGGGCGTAAACGCGAGGTGCTGCGGGCAGGGGCCGAAGTGATCCTTTCCGCGTCGTCGATCAATTCGCCGAAGTTGCTGATGCTGTCGGGGATCGGCCCCGCCGCCCATCTGAGCGCGCACGGTATCCCCGTGATCGCAGACCGCGCGGGCGTTGGGCAGAACCTTCAGGACCATCTTGAGGTGTATTTGCAGATGGCATCAAGCCAGCCGATCACGCTTTACAAGCATTGGAATGTGCTCTCCAAGGCCGTGATCGGAGCGCAGTGGATGTTCACGAAGACCGGCATGGGCGCGTCGAACCAGTTCGAAATCCGCCGCCTTCATCCGGTCGCAGGCTGGCATTAAATACCCCGATATCCAGTATCATTTCCTACCCATCGCCGTACGCTATGACGGCAGGGCCGCCGCCGAGGGGCATGGGTTTCAGGCGCATGTCGGGCCGATGCGGTCGACATCGCGAGGGGCGGTTACGCTGGCCTCTGCCAACCCTGCGGATGACCCAAGGATCGCCTTTAACTACATGTCGCAGGACAAGGATTGGGAAGAGTTCCGCAGATGCATTCGCCTGACCCGCGAGATCTTCTCTCAGGATGCCTTCAAGCCTTATGTCAAACACGAGATCCAGCCCGGTGCCGACGTGCAAAGCGATGCCGAAATCGACGCGTTCATCCGCGAACATGCGGAAAGTGCGTATCATCCCTGTGGCACTTGCCGCATGGGGCGTGCGGATGACCCCGGTGCCGTTGTAGACCCCCAAGGCCGCGTCATCGGGGTTGAGGGGCTGCGCGTGGCCGACAGCTCTGTCTTTCCGCGGATTACCAATGGCAATCTGAATGGACCGTCGATCATGGTTGGGGAAAAGATGGCGGATCATGTATTGGGGAAGGGCCTGCTGCCCGCGTCAAATGACGCACCCTGGATACATCCTGCATGGGCGACATCGCAGCGTTGATCAGCGTTTGCGCCAGCGCAGATCATTCAACCCGATAGGGCAACACCCCGCGCAGATCGGGATCAACCACGATCTGTCGTTCCAACGGCGGGACCGACCGTTGATGGCACGCCTTGCGCACGCAAATTCGGCAAGAGATGCCGATAGGTTCAAAAGCTGATGCGCGTGTCGTATCCATCCCGTCGGCATAGACCAGCGCGGGCGCATGGCGCACCTCGCACCCCAGCGAGATGGCATAGCGCCGCACCGGTGCCCCGAACCGGCCTGCCGGTTTCGAGATGTCGCGCGCAAGCGATATGTATCGGATGCCGTCGGGCGTTTCGGCAAGCTGGCGCAGGAAGCGGCCGGGCGTTTCAAACGCGCTGTGGACATTCCAAAGCGGGCAGGCCCCACCGAAACGCGCGAACTGCAACCGGGTGGCAGAGTGGCGCTTGGTGATTGTGCCGGCCTGGTCCACTCGCACAAAGAAGAACGGGATACCTTTCGCACCGGGCCGTTGCAGCGTGGACAAGCGGTGCGCCACCTGTTCGATGGATGCGCCGAACTGGCCTGCCAGCACCTCAAGATCGTGGCGGCAGCTTTGTGCGCGTTCCAGAAACAGCGCATAGGGCATCAAGGCGGCCCCCGCAAAATAGTTGGCCAGCCCGATCTTGGCGATATCCCGCGCGGCGGCACTGTGAAAGCGGGCCAGATCCAGCGTCGCTTCCAGCAGGTCGTTCTGCCGTATCAGGGCCAGTTGCAACAGCAGTTGAAAGGTCTGTGTTTCGCGTGGTGCGCGGGCCGACAGATGCAGGCACCGCCGGTTGGAATCATAGCGCCGCAACGGTTCGACATCGTCAAATGTCACGCCGATTCCCGCGTCGCCCAACGCCGAGATTGCCGCTTGGCGCAATTTTGCGGGCGCGCCGCCCTTGCGAAAGAAATGCTCTGCTGCGCGGTCAACGGAATCGATATAATTGTCGCAATAGTGAAAGAAATCGCGCACTTCTTCCCAAGGGCTGGGCGATGCGCGGGCGTCTTCGCGGCCAAGAGCTTCATCCAAGGAAGCGAGCCGTTCGTGGGTTTGCCGGTGGCTTTGATGCAGTTTGATGAACGCCCGGGCCAACCCCGGCGCATTTGAAGCCGCAAGCTGCAAATCCGCGAGCGGCAGGGTGTCACCCCCGAACAGCGGGTCTGACAGAATTTCGCGCATGTCGCTGATCAGCCGCTCCGCGTCCCCGCTGGACAGCTCTGTGACGTCCATCCCGAACTCGCTTGCAAGCGCGAGGACGACCGTCGTGCTGACGGGACGATTGTTGTTTTCCATCTGGTTGAGGTAGGGCAGGGACACGCCCAGCTTTGCGGCGAAATCCTTTTGGGTGTGACCCAGCTTGGTGCGCATCTCTCGCAATTTTGCACCGGCGTATAGCTTTTGTGTGGCCATGTTCTGGCACCTTTGCAAAGTTGCAGACTGCGCCAGATCTAGCTTTGCAAAGCCGCTAGGGCAAGGGGGGCGCTTTGCGCAAGCCCAAAGCCTTTTCGCGGCGGATCACGATGGCGATTGACGCCACACCCGCAATCGCCGTCAACAGCATGATCCAAAGCAACGGATAAGCGCCGGTTTCAACACTAAGCAGCGATCCCGCAAGGATGCTAAGCCCGGCACCGCCGCCAATCATGATGGCCCCGCCAAGCCCTGACGCGGTTCCCGCCAGATAGGGCCGCACGGACAACAGGCCAGCCGTCGCGTTGGGGATGCACAGGCCATTGCCAAGCCCTACAAGCGTCATCATCCCAAAGAAGGTAAGCGGCGTGCCGTATCCCAGCAAAAACACCAGCATCGAAACCGATCCGCCCGTCGCATTGGCGAGGCACCCCAAAAGCACCAGTTTGTTCACGCCCAATGTCGTCGCCATACGCGCGGTGATGAAATTACCCACGAAATAGCCGACAGCCGGGGCACCGAAATAAAGACCCAGTTCCGCAGGCTCCAGCCCAAAGACAACGCTGCCCACGAAAGGTGCCCCGCCGAGATAGGCAAAGAAAGCGCCGGAACAACAGGCCGCCGCCATCGAATACCCCCAGAAACGCGGCGATCCCAGCAATTCGGGGTATTCGCCAAACTGCTGGGTCAGCGTTTTGCCCGACCTGACAGAGGTTTCGCCCAAGTCATACCATGTGACCGCAAACACCAAGCCACCCACCGCGAACATAGCCCAGAATGTCGATTGCCAGCCAAACGCCTGTTCCAGCACACCGCCAATCGCGGGCGAGATCATCGGCACCAGCGCCATGCCCATCGTCACATACCCGATCATCGATGCCGACTTGTCCTGGGTGAACATGTCCCGCACGACCGCACGGCTTAGCACCATGGTCACGGCAACAATGGCCTGGGCGCACCGGAAGGCCAGAAAAACCGCCGTGGTTGGTGCAAAGATGCACCCCACTGTGGCGACCATGAAGATGCCGATCCCCCACAGCAACACATTGCGCCTGCCCAGATTGTCGGACACGGGCCCGATGATCACCTGCAATCCGGCGCTGAACAGCAGATAAAGCGGCACTGACAGCTGCATCACGGCGTAATCTACCCCGAAATAGGCAGACATCGCAGGCAGGCTGGGCAGAAACATATTCATCGCCAAAGCCCCAATGCCTGAAAGCAGGATCAGCGTTGATATATGCGGGGGGCTGGTCTTGTCCAGAAAGCGGACGGGGTTTGCACTATCCATTCCGATTTAGATATTGCGGGGGCCATGGGTTGTCTATGATCTTTGTCACAGTTTGCAATATTCCAATTTGCAGCGCAGTGACTGTATAGTATTTGCAAATTTGCAAAAAGGCGCTTTGGTTGGGCTCTATCCAAAGGTAGAGTGCGGCAAATATCAAAGAGGTGCGTCATGAAAGATATTCTGGAACAGCTTGAAGACCGTCGTGCGGATGCCCGACTGGGGGGCGGCCAAAATCGCATTGATGCGCAGCACGCGCGGGGCAAGCTGACCGCACGCGAACGGATCGACCTGCTGCTGGACGAAGGCTCTTTCGAAGAATTCGACATGTTCGTCACCCATCGCTGCACCGATTTCGGCATGGATGCGCAAAAACCTGCGGGCGATGGCGTGGTGACAGGCTGGGGCACGATCAACGGGCGTCTGGTCTATGTGTTCAGCCAGGATTTCACCGTCTTTGGCGGATCCCTGTCGCAGACCCACGCGCAGAAGATTTGCAAGATTCAGGACATGGCGATCCAGAACGGCGCGCCTGTCATCGGGATCAACGATTCCGGCGGCGCGCGCATCCAGGAAGGCGTGGACAGCCTTGCCGGCTATGCCGAGGTGTTCCAGCGCAATATCGAAGCGTCAGGCGTGATCCCGCAGATCAGCGTGATCATGGGGCCTTGCGCCGGGGGTGCGGTTTATTCGCCTGCGATGACCGACTTTATCTTCATGGTCAAGGACACCTCTTACATGTTCGTGACCGGCCCCGATGTGGTCAAGACCGTGACCAACGAACAGGTCACCGCAGAAGAATTGGGCGGTGCGACAACGCACACCCGGAAATCATCGGTTGCGGATGCCGCGTTTGAAAACGATGTCGAGGCCTTGGCAGAAGTGCGCCGCCTGATCGATTTCCTGCCCGCGAACAACCGCGAAAAACCGCCCGTTCGTCCGTTCTTTGACACGCCTGACCGGGCAGAGCCTTCGCTTGACACGCTGGTTCCCGCCAATGCGAACACGCCCTACGACATGAAAGAACTGATCCACAAACTCGCCGACGAAGGCGATTTCTACGAGATCCAGGAAAACTTTGCCAAGAACATCCTGACCGGCTTCATCCGTATCGAAGGGCGCACCGTGGGCGTCGTTGCCAACCAGCCGATGGTGCTGGCGGGTTGCCTTGATATCGACAGCTCGCGCAAGGCCGCGCGGTTCGTGCGCTTCTGCGATGCGTTTGAAATCCCGCTTCTGACGCTTGTTGACGTTCCCGGTTTCCTGCCCGGCACAAGCCAGGAATATGGCGGCGTCATCAAACACGGCGCGAAACTGCTGTTCGCATACGGCGAAGCGACCGTGCCGATGGTCACGGTCATCACCCGCAAGGCTTATGGCGGGGCCTATGACGTGATGGCGTCCAAGCATCTGCGGTCTGACTTCAACTATGCCTGGCCAACGGCAGAGATTGCGGTGATGGGGGCGAAGGGTGCGACCGAGATCATTCACCGCGCCGATCTGAAAGACCCCGAAAAGATCGCCCGCCACACCGCAGACTATGAAACCCGCTTTGCCAATCCGTTTGTCGCCGCCGAACGCGGTTTCATAGACGAGGTGATCCAGCCTCGCATGACCCGAAAACGCATTGCCCGCGCCTTTGCGTCCTTGCGGAACAAGAAGGCGAGCATGCCGTGGAAAAAGCACAACAACATTCCGCTGTAACTTCTCTGGCTCTTAAATATCCTCGCCGAAGGCATGAAATCTTTTTGGCGCGACGGGAAATGCGTATGACTTCGCCCTTCAAGTCCAACTTTGCTGCCCCCGGTCCGCTGCTCGGGCGTGGGGCGCGCCGCCAATATGGCGCGCTGCACCCGCTCACGGATGCAGCGACCCCTGCTGCCATCGACGTCCCGTCGGGGCAGCCGGTGGCGCTGCACGAGGTGCGCGTCGATCAAATGGGTGCCGAAACTTGGGTCAGGTTCCGCTTTGTCGCGCCGCTGATCGCCCGCGCGGGCGGCACGGTTGACTATGATGTGGCAAGCCTTGATATGGCCGCCTTGTGCCGCACACTGGCGGTCCCCTACCTGGCGCAGCATGACCTGCACGGCGACGTGATCGTGATCTCTCTGGCCGACCGGCCAACCGAATTTGGCGCAGCTGACCGCGACGCCACGCAGTTTTTTGAGGCGTTCCGCCTTCAGGGCGACGTCTGTATCTGGGAAGGTTTCTAATGCACCCACAACATCTTGCGCAGCGATCACCCGCCGCACGAAGGACTGCGGCTTTGGAGTCACATATCCGCCCATTGGCACGCGGCCCGTATGCAATGCACGCAAATTGCGATAATATCCGCTCAAGGAATACCCAAGTATCCCTTACCTCAAAACCGGGGACCTTTAGGCATGAGGCAGTGTCGGGCCCTACAAACAGTGACAGGAGACTTCGATGTCAAAGAGCATCACACTTTTGGCCGCATTCGGCCTTCTCGCAGCCGTTTCGGCATGCGCACCCAAGCAGCAGGAAGAATATGTTGTGGTCGCACCCGAGCCCATCTCGGTTGAGCCCGTCTATACCGGCAAGTACAAGTAAGACGTATAGGGGGCAGGCGTCCGCGCCTGTCCCCGCCACACCGCGTATGACCCTGAACGTTCGGGGGGCGACATGCTGAAACATCGCGGTTTTCCAGGGCGTATGCCCGGCTCGGACTTTCAATTCACCATCCGTCGCGCCAACCCCAAAGGCGTCACGCCGCTTGTGCGCCGTGAACGGCGGTCGGACCGCAAGTCCGTTGACCGGCGTGCTGATACTGCATTCATGGCCGCCCTCTGGGCCAGTTTCGGGGATCAACCCTTTGAGCGGGGTAATCTCGATGCGGGGCGCCTGTCATGGTTGTTCGGCCGAGAAGTGATTCCCGCGCAGGACCCGTTTGATCCCGCAGATTATGAAGCTTTGCTGGTGATCCGCGAAGATCTGGCCCGCGCGTCGTTTCCCGACGCCTTCGAGGATTGATTTCCATGTCGATCCGGCGCTTTTCCGCACATTTCAACGCTTTGGCCAGCGAAAACGCGCCATGCGAAAAAGCGGGGCTTGGCAATATGCGCACCGCGGGGGAACCTTTGCCCGAGACTTGCGTTTATTACCGTAAGCTACTTATCGCAAAGAGCAGTTCAAAAGGACCCTCACCATGTCAGTTAAAAATATTCTACTCGTCGTTACAGCCTGTGCAGGCCTTGCTGCCTGCGGTGACACCATCGGCAAACAAGCCCTTGGCGGCGGTGCCGTTGGCGCAGGTGCCGCAGCCGTCACAGGCGGCAGCCTTGCGCAAGGTGCCGCAATCGGTGCGGGCGCAAACGTGCTTGCCTGCCAATCGGGTGCCGTCCGCTGTAACTGATGCCTCCGCCGCGCAGGGTTCTGCCCGCGCCCGGATGATTGATACCATATTCCAAATTGACCCCGCTCGGCCCTTGGCTGATGCGGGGTTTTTCAGTTTACCCATGACCAAGAAGGAACGCCCATGTTCACCAAGATCCTGATCGCCAACCGTGGTGAAATCGCCTGCCGCGTCATCAAGACCGCGCAAAAGATGGGTATCCAGACCGTCGCCATCTATTCCGACGCCGATGCACAGGCCTTGCATGTGCAAATGGCGGACGAGGCGATCCATATTGGCCCGTCGCCTGCCAACCAATCCTATATCGTCATCGACAAGGTAATGGAGGCGGTCAAGGCATCCGGCGCGCAAGCGGTTCATCCCGGCTATGGTTTCCTGTCCGAAAACTCCAAATTCGCCGAGGCGCTGTCAGCCGAAGGCGTGGCTTTCGTAGGCCCCCCCGTTGGCGCGATCGAGAAGATGGGTGACAAGATCACCTCCAAGAAGATCGCGCAGGAAGCGGGCGTTTCAACCGTGCCCGGCTATATGGGGCTGATCGCGGACGCGGATGAGGCGGTCAAGATATCGAACGATGTCGGCTATCCCGTCATGCTCAAGGCGTCGGCGGGCGGGGGCGGCAAGGGGATGCGGATCGCATGGAACGACGAGGAAGCCCGCGAGGGGTTCCAGTCCTCCAAGAACGAGGCCGCCAACAGCTTTGGCGATGATCGCATCTTTATCGAGAAATTCGTGACCCAGCCGCGCCACATCGAAATTCAGGTGCTGTGTGACGCGCATGGCAACGGAATTTATCTGGGCGAACGCGAATGTTCGATCCAACGCCGCAACCAGAAGGTCGTTGAAGAAGCGCCAAGCCCGTTTCTGGACGAGGCCACCCGCAAGGCGATGGGCGAACAGGCCGTGGCCCTTGCGCAGGCCGTGGGCTATACCAGCGCGGGGACGGTCGAATTCATCGTGGATGGTGAACGGAACTTCTATTTCCTTGAGATGAATACGCGGCTTCAGGTGGAACACCCCGTGACGGAACTGATCACCGGCGTTGATCTGGTCGAACAGATGATCCGCGTGGCCAACGGCGAAAAGCTGACCATGACGCAGGATGACGTTAAACTGACCGGCTGGGCCATCGAAAATCGGCTTTATGCCGAAGACCCGTATCGCGGGTTCCTGCCGTCCATCGGGCGTTTGACCCGCTACCGCCCTCCGATGGAGATCGCCGCCGGACCTCTGCTGGAGAACGATAAATGGCAGGGGGATGCACCGTCGGGCGCTACTGCCGTACGCAACGATACGGGCGTCTACGAAGGCGGCGAGATCAGCATGTACTATGACCCGATGATTGCAAAGCTGTGCACCTGGGCCCCGACCCGCGCCGAGGCGATTGAGCGGATGCGCGTCGCTCTTGACAGTTTCGAGGTCGAAGGCATCGGGCATAACCTGCCGTTCCTGTCCGCCGTCATGGATCATCCGATTTTCATGAAGGGCGACATGACAACCGCCTTTATCGCCGAGGAATTTCCAGATGGGTTCAACGGTGTTGACCTGCCCGACGCCGATTTGCGACGTATCGCAGCCGCCACCGCCGCCATGCACCGCGTCGGTGAAATTCGCCGGGCACGTGTTTCCGGCCGGATGGACAACCACGAACGCAAAGTCGGTACCGCTTGGAACGTCGCCATTCAGGGCCAGTCGTTTGATGTTGACGTTGCCGCAGATCCCAATGGCGCGACAGTCCGGTTTGACGATGGCACATCGCTGCGCGTGGCGGGCGACTGGGTGCCGGGGGATCAACTGGCCACCATGACGGTCGACGATACGCCGCTGGTGTTCAAAGTTGGCAAGATTTCGGGCGGGTTTCGGGTGCGGGCACGCGGCGCTGACCTGAAGGTGCATGTGCGCAACCCGCGTCAGGCCGAACTTGCGCGCCTGATGCCTGAAAAGCTGCCGCCCGACACGTCGAAATTGCTGCTGTGTCCGATGCCGGGTCTTGTCGTCAAGATCGACGTCGAGGTCGGCGATGACGTGCAAGAGGGCCAGAACCTGTGCACCATCGAGGCCATGAAGATGGAAAACATCCTGCGTGCCGAAAAGAAAGGCAAAGTGTCGAAAATCAACGCCAATGCAGGCGACAGCCTTGCCGTTGATGATGTTATCATCGAGTTCGAATAAACCGCATGCGATTTGATCCGCGCCATGGCACCACCTCGGGTTTGGCACCTGCTGCCATGCCTGCGGTGCTTTGCGCGGATCAGTCGAAGATCTTGCCCGCCCTTTCCTTGGCGTCGCGGATTTCACGCTGCCGGATCGTCATCTTGTCGATGCTTCGAGTGATTTCGCGCACATCCCAAGGCCGCGGTTTGCGCAGCTTGATGTCTCCGTCCTTGCCGACAAGCACCAGCATAAAGCCCCGTGGCCGCATTTTAAGCCGCAAGGGGCTGCGCGCTGACGGGTCCGTATCCGTCAGAACGATCACGTCGCGGGCCAGCAAATCAGCCGGTTGTTCCTTCAAAAGCTCCATCTGTGATTGGAACGCGGGGTCATTTTCGCTGTCGGCAAAAACCACCACGGGTCTTTTTTTCCAGTGGAATTCACTCAAATCTGCCATATCTGCGGGCGCAAACAGCACCGTATCTTGTGGCTCGGTGGCCGATTGCGCCGCTGCGGTAACAGCAAACAATCCAGCAAAAACAAAGGCTACTACTCTTTTCATCTCTTCTCCTTGTGGAATGAATATAAGTCGTTGTTCCGCAATTGCGATGCGCAATTTGGCGCAACCGCGCATTAAGCTTAACGCAACAGGTCTTGGGGCATGAACAGGTGCACTACCCTGTACAGACCGGATGGGGCGGATCCACTGCAACGAGCGGACAAAAGATGATGGATATTATTTTACACGTTGGTGCGCACCGCACTGCTACAACCAGTTTTCAGAGCTACCTTCGCACGCACGCGGCCACGATTACGGCCGATGGGACAGGCATCTGGGGGCCTTTGCGCACCCGTAAGGGCCTGTTTTCCGGCTTGTTTTCCGAAGATAGGCAATGCGCTGACGGGCATATCTGCAAGCCGTGTGCGCGCCCGTGTGGCCGACCAGCTTGCGCAAACGCAGGCGGCAGGTTTTCAGCGGCTGTTGATCTCGGATGAGAACATGATCGGCTCGTCACGCTATTGCATGCGCACGGGGCGTGCTGTTTCCAAGTGTTGGTGAACGCATGGCGCGCTACAACGCCGCGTTCGACGGTCAGGTGACGCGCATTATGCTAACCATCCGGTCCCCGGAAAGCTGGTGGGGCTCTGCTGCGGCCTATACAGTCGCACGTGGCCACGCGGTGCCAAGCCGGGCCCAACTGGATGCCATCGCTGAACAGGATCGCAGTTGGCGCGATGTCATTGTTGACCTCGCCGGTGCCCTGCCTGATGCTGAAATTATCGTGGCCACTTTTGAAGAATTTGCGGGACGCCCCGACGTCTTGCTGGCCGAGGCGACGGGCGTTGATGCACCAAAGGACACAGAGATGCTATGGCTGAACCGCGCACCCGATCTGGCCGCACTGCGTGCCCTTTTGGCCGCCCGAGGTGAAGACCCCGCACTGATGCCCGAGGGCACAGGCCGATGGCTGCCGTTCAACGATGCCCAATCGGCGGCCTTGCGCGAAACATATGCAGATGATTTGTTCTGGCTTGCCGCCGGTGCGGATGGTCTGGCCACCCTGACACAGGATCCCACCCGCAAAAGAGCAGGCCTAAGCCAGCCCGCGGGCGATAAAAGAAAAGGACACCACCATGACATCCGACAAAGACACATGGCGCAATCTGGCTGAGGCTGAGCTGCGCGGACGCAAAATTGACGATCTGACATGGCACACGCTGGAAGGCATCGACGTCAAACCGCTGTATACGGCGGAAGATATCGACGGACTTGACCACATGGGCGGTGTGCCCGGTGCCGCGCCCTTTACGCGGGGGGTCAAGGCCACGATGTACGCAGGCCGGCCCTGGACGATCCGGCAATATGCGGGCTTCTCTACGGCCGAGGAATCAAACGCGTTCTATCGCCGCGCTTTGGCGGCGGGGCAGCAGGGTGTATCGGTCGCCTTTGATCTGGCCACGCACCGCGGCTATGACAGCGACCACCCCCGCGTCGAGGGGGACGTAGGCAAGGCCGGTGTTGCCATCGACAGCGTCGAAGACATGAAAATCCTGTTTGACGGTATTCCGCTCGACAAGGTGTCGGTGTCGATGACGATGAACGGCGCGGTGATCCCGATACTGGCGAATTTCATCGTTGCGGGCGAAGAACAGGGGCACGACAAATCAGTGCTTTCCGGGACCATTCAGAACGACATTCTGAAGGAATTCATGGTCCGCAACACCTATATCTATCCGCCTGAACCGTCGATGAAAATCATCGGCGACATCATCGAATACACCTCTGATCATATGCCGCGCTTCAACTCGATCTCGATCTCGGGCTATCACATGCAGGAAGCGGGCGCGAACCTGGTGCAGGAACTTGCGTTCACGCTGGCCGACGGGCGCGAATATGTGCGCACCGCCATCGCAGCGGGCATGGACGTTGATAAATTCGCGCCGCGCCTCAGCTTTTTCTTCTGCATTGGCATGAATTTCTTTATGGAGGCCGCCAAACTGCGTGCCGCGCGTCTGCTGTGGTCGCGCATCATGGATGAATTCCAGCCCAAGAACCCCAAATCATCGATGCTGCGAACCCATTGCCAGACGTCGGGCGTATCGCTGCAGGAGCAAGACCCCTACAATAACGTGATCCGCACCGCCTATGAAGCGATGTCGGCGGTGCTGGGCGGCACCCAGTCGCTGCATACAAACGCGCTGGACGAGGCGATCGCCCTGCCGACCGAATTTTCGTCCCGCAT
The DNA here is from genome assembly GCA_963728645.1 of uncultured Alphaproteobacteria bacterium. Lineage (GTDB taxonomy): Bacteria > Pseudomonadota > Alphaproteobacteria > Rhodobacterales > Rhodobacteraceae > Sulfitobacter. The sequence goes on along the minus strand of CAVSLU010000003.1, from coordinate 227,227 downwards.
CGCGCGCAACACGCAGTTGATCTTGCAGGAAGAGACTGGCGTGACCAACGTCGTCGATCCGCTGGCCGGCAGCTACTACGTGGAAAAGCTGACCAGCGATCTGGCCGAAGCGGCCTGGAAACTGATCGAGGAAGTCGAGGAACTGGGCGGTATGACCAAGGCCGTTGCCTCTGGCATGCCCAAGCTGCGTATTGAAGAGGCAGCAGCGACCCGACAGGCCAAGATCGACCGCGGCACGGATGTTATCGTTGGCGTCAACAAATACCGTCGCGAGACCGAGGACGAGATTGATTTTCTCGACGTGGACAATGTTGCGGTGCGCGACAGCCAGATCAAGCGCCTTGAGAAAATCCGCGCCACCCGAGATGAGGCGGCCTGCACCGCCGCCCTGCAAGAGCTGACCCGTCGTGCCAAAGAGGGCGGCAATCTGCTGGAAGGTGCCGTTGAAGCCGCCCGCGCCCGCGCCACCGTAGGAGAGATCAGCATGGCAATGGAAAGCGAATTCGGCCGTCACCGCGCCGAGGTCAAGACCCTCGCCGGGGTATATGGTGCCGCCTATGAGGGCGATAGCGGCTTTGCCGAGATCCAGAAATCGGTCGAGGCATTTGCCGAAACCGAAGGCCGCCGCCCCCGGATGCTGGTCGTCAAGATGGGTCAGGACGGCCATGATCGCGGGGCCAAGGTGATCGCGACCGCCTTCGCCGACATCGGGTTTGATGTTGATGTCGGCCCCTTGTTCCAGACCCCGGCTGAAGCCGCCCAGGATGCGGTTGACAATGACGTGCATGTCATAGGCATCTCGTCGCAGGCGGCGGGTCACAAGACGCTGGCACCCCAGTTGATCAAGGCGCTGAACGACGCCGGTGCCGGGGACATTCTGGTGATCTGCGGCGGCGTAATCCCGCAGCAGGATTACAAATTCCTGTACGACGCTGGGGTCAAGGCTATTTTTGGACCGGGCACAAATATCCCCAAGGCGGCGCAGGATATCCTGAAGCTGATCCGCGAAGCGCGGGACTGATGCCGGAAGGAGCGGTCTTTCCGCCCTCTTGAACGCCACTACGGTAAGAATGAGGGGGCTTTCTGCCCCTCAAACTCCACTACAGTATGAATGAGGGGGCTTTCTGCCCTCACTCCATAGTATGAATGAGGGGCTCTCTGCCCCTCAAACTCCCCCGAGGATTTTCAACCATTTGGAAGATAGGACGACGATGGAACTGGATCATCTGGCCGTGGCGGGGGCGGACCTGAACGCCGCGACCACGCACGTCACGCAAAAGCTGGGCGTTGCACCGCAATCAGGGGGGGAGCACGCGGTGTTTTTCACCCATAACACGCTGCTGGGGCTGAACGATGGGCTGTATCTTGAGGCGATTGCGATCAATCCAAATGCACCCACGCCGGATCGCGCCCGCTGGTTTGATCTGGACCGGTTTGCCGGACCACCGCGCCTGACGAACTGGATCTGCCGTTGTGATGATCTGGACGCTACATTGGCCGCGTTGCCGGATGGATTTGGTGACCCGGTCGATCTGCAACGGGGGGATCTGCGGTGGCGCATGGCGGTGCCAGCGTCAGGGATCTTGCCATATGACAACTGTGCACCCGCGTTGATCGAATGGCAGGGTGATGCGCATCCCGCCGCGCGGTTGGCCCCATCGGGCTGCGGTCTGACCACGCTCAAGATTTGCCATCCGGAGGCAGAAACCCTGTCGGCCGTGCTGGCACCCTTCCTGACTGACCCGCGTGTGACATTCTGCGTGGCACCGGCTGGGCTGCACGCGACGTTCGGTACACCTCAGGGTGCGCGGGACCTGTGGTGATCATCCGCGCCGCGCTGACAGGCGATGCGCCCCGGATTGCCCTGATCTGGAACGATATGATCCGCGACACACTTTTTACCTTCACGAGCGAGGAAAAGACCGTCGAGGGCATTGAGGCCCTTATTGCCGCACGCCCCGGGGCGTTTTGGGTGGCGGCGTCCGACCGGGTGCTTGGCTTTGTCACCTATGCGCAATTTCGTGCGGGGCCCGGCTATGCCCACAGTGTCGAGCATAGTGTCGTTCTGCACAACGATGCCCGTGGGCAGGGCGCGGGGCGTGCGCTCATGGTCAAGGCCGCGCAAAGTGCTGCAGAGCAGGGCCATCATGTGATGGTGGCGGGCATCAGTGCGGCAAACCCCGGCGGCGTTTCGTTTCATCGTGCGATCGGTTTCGAACACGCGGGCCGTATGGCAGAGGTGGGGCGCAAGCGCGATCAATGGCTTGATCTGGTTTTGATGCAGAAAGTGTTGAGCAGCCGCTGACTTCCCGCGCGCGGGGCGATAAGGTTGTTCCCATGTCGATTTGGTCTCGCATTTCAGAAGCACTGTCCGCTCTTACCGCCGGTGAAGGGCTGTCTGTGGTATTTGACCGTTTGCGCAGCCCCCCTGAACGGTCGGTGGCGTTCACCATCGCGGTTGTGGCCTTGGGGGCCAAAATGGCCAAGGCCGACGGCCTTGTCACCCGTGACGAGGTGACGGCCTTTCGCGAGGTCTTTCAGATCGCCGAAGCCGACCAGCAGGGGGCCGCACGGGTGTTCAATCTGGCGCGGCAGGATGTTGCCGGTTTCGAGGATTACGCCAAACGCATCGCCCGTATGTTTGACGAACAGCCCGACATGCTGCACGACCTGATCGAAGGATTGTTCCACATCGCCATGGCGGACGGCACCTATCACCCCAACGAAGATGCATTTCTGGCCCGCGTAGCCGAGATCTTTGCGATGGACGAGGGTGATTTTGCGTCGCTGCGGGCGCGGTTCGTGCCAGATACATCGCCGCTGCCGCACACGGTGCTTGGCATCGCGCCAAACGCCACCATGGCCGAAGCACGGGCGGCGTGGCGCAAACTGGTGCGCGCCAACCACCCCGATGCCTTGGTCGCCCGCGGTCTGCCCGAAGAAGCGGTCGCAATGGCGCAAAAGCGCATGATAGACGTGAACCGCGCCTGGGAGACATGGTCTGGCAAGAGGCGCTGATGCGGATCGCGACCTATAACACCGAATGGTTCACGGGACTTTTTGATGAGGACGATCGGCTTTTTGACGATAACGGCTGGTCTGCGCGCCGCAATGTGACCCGCGCCGAGCAGACACAGGCGCTGGGCACGGTGTTTCGTGCCATGGATGCGGATGCCGTGATGATCATCGAGGCACCGGATCAAAGTCGCAAACACGGCACCGTCACCGCGTTGCAAAACTTTGCCGAACATTTCAGCTTGCGCACCAACAGGGCGATCATGGGGTTCGCCAATGACACGCAACAGGAAATTGCGCTGCTCTACGATCCTGACAGGCTTAGCGCCGCGCACCTGCCGGGAGGGGCCGCGACGGGGCCGGAAGGGGCGACAGGGGCACCGCGCTTTGACGGGGCGTTGCGGATCGACCTGGATGTTGATGCCAATGAAGACCTTGTGGTGTTTTCGAAGCCGCCGCTTGAACTGCGCGTCGAGACGCGGGCGGGGTTCGTGTTTCAGATGATCGGCGCACATCTGAAATCAAAGGCCCCCCACGGGGCCAAGACCCCGACCGACGCAATGCGCATCGGGATTGCGAACCGCCGCAAGCAACTGGCCCAAGCGATCTGGCTGCGCAGGCGGATTGACCAGCACCTGGCGCAGAACATGCCGCTGATGGTGTTGGGCGATCTGAATGACGGTCCGGGGCTGGACACGTTCGAAGATTTGTTCGGCCGCTCGTCTGTCGAGATTGTGTTGGGCCACCGGAGCGACATGGCGCTGCACGATCCGCATGCCGAACGCGCCTTGGGTCAGCGGATCGGGGCGATGCCCACGACGTCGCGGTTCTGGATCGCGCCTGAAAAGCGATATCTTCAGGCGCTGCTGGATTATATCATGGTCAGCCCGGACTTTACCGCCCGCAACGCGCAGTGGCGCATCTGGCACCCCCTGGATGATCCCGATTGCTGGGCGGATCAGCCATTGCGCGATGCTTTGGTCAGCGCATCCGATCACTTTCCGGTCACGATTGAGTTTGACGACAAGGTCATTTGAGGATCATGGCTATGTTCGCGCCCGAAATAGCGTTATGGTGATTTCATGAAAAAGATGTTCCTCATCGCGGCCGTGGCCCTTTTGCCCAGCCTTGGCCTTGCGCAAGACAGCAAGGACAACAGCCTGTCCATGATGGAACGCGGCGCGCAGATGTTTTTTGACGGCATGATGCAACATATGGCCCCTACGCTTGAGGGATTGTCGGACCTGAGCGACAAGATGGGACCGGCGCTGCGCAGTTTCGCCATCGAGATGGGACCGGCGCTGGGGGATATCCTTTCGAAGGTCGAGGACTGGAGCGTTTACGAGCAGCCCAAGATCATGCCCAACGGCGATATCGTGATCAAGCGCAAGCCTGAGCCCCCGAAGGACGAGACCCCGAAAAAAGACGTGCCGCCGGTACTGTTGCTGGACAAAACACCCCAGATCGAACTTTAGCTGCGGGTTGTCTTGAGCTGAACCTCGGCCCCAAGAGATGCGGCAAGCGAGTTCAAGCGCGCTTCGGCGACTTCACCGAAAAGCGGCAGCATGTCGTCGGTCAACCACAGTTCAAGCAGCTTTTTCTTTGGGAACCAGCGCAACGTGCCGCGCTCATCGTCTTTGTTCATCCACAACATCGCGCCGAACCGCATCGCCTTGCCCAGAATTTCGGCCTCTGTACGGGTCTTTTCATCGACCATTTCGTACAGGTCTTCAAAGCGGGTGTTTTCGCGTTTGTTCGAATACCGGTGGAGCAGGGCGAGGCCCAGAAAAATCCGCTCTGAATGTTTGAGGCCGCCCAGATTGGCGCGGGTGGCGTTGTCAAAGCAGACCTCTGCACGGTAGTCGGGATGCGCACGCCAGCTTACGTCGTGCAGCAGGCAGGCCGCCTTGATCAGCCGCTTGCGCTGCGGCGATGCCGATTTGAAAAGCGGATAGATGAAATCGAACAACACCTTGCCAAAACCCGGCGTCCGGGCGTCCTTGTCTTCGGCAAAGCGGCAGGCCTCGATCAGCGGGTCGCGGTCGCGCAGCCGTTGGGGCATTTGTTCATAAAGCATTCCCTCGCGGATGCCGTAGCTTGAAATGGCGATGTCCTTGGGCTTGAACGTCTTGACCAGACGCGACAGAACTTCGGCCGCAAAGGGCACCAACGCCATCCGGCTGGTGGACACGCCACTGATCTGGCGCAGCTCTTCAAGGTCGGATTTCTGGATATGCTTGACCGTTTCGCGCACAGATTTCGCGGTCATGCGGTATTCGTGAAGGACATGCAACGGATAGCCCTGCCGGACCATGTCGATGCGCGCGATGGCACGCCAGGATCCGCCCACCAGAAACAGACGGTCGCGCTGTGCGCCCAATTTGTCGGCCAGCCCCTGCACTGTCTCTTTGATCATCGCCTGGCGGGCCTTGGCACCGCCTTGAATATCGCGCAGCTTGAGCGGCCCAAGTGCCGAGGTCACCCGTTTGCCAACCCGCCCGCCCGAGATTTCGGCCAGTTCCATCGAAGACCCGCCGATGTCACAGACCAGACCGTACGCACCGGGCCAACCAAGCAAGACGCCTTGGGCAGACAACCGGGCTTCTTCCTCTCCGTCGATGACCCAGATTTTAAGGCCTGTCTCGCGCTGCACCTCGTCGCAAAAAGCGCGCCCGTCAGAAGCGTCGCGCACCGCTGCCGTGGCCACCACCGTAAGCTCGGACAGCCCCATGCCATCGGCGAGCTTGCTGAACCGCCGCATCGCCGACAAGGCGCGCGCACGCCCCTCGGGCGACAGATGTCCGGTTTCGGCCATGCCCGCACCCAATGCGCACATGATCTTTTCGTTATAAAAATAGGCAGGCGAGCGTGCAGCACCGTCAAAGACGACCAACCGGACAGAGTTCGATCCCACGTCGACCACACCCACCCGCGCAAGCGCACGCGCCGATGGATCCTGAAACAGCGGTTTGCCAAACAATCCCAGATCAGCCACACCGGTTTCAGGAACGGGGGAGGGCGGATGACTATCGTTCTGATCTGCCACAAATGCTCCTGCGGGGCCTTGATTGGCATGCAAATTGGCCCAAGGGGGGGGCAAGGTCAATCGCTAAGGACAACCCCGTGCGTGAAAAACGGGCCCCTTGCCGGACGATGGCAGACGCGATCCGGGGCGCGGCGTGGTGCGTGGACGCGATGTGCGCCTTCGGCGAGAGTTCAAGGGGCAAAATGAAGATGAAGATCAGTCTTCTGTATGGGTAAGCTTGGGCACATCCGACGCCCCGGCACTGCCGCGCCCCGAAAGCGAGGGGTTTTCCATGAAGAAGCGATGGCAGTTGAAGGCGAAAGTGCCTTCCTCAAGGGGCGGGCGGGAAAAGCTGCCGTCGGGGGCCATGACCCAGCTTTGCGCGACATCTGCAAGATTTGCGGCCATGATCTGGCTGGTGATCTGCGCTTTGACCGTGGCGTTTTCAATCTCGATCAGGGTTTCGACACGGCGCGTCAGATTGCGCCCCATCCAATCGGCGGAAGAGATGAACACGCGGGCCTTTTTGTGCGGCAGGCCATAGCCGTTGCCAAAGCACACGATGCGTGAATGTTCCAGAAACCGGCCCACGATGGATTTGACCCGGATGTTTTCCGACATCCCCTTGATGCCCGGCCGCAGCCCGCAGATGCCGCGCACGACCAGGCTTATCTTGACCCCGGCCCGAGAGGCGCGCATAGAGCGCGTCGATCACATCGGCATCGACGATTGAGTTCATCTTTGCCCAGATCTCGGCCGGTTTGCCCGCTTTGGCATGTTTCGCTTCGGCCGCGATCATCTCGAGCAGGCGCGGTTTCAGCGTAAGGGGCGAGATCGCCAGATTGTCCAGCGCGTCGGGCTGCGCATAGCCCGACAGATAGTTGAAGACCTTCGTCGCATCGCGGCCCAGTTTCTGGTCGCAGGTGAACAGCGACAGATCGGTATAGATGCGCGCCGTGATCGGGTGGTAATTGCCGGTGCCATAATGGGTATAAGTGACCAGCTGGTCCCCCTCGCGGCGGACGACGGTTGAGATTTTGGCATGTGTTTTCAGGTCGATGAACCCATACACGACATGGGCACCCGCGCGTTCCAGACGACGCGACTGGCGGATGTTCGCGGCCTCGTCAAAGCGGGCCTTGAGTTCGACCAGCGCTGTGACCGATTTGCCGTCTTCAGCCGCCTCGCACAAGGCTTCGACGATGGGGCTGTCGCGTGATGTGCGGTAAAGCGTCTGTTTGATTGCCACCACATTGGGGTCGCGGGCGGCCTGAGCCAGAAAACGCACGACCATATCGAAGGTCTCGTAGGGGTGGTGCAGCAGCATGTCCTTGGACCTGATCGCGGCGAACATGTCGCCGTCGTGATCGGTCACGCGTTCGGGGATGCGCGGTGTAAATTGCGGCCACAGCAAATCGGGGCGGCTGTCGATCACCAGTTCCGACAGGTCATTGATGCCGATCATGCCTTCGATCTCGATCACGTCCTGAGGCCGGACGCCCAATTCGGCCATCACCACGTTCTTGAGCTTTTCGGGTGCCCCAGCCGAATGGGTCAGGCGCACAACCTCTCCCCGGCGGCGGCGCTTCAGGGCGACCTCGAATTCGCGCACCAGATCTTCGGCTTCGTCCTCGACCTCGAGGTCACTGTCGCGCAGCACGCGAAATTCAAAATGCGCCTTGAGTTTGTAGCCTGGAAAAAGACCGGGGATATTGATCACCAGCAGATCTTCAAGCGGCAGGAACCGGTGGCAACCGTCGGGCGCAGGCAGGGCCACAAACCGGTCGATCTGCGCAGGGATCGGGCAGCAGCGCTTGCAAGGGGCGCTTGTCGGTCGTCCGCTCAAGCTGAAGCGCGAGGGCGTAGCCGGTGTTGGGGATGAACGGGAACGGGTGCGCAGGATCGATCGCCAGCGGAGACAGTACCGCAAAAACCTGGTTCATGAAGACATCATCGAGGTAGGTCAGATCGGCCTTGTCCAGATCTGCGGCGCGTTCCAGCATGATGTTCTGGGCGTCCATCTCTGTCATCAGATCGGCCAGAACACGCTGCTGGGTCAACATCAGCTTGCGCGCGTCTTCGTTGATCAGCACCAGTTGTTCGGCAGGCGACAGCCCGTCAGCGGCGGGTGTGGTGTTGCCCGCCTGCGCCAATTCGCGCAGACCTGCGACGCGCACGGTATAAAATTCGTCAAGGTTGCCCGCCGAGATCGACAAAAAGCGCAGCCGTTCCAGCAGGGGCACGCGCAGGTTTTCAGCCTCTTCCAGCACGCGCCAATTAAAGCCCAGCCAGCTGAGTTCGCGGTTGAAGAACCGTCCCGGACCAGTTGGGTCGAGATCGGGAAGCTCTTGCGCGGGCGGAAAATCGGCTTCTAGGAAATCAGCGTGGGTCATGGCGGCCTTATGGCGTTGGATTGTAAGCGATTTGTGACAAATTATCAGTAAAGTATCGCGCGGGTCAGGCTTGGTTGTCCAGCACCTGCGCGGCAAGGCTGCGGGTGATCGGCCGTTTCTGGGCCAGACTGGCGGCATCCAGCGCCGCAACAAGCCGACCCGCCGCAGCAAAGGACCGATCCATCCGGGGTAGCAGGTAAGGGATCAGATCGTGCTTTGGCGTCAGTTGCCGGTCCGAGAACAGTTTGGCCAGCACCGCTGTCAAAAGCGCATCATCCGGGGCCTCAAGTGCGACAGAGCCTGCGGCGCGCAACCGGCTGGACAGATCCGGCAGGCCGATCTGCCAGAGCGCGACAGCGGGCGCGCCCGTCACCAGCAGGCTGTGGCCTTCGGCGAGGACCAGATTGTGCAGATGAAACAGGGCTGTTTCGGCTTGGCTGTCGCCCGCGATCGCGGTGACATCTTCAACCGCGACGCAGCCTTGCGCCAAGCCCGGGATGTCGGCGTTCGCAATGTCTTTGGCCGCAACGATTTCCGCGCCGGATGTGGCTGCCCAGACATGGGTCAGATGGGTTTTGCCGGACCCGGCGGGGCCGGTCAGCGCAAGTTTACGCCCCGCCCACGTCTGCCATCCGTCGATCATTGCAGCAGCCATCGCATTGGATGGCGCGACAAAGAAGTCATCGCGCCCCAGTGCCGGTCGGCTGGGAAGGGCAAGGCCAAGCTGCTGTCCCATGTTACTTCTCGATCCGACCCGGTGCGGCTGGGTCCGTGCCCTGATATAGTGCACTTTCGCGGTATTGTTCGGTGCCAAACCGGGCGATCACCCCAAGTGCGGCGGCGATGGGAACGGCGACCAGCATTCCAACGAACCCGAACAGAGACCCGAAGACCGACAGCGCAAGGATCAGCCACACCGGATGCAGGCCAACGGAATCGCCGACAAGTTTGGGGGTCAGGAAATTGCCTTCGACGATCTGGCCCAACACGAAGACAGCCGCAACCAGCCCGATCGACATCCAATCGCCCCAGAACTGGAAGAGGGCCAGCCCGATGGCAAGCGATCCGCCAAGCACCGCACCCAGATAGGGGATGAACGTGACAAGGCCCGCGATGAACCCCACCACAAGGCCGAATTGCAGCCCGACCAGCATCAGCGCAAGCGCATAGTAGGTGCCCAGGATCAGGCAGACGGTGCCCATACCACGGATGAAGCTGGCAAGCGTTCTGTCGATGTCGCGCGCAAGGCGACGGATGGTGGGGGCGTGATCGCGTGGCAGCAGGCTGTCGATCTGCGCGACCATGCGGTCCCAATCCAGCAGCAGATACACCGCGACCACGGGAACGATCACAAACAGAATTAGTATGTTTATCAGCGACGCGGCAGAGGCGAGTGCTGTATTCAGCAACTGTCCGCCGCGTTCCTGAATGGTGGCGGCAACCGAGTTGATGGAGCTGCGCAGGGTTGATCCTTCGTCCAGCAGCGCGGGGAATTTGTCGGTCAGGAAATCGGTGAAATTGCGTGCAAGCTCTGGGGCCACTGCAAAGAGGTTGATCGCCTGGTTGACCAGTGTCGGAACCACCAGCAACGCCATCACGACGAATATCAGGATCGCAAGCAATGTGATCACGGTGGTGGCCATGGCGCGGCTGAGACCCAGCCGCTCAAGACGGTCCGCGACCGGATCCAGAAAATAGGCAATCGCGGCCCCGACTAGAAATGGCATCAGGACGTTGCCCGTGAACCACAGGATCACCAGAAGCACCGCAGCGGCAACCCCCCAGTATTTCATCTGATCTTTGATCGGCAGGGCCATGCAATGTCCTTTGCGTGCGCTTTGGGATGACATTGCGCAGGCGCGTTGGTTTTTCAAGGTCTGGGATGAAATCAAACGAAGGTGGCTACGCAAAGCGCGGATGCCTTCGGCGAGGATTTTAGACCATTTGGAACTGAGTGGCGCGCATCAATGCAGACGGACGCCCTGTTTTGCCAGCGTTTTCTGAATCGCGGAAACCGAAACCTGATCCAGATCGCAATTCTGCGCAATGGCGTGGGCTGCGGCGACGCCTGCGCCCTGACCGGCCACGGCGCAGCACGCCATGTTACGGGTGGCGGCGTGGGCGATTTTATCGCCGCCGATGGCACGGCCTGTGACGATCAGGTTCTGGATCTTTTTGGGCAGCATCGCGCGGTAGGGGATGTGCATGTAGCGCCCGGTGGTGGGAATGATCAGCACGCCGTAGCCGTCGATGAACTCGGGATAAATGCCGATGCTGTCCTCAAAACGGGCCTGCTGGCGCACGTCGGTTTCGGTCATGTTATAGAGGGCGTCGATCTTGCGGGTGTCGCGGATGCCGATGCTCATCCCGAAATTGCGCAGCCGCGCCGTTTCGCAGCCCGGCGTATAGGCCTTGAGCGCGTCGATCGCCTGCATTGCCTGCGCGCGGCCTTCGATTTCAAAACGGGTCATGCTGTCGGGATCGGTGCCGTCGCAGCCTGCAAGGTGGATGAGATTCATATACGTCATCTCGCCGCTGTCATGCACCGCGCCCCAGGTGCCGCCGATGGTGTTGAGCGTGGCAGGCATGCGCCCGTCGCGGATCGCTTGCGCAAAGGGCTTGGCAAGAAAGGGAGAGAACATCGCATCTTCCTTGCCGTCGGTTTCGACCACCCATTCGCCGGTGGACCAGTTGGCATAGGTCTGCGGATCGGCCTTGACGCCTGCCATGAAGGCCTGCTTGTCGACGCCTGCGATGTGGAACATCACGGAGGCGGCCTGCATTTCCTCGACCGGGGTCTTGTGCGTGGGCGCACCGGCGCGGTGGGCCACGTCGGCGTCGCCGGTGGCGTCGATCACGATGCGCGCAAGGATCGCCTCGCGGCCAGACTTTGATTCGACGATGACGCCCCGGATCTTATCACCGTCCATGATGGGGGCCACGAACTGACGGTGCAGCATCGGGTGAATGCCCGCTTCCTCGACCAGCTTGTCGGCGACCAGCTTGAACCCCTCGCTGTCCAGCTCGTAGCTGAGCGACTGGGATTCGGGGCTGGCGGCCCCCATGGCCTTGGCGCGTTCCTCGAATTCCCAGCCGATGCCGCCCGCCTCGACCGTCTGTTCGTGGCGGTACCAGGCAAAGCCTTCGACGCCCACGACGGTGATATTGCCGCCAAAACATCCGAACCGGTCAAGCAACGTCACCTCTGCCCCCGCGCGGGCAGCGGCGAGGGCGGCAGCCAGACCGCCCGGGCCCGAGCCTATGACCAGCACGCCGGTTTCATGGATCACGGGCGTTTCGCGGGCGGGTTCGCGGATTGTCGTCATGAGCAGGCTCCCTTTCAGTCGTCTGCTACAAACTATCTGAGCGGGCTTGCGTCAATCGGGATTTGGTCCGCTTGACAATTACCCGCCTGACGCAGTGACTGGCACACGGAAGAAGGAGAGTTTGATGCGCAGTGATTTTGACCGTGAACTTGAGGACCGTCTGGTGCGCTATGCTGCGATCGACAGCCAAAGCGATGCCGATAGCCCGACCAGCCCCAGCACGGAGATTCAGCTGAACATGTCCCGCCTGCTGTTACAGGAATTGCAGCACATCGGGGCGGCGGATGTGCAGCTGACCGATTACGGTGTGGTGCTGGCAACGGTGCCGGCAACAGTCGAGGGTGCGCCCGTCATGGGCTGGTGCGCCCATGTGGACACCGCGCCGCAGTTCAACGCAACCGGCGTGAAACCGGTCGTGCATCGGGGGTACAACGGCGGGGACATCACCTTTGCCGACGCGCCTGACCTGAAACTGTCGCCCGAAAATGCACCTTATCTGGCGCAGAAACATGGGCGAGGATATCATCACGGCCAGCGGGACGACCCTGCTGGGCGGGGATGACAAGGCGGGCGTGGCGATTATCATGACGGCCGCACGGCATCTGCTGGAGAATCCGGAGGTGCCCCACGGCAAGATCCGGCTGGCGTTCACCCCCGACGAGGAAATCGGGCGCGGCGTGGATGCGCGTCTGCCTGCCGACATGGCGTGCGATTTTGCCTATACCTTTGATGGTGCCAAGCCCGGAGAGGTCGAGTTCGAGACGTTTTCTGCTGATGGTGCAGTTGTCAGGGTCACAGGCGTGTCAGCCCATCCCGGCTGGGCGAAGGACAAAATGGTCAACGCGCTTCATCTGGCCGCGAAGATCCTCATGACGCTGCCCCATGTCACGATGACGCCGGAAACCACCGAGGGGCGCGAGGGTTTTATTCACGCCACAAACATCAAGGGTGGTTCATCGGAGGCCGAGATCACCTTTATCATCCGCGACTTCGAGCGCGAGGGGCTGGCGCAGAAGGGCGAACTGCTGCGCAAGGTATGTGAAACCGTGAATTTGTCGGAACCGCGCGCGAAGATCACTTGCGAAATTACGCCGCAATACCGGAACATGCGCTATTGGCTTGAAAATGACATGACCCCCGTCGATCTGGCGCACCGCGCCGTGCGCGCCGCCGGGATGGAGCCCGTGTCGGAGCCGATCCGGGGCGGCACGGATGGATCGCGGCTGACCGAGATGGGGTTGCCTTGCCCGAACGTGTTTACCGGGATGCAGGAAATTCACGGGCCGCTGGAGTGGATATCCGTGCAGGATATGGCCAAAGCCGTAGCTGTGGCACTGGAACTGGCAAAGGGGGCGGTGGTCGAGAGCTGAGATTGGGGCGCTGCCCCAAACCCCGGGATATTTAAAAGCCAGAGAAGCGGAAGCGGGGAGCAGAAGCGACAAAGGTTCGTGATTGTTTCCGCTGTGGCTTTGGCATAATCAGGGCTGAATTCAGCCCCGAGAGGATCATCATGCGTTTGTCCCGTTACTTTTTGCCCGTGCTCAAGGAAAACCCTTCCGAGGCGCAGATTGTGAGCCATCGGCTGATGTTGCGTGCGGGCATGATCAAGCAGGCCGCGGCGGGGATCTATTCGTGGTTGCCCCTTGGCTTCAAGGTGCTGCGCAAGATCGAGAATATAGTGCATGAAGAACAGCAGCGCGCGGGGCATATTCCAATGCTGATGCCGACGCTGCAATCGGCGGATTTGTGGAAGGAATCCGGGCGCTATGATGCTTATGGCCCTGAAATGCTGCGCATCAAGGACCGGCAGGACCGGGATATGCTTTATGGCCCCACCAACGAGGAAATGATCACCGATATCTTTCGGAGCCATGTCGGCAGCTACAAGGATCTGCCGCTGACGCTGTATCATATCCAGTGGAAATTCCGCGACGAGATCCGCCCGCGTTTCGGGGTCATGCGGGGCCGCGAATTTCTGATGAAGGACGGTTATACCTTCGATTTGACCAAGGAAGACGCTCTGCATGCCTATAACCGCCATCTGGTCAGCTACCTGCGTAGCTATGAGCGGATGGGCCTTCAGGCCATTCCGATGCGGGCGGATTCCGGGCCCATCGGCGGCGATGACACGCATGAATTCCTTGTGCTGGCGGAAACTGGCGAGTCGGAAGTGTTCTATGACAGCCAGATCACCGATCTGAAATTTGGCGACCGCCAGATCGATTATGATTCCGTTGAGCAATGCCAGGCTGTGCTGGAAGAGTTTACCTCGCGCTATGCCCGCACGGACGAGACCCATGATGCGGCACTTTTTGCCGAGGTGCCAGCCGACCGTCAGCGTACCGCACGCGGCATCGAAGTTGGGCAGATCTTTTACTTCGGCACCAAGTATTCGGACCCGATGGGGGCCACCGTCCAGGGCCCCGATGGCAAGGCGACGCCCGTCCATATGGGCAGCCACGGCATCGGGGTCAGCCGTCTGCTGGGGGCCATCATCGAGGCCAGCCATGACGACAAGGGCATCATCTGGCCCGAGGGTGTCACGCCGTTCCATGTAGGGATTGTCAACCTCAAGCAGGGGGATGCAGAAGCCGATACCGCCTGTGAGGCGCTTTACGAGAGTTTCAAGGCCCTTGGGCTTGACCCGCTTTATGATGACCGCAACGAGCGGGCGGGCGGCAAGTTTGCCACGATGGATCTGATCGGCTTGCCTTGGCGGATCACGGTCGGACCGCGCGGGCTGAAAAACGGCGTCGTTGAATTGACCTCACGGCGCACGGGTGAGAGCGAGGAACTGGCACCGGAACTGGCGGTGGAGCGGGTTGCCGCAATCTACCGCGCGATTGCCTGACGCGAAAGGCCATCGTTTGGCGCAACGGCGGATCAGTCAAAAGGGCAAGGCGCGATGATCCTGCGTGCGCTGACACTTGCGGGGGGCATTGCGGGGGCTGCCGTCAGCTCGCAATTCCCGAGTTTTCGCAGCAGTATGTCCAGCGGCTTGGCGGTGCTGTCGATGCGCTGGCCGAGGTAACTTCGGATTTCGACGCATCGGCGGCCGCCGTTGGCCTGTCGCGCACCGAAGCGCTGGCGCAGATGGCCGGCACCCCGTTCATGGAGCGGCGCCGCCTTGACATGGTTGCCACATTTAAACGCCATGCCGCACTGTCTGACGCGCTGGCCGATCTTGAGGGGCGCGGGCCCTTCATGCGGGCCTACTATCTGCCGCAGATGCTGGATGCCCGGATCGCCAGCGCCGCCTGGGATGTCTACCAGCCTGCCGTGCCGTTGAATTTTGCGGGGGTGGTTTTTGCCGCTGCGGGGTTCTTGGTGGCAGCAGTGGGGCTGGGCTTGGCCCTAAGGATGGTGGCGGCACTGTTCCGTCGGCGCAAGGGTCGGCCGCTTCGGACCAAAATCCGCTGATGACACAGCGGTGATACAGCACAATCCGTTCGCAGCTTGACCCGATGCTTGTGATCCAGCAGGTTGCGCGCGACCCCTAGACCCCGGAGCCCGCTGATGGCCAAGACCGTTTCCCGCACGCCACCCTTCGCGCCCTTCGAATGGATGATCGCGTGGCGCTATCTGCGTGCCCGCCGCGCCGAGGGCGGAGTGAGCGTGATGACATGGATCAGCCTGATCGGGATCACGCTTGCGGTGTTTGCGCTGATCGCCACGCTGGCCGTGCGTTCGGGGTTTCGCGCGGAATTTGTCGATACAATCCTGGGGGCCAATGCGCATGTCACGCTCTATAATCTGGCCACGGTGGACGACCGCGGTGTGCCCTTGATCGGCATTCCCGACTATACCGAGATGGCCGCCCGCGTGGCGCAGGTGCCAGGCGTGACGCAGGTGGCCCCGCTGGTGCGCGGGCAGGTGATGGCCAACAAGGGTCAGGCCAACACCGGGGTGGAGATTTACGGCA
This sequence comes from uncultured Alphaproteobacteria bacterium, assembly GCA_963728645.1. Lineage (GTDB taxonomy): Bacteria > Pseudomonadota > Alphaproteobacteria > Rhodobacterales > Rhodobacteraceae > Sulfitobacter. The sequence goes on along the minus strand of CAVSLU010000003.1, from coordinate 211,546 downwards.
TTGATCCCGCCGATCTGGCCGAGATCCCGCGGATCGCCAACCCCGAGACAGCCCAAGGTGATCTGGCCAATTTCGGTCAGGGCATCGCCATTGGGTCAGGCGTGGCGCAGGCCTTGCGTGTAGGATTGGGCGACAGGATCAAGATCATCTCGCCCAATGGCGTGAAGACAGCGTTTGGCACAAGCCCCCGCGTGAATGCCTATGATGTGGTCTATATCTTTACCGCCGGGCGCTATGACATCGACCGCACCCGCGCCTATCTGCCGCTGGCCGAAGCGCAGTCCTTTTTCAACCGCGAAGGGGTTGCGGACGAGCTGGAAGTGATGGTCGAAGACCCCGACCGCGTTGATGGGATGGTTCAACCCCTGCTGAACGCGGCAGGCGACCGTGCGATGGCATGGACGTGGCGCGATGCCTCCAGTTCGTTTCTGAATGCGCTGGATATCGAAGACCGTGTGATGTTTGTGATCCTCAGCATACTGGTGCTGATCGCGGCGATGAATATCGTGTCGGGCCTGATCATGCTGGTGAAAAACAAGGGCCGCGACATCGGCATCCTGCGCACCATGGGCCTAAGCGAGGGGTCGATCCTGCGGGTGTTCTTTATTTGCGGTGCGTTTACCGGCATCATCGGCACGGCGATGGGGGTGATCCTGGGTGCCTGTTTGCGATTTATGTGGACCAGATTTTCGGGCTGGTGAACTGGCTTTCGGGCGGTACGGCGTGGGATGCGTCGGTGCGCGGCATCTATTTCCTGCCTGCCAAGCTGCAATTTGGCGATGTAATGTCGGCTGTGGGCCTGTCGCTGGGGCTGTCTTTTATTGTCACCATTTTTCCTGCGCGGCGTGCTGCGCGGATGAACCCGGTTGAGGCCCTGCGCTATGAGTGATCCCGTTTTGCGCCTGTCCGGCATCAAGAAAGCCTATAACGCGGGCAAACCCTCTGAGGTGAATGTGCTGCGGGGCATTGACCTGACCGTCCAGCCGGGCGAAGTCGTGGCCCTTGTGGCACCTTCTGGCGCGGGCAAATCGACATTGCTGCATATCGCGGGGCTGCTGGATACGCCCGACACCGGCACCGTCGAGATTGCGGGCGTTGATATGACCGGCCAGTCCGATCGCAAACGCACCGGCGTGCGGCGGCGCGATGTGGGGTTTATCTATCAGTTCCATCACCTGCTGCCCGAATTTACCGCTCTTGAAAATATCGTCTTGCCGCAATTGGCAAACGGCGTAGGTACGCCACAGGCCCGCAGCCGTGCGATGGACCTGCTGCAAGAGGTCGGCATCGCACAGCGTGCCAGCCACCGTCCTGCGGCCCTGTCGGGGGGCGAACAGCAGCGGGTCGCCTTTTGCCGCGCCTTGGCCAATGCGCCGCGTCTGTTGCTGGCGGATGAACCCACAGGCAACCTTGATCCGACGACGTCGGATCAGGTTTTTGCTGCGCTGATGGCGCTTGTGCGGGGGACGGGACTGTCGGCGGTGATTGCCACGCACAACCTAGAACTTGCCGCGCGGATGGACCGCCAGATCCGGCTGGATGCGGGGCTTTTGGTGCCGGTCTAGCGAAGGTCGGGGACAGAAAACCAGTTTTGGGTTGATCCAGATCAGTGCAAAGCGATAGGCCAAGGGTAAAGCATCGTTCAATTATCGAAGGAACCACCCTATGCGTCTTCCCCTGATTGCCCTGTTGCCCGCTTTGCTGCCCCTCGTGGCCTGCGTCCCCGCCGAGATGCCGGCCCGCGCCGACGGTGCCGCGTTCTTTGCGGAAAACTGTGTCGCGTGCCACGGGGTTTTGGGGCAGGGTGACGGGCCGCTGGCGGCCAATCTGACCCGTAAACCGCGGGATCTGACCTTGCTGGCGCGTGAAAACGGCGGGCGGTTTCCGCAGACCAGGACGCTGGCCTATATCTATGGCGATCCGCAGGACAACCACCTGACCCGCGTGATGCCAAACTTTGGCAAGGACATGGCGCTGGATCTGGTGCCCGTCGATCTGGACGGGCAATTGACCCCGACACCGCGCGTGCTGGCGGGGATGCTGGCCTACCTTGAAAGCATCCAGCGTTAGTCGCAGATGCCGTTCAGATCCACCCCTTCCCAAGGCATGCGCACCGCATAGGCGCGGCTTTGAGGCAGGGGGGCGACGGGCATGACCTGACGGATCAGCGCATGCAGCCGTTTGGTGCGCGGGGCCTGCGGGGCCAGGGCGCGACAGCAGACAAACTCCTCGACGATGGCCCCTTGCTGTTCAAAGGCATAGTCGGTGAATTTGGGCTCTGCGATCAGATCGAACAGATAGGGGTCGGCCCCACCGCTGTGTTCGGTCGCGGCGCGCAGGGGCGAATAGCCGGTCAGGTGGCGGTTCTGCCATTGCCACACGTGGGTCAGTTCGTGGCTGAGCAGCATCGCCGCGATCAGGCCGATCTTGTCGGGGTAATCGGGCAGGTAATCGTCCAGATACCAATCCTCGTCAAAAAGCACAGTGTTCCACAAGGCAACAGCGGCGGGCTTGGTCTCGATGATTTCGCCGATCTTTTCGGGGGGCAGGATCCGTTCGCGGCAGGTGGTGCGGGGGCGGGCCTTGCGGGTCATCTTGACGGATTTCGTCGGTGCCCCGTCATGCAGGCGCACTTGTGCAAAATTCAGCGTGTCGCCCGTGATCGTCCGCGCGAACGCCACCTCGGTCGGGGTCATGGGACGCCCGCAGGAGGCCAGCAAAAACAACAGGACAAGGGCACGCTTCATCCCGCCAAACTGGGCGATTGGCCGACCCCGTTCAAGTGAAATCCGCGTTACCGTGCAAACGTTGCCGTGGCCAGCGCCACCGCTTTGCCCGACGGTTCCGCGATCAACGTGCAGCGGGCAAAGACCATCGATTTCCCGGCGCGCGTGACATAGGCCTCGGCGCGGATGCTGTCGCCGCTGGCGGGGCGCAGGAATTGCGTATCCAGCGTGACCGTACCCACGGGTTCGGGCGCATCGAAATGGCCAAAGCAGGCAAAGACCATCGCCGTATCGGCCAGCGTCGCCAGCGCCTGCCCCGACACGATGCCGCCGATGCGCAGGATGTCGGGGGTTATGGGAATGGTCATCACCGCCCGCTCGGGCCCGATTTCGGGGATCCGGATGCCAAGCGCACGCACCCACGGTGCAAAGGCTTTCTCAAGGATCGCTTCGGCAGCGTCGGGGGTCATGGGGCGGCTCCGTGCAGGGGCGGGATGAACCCCCATCCTACACCCGGATCGGGGTGGGGGTTCAAGCCGGAACGCGCAGGTTACTTGATGTTTTTGCCCGCAATCTTGGTGCCGTCCTTCATGCCGCTGTTCGCGGTGGCCAGCACTTTTACCTTTTCCTTCTTGGGCTTCTTGGCTTCTTTATTGCCTTTGTTCTTTTCCTTGGACATGGGGATGCACCTTCACATGGGGTTCCCGAACGGCGGCTGCCCATCGGGTCGATGCTCAAGGGGCAGGGCGCAAGACGCGCAGCGGGTCCGGTGAGGCAACAGGCGGCGCGGTTGGCGTGGGGCCTGTGGGGATAAGGTGGGCGTGCCGAGGGCGTTTGGCAAGGCGGGTGAGAGGGTGGGTTTTAACCTCGCCAACGGCGGATATGATCAATCTCATCCAGTCGCTAAACTCACCTCGGCAGGTGCACACAACACTCTGTTCACCTCGAAGCCCCTTGGCCGATGGGGAAAGTGTACTACGTTGATAAATACGTAATAGGAGCACAATGTGCGCCAAAGGTACCGCATCCGATACGGTGGGATGTGGCTGAGGAAACTGTGCAAGTAGGTCTCTGGCACCTGCTCAACTCGTATGAGGCAGAGCAAGCTGCTCGAGAGAGAGCGAAGCGCCAAGGTTCAGAGCTGATATTCATGGTCGCGATGGGCGAATTCGCGAAAGAGACTCTTACGGAAATGACCCTGTTCGTTCAAAGGGATAGTCGTGCCCGACTATTCCTTTGAAAAATGCATTTTTATAAATTGCTCCCTTTCGACGATGAATTTGAGCCCATCCTTCAAGCAATAATGTTTTGCTGTGCCTATCTGGTTCACACCTCGGTTGGCGACCGAAAGCAACGATAGTGCAGATAATCGACTAGAAAAAATCAAAGGATTGATTGAATGCTCTAAATTCTCAATTCACGATTTGAGCCGCTGCCAAGCAAAAAAGTAGGCGAACATTTCCGGTTAAATATGCCTTTTCGAGCTTGGAATTGATTTTGGGTGTCGCCAGTATTTTGGAGAGGGAGAGATAAAAAGAAGTTTTTCGATTCTGGAAGAACAAAAATACCGCTTTCAGGCAGCTCTATCAGACATATCTGGATGCGATATCTTGGCGTATGGAGCAGATGAGCAGAGTATGCCCAAATGCGGTGAAGCATGTGAGGGGATGGCTGGTTTCTGAAGCAGGAGCGAAATCTGTTGGACCTTCGAGGATTATGGGTGCCTATCAGGATTTTCAAGAGTGGTATTGGGAAACAAAGATGTCAGAAGGTGCTAGCGACGATGAAATTAGAGAATATCCGACCAGCGAACTTCTACGTGAAATGTTCAAATGGATTGAGCTAGGCAAACCAGTTCAAACATCCAACTCCCCCACAAACTGCGCGTTGTCCTGAATGTACTGGAACCGCAGCTCCGGCTTTTTGCCCATCAGGCGTTCCACCAGATCGCCGGTCTCTCCGGCTACGTCCTCCTGCACGGTCACGCGGATCAGTTTGCGGGTTGCGGGGTCCATCGTGGTTTCTTTCAGGTCCTTCGCGTCCATCTCGCCCAGACCCTTGAAGCGTTGCAGGTCGATCTTGCCCTTGCCGCCCAGACCCTTCTCAAGCCACATGTCCTTTTCGGCGTCATCCGCCACATAGACGCGCTTGGCCCCTTGGGTCAGACGATACAGCGGCGGGCAGGCCAGATACAGATGCCCCGCGTCGATCATAGGACGCATCTGGGTAAAGAAGAACGTCATCAGCAGCGACGCGATATGCGCGCCGTCCACATCGGCGTCGGTCATGATGATGATCTTGTCATAGCGCAGATCGTCCAGCACGAACTTGCTGCCCATGCCGACACCAAGCGCCTCGCACAGATCGTTGATCTCGGCGTTGGTGTTCAGCTTGCCGGATGCGGCCCCCAGCACGTTCAGGATCTTGCCCTTGAGCGGCAGCAGCGCCTGATTGACCCGGTTGCGCGCCCCCTTGCCAGAGCCGCCAGCGCTGTCGCCCTCGACGATGAACAGTTCGGTGCCTTCGCGGGTCTTTGACGTGCAATCGGTCAGTTTCCCCGGCAGGCGCAGCTTTTTCGTGGCGGTTTTGCGGGCGGTTTCCTTTTCCTGACGGCGGCGCAGGCGTTCTTCGGCCCGCAGCACCAGAAAATCAAGGATCGCACCGGCGGATTTCGTATCCGCCGCCAGCCAGTTGTCAAAGTGATCGCGCACGGCGTTTTCGACCATGCGCTGCGCGTCGACCGTGGCCAGCCTGTCCTTGGTCTGGCCCACGAATTCAGGCTCGCGGATGAAACACGACACCAGCGCACAGCCGCCCGTGATCAGGTCTTCGCGCGTGATGGTGGCGGCCTTGCGGTTGCCGACCAGCTCTCCGTACGCCTTCACGCCTTTCAGGATCGCGGCCCAGAAGCCCGCCTCGTGGGTGCCACCTTCGGGCGTGGGGATCGTGTTACAGTAAGACTGGATGAACCCGTCGCGCGAGGGTGTCCAGTTGATCGCCCATTCGACCTTGCCGGGGGCGTTGAATTTCTCGCGGAAATCGACCGTGCCGCCAAAGGGCGCGTCGGCATAGGTGGTCGATCCTTTCAAGGTCTCGTTCAGATAATCGGACAACCCGCCCGGAAAGTGGAACGTCGCTTCTGTGGGTGTTTCACCATCCGATTGCCCACATTTCCAACGGATTTCCACGCCCGAAAACAGATAGGCCTTGGACCGCGCCATCGCAAAGAGGCGCGCGGGCTTTAATTTAAGCGCACCAAAAATGTCAGGATCGGGGTGGAACGTAACAGAGGTGCCGCGCCGGTTGGGTGCTGCGCCGATCTTTTCCAGCTTGCCTTGGGGGATCCCGCGCGAAAACTCCATCGCATACAGTTCGCGGTTGCGGGCCACTTCGACGCGCAGGTGATCTGAAAGCGCGTTGACCACCGACGATCCGACGCCGTGCAGACCGCCCGATGTCTCGTAGGAATCCCCCGAGAATTTGCCGCCCGCGTTCAGCGTGCAAAAGATGATCTCGAGCGCGGATTTGCTGGGGTCCTTGGGGTGCGGATCGGTCGGAATGCCGCGCCCGTTGTCGCGTACGGTGACATGACCGTTTGCGTGCAGCTCAAGCTCGATCCAGCTTGCGTGCCCCGCGACGGCTTCGTCCATCGAGTTGTCGATGATTTCAGCCACCATGTGATGCAGCGCACGGTCGTCCTTGCCGCCGATATACATGCCGGGGCGCAGGCGGACGTGCTCCATATCCTCAAGCACCTGGATGGACGACGCATCGTATTCCTTTGGCTTGGGCTGTGCGCCGGAAAGTAGATCGGACATGAGGGGGCTGCCTGTTTGTTACTTTTGTTAGGGCCGTACTATGCCAGAGCAGGCGGGGCGGGGGAAGGGCAGATGATGTCGCAAACCGGCGTTTCCTTTCGGGCGGGCACTGGTATCAGCGGCCTTGCCCCCCAAACCAAAGCGTGCCCGACAATGACAGAGAAAACCACACAGACAGCGACAGAAACGAAGATGCCCCCGATCACCCTGCGCGATGCGCCCGACTGGCGTTATCTGCTTCAGGAATACGACGAACTTTACCGGTATCTGCCCGCAGGCGGCAGCGACAAGATCCGCACCCATCAACGCCGCGCCCGCGAGGCGATATCGCGGCTGATCAAGACCAACGCCGAAGTGCGCCTGCAACCGCGCGCCGAAAAACCGGTCACCGCCCATTTGCGCCGTGCGCTGGACGAAGGGCGTCAGGGGGCACTGGCCCCCGCCGTGCGGGCGCTGGATGCTGTTTCACAGTATCTCAGCTGGCAATACGGCTATGAAAAAGTGCCCAGAGGTCTGGCCAACAGCTATGCCTATGCCGAACTTGCCGGGGCCCAAGGCCCTGTGATCAGCGAAGATGTCATTCTGGGGGTCGTCCTGTTCGCGCCCGGCTGCACCTATCCTGCACATTCCCACAAGGGCATCACCGAAAGCTATGTCTGCTTGTCGGGGGCGGTGTCGGAAAACCATCAGGGCGTCTATGTGCCCGGCTCGATGATCTTCAACCCGCCAGAACATTTGCACCGCATCACAGTGGGCGACCGTGAACCGGCTTTGCTGGCCTATGCGTGGCTGGGTGACAGGGTCGCGTTGCACGAGCAAAAGATGGTGTTCACAAGGGTCCGCAAGTAAACGCTGAACAGGCCTAGTAAAGCGTGTCGCGATAGCTTTGCTCGATATAGGATTGGTCGGTTGAGGGTACCTCCATCTTCGCGTGATCGCGGATCATTTCATAAAGCGTGGCCACGGGGCGCTTGGCGGGCCAGGTTTCCGGTTTCCACAGGCCCGCCCGCAGGGGGGCCTTGCCGCAATGAGTGAAAATCTCGTCCGCCGTGACGCGCAGTACGGTCTTGGGCACGCGGCCCTTGATGGAAAAGCGGTTGCACAGGTCGGCGTCATCGCTGATCTCGGCGGTGCCGTTGATGCGCAGCGTTTCGTCCACCGCCGGGATCATCAGCAAAAGTGCAACCTTGGGGTGCCTGAGGATATTCAGCAACCCGTCGATGCGGTTGTTGCCGGGGCGGTCGGGGATCAGCACCGTCGTATCCGTTTCAACCTGCACAAAGCCCGCAGGATCGCCTTTGGGCGAGACGTCCAGATTGCTGCCATCCGAGGTGGCCAAAAGCAGGAAGGTGGCGTTCTCGATAAACTGGCGGCAATGATCATCCAGTCGTGTGATCACCTTGACCGCCGCCCGCGGGCTCACCTCTCCATAAAGCGTGCGCAGTTTTTCCGGTGTCATCGTCGTGGTCTCCATTCAAAACGTTTCAGTCCAGCCAGCCCAGGATCGCGTCCGCAACCTCCTGCGGCTTTTGGTGGTGCAGCCAGTGATCTGCCCCGGTGATGATCACACGGGTCAGGTCGGGGGCATAGTCCTCAAGCCCTTGGGTTGATTCTGGCAGCAATGCGGTGTCATTCACGCCCCAGACCAGCAGATGCGGGCAGCGCACCTGCAACCGCGCCGGATCAAAGTTCAGCGCGTCGTCTATCGCCTCTCCGGGGCCGCCCAGTTTCAGCGGCGACGCGCGGTACCAGTTGATCATCGCGCCCAGACCCGCCGCATCGCGCCAGGCGGCCTTGTATCCCGCAAGGGTGTCGCCCTGCAGCCAGCCCATATCCATATGCGCCGAAAACAGCCCCATCAGCTTGGCGAAATCATCGGCAGCAAGCGCGTCTTGCGACCCTTCGCGGCGCAGATAGTGGATGTATTGCGAGGCGTCCGTCTGCGGCCCGCCTTTGGCCAGTTCGCGCTGGAACGGGGCCGGGTGGACGCCGTTCATGATGATCAGCTTTGATACCAGATCGGGCCGCCCGATGGCCAGCGCATAGGCCACGGATGCGCCCCAGTCATGCCCCAGCAGGATCACCGGATCGTCTTGGATCAGCGCCGCCATATCCGCCACAAGCTGCGAGGTTTTGTAATGTTCTACCTGCGCAGGCCGCCAGCTTTGCCCGTATCCGCGCTGGTCCGGTGCGATGCAATGGTAGCGTTCAGCCAGCAGCGGAGCAAGATCGGCCCAGGCACCCGAATATTCGGGAAACCCGTGCAGCATCAGCAATTTGGGGGCGTCCTTGTCGCCCCAGTGGCGCACAAAGAAGGGGTTGCCGTTCAACATGACGGTTTCAGTCCAGGGGGCGGTCATTGCGGTGCTCCTTTTTGCGGGCGGCTTTCGGACAGGCCCGAGGTGGCGGGCAGATGTTCGAGGGTCAGCCCCACGTGGGTGCCGGGGGCAAAGCCGGGCCAGTCCTTGCCGTCAAGGTACTGTCCCGCGCTTTGTCCGCGCAAGTGCATCCCCATAAAGGCGGCGGCAAAATGCTGGGCGATATTGTTCATCCGCACCGTATCCCAGACCGTGTCTGCGTAATGTTCAAACGGCGACCAGCCCAAGCTTTCAGAGTGTATCCAGCTTTCGGTCGGGGCAGGGATCGGGGCGGCGGCATTGTGGCCCGCGTTGGCAAAGCTCAGCAGATAGCGGTCGCTGCTGACAGCGTCGAAAACGCCGCGCATCGCGGTGTAATTCGATACATCGTCGGATGTGCCCGCCATCATCAGCATCGGCGTGTCCATCTGCGCCAGACCATCGGCATCCCACATGCCCTGCGCATTGCCCCAAGGGCCAATCGGGATGATCGCTTTCAGCCGGGGGTCGCGCAGGCCTGCGTGGGTGTCAGTGCCTGACAGGTGCCGCGCAAGGCCGCCGTCTTTGGGGGCGCGGTCATGGGCGAGGGCGGTTTGCGCCAGTCCCGCGCCGCCAAAGATCAACGCGCCGTAGCCGCCCATCGAATAGCCGATCAGGCCGACGCTTTCACATGCCACGACGGCCCCCAGATCGCCCTCAAGCGCCGCCATGGCGTCGATCACGCCGCGCTGGTCCAGTGGCCTGTTAAGCAATGTAAGGCCAAAGTCCTGCTGATCGTCATAGGTGCTGCCCGCATGATCGGGTGCGGCCACGACATACCCCCTCGCAGCCAGGCTTTCGGCCAGATGGCCAAGCAGGAAGCGGTTGCCGGGATACCCGTGTGATATGACGATCAGCGGGGATTTGCCCGCCTCCAGATCCACAGGGGCATCGCGGCTGGCAGATCCTTGCAGTGAGGCTGGGGTCATCCCGTCGCGGATTACGGTGTCATAGACGGTGCCGGGCGTTGTATCACGGGGTGCGGGATACCAGATCTCGACCGTCAGGGTCCGTGTCGGTGAAACATCAAAGCGGCGGGTCGTGACACCCACGCGATGCGCCCCACGGGCGGCAAGGGCGGGGGCATCGGGGCGGATCAGATCTATGCGATTATGTGACATGGGCGTCCTCTCGTTCCGGCTGCGGCGACTTTGGCCGCCCCCGTCCGCCAAGGCAAGAGGGCGCGAGGCCAGCCGTCGCCGTTCACATTCCCAATGCTTCCTTCGTTTCCGGGCTGGCAACGCCATTTGGCCCCCAGAATTTTCAACGCGATTTCTACGGCGCCGATCCCGGACCTGCCCGGCAGGTCTTCCCCTTGCGCGTGTGGCAGAGTATGGCTGACCCATGACGTCAAGCATGACATACGCAGGCCACATCCGCGCAATTACCGTGATGGGGTTGCCCCTTGTGGGGGGGCATCTGGCACAGGTGGCCATTGGCGTTACCGACACTGTGATGGTGGGGTGGTACAGCGTTGAGGCGCTGGCCGCGGTGACCCTCTCCAGCACCTATTTTTTCGTGCTGTTGATCTTTGGCTCGGGCTTTGCCTGGGGCGTCATGCCGATGGTGGCCGCCTACGCCGCCGAGAACGACGAGACGGGGCTGCGCCGCGCCACCCGAATGGGGCTTTGGCTATCGACAGGGTTTGCGGTGCTGGTGATGCCGCTGTTCATCTGGGCGCGGCCGGTCATGGGCCTTATGGGCCAGACCGATGCGCTGTCCGACATGGTGGGGCAATATCTGACGATTGCGGGGTGGGGAATATTTCCTGCGCTTCTGGTGATGGTGCTGAAAAGCTATCTTGCCGCTTTGGGACGTACACAGGTGGTGTTCTGGATCACCATTCTGGCGGCCGTGGCCAACGTGCTGGTGAATTATGCGTTCATCTTCGGCAACTGGGGGGCCCCTGAACTGGGCGTGCGGGGGGCTGCCATCGCGTCGTTCAGCGCTCAGGCCGTGTCACTGCTGGCGGTGGTGGTCTATGTTCTGCTTGCACTGCCCGACCATCAGATCTTCGTGCGCTTGTGGCGCCCCGACTGGGAGATGCTGGCCCGCGTGTTCCGCCTTGGTCTGCCCATCGGGTTCACCGGGCTTAGCGAAGTCGGGCTTTTTGCTGCCTCGGCCGTGATGATGGGATGGCTGGGGACGGTGGCGCTGGCCGCACACGGGATCGCGCTGCAACTGTCATCCATGACGTTCATGGTGCATCTGGGGATCAGCAATGTGGCGACGATCCGTGCGGGCAATGCGTTTGGCCGACGCGATCCGTCCCATCTGGCACGCGGTGCCCTTTCGGCGACGGGGATGTCGCTGGTCGTGGCTATCGTGACGATTGCGGGGTTTCTGATCTGGCCCGAAGCGTTGATCGATATCTTTATGCAGCGCGATGAACCCGCGCGGGCGCAAATTCTCGCGGTGGGCGTGGGCCTTTTGGCGATGGCAGCGCTGTTCCAGCTTGTTGACGGGGCACAGGCGATCGCCCTTGGCGTGCTGCGCGGGGTGCAGGATACCAAGGTGCCGATGTTTCTTGCCGGCCTCAGCTATTGGGTGATCGGCATACCGGTGTCATATGTCCTGGGGTTCGTGGCCGGGCTTGAAGGGATCGGCGTCTGGCTGGGGCTGGTCGTGGGGCTTGGCGTGGCGGCGTTGCTGCTGAACCTGCGGTTCTGGGGGCCGGTCCAGCGCCGGTTGGGGCAGGCTGCTTTGTAAAGCCGCTTTTTAAGACAGGTGCGGGTGCCGACGGGTGCCAGACCGTTGCCCGGTCTTTCTAGGATCCCGCCATGCGATCCGCCTTTTTGCGCACCAGCGTGCTGCGCAGATCATGCATCGCCAGTAAAAGCGCATCCGACACCGCCTCAAGCTGCGCGTCGGTTGCCTTGGATTGCACCCATTGGGTGGTCAGGTTCAGGTAATCCACCGCCCGGTGGATATCGTCGATGTCGCGCCGGGCCAACACCTGCATGCGGTCCTTCATCCAGCCGTGTATCTGATCCAGATCCGTCTCGGACAGCACACGGTCGCCATGCGGTTTGATCTCTCCGTTGCGGATATTGATCACGGCGATCTGGTCCATCTCGATCCGGCGCTGCCGGTTTTCGGTATCGACCCGAAACACCGCAGCGCCGTTTTCGCGGACGCGGAAATAGTATTCTGGCAAGGCGGTCGACATAGGTTTTGGTCCTTTCGTGACTTAGCGCAAGGCGGCGCAGAACGTCTGGATGCGCGTGCACGCTTCTTTCAGCGCGGAATCCGAGGTCGCATAGCTGATCCGGAAATTGGGGCTAAGACCAAAGGCCGCGCCGAAAACCACAGCAACGCCGGTCTCTTCCAGCAGGGCGGTGGCAAAGGCTTCGTCATCGCTGATCTTGGTGCCCGCCGCAGACGTCTTGCCGATCAGACCGGCGATGGACGGATACACATAGAACGCGCCTTCGGGCGTCGGGCAGACCATGCCGTCGATCTGGTTCAGCATCTCGACAACCAAATCGCGGCGCCGCGCGAACACCTTGTTGTTCTCGGGGATGTAATCCTGCGTGCCGTTCAGCGCTTCGACCGCCGCCCACTGGCTGATGGAGCACGGGTTCGACGTGGATTGCGACTGCACCTTGCGCATCGCCCCGATCAGCTTTTCCGGCCCGGCCGCATAGCCGATGCGCCAGCCCGTCATGGCATAGGCCTTGGAGACACCGTTGACCGTCAGCGTCCGGTCGTAAAGGGCAGGTTCCACCTGCGCAGGGCGTGCAGAATTCAAAATCGTCATAGGCCAGATGCTCGTACATATCGTCGGTCATCACCCAGACATGGGGATGGCGCATCAGCACATCGGTCAGCGCCTTCAGCTCGTCCCAGCTATAGCCCGCCCCGGTCGGGTTGGAGGGCGAGTTGAAAATGAACCACTTGGTGTTGGGCGTTATGGCCGCCTCAAGGGCTGCTCGGCGTCAGCTTGAAACCATCCTCAAGCGTCGCGGGTGCAATGACAGGCGTGCCACCGGCCAGCAGCACCATATCGGGATAGCTGACCCAATAGGGCGCGGGGATGACGACTTCTTCGCCGGGGTTCATCGTCGCCATCAGCGCGTTATACAGAATCTGCTTGCCACCGGTGCCCACGCTGACCTGTGATGGTGTATACTCCAGCCCGTTGTCGCGCTTTAACTTGTCGCAGATCGCCTGCTTCAGCTCGGGGATGCCGTCAACGGCGGTATATTGCGTCTTGCCCGCCTTGATCGCGGCGATGCGCCGCGTCCTTGAATATTCTGGGGCGTGTCGAAATCCGGCTCTCCGGCACCAAGGCCGATAACGTCGCGGCCCGCAGCCTTCAGCTCTGCCGCTTTTTGGGTAACGGCAATGGTCGGGGACGGTTTCACGCGGGCAAGTGTCTTGGACAGCAGTTCCATTTCGGCCTCAGTTTGATATGTATGCGGTACACTCATAGGGCTCACCCCCGCACCGTTCAAGCAACAACGGTGTCACACAGGAGAGAAGCATGACTGAAACCCAAGATTGGTACGGCCCCGATGTCGCAACATTCGGGGACCGCGTTGCCGCCGCCCGCGAGAATGCTGACATGACGCAGGCTGCCTTGGCAAAGCGGCTTGGCATCAAGCATTCAACGCTCCGCGCCTGGGAGGACGACCTGTCGGAACCGCGCGCCAACCGCCTGTCCACATTGGCAGGGGTCCTGGGCGTGTCGATGATGTGGCTGATCAACGGCGAAGGCGAAGGTCTGGATGCCCCCGACGAGGGCCCGACAAGCATGGCAAACGCCAAGGAAGTGCTGACCGAACTGCGCGATCTGCGGGCGGATCTGCTGAAACGGGCGGAACGGATCGGGCGTCTTGAAAAACGTCTGCGGTCCTCCCTCGACGGGGACTCCAATGTCTGAGCTGCACGAACACAAAGTCAAACGGCTGCACATGCGGTCGATGCGGCGTGGCATCAAGGAGATGGACCTGATCCTTCCCTCCTATGCCGAACACCGTCTGGCTGGGATGGATGGCGCGGCGCTATCGCTGTATGATTTGTTCCTCAGCGAAAATGATCATGATTTGTATCAATGGGTTACGGGCCAAAAGCCGGCGCCGTCCGAATATGAAAATCTGGTCAGCGATATCAAGACGCATCTGGCGGCCAACCCGCTTTAGACCGCATCAGGCAAGCGGATGCCGGGCGTAAAACCGGCATCCGAGGCGTTTAACGATATATTGTATTTTTTTCTTCAGGTTCCGAACAACAGTTTCAGTTCGGAGAGAAAGATATGAGTGTCCAGAATCCCATCACCGTGCCAGGTGCGCACAAAAGCTTCATGGTGGGATACCTTGAAGCCCTCAGTCTGGTCGAAAGGCTTCACCGCCTTTTGCTGGATGTGATCAAGGATGAATTTGAACGGGTGGGGGTGCTTGATATCAACGCCGTTCAGGCCCTTTTGCTGTTCAACATCGGTGGCAACGAGGTGACGGCAGGCGAATTGAAGACGCGCGGCTATTATCAGGGCAGCAACGTCAGCTACAATCTCAAAAAGCTGGTGGATATGGGCTATATGCACCACCAGAAATGCGAGATCGACCGCCGGTCAGTGCGGGTGCGCCTGACCGAAAAGGGCCGCCACATCCACAGTCTTGTGTCTGATCTGTTCGGCCGTCATGCCATCGGGCTTGAGCAAAAAGGCGTGCTTGGTGCCGACGGTATCGAAGAGATCACCAATTCGCTCAAGCGAATGGAACGGTACTGGACCGACCAGATCCGCTATATTTACTGACAGCACTCTTTGGGGGGCGGGATGGCTCGCCCTCTACTCTTGATCTGGACGACAAGTGTGCGCTGGTTCATGGTGGCACCATACGCAGTTCAGGACGATCACCCATGCCGACCATGCTTCCTCTTCGCCTTGCCGCTTTTTCGACAGGAAATACCGGGGGCAATCCCGCAGGGGTGATGATCGGCGACACGCATCCCCCCCAGGCAGAAATGCAGGCCATCGCCGCCGAGATCGGATATTCGGAAACGGCGTTTGCCTGCCCCGTGGGCGACGCTTGGCGCGTGCGCTATTTTGCACCGCAAAGCGAAGTGCCTTTTTGCGGCCATGCGACGATCGCACTTGGTGCCGCACTGGCTGCCCGCTTTGGCGATGGTCTGTTTACGCTGAACTTGAACCAGGGCCAAATCACCGTTGAAGGGCGCGCCAAGGGGGGCACCATGCACGCCACCCTGCAATCGCCCCCAACCCAAAGTGAACCGGCAGCGCCCGATCTGACACAAGCGGCCCTGACGGTCTTTGGCCTGAAGCCCACCGATCTGGATAACCGGTTTGAACCCACATTCGCGCAGGCAGGGGCGACGCACCTGATCCTTGCGCTGA
Source organism: uncultured Alphaproteobacteria bacterium (assembly GCA_963728645.1). Lineage (GTDB taxonomy): Bacteria > Pseudomonadota > Alphaproteobacteria > Rhodobacterales > Rhodobacteraceae > Sulfitobacter. The sequence goes on along the minus strand of CAVSLU010000003.1, from coordinate 196,248 downwards.
ACAACCGCGCCACCCTTGCCGCCATGTCCTATGATCTGGAGCAGGGCCGAAAGCTTATGCAAAAGCACAACCTGATCACCGTCGCCTTGATCTGGTGCGCGCAAGACGGCGTGTTTCATGTGCGCAACGCTTTTGCCTCTGGCGGGGTGGTCGAAGACCCGGCTACGGGGGCTGCCGCCGCGGCGTTTGCGGGATATCTGCGCGATCTGGGCTGGCCACATGGGGGCCAGATCCGTTTGATCCAGGGCGAGGATATGGGCGCGAAATCCATCATTACCGCCCAGATACCCGATGCTGCGGGCAGTTCTATCCGCGTGTCGGGCGACGTGCGCCGAATTTAATCCAGCGACACGTCAGACACCGCCAGCACCTCAAGCTCGCGCAGCAGTTTGCGCGTCATCGCGGCTTCGTAGTCGTCAAACCCCAAAGCGGTTTCCACGAACGCATCCGGCCCCGCGATCACCTCGGCCCGGAAGTAGGAGGACAGCGCACCAATTTCGGCTTGGCGCTGGTCGCCGGCGTTCTGGTTGTCGGCCCCGATCACCAGCGCATTTACGGTGATGCCTTGGGCGACGATGGCGTCCTTGACATCGCGCGGACGGGGGCCAAGGTTTGATTTCCCATCCCCCGATATGTCAAGCGTGCGTTTCCAGCACGTGGCACGGTCCCGCAGATGTATGGCCCCCAAAGTCACGGCTACCCCCAATGCAGTGCCGGGCGACGCCTCGCGGCGGGTGGTCTGGCGCAACGTCTCGATGAATGTGTTCAGCGTGGGCGCGGTATCGACCGACACCCAAGGGGCAATCACCGCCTGATCCGACGGGCCGCTCCATTCATAGACCATCACCGAAACCGGTGCGCCCGGCGAAGACAGCAGCGCCTCGCGCACCGCCGGATTGTCAAATGCCGCCGCCAGCCCCTCGATTTGCAGACGGTATTCGCGGGCATCCACGGATCCCGATACATCCAGCCCCAAGGCCAGCGCCTGACGGCAGGGGGCCGCATCCGCCGCCCCGCCAACCGACAGCGCGACCGCCCCCCAAATCGCAACCGCGCGGATCATCCGGCCGTGTCTGGAACCGGCAGCGCACCGATAGCGGGCGGCGTCAATTCACGCTCAAGCTTGATCCGCATGGCGCGCTCATAGTCCTCGAACCCGTTGGCGACGATCAGAAACGCGCCGGGGCCGTGCAGGACCTTACCCTCGTAAAACGCGATCAGCCCCACCTCGGCCTCGTAATCGGCGGCGTTCACCACCAGGCCGTTCACCGTAACATCGTCGAACGCGAAATTGCGATAGGCCAATTGTGGGCCAAAGCCTTCGTTGTTTTGCCCGTCACCCGCCATATCCAGCTTCTTGGAAAGACACTGCGGCGCGCGCGCCAGCAGCCCTGCGCCATAGCCCAGACCGTACCCCATCGCGGTTGGAAACTCATTGTGGCTGCGCCGACTGGCCGCAACGGTTTCGGCGGCTTGCAGCAGCGCCTCTTGGCTGTCGATGATGCGCCAGTCCAGGATCAGTTCCTGGTTATAGCGCCCCGACCATTCGTAAACCGCCAGCGCTACCGGAAGATCGCTTAGAAAAAACGCCCGTGCCACGTCATCCGAGATCAGCGCAGAGGCCATCCCCTTGCGCTGCAACGTATCTTCGGTCGCATCGACAGAGCTGGACACGTCCATTGCAAGCACCAGCGCCAACCGGCATGCCGCTGCCGAAGCTGGCAGCGGCAGGCACCATAGCATCAACAGGGCAGGCGCGATCCGACGCATGGGCGTTTACCAGTGTCCGGTGTTTTCCATGCTTGCCCAAGGCTCGGCGGCGGGCAAGGCATCGCCTTCCTGCAGCAGTTCGACGGAAACATTGTCGGGCGACCGCACGAACGCCATCCGGCCATCGCGGGGAGGGCGGTTGATCGTCACGCCATTGTCACGCAACATCGCGCACATGTCATAGATATTCTCGACCGTATAGGCGAGATGCCCGAAATGGCGGCTGTCGTCGGGCAGGGCATCGTCGCCGTCCCAGTTATAGGTCAGCTCGACATCCGCGTGCCCGTCGTTCTGGCCGGGGGGGCACATGAACACCAGCGTAAAGCGCCCGCCTTCGTTCTCGATGCGACGACGTTCCTGAAGGCCGAGCAGTTTGTAAAACGCGATCGACTGATCCAGATCTTTGACGCGTACCATCGTGTGAAGATATTTGATCGGCATGTTTCGGTCCTTTCATCTTGTCCGTATGTAAACTCTGGTCGGAACCTAGCATGGGAATGGCCCGATGCCACCGCTTCTCAGAATTTTGATCGTACGCCAAGCGATACGGATAATTCACGCGTTTCGAAACGGCTGACATTCGACCGCGAGCGGCCCGCACGCACCCGCACTGTTGGGGCAAACCCCGCATAGTCCAGATCGGGCAGAAAGAAGCTGAGTTCGCCAACAGCCGTCATGTCCTGCCGTCCGCCCGGCACACCGAACACGGCGACGTAGTCGGGAAAGTCCGAGGTGCCAAACACCAGTCCCGCAGATACCAGTGCGGGCCCGATGCTTTGCGCAAAGCTGTAGGACATGCGCAGCGCTGCGCTCGACACGCGGCTGTTCACAAAATCACTGTCCGAATGCCGAAGCGCCACCGACACAGTCGCCCGGTCCCCCCAGGCCAGCCTGTGCTGCCCGCCGACTTCCAGGCCATACGTCGTACTGTCAAACACGCCGGAATACGCCGAGAGCCGCTGTTCAACCGCGATATTCAGGCTAAGCGACGACCGGTCATCAATCCGCCAGTGGCGTGCGCCTTCCAGTGAAACGAAACTATAGCTCAGGTCGCCGCCTGACCAGTATTGCCCCAAAGCGGCGGCGACCCGGGCGCTGCCGCCGGTCGTACCAATGGCAAAGCTGTGGCCCAGTTCGATCCTGCCATAGGTGCTACCAAGGTCGCTGTTGCGCAGGGTAGGGGCCAGGGCGTGCGCATCGCCATCCAACCGGATGCGCTGGACATAAAGCCGCGCAGCAAGATCGGTGCGCGATCGGGCGGTGCCGCGCAGACGGTAGCCTACCGTGCCGTCAATTGACCCGATCAAACCGGAAAGCGCCTGCGAGGAACCGCTCAACCTGCCGGTAAAGGGCAGACCGTCGATGACCTGAAGCGCTGAATCCGCGCCATTGTTGACGTTGCTTGAGGGGCGCAGTTCGCCTCTGATGGAAAACGACAGGGGATTTTGTCGGCGCACCCGGTCATAATCGCGGCCAAGCTGTTCTTCGATCTGGGCGTTCGGGGCATGCTGCACCGCGCGGCGCAGCCAAAGCTGGGTCAGCGTGGGGCGCTGCTCTGCGTAAGACAGCTTTGCCGCCAGCTCTGCCGCTTGAAATTTCTGCTCAGGCTGCTTGGTATATCGAAACGCGCGCGCCGCCGATTTGCGCCCCTCGGTGGGGCGGCCAAGACCGGCATAGGCGTTGGCCAGCATGAAATGCGCGTAAGACGATGTCGGATCAGCCTGCAAAAGCCCAGAGGCAATCTGAGCGGCCAGTTCCGGCCGCCCCGTGGCCAGCGCATGCACCGCCACGTTGCGGGCTTCGGGAAGGGACAGCACAACGCGGTCCTGCTGGCCATGCACCACGCATGGCGCAAACCCCAACACGCACAGCAAGCCAAGCCGTGCGAGGCGTTCAAACCTGCCAAACCTGCCAAACGTGGCCATGCGTGACCCTAGCGGGTGGGCTGCGCACAGATCGGATCTTCGTCCGGCTGACCGCATTGCGCCAGGACAAAGGCACCGTATTCGACTTCTTCGTCAAACTGGTCGATGTGATTTTCGGCACGAATGACACCCGCAACCTCAGTTGCGCCGACCCCGCCAAAGATCCCGGCATATTCACCGACTGTTATGTTGGCTTGCGATGTCGTCCCCGAAAACGTACCGTCCGTTGCGATTGCAGTGCTGTCCAATGCAATATCGTTGACTTGCAACGGATCAGCGGCATTCGGCGCATAGCCCGATGTCGTGTTGTCATAGTCCAGCACTTTGCGCTGATAGATGAGACCATCAACGGCGGCATCGTTAAAGTCGCCGGTCAGAACAATGTCGCCCGTGACTTCTGCTGCCTGAACGGGCAGCGGCGCTGTCGGCGTTCCCGCCGCTACCGCGGTCAGATCCTCCCCGGACCCTCGGGTGTTGAGCAGCCCCACATATTTACCGGCATATGTAACCACCCCGCCTTCAGCCTGCGTTCCGGGCTGCACTGGCGCGGTATAAGACGCGTTCGCATAGCCCGTACCCGAGAAGATCCCCTGGAACTGGCCGCCTGTCACGACCACGCCGGCCTGCGTGCCGTTGATGTCCTTGACATAGGCGGTGACATGCCTGTCCAGCGATCCATCCTGCGCGGTATACGCCTGATACCCCCCCCGGTCCAGAAGGGGGCGACGCCTGTAGGTCGATGTGAACTGACTGTCATCCGCAGTGATACCGGTGATCGACAGCGTCTGGGTGGTGGCGTTGTAGGCAAAGCTCTCCAGATTGTTGGAAAGCGTCGCAGGGATGGTCTGGGTGCTGGTACCTGAGCCGGGCGTGGTTGTCGTGTCACCGTTGAACGGCACGCCATCGCCGCACCCCGCAACAACAAGACATAGCACAAGCCCCGATGCGCCAAATTTCATAACTGTCTGCCTCGAATATCTTTTAATTACACCGACAGTCGTCAAAGCCGCGCTCTTTTGTCAACTCTCCTGCGGGATCGGGTGAAAATTACTGGCAAAGTGCACCCCAAAAACAATACCGCATATCGTGGTTCCGAAGCGGGCATCCCGCAGATATAGTCTGGCCCGAATCCCACCGCATTGACAGGACGCGCCCCATGCCCCTTAGCCCCGACCAGCAAGCCGAAATCGACGCCCTGCGCAGCGATCCCAAACCCACCCTGCGCGCCGTGTCGCAAGGGATGGAGGCGCATCTCTACAAGGCCATCCCCGTGCTCGACCACGGCTTCGTGCGCGTCATCGACTACATGGGCGACGACGAAGCGATCTGTCAGGCCGCCCGCGTGTCCTATGGCAAGGGCACCAAATCGGTCCAGAACGACGAAGGGCTGATCCGCTACCTCATGCGCCACTGGCATTCGACCCCGTTCGAGATGTGCGAGATCAAGCTGCACGTCAAACTGCCCGTCTTCGTCGCCCGCCAGTGGATCCGCCACCGCACCGCCAACGTCAACGAATACTCCGCCCGCTATTCGATCCTCGACCGCGAATTCTATATCCCCGCGCCCGAACACACTGAACGCCCAAAGCGTCGTGAACAATCAGGGGCGGGGCGGCGTGCTGGAAGGGGCAGAAGCCGCCCGCGTGCTTGAAATCCTCAAATCCGACAGCAACCGCGCCTATGACAATTACGAGGCGATGATCGCCGAAACCGGCCCCGACGGCCAGCCCCAGGACGGTCTGGCGCGCGAACTGGCCCGCATGAACCTGCCCACCAACATCTACACGCAATGGTACTGGAAGGTCGATCTGCACAACCTCTTCCACTTCCTGCGCCTGCGCGCCGACGCCCACGCCCAATACGAAATCCGCGTCTATGCCGACGCCATCTGCAACGTGGTCGCCGACTGGGTGCCGGCTGCGTACAGGGCCTTCGAGGACTACCGTCTAGGAGGAGCAACCCTATCCGCACACAGCCCTTGATTGTATCCGCCGGATGCTGAAGGGTGAGGAGGTCACGCAGGAGACCTCAGGCATGAGCAAGGGGGAATGGCGGGAGTTTCAGGGGGTTATTGGGTGAGTAACTTTTTTGCTCTATTAAGGATTGGACATCGTCACGAGAACAGCTGATTCTCACTTGTTACCCACGACTTAATTGAGAATGGATCCGGATTCGCAGACAGGCGTATTAGTCTTATTGCGTCGCATCTATTGTACCGTCGGCAATCCTAGGCTGATAGATTAGGATTCATATCGCGGCGTTTATGAATTTGTACCAGTATCGACGAGCGGCATTTTATTGGCGTCTATTATGCTTCTCAAAGTAGTTGTGCTCTTCGGAATTGATTTCGCTATGAATAGAAGATTAGCAGTAATTAGAAAAACCTTAGAGCCGTTGCTCATGCAGCATCTTCGCATCAGATCAAGTTTGAATCCAGCGATGGTGCTACGAGAAGGCAATCACGTTGATAAGGTCGTTGCTAAACCAATATCGATCCATGAAGTCGGCAAGATAGTTGTATCTAATGATATTGTAAATTCCGACTAGATTGAAAGTACCAAATAATTATATGAATTCTGTTTCAGGTGCCATTCTGGAGTCTCGATGCGGTTGACCGACACTTTCGTCATGCGATCAATTCCAGTAATATTTTTGGACTCAAAGGAATTACTGAATTATGTCAGAGTGTCACGTTTGTCGTTCTAAAAATTTTGAAGATGCGTGCAATACTTAGAGAGTAAAATGACTACTGGCGAAGAAATTTGACGAATTTTTGGAGCGTTAACATCTAAAGCCGATCAATCCCAGGCGGGAACTCTAATGTATTGTTGAGGGATTTGAGACTCCGAATGCTAAATGTACTCCAATTGACACAACTTTCATTCTGACTCATTTTTAGTAGAACGTTAGAAGTTGAGTATCGATGAGCTTTATTGTTAGATACTGATTGCGGTTGGTATACGTAGATAGATAGCACTGCGTAACTCAAATATAGTCTGATCTGCAGTATAGCGAAGACATCTATTCGTTGATAGAGTTTGTCTGAACATGAACGATTTATCTCCATTCCTCATAATGCTTGGCTTCAACCTTCCTGATAAATGCTTGAATTACATCGTTGACTTCTCGCTCACATATCGTGAAGCAAATTGACTGAAAGCAAAAATGCGTCTGAACACTTGTCACTGCTAAGCTAGCAAAACACTCAGAGTTGCCTCATGACACAGCACGATTGAAATTACACTTTCTTGCTTCGCAGATATGTCAATCCGGCCACTTATCATAGCTAGGGCACATATTACCAAGTCGATGACAGAAGCTCCTTCATCGATAGCAGAGTTTAGTCGAATGGGGTCCTTGGAACATAGTACACTTGCGATGACGTTCGGGGGGTAAATGAACTTGCGTATTCCGCAGTTCGATCATACTTGAACAGTCCCCCGAAGACTGCTTCAATCCGATTGCTCGGACGCGCGCCCGAACCGCCCCCACGGGGCGGGCGCTTCGCTTCCCACCCCTCGGTTCGGGCGCGGCGGTACCGATAGAAGTCACCCCATACATCCCCGGCGAAATGCTCGCACATTCCGCGTTCGGCCCTTTGAACAGTCCACTGGACTGTTCAATCCGGCTGCGCCGGACCGGGCCGCACCCCGCATAAACCAAAAATTAACAAACAATAACAATGTGTTAAGTTCCCCGCGGGGAACCGGCCGACAGGACATTGACTTACCCCCAAATCCGCCCAAACTCTCCCCATGTTCACTCTCTCCAATCCCCCCGACGGGTTCACCGACAACCCCTTTCCCCATTACGACCGGCTGCTGGCCGATGCCCCCGTCTGTCCGCAGCCCGACGGCTCTGTCGTGCTGTCGCGCCACGCCGATCTGAATGCCGTCTACCGCGACACCACCCTTTATATCTCTGACAAACAGCGCCGCCTTCGCGCCCAAGTTCGGCACCGGATCGCCCCTGTTTGAACACCACACAACAAGCCTTGTCTTCAACGACCCGCCCCTGCACACCCGCGTCCGCCGCATCATGACCGCCGCCCTCACGCCCAAGGCGCTTGCCCGGATGGAACCCGGCCTGATCGCCATCGTTGACCAACTGCTCGACGCGATGCCCCGCGACGCCGACCTGGTCGAAGATTTCGCCGCCACCATCCCCATCCAGATCATCGGCAACCTGCTCGACGTGCCGCTCGTCCGAACGCGGCCCCCTGCGCGACTGGTCCCTCGCCATCCTTGGCGCGCTGGAACCCACGCTGACGGACGCCCAACTTGAACGCGGCCACCAAGCGGTGCGCGATTTCAAAGCCTATTTGCAAGACCTGATCGCCCGTCGCAAAGCCTCCCCCGGCGACCCCGAAACCGACGTGCTGACCCGCCTCATCAACGGCGACGACGGCGGGCAGCTTTCGGAAATCGAGCTGATCCAGAACTGTATTTTCATCCTCAACGCCGGTCACGAGACGACGACGAACCTCATCGGTTCCGGCCTTGCCCTGCTGCACGATCACCCGGTCCAGCGTGACCGTCTGCTGGCCGACCCGTCGCTGATCAACACCTGCGTCGAAGAAGTGCTCCGCTTCCGGTCCCCCAACCAGTTCGGCAATCGCGAAACGACCGCGCCCGTCACGATCGGCGGCGTCGACATTCCCAAAGGGACAAACCTGCATCTGTGCATCGGTGCCGCCAACCGCGACCCTGCGGTCTTTGACGACCCAACGCGCTTTGACATTACCCGTCAGCCCAACCGCCACCTCGCGTTTGCCGGCGGCCCCCATGTCTGTGTCGGCCTGACCCTCGCCCGCATGGAAGGGCGCATCGCTCTTGCCCGCTTTCTGTCACGCTATCCCGCCTACCGGATCAAGCCGGGCCGCGTGATGGGCGGGCGCATCCGGTTTCACGGCCCCGCACGCCTGCCTGCGCAGCTGGTCTGACCCGCGTAGCGTGTGGTTCGGATGAAAACACTGGACTTGAGGGGCATCGCCGGGCAAAGCTGAGGAAAATTGGCATAAAAGCGAGGGATACGATGCGTTTAGCAACAGCGATGATCACAGGGTTAAGCATCATGGGGGCCGCAGCACTGCCCGGCGCGGTCTCGGCGGAACCAAAGGTTTACGTCTACGAAAGCAACGCAAATTACTGTCCGGCAGGCCTTCAACCGATCACGATTGCCGGAATGTCATCTGCTGCGGGACGCCGAACCAACCCATGACATATCAACAGGTTCTGGCCCACCCCGCGCAAAAGCGCGCAACGCGCTACACACCGCGCCGCGTTAGCTATGAATGCGCGATAGGTGAAAAAGGCTGCCGCTAGGCGCGCCAGCCACCCATCGGCGTCTTTCGGGACGCTTGGATATCAGAGCAGGGAAAGCTCGGTCGCCATCTGGCGGCCGTCGCGCCCTTCTGACAATTCAAACGCCACTTTCTGATTGTCTGCCAACCCTGTCAGCCCCGAACGCTCGACCGCCGAGATGTGGACAAAGACATCGTTTCCACCGGATTCAGGCGCAATAAACCCGTATCCTTTCGTGGTGTTAAACCATTTGACGGTTCCTGATGGCATGATCTTTCGTGCCTCCTCTTGAAAAATTAAGTGCGCTTTCGCAAAAGAGCCTGTCCGAACCGGAATCAAACAGACACAATTGAAAGATTGTCTGATCTGCACAAAAATCAAGAAATTTGATCTGCGCATCGGTGTCGCAGGGATAGATACGAACAAAATGAGGGAAATATGCGCATATATGGCTTGAAAAACTGCGATAGCTGCCGAAAGGCGCAAAAGGCTTTTCCCGACGCAGATCTGTCGGATGTCCGGGATCAACCATTGCCATCCGATCTGATGGCACGGGCCCTTGACCAGTTCGGCGGCGCGCTGATTAATACCCGATCAACCACCTGGCGCGGGTTGGAGCAGGCCGAGCGCGGCAAGGATCCTGTGGCGCTGCTATCCGCCCATCCGGCCTTGATGAAGCGGCCCCTGATTGCCGTGGGTAGTGCGCTTTTTCTGGGGTGGAACAGTGAGATAGAGGCCGAAGTGAAAGCGGCGCTTGAAAATTAACTGTAGTTAACGCACTCTTGACAGAAGCAGGCGATCGACCGACAGCGGCCCGCCGCCCTTAAGCACAAGCGTCAGCAGGATAAAGGCCCAGAATGCCCGTTGATCCAGAATGGCCGAGTTCCGGAAAGCGATCAAACCATCTGCCCAATGCTGCGATCTGGCCGTGGCCGTAAACATCCGTCAGCGATTGCAGGGCTACGAAACCGATCATGCCAAAAGCGGCAACTCTGGTGAACAGGCCAAGGACGATCAGTGCGGGCAGCATGAATTCCGATATGATGCCCGCGTAGACCAGCACATGGTGAAAAAGGGTCAGGTTCTGGGGGCTGTATCCGGCCGTTTCAAGCGCCTTGGGAAATATTTGCGCATAGGCCCCGACGCTGGGGGTCCAGAGGCCCGCAGCGCTGCTGTCGACCTTGGTCAGCCCGGAATTCACGAAATAGAGCGCCAGCACACCTGCGAATAAAAGCCGTGCCAGCGTTGGCAGAATCCAGCTTTGGACGCTAAGAAAGGCAACGCCCTTGTCATAAAGGGATAATGTTTTCAGCATGTTGGGGGCTCTGTGCAAAATGCGCCGCTGCTGAATGCGACTGTCAATGCGGCGGCCAGATCGAAGCTGGGCACGATGGCAAGCGTGGTTTCAACCGCGTCGCCCAAAGTCTGTCCGTGTTTAAGCGCAGCCAGCCACTCAGCGGCACCGGGGGGCAGAAGATGCGGCAGCGGATCGAATTGCGCACGGGTGATGATCACGTCTTGGGGAAGATGTAGCGGTTTTGGGGCATTTTCGGTCATATTGAAGCGCCAGATGTCAAAAAGCGGCCAGCTTGAGCGCAGCACGCGCGTGGCAGGGGCCAGTGTGAAAGTCTGGCGCATCAGCCGGTCCGGAGCCAGGTTTTGAAAGCCATTCGTATCGAAGGGGGCTGCATCCGCCGCATGATATGAAGACCGCATAGCCAGATCGAACCGCGCACAATCAGGAAGATACCCGAACGATGACACCTGTGGCAGGGATTGCAAAAACGTTGGAAAATCAGTGCCATACTGCATCATCAAGGGGGATGTGGGCGGGTGCGCGCGCACATAGATCGGCGCCAGCGTATCAAAGCTGTGCGGGCCCAGAATTTTGCGGACCAGCGGAAAAGCTGTCCCAAGGGCGGCGATCAGCGAGTGGGTGACATTGTTGCGATACACGTCGTACCGCGTGCCCGCAGGGGCATTGGCCGGGCCAAGCAGGCCGTCGGGCCTTGGGTGCGCGGGATCCAGAAGCGCGCGGCGAAAGGCGGCTTGACGGGTCACGCGGCAAGTGCGCGGGCAGCGCGCATCGCTTGGTCCCGAAGGGTCGGCCAGTCAGGCACGTCATTGTCCCATTCAACAAGCACCGGTTGCGGCCCGGTCTTGGCAAGGACGCGTTCAAGTAGAACCCACACCGGATCGTCGACGGGTTTTCCGTGGCTGTCGATCAGCAGGGGCGCACCGGTGTCATCAATATCCCTGTCATGCCCGCCTACGTGGATCTCTTTGACGTGGGACGAGCGGGAAGGCATCGATATAGTCGTTTGCGCAAATGGCCCAGGTTTGTGGCCGATATAAAGACATTGTTCACATCCAGCAATAAACCACACCCTGTTTGTGGGCAACTTGTCCTAAAAAGTCGGTTTCGGACAAGTTGGATTTAGCGAAAGCAAGGTAGCTGGACGGGTTTTCAAGCAGCATTTGCCGCCCCAGAACGTCTTGCACCTGACTGATATGGTCCGCGACACGGGTCAGCGTGGCGTCGGTATAGGCAAGTGGCAACAGGTCATTCAGAAACTCTGACCCGTGCGTCGACCACGCCAGATGTTCGGAAAAACTGGCCGGTTGCGCCCAATCACACAGCTTTTTCAATCGGTTCAGGTGATCGCGGTCAAGCGGAGCCTCCCCGCCGATGCTAAGCCCTACGCCGTGGATCGACAGGGCGAACTGTTCGGTCAAGGCGCGCAGCTGCGCCAAGGGGCGTCCGCCGTCGCCCATATAGTTCTCTGCGTGCACCTCAATCCATTCGACGGGACCAGGGTCGGCTTGCAGGTCGTTGAAATGCTGGGGTTTGTAGCCAACACCGGGGCTGGCAGGAAGCCGGTCATAACGGCGGGAGCGATCAAGCATAACGCGCCCTCTCTGGGGGATGTTGGGGGAGGGCGCAGGCCGCGTGGGGGCGGCAGCCTGCGCCGGTATCGGTTCAGGCCGGTACGTCGCGGTCCAGCGCTTCGAGCGAGCCTTTCCGCTCGGAACCGTCGGCCATGGCGGGCAGTTCCATGCTTTCGCAGGTGCCCGCGTCGACCAGTTTCCAGGAGTTGCCCTGATAGTCGGTCACAGATGTGCCGGCGCAGGTCGTGCCAGGGCCAGCGGCGCAATCGTTCTGGCCGGCCAGCGCAACGCCATAGCATTTTTCTTTTGATGCCGCGTCGGCGGTGGTGGAGACAGACGCCATCGCAGCAGCAACAGCGCTGGCAACGGCGAGAGATTTCATCGTATTGGACATCTTAAGTTCCTCCTTGTTGTTCGATTTTGTGTCGATAGGACGAGTAAAGCCAATGGGCTGCGACAAATCTACTCACGTCCCAGTGTGTCACAGATGCGTCAGGGATTCCGCCTGTTTTCTGTAACAATTGGCGTAATAATGCTGACTTTTCGCCGTCAGGCTGAAATATTATGGCACGTGCGGGCGCGGTGTCTTTGGGCCCGCACGTGTTTGTTACAGTGGTTTCAGCGCAGATCGGGAGGTGTTGCTTCAGCTGCAAGGGTGGTGGCGACGTCGGCCAGCGCCTGCACGGATGTCTGCTTTTCCCCAAGGCGACGGACGGAAACGGTCTTGTCCTCGACCTCGCGGGCACCGACGGCAAGGATCACGGGCACCTTGCCGACGGAATGTTCGCGGACCTTGTAGTTGATCTTTTCGTTGCGCATGTCTGCCTCGGCGCGGACGCCTTGGGCCTTGAGCGTTTCAACCACTTCGGCCACGTAATCGTCGGCCTCGGAGGTGATGGAGGCGACGACGACCTGACGCGGGGCCAGCCAGAAGGGCAGCTTGCCGGCGTGTTCTTCGATCAGAATGCCGATGAAACGCTCGAAACTGCCAAGGGTTGCGCGGTGCAGCATGACGGGGCGGTGTTTCGCGCCGTCCGACCCGATATAGGTCGCGTCCAGCCGTTCGGGCAGAACGAAATCGACCTGATAGGTGCCACACTGCCAGTCGCGGCCAATCGCGTCGGTCAGCACGAATTCCAGCTTCGGGCCATAGAACGCGCCTTCGCCGGGGTTCAGCGTGGGTTCAATGCCCGCCGCACGGGTCGCAGCCAGAAGGGCGGCTTCGGCCTTGTCCCACACCTCGTCCGAGCCGGCGCGCTTTTCGGGGCGGTCCGAGAATTTGACGCTGAAGTTCTCGAACCCCAGATCCTTGTAGATGCCGGAGAGGAATTCGATGAACTTCGCGGTCTCGGATTCGATCTGGTCTTCGGCGCAGAAGATGTGGCCGTCGTCCTGGGTGAACCCGCGCACGCGCATGATGCCGTGCAGCGCGCCCGATGGCTCATACCGGTTGCACGAGCCGAATTCAGCCATGCGCAGCGGCAGTTCGCGGTAGGATTTGAGACCCTGATTAAAGATCTGCACGTGGCAGGGGCAGTTCATCGGCTTCAGCGCGTTCACGGATTTTTCGCGGGCGTGATCCTCGTCCACTTCGACGATGAACATGTGGTCCTGATATTTCTCCCAGTGGCCGGACGCTTCCCAGAGCTTGCGGTCCACGACCTGCGGGGTGTTCACCTCGACATAGCCGCCGCTGCGCTGCTGGCGGCGCATGTAATCCTGCAGCTGGGTGTAGATCAGCCAGCCGTTGGGGTGCCAGAAGACCTGACCGGGGGCCTCTTCCTGCATGTGAAACAGGTCCATCTCGCGGCCCAGCTTGCGGTGGTCGCGCTTGGCGGCTTCTTCAAGCATGTTGAGATGGGCGCGCAGCTTTTCCTTGCCGGTGAAGGCCACGCCGTAGATCCGTTGCAGCATCGCGCGGCTGCTGTCACCGCGCCAATAGGCACCGGCGATCGACATCAGCTTGAACGCGTCGCCAGGCACCTGGCCTGTGTGTTGCAGGTGCGGACCGCGGCACAGATCCTGCCAGTCGCCGTGCCAATACATGCGCAGCGGTTCATCGCCGGGGATCGCCTCGATCAGTTCGACCTTGTAGGGCTCGTTCAGGTCTTCGTAATGCTTGATCGCGCGGGGACGGTCCCAGACCTCGGTTCTCACGGGGTCACGGGCGTTGATGATGTCCTTCATCTTCTTTTCGATCAGGCCAAGGTCTTCGGGGGTAAACGGTTCCTTGCGGTCGAAATCGTAGTACCAGCCGTCCTTGATGACGGGGCCGATGGTGACGCGTGTGTCAGGCCAGATTTCCTGCACCGCGCGGGCCATGATATGCGCCAGATCATGGCGCACCAGTTCGTTGGCCTGATCCTCGTCCGCCATGGTGTGGATCGCGATGCTGGCATCCGCGTCGATGGGCCAGGCCAGATCGTAATGCGCACCGTTCACGGTGGCGCTGATCGCCTTTTTGCCAAGCGATTTGGAAATGTCGCTGGCGACCTCGCCCGCAGTGATCCCTGCGTCGTAGTGCCGTGCATTGCCATCGGGAAGGGTAAGTTCGATCTGGGCCATATCTGGGCCTCCTCGTCGGTTTGGCGCCTACGAGACGCCCGGTTGCGGGTTATGTATTTGCGCTAGATGGCGGGGTGTCGTGGGATTGTCAATATTCGCATGAGGGGTGAAAACCTCTTTCCTTGGCGGTGCATTGGCATAAGTCGTCGTGCAGAAGAAAACAGGATCAGGACATCACGATGCGCGACGGATTTGCCAAATGGGCCTTTGAGAAACTGTCAGGGTCCGATGGCGGCGAGACCGATCTGCCCGATGCTGCCCGCAAGGCCGAAGCCCCGAATGCGCTGCGCCACATCGCGAGCCTGTCGATGACAAAGGTGGCCGACGGGCTGATAGACCCCAAGCTGATGCTGTCATGGCTGCTTACCGCGCTTGGCGCGCCTGCCGTGTTTGCGGGGGCGCTGGTCCCGATCCGTGAAAGCGGTGCGCTGCTGCCGCAGATGATCTTGGCGTCCTGGGTGCAGCGGATGCAGCGGCGCAAATGGGCGTGGGTGCTGGGCAGTGCGGGGCAGGGCGTGTTTGCCGCGCTGATCGTGCTGGCGGCGCTGACACTGCAGGGGGCTGCTGCGGGCTATGCAATTTGCGCGGCCCTTGGCGGGCTGGCGGTCAGCCGTGCGGCCTGTTCGGTGTCCTACAAGGATATTCTGGGCAAGACGGTCGGAAAATCGCGGCGCGGGTCGATCACGGGCACGGCGGGGTCTGTCGCATCTGCGGGGGTGCTGGTGCTGGCGCTGATGCTGATGTCGGGGCTGTTCCAAAGCAAGGCCATCGTAATCGCAGCCATTGCGCTTGCGGCGTGTTTATGGGGCGGGGCCGCCGTGTTGTTTTCTTCATTGAAGGAACTCAAAAGCGATGCGGGCACTGCCGCAGGCGCGCAGTTTGCCATCTTGAGGCAAGACGCCAATCTGCGGCGCTTTATTCTTGTGCGCGGCCTGTTGGTATCGACCGCCCTTGCGCCGCCCTATTTCGTGGTACTGGCGGGCGGCGATCAGCACTCGGCACTTGGACAGCTTGGCGCTTTGGTGCTGGCTTCGGCTTTGGCGTCGCTTGTCAGCTCGTATGTTTGGGGGCGTATGTCTGACAGATCCAGCCGCCGTGTGTTGATGCTGACCGGCATTGTGGGGGCGATGGCGATGGTTGGTGCCGTGGCGCTTAGTGTGATGGGGCTGGCGACGCAGATCTGGGCGATGCCGCTGGTGTTGTTCATTCTGATGATCGCCTATCACGGGGTGCGACAGGGCCGGTCCACCTATCTGGTTGATACGTCGCCCGCAGACAAAAGGGCCGCCTATGCCGCCGTCACGAACACAGTGATCGGGGTCTTGCTGCTGGCGGCAGGCGTCGTCGGCGGTGGTGCAGCCCTTGTCGGGCCGAACGCAACGCTGGTTTTATTCGCGCTGATGGCCGGTGCGGCTGCGGTTTTCGCCTATGGGTTGGACGAGGTAGAACGCCCCGATTGAACGTTGCCGCGACTGGTTCTATGACTGGGGGCGCGCTTCAGCCAAAAAGGGTTCTGACATGGCCAAACACAACAGCAATTTCGAGCTTACAATCAGCGATCTCGATCTGATCGAAGCATCGCTGCATATCGTCAAACGTGACCTGTCGATGGACAGCAAAAACGAGACGCAAGAAATGCTGCCGGGCGATGGTCAGGAGGAATCGCTGCGCAAGATCGACGATCTTCTGGGGCGTCTGCACAACCAGAAGATCTTTTACCGCCCCTCAAAAGGGACATATCTGGGCGGATGACGGCACCGCAGTACCTTAAGACCCCGCAGGGGCGCAGTCTGGCCTATCACCGCCATCAAGGCGACGGCCCCTGCATCGTGTTTCTGGGGGGCCTCAAATCCGACATGAACGGCACCAAGGCCGTTTTTCTTGAGGGGTGGGCGAAACGCGAGGGCCGCGCATTCCTGAGGTTTGATTACTCGGGCCACGGTGAATCGTCGGGCAGCTTTACCGACGGATGTATCGGCGACTGGGCGCAGGATACGGCAGCAGCCATTACCGCACTGACGCAGGGGCCGATTGTGCCTGTCGGGTCTTCGATGGGGGGCTGGCAGGCTTTGCTGCTGGCGCGTGCGATGCCCGACCGGATCGCGGGGCTGGTGACCATCGCGGCGGCACCTGATTTCACCGAAGACGGGTATTTCGCCAGTTTTTCCGATGCCCAAAAGAAGACTTTGGACGAGACCGGCCAGATCGAACTGCCGTCGGATTACATGGAACCCTACATCATCACGCGCCGCATGATTGAGGATGGCAGGGCGCAGCTTGTGTTGCGCAGCCCGCTGAATTTGCCGTTTCCGACGCGGTTCTTGCAAGGCACTGCCGACACTGCCGTGAGCGTGGCCACAGCGGTGCGGCTGTTGGAGCACGCGCAAGGGGCGGATATGCAGTTGCAGCTGGTCAAGGATGCAGATCACCGATTTTCCGATGACCGGTGCCTAAGGTTAATGGTTCAGGCATTGCACGAGGTGCTGACGCCATCCCCTTGATAGAAAACGAAAGACGCGTGATAAAAGCCTGGTGAAAGGCCCCCCGATGCGCAAACCCGCCAGTATGTGGAGCCTTGAAACCGTGGGGCGGGTTCGCCTGTCAAAGCATTTCTTCATGCGCGATTTTCTGTATTCCGAGATTTCCGGCTTTCACGGTGTGCCCAACATTCCCGACGTTCCCGCGCTTGCGATTGCCAACGGCCGTGCTTTTTGCACCGCTTTGCTGGACCCGCTTGAGGAAACCTTTGGCCGGATCGCGGTGCGGTCGGGGTACCGGTCGCGCGCGCTGAACGACTATGGCAACCGCCACAAGCTGAACTGCGCCGCCAGTGACAACCCCATCGAATGCCATATCTGGGACCGCCACGCAGGCGACGCCGCGCTTGCGGGGGCCAGCATCGTGATCCCGTGGTTTGCGGATCAATACGATCAGGGCCGCGACTGGCGCGATCTGGCGTGGTGGGTCCATGATCATCTGCCCTATTCCGAAATGTGGTTTTTCCCCAAGCTCGCGGCGTTCAATCTGGTATGGCGGGCGCAGCCGCAGCGCAGTATCTCAAGCTACATCGCGCCCAAGGGGATGCTTTTGCGCAAAGGCCATGCCCCGTCAGAACCTTTGGATCAGCGCCGCGCGCGGTATGCTGATTTTCCACCCTTGCGCGGGGTCGCCTATCCGTGATGATGTGTGAAAACCCCAGCAACGTCGCCCTTGGGGCCGCACATAAAGGCAGGCTATGACATTCACACATATCAACAAGGGCGGATATGGCTGAACCGCTTGTTTTGTTGCCTGGCCTGATGTGTGATGCCCGTGTGTTCTGGCCCCAGATTGCAGAGCTGTCAGCGCGGATGGCCGTCACCGTGGCCCCCATAACCTTGGGCGAACGGATCGAAGAGATCGCGTCGGGTCTTTTGGACCAACTGCCCAAGCGGTTTGCACTGGCGGGCCTTGGCATGGGCGGGGCTGTCGCGCTTGAAATCTTGCGCCGTGCGCCCGACCGGCTTAGCCGCATCGCGCTGATCGACACCAATCCGCTGGCCGAACCACCGCAGGCGGCCGCGGCCCGCGAGATGCTGATCGTCAAGGCCAAAGCCGGCCGGATGGAAGATGTGATGCGCGAGGAAATGCCAACCTCAGGTCTGGCACCGGGGCCCGATCGGGCCGCGATCCTTGAGATCGTGATGGACATGGCAGACACGCTTGGACCGGAAATCTATGTGCGTCAGGCGCGTGCATTGCAGCGTGCCCGCGACCAACAGGCGGTCTTGCGTAAATGCAGGCCGCCCGCAATGGTGATCTGCGGCGATAGCGACCCGGCGTCGCCGGTCAAGCGTCATAGTTTCATGGCGGAACTGATCCCTCACGCCACGCTGAGGGTGATCAACGGGGCAGGGCGCGTCGCACCGCTTGAGCAGCCCCAAGCCGTTACAGCCGCCTTGTCAGACTGGTTGAAGATGCCGCTTGTGCTGAAATGAATGGCCAGAGGGCGCAGAAATTCTGCGTCGCTAAAAGCGTGCGTGAATTTGGGCGCGTTTTGCCCGGTCCACGATCTGAACCGGACGGACGGGTTCCAGTGTCTCAAGGTCAAAGAACGGGGTCTGCTTCCAGCGCCCCGACAGACGTGCGGCGGTAATTCTGGGCACTGCCTGCATGACGAACCGCCCCAGCCCCTTGTGTTTTGGCTTGCCGGACGGGGTGGGGATAAAGGCGCTTGCGACAGAGGGGCCAATCGCTGCGGTATCCTGCAACAGGTTGGTTCTGATGCTGGCAAACGCGATTTTCGGGTTGCGCACCGTATTGAACAAGATTGACCCGCAGCAACTTGCATGCCAGCGCAGCAGGTTCTTTCGCCCAAACGAAAAAACCGCCAGTTTTTCATAGCCCTGGGTAAAGCTTACGAGATCCGGCGTTGTCTGGAATAATCCAACCGGCGCGGGAGAAGGGTCAGGCTGGCCGGTATAAACCTCGGCGGCACGGCAATCGGAGCAATAACATTCCGCATGGGTGCCCGCCGCAGGCGATACCCCGCGCAACACGCCCTTTATGGTGCCGCAAGAGCACGAAAAGACCACGTCGCGCGGGGTGTTTCCCATCAGGCTGCGGCGTTCTTGTTTGCCGCGTCCTTGTCTTTCTTGGCGGGGGCCTGATTGGCATCAATGAACTTGAGCACAAGGGGGCGGATGTTCTCGCGCCAGCTGCGGCCCGCGAAGATACCGTAATGGCCTGCGCCGTCTTCAAGGTGGCTTGCCTTCTTTGAATCCGGCAGACCGGTACACAGATCAAGCGCCGCCACACATTGGCCGGGGGCCGAAATATCGTCTTTCGTGCCTTCAACGGTTTTCACGGCAACGGTCGTGATCTTGCCGATATCGACCTTTTTGCCCGCCACGGTAAAGTTGTTCGTGCCGATTTCGTTTTTCTTGAAGATGCGTTCGACAGTGGACAGATAGAATTCAGCCGTCATGTCCATCACGGCAAGGTATTCGTCATAAAACTTGTTGTGCTTGTCGAAATCGCTTGCTTCGCCCTGAGCCACGCGCGTGATCTGGTCGGAAAAGGCTTTGGCGTGGGTTTCCATGTTCATCGAAATGAAGGAATTCAACTGCAACAGACCGGGATAAACCTTGCGGCCCACCCCTGGGTATTTGAAGCCGACACGCTGGATCATCATCTCTTTCAACTGGCCCATGTGCACACGGTCGCCAAAATCTGTCACCTCGGTCGGGCTTGCATCGGGGTTGATCGGCCCCCCGATCAGCGTAAGCGAGCGCGGCTGCGCTTCGGGCTCTTCCTCGGCGAGGTATGCCGTGGCGGCCAAGGTCAGCGGCGCGGGCTGGCAGACGGCGATCACATGGGTGTCGGGGCCCAGATGACGCATGAAATCAACCAGATAAAGCGTGTAGTCCTCGATGTCGAACTTGCCGGCGCTGACGGGAATGTCGCGGGCATTGTGCCAATCGGTGATGTAAAGATCTGCGTCGGGGATCAGGCTGATCACGGTCGAACGCAGCAGCGTCGCATAGTGGCCCGACATGGGTGCTACCAGCAGGATCTTGCGCT
This sequence comes from uncultured Alphaproteobacteria bacterium, assembly GCA_963728645.1. Taxonomy (GTDB): domain Bacteria; phylum Pseudomonadota; class Alphaproteobacteria; order Rhodobacterales; family Rhodobacteraceae; genus Sulfitobacter. Next base: position 176,234 of record CAVSLU010000003.1, on the reverse strand, counting down.
TGGGCGTTTCGCGGCCCTGCACGCTGAAATGCAGCAGATCGCCGAAATCGCGTTTCACTTCCCTGTCGATGGTCACGATGTGATCAGACCCGTCCGCGCCCACAACCGTGGGCAGGTTCCAGTCCGGCTTTGCGACCATGCGCGCAAAGCTGCGTTCGGTCACATCGCCCCAGGCGGCCACCCAGTTCAGCGCCGGATTGGGAACGGCGGCGAACATCGGATAAGATGCAATCGCCTGCGCGGTCGCCCCAAGCCACTGATTGGTGTTCCGCATCGTTTCCATTAAGTCGTAAGATGCCATATACTTCATGAGGGGTCTCCTTTTGGTTGGCCCTGTAGGTGGGCACTCCGCCGATCCCCTCCCAGGCTGGTCGGCGCGATGCTGCATCTGCAAACATAGGGAGGAACGGTTACCATGACAACAAAAACAAGTAAAACCGACGTGAACGAAAGCGATGCTTTGGTGCGGATGACCGAGAATATGAAGAAAGTCGAAGCTCTGGGTGCGCGGCTTTCGCAGATTATGGTAGGCCGTGAAACGCATCAAACCAGTCTGGATGCCCCGAATCAGGAACTGTTCACAAAGGCCGCGCAATCCTACTGGGCCGAAGCCGTACAAAACCCTGCTAAATTGATCGAACATCAGGTGTCGTTCTGGGGAAAATCCGTTGCCCATTTCATGGAGGCCCAGCAGGCGTTGGCAAAGGGCAAGCTGCGCGCCCCCGAAGACCGCACAGCCAAGGACCGCCGCTTTGTGAACCCTTTGTGGGAAACGCATCCCTATTTCAACTTCGTCAAGCAGCAGTACCTGATCAACGCCGAAGCGCTGCAGCAGGCGGTCAGCGACGTGTCGGATCTTGAGCCGCGTGAAAAGCAGCGCTTGCAGTATTTCAGCCGCCAGATCATCGACATGATGAGCCCTACCAATTTTCTGGCCACCAACCCCGATGCGCTTGAACGGGCGGTCGAAACGGAAGGTGAGAGCCTGATCAAGGGGCTGGAAAATCTGATTTCGGATCTTGAAGCGAACAACGGCGAGCTGATCGTCCGGCTTGCGGATGAAAAGGCTTTCGAGCTGGGCAGGAACATCGCGACATCACCCGGCAAGGTCGTCTTTCGCAACCGCATGTTTGAACTGATCCAGTATAGCCCCAGCACCGAAACCGTTCACGAAACGCCCGTGGTCATCTTTCCGCCCTGGATCAACAAATTCTACATTCTTGATCTGAAAGAACAAAACAGCCTCGTAAAATGGATCGTCGATCAGGGGCATACCTTGTTCATGGTGTCCTGGATCAATCCCGACGAAAGCTATCGGGATGTGGGCATGGGCGATTATATCGAAGAGGGGTTCGTGACCGCGATCGAAGAGGTCAAGAAAATCACCGGCGAAAGCCAGGTCAACGCGGTCGGCTATTGCATCGCGGGCACCACCTTGTCCCTGACACTGTCGTTGCTCAAGCAGCGCAAGGACCGTTCGGTTAAATCCGCGACCTTCTTTACCGCGCTCACGGATTTTTCGGACCAGGGCGAGTTCCAGCCGTTTCTGACCGACGATTTCATTGACGGGATCGAGGCCGAGACGAAGAACAAGGGCATACTGCCATCCATCATCATGGCGCGCACGTTCTCGTTCCTGCGCTCGAACGATCTGGTTTATGGGCCCGCGATCAAAAGCTATATGCTGGGCGACACGCCGCCCGCCTTTGATCTGCTGTACTGGAATGGCGATGGGGCAAACTTGCCCGAAAAAATGGCGATGGAGTACCTGCGAGGTCTGTGCCAGCAAAACAAGCTGGCCGATGGCGGATTTGATCTGTTGGGCCATCATCTGGAGCTTGGGGACATCGACGTGCCGATTTGCGCTGTCGGCTGCGAGACGGACCATATCGCACCCTGGAAAGACAGCTTTCGCGGTGTGCAGATGATGGGCAGCACCGACAAGACCTTTATCATGACCCAGTCGGGCCATATTGCAGGCATCGTCAACCCGCCAAGCAAGGGCAAATACGGCCACTATACCAATGATGACCTGTCGCTGGATCACGCGGCATGGCTGGAAGGTGCCGATTTTCACCAAGGATCGTGGTGGCCACGCTGGGGTGAGTGGCTGAAATCGAGGGCCGGCGCACAGGTTCAGGCGCGGATTCCTGGTGCGGATGGCCGTGAAATTATTTGCGATGCGCCGGGAACATATGTGGCGAAAAAGGCAAATCGCTGATCTGATTGCGCTTTCGGGGTTGGCGGCGACTTATGCTGCATTGCAGAAAAATCTTGCAATGCCGCAGTGCAGCATCTATATGAGTGTCATAACAAACCCAGCGGTGAATGCCGCTTAACCACGAAAGAAAGTATACCATGACAAAGACACCTGATATCGCCGCGATGATGAAAGACGTAATGGGCGCATTCCCAGTGGATACCTCCGCAATGTCCGACGCTTTCAAGACAACAGCTTCGTTGAATGAAAAACTGTCCGGCGTGGCCCTGACTGCTGCCGAGAAATCTGCCGAGATTTCCAGCAAATGGCAGAAAGACACACTTGCAAAGCTGACCGAGATGACAAAAGCCAAGCAAGAGCCTGCCGACTATGCCAAGGCGATGACCGATTTCACCTCCGCCTCTGCTGAAGTTGCCGCCGAGCACATGGCCGCCTTTGCCGAGATTGCGAAAAAAGTTCAGATGGATACCGTCGAGCTGATGATGGCTGCAGGCAAGGACATGTCCGAAGAAGCGACTGCTGCTGTGAAAAAAGCAACGGCCGATGCGACTGCCGCGACAAAGAAAGCAACAGCGAAGTAAGTCACGCTGGCGTATTCGGAGACACGATCGGGGCGGGCCTGCCGGGCCTGCCCCTTTTTGTGCGGGAGCTTTCCTTTTGGAAGTTGCTGCCCTAAGCTTTGATGCAGCACGCAACTTGGGAAGGATCCACCGTGGCCGACACAGACAAGCCTCTGCTTATCAAGCGGTATGCTAGCCGAAGGCTTTATAACACCGAGACCAGTGACTATGTGACCCTGGATGATATTTCCGGCTTTATCCGCGATGGGCGCGAGGTGAAGATCGTTGATCTGAAATCGGGCGATGATCTGACCCGACAGTATTTGTTGCAAATCATTGCCGAGCACGAGAGCCGCGGCGAATCCGTTTTGCCGGTGGATGTGCTGAACGATCTTGTGCGCAGCTATATGTCGCCAGGTGCCAGTGTGGTGCCCCAGTTTCTGAAAGCGTCGTTTGATATGCTGCGCGATGGCCAGTCGCGGGTGCTGGAAAACATGAACACCATCAATCCGATGTCAAAGATGCCGGGTTTCGAAGTGATGCAGGCACAGCAAGAGGCCTTCATGAAGGCGATGACCGGCAACATCCCTCCCAAGTGGCCGGGCATGACGGGCCCGTCGAAAGAAGCAGAGCCTTCAAAGGCCGATCAGGACGAAAGCCTTGATGCGATCAAGAAGCAGTTGGCCGATCTTCAGGAAAAGCTGTCAAAGCTCAAGTGAGGCGGCGGACGCGCTGACGCGCGACATGATTTTTGGTATCTGTTGCCGATGTGAGCCCGCGCCGGAGAGGGGTGGGCTTTTTTGCTGGCAAAGAACGCCTCCGGCGGGAGTTTAAAGGGCAAAATGAAGACAGCGAGATGAAGGCCGGGGATCAGGCCGCCGCGGCGTTCGTCACCGATTGAAGTGCCCCCAAAAGGACATCCACGACCGCGTCCAGGTCGCTGACATCCAGGTGCACCGGAAGGCGCACGTCGCAGGCTGACATCAGCATCTTCCGGGTCTGCGGCAGATCGGGCAGGTCTTCGATGAACTGCCAATTCCAGAAAGCGCGCGCGTTGTCAGAGCTTTGGCCGAATACCTGCACCTTGACCCCGGCGGCCGCACTTGTCGCGGCAAAGGCGCGGATGGCGTTATCGCCGAGGCCAACCAGGTTGAATTGAATTGAATCCGGGGCGCGGGTTTCGGCGGCCAGCGGCGCGGGAACGTCGATATAGGGCGATGTATTCAGCCGAGCCGCGACATAGTCGTGGTTACGCAGCCCGTCTGCCACGCGGCGCGGGAGCTCGGCCAATTGCGGGCGCACCAGAGCGGCGGACAGATTGTTGAGCCTAAGATTATAAAGCGGCAGCTTGTTTTGCCAGCGCAGGCAGGCTTCCTCGATACCGGGGTGTTTTTTCCAGTTATGCTCATACGCACCCGACATGATGATCGCGCGGGCCACCAGATCGGCATCATCCGTGATCAGGATGCCGCCTTCGCCTGCGTTGATCATCTTGTAGGATTGAAATGAAAAGCAGCCGATTTTGCCAATGGTGCCGATCTTTTTGCCGTGCCAGAGGGTGCCCAGCGAATGCGCGGCGTCTTCGATCACGGGAATGCCCGCAGCATCGCAGAGCGCCATGATGGCGTCCATGTCTGAGGTATGGCCGCGCATATGGCTGACGATCACCGCGTCGACCTGTGCCAGCTTGTCCTGAAAGTCTGCAATGTCGATGCGGTAGTTGTCGCCCACTTCGCACAGGACAGGCTGGCAATTGGCGTGCACGATGGCCGACGGCACTGCTGCGAAGGTGAAGCCGGGGATCAGAACACGGGCGTCCTTGGGAAGATCCAGCGCCCGTAGCGACAAAAACAGCGCGGCCGAGCATGACGACACCGCAAGCGCATAGCGGGTGCCCATCATTTGCGCGAACTCGGCCTCGAGCAGGGACACCGGTGCGTCGACATCGGCGGTATAGCGAAAGAGATCACCGCTTTGCAAAAGCCGCTCGATCTCGGCACGGGCATCTTGTGGGATCGGCTCGGCGCGGTGCATGTCTGGCAGTGTCATATTTCAAAATCCCGAATTCTCATTTCCAATATCTTAAAACAGCTGCCGGGACGGACCAAGCTTTTTCGAACTGTGCCTTCGTGAATATTTTGTGACTAAACGCCAAGCCGGTCGCGCAGGCTGTACCAGCTCATCGCGAGGGCCAGCAAAGGGGATCGCAAGGCTGCACCGCCGGGGAAGGGCGAGGTGGGGATCCTGCTCATCGTGTCAAACCCGTCGCTGTCACCCTGGATCGCGCGCGCCATCAACTGGCCGGCGTGCGTGGCGGTGCCGACACCGTGGCCGGAATAGCCCGAGGCAGAGAGGATGTTTGACGAAAGTCGCGCCAGATAAGGCAGGCGTTTGAGGGTGATGGCAAGCGTGCCTCCCCAGGCATAATCGATGCGCACATCCTTGAGATGCGGAAAAATCACGGACATCGGCGCGCGCACCGTACCAGCGATGTCGCGGGGAAACCGGTAGCCATAGCTTTCGCCGCCACCAAACAGCAGCCGTCCGTCGCGGCTTAGCCGAAAGTAGTTCACCACGAAACGCCCGTCCGCCACCGCAACATCGCGGGGAAGGACGTCTTTGATCCGGTCGCCCAGTGGTTCTGTCGCGGCGATGAAGTTGTTGATCGGCATCACGCGCGCGGCAACCTTGCGGTTCAGCCCCCCCAGATAGCCGTTGCACGCCAGCACAAGGTGATCCGCCTTGACCCTGCCGCCATCGGTTTGAACGGTGACTTTTGCGCCTTCTTCGATGTAGTGCACCGCGCTTTGCTCGAAAATCCGGACGCCCGCCGCCTGCGCCGCACGCGCAAGACCAAGCGCAAGGTTTAGCGGGTGCAGATGCGCCGCCCCCATATCCAGAATGCCGCCCCTATAGTCGGGCGAGGGGCAGACCGATTGCAACGCATCGCGGTCCAGCGTTTCGATCTGGTCATAACCATACCGCGCATCAAGATGCGCGGCATAGCGGTGCAGATGCCGCACGTCGCCCTTTGATGATGCTGTCCAGGCCACGCCCGGTTTCAGGTCGCATTCGATCCGGTGTTCGGCGATCAGGCCCTTGACCAGCGCCTTGGCATCTTCGCCCAATGTCCAAAGCAGCCGGGCGTCATCCGGCCCCACCATCTTTTCCAACGCGTCCTGTTCCACCCGCTGACCGCTGCCAAGCTGGCCGCCGTTGCGCCCCGATGCGCCAAATCCGACGCGCTGCGCCTCCAACAGGACGACGTTGCGACCCGCTTTGGCCAAATGCAAAGCTGCCGACAGCCCGGTATATCCCGCCCCGACGACGCAGACATCCGCCTTGGTATCGCCTTGCAAGGCGGGGTAGGGATCGCAGGGTGTTGCGGTTGCGGCGTACCAACTGGGCGGGTACGCCCCCTTTTTGTCGTTTGCATAAAGCAGGTTCATCGCAAAAAAGCTCCTGGCCGTGCTTCCAAATGGATTTAAATCCTCGCCGAAGGCATCAAACCTTTGCAGCCCGGCCTAGACGTTCGTTAATAGATGCTCGCGTTCCCAAGGCGAAATGACGTGCAGGAATTCTTCGTACTCGGCCCGTTTGACGATGGCATAGACACGGGCAAACTCCGGGCCAAGCACCTCGTGCAGGTCTGCGGCCTCTTCGAAAAGATCCAGCGCCGACCCAAGCACACGCGGTATGTCGCCGTCGCCGTCATAGGCATCGCCCATGAATTCTGCTTTGGGGTTTTTCTGTTCCATCAGGCCAAGATAGCCGCAGGCAAGCGAGGCGGCGATGCCAAGGTAGGGGTTGCAATCCATGCCCGCCAGCCGGTTTTCCACGCGCCGCGAGGTCGGGCCGGACAGGGGCACACGGATCCCTGTGGTGCGGTTGTCGCGGCCCCATTCCAGATTGATCGGCGCTGCGTGATCTTTCACGTAGCGGCGATAGCTGTTCACATAGGGGGCAATCACGGCCAGCGCGTCGGGCATGTGGTTTTGCAGACCGGCGATAAAGTAAAAGAACGCGTCCGTCTCGATGCCCTGCGGCCCCGAAAAGATGTTGGCACCGGTTTTTGTATCCAGCACCGAATGATGCAGATGCATGGCGCTGCCCGGTTCATTCGCAATCGGTTTGGCCATGAAGGTGGCATAGCAATCGTGGCGCAGGGCGGCTTCGCGGATCAGGCGCTTGAAATAGAACACCTCGTCGGCAAGGCGCACAGGGTCGCCGTGGATCAGGTTGATCTCAAGCTGGCCGGCACCACCTTCCTGGGTGATCCCGTCAATCTCAAAGCCCTGCGCTTCGGCGAAATCGTAGATGTCGTCGATCACGGGGCCGAATTCATCCACCGCCGTCATCGAATAGGCCTGACGCGCCGCGGCAGGCCGACCAGAGCGGCCCATCATCGGTTTGATTTCGTGGGCGGGGTCAAGGTTGCGGGCGACCAGAAAGAACTCCATCTCGGGGGCCACAACGGGTTCCCAGCCTTGCGCGCGGTACAGATCCACCACCCGCCGCAACACGTTGCGGGGTGAATAGGGCACCGGCTCTCCGGTGCGGTCATAGGCATCGTGGATCACCTGAAGCGTCCAGTCGGCCGTCCAGGGGGCGGCGGTCGCGGTCGACATGTCAGGGCGCAGGATCATGTCTTTTTCGATAAAACCGTCGTCTCCCGCCGCTTCGCCCCATTCGCCGGTGATGGTCTGGAAAAAGATGCTGTCAGGCAGGTGAAAATATTCTTGCCGTGCAAATTTCGTGGCAGGCACCGCCTTGCCGCGTGCGATGCCGGGCAGGTCGGGGATGATGCATTCGACTTCATCCAACCGCCTTCCATCCAGATAGGCACGGGCAGGGGCGGGCAGGTCGTCAATCCAGTCGGACATCAGTGTCTCTCTTTCTTGAAGAAGTCGGCAAATCTTTGCGCGATGTCGGTGTTGTTGTTGGGCGCATCAAGGCGCGCGGTGGCTGCGGCAAGCTGGCTGTCGGGCACCACGCCCTTGCCGCGCGTCCTGATCAGACCGTCGATGAAATCGGATCCGTATTCTGGGTGCGGCTGGATGGTCCAGATCCTGTCGCCGTAAGCAAGCGCCGCATTCGCGCAGAAATCAGACGACCCCACGACGGTGGCATCTTTGGGCAGCGCCACGACCTGATCCTGATGCCAGGCGTTCAGCGCATATGTCTGGCCATCGATGGTGTAATCGGTGTTGCCAACCGACCAGCCACCCTTGAATTTCTCGACCTTGCCACCCAATGCCTGCGCGATCACCTGATGCCCGAAACAGACCCCGATCAGCGGCCGCCCGTCGGCATAGATGGCGCGAATGAAATCCTCCAGCGGGGGAATCCAAGGGTGATCCTCATATGCTCCGTGGCGCGAGCCGGTGATCAGCCAGCCATCGGCGTCGGTGATGGCCGAAGGGAAATCCCCCTCCATCACATTCCATCCGGTGAAGTCAAAGCCGTGGCCATCGAGAAGGCGGGCAAAGACCTGCGCATAGTCACCGACCAGCGGTTCCAGTTCGGGTGGGGGATGGCCGGTTTTTAGGATGCCGATTTTCATGGTTCACACCGTATCGAGATAAATTTCGACCTGCTCTTGCGGGGTCAGTTCCTGCATATAATACAGTTCCTGGCGCTTGGTCAGGATAAAGTTCCGGATCAGTTCCGGCGAAAAGATCCGCGCTACCTCGGGCGAGGTCTCGAACAGATCAATCGCCGTTTTCCAGTCGCCGGGGATCTGCGGCAGCTTTGCCGCATAGGCGTTGCCGGTGATCGGGGCCGGGGGTTCTGCCTTGTCGTCGATCCCGTTCATCGCGGCGCCCAAAACAGCGGCCAGCATCAGATAGGGGTTCACATCGCCGCCCGAGACGCGGTGTTCGATCCGTCGCGCCTTGTGGTTGCCCGACGGGATGCGGATCGAGGACGTGCGGTTTTCATATGCCCACGAGATGCCGGTCGGCGCGTGCGCGCCCGGCACCATCCTGTCAAAACTGTTGGCGTGGGGCGCGAATACCAGCGCCGACCCTGCCATCGCGTTGATGCAGCCTGCAACCGCGTGGCGCATGATTGCCGTACCTTCGGGGCCGCCGTTGTCAAAGATGTTCTGGCCGTTCTTGTCCAGCACCGAGAAATGCGTATGCAGGCCCGAGCCGGAATAATCCTCATAGGGTTTCGCCATAAAGCTGGCGGCAAAGCCGTGGCGCCGGGCCAGCCCCTTGACCAGCATCTTGAAAAGCCACGCATCGTCAGCGGCCCGCAAGGCGTCGTCGCAGTGCATCAGATTGATCTCGAACTGTCCCAACCCCGCTTCTGAAATCGCGGTATCGGCGGGAATGTCCATTTCCTCGCAGGCGTCATACAGATCCGTGAAGAATTCATCGAACTGATCCAGCGCCCGGATCGACAGCGTTTCGGCCGCCTTGCGGCGCTTGCCCGATCGCGGAGACAGGGGCACCTGCAGCTTGCGCCCGGAATCGTCGATCAGGAAAAATTCAAGCTCGACAGCGCACACCGGGGTCAGGCCGCACGCCTTGAAACGGTCCAGAACAGCGCGCAAGGCATGGCGAGGGTCGCCGCCATAGGGCCGCCCGTCTTCGTGAAACATCCAGATCGGCAGCAGCGCAGAGGGGGCATCAAGCCATGGCATTGGCAGAAAGCCACGCTCGGTCGGGCGCAGGATGCCATCCGCATCACCGGATTCAAACACCAGCGGGCTGTCGTCGATATCCTCGCCCCAGATATCAAGGTTGAGGACGGACATGGGAAAGCGTGTGCCATCCTCGACGACCTTGTCGGCAAAGCGCGAGGGAATGCGTTTGCCACGCGCCTGACCGTTCAGGTCAGCGGCGGCCACACGGATTGTGCGGACCTGAGGATGTTTGCGAAGCCAGTTTTTCATAACACACCTGTGCAGCGGCGGGCATGAAGCAAGGCCTTCTTTTTTCGAAAACCGCGATAGGCGCCCACGCGCCAAATAATTTGATCAAAAAATGAATACTACCGTATCAGATTAGGACGCAAGCGAATTTTCCGTACAGCATCTTGCGGCAGATGGCGGTTCAGCCTGCGGTTGATCATCCCGAAGACGGTGATGATCACCAAGGTCAGCATGATGAAATACATCGCAAGGATCGGATAAGGCACAAACGGATTGAACGTCTTGTCCGCGAAATAGCTGGCATAATAAAGCGCATCACCGCGTTGCTGAAGTGCCGGAAAGCCGGTGAAAAACACCAGTGTGGTGGCGTGAAACAGGAAGATGGCCTCGTTTGTATAGGCGGGCCAGGCCAGGCGCAGCATAGTGGGCCAGATGACGCGACGAAAGCGCGGCCAGCCGGACATCCCGTAGGCATCGGCGGCCTCGGTGTCGCCTTTGGGGATGGATTGCAGCGCGCCATAAAAGATTTCGGCGGAATAGGCAGAGGTGTTGAAAAACAGCACAACCAGCGCGCCAAGCCATGCCGAGGTGAAGACATCAAAGAACGAATGCACGGATTTCAGGCTGAGAAACAGGAAATAGCCGAAGAAGAATTGAATAAACAGCGGCGAGCCCCGAAACACAAAGATGAACCATTCTGCCGGTTTGCGTACCCAAGGGCTGGGTTGTGCCTTGGCAAAGCCCAAGGCGGTCGCAAAGACGAACCCGGTGATCAGGGCGAAAAAGCCGAAATAGATGTTCCAGATCATCCCCGATCCGATCAGGGTGAACTGGTCGCACAAGGTAAAGTCGCTGCGCGGCAGCAGGCGTTCGCCGATCCCGAGGGACCGCAAACCATAGGATTGCACGGTTTCCCAGCAGCTCATCTCATGGCCTTTCGCTGGGCTTCTCCACCCGATGTCGCCTGCCCCTTGGTCAGTTTGCGCATCACCCGGTCCAGGGCAATTTCGGACACCCGCGTGAAGCACAGGTAAAACACCAGCAGTGCAAGGAAATACCACATGCGCCAGTCGCCATGCGGATAGTCGGTAAAGCGCGGCGTCTTGGCCCCGCCAAGTTCACGGGCCCAATAGACGATGTCCTCGACCCCGAGCAGGAACAGCAACGGCGTGGCCTTGATCAGCACCATCCACAGATTGCCCAGACCGGGCAGCGCATAGACCCACATCTGCGGCACCAGAATGCGCCAGAACGTCTGTCGCGGTGACATGCCATAACTTTCGGCGGTTTCCAGTTGCGCACGCGGCACGGCGCGCATGGCCCCGTAAAGCACATTGGCGCTGAAGGCCCCGAAAACAATGGCAAAGGTCAGGACAGCAAGGGAAAAGCCATAGGCCTCGTGGACCCATTGCGCAGAGTTGCCAAGCGGCATCTTGGCAGCCTGACAGACGATGAAATCACTGCCCTGACGGATCGGTTGATCCCAATCCGGGCATTTGATCTTGTGGCGAAGGTATTCGATGCCCTGATCCAGCGCGATGACGAAGAACAGGAAAAACGCGATATCCGGCACTCCGCGCACGATCGCGATATAGCCGCGCCCCATCCACGACAGCGGCAAGATCCGCGACCGGGCAGCCATCGCGCCACCAAAGCCAAACGCCATCGCGGCAGGCGCGGTAATTGCAAGCAGCAGCAGCACGGTGCCGAACGCGCCATAGAACGCCATGTGCTTTCCCGTGGTCAGGTAGCACGTCAGCCAAGGCAGGCCGGACAGCGTTTCAGGATCGATGCAGGCAAAAATGGTGAAAAGTCCCGGTGGTCTGCGCCCTTGTCCGGGCGTCTGGTATTCAGGCTATTGCAAAGAGGGGCGGCTGTGACGCCGCCCCTTCAAGATCAGAATGTCTTGGCGTCGTCGCCGAACCATTTGATGATCAGCTTGTTCAGACTGCCGTCATCCTTCATGGATTGGATTGCCTTGTCGAACTTTGCTTTCAGCTCGGTGTCGCTTTCGCGCAGGCCAAGCCCGATGCCACCGCCCAAAGGAACGTCATCCCCTACGAACATCAACGCACCGCCGGATTCCTCGACCGTGGGGGCCAGAGCGTCCTTGTCGGCGAAAACCGCGTCCGCTTCGCCGTTGTTTACGGCAGCGACAGTTTCGTCATAGGTGGCGAATTCCAGCAGCGTGGCACCGGATTCAGCGACGTGGCCCGCCTGAATGGTGCTGGTCTGTGCGGCCACAACACCGCCCGTGACATCTGCATCCGCCGATTTCGCAGCATAGGCCGACGCGGCTGGTGGGAAATAGTTCTGCGTGAAATCAATGACTTCCTCACGCTCGTCCGTGATGCTCATCCCCGCGATGATGGTGTCGTAGTTGCCCGAGGTGAGGTTCGGAATAATGCTGTCCCATTCGTTCGTGACCCATTCGCAGGTCAGCTCAGCGCGTGCGCAAAGTTCATCGCCCACGTCACGTTCGAACCCGTCAACTTCGCCTTTGTCATTCAGGAAGTTGTAGGGAGGGTAGGCACCCTCGGTTCCCATACGGATGGTCTTGCCATGCGCATCTGCCATCGCAAAACCTGTGCTCAGCGCAAGTGCGGCGGTCGCCAGTAGTAGTTTTTTCATTTTGAAGTCTCCCAACTTTCTCTTTTTTACGTTGCGTGTGTTGCCGATAGAAACCCACGCAGCCGTTCCGATTTGGGCGCGCCGAACAGCGTTTCGGGCGTCCCTTGTTCTTCGATCAATCCTTGGTGCAGGAACACTACATGATCCGACACATCCGCGGCCAGTTTCATGTCGTGGGTCACGATCATCATGGTGCGCCCCTCGCTGGCAAGATCCTTGATGACCTTGACGACCTCTTGCTCAAGCTCGGGATCAAGCGCGGATGTCGGTTCGTCAAACAGCAAAGCTTCGGGTTCCATGCACAGCGCGCGGGCAATGGCGGCACGCTGTTGCTGGCCACCCGACAGCTGCGCAGGGTACACATCGCATTTGTCGCCGATGCCCACCTTGTCCAGATAGCCGCGCGCCGATTTTTCAACCTCTGCGCGGTCGCGGCGCAGCACCGTCAGGGGCGCTTCCATCACGTTTTGTAAAATGGTCATATGCGCCCACAGATTGAACTGCTGAAACACCATCGACAGGTTGGTGCGGATGCGCAGCACCTGTTTGGGGTCCGACGGCCGGCGGTTGTGGCCGGTACCCTTCCAGCGGACAGGTTCGCCGTTGAACAAAAGCTCGCCCTGCTGGCTGTCTTCCAAAAGATTGCAGCACCGCAACAGCGTGGATTTGCCTGACCCCGAAGATCCGATCAGCGATATCACATGGCCGCGGGGCGCGGTCACAGAAACACCTTTAAGCACCTCCAAAGCGCCATAAGCTTTGTGGAGGTCTTGGATGTCGATCACGGGCGTCTGGTCAGTCACGGGGCAGCCTTGTTGTCCGAATAGCAGCAACTTAAGGGGATTCTTGAGCGGTTTTGCAATGCGGAACTGGCATTTTTGCACATTTTAACGGCATTGACCCAGCGTAAGGCGCGATTTTCGAGCAAGCTTCAGGATTGCGCTTCGATCCGCTTGCGCGCCATCGCGCTGTCGGTGTCGGTCACGCCCAGCAGATTGGCCACCAGCCGAAGCAGGGCGTTTTCCTCGTCTGACCGCAAGCCGTCAGCCAGAACAACCTCCCACAACGCTTCGATCACGCCAAGGCGCGCCTCGTACGGGACAGCATCCTTGATCGCGCGGGTGAAACGCACTGTGTCGGGGGCTTCGGTTTCAAGGTTTTCGGCCTCGGCACGCAGGACGGCGGCACCGTCGCTGTCCAGACCGTACCGCCGAGCTGTGATCTGGTCGATCCGGTTGCGTTCGGACAGGGCATAGTCATTGTCCGATTTGGCGATGCGCACCAGAAGCGCCGTCAAGGCAAGACGGGCATCGGCATCGGGAAGCGTGGCGGGGTCAGGCTGGGTCAGCCTTTTCAGAAAATCAGCAAACATGGTTTTGATATAGACCCGCTGTCGGAAAAGGCCAAGGTCACAATGCCCTAAGTGCGTTTTCACGCGACGCCGCCATATCGACGTCGCTTAATCCCAGGGCCGTTTCAATCGCAAGCAGCTGGATTTCCTCGTCTTCGACGCGCCCGCCGTCTGCCAATGCGACCGCCCACATCGCATCCCCCAATGCCTTGCGGTCGGCATAATCCACCTCGTCGCGCAGGAGTTGGGCAAATTCAGGCGTGCCGGGGGCGTGCCGTTCAAGCGCCTCGCAGGTGGCGCGCAGCTTGGCGGCTTCAATCTGCTTTAACCCGAACGTCCGGGCGAGGATCTTGTCGATCATCCCGACCTCCTCCGCGCGATAGCTGCGGTCGGCGAGGGCAACCCGCACCAAAAGCGCACCAAGCGCCAGTTGCGGCGTGGGCTGCGGCAAAGGCTTTGGATCGGGTTTGCGGCGGGGAAACAGACGGTTGAACATGTCGCCTGACTTATCGCTTTTGCTCCGCAAGCCCAAGCCCATGCGCGTAGGGCACCGGGGGGAGGCATGATATTCCCCTATCAGTGGTGCATAAAGGCCGCAGCCGGATCAGCCCTCGTAGCCTTCGATGATCACAAGCGTCCCTTCTGAGACCGACGCACGAATATCCTTGGCCGCCTGATACCCGTCACTTTCATAGCACGCGACAGCATCGGCAAGGCTGGCAAATTCGATCACCACGATGCGGGGTCTTGTCGTTCCTTCACGCACATCCGGTGTGGCACCACGCACCAGGAACTTGGCCCCGTAAGTGGCAAAGGGTTCGGCATTGGCCGCGCGGTATTTTTCATAAACCTCGGCATCGTGCACATCGATGTTGGCGATCCAATACGCTTTGGGCATGGAAATTTCCTTATTTGGGGAGGGACTTGAACTTTGCGGTCAATCTAGCCGCCTCTTCCTTCAAGCCATAGGGGGGATTTATCACAAAAAGCCCCGATCCGATCATGCCGTGACCGGGGCGGGCCGGGGCAAAGCCAACCTCGTGGCGCAGCGCCTGCGGGTGTGCGCCCATCAACGCGCTTAGCATGGGCTGGTGCGCTTTCGAAGTCAGGATCGGGTACCAAAGGGCGATGATGCCCACATTCCATGCCTTGGCAAGCTTGCCGATGTGACGCGGAATATCGGTATAGTCCGTCTTGATCTCGAAACTCGGATCAATCAGCATCAATCCGCGACGCGGCGTTGGTGGTGTCAGCGCGAACGCCATCTCGAACCCGTCGCGATAGTGGCATTTGACGGGATAGGGCGACATGGCCAGATCAAGGGCGCTGTGTTCGCCCGGATGCAGTTCGGCCAGATGGATGCTGTCGGTGTCGCGCAGCAGTTTGGCGGCGATCAACGGCGATCCGGGATATGCATCGGTGCCGTGTTCCCGCGCAATAATGGAAAGCACATTGGCATATGGATGATCCGTGCCAAACCAGCCGCGCGCACGCCCGATTCCCTTGGCCGCCTCGCCGGTTTTCAGGGCATAGTCGTCGGACAGATCATAAAGCGCACGCCCGGCATGGGTTTCAAGATAGCTGAGCGGTTTGTCCTTGCGGGTCAGATAGGCCAACATCCACGCGAGCAGACTGTGCTTGTGAACGTCGGCCAGATTGCCCGCATGGTATATGTGTTGATAGCTCAGCATCTTTCAGGGCCGCCTTCTTGGGATTAGACGAGCCGTGAAATTTCCTTGGCCGCGCGGATAAAATCCTTGAACAACGGATGCGGATCAAAGGGTTTCGATTTCAGCTCGGGATGGAATTGCACGCCGATAAACCAAGGGTGATCGGCCCATTCCACGATTTCCGGCAGCTTGCCGTCGGGCGACATGCCTGAAAATGTCAAACCGGCTTTTTCGAGCTGCTCGCGGTAGGCGGTATCAACTTCGTAGCGATGGCGGTGGCGTTCATCAATCGACGTCGTGCCATAGATTTCGGCCACGTGAGAGCCTTCTTTCAGTCGGGCATCATAAGCCCCAAGCCGCATGGTGCCGCCCTTGTCATCATCCACCTTGCGTTCAACCTTGTGATTGCCCTGAACCCATTCCTTAAGGTGGTACACGACGGGCTCGAACCGTTTCTTGCCGGTCGATTCGTGGTCAAACTCTTCTGATCCTGCGGTCGCAAGGCCCGCCACGTTCCGGGCGGCCTCGATCACGGCCATCTGCATGCCCAGACAAATGCCGAGATAGGGCACCTTGTGTTCGCGGGCATATTGCGCGGCCTTGATCTTGCCTTCGGTGCCGCGTTCCCCGAATCCACCGGGCACAAGGATGGCGTGGAATCCTTCCAGATGGGGGCCTACCTCTTCTGCAGTGTCAAAGATTTCGGCATCGACCCAGTCGATCTTGACTTTGACGCGGTTGGCCATGCCGCCGTGTGTCAGCGCCTCTGCGATGGATTTATAGGCATCTTCAAGCTGCGTGTACTTGCCCACGATGGCCACGCGCACCTCGCCCTCGGGGTTGTGCACCCGGTCCGACACATCGCGCCACACGGACAGTTCGGGTTTCGGCGCGGGCGAGATCTGAAACGCATCCAGCACGGCCTGATCCAGCCCCTGTTCATGATAGGCCAGCGGCGCATCATAGATCGTCGGCAGATCATAGGCGGCGACAACAGCCTCTTTGCGCACGTTGCAGAAAAGCGCGATCTTTTCGCGTTCCTTGTCAGGGATAGGCTGTTCGGAGCGGCACACCAGAATGTCGGGCGCAATCCCGATGCTCTGCAATTCCTTGACCGAGTGTTGTGTGGGCTTGGTCTTCAATTCGCCGCTGGCGGCCAGATAGGGCAACAGCGTGAGATGCATGAAAATGCACTGGCCGCGCGGCTTGTCATGGCTGAACTGGCGGATTGCCTCGAAAAACGGCAGCCCTTCGATGTCGCCCACGGTGCCGCCGATCTCGCACAGCATGAAATCAACTTCATCGCCGCCGATGTCGAGGAAGGATTTGATCTCGTTCGTGACATGGGGGATCACCTGGATGGTTTTGCCCAGATAGTCGCCCCGGCGTTCTTTTTCCAGAACGGTCGAGTAGACCCGGCCGGAACTGATCGAATCCGTCTTGCGTGCTGCCACGCCGGTGAAGCGTTCGTAATGGCCCAGATCCAGATCGGTTTCAGCGCCGTCATCGGTTACGAAGACCTCGCCATGCTCGAACGGGGACATCGTGCCAGGATCGACGTTCAGATAGGGGTCGAGTTTGCGCAGCCTTACGGAAAACCCGCGCGCTTGAAGCAGCGCGCCCAAAGCTGCAGAGGCCAGCCCCTTGCCAAGGCTGGAAACCACACCGCCGGTGATGAAAATATAGCGTGCCATGCGATCGAAGACCCCCGTGAATTTCAGATTTGGAAAGGCAAAAGCAAACCAAATGAGCTGCGGAAAACCGCAACACCACGGGGCTTAAGACTAACAGGATTCGGATGTGCAAGGCAAGGCCAAGCCGCAACATCCTGTAGCGTTTCTTGGCCTGACCTCAAGCTATTGTAGGGGCTGGATTAATCAGCCGTTGGAACCTGGGGCGTGTTTTCAGCGGGTGTGGGTGGCAACAGGTTCTCGTTTGTGGGCAGGGTGGGCGCGGGTGTATCCGTTTGTGCAGGTGCACCGAGACGGTCAATCACAGACGAGCCTGCGGATTTTTCAGCAGCGATAATGGTCAGCGTGATCGAGGTGACAATAAAGCACGCCGCAAGGATCCATGTGATCTTGCCCAAAGCCGTCGCGGCGGATCGGCCTGACACGGCCCCGCCGCCACCGCCACCCATACCAAGGCCGCCCCCTTCGGACCGTTGCAGCAATACAACCGCAATCAGACCCAGGGCCAGAATGAGATGGACGATCAGGACGACGTTTTCCATGAATACCTACAGATCTGCGCTTTTGACTTTGGGGCTATCTAGGCAAGTTTGCCCATGGGGGCAAGTAAGGATTGGCGCGGTGTGCGCAATGAAGGCGCGCGATGCCGTCTGGCGCGCTTGGCAGCCGCCAAGACGCCCCGCCCGCCATCCCGTCTTTGCAAACCGTGATGATTTGTCTGGATGCCCTGTTGTGCGCAAGAAATCGTTGAACGGTGCCAAAGGTTTAATCGGCTGCAGTCAGGGGCAAACCATCCTACTAGGTTTCGACATCATCGACATCTGTCTGACCCGACATTGCGCGTCGAAAAATGCTCCAGCTCAGACCGATGCCCAAGACAAAGCTCAGTGCAAAAAGTCCAAGCCAGACATTGAAACTTGAATTGTCCAGACGCAAAATGCCAAGATCGTAGAGCACCCAGAGACTGGCCGCGACAACCGCAAGGACCAGCACCATGCCCAGCCCGCCGATTGAGCGCAGCGTCGCGCGCAAGTAGATGATGTAGCCGATGAACAGCAGCAAACCCAAAAGCACCGCGATTGACATGTTCGCCCGGCCATGGTCCTGCACCCAATTGATGTAGTTTACATCCGTCGGATTGAAGGTCGTCGCCAAAAGAACGAAGGCGCAGATCCATCGTATCAAAAATCCCAACGGGCAATCTCCTCTGGCTTCTCTGGCTCTTAAATATCCTCGCCGAAGGCATAAAAGTCTAGGGCGCGCGATCAAGGATTTCGCCTTCGGCGAGGATATTTAAGAGCCAGAGAAGCAGCAGGGTCATTTTCCAGTTTCGGTCACGCGCCGCAGGGGCTATACCGACGCGGGTTTGCACCGTGAAAGGAATATTATCATGGCCAATGTCGTTGTCGTGGGCGCTCAGTGGGGAGACGAAGGAAAAGGCAAGATTGTGGACTGGCTGAGCGAGCGTGCTGACGTGATTGCGCGTTTCCAAGGGGGGCACAATGCTGGGCACACCTTGGTCATCGACGGTACGGTCTTCAAGCTGAGCTTGCTTCCTTCGGGTATTGTGCGGGGCGGGAAGCTTTCCGTGATTGGCAATGGCGTGGTGCTGGATCCTTGGCATCTGGTCAAGGAAATCGCCGGGTTGCGCGGTCAGGGAGTGACGATTTCCCCCGAAACCCTGATGATTGCCGAGAACACGCCGCTGATCCTTCCCATTCACGGAGAGCTTGATCGCGCCCGCGAAGAGCAGGTCGGCGTTGCCAAGATCGGTACCACAGGGCGCGGCATCGGTCCTGCGTATGAAGACAAGGTTGGCCGGCGTTCCGTTCGGGTTGCGGATCTGGCGGATGATGCAACCCTTGAGATGCGCGTCGATCGCGCGCTGGTGCATCATGATGCGTTGCGCCGGGGTTTGGGGCTTGAGCCGATTGACCGGGATGCCCTTTTGGCGGCATTGCGCGAGATTGCGCCTTCGGTGTTGGAATATGCGGCACCTGTCTGGAAGGTGTTGAACGAAAAGCGCAAAGCGGGGAAGCGCATTCTGTTTGAGGGGGCACAAGGGGCCTTGCTGGACATTGATTTTGGAACCTACCCCTACGTCACATCCTCTAATGTGATTGCGGGGCAGGCGGCGACGGGCACGGGAATTGGCCCGGGGTCCATCGATTTCGTCCTTGGCATCGTAAAAGCCTATACAACCCGCGTGGGAGAGGGGCCCTTTCCGGCTGAATTGCACGATGCAGATGGCCAGCGATTGGGTGAGCGGGGGCATGAATTCGGGACCGTGACCGGGCGCAAACGCCGGTGTGGCTGGTTTGATGCGGTGCTGGTGCGGCAAACCTGTGCCACCTCGGGCGTTAACGGCATCGCCTTTACCAAGCTTGACGTGCTGGACGGATTTGAGACGCTCAAGATATGCGTGGGCTATGAACTGGACGGCGTGGCGCTGGAATATCTGCCCACGGCGGCAGACAGCCAGGCGCGGTGCACACCGGTTTATGAAGAAATGCCGGGGTGGTCCGAATCCACCGAAGGGGCGCGCAGCTGGGCCGATTTGCCCGCGAATGCGATCAAATATGTGCGTCGTGTCGAGGAATTGATCGGCTGCCCCGTCGCGCTGCTTTCCACCTCGCCAGAGCGGGAAGACACGATTTTGGTCACGGACCCGTTTGCGGACTGATGATTGACATATCGCTGCATCGCAACATCTGGTGAGGCAACCCAAAGGACAGGAGATCCTTCATGACATTGAGTTACAAGGCGCGGCGCAGGTGGGCTTTGGTCATTCTGTTGGTCGGATTACCGGTCTACATCGTTGCCGCGGTATCTTTACTTGCGCTTTTTGATCGGCCATCGGTTCTGGTAGAGCTGGCGATCTATATCGGATTGGGCGTGGTCTGGGCTGTTCCGTTCAAGTTCGTGTTCAAGGGGATCGGCCAAGAAGACCCCGAAAACCACCGCCGCTGACAATAAAAAACGGCCCCGAATTTCGGGGCCGTTTTTCGTTTATCCGGCGGCGCGGGCGTCGGGTTGGAACCCGATGTCATCCGAAGCCCTGAACCTGCCACCTTCGAGCTTTTGGAGCTTGCCTGTGCGCAGAAGCTGCCCAAAAGAGCGCAGCCCTTCTTCGCGGCTGAAATCTTCGCGGTCGGCTTGACGCACCGTGTTCATCAACTGGGGCCGCGAGAATTGATCAAGCCCTTCGACGAAGGCCATGTAGGCGGCTGCAGCTTCCAAAAGATCGGGCAAGGACGTCGCGCCCATTTCAGACGCAAATTCAGCAAACCCCTTGTCAACGTGAGAGCTGGCATCAGGCAGGGCAACGGCGGCCACCCGGCGGGGGCGAACGGGCGCTTGCATCTGGCGGGGGCCCGCGTCGATACGCTGTTCTGCGACAAGTTTGAGAGGCGCGGGCCGTGGATCGGCCGGGCGTTCTGTCTTTTCTGAAGACGGTGTGGGGCGGCGTGGTTTGACCACCTCTGCCAGATCATGGCGGTAGGCTTTGTTGTCGTGAACGTCTTTTTCTGCGGCCCCAAGGGCGACATCTGCCTTCTTTGCTGCGACGGCAGCACGCAGGTGGGTGATCGCATCGCGCCGTGTCGCGCCGTCTGGATCATCCATCTGGTTGTCAGTCTCGGCCAGAAGGCGGTTCATGTCGGATCCCTGATCGGCATTCAGGGTCGGCAATGTCCGGCGCACAGAAGTTTCTGACGGCTCCGGATCTGCTTGGTCGTCCATGTCGAGACCTGTGCGTAGAGCTGCTTCGACATCTGCAAGCTCGCGTGCCAGCTCTTCCTCATCCTCGACACTCAGGGAGGATCCGTCGGTCTTGGCCCGCGACGCGGGTTCTTCGGTATCCGCCGTCGGGGCATCTTTGGCTGTCGGACCTTCGGGTTCGATGCTGTATTCTTCCAGATCCCCCTTCGCGATCGCAGCGTCTAGATCGGCACGCTTCACCTTGATCACCCGCCCGCGCGGCCCTGCCGATGAAGCGTCAGAGCCGGTTTCGTCAGCGTCATCCTCGAAAAGGTTGTCGGCGCGCGCGTCGTCTTCGTCTTCGTCGGCGGCGGCCTGTGCGTTTTCTGTTTCAGCTTCGTCCTCGGTCGCAGCATCAAGGCGGCCCAGAAGCGCGGTGAAATCGTCTTCGTCCTCCTTGTCATGAGAGGAGTTCTACCGAAGCGGCATCGTCTGCGTCAAAAGCATCTTCAATGTCATGAACCGCGTCTGCAACGACCGACATTTTTTCATCCGCGTCATCTTCGGAAGGGCCCTGATCGGCCTCGGTGGATATTGCTGGCGCAGCTGGGGCGGTGTCTTCCGCATGTTCGTCTTCGATGTAGTCAGGTTTTGCCTGCTCCACGTTCTGACGCGACACGACGGCACGGATGCGCTGAAGTTTGGCCGCGATACTGTCGCGGGCGGCCAAAGAGGGCGCTGATGTGTCTTCTTCCGCCTCGACCAGATCAAGCTGGGTCGTGCCAGCGGGCGCGTCTTCGGCGGCCATATCTTCAACGAACGTGTCATCGGCAATGGAGTCTTCGCTGGCGAAAAATTCCTTTATCTCCTGGTCAGCCTGATCCGGAACGATATTGACCTTCGGCTCCTTAGAGGGCGGAATTTCGGCCGTTGGCACAGTTGCTTTTTCTGGTTCACCTTGCACCGGCGCTTCGGGCACCTTCGAAGTCTCTGCCACCTCAAGGGCCACGGTCGCGTCATTCTTGACGGGTTCAGCTTTGGCCGCTGCTTTGGCTGCGGCGGCGGGGGGCTCCTCGCGGTGGACGGGTGCGGTCTGCTTTTCCGGTTCTGGGGCTGCGGCAGGTTGCTGCGCAGGGATCTGTGCCTTTAGGGCGTTCAACCGATAGGCGTCGTAATACGCCGAAATCTCGTTCGGGCGGCGCGGTGCAAAAGAAGTCGTAACCACAGAGGTATCCGCCGGTGCAGACGCCGCAATCATCGGTGTCTTTTTCGGGCGCCCGGCGGATTCTTTGGCGGGTTCTTCGGCGTTTTCTTCGTTGCGTGCGCTCAGCACGATCCTGCCGTCCTGCTGACGCGCCTCGACGCGGCGCGATATCTCTTTCTGGGCAATATGGGCAAGCATTTCAGCGTCGGGCTGTGGGGGTTCTGCCCCGAAATACCGGTCTTCCGATGCCAGATCGCGAAAATATTCCGCAATCGCCTTCATGGTGCCGAATGAATCGTCAAAGCCTTCCAACGTACACGAAAAAGTGCCGTACGAGACCGTTAGAATTTTATTGTTATTCATCATCGGATGGTCGTCCTCTGCGTTTTTGCAGCTTACTGTTTACCATGGGCTTCAAGTCTAAAGCGGATCGAATTCTGTGCCGCGTTCCGTATCATTTAATGTCATCTTTGTGATCTGTTTCCAAAGTAATGAAAGAAGAGCATGGTAAAACCTATTGTAGCAAGTTCTGGGCCAATCACCCTTGTCGGAGGAGGGAACGCTAGCATTGCCGACCTTTCGGATGCCTTAACGATCGCCCCGATCTGCGTTGCCGCTGACGGGGGCGCAGAGCTTGCGCTGAAGGCGGGCGTGACGATCGAAGCCTTGATTGGTGATTTTGATTCCGTTTCAGCAGTTGCGCTTTCGCAGATCCCCCCAGACCGGCATTTCAGGATAAGTGAACAGGAAACCACCGATTTTGACAAGGCTATACGCAGTATCGACGCCCCGTTGACGATCGCGGTGGGGTTTACGGGGGGCCGTATCGATCACCAACTCTCGGCGTATAGCACCTTGGCGCGACACCCTGATCGGCGGTGTATCCTGTTGACTCCGAACGAGATTATTCTGTTGGCCCCGCCTGAAATCGCAGTGCCCACGCAGCCCGGCGATGTGGTGTCAATTTTCCCGCTTGGGCTGACGCGCGGCACCAGTCGGGGGCTGGAATGGCCAATTGATGGCGTGCGTCTCGATCCGTTTTCGCGGATCGGCACGTCAAACCGGGCCTTGGGGCCGGTCACGCTATCGGTTGATGCGCCTGCGGCGCTTCTGATCTTGCCGCGCAGGATTATCCGGCAGGTTGTGCAGGCGCTAATGCTGTCAACCGGCGCTGGATGGCCCCCTCTTGCAGGACGATGAAAAGACCGGCTGCCATCGTAATGACAATCCCCAAAGCCGCCAATCCATTGGGTAAATCGCCGAAAATCGCCAAGCCGATCAGCGTTGCAAACGGAATTTCAAGGTATTGCATCGGGGCAAGCGTGGCGGAGGGTGCAAACCGCAATGCCCAGGTCATCAGCAAATGCGCCGCTGTGCCCACCACGCCGATCGAGATCAGCAAGAACCACTGGGGGGTATCGGGCATCTTCAACTGAAGGGCCGTCAGATCGAATGTATGCCCCACCCAAAAAAGTGGGATCGTCACTGCGATAGCCATAAGTCCGCTCACGGCCTGAAGGCTGATCGGATCGGTCCTTTTGGCGATGGTGCGCGTGATCAGCATGAAAACCGATAGGTTTGCAGCAACGAATACGGGCAAAAGGGCAGGCCAGCCAACTTGGGTAAAGCTGGGTTGCACCACCAGAACCGTGCCCGCGAACCCCACGATACAAGCCAGCAACCGCTTTTTGCCTACCTCCTCGGAGAGCACGTATTTGCCGAGGATCAGCATGAAAAACGGCATGACAAAGACAATCGCAATGGCATCGGCCAGGGTAGAAACCGCAGCGCGGTAAACATCGCGGCGATCCCGATGATCAGCAGGACAGTCCTTAGCAACGTCAGCCAAAATAGGGCACCGCGCATGTACCAGGACCGGTCCGTTGCCCCCACAATCGGGGCAAGCACCACCAGTTGCACAGCGAACCGGATCAATACCACCTCAGCCAGCGGGACAGAGGTGCCCAGCATTTTTGCAATGGCGTCGCCAATGGGGGCCAATATGCAGAACCCAAGCATCAAGACGATGCCGATCAGGGGCTTGTCCATAGTCATGTCCGAGGTGAATCCCGTTTTAAATCGCAACCAGAAGTGTATTAAGCCCAACCCCCATTTGAAAGGCAAAGGTTTTTTCGCCTCCAGGTTTGAAATTGATACCGCAGGTCAAGAGCGGGCGATCAGACTCGAGGAATCGGACACGGGCGATCAGACACTGGACATCAGGCGGCGGGGCGGATCAGACGCACACAATTGCGGCCCCGGCTTTTCGCGGCATAAAGCGCCTGGTCGGCCTGATCGATCAGATGAGCGGCCCGGTCTGCTTCGTTTGGGGTGGGACGGTGGGGGCGATACGCCATGCAGATCCCGATACTGATCGTGATCGTGACGGCCTTGTTCGAGGGGATGACAAACGGCGCGTCGCGAAACGAGGTGCAGACCCGTTCAGCCATTAGCGTGGCCTTGCGGTCGGAAATGCCGGGCAGCACCAGCAAGAACTCCTCTCCTCCGATGCGGGCGGCGATGTCGACGGGGCGCAGCTCCGCGCGCAAGCGGCGCGCGGTTTCTTGTAGCACGGCATCTCCGGCGGCATGTCCATAGGCGTCGTTGATCCGCTTGAAATGGTCCATATCGGCCAGCATTACGGCCACAGGCCGGTCGCTGGCCGCTGCCCTGTCGGTTAGACGCGCCAGTTCGGACAGCGCAAAACGTCGGTTATAAAGCCCGGTCAGCGGATCATAAATCGCCTCTCGCAAGCCGGTACTGACACAATGGCGCAGTTTTTCGGCCCTGCGTTTCCTGTCCAGCAT
Source organism: uncultured Alphaproteobacteria bacterium (assembly GCA_963728645.1). Classification (GTDB taxonomy): domain Bacteria; phylum Pseudomonadota; class Alphaproteobacteria; order Rhodobacterales; family Rhodobacteraceae; genus Sulfitobacter. The sequence goes on along the minus strand of CAVSLU010000003.1, from coordinate 151,520 downwards.
ACCGGCCAGCCGCAACGCCAGTTCATCCGGATCAAACCCATGTGGCATCAGATCATCGGCGCCCAAATCCAGTGCGTTCGCCCCCACTTCGGCATCCGCAACGGTCTGGATCACCAGAATGCCGCTATGGCGGGTGCCTGCATTGGCCCGGATCGAGGATATGAGCTGCATCTGCAACATGATGGACTTGCGGTCGCCCGCCAGAACCAGAATGAAAACGTCGGCCATCCCATCGCCGTCCAGACGGTGCAGCGCATCGCGCATGGTCGAAATTGTCACCTTGTCTCGCAGGACGCCGCGCAATTGCGAGGCATAGGCCAGATTCAGGCTTTGGTCGTCGCCAACCATCTGGATATATCCGGGGGGCGCAAAGGTGCCCTGCGCTTCAGCCAGGCCAAAGGCGCGGCTGGCGGCATCGGGCAGGTGCCATTCTTCGGCAGCGTGATGGGCGCGGATCAAGCTGCGCACCCGCCCCAGCAGCAATGAATCGGGGACGGGCTTCACCAGAACATCCTGCGCCCCGCTGGACAAGAGTGTCATGCGGACCGCCCTGTCTGCGGTGTCCCCGATCGCCAGGATCGGTATCCGCGCGGTCTGAGGGCGCAAAGCCAGCTGCCTGCACAAGTCCGAAGCCGCCGCATCCGGCAAATCAAAGGCCGTGACCACCAGATCGGGACGGGCCTGCCGCGCCATCTGCACGGCCTCGAAAACCGAGGTCGCCTGCAACACATCATAGAATGCCGACGCGAATTTGATCTTCAACACGATGCGATTCGTAGCGATAGCATCAACGATGAGGATCTTACCCTGCACTTGTTTTCCCTCCTGACTGAATTTACGTGGTTTCAATTCTCTTTTTGACGCTATTGATTAACAAAGAGTGACCAACCTTTCGCGAAGACGGAAAATACCTATGATTAAGCAAGAAGCCGCCGAAACTTTCGCTGTGCAGGCGCTTGCCTGGATGGCCGCCAACGAAGACCTGATGCCAGTGTTCATGGACGCAAGCGGGGCCTCTGCGGATGATTTGCGGCTTCAGGCGGGTGATCCAGGTTTTCTGGGCGCGGTGCTTGATTTTGTCATGTTGAATGACGCCTGGGTCATTGAATTCTGCGATTCCATCAATGCGCCCTACGAACGGATCATGCAGGCGCGACAGTCCCTGCCGGGCGGCGCGCAGGTAAACTGGACATGACCGTGCTGACAGGGCTTATCTTTGACAAGGACGGCACCTTGTTCAAATTCGGCGACACGTGGGAAGCATGGGCCATCGCCTTTCTGGCAAGGCTGACGGATGGGGATCATGCGCGTGCAGCGACCCTTGGGGCTGCGATCGGGTTCGATACCGACGCACAAAGTTTTTCTACAGATAGTATCGTGATCGCAGGTACGCCGGATGAGGTCGCGCATGAATTGTCGCCCCTTGTGCCGGAACTGTCGATGGATGCCCTGATCGACATCCTGAATGATGAAGCGGCGAAAGCCCCGCAAAGCGAGGTGACACCCCTTGCTCCCCTGTTGCGCGGGTTGCGCGGGCGGCGCTTGCAGCTGGGCGTTGCCACAAACGACGCCGAAGCCCCCGCCCTTGCGCATCTTGGCGGCGCGGGCGTCGTGGATCTGTTCGATTTCATTGCAGGGTTTGACAGCGGCTTTGGGGGAAAGCCGGCACCGGGCCAATTGCATGCCTTTGCCCGGCACACCGGCCTTGCCCCGCAGCAGGTCGCGATGATCGGGGACAGTACACATGATCTGATGGCGGGCAAGGCGGCGGGCATGTTCCGCATCGCCGTGTTGACGGGATTGGCAAGCCAGGCCGACCTTGCGCCCTTTGCAGACGTGGTGCTGCCCGACATCGGACACTTGCCCGATTGGCTGGATCAGCAGTCAAACAGCGCAGGCTAAGACGCAAAAAACGACACTTCCCGTCGGAAACGGGAACGCGGGACATCCGTTGATCAGGCCTTCTGAACCTGATCTTGAGGAGAGCGCGATGTCGGATACCGAAACCAAACGCAGGGTACGCGCGGGCGGCCGTGCCGGTGCAAAAACGCGGCGCGGCACATCGGTGATCGAACAGATGCCTTGGAATCCTCCGATCAATATCGATAGGCCGACCGAACCGCTGACGCCCGAAGGTGTTGAGGCGATACATGATGGTGCCATGCGCATTCTCGAAGAGATCGGGATCGAGTTTCTTAATCACGAAGCGCTTGAGATCCTGCGCAAGGCGGGCTGCACGGTAAACGGGGAAAATGTGCGGATGGGCCGCGATTTCGTGATGGAGTGGATTGCCCATGCGCCCGCGCAGTTCACGATCACGCCGCGCAACCCCGACCGCCAGATCACGATCGGCGGCAAACATCTGGTTTTTGGCAACGTCTCGTCTCCGCCCAATTATTGGGACATGTCGATTGGCACCAAGGTGCCCGGCACCCGCGCGATGTGTCAGGATCTGCTGCGGCTGACGCAGTATTTCAACTGCATCCACTTCGCTGGTGGCTATCCGGTTGAACCAGTTGATATTCACGCCTCTGTTCGCCATCTCGAAGTGCTGTTCGACAAGCTGACGATCACCGACAAGGTGATGCACGCCTACAGTCTTGGCAAAGAGCGGGTCGAAGACGTGATGGAAATGGTGCGCATCGCGGGCGGCCTGACGCACGAGGAATTCGATGCAACGCCGCGTATGTACACCAACATCAACTCTACCTCGCCGCTCAAGCACGACATTCCGATGCTTGACGGCTGGATGCGTCTGGCGCGGCGCGGGCAGGGGTTGGTTGTTACGCCCTTTACGCTGGCGGGGGCGATGGCACCTGTCACGATGGCGGGGGCCGTCGCGCAATCGCTCGCCGAGGCGCTGTGCGCGGTGGTACTGGCGCAGATCATCAACCCCGGTTGCCCCTGCGCGATCGGCACGTTCACCTCGAACGTAGATATGAAAACCGGCGCGCCCGCCTTTGGCACACCCGAATACATCCGTGCCACCCAGATGACAGGCCAGCTGTGCCGTTTCTACAATCTGCCGATGCGGTCGTCGGGGGTGTGTGCGGCGAACGTGCCCGACGGGCAGGCAATGTGGGAGACATCAAACAGCCTGTGGGCGGCGGTGCAATCTGGCACCAACATGGTTTATCATGCGGCAGGCTGGCTTGAGGGCGGGCTGATAGCCAGCCCCGAAAAGTTCATCATGGATTGTGAAATCCTGCAGCAAATTCAGCGCTATATGGACCCGGCGATTTGTGCGACCGGCCCGGATGAAATCGCCCTGGATGCCATCAAATCCGTCGGCAATTCAGGTCACTTCTTTGGTATCCAGCACACGCAGGATCGCTATACCACTGCATTTTATCAGCCGTTCCTAAGCGACTGGAAGAACTATGAGGGCTGGGAAGCCGCCGGCGCTGTCTGGACGCCGGAGCGGGCGCATCTGATGTTCAAGGACATCATCGCCAGCTTCGAGGAACCCCCCATGGATATTGCGATCCGCGAAGAGCTGGCCGATTTCGTGGCCCGCCGCAAAGCCGAGGGTGGTGCCCCGACGGATTTCTGAACAGGCTTTTGCCGCGGGGCTTTCGGAACACCCGTTTTGACAGGGAAGCTGTCAGGCTGGCCCATAAAAAGCTTTGCAAATTTGGCTTGAATTTGAAGGCGATGATGGCACCTTGCGCGGTGCCTTTTTGCATCATCTTAATACTTGAGACGCGATGATCCCGACTGAGAACGGGAAAAGGGATCATCATGCACGGTCTTATAAATTGCAGTGTGCAAAATTACGTCCGCGATACATTTGGCCACGATATCTGGCTGCGGGCCGCTGACATGGCTGACCTCGGCTTTTCCGATTTCGAGGCGATGCTGTCGTATGACGATGAATTGACCTTCCGGATCGTGAAAACCATGTCAGAGGTCACAGGCCGCACAGTACCGGACCTGCTTGAGGATCTGGGAACCTATCTGGTGTCCACCCCCAAGCTGGAAGGCGTGCGCCGGTTATTGCGATTTGGTGGTGTCGATTTCGAGGAATTTCTTCAGTCGCTTGATGATCTTGCAGACCGCGCCAAGCTGGCCGTGTCGGATCTTGTTCTACCCAGCATGGTGCTTGATGAACGCGCCGACGGGCGGTTTTACCTGATTTGTGACGGCACTGCGCCGGGGTTCGGCCATGTGATGACGGGCGTTTTGCGGGTAATTGCAGACGATTATGGTGCGCTTGTTCTGTTGACGCATGAAACCATCTCAGAGGGGCGCGAGGCGGTTTCGATCACCCTGATCGACAGCGATTTTGCTCAAGGGCGCCGGTTTGATCTGGGGGCGCATCCGGGATGACCGAATTTACCCTGACCGGCCTGCTGGATGTGCTGTGCCCGATGCACCTTGTCGTGAACAACGAGGGGACAATCATCCACGCGGGGCCCACGGCGCAAAAACTAAGCCCCGCTTCAACATGGATTGGCACCGATTTCTTTGACCATTTCGAGGTGCGACGCCCCAAGTTGATCGCCAGCATCCCCCAGATGCGCAAAAAGGCCGGATCGAAGATGCACCTTGCCCTGTGCGACGGCACCCAAAGCGAACTGAAAGCGGTATTGGCACCGGCGGGGCCTGATGAAAGCGTGATCAACCTGTCGTTCGGCATATCGATTCTGGATGGCGTGCGCACCTATGCCCTGAGCAACGCAGATTTCGCGGCGACGGATCTGGCGATAGAGATGCTCTATCTGATCGAGGCGAAATCCGCCGCGATGGATGCGTCGCGACGGCTGAACTTCAGGCTTCAGGCGGCCAAGATCGCGGCAGAGGAGCAGGCGTTCACCGATACACTGACCGGCCTAAAGAACCGTCGCGCAATGGACCATGTGCTGGCGCGGCTGGTCAGCGGCAACGCGGGCTTTGCCGTGATGCAGATCGATCTGGATTACTTCAAGGCGGTCAACGACACGCTTGGGCACGCGGCGGGCGATCACGTGCTTCAGGCCGTCGCGCAAATCATGGTCGAGGAAACCCGCGCGGCCGATACGATTGCACGGGTTGGCGGCGATGAATTCACCCTGATCCTGCCACAGGTCGACACCGAAGAAACGCTAAAGAATGTTGGGGAACGGCTGATCCGGCGGCTGGAAGAGCCGATCTATTTCAACGGCCAGCCCTGCAAGATTTCCGCCAGCATCGGCACGGTGTGGATACATGCAAACCACGCTGTCGCCGCACAGGATATCTTGTCGCAGGCCGATACGGCCCTTTATCAATCCAAGAACGCAGGTCGTGCACGCCAAACCATTTTCAGGCCAAAGTCGGGGCGCTGATGTTGTGGCCCAACGCATTGTTCAGCGCAAAACGGCCCTTCAACCGATCCGCAAGGCGCGGGCAGGATCCAAGGACGGTGTTCACGTCCGCGCTGACGTCTGGGCAGGCCCGTGACCCCGGCCCAAGCCGAAAGTCGCAACCAAGATGGTCACCCGTGCCGCCGCTGGGCTTGCGGCCTGCATCGGTTTCGGGCCGCCACAAAGCCACGCATCCGCCCCCAATACGTGGCATTGCCGCGGCGTACACAAGCCCGCCGGTTTTGAGGAGGCTGTGATGTTCGGTCCTGCACAACCAGCTGCAAGAACAAGATGGAGAGTACTTGGGGGCAGGGGCAGCTAGACCGGAAAGTTTTCTGGGTCGTCCGCTTCTGTGGCCGCTTTTGCCAGCCATATTTCGGCGGCGTCTATGTCGGCCAACGCAAAGCTTCGGATCTCGACCGTGGGGATGACCATGCCCTCAAGCTCTGCCGCCCTGCGTAGCCAGTCGATGTCGGACAGAACTGCGCAGCGATCAAACTGTCTGATTGTACTCAGCAATCTGGGCATCCGCTGCAGTTCAGCCATCAGCCCCCCAAGGGTCGGCAGTTCAAAGTCGATAATCCGGAACAGGATCTGGCCGTGGGTGATGCCTTTGGCCTGCGCAATAAAGTCGTCCAGTGCCCCGCCCATTGCGTCGGCATCAAGCACGCCTGTCACGTCGATGTTCAAGCGGTCGGTTGATGGTTTGGAAACTGTCAGCATAGTGGCTCCTTTGCGTGTGCAAAGATAGCTTAGGATAACCGCCATTGCGCGTCATTGATGCAGGTCAAGCGGGCGGCGCGGCATGGTCCGTGCCCCCGCCATGTGCCCTTTCACCGTACAATTTCTAGGTTTCGGCGAAATTGCCATCCAGAACATGCGAGGCGAAAGCCTCGTTTCCGGTTCTGATCTGGTCGGGAAGAATTGCAGCGAACGGCACATCAAGCCGGTAGATCAGTTGGCTGTCTTCCAGGGTTCGGCTGGCGTGCCCACCCAACATCGTGGGGATGATCTGCGTCAACAGCCGGGTACCAAATCCCTTGCGTTCCTGATCCGCGATGGAGGGGTTTGCTGCAGCGCCCAGATCCTCGCGCCATTCAAGCACAAGGCGGTCCTGATCGGGGTCGGTAGGCTCTGATGTGATTGAAAAACGGACGGCGATGGCAGCATCGCTTGTTCCAAGGGCACCGTGCTTTTGGGCGTTCGTTGCAAGTTCATGGATCGCCAGGCTGATCTGCTGGGCGGCCTCGGCGTCAATCTTGAGCTCGGGCGCCTCAACCTGCACCTTGCCGGGATAGGTCTGTACCAACGGGTCGAGCTGGGTGTTCACGACGTCGCCCAGATCCGCGGCAGATTGCTGGTGATGTTTCATGATCGCCCCTGTCGCATTGGCGAGGGCGCTCAGCCTGCCAATCAGGATTTCCGTAAATGTCGCGACATTGGTCTGGGTGCGCGAGGATTGACGCGCCATTGATGTAACCACCGCAATCAGATTGTGGCTGCGATGGATGGCTTCGCGGGCCGTGATGGACAGCTTTGCGTTCACCTCGTTCAGCTCTGCCGTGCGTTCGGCCACCTTGCGTTCCAGATCATCGCGGGCCTGACGCAGGGCAGACAATGTTTGTTCATGTGACGCCACCTCTGCCTTGAGTTTTCGGTTGGCGTCTTCAAGGCTGTTGAAGCTGGGAATGGCAACCAGCGTTGGCCCCAGCCTGAACAGCATGATCGCAGTTGCCGCCGAAACAAGACCAGTGGCAAGTTTGATGACGCCTTGCAACGGATAGATCGGCAGCCACAGGGTGACCACGGAAACCGCATGCGTGATGCCGCACAAAAGAATGAATGACGCAAAAAGGATGACCAGTCCGCGTTGTTTGATATCATCACGCTTTAGCAAGACCCGAAAAATGATGAAGGGGATTGCGAAATAGGACAAAAAGATCAGAACGTCGGACCCGGCCCATAAAATCAGCAGCCATGGTTCCCACAAGAGACACATGCCATGCGGCATATATTGCGAGATTTCCGTAAATATAGAAAACATCGAACGGCTCCGCTTTGGTTTTGCACGTCATGGAAAAAGAGGCAGGAAAAACATCACAATCGAGTGAAATGTTAAACTTGTGATCGCTTGCGGACAAGGGATTTCAGCCTCAGCGGGTGCCGCCTTATCTTACGTAAGATGAACCGCCCTGCGTAAATGCCTGCCAATCATGCAGGTCTGCGTGCATCTTTTGTGTCGGGGCGGTTATCGGACCCTAGCGGTCTGAACGATTCATTTTCGCCCGTTACACCGCGTGCTTCGGCACATCCTGCGATACCAGAAGGGTCGCAAGGATGTCGTCCAGTCGTTGACCAAGAACAAGGTGTCCCGCCTTGTCGTATGCGGTGAACCGGGCATTGGGTATCGGCGCGACCATCGCCTTGGCATCTTCAATCGGGCACAGGGTGTCTTCTGTGCCGTGGAAAAAGCGCATCGGGCGGGTCAGGTGATGCAGGTCATTTACCCAATCGGACTGCAAGTGCGCGACTTCGTCAATCGAGGCACGGGCGGCCTTGTTTGCGATCAGCCCGACCCAATCGCCCAACGCGAGGGACGAAAATGCCGTATCAATGCTGGCAAGATCGGCAGCAGATTGACGCAGCATGAAATCAATCGACCGGCGTGACAACGACGGCACCCGCGCAATCGCGTTATAAATCCGCGTCAATCCGGCGATCACACGTTCATCCTGACGGATCCGGGTTGAAACCTCGGTCAACAGCGAAAGTGTTCGAGACGGCACACGGGCAGCGTCTTGAGGGCGAACCGCCTGCGGTGTGGCCGCGAATACGACCTCGCTTACCCGCTCTGGATAGCGCAGGGTGAATTGTGCCGCCCAGGCGCAGCCGGCACTTTCGCCAAGGCAGATCACCGGATCGTCGCTGAAATAGGCGACGATTTCAGAAGCGGCGCGCAGTATTTGCTGCTGTGCCCTTTCCTTGCCTTCCTGGGTCTCAAAGAAGTGCCGCGGTATCATCAAAACGCGCAGATCATGTCGCTTAAGCTTGGCGACCATATCTGGCGTGAACATGATCGGGGCAAGCATCGAGTGGAAATACAAAACGGTTTGTCCGCGTCGGGCACCGAACTCCCAAACCGGGATATCCTGCTGTTCCCCAAGCGAAATTGAATGGATCACCACATCCCGACCGTACACCCGATGCGCCAGATCCACCTCGGGGCGGCGATGATCCGCCCGCAGGAGACAGCTCAGAATATGCGACGACAACGCGAGCGCCAGATCCCGCAGCAAGGCGGCCTGCCCGCTGACGCCCGCCTTTTCAAGGATCGTGCGAACCTGTTTGCGCTTTGTGTCATAGCGCGCACCGACATGATCGGCAGCCGACGCAAGGTCATGACCGCTTAGCAGCAGGCAGACAAGTTCAAATTCGCTGGGTGTCAGATCAAGGTGTGTGCAGGTCCTGAACCAATCAAGATCCACCAATATCGCGACAAAGGCCACATCGGCGGGAACCCGAGACCAGCGATCAAGCTGATCGAAAATATAGACGAGCCCTGCCTCGCTCATGGTGAAGTCGGGTCCGTACCGCCGCGCAGAGACGCCGTTCAACTGCACGGGAAATCGCCAGACCTCACCGGTATTGGGCGGGTGCACCAACCGCTGGCCTTGGGTGCCGTAAATCATCACCGGCAGGGTACAGTCCGCGAATGCGTCGTAGAAGAAGCGGTCACAATCCTGCTGGTTTTGGGGCAGGGCAAGGGCGTCGTCGGCGCGTTCTGTCCATGTTGGCAGGCCCGTCTGAACGGTTTCCGTTAGTCTGGATCGTTGTTTGCGCAACATGTTCATTGTGGGCGCCCCCCGTTTTTTGCCTTTTGTGCCCCCGGATGTACCGAAAGCGCAAGAGGGCAAGAAAGTTTTGTGTTGCCCCCCTTTGGGGGGGCGCGGCAACGGGGCTGGTGTGAAAGATCTGATGCCAAGAACGGAGCCAAGATCGCATGAGACCCACGTCCCCCAATCGGAATCCCCCTTCGGTGCTGGCATCTTCCCCCACAGGCATTTTCCACATCGACCCAAGCGGCCAGATTGTCGCAATGTCCGAAGACGCGGTGCAAATCCTCGCGGCCTGTCCGGATCTTATCAGCATTGATGACGACAACAGGCTCGCGCTGGCAAAGCGCGAAAGCGATGCGCACGTATGGGAACCGCTGCACGTCGCAGGGGGGCAACAGCACCACGCGCTACAGCTGCAGTCAGGTGCGACCAAGACGAAACTTACGCTTCATGTTCTTTTGCGTGCAGGTGTGGGCGCGACAGTAGTGATTTTTGCGACGGGGCTGGAGGGGGACGCGCACCTGTCTCATCTCACGCCGCGCGAACGCGACATGCTTCACTTTGCGGCGCAGGGCATTCGTCGCGACCGGATGGCCCATCGCTTGGGTATTTCCATTGCCGCCGTTGATTTCCACTGTGCAAACCTGCGCCGCAAGATGGGCGCAAAGACCACGTCTGAAGCGGTGGCGCGTGCGTTTGCGAGCATCAGGAAATGACCGTGCTCCAGCATGATCCTTGCCCACAAAGGGCGCGCGGATGTCCCTTGGCTTTGCGTTACCGGGCCCGCGTTCTGCCCCGTGAACCTAGGGTTTTCTCTAGGTTGCACTGGGGCCACCGGACCCTTTCAAATACTGATGATCCGTTCGATTTGCAGGTCGCCGCTCTGCAACAACACGCAGGGAAGACGCCATGACCTGAAGACCCACAGCCCGCATCGAACCGCCATTCTGAAAAATCACCAATGCCCTTTGATCAAAAATTCCCGTGTGCTCGGTACGCCGATCGTCTCGGCGCTTTTCGCTCGGTCCCACTAAATTGCATCCCATCCTTTGGAGTATCTTCATGAAAAATTTGCACAGCTTCCGTCCCGATCAGGCCCGGTTCATTCAGGCCATCGACAAAACATCGGCCCTTCAAGGTGTGTATTTCATGGGCAATGACGCCGCCGAAAGCCAGTTGGCCGACCTGGACCTTGCAGCACAGGAAAGCCTTGGCGGACCCTGCGCGAAAATCGCAATCCCTGCCAACGCAACCGCCCGTGCCGCCTTTGTGCGAAAGTGGGTTGCCGAGAACCAAAAGAAAATAGCCGCAGGGCTTGCGGGCAGTTTCCTGTTTCTGCCGATGATGGCGCATGCGCAGGGGGCGGCCGAATTTGTCCTGGCCGACAGCATCGAAGGGGTCATGTCTGCGACGGTTCTGGCGGACGGGTCCGTGCGGATTGTGTTGGAGTCAGGCCAGTCCCTGATCGTACCGGCGGCGTCGGTTCACGTTCTTGATGGTGGGGGGATCGCCCTTTCGCCAAACGCCGCGATGGCGATTTCCGATGCGGCGGCAGCCGGAGCAGAGGTTGCAGGGGGTGGCGAAGTTGCCGGAGCTGGTGCCTTGGCGCTGGGCGGGCTTGCTGCTCTGGCCGGCGGAGGTGGTGGCGGGGGCGGCGCATCGCCTGTCGCTGCGCCTGTTACCAGTTCGGGTACCGTGGTGGACGGATATATTGCGGGTGCGACTGTGTTTCGGGATGTGAACGGAAACAGCATTTTCGATGTGGGCGAGCCGAATGTCTTGACGGATGGTGCCGGTAATTTTACCGGCCTTCCGGTTGATCCGGAAAATCCTGATGCGTTTATCCTGACCAAGGGCGGTATCGATATCTCGACCGGCAAGACCTTTGTCGGCACGTTGTCGGCCCCGGCGGACGCAACTGTTGTGACCCCGCTGACCACGCTTGTTCAGTCGCTTATCCAAAGTTCGGCAGGCACAGGCACACCGCTGACGTCAGCAGAAGCGGCATCGCAGATCTCGACGGCGTTGGGATTGGGGGCGGGCACGGATTTGCTGACGCTTGATCCTGTGAAATCCGCCGAAGCGGGCGATGTGACGTCTCTCAAGGTGGCCACGCAGGTGTCCAACATTCTGAACCTTGCGACTGCAGCGGGGGTGGGCACCTCGGCCGAGGCAAGCGGATCTGCGGCATCGTCGCTGGCGGCTCAGATCGTGGCCGCAGGGACTGCGGCACCGCTGACCGACCAGGCCGCGATCGAGACAGCACTGACGGCTTCGGCAGGGGCGCGCGCTGCGGACATCGCCGCCGCCGCCAGGAACGTCAACGCCCTGATCGCAAGCGCCAGCAACGATCAGGCGGGACTGGCGCAAATTGAAAGCGCACTTGCGGTGGTGCAGGATACGCTGGTCGCCGAAACCCAGGCTGGCAACTCTATCGGCGGCACGGATGTTGCGGCCGCTGCGGCGGCAATTGTCCCGCTGCGCCCGACGATTGACACGTTGCCCACAGACCTGAGTGCGGCTGACAAGGCCGCCGGGCTTGATATCACCGGAACGGGACGCCCGGCGGCGATCGTGACGGTGGATTTCGGCGGTGTGGTCAAGTCGGCAACGATTGCGGCCGATGGCCATTGGACAGTGCACTATGACGGGGCGGAATTTCCCGCCGATCCGGCCAACGGACAGGTGGCTGTTTCAGCGACCGTTCAGGTGTCTGCGACATCTCCGGCCAGCCCTGCGGCGCAGGGCGTGCTGACGTTGGACACCCTGTCGCCTGCTGCTCCGGTCGTTACCGACGTTGCGGGCGATAATATCGTGAACGCAGCAGAAGCCGGCGCAGGCATTGAGGTCAATGGTACGGCCGGTGCGGGGCTTTCGGTTTCCGTTACACTTGGCAAAGCGACGACCACGGTCACCGCCGACAGCGCGGGGGCTTGGCATGCGGTGTTCGCACCGGGCGACAGTCCTGCCGACGGGGCGGCCACGGTGTCGGCAGTGGTCACCGACGCGGGCGGCACCGTGTCCCGCGCCGGAACCCTCGCGATCAAGATCGACACGACGGCACCCGACGCACCTGTGATCGCGGCGATTGCAGGCGACGATGTTATCAACGCCTCGGAAAAGGCATCAGGTGTCACGATCACCGGCACTGCCGGGGCGGGGGAAACGGTTGATGTCGTTCTCGGCACGACCACCCATACCGCCACAGCGGATGGTAACGGCGCGTGGAGCGTTGATTTCGCATCGGCGGAAATTCCCGCTGACGGGGCCGCATCTGTGTCTGCCAGCGTAACGGATGCGGCTGGCAATACCGGTGTGGCGGGCACCAGAGACATCGTGATCGACAGTCAGCCGCCTGCAGCACCCATCATTGATACTGTCGCGGCTGACAATATCGTGTCCGGGGCGGATGCGGAAAACGGGCTGATCATAACTGGTACTGCTGCGGCGGGTCAGTCGGTCGATGTGGCTTTTGGGACTGCTGTTAAGATGACTTCCCTAACGGTTGTGGCCGATGGCAGCGGCGTCTGGTCTGCGGATTTTGCCCGCACCGACATCCCGGCGGATGGCGATGCGCTTGTCACGGCAACGGCCACGGATGCGGCGGGCAATACTTCGGCCTTGGCGACGCGTGATGTGGTGGTTGATGTCTTTCAGACGATCACCCTGTTTCAGGGGCTGGAGGAGGGTGACCATGACGCTTTGTGGTCCGGAAGCCTGCTAAGTCCCGATGCGACGTTCACGGGCACCAAGGACGCGACCAGCTTCACGCTTGAGGCGACAGATCCCCGTGATGTGCCAGCCGGCGTTTATTCGGGCACGGTCAGTGGCACGGGCCTGACCTATGATGCGGACACCGGCATGGTCAACGGTGGGGTCGTGACGGGTATCACGCTTAGCCTGGACGGCACGAAGATCTTCGCGCTTAGCGATGCAAATGTCGCGGGTGCGGATGTCGGGGCGGCAATTCTGCAGGCAATCAACTCTGGCGGTGCGGACCACACGCTGGGTGACGCGCTTTTTGCGTCATACGCCCTGAATTTTGTAGGGTCGCCGGGAGATGACGGTTTCATCGACGGCCTGGGCGCGTCCCCCTATTCCGATGTTCTGACGATGGGCGGTGGCGATAACGGTTTCGTGGGCGACACCGGCGACGACATGTTCGTCGGAGCAGACGGGGAAGACTGGTTCGAAGGCCAGGACGGCAGCGATACGATGGTTGGCGGTGCTGGCGACGACTGGTTCTATGGCGGCAAGGGCGATGACCATTTCGACGGTGGTGACGGATATGACATGATGTCGTTTTCGGGCAGCGGGGAGGGCGTCAGTGTCGATCTTGGCGCGGGCAGTGTGCAGGACGGCCTTGGCTTTACCGATACCTTCACCAGTGTCGAACAGGTGCGCGGGACGCTTTTTGCCGACACGCTGACCGGTGATGACGCGGACAATTTTTTTCAGGGTCTGAAGGGGGCTGATACCATCGACGGCGGTTCCGGGGTCGACGGGGTCGGATACAACAAGGATGCGCGGTACGGTGGCGACCACGGCGTCGGCGTCGACCTGCAAGCGGGCTCAGCGATTGACGGGTTCGGCGACATGGACACTTTGACCGGCATAGAGAACGTGCGCGGGTCGCAGTTTGGCGATGTCTTGCTGGGGTCGGGGGGCGACAACGTGCTGCGCGGCGACGCGGGCGCAGACATGCTGAACGGGCGCGCCGGAAATGACTTGTTGATCGGTGGCGAAGGGCGCGACAGCTTTGTCTATGAAAACGGCAACGATGTGATTGCCGATTTCACGCCGGGAACAGACACGCTGGATCTGCGCGCACTTGGCCTGACCACGGATCAGATCATTGCCGCGTTTGACGGGGCGGTCGATGTGACCAGCCCGACAGGGTCGGGCAGTGCGGCGCAGGTGACGTTCAGTGCCGGGAATACGCTGACATTTGACGGCATGACGGCGGCGACAGTGACGGGGCTGCCTGCCGCTGACAACGGTATCATGACAGCGACGATCACGATGCTGGCCGAGGTGCCGATCGAACTTTTGGTGAACGCGACCCTGATGGGGGACATCGCGTCGGTTGATCTGACCACGCTGAGCGCGACAAACGTAACGGCGACAAACGCAGCGGCGGCGGATTTCGGGGGCAAGGAAACCGGGTTTGATATCGTCGGCACAGGCTTTGTGCTGGATGATACCCTTAGCCCGACGGCAGGCACGGTGACGGGGTTCAACCTTTACATCGACGGCACGCTAAGTGCGACCATCACCGGCCTTCAGATGTCGCTCGTTGCATTTGACAATGCGAATTTTGCTCTGCAAGGGCCGACCCCCGATATGACACAGTTCGACGCCCTTTTTGCCCCCTACCGGATCGACTGGACCGGATCGAGCGGCGATGATCTGATCCCCTATGACAACTATGCCGGTGTCGATCTGCGATCGACCCATGGCGACACGTTCCATGGCGGCGGGGCCGTCAACTATGACGGAATGGTCGGGGGCCCCGGCGATGATACCTTTTATGCCTCGCACGACAACGACTGGGCAGAGGGCGGAGACGGAAATGACACCTATTACGGCACCGCCGGGGGCGACTGGTTCGCGGGCGGCGCGGGCAATGACACCTACCACGGTGGGCAAGGCACGGACCTGGCGTCGTATTCGCGGGCCACGCGCGGTATCCATGCGGATCTGGCCACAGGTCTTGTGAGCGACGGACAAGGCGGGATCGATCAGCTTTTCGACGTTGAAATGATCCGCGGCAGCCATTTTGCCGATACAATTCTGGGCGACGCGCAGAACAACATCTTTCGCGGGCTCGAGGGGGCCGATTATCTGGACGGCGGCGCGGGCGGGCTGGATATCGCCAGCTATGTCAAGGACGGGCGGCAATGGGGCGGCAGCGGCGCGATCACGGCTGATCTGGCCGCAGGGACGGCGACAGACGGGTTCGGGTTTCAGGACACGCTGGTTAACATTGACGGCGTTGTCGGTTCGTACACCAACGACGTGCTGAGCGGGAACGATGCGGCCAACACACTGGATGGCGACGGCGGCGATGATATTCTGTCCGGGCGCGGCGGTGACGACACCCTGATTGGGGGCGGCGGTTATGACACCTTTGTCTTTACGGCGGGGGCTGACACCATCTCTGACTTCAAGATCGGGGTTGACCGGCTGGATCTGAGGGCTTTTTCCGCCGGTGATATTTCGGCGGCCTTTGCCAGTGCCATCGATGTGGCGGATGGCACCGGCACGATGGCGCAGCTTGATTTCGGGGGTGGTAACGTCCTGAACCTGCAAGGCATCACAGCGGCCCAGACCGCAGGGATAGATCAGACCTTTGCCGAGGTGCCAAAGGTGTTGGCGATAAACTTTGACCTGCCGGGTGTCGGCATCGGTGACACGTTGAACACGGTGCTGCATGATCCGGACCTTGAGATCAGCTATGACGATACCGGGATCACATTCGCGGCCGGCACAGGTGAAACGATGCGCGTCGAGGTCGACGCCTTTCACACCTATGAGGAAGTTACACAAACCTACGCGTCTCACGCGATCCGGGGCGGAACGGTTTCCTCGGTGGCTTTTTACGATGCGTCGGGGGCGTCGGTCGGAACCGTGTCGGGCGGTGAGATTGACGCATGGGAGCTGGCGAACGCCGCAATGGCGGATCAGTCTGCCGACGGGACGCCCAATATGGATGCAATCCTGTCGCGGTATCAGGGCGATTTCACCGGCACCACGGGCGACGACATGATCGGCGGACTGCCCAACGACGATGTCATAAACGGCCTTGCGGGCAACGACGTGATCGAAACCGGCGGGGGCAACGATATCGCAATCGGTGGCGGCGGCGAAGACACGATCGTTCTTGGCGAAGTCATGGACATCGACCCGACCACCGGTGCCATCGCATTCGACGGCGCGAACAACGGGTCAAACACGATCCGGATCGATCTGGGCGGCGCGCCCTCGGACCTAAGCGATATTCTGGGCTTTGACCTTGGTGAGCCGGCGTCTGGCGGCGACGTGATCCAGCTGATGTTGCAGGCGGCCACGACAGATCCGATCACGGTCGGGTTCACCACAGCGACGGTCGCGGATTTGCAGGCAGACACCGCGCTTGCCGACATCCAGACTGCGGTTTCCGGTCTGGATCAAGCGACGTTGGTCGATGACATGATCGAACTTGTACTGGCCAGCGATGGAACTAGCGGGTCGGTGGTGCTGGCGCTTGATGCCACCGGGGCTACGCCTTCGCTCAACCCGCTGGCGTTCGTTGAGCAGGTTTATGACATGTCGGCGGCCACAGGGCTGGCGGATGGCAATCATATCATCGTCACCAACCCGGTAATCTGATGGCAGATATCGCTCAAACCGGCGTTACGGCCATCACGGCTCTCGCGGCGTTCGCCGCGCGGGCCCGATTTGCCAAAGGGGGCGCTGCGTGACGGGAAGGGGCGTGAGGCTGCTTGGCATCTTGATGATTTGCACAAGCATGCTGGGGTGCGGCAACACTGCTGCCGATCTGGCAGGTGCGACGCACAGCATGGCACAAAATCCGGAAACTGCCCTTGCCGCACAGATCGCCCCCGACAGAAAACAGCGGGATCGGTTGACGCAGTCTGCCGTTGCCACATCGGAATTTGGCAAAACCGTCCGGTCATCGGTTCTGGCCCATCCTTCGGTGCGCAGCCAGGCGTACCGGATCAGCGGTGCACGGGCTGCTGTCGAAGGCGCAAAAGCCGCCTTTCGCCCGCATGTGTCGGTTGGGCTTGATGCCGGGTATGGATCTTATTCCAATGGCTTTTCGGGCAGCCGCGCCGGCCCCGTCATCAGCGTAAGCCAGATGATCTATGACGGGTCCGCCGCACGGTTGACCCAATTGTCGCGCGAAGAAGGGGTCGCACTGGCCAAGCTTGACAAGGACATCCAGACCACACCCTGACCCTGCGTGCGGTTCAGGCCTGGATCGATGTGTATCGCGCCCGCGCACTGGAAAGGATCGCCCAAGGCAATCTGGCATCGCATGAAGAGCTGATCATGCATATCCAAAGCCGCGTTGATGCAGGGGCTGGCAGCGAGGCTGATTTGCTGGCGGGCAAAAGTCGGCTGGCCAAAGCCCGCGCCCGCGCGATCGAGGCGGAACGCACCGCCGCCCAGGCCGACGCCGCCTTTTTCGAGGTTTTTGGCATCGCGCCCCCCGGTGTCGTCCCGTTGCCGCGTCCGGTTGCGCCTGGTTTGGTGCGCTACGGGGCAGCGGCCACGGCCCGAAACGCGCAGCTGATCCGGCTGGATTTTATGGTCAATCAGTCCCTTTACGATCTGGCCGCACTTGAGGCCGGTCGTAGGCCTGCGATCATCGCCAGTCTATCGGCCACGCCAAATGTTGCCACGACCGGATTAAAGGTCGATGTGGCGGCAAATCTGGGGGTCCGGTTCGATCTGACCAACGGCGGCGAACGGACCGCCAAGATCGAAGAAGCGCAGGCCCAGGTCAACGACCTGAAAGCGCGCCGTGAACAGGCCCGGCGGGAAATCATCCGGTCTTTGACCTATGCGCAAAGCGACGCAAAAGCGGGCCAGCAGCGCATCGCGGCTGCAGAGTTTGCCTTGCAGGCGGCCAATGCATCGCTGTCCACCACCAAACATCAATTCGACATCGGGCGGCGCACCATCACCGAGGTTCTGGATGCGCAGCGCGATGCCAATGACGCGGCGGTCGATGATGTCGATGCCCGTGCCAGCGCCGTTTTTACCGGCTACTCGGCCCTCGCGCTGACGGGCGATCTGCTGTTGCTGTTTGATATTGAAACAGGCACGGCCCAGACAAAGGACAAGGTGTGACGATCCAGCTACCCACCCCGACGCCCGCAGCGTCGGCACCCGACGGCGCGGCCGACCTGGGTGCCACGCTTGAACAGAACGTCCTGTTTGTGGCTGCCGAACTTGGCCGCCCGATGACCCGCGCGACCTTGTTGGATTCGGAAACCGGATTGCATCAAAGTATCACCATAAAAGACGCTGTGGCGGCCTGCCGCAAGGTTGGATTGCTCACGTGGTTCGGCAAAGCCAGCCTGTCAGAGCTTGACGCCACCTTCATGCCCGCAATCCTGTTGCTTGAAAACGGGCGCAGCGTGGTGCTGACCCAGCCCATCGCCGGGGACAGGGCCGCGATCGTCGACACCGCATTGGCCCGCCATGAGGGCGATATTTCCAGTGCTGCCCTGCAAGAAGCCTATTCGGGCTATGCCCTGTTGATCCGCCCCGATTACGCCGCCGAGGCCAATCTTGGCGTGAAGGGGGCCCGAGGCCATTGGTTCTGGAGCACACTTGCCGCCAACCGCTGGAGCTATATTCAAGTGGTGCTGGCCGCAGTCGTGACCAATATTCTGGGCCTGCTGACCTCTATTTTCACGATGGTCGTCTATGACCGGATCTTACCGAACGAGGCGATTGAATTGCTTGTTGCGCTGACCCTTGGCGTTGGCGTCGCGCTGGTGTTTGACCTTTCGATCAAACTGATACGGGCGGCATTTGTCGATCAGGCGGGGAAAGCCGCGGATCTGGTGATCGGGCGGCGCATCTTTGACCAGTTGCTGGACCTGCCGATGAAGGCGCGCAAGGGCTCGACAGGAGCTTTGGCCAATGTACTGCGGGAATTTGAAACGGTGCGCGACTTCTTTACGTCGGCAACGCTGATCGCCATAGTCGATTTGCCCTTCGTGGCCCTGTATCTGGGGGTGATCCACGCG
Organism: uncultured Alphaproteobacteria bacterium; assembly: GCA_963728645.1. Classification (GTDB taxonomy): domain Bacteria; phylum Pseudomonadota; class Alphaproteobacteria; order Rhodobacterales; family Rhodobacteraceae; genus Sulfitobacter. The sequence goes on along the minus strand of CAVSLU010000003.1, from coordinate 132,593 downwards.
GTTGGCGGCCCCTTGGTGCTGGTGCCAGCCATTGCAGTGCCCGTCGTTTTACTGTTGGGGCTGATGGTGCAACCGGCGTTGTCGCGACTGGCCGAAAGCAACCTTTACGCGGGGCAATCCAAGCAGTCGGTTCTGGTGGAAACGATTTCCGGGCTTGAGACGATCAAGACCGTCGGTGCGGCGCGTCTGATGCGGGCCCGCTGGGAAGATGCGGTCGGGCGTCAGTCGGAACACGGCTTGAAAAGCCGCGCGATCTCGCAATTTGCGTTGAATGCAACCGCCTTTACCCAACAGGCGTGTCAGGTGCTGATCGTCTTTTACGGGGTGTTTCTGATCCGGGATGGGGAGGTCAGCATGGGGGCCCTGATCGCTGCGGTGATCCTGACCGGGCGGGCGATGGCACCGCTGGCGCAGATTTCACAGACCCTGACCCGGCTTAATCAGGTGCGCAGCGCCTATCGATCTTTGAACGACCTGATGCAGGAAGACAGCGAACGCCCTACGGGGCGCCAATGGCTGCAACGCCCCGATATCGAAGGTGCTCTGGTATTTGACGGGGTATCCTTTCGCTATCCGGATCAAGCGGTCGAGGTGTTGAAATCGGTGTCGTTTTCGATCGCCCCCGGAGAGCATGTTGCCATTCTGGGGCGCATCGGGTCGGGCAAAAGTACGTTGGTGCGATTGCTGCTGGGGCTATACAAACCCGATCAGGGATCAATTCTGCTGGACGGCGCAGATATACGCCAGATCGATCCAGGCGATTTGCGCCGGCATATCGGCGCAGCTTTGCAGGAACCCTGGTTGTTTTCAGGCACGATCATGCAAAATATCGCCGTCGGCGCGGACCGCCCGAAAGATGCCGATGTGCTGACTGCGGCCACGACCGCGGGTGTCACCGACTTTTTGAACCAACACCCCGACGGGTTTGACCGCATCCTGAACGAACGGGGCGAGGGGCTGTCGGGGGGGCAGAGACAGGCCATATCGCTGGCCCGCACGCTTGTCGGCGCACCGTCGGTGCTGGTGTTTGACGAGCCGACCTCGTCGATGGATATGCAAACCGAACACGCCATCGTTCAACGCCTGAAAGAAAAGACCAAAGGCCGCACGCTGATCGTCATAACCCATCGCCCCAGCCTGCTTGAACTGGTGGACCGCGTGATCGTGCTGGATGACGGCAAAGTCGCTGCGGACGGACCGAAATCGATCCTTTCCACCCGATCGGTATCGGCTGGCGCGCAGGGGGGTGAGCATGGCGCGCAATAAGGAGCTTGAAGCAATCCGCCGCGAATTGCATGGCGGACGGGGCGTGCGCGGCTCGTTGCTGTTGTGCGTCATCATCCTGTTCATGGCCGCTGCGGGCTATTGGGCGGCAGTGTCACAGATCGACGACGTGACCCGCGCGCAAGGCCGGGTGGTGCCGTCTTCGCAGACCCAAGTGATCCAGACCTCGGAACCCGGGATATTAACCAGGCTGGCGGTCGCAAAAGGCGACGTGGTCACACCCGGACAGGTTCTGATGACCTTCGATCGCACCCAGTTGCAAAGCCAGCTTGACGAAGCAAAGCAGAAATCATTCGCACTGCGCCTGCGTATCCTTCGGCTTGAGGCTGAGGTGGCAGGGACCGACTTTGCCCCGCCGGCCGATCTAAGCGATGCGGCGATCCGGGTTTTCACATCGGAAAACGCCCTGTTCAAGGCGCATGACCGCGAATTTCAGGCCGACCTTGCAGTGTTGTCGCGCGAAATGGAGCAATCCCAATCGGCGTTGGAAGATGCGATCGCACAAAACGCAACGGCCAACCAGATGTTGGATTTGGTCAAGAAGGAACGCGCCATCATGGCCCCCTTGGTCGCGCAACGAATCGAACCTGAAACGACATTGCTTGCACTTGGCCGAAACGAAACCGAATTGCGTGGTCGCATTGATCGCGCCACATCTGCCGCCGATCAGGCGCGGGCAAAGCTGGCCGAGGTCGAAGAAAAACGGCGCGCGCTTGACGAGCGTCGCAAGGCCAAGGGGCAGAACGAATTGGCCACAGCTGTCGCGGATCTGGAGGTTCTGCGCCCAAGAATCGATGCCTTGTCGCAACGCGTCAGTCGCACGGAACTCCGTTCCCCGGTGCATGGAATCGTGAACCAGATCCTGCTGACCACCGTGGGCGGCGTGGCCCAGCCGGGGCAATCGTTGATGGAAATCGTGCCCACCGACGATGGCCTTCTGATCGAAGCATATGTTAAACCATCCGACATTGCTTTTCTTTATGCAGGCCAGCAGGTTAAGGTAAAAATAACGGCCTACGATTTCTCCCGGTACGGCGGGCTTGATGGCAAGATCGTCCGCATCGGCGCGAATTCCATTACCCAACCGGAAACCAAGGCGCAGGTCTTCGTGGTCGAAGTCCGGACGGATACGAACATTCTGGACGCTGAAGGCGGGGCTGTTGAAATCATCCCGGGCATGACCGCTCAGGTCGACATCCTGTCGCAGAAAAAGACCGTTCTGGACTATCTGATCCGGCCAGTGATCCGCGTCAAACAAAACGCCTTTCGCGACTGAAAGACCCAACCCGCGTGTTTGGGGGATTTCAATGAATAAGGATAGAAACGGGGTGGCAAAGCAGCGGAATCAAGACGCCTTCAAAAGCACGCTCAACAGGTCGATATTTGCATCGCTGGTTTCGATGACCTGACATGAAGGAACCCACCGAGACTTTGTCCAATCCGCACTCTCGCCCCCCGGGTGGTTAAAGTGATCGATGGCGAATAGTGTTTAAAATCAACGTGGTGACGAATTACGCCCTTAAAAGGTTTGGAACCGCATCCAATATAAACCGTAATTTAAGGAAACAAGTGGCAGCCCGTAGGGGAGTCGAACCCCTCTTTTCAGGTTGAAAACCTGACGTCCTAACCGATAGACGAACGGGCCACTTAGCTTGTGAGCGGTTCAATAGGTAATCATGCGAAAAGGCGCAAGCAGAAATTTCCCCGAATGCGAAAAACTTTTAGGCTCGCGCCGCATCCTCAAGGCGCAGTTGCACTGACTGCCGTCCGCGCCAGCTGTTGATGTCCAATCGACCGGCCAGATGAAACCGTGCCCCGCCGTGATTTTCCAACGCATGCCCCATCGGGCCGTCAAAGGCACCAAAGGCAATGGCGTCGATTCTGGTGCCGGTTTCATCGCCGAAACTGATCTTGAGGTGGCTTTCGCCGACCCGTTTGGCAAAGCTGATCTGCATGTCGGCAAAAGCATATCGCGGGGCAGGGGCCCCGGCACCGAACGGGCCCGCCTGATCCAGCTGTTCGGCCAACTCGACCGTTGCGGCCTTTGGCATCAGCATGCCATCCATCCGCAGATCTGCTGCACCGCCCAGATGCGCGCCTTGCTTCGCCAAAAGCTCGGCAAGGCGGGCCATGGCGGGTTCAAGCTTGTCTTGCGCAACGGTCAGCCCGGCGGCCATCTTGTGCCCGCCGCCCTTGATCAGCAAACCCTCTGCGGCAAGGCGCTGGATCGGCGCGCCCAAATCGATGCCCGATACGGATCGACCCGACCCCTTGCCGATGCCATCCTCGAACCCGATCACGATCGACGGGCGGTTTGATGCTTCTTTCAGCCGTGACGCCACGATTCCGACGACGCCAGGATGCCACCCCGCCCCCGAGGCCCAGACCAGCGGAGCATCAAATCCGCGGGCCTGCGCCTGGTCCAGCGCTGCGGCACGCACGGCGGCTTCGACATCGCGCCGCTCGGTATTGAGCATATCCAGCCGCTCAGCCAGTGCGGTAGCCTCGTGCGGGTCGGTGCACGCCAGCAACCGGGCCCCCAGATCCGCCTGACCGATCCGGCCGCCCGCATTTATGCGCGGGCCCAGCAGGAAGCCCAGGTGATAGGCTGCGGGGGCGGTATCCATCCGTGCGACATCGGCAAGCGCCGCCAGGCCCGCACGCGCACGCCGCGCCATCACACGCAGACCTTGCCGGACAAAGGCGCGGTTGACGCCGATCAGCGGGGCCACATCGGCCACCGTCGCCAGGGCCACCAGATCAAGCAGCGCCATCAGGTCAGGCCCTTTGACGCCTGCCTCGCGCAGTTGCCGCCCCGCTTCGACCAGCATCAGAAACACGACACCCGCCGCACAAAGATGCGCCAAGGCGCCGTCTTCGTCCTGACGGTTGGGGTTCACAACCGCCAGTGCATCAGGCAGCGTTTCCGCACCCAGGTGGTGATCCAGCACGATGACATCGGCACCCACCGCCGCGGCAATCGGCCCGTGCGACAAGGTTCCGCAATCGACACAGACGATCAAATCATGCGCAGCGGCCAGCGATGCCATTGCCGTATCATTGGGGCCATAGCCTTCGTCGATCCGGTCGGGCACATAAAGGGTCGCCGTGCAGCCCATGTCGCGCAACCAGACCAGCAAAAGCGCTGCGGAACTGCCGCCATCCACGTCGTAATCCGCAAACACCGCAATGCGCTGTCTTTCCCGGACTGCAGCCAAAAAGCGTGTCGCAGCCTTTTCCATATCGCGCAGGGATCGGGGGTCGGGCAGCAGATCCCGCAGCGAGGGGGCCAAAAACAGCGGGGCCTCGGCCGCACTGACGCCGCGCCTGGCCAACACCTGACACAGGGCAAGGGGCAGGCTGGTTTGCTGGATCAGCACCTCAGCCGCACGATCCGCCTCGATCGTCGGGCCAACCCAACGTCGCCCGGTCAAAGACGCATCAACACCTAGAAAGCTCATGCGTTCCTCAATTCCAAATGGTCATAAATCCTCGCCGAAGGCATCCACGTTCGCCGCCCTCGACACGGGTTGCGGACATTTACAGATCCTCGATGCGCAAAGCGACCGGATCACTGGCCAGAACACCTGTTTTTGTCATCGCAGCCAAGGCTTCGTCCAGTGCGGTGCGGCTTGTCTTGTGGGTGACGATCAAGACCGGGGCCTGATCGCTGCGATGTTCCGTCTGGCGCATCCGGTCGATGCTGATGCCTGCCTCGCCCAGAACGGTGGCGATCTTGGCCAGTGCGCCGGGTTTGTCCAGCAGCCCCATCCGCAGATAAAACGCCGCCGGGCGTTGCGATGCGGCGGACATTGCCGTCGCGAGGGTGGCGGCCTTCCGGCCAAAGACCGGGCCGTGCCAGCCGCGCGCAATATCACAGATATCCGAAAGAACGGCGCTGGCGGTCGGGCCTTCGCCTGCTCCGGGGCCGCGCAGCACGATCTGTCCCACGGCATCACCTTCCAGCACGATCATGTTGGTCCCGCCTGCCAACTGACCCAAAGGAGAGCTATCAGGCACCAGACAAGGCTGCATGCGCTGCTCAAGCCCGCGGCCTGTCATCTGCGCCACGCCCAACAGCTTGATCTTGTAGCCCATGTTGGCGGCGGCCTGAATATCATCAAGGCTCACACGCTGGATGCCTTCGATCTCGATACCGTTGAAATCCACCTGCGTGCCGAACGCGATTGACGACAGGATGGCAAGCTTGTGCGCCGCGTCGATACCGCCGACATCCAGATTGGGGTCTGCTTCAAGATAGCCAAGCGCACCGGCTTCCTCGAACAGAGTGTTATAGCCGCTGCCGGTTTCTTCCATTCGGGTCAGGATATAATTGCATGTGCCGTTCATCACGCCCATCACGCGGGTGATCTCGTTGCCCGCGAGGCTTTCGGTCAGCGCCTTGATCACGGGGATGCCCCCCGCCACCGCTGCTTCATAGCGGATCAGACAGCCCGCCGCTTCGGCCTGTTCGGCCAGCGCTTGGCCGTGGATGGCCAGCAAGGCCTTGTTGGCGGTGACAACGTCCTTGCCCGCCGCAAGGGCGGCTTCGGTCGCATCCTTGGCGGGGCCTTCGTCGCCCCCCATAAGTTCGACGAAAACATCAACATCGTCGCGCTTGGCCAAAGCGACCGGATCTTCCGCCCAGGCATAGCCTGACAGATTGACGCCCCGGTCCTTGTCACGGCTGCGGGCCGTCACCGCCGAGATGGTGATCTTGCGCCCGGTGCGTGCCTCTATCAGTGCGGCTTGCTTGCGCAGGATGCGTACCACGCCCACGCCGACCGTTCCCAATCCGGCAATCCCAAGACGAAGCGGCTGTGACATGGCAAGTTCCTTTGTGGTTGCGCGCAAGGGCGATCAATTGGTTTTGGCCGCGATGTAGCCGAACAGATCATCGCACGCAACGCGACAGGCGGATTATCCTTAGCGCAGGCCTTGGCGCAGGCGTTCTTTTTCGGTGCCTGAAAGCACTTTTCCGCGCAATCGAGCGGCGCGCGCCTGAAGCCGGGCAATCCGCGCGTTCAACCCGGCTTGTGTCCCTTGTGCATCGACCTGGCCCGCATTTGCACGCGCCAGCAGCGGGTCCACCGGTACAAGTGCTGGATATTCGGCGGCCAACAGCGCGGGTGTGGCGCGGCTATCCAACGCGGGAAACTGCGTGCAAGCCGCAGGAAGGGTCAGAGCAAGGGCGCACAGGCCAATAAACGGGCGTTTGATCATGCTATGTTCATGCACCAGCCTTGGTTTTCACGCAAGCGGGGTTTGCCTTTGAACGGGTGTTCAATTAACCTCGGACACATGGCGCGTACCACAGGATCACACTCTGACATCACCGGCCCCAGGATCCGCGAGGCGGCGCTGCACCTATTTGCGCAAAATGGATATGCTGCGGTGTCCATGCGTGCCATCGCGCGCGAGGTCGGCGTGCAGGCAGGGGCACTTTACAACTATACACCCGACAAGCAGACCCTGCTTTTCAGCCTGCTTTGTGAACATATGGAAGACCTGCTTGAGGCGTTTCGCGACGACCGCGACCGCCCCGCGCTTGACCGGCTGCGCCATTTCGTCGATTTCCACATCCGCTTTCATGCAGACCGGCCGGACGAGGTTTTCATTTCGTATATGGAACTGCGCAATCTCAGCCCCGAAAATTTTGCCGCTGTCGAAGCGCTGCGCCGCGCTTACGAAAACCGTCTGGAACAGATCCTGAGCGATGGCGCGACAACGGGCAGTTTCGCAATGGCAGACACCAAGATCGCAACCCTCGCGGTGATCGCGATGCTGACCGGGGTGAACACGTGGTTTCACGAAGGCGGACGGCTGTCGTTGGATCAGGTGATCGTGCAATATTGGGATATGGTGCGCAAGGCCGTGGTGGCAGGATAAGGCCCGCAGCGGGGCCTTGTCCCTTCAGGTTCAATGGGCCGGCTTGATGAACGTCCCGTTGTTGAGATCGCGCATCGCCTGGCGCAGCTCTTCTTGGGTGTTCATCACGATAGGGCCGTGCCACGCCACAGGTTCGTTAATCGGTGCGCCTGAAACAAGCAGAAACCGTACGCCTTGCGGGCCAGCCTGCACTGTCACCTCGTCGCCGGTGCCAAAGCGGATCAGCGTGCGGTCGCCGCTAAGATCGCGGATGTTCACCTCTTGGCCCGCTACTTCCTTTTCCAGCAGGATGCCCGATGGGCCTGAGGCGTCGGCAAATGCCGCTTCGCCCTGAAACACATAGGCAAACGCGCGGCGGTAGGTGTCAATCTTGAAAGTCTTGCGCACGCCTGCGGGTACGGTGACATCCAGATATTGCGGATCAGCGGCGATGCCATCCACTGGGCCGGTCTTGCCCCAGAATTCGCCGGTGATGACCCGCACAACCGTCCCATCGTCATCGGTGACAACGGGTATATCCTTGGCGGTCACGTCCTGATAGCGCGGCGCGGTCATCTTTTGCGCTGCGGGCAGATTGCCCCAAAGCTGAAAGCCGTGCATCTGGCCCTTGGCGTTGCCGTGCGGCATTTCCTGATGCAAAATGCCTGATCCTGCGGTCATCCACTGAACATCGCCCGCGCCAAGTGTGCCGACATTGCCCAGCAAATCCCCGTGTTCAACAGTGCCTTCAAGAACATAGGTAATCGTTTCGATCCCGCGATGAGGATGCCACGGAAAGCCTCTTTCAAAGTCCTGCGGACGCTCGTTTCGGAAATCATCGAACAGCAGAAATGGGTCAAGCTCGGACGGGTCCTGAAAGCCGAACGCGCGGTGCAGCTTGACGCCCGCCCCTTCAAGCGTGGGAATGGCGGCGCGCGTCTCAAGTGTGGGTCTGAGGGACATTGCGATTTCCTTTCGTGTGATGCGGCAAAGATAGGCGCGCCGTGACGCTGTCGCAATGATACAGCCGCGAACCGTCCGTGTGCATGATTGCACCATTCCACCGCAAAGGAAGCCCCTGTCGCAAACAGACGCGACCGGGTGCCTGACGCGGCGGTTCAGTGCATCAAGCGATCAAGGAGAAACGTTGATGAAAGTTGGATTTATCGGTTTGGGGAACGTTGGGGGCAAGCTGTCGGGCAGCCTGCTGCGCAACGGGATTGACCTTTACGTGCATGATCTGAATGCGACATTTGTGGCGAACAAAGTGGCATCGGGTGCGACCGACGGTAAATCACCTGCCGCCGTGATGCAGACCTGCGACGTGGTGATCACCTGCTTGCCCAGCCCTGCCGCCTCGGCCGCAGTTGTGGCCGAAATGATGCCCCATGTAGGCCCCGGAAAGATCTGGATGGAGATGTCGACGACCGATGCCGCCGAGATCGAGCGCCTGGGCCGTGCGGTGATCGATGCGGGAGGCAATGCCGTCGATTGTCCGGTTTCCGGCGGGTGCCACCGCGCCGATACCGGTAACATCAGCATCTTTGCCGGTTGTGACCGTCCCACGTTCGAAAAAATCCTGCCGCTGCTGACCATTCTTGGCCGGCGCGTTTTGCACACGGGCGATCTGGGATCGGCATCGGTGCTTAAGGTGATGACCAACTATCTGGCGACCGTCAATCTGATCTCTGTCTGCGAGGCGATGACGGTGATGAAAGCCGCAGGCATGGATCTGGCGACCACATTTCATGCGATTTCGATGTCCTCCGGCACGTCGTTTGTGCATGAAACCGAAAGCCAGCTGATCCTCTCGGGGTCTCGTGACGTGAATTTCACGATGGATCTGGTGCAAAAGGATATCGGGCTTTTCCAGAAACTTGCCGATCAGTTCCGCGTGCCACTCGACGTATCCCCACTGATTATCGATATCATGTCGGACGGGCAAAAACGCTATGGCGAAAAGGCGCAATCTGACAGGATTATCGAGCGTTTGGAAGACGTTACGGGCCTGAAGATCCTTGCCGACGGTTTCCCGACGGAATTGATTGATCTAGAGCCGGAAGAACGCGGGTTTGAGGTGAAACTCGGTTAACCTTGGTTATTTCTGAAGTGAAGCCTGAGGTGCGCGCCGCAATCTGTTGAACGGCGTCAGGAATTTGCAGGGCAGTTCGCCGGGGCAGGGCTGCAAAACCCGCCCCGCCCGGGACTATTGTTAGGATTTGGCTGGTGGGCGTTAACGTGTTGTTATATAACGTTAATTCTAAAGTGATTTCTGAGGGGGCGCACACAACGTATTGAAAACCCACGCCGAACCCCGGTCTGGCCTACCCTTCAAACCCGACAAAACGGGCAACTTCAGCCACCGGACGACGAAGCGATTTCACGTCGTTCGCCGAAAATTTTTCGTCCGGCCAGCCCAGAGCGACACATGTCATGATCACCTGATCGTCCGGGATTTGCGCGTGTTCGCGCACGACGGGGGATTGCATGATCCCCTGACCGTTGATGACCGACCCAAGCCCTTTGCTCCAGGCGGCAAGCACAAGCCCGTAGGTCACCGCGCCGAGATCGAAATGCGCAATGGTGCCGTTGTCGTCCAGCGACTTGTCAAAGCAAACGACGATCGACACTGGCGCATCGAATTGCCGAAAGCCGCGCATCACCCAATCCTGACGGCGGGCCTTGTCGTCGCGTTCGATACCCATAGCGGCAAAAAGCTGCTTGGCGATATCCACCTGGCGTTCGCGGTGCACGCCCGCATAGGCCCCGTGATCACTGATCTCGCGCACCGGCGGCACGCCTTCCAGCATCCGGGTCGAATTCCCTTCACGCACCTTTTCCAGCGGCGCACCCGTCAAAACGTGGAAATGCCAAGGCTGGGTGTTCATCGACGATGGCGCGCGGTTGGCCAATTGAATGATCTCTTCCAGCAGGGCCCGCGGGACCGGATCCTTGGTGAAATCCCCTGATGCTTCGCCGCCCCAGCATTGCCTGTTCCAGATCCATCTTGTCGCTCCCGAATTTTCCTGACAGACGTCAGAGTCGTTCAAAGGCCACGCAGGGTCAAGCGCCGCTTTGCACCTTGCCGCTGCGTCAGATCAGCAGTTGGGCACGTTGACAGCCAAGCCGCCAAGCGAGGTTTCCTTGTATTTTTCGGACATGTCAGCGCCGGTTTGGCGCATGGTTTCAATGCAGGCGTCCAGCGGCACCAGATGCGTGCCGTCGCCGCGCAGGGCCAGTGACGCCGCCGACACCGCTTTGATTGCGCCCAGACCATTGCGTTCGATGCATGGCACCTGAACCAACCCCCGTACCGGATCGCAAGTCATTCCCAAGTGGTGTTCAAGCGCTATTTCTGCAGCGTTTTCAATTTGTTCCGGCGTGCCACCCATCACGGCGCACAAGCCGGCAGCAGACATGGCGGCGGCCGACCCGACCTCGGCCTGGCAGCCCGCTTCGGCCCCCGAGATCGACGCGTTGAACTTCACCAGCCCACCGATTGCTGCGGCAGTCAGCAGGAAATCTTCGATATGCGCCTCTGATGCGCCCGGCACATGATCAAGGTAATAGCGCAGCGTCGCGGGCATCACACCCGCCGCACCGTTGGTTGGCGCGGTGACGACCTGACCGCCCGCGGCGTTTTCCTCGTTCACGGCCATGGCGTAAACGCTCATCCAGTCGTTGATGGTGTGGGGGGCCTGCTGGTTCAGGCCGCGTTCGGCCTGAAGGGCGTCATGAATGCCTTTGGCGCGGCGTTTGACGTTAAGGCCACCGGGCAGGATGCCGCCGGTTTCCAGCCCGCGGTTGATGCAGTCGTTCATCACCTGCCAAAGCCGCCGCGTGCCGTCGCGCAGATGCGCTGCACCATTGCGCGATTCCTCGTTGGCGCGTTTCATGGCGGCGATGGTTTTGCCCGATGTCTTTGCCATCTCAAGCATCTCGGCGGCTGACTTGAACGGATAAGGCACGGGCGTGCCTTCGTCGGTGTCCTTTCCGGCGGCAAGTTCGGCCTCTGTCATCACGAAACCGCCTCCGATGGAATAGTAGGTTTCGCGCAAGGTCACGTCGCCTTGGGCATCGGTGGCCATCAGCATCATGCCGTTGGCATGGCCGTGCAGTTTCACGTCGTAGTCAAAGATCAGGTCCGTCTTGGGATCAAAGCCAAGGGTGCCCAGGTCGGACAGGGTTATCGTCTTGGTCTTGCGGATATCGGCCAGCGTGGCTTCGGCGGTCGTATGGTCATAGTCTTGGGGGGTGAACCCGGCCAGGCCAAGGATCGTCGCACGGTCCGTGGCATGACCTATGCCGGTAAAGGCAAGGCTGCCGTGAAGCGATGCGCGCAGCCCCGCAAATTTGAACGGCGAGGCCCGCATCAGATCCAGGAACCGCGCAGCGGCCACCATCGGGCCCATGGTGTGCGAAGATGACGGACCAATGCCCACTTTGAACATGTCGAAAACCGAGAGAAACATCAGGTGGCACTTCCTTGGAGAGCGGTGGCATAGCACGGCGCGTTGTCACGGGCGGAATGAAGGATGATACGTTTCATGCCATGCTGATATCCGATCAGTGTGCGTCCGCGCGGTTGAAAACGACACATCCGCACGCATTGCAGAAGCGGCCTCCGCAATGCGTCTGGTTCCTGACCTCGGGTGCGGCGGGCTAGGGCCGCAGGGCCGCATCCTCGACATTGATCCTATGATACAACATTGCGGCATTCAAAACGCTGAAGACCAGCGCGACCCACGTCAGGCCAAGCACCATCGGGGCCACGAAAATCTCGAAAACGACCAGTGTATAATTCGGGTGGGGGATAAACCGGAATGGGCCTTTCACGACAAGTGGTTCGTCGATCACGATGATACGGGTGGTCCACCGGGCCCCCAGCGTGCCAAGGATCCAGACACGAAAGACCTGCAACACGGCATAAAGCGCCAGCCAGCCGGGGTGAATGTCTTGCGAATAGCCAAAGATCAGCAGGCAAAGAACCCAGGCGCTGTGCAGGGCAACCATCACCGGATAATGGCGTGCGCCGACCTCGCGGCCCCGCGTGCCATCAAAGCGGCGGTGTTGCGTCTTGCGATGACCAGTTCACCCAGTCGTTGCACAACGATAAAGCCCAGAAACAAGGCCACGCCCATGGTCATGCGGTCACCATAAGTGGCAACAGCGACGCGGTGAACCCCGGACCAAGTGCACAGAGCGCAAGCTGCCCGGTCTGGCCGGATTTCAGCACGCGGTCCAACACGAAAAGCGCAGTGGGGGCCGACATATTACCCGCCGCCCGCAAGGTGTCGCGTTCCGCATCCAGACTACCACGCGGCAGTTTCATCGTGCTTTCTATCGCCTCAAGCACTTTTGCGCCGCCGGGATGGCACACGAAACGGTCGACCGCATCCAGCGCAATGTCGGCCCCGGCCAGCATCTTCAGCAGGGCCGCGCGAAAATTCTCTTCCACGAACGTCGGGATGGATCGGTCAAACACGACACCAAGCCCGTTTTCGTCCACATCCCAGCCCATGATCGCCAGTGTGTCCGGCCAGATATGCTCTTGCCCGTCGCCCAGTGTAACCTGACCTGCATCCGCCGCACCGCTTGATCGCAAGACCGCTGCCGCAGCACCATCCCCAAACAGGACCGTCGCGATGATGTCTGCCTTTTGCAGGCGGTCGGTACGGAACGAAAGAGAACAGGCTTCGACGCTGACCATGAGAACCGTCTGGTCAGGCTGCGATGCCGCCAGCCTGCGCGCCAGCGACAGCCCCGATACGCCCCCCGCGCAGCCCAGACCAAAGACCGGCACGCGGTGCACGTCGGTTCTAAAGCCCATCGCCTTGAAGGCCTGCGCTTCGAGGGTTGGCGTGGCAATACCGGTCGAAGATACAGTGACGATCACATCCACATCGGCGGCACTGCACCCGGCATCTTCAAGGGCGGCGGTTGCGGCATCTATGAAAAGACGCGTGCCCGCCTCAAGATAGGCGGCACCGCGTTCGGCCCAGTTGTGATCCTGTTCGTACCACGCCACCGGCTGCACCAGATGACGCATGTCGACGCCTGCGTTTACAAACGCCGGCACCAGCCGTTCGAAATGTGTGTACCTTGGCCCCAGCAGCGCACGCGCATAGTCTTGCGCCATGGCCTGCGGCAGCTGATGCGGCGGCAGCGCTGTCCCTATACCGGCGAGCGTGACGCAGGTTTTGTCCTGATCTTGGGCGATTGGGGGGTGCGACATCTGATACATAATCATACTTTCAAAAGGATACTCATACCTTGGCAAAGTAGTTCAGGGGGCAGACGTTCCATCTGCACCGCCATTTATATCCTCGCCGCAACCCCATAAGACATGGAAAGATCGTGAATTTGCCGGTTTTGAGGGGTCGCTTGCCCCGCCACCTGCGTCTATAAGAACAGCGATCAATCAGGAGTTGCTGCCATGGCCGGAGAACTGTCACCCATCGATAAGGCAAAATTTGTCGCCGCAAAGCGTGCGGCCCAATTCGTCGAAGACGGCATGCGCGTCGGGCTTGGAACGGGCTCCACCGCGGCGTGGCTTGTACGCTGTCTTGGTGAAATGGTCCGCGATGACGGGCTGCGCATCAAGGGTGTGCCCACCTCGACCCGTACCGCGCAACTGGCCCGCGAGGTCGGCATCGAGGTGATCAGCCTTGACGAGGCGAGATGGCTGGACCTGACAATCGACGGGGCCGATGAATTCGACGGAGAACTGAACCTGATCAAGGGCGGCGGCGGTGCGCTGCTGCAAGAAAAGATCGTGGCGACGGCATCTGACCAGATGGTGGTGATCGCGGATATCGGCAAAGAGGTCGAAACGCTTGGGGCCTTTCCGCTGCCCGTCGAGGTGATCCCGTTCGGATGGCAGACCACGCAGGCGCTGGTCGAGGAAACGCTGATCTCGATGGATGTGCTGGGGCGAACCTCCACGCTGCGGATGAACGGAGAGATCCCTTTCGTGACCGATGAGGGAAACTATATTCTGGATCTGCACCTGAACCGGATCGGCAATGCGCGCCAATTGTCGCTGGTGATGAACCAGATGCCCGGCGTTGTTGAAAACGGGCTGTTCATTGATATCTGTGATGCGGTCGTGATCGGTTTTGGCGATGGCCGTGTCGAGGTGCGCGATATCAACGCAGGCACCGTCGATCGCGACAGACTGGATTTTGTCGAGACAGATAACCTGTTCTCTGACCTGAGTGATTGAAGCGGAAAGGCCCAGACCTGATGAGCGATTTTGATTTTGATCTGTTTGTGATCGGTGGCGGTTCGGGGGGCGTGCGTGCGGCGCGGGTCGCGGCAGGCGAGTATGGGGCCAAGGTGGGCCTGGCCGAGGAAGACCGCTATGGCGGCACCTGCGTGATCCGGGGCTGCGTGCCGAAAAAGCTGATGGTGTTTGCATCGGAATACGCCGAACTCGTGGACGAGGCCAAATGCTATGGCTGGGACATCAAGCCCGGCACATTCGATTGGCATTCTTTCCGCAACCGCCTGCACAACGAACTTGACCGGCTTGAAGGCGTTTACCGCAAGCTGCTCTCAAGCTCGGGGGTGGAAACCTTTGATGCCCGCGCCACGCTTAAGGACGCGCACACAATCGCGTTGTCGACAGGCGAAGTGAAGACCGCCAAACACATCCTGATCGCGACCGGCGGACGGCCGATCCGGCCCGATCTGCCCAACGCCGAATTGGGCATCGTCTCGGATGATATCTTTCAGCTTGATAAGTTGCCGAAATCCATCCTGATCATCGGGGGCGGTTATATCGCATGTGAATTTGCCTGTATCCTGAACGGTCTTGGCGTCGAGGTGACGCAATATTACCGGGGTGCCCAGATCCTGCGCGGCTTTGATGACGAAGCCCGCGGATTGGTCGCTGAATTGATGCGCGACCGGGGCGTCGACATCCACACCGGCACGAATATTGTCGAAATGGCGCTGGAAGCCGACCATGATGGCGGCAACACACCGACAAATTCCGACGCGGCAATGGGGGCAACGTCAGGACAGGCAAACGAGCTGAGCCGCCACAACACGGCGGCCCGGAACGGCTCGCAGGGGCCGATCTGGGTGAAATCCACCAACGGCCGTGAAAAGGTTTTTGACATGGTGCTTTTTGCCACCGGTCGCACGCCGTCTACCCAAGACATGGGCCTGAAAGATGTGGGCGTAAAGCTTGGTCGGGGCCACGAAATCAAAGTCGATGAATACAGCCAGACCGGCGTGCCGTCGATCTATGCGATTGGGGATGTCACCGACCGGGTCAATCTGACGCCTGTGGCCATCCGCGAGGGGATGGCATTTGTGCAGACGGTCTTTGGCGCAGATCCGACCCCGGTGGACCATCATCTGATCCCTTCGGCGATTTTCACCCAGCCAGAGATGGGCACGGTCGGCATGTCCGAGGAACAGGCCCGCGATGCCGGGCCGGTCGAAATCTATGCAACCTCGTTTCGTCCGATGCAGTCGGCATTTGCCGAAAAGAACAAGCGCGTGATGATGAAGCTGGTGGTTTGCGCCGAAACCCGCGTTGTGCTGGGGTGCCACATCGTCGCACCAAATGCAGGCGAATTGATCCAGCTTGTGGGCATCGCCGTCAAGGCGGGCCTTACGAAAGAGCAGTTCGACGCGACATGCGCCGTGCATCCGACCATGTCCGAAGAACTGGTCACCATGCGAACACCAACGCGCACTGCTTGAATTCTGGGCGTTCATGCCCAAATCTGGACGAGATCTGACCGCGGATGCGGTCGCAACATGACCAGACCGCAAGGGCGGTCGCAACAGGGAAGAGTGAATGGCTGGAAATACAGGCGGCCCTTGGGGCGGCGGAGGAAACGCTGGTGGCGACAAATCTGGCGGCGACCAGAACAAGCCAAACGGAAACCGACCAACCGGGGGCGGGCGTGGACCGGGTGACAAACCCCAGATCCCCGAAATCGACGAACTGGTTCGCAAAGGCCAGGAACAACTGCGCGTCCTGATGGGCGGCAAGGGGGGCAAGCGTGGCTCCGGTGGTGGCAACGGCGAGGGCGGCGGTGGGCGCGGCCCGATCTTCACACGTGGCACCGTGGGCCTCGGGGCATTGGCCGCCGTTGTCCTTTGGGGCATGGCCAGCTTTTACACCGTCCGGCCCGAACAGCAGTCGATCGAGCTTTTTCTGGGTAAATTCTATGCCGTTGGAACCGAAGGTCTGAACTTTGCCCCATGGCCCTTTGTCACGGCCGAGGTTTTCGACGTCACGACAAACCGCGCCGAGATCATCGGTGCAGGTCGCAACAGCGATGACAACGAAGGCCTGATGCTGACAACCGACGAAAATATCGTGGACATCGACTTTCAGGTGGTCTGGAACGTCAAGGATGCGGAAGACTTCAAGTTTTCCCTGCGCGATCCGAAAACCTCTGTCAGGGCGGTGTCTGAATTGGCGATGCGCGAAATCATAGCGCAATCCGAATTGGCACCGATTTTGAACCGCGACCGTGCCTCGATCGAAGCCCGCGCCCGCGAGTTGATCCAGACCACGCTCGACAATCGCCAGACCGGCATCAACATCATCCGCGTCAACTTTAACAAGGTGGATCCGCCCAGCCAGACAGTTGCCGTTACGGACGCAGACGGGACGACCACGAACAAATCCGTTATTGACGCCTTCCGCGATGTGCAGGCCGCCGAGCAGGAGCGCGACAGGGTTGAACGTCAGGCAGATGCCTATGCCAACAGACGCACCGCCGAAGCACGCGGTGAATCTGCGCAAATTCTGGAAGCCGCAGAAGGCTACCGTGCCCGTGTCGTGAACGAAGCTGTCGGTGACGCCAGCCGCTTTGAGGCTGTTCTGACCGAATATGCCGCTGCACCCGAAGTTACACGCAAGCGCCTTTACCTTGAAACGATGGAGAAAGTTTTGGGCGACGTAGACAAGATCATCCTTGAAAATAACGCCGACGGTGGCGGGCAGGGTGTTGTGCCATATCTGCCGCTCAATGAACTACGCCGCAACAGCGGAGGGTCGAACTGATGCGCAAACTGAACTTTATCATCCCCGTTGTCGTGGTTGCGATCATCGTAGCCTTGTCGTCGATCTTTATCGTGGACGAACGTGAAAAAGCGCTGGTGCTGCGCTTTGGGCAGATCAAACAGGTGCGTGAAGACGCCGGTATTGGCTTCAAGATCCCGATTTTGGACGAAGTCGTGCGCTATGACGACCGCATCCTGTCGCTGGAAACACCGATGATCGAAGTCACCCCCGCCGATGACCGCCGTCTTGAGGTTGACGCGTTCGTTCTTTACCGCATCGCCAACATCCGGCAGTTCCGTCAGGCACTGGGTACGGACGGGGGGCGGCAGGCCGAAATCCAGCTTAACGGTATTCTTGACGGTCAGATCCGTGCCGTGTTGGGGTCTCAGGGTGTGACATCGAACACCATTCTGTCGCCAGAACGGTCCGCGCTTATGGATCAGATCCGCGAACGTGCCGATGCCCGCGCGCAGGCTCTGGGGCTTGATGTGGTGGATGTGCGCCTGCGTCAGACCAACCTGCCAGAGCAGAACTTTGATGCGACCCTGCAACGGATGATCGCGGAACGGGCCCGCGAAGCCACGGACGAACGCGCACGCGGTCGCGAGGCTGCGCAGCGGGTGACAGCCCTGGCGGATCGTACCTACGAAGAGATCCTTTCAGAGGCACGCCGCGACGCGCGGATCACCGAAGGTGAAGCAGATGCGCAGCGCAACAATATTTTTGCGAAAGCCTATAACAAGGACCCGGAGTTTTTTGAATTCTACCGCTCGCTTAGCGCCTATGAAGAGGCGTTGAAGGGCAAGAATTCAACGATGGTGATGTCGCCCGACAGCGAATTCTTCAACTATCTTCGCTCTGATCAGGGCAGCCGCGCACCTTCAAACGGCAACAACTGACTTCGTTTTTGAAGCTTGAGCAATATGAAAGGGCTGGCCACCGCGCCGGCCCTTTTTCTTGTGAAAAGGGGATATTCATTGGGTGTCGTCCATTAAATTTCCACGAATTCATCACACAAAGGTCAGCGCACGTTGACATGCGCGTGATCACGCACATCTTTCAACTTGCAGCACCGGCATTGCGGATGCACTCTGTTGCGTAAACCTATTGGGGCATCGTGCCCCGGCTATGATCAGGAGATGATGAATGCAGCCAAAGGCCGTATCCCTGTCGAAAACCCAATCTATGTCCCCTCGGATCAAGATCCTGATGATGGGCATGCTGGCGCTGGCTTTTGTCGTGTTGCAGGCTGTGACGGCCCTTGCAAAGCAGGAAAGCCTGGCACCGCTGGCCGAAAAAATCAGTCCGTCGGTGGTGAACATCACCACGTCGACAACAATCGAAGGGCGCACCGGCCCCCGTGGCATCGTGCCCGAGGGATCGCCTTTCGAGGATTTCTTCAAGGAATTCAGAGATCGCAACAACGACGGTGCCCCACCCGCGCCGCGCAAGTCATCCGCGCTTGGGTCGGGTTTCGTGATTTCCGAGGATGGCTATGTTGTCACCAACAACCACGTCATTGAGGGGGCGGACGAGATTTCCATCGAATTCTTCTCGGGCGAGACGCTGGATGCCAAGGTTGTGGGCACCGATCCGAACACGGACATCGCTTTGCTGAAGGTTGAAGCCCCGCAGGCTTTGCCGTTTGTCAGTTTTGGCGATAGCAATGCGTCCCGCGTGGGCGATTGGGTGATCGCGATGGGCAACCCGTTGGGGCAGGGTTTTTCTGTGAGTGCGGGTATTGTCTCTGCCCGGAACCGCGCCCTTTCTGGCACTTATGACGACTACATCCAGACCGATGCGGCGATCAACCGTGGTAACTCGGGCGGCCCATTGTTCAACATGGATGGTGACGTGATCGGTGTGAACACCGCCATTCTGTCGCCCAACGGTGGCTCGATCGGGATCGGATTTTCGATGGCCTCGAATGTGGTGTCGCGCGTTGTAGACCAGCTGAAGGAATTCGGCGAAACCCGACGCGGTTGGCTGGGCGTGCGAATTCAGGATGTCACACAAGATGTGGCCGATGCGATGGGGCTGGCGCAGGCCACCGGGGCGCTGATCACGGATGTGCCCGATGGACCCGCGAAAGATGCCGGTCTGAAAACCGGTGACGTCATCATGAGCTTTGCCGGCGTGGAAGTGGAAGACACCCGTGGTCTGGTGCGTCAGGTCGGCAACAGCACCGTGGGTGCCGCCGTGCGTGTGACGATCCTGCGCGAAGGCAAATCACAGACGCTGAAAGTCACGCTTGGGCGCCGTGAAGATGCCGAAGGGTCGAACGCTGGCAGTGACCCCGCCCCGGAAGACACACCTTCCGAAGGGCCCGTGACCAAATCAATGCTTGGGCTGACCGTCACGCCGCTTTCAGACGACATGCGCGCGGAACTTGGGGCGGATGATGCCACCACGGGACTTGCGGTGACGGAGGTGGATGAGGCTTCGGAAGCCTTTGAAAAAGGGCTGCGGGTCGGTGACATCATCACCGAGGCAGGCCAGCAAAGCATCAAGACCATCGCCGATCTGGAAGAGCGGGTGACCGCAGCGCGGGACGCGGGGCGTAAATCGCTTTTGTTGCTGGTACGCCGTGCCGGTGATCCTCGGTTTGTCGCTCTTGGCCTCGAAGAATAGGGGCCGGCCATCAGGTACCACTGCATCGTTTGAATGCACGGTTCTTGAAATTTCTGATGTGATATTTTCCCCCGCCTTTGCATCGCATGGGCGGGGGATTTGCGTTTTCAGGGCAGGGCACATCCCGCCTCTTCCCTGTTGTTTCACATTTCGAAAGTCGTTAGGTTTTTCGAAAGAAGGAAACCTGCATGTCAGATACGACAATCCCGACCCGTGGAGGTGACCGCTTGCAGGCCTTGCGCACACAGTTTCTGGCCGAAGCGGACATCACCAGCGTTCAAAACCAGTCCCTGATCCAGAACAGACGGGAACAGATCTGCGATGCAGCACTTGAGCTGTTTTTGGAAAAAGGCTTTGCCGCCACCACGATCCGCGACATCTGTGGCCGGTCCGGCGTTAATCAGGCCAGTATCTACGACTACATCGCCAACAAGAACGATATCCTGCGCCGTCTCTTGAATCAGCTCTGGTTCCGCGAGGATGTGCCGACGCTGCCCGTCATCCTTCTGGACCAAAGCCTCACCCTTGAAGCCGCATTCGAAAAGTATCTGCGCGAAAGCTGGGCGTTCAAACGCAAGGGGACGCTGCTTGCCTATCGATGCGTGCCGCATATGCAACCGGTGGACCGCAAAGCGCTTTATGCCCGTGAATTTGCGGTGATGAAGGACCTGTCGGATCAGCTAAGCGTGCGTCTGGATCTAAAGGACGGCGATGCGCGTCTTGAGATCATGTCGAACCTGATGGTCTTCCTGTCCGCCTTTGGCCCCATGCGCGACTGGCTAAGCCGTGATATTCCCAACGATGTTCTGGTGCGCACCGTTGCTGCAGGCGCGGCGGCTATGGTCCGGTCGTTGGTGGATACGGACCAGCCGCCTCACGCGGGAACGCTTTAGGTCTTTCGCGCCCGGATCACGGTGTGGTGGCTGATGACCTCATAGCCCAGGTCGCGGGCGACACGGGCCAGAAGTTCGGCAATCTCGCGGCCCGGAATTTCGATCAGATCACCACTGTCCACATCCACCAGATGATCGTGGTCGGTCTTTGGCGTCATCTCATAGCGGGCAGGGGCATCGTCCATCACCAGCTTGCGCACCAGCCCTGCATTTTCAAGCACGGACATGGTGCGATAAACCGTGGCCACAGACACCGTATCATCCAGCGAGCGGGCCTTTTCATACAGATCCTCGACGTTGGGATGGTCATCCGCTTCCGATAGGATCGTCACGATCGACGCGCGCTGCGGTGTCACCCGCAAGCCCGCCTGGCGCAGCATCAGTTTATAATCAGGGCCATCGTCCAAAGCGTTCACCGTTCCGTTTCTGTCTCGACTTTATGCAACTCTGCCCTTGCCCGCAAGTTTTTGCGACCTATTCTCATTCGCAAGTTTGACATTTGCGAATAATTCGCATTTACAACTAGCAGGCCCTTTCCGCCGTCGGGAGAAGACATATGAAACGATCCATCATCGGAGCATTTGCAGTGTCGGCGCTGCTTGCCGCGACGCCCGTTCGGGCCGCTGATTTCAAGGTCGTGACAACCTTTACCGTGCTTGCAGACATGGCAAAGCACGTCGCGGGCGACGCTGCCGATGTTGTTTCGATCACCAAGCCGGGCGCCGAAATTCACGGCTACCAGCCTACGCCGCGCGACATTGTGGGCGCGGTGGATGCTGATCTGATCCTGTGGAACGGGATGAACCTTGAGCTTTGGTTTGAACAGTTTCTGTCCAATCTTGGCGACATTCCGTCGGTCACATTGACCGATGGCATCGTGCCCATTTCGATCGCGCAGGGCGAATACGAGGGCAAGCCCAACCCGCATGCCTGGATGGGGCTGGATAACGCCTTGATCTATGTGGATAATATCGCCGCGGCCTTTGCCAAATACGACCCTGACAATGCCGAGATTTATCGCACGAATGCCGAAACCTACAAAACCGAGATCCGCGAGACGATCGCCCCTTATCGCGACCGCATCGCCAAAATTCCGCAAGCTCAGCGGTGGCTGGTGACCTGTGAAGGGGCTTTCAGCTATCTGGCGCGCGATTTCGGGATGAAAGAACTATACCTCTGGCCGATGAACGCCGATCAGACCGGCACGCCGCAACAGGTGCGCAAGGTGATCGACGTGGTGCGCGAGAATGACATTCCTGTGGTATTTTGCGAAAGCACGGTCAACACCTCGCCCGCAAAGCAGATTGCACGCGAAACCGGGGCGGCTTTTGGCGGCGTGCTTTACGTCGACAGCCTTAGCAAACCTGACGGGCCAGTGCCGGGCTATCTGGATCTGCTGCGGGTCACCTCGCAAACCGTTGCTGACGGGCTGTCAGAAAATCTTAGGTAGGTGCATAAGATGACCGACAGCCGAAGAATGCTTGATAAGGCCGACATGTCCGCCCCCGCCGACAGCGGTATCGTCGCCCATAATGTGACCGTGACGTACCGCAATGGCCACACCGCCCTTTATGATGCCAGTTTTGAAATCCCGCGCGGCACGATCACAGCGCTGGTCGGGGTTAATGGCGCGGGGAAATCCACGCTTTTCAAGGCGATCATGGGCTTTGTGCCGGCAGCAGAGGGCGAGATTACCTTGCTGGGCAAATCCGTTCGGCAGGCTTTGCGTGAAAATCTTGTCGCCTATGTCCCGCAGTCCGAAGAGGTTGACTGGGCTTTTCCAGTGCTCGTGCAGGATGTGGTGATGATGGGGCGCTATGGGCATATGGGGTTTCTGCGCCGCCCCAAACCCGCCGACCACGCAGCGGTTGACACAGCGCTGGCCCGTGTGAACATGACTGAATTCCGCCATCGCCAGATCGGCGAGTTGTCCGGCGGTCAGCGAAAACGCGTCTTTCTGGCGCGCGCGCTGGCGCAGGATGGGCGGGTGATTTTGCTGGACGAACCCTTCACTGGCGTGGACGTGAAGACCGAAGAGCAGATCATCGGGCTGCTGCGCGCGCTGCGCGACGAGGGCCGTGTGATGCTGGTGTCGACCCACAACCTGGGCTCTGTTCCCGAATTCTGCGACCGCACGGTGCTGGTCAAAGGCACGGTCCTTGCCTATGGCCCGACCGAGACGGTGTTCACCCAAAGCAACCTTGAAAATGCGTTTGGCGGGGTGCTGCGTCACTTTACGCTTGGCGGCAGCGATCTTCACCAAGACGATGACAGCCGCGAGCTGCGCATCATCACCGATGATGAACGCCCCTTTGTCCACTATGGCAAGGCCACCGCCAAACCGCAGGACGATACATGACAGATCTTCTGCTCGAACCCTTCGGCTATGGCTATATGTTCAACGCGATGTGGGTGTCGGCGATGGTGGGCGCGGTTTGCGCGTTCCTGTCGTGCTATCTGATGCTTAAGGGGTGGTCGCTGATCGGTGACGCGCTTAGCCATTCGGTCGTACCGGGCGTCGCGGGGGCGTATATGCTGGGCCTGCCCTTTGCGCTTGGCGCGTTTCTGGCGGGCGGGTTGGCGGCAGGCGCGATGCTGTTCCTGTCTGGGCGTTCGGGCCTCAAGATCGATGTGATCATCGGCATCATCTTCACGTCGTTTTTCGGGCTGGGGCTGTTCATGGTGTCTTTGTCCCCGATGTCTGTCAGCATCGAGACCATCATCATGGGCAATATTCTGGCCATCGCACCTTCCGATATCGTTCAACTGGCGATTATTGGCATTGTGTGCATGACGGTGTTGTTGTTGAAGTGGAAAGACCTGATGGTAACCTTCTTTGATGAAAACCACGCGCGGTCGATGGGGCTGAAGCCGGATGTGCTGAAGGCGGTGTTTTTCATGCTATTGTCGGCTGCGGTCGTTGCCGCGATGATGACGGTGGGCGCGTTTTTGGTGATTGCCATGGTGGTCACACCGGGGGCCACGGCCTATCTGCTGTGCGACCGGTTCCCGCGACTGATCGTCGTGTCGGTGCTGATTGGTACGATCACCGGATTTCTGGGCGCATATCTAAGCTATTTTCTGGACGGTGCCACGGGGGGCGTGATCGTCTGCCTGCAAACGGGAATTTTCCTGACGGCGTTTGTCTTTGCCCCCAAACACGGCGTTCTTGCCGCGCGACGCAGAGCGTCGAACGCGCTGAAGGATTTGCGCGCGGGCGTGGCACCATGATCGATACAATGCTCTTTCCATTCCAGTTCCCCTTCATGCAAAACGCATTCTGGATCGTCTTGCTGGTCGCCCCGCCGACGGCACTGCTGTCGTGCTTTCTGGTGCTGAAAGGCTGGGCGCTTATGGGGGATGCGGTCAGCCATGCCGTTCTACCCGGCGTGGTGCTCGCATGGATTACGGGGGCACCGCTGATCCTGGGTGCATTTGCGGCGGGCATGTCATGTGCGTTGCTTACGGGATATCTAAGCCAGAACAGCCGGATCAAGCAGGACACGGTGATGGGGGTCGTGTTTTCCGGCATGTTCGGGATGGGGATCATCATGTATACCTCTGTCAATACGACCCAGCACCTGGATCATATCCTGTTTGGCAACATGCTGGGCGTGGGGCCGCAGGATCTTTTGACGGCGGGCAGCATATCGGTGCTGGTCACGGGGTTTCTGGTGCTGAAATGGAAAGACCTGCTGTTGCACGCCTTTGACCCTGCGCAGGCACAGGCCAGCGGGCTAAGGACGGGGCTGTTGCACTATGGTTTGCTGGGGGTGCTGTCGCTGACAATTGTGGCCACGCTGACGGCGACGGGGTTGATCCTTGCCGTGGCGCTGCTGATTACGCCGGGGGCCATTGCGTTTCTGATCGTGCGCAGCTTTGGCCCGATGCTGATCGTCTCGCTGGCGGTCTGCACAGGTGCCATGTTGGCGGGCACATATCTAAGCTTTTTTATCGACAGCGCACCCGCCCCGACCATCGTGCTGATCCTGACGGCGGTCTTTGTACTGGCCTTTGTGCAGCGCCTTTATATAACGCGCAAGGCGTCGCAACAGACGGTCGCCCAAGGCAGGCTGAGCTAAGACCCCCCGGTCTAGACGACCACCACGTCGGTCCCCCATCGCGTGCAGTTTTGCAACAGCGGGGCAGGTAGTGCCTTGTCCGTGAACAAGCAGTGCACGTCGCCAAGCGAACAAATCGTCAGCGGGGCCTTGCGTTGGAACTTGAGGTGATCCGCCACCACCATAACACGGCGCGACCGGCCAAGCGCCGTGCGGCTGACAAGCACTTCCTGCCCATCGAAATCCAGCAAATCTCCGTCTGCATCAATACCAGAGCATCCCAGAACCGAGATGTCGAACTTGAATTGCAGAACCATTTCGGCAGTCAGTCCGCCGACCATGCCCCCATCCGCACGGCGCAGAACCCCGCCTGTCAGGATGATCTCGCAGCTTTGATTGGCGGCCAGAATGTTGGCGATGTTCAGATTGTTCGTGACGACAAGCAGGTTCTCGTGGTCCAGCAGCGCGTGGGCCACCGCTTCGGTGCTGGTGCCGATGTTCATGAACACCGATGCGCCGTTCGGGATCGCCTGCGCACAGGCCCCTGCAATCGCTTTTTTTCCACCCTCGTTCAGACGGCGGCGTTCGTCGTAAACGATATTCACCACCCCCGAAGGGACGACGGCGCCCCATGCACCCGCTCAAGACGCCCGGTGTCGGCCAGTTCCGACAGATCACGGCGGATCGTCTGGACGGTCACGTTGTACTGCGCGGCCAACCCGTCAACTGTGACCTTGCCATCTTTTCGGGCCAGTTCAAGTATCTCTCGCTGTCTGAAATTCGACATTCATGGCCTCGGTTAGCGATGGTGCGTGATTGCGAAAGCAACACGCCGGCCTTTACAATCAACACTCAGCCGCGAAGGGTCAAGAACGTGCATCGTCAAATGGGGCGGAAACGCACAAGGACAAGCGGATTTCGAACGTAATAGGGACGGCATATCGCAGAATTTTGTAGAAACGAACGCAAACGAACATTCGGCCTTGAATTAGATGGGGCCTTGCTGTCTGATCGCCGCAAGATGCCGTTTCACCTTGATCGCGGCACATCATGAAGCGAGGAGGCTTGTTTGAGCCAGCTTGATACCCCTGATATTGTCGATATTTTTGTCATCGGCGGCGGCATCAATGGCTGCGGCATTGCACGCGACGCCGCAGGGCGCGGGTATAGTGTTGCACTGGCCGAGATGAACGATCTGGCCTCGGCGACATCCTCGGCGTCGACAAAGCTTTTTCACGGCGGGCTGCGCTATCTTGAATATTGGGAGATCCGACTGGTCCGCGAGGCGCTTATCGAACGCGAAACGCTGCTTGCCGCGATGCCCCATATATCGTGGCCGATGCGTTTTGTGTTGCCTTATCATAAAGATATGCGGTTCGAAGGGGACACACCCACATCCAGGGTGCTTAACGTCGTGATGCCGTGGCTAAAGGGGCGTCGCCCCGCTTGGTTGATCCGGCTGGGGTTGTTCATGTATGACAATCTGGGCGGGCGAAAGATCCTTAAGGGCACCACATCGCTTGATCTTGAAGGCACAGCCGAGGGGGCCCCGCTGAAGGATCGCTTCACCAAGGCCTATGAATATTCCGATTGCTGGATCGAAGACAGCCGCCTTGTGGTGTTGAACGCCCGCGACGCGCAGGCACGCGGTGCGCGGATCGACACGGACACCAAGGTCGTCTCGGCCGAGCAGATCGACGGCACCTGGACCATCACGCTTGAGCCCCGCAACGGCGGCACCCGCCGCACCCTTCGCGCACGCATGTTGGTGAACGCGGGCGGCCCGTGGGTCGAGGACGTGATCCGCAATACGCGCCCGGATCAATGCGACCGAAGGCGTGCGTCTGGTGCGCGGCAGCCATATTGTCACGCGCAAGCTTTATGACCACGATAAATGTTATTTCTTTCAGGGCGAAGACGGGCGGATCATCTTTACCATCCCCTATGAGACGGATTTCACGCTGATCGGCACCACCGATGCCGACCACGCGGATGTGCGCGAAAAACCTTTGTGCACCCCCGAGGAACAGGCCTATCTTGTCAAGTTCGCCTCAAGCTATCTGAAAAAGCCGATAACGACCGATGACATTGTCTGGACGTATTCCGGCGTGCGTCCGCTTTATAACGACGGGGCAAGTTCCGCCACAGCGGCGACCCGTGATTATGTGCTCAAGGTCGATACCTCGGCCGGGGCACCGATGCTGAATGTGTTCGGCGGCAAGATCACCACCTATCGCCGCCTTGCGGAATCCGCGATGGAAAAGATCGCGCCGTTTTTGCACAACGTATCGCCCGCGTGGACGGCGGGCGTTCCTTTGCCCGGGGGGGATTTTCCGGTCGACGGCGTGGAGGACCTGAAAAACCGTCTGGCGGAACGGTATCCGTTCCTTGACCCCGCGTGGACGGATCGGCTGGTCAAGGCCTATGGCACCGAGGCGTTCGACATTTTGGGTGAGGCCACAGCTGCCGCTGATCTAGGTGAAAACTTCGGGTCCAGCCTGACGGCGTCCGAGGTGACGTGGCTGGTGCAAAAGGAATTTGCACGCTCTGCCGACGATATCATCTGGCGTCGTTCGAAGCTGGGGCTGCGGCTGACCGCGCAAGAAGTGCAAAAGCTTGAGGGTTTTCTGGCCGAAACGGTTGGAACCCCGCCACAGCAGCAAAGCCGTTGAACGCGGGAAAAGGGGGGGCACCAACATGGACCAAAAAGCGCCGCAGTCTTGATTGCCGCCTGTCCGGCTGGTGCGCCGCGCGGGCCTTTGCTAAGACCAGTGATACGCAACGCTTGCCAACCATCGGGGGACGCGCATGACTTATATTCTTGCCATCGATCAAGGGACCACCTCAAGCCGTGCGATCCTTTACGACGCCGAAATGGGGATGGTGGCCAGCGCGCAGGAAGAATTCCCGCAGCATTTTCCCCGGTCAGGCTGGGTTGAACATGATCCCGAAGATCTGTGGCGCAGCACGCTTTCAACCTGCCGCGCGGCGATTGGCAAAGCGGGTATCGACGCCACTGATATTGCTGCCATAGGTATCACCAACCAACGCGAAACCGTTGTGGTCTGGGACAAAGACACCGGCAAACCGCTTTATAACGCGATCGTCTGGCAAGATCGGCGCACCGCCGCGCACTGTCGCGCCCTGCACGATGCGGGCCACGAAGGCATGATCACCGAACGGACGGGGCTGTTACTGGACCCGTATTTTTGGCCACCAAGCTGGCGTGGATTCTGGACAATGTCGAAGGGGCCCGCGACCGCGCCGCCAAAGGGGCGCTGCTTTGCGGCACAGTTGACAGCTTTCTGATCTGGAAGCTGACGGGCGGCAAGGTGCACGCGACCGACGCCACCAATGCCGCACGCACCATGCTTTACGATATCCGCAAAGGCCGGTGGAGCCAGACGATCTGCGATCTGCTCAATATTCCGGTCCAGATGCTGCCCGTGGTCAGGGACTGCGCCGATGACTTTGGCGTGACATCGCCTGACCTGCTGAAGGCCGCGATCCCGATACACGGCGTTGCGGGCGATCAGCAGGCCGCCACGGTGGGGCAGGCGTGCTTTGAGCCGGGCATGTTGAAATCAACCTACGGGACCGGCTGCTTTGCGCTGCTGAACACTGGCGACACGCTTGTGCGGTCAAAGAACCGTCTGCTTGGCACGATCGCCTATCAGTTGAACGGCACGCCGACCTATGCGCTGGAGGGATCGATTTTTGTGGCGGGTGCCGTGGTGCAATGGCTGCGCGACGGATTGCAGATCATCGACGATGCAGCACAGACGCAAACGCTGGCAGAAAAGGCCGATCCCGGCGCAGAACGTCATTCTGGTGCCGGCTTTTGTCGGCTTGGGTGCCCCCTATTGGAACCCCGATTGCCGCGGTGCTGCGTTTGGCCTGACGCGCGCGACTGGTCCCGCCGAATTGGCCCGGGCAGCGCTTGAAAGCGTCGGCTACCAGACCCGCGACCTGCTTGAAGCGATGGCGGCGGATTGGCAGGTTACGGGCGTGCAGCCCACCTTGCGGGTGGATGGCGGCATGACGGCCAGTGACTGGGCGATGCAGTTCCTGTCCGACATTATCGGCGCGCCCGTTGATCGCCCCACAGTCCACGAAACGACGGCACTTGGGGTTGCATGGCTTGCAGGGATGCACGCGGGCGTCTATCCAGATCAGGAACAATTCGCCAAATCCTGGACCCAAGAGACCCGATTCAAGCCGACCATGGACAAGGACCAGCGCGACAGCAAATACGCCTGCTGGAAGAAAGCTGTGCAGGCGACCCTGACTTTTTAAGGAAACACGATGAACGCACCCACGCTTCGGCGCTATCTGACGCAAAATGCCTTTGATCCCGATCTGATCTTTCTGATTGAAGACATCGCCGCCTCTGCCCGCGCGATTGCGGGGCTGGTGCGCAGCGGAGCCTTTGAGGGCAATCTTGGGTCCGCAGGCGAAATCAACGTGCAGGGTGAAACACAAAAGACGCTTGATATTCTGGCCAATGACGTATTCGAGCGGGAATGCGCCAACAGCCCGCGCCTTGCCGCCCTCGTCTCGGAAGAGGTCGAAGACGTGACTTGGCTGAAGGAACCGCAGGCGGGCGATTATCTGTTGTATTTCGACCCGCTGGATGGATCGTCAAATCTCGACGTGAACCTGTCCGTTGGTTCGATCTTTTCGATCATGCAGGTGCAGGCCGACGGCGACCGGAATGTATTGCGGACGGGCCGGAACCAGATTTGTGCGGGCTATGCGATCTACGGCCCATCGACGATGTTTGTGCTGACCAGGGGTGACGGCGTTGCGGGGTTCAGCAGCCTGCCGGGGCGGGGTGAATTCTGCCTGACCCATCCCGATATGACCGTGCCGGCTGAAACATCGGAATATGCGATCAACACGGCGCGGGCGCGATATTGGCACGCACCGATCGCACGCTATGTTTCGGAATGTGTGGCTGGCAAGGACGGCCCGCGCGGGCGCAACTTCAACATGCGCTGGACCGCATCGATGGTTGCGGATGTGCACCGCATCCTGACCCGCGGCGGCGTATTCATGTACCCCGCCGACAGCAACAATCACGCAGCGGGCGGCAAACTGCGCCTGATGTACGAGGCAAATCCGATGGCGATGATCATCGAAAGCGCGGGCGGTGCGGCATCGACCGGGACCGGCCCGATCATGGATGTCACCCCGAAAGGCCCGCACCAGCGCGTGCCGGTGATCCTTGGCTCGCGCGACGAAGTTGCGGTTATGGTCGGGTATCACCAAACCGCATCGCCCGACTGACCGGCCCTTGCGCAAAGGAAGCGGCTGTGCCCCCCGCCAGATGTAACCGCCGCGCGATAATCACAGGAACGCAGGGGCGCAGGGAGCGTCGTATGAATGAAACCTCCAGCTCTCTTTGATCGTCGCCTCGGCACGGCGCTTATGTGTCTACTGGTGCTCTTTGCCGCCACCGCGTTCAATATTGGGGGCAAGGGCGGTTTCCTCGTGCAGGCAGACCTCTGGATCGCGCAGCGTGTCTTTGCGCTGCGAAGTGATCTGCTGACGCAGGTTTTTTCCAGTATCACGGCTTTGGGCTATTGGGGCGGGATCGCCACGCTGGCCTTTTTTGCATCAATCTTGATGTGGATCTGGCGGCAGCGTGTCGCTATTCCTGTGCTTTGGGTGGTGCTGATCTGCAATGTCAGCACCGTCACGGTCCTGAAAGATCTGTTTGCGCGCGCCCGGCCGGACCTGCGCTATTATACGGAAAGCAGCTTTTCCTTTCCCAGCGGGCACAGCGCGTCGATTGCGGCGCTTTGCATTTTTCTGGCCTATGTCGCGATCCACGCCAAGGCCCACGCACGTGCGGGGCGAGGCTGGGCGCTGATACTGATTGCGGGTGGCGCCTTGATGGGGTTTGTGGGCTTCAGCCGCATCTATCTGGGCGTCCATTTTCCAAGCGACGTCTTGGGTGGATATACGGTTGGCGCGCTGTGGGCCACGATCGGTATCGCCGTGGCAAAGCGGCTGGGCAAAAGCGCACCGTCCGGGAATGCACCCGCCGGTCGGACCTTTCGGATCGCTTTGAGCATTGCGGTGATCTGCGTCGGGCTTGTGTGTCTATGGGCCGTTGCGCGGCACTATACGGCGGATCTTGTGCGCATGGTGCCGCCACGCTGAGCGCGTCCGGCGGTTTCGTCTTTTGCGCAAAGTATGATGGGGCCGGTTTGATGGTCGGGACAACCACCCTGGCCCGGCCCCCGTGCCAGAAACCCGTCCTGTCCAGTGGGGGGAGAGACCACGGGGGGGACAGGGTCGGGAATTCTGCAAGACTTATCCAATGTTGAAACTGATCCGGAGCGGCACGGTGAGTGTGGCACCCATCTGGGCTGGACGCGGGTTATGAACCTGCGCTGCTACAATGTCGGGGGGCTGCGGTTGGTCCATGTGTTCACGGGCGGGCGGCAGCAGCGGCGCGGGCACGCTGAACAGCCCGTCCACCGCGGCCTGCCGGCACACGCCCAGCAGATTGTCGACAAGCGCCGCGCCGGGCTGACCTGACCGCGACAGGAGCGCGGGCAAGGTTTTCAGATGCGCCACGATCCGCGACACCCGAATGCCTTCGTTCGCGACCCATTTTACCGTACGCATCTGCGGGTCGGCGGTGGCATTCCAGATGCCGCCGTCCATCGTGATATAGTCGCCATTGGCCGTCTGATCCGGCACACCGGAATGGTGCAGGGCAACGACCTCCCAACGGTCGCTGAAGACCGGTGACCCAGAGGATCCGGGCTGCGTGTCGCCGGTATAGTGGGCCACGTGATCCACGTCGGTGGGCAGGGCCGTCAAGACACTTTCGCGAAAGACCACCTGTTTGCGTCCGGCCAGCGGGTGCTGGATGATGTTGACGGGCTGGCCCTTGCGGATTTTGCCTTCGACCCCGACCAGGGGCAGAAAGCCGAATTCATCCAGCGCCCTGCCATCGGCAGACACCGGAGCGACGGCAACGATGGCCATATCCAGCCGCTCGTCTGCATGGAACAACCGGCCGGGTTCCAGCGCAAAGGTGTGGCCGGGCATTTCACGGCTGTCGATTTCCAACTCGTAGCTGAATTGCACGGCGGCCCCTTCGGCGCTGCGGGCATTGCTTAGAACGTGGTGGTTGGTGATCAGAATACCCGGTGCAATCAGAAAGCCGGTGCCGAACCCCCGAAGCGTCGTGGCAGATACGATCCGCCCCACCGCACGAGAGGCGACAACCGCGCGTTTGACAAACATGACCGACAGGAATTCCTCGGCCTCGCCGATGACCCGTTCCAGCAGGGCGGTTGCGGGGGCTGCGGGCGGCAGATCTGTGCCCTCAAGGGTATCAAGATAGCCAAGCGCGTTTTCAAGTTCGCGGCTGATCTTGTGGGCCTGACCGTTGCCTTTCGCGGCATCCACTTGTGTGATCAGCCGCCGCGCATAGGCGTTCAGCCGCGCAGGTGTTTCCGCGCTAAGGGGCTGCGCCTCAAGCTGGCTGCGCATGACAACTTCACGCTCCGGGTCCGAAGCCTGCCAGCGTGCGCTTGCCGCTTTGACCACATCGCTGGAATAGGCCATTCGCGATGGCGATGCTGCGCCCGTGGTGGCCGTGCCGGTCGGGTCGACATCGGCACGAGATGACAGGAAAGCGCCCGCGAAATCGGTTTCCTGCGTCGGGGGAAGGGTGCTTTGCGCGGCGGCGGCCATGTCTGTGCTCAGGGCGTCGATGGCAACGGTTTCGCGGGTGTCGGCGCGCACGGTTTGCGGCAGCGCCTGCGTTTTGCCCGTGCCGATCAGATCGATGGTGGCCGCGATCACATCGGACCGGTTGCACAGCCACCCGTGCGCCCCTTTGCAGTAATAGCGCGGCACATTGCCCATTTCCGCCAGATCGCGGGGAACGGTGCCGTCGCCATCGCGTGTTATGCGATAGACATGCGCCCCGTTTTGCCGCGCTGCGCCGACGACGGTTTCTTCGCCGGTGGCAATAATCTGGTGAAACCGTTCATCGGGCGACGCAAGCGCCATGATCGCGGCCTTGGCTTGCTTGAGTGCCGACGGCGTGGGCGGGATCGACGTATCGGGCCAGCCGCTTTTCGTGAAAAGGCTTTCGTCGGGGCGTCTGTCCGGTGCGGGCAACATCTCGGTCAGGCCGGGGAAGGCCCGCAGATAGCTGTCGACCAGCGTCTTGCGGTCGTGTTTGAGATCTGACCAGCCCCAGCGGACCCAGCAGCGAATGGTTCAGATCATAGACCTGGACCGGCGCGTAAGAGCCCTGATTGGGCGTGCCGATCGTTACAATGCCCGTGATCGTGCTGTGATCCGCGTCTTCAGCAGCCATCTGGCGGGCCACCAGCCCACCCATCGAATGACACACCAAGGTGACATCTTTCAGCCCCCGTTTGGTGATCTGGCGCATCAGCGCGCGGCCGGTGACACCAGGCGACTGCCGCCAGTCGAAGGGCATGAATTCTGCATCATACCCCGCCAGCTTGAGCCGCAAAAGCAGGCGGAGGTAAGGGGCGAGGATGGTGCCCGTGGCGGCGACGCTGGCCCCCCATTTCAGCTTGGTGATGCCGCCCGACGCCAGATCCGACGGCTGAACCCAGACAAGATCGGGTTGGCCGTCCGCGATCGCGCTCAGTTTCGACCCCATGAAACCCGGCAGCACCAACACAGTGCGGCGTTGCGTCTCGAACTGTGGGGCCGCAGTGTTTGCAGCCTTGGCAAGGCGGGTCAGGTCTTCATAAAGCGCGTCACCGAATTCCTGGCGCAAGGCCGCCTCGTGGGCACCGGTTCTAAGATACGTTTCTACCCGAAGTTCATCGACTTGCATGGGTCTTCTCCTGATGGTGGTCCTGAAAGGGATGGGGCCAATTGGCAGGGCGGGCCCCGCGCCACTGCGGCCCCCCCTCGGGAAGAGATGCGCCTCAGGCCAGCACGGCGGCAAAGCGCATCCATTTTTCGATGCTGTCGATGGGGGTGCCATCGGGCGCACGCAGCGGGCTTTGGGTGGGCGAGAATTCCCGTGCCAAAGCTGATGTGGCATCATCCATCAGCGCCCCGATAAAGGTGCTTGCCACAATCCAGCTGCCCATCTCGCCCAATCCGGCACCGGGCGTATTCTCGGCTTCGGCCAGACAATAGAACCAAAGCGGCGTGGCGCTGTTCATCGCGTTGCCTTGCAGAAAGGCCGCCAGATCGGGCTTGCCCGAGACCCAAGACGCAACATCATTCTGCGGATCGCTGGCAATCGCACCGATGCTTTTGAGGTGGGCGTGAAGCGCCTGACCGGTTGGTAAGCGCAGGCTTTTGCCACGCCGCAGGTTGCGCTGCGCCAGATTGCGGAACATGGCCCGCAGCGCATCATGGTTGGGCAGGGCCGGATCAATGTCATTGCCCTCGTTGAACATGTCGCCCAACGGCGGGGCCACCAGCGTATCGATGGCCCGCGCCACGCGTTGCGGGCCGCCATCGGCAAAGCTGTCATCGGCGGTCACAAAGCGCGACCAGTCGATCACCCAGTTTTGCGGGATGTTCCGGATGTCCAGACCAAAGGGCGCGCCAAGGCCGCCACCGCCCGTAAAGACAAAGATCTGATCGAAAGGTGCGGTGCCGTTGGGCCGCCCGAAAGTGCGGTTATAATCATAGATATTGCGCACCATCGAATGGCCGAACCGGTATAGGCCGCCACGCTGAATTCCAGCGGCAGCACATTGCCCACCACACGTCCGGGATTGCGTTCGGCATAGGCCGCCCGGAAGGCATTATAATGCGCGTTGTGGGTTTGCAGGATCCGGTCGACGACCCCGCCATCGCATAAAGTCTTGAGAAAGCTGTGCACGATAAGCCACTGGTAATGAAGCGTTGTAAGCGATTTCGCGGCGTCAAAATCAGGCACCCAGCCGGTTTCGTTTTCCGTAAGATAATCGACGGTCTTGTTGTGAAAACGCAAAAAGCTGAGGTGAAATTGCGCGACGATAAGGTTTTCATCATTTCGCATGTCCCCGATCAACGCGCGTTTGGGCAGGCTTGCCTCGAATTTGGCGGCCTTTTCGGGGGGCATCTGCGACCGCGCGATAGTGATCGCGGCATCGCGCACTTTTTGTTCAACCTGGTGGAACCGGGGCAGATCGCGGTGGATGTCAAGCGTGTCGTCGGGCAGGGGGCCGGGCTGCACCGCTGTGCCGACCCGCATCTTCGCGGTGTGTACCGGATGGCGCAGACCGGTGCGCATGATGGCCGCCGCCTTTTGCAGTTCGGGGCTGGCAAAGGCTCCGACCGGCAGGCCGCCATAGACCGAATCCAGATCAAAGCGCGGCGTGCGCGCGTTTTTCAACTGACGCTCGATCTGGGCACCCGAAAGGATCGGATTAGGGTTTTCAATGCTGGTCAGGGCACTTTCGCGGTCGGTGCGGGCGGTCAGTTCGTGGTCAAGAAACTGCCCCCAATAGGTAAAAACCGCCGGCATCGGGCTGTCGGGTGAGGCATCAACCGTATCGTTCTGTGGCACCATCAGTGCGCCAAGTGCGTCAAGATCCTCTGTCGGGATATGCGTCAGATACTGCCCGGCATCCCCGTCCGGGGGCAGCAGGAACCCAAAGTCGGCAACCTCGTCTACGGCAATATCACCGTCCGCAGGGCGCAACGCTTCAAGCAGGTCTTGGGGTTTATGGTGTGGATCCCTTGTCTGGTCGGACCCGCCATGTGATTGCATGATCAACGACATCGCTTTTCTCCCTTTTTCCTATATGCGGTGCCGAAAATCGGTGCCGCTTGTCATAGGAAAAAGGGTAAACGAGCCGTTAATCAGGTGTGAGTGAGTTTGGTGTGAATTCGCATGTTCACACCAAGGGACCGGTGGGTTTCATGGCACGTTCAAGCGCGGTGCCGGATACTGCGCCCACGCGGTAAGGTCCTGATCTTGAACCTTTTATAGCCAGTTCCAAAGGGCCGGACCGGGCGAAGCACCCCACGCTTTCAAATCCAGTTCTTAGGCGGGTGCCCGCGGGCGATGTTGCCTGCCATGATGCGGGTGACGGCTGCGGTTGCGGCACTTGTGCCCACCACCCGCGACCCCGATCCCGACAGCGTGCCGATTGATGCAAGACCGGGGCGAAACTGCCCCTGATCAGCGACGGCGCAGACCGATGGCATGTCGGGACCCAAGGCAAACGTGCCATCCGGCAGGGCTGAAATCTGCCCGGCACCGCTATAGAATGACGGATTTTGCGTGGACTGCACATAGCCTGAAACCCGCATGACGGAGGGTGCCGTGCCGATGCCATTCAGGCACCCATACCCGCGCACCGGGGTCAGCGGCGGCACGTCCAGCGCCCTTGGTGCTGCGGGCCGGGCCAGATCCACCAGATGGCTTTGTTGGCCGCCCGTATGCAGTTGCACCGGATCGTCATCGCGCTGGACCCAGACATTCACGCTTTGATCCGCGTTGAGCGGGGTGCGGCCTGTATCAATCGCGATGGTCCAAAGCCCGACAGGCGTGCGGCCCGACCGACCGGGATAGGCGGCCGTCGGGGCAAGGGCGATCATGACGCGCCAGCGGTTGCCCAGGTGTTTATCCGCCGAAAGTTGGCCAATGGCCTGACCATCAAGCTCAAGCTCGGTAAAGCGGCGCGGATCGCCCCCTGTGAGGCTCTCATCCGGGGTAAGAGGCAGGGTCTTGCCGATGCCGGGAAAACTACCCTCGGGCGGTGCGACGGTCACGTTCCAGTCGCTTGGGTCAATATCGGCGGGCAGCCAGATCTCAAGGTAGCTCGACGTGCGGTCGTCGGGCATTTGCTGCCACCCGAAACGCAGGGGCTTGTCTGCGAAATCGGCTGTGGTGAAATGCGCGTGCATCCGGTTGGCGAAATTGTTGCCCGTCGGCATGACCAGCTCGGTCAGCGGCTGCACCGTCTTGCGTTCCGTCAAAAGCGCTTCGACAGCGCGTTCAAAGCTGGACCCGCCATCGTGGCGGTTCGCGCTCCAGCCATAGCTGAAATTCACGATCAGCGGAATTTCGTCGCACCCAAAAGCCTGCGCGATCAGGCGGGCGCGGTGAAAGATATATTCGATGGCGCTAAGCATCATCATCTCTTTGCCAAACCCGGAGGTATCCCATGCGATCGTGTTGGGCAGTTGCACCGCGATGATCTGCGCCTCATCAGGCAGCGGGGCGGCACCGACAAACCGGTCGTTTCCTGCCGCGATGCCCGCGATATGTGCCCCATGGGTGGCGTGATGGGTCAGGGCGGAGCCCAGTTCGGGCAGTGTCCGGTCGATCACCCCTGCCTCGCGATAGGCGTTGGCCTCGTGCGGGCCGTGCTTTTGGCGCAGCGCGTTGATTTGGCTGTGCGTGATCTCGCGGCCAAAGGGGACGGCTGCGGGTTCATCGGCTTGGGTGCCAGCGCGGGCGGCCTGCACCCATACCAGATTGATGCGCGTCTTTCCGGCGCTGTCCAGAAAGGCGCGGTGCATAAAGGGGATGCCGTCATCGATGACCCCCACGATGACTTTCGGTTTCACGTCCGGCGGCGTCCAGGTGGCGGGGGTGGCATGGGCGTCATAGCTGTCGGGCCATGTGGCGGGATCAATGGGCATGTTCAGCCGAAAGCGCCCCCCGTCAAGCTTGTGCAGCATCGCGCAAAGCCGCAGGTCCGGGCTTTCGCCGGTGGCCCATGCTTCGGTCCGTGCTTCGGCCCGTGCTTCGGTCCGGGGTGGGCACATCGCAAAGGGGGTGACATCGGGGTCACGGCTCCAAAGCGGGGGGACACGGAGGGTTTCGCTGTTCTGAGCCAAGGCAAGATTGCGTCCCTCGGCCAATGCGGTGAAATGGGTCGCGGGCCCGTCGCGAACGGCCGGAAAGGCGTATGGCAGGCCCAGTTCGGGCGAGAAAACCCACCTCTCATAGGGACCGGTGTAGCGGTCGATCCGGGCCTCGGGGGCGCGATGCATGTCCATCAGACCTGTCCTTGCGCTTCGGCCAAGGCGTGATCCCATAGCCACGAGAAGCTTGGCGCGGGCGCGACCGGATCCATCTGCGCGACCACAGTCAGCCCGTGACTTGCTGCAATATCGGGATCGCGGTGGTCGTCGTCAAAGAAATCGGCATCCGCAGGAACGTAATCGCGCTGCGGGATCGTGGCGGATTGCCCGGCGCGGTTCAAAACGATCCGCCCTACCAGCTTGCCAAGGGCGGCCCCCGCCCAACTGTCGATCGGGTAATGCACGCCAGCCACCGTCCTGTTGACTGCGATGCGTTCGGCCAGCCCGCGCAGCGCTGCAATGCGCTGGCCGGTGTCCGACAACGTGTCCCACGCGGTGATCAGTGCCTCAAGCACGGTCAACACAGCGAAGGCTTCGGTTGCGTGGGCCGACGGAAAGCTGCCATGTCCGGGTGTGGGGATCATCGGCATGATGCGTGCATCCATCTGATCGGGGCGGCGCACGGCAAGGTGGTGCTTGACGATCATCGCCGTGTGGGCGGCGGCCACCTGGGTGGCGGTGATCAGTTCCAGCGTCTTGCTGTTCTGGGCACCATGCAGGCCAAGGATCATCGAGAAATAGGGGGTCGGAAAGCCAAGCTGGGATGTGATCTCGGCGCTTCTTTCGGCACGCAGGGTCATATAGTCGGTGACCAACCGGCATTGTGCGCGCAAAAGATCCGGGGCAGGGCGGTGCAGCGTCAACCCCGGCACGCCGTCATACGACAGGGTGACAGATCCGCCGTTGTCAGGATTGGCCTGTGCCGAGACACCGCTCAGATAGTCGCTGACATAAAGCGACCCGCGCACCCAGGTGGCGAGCCCCCCAAGCGTGCTGGCGTCTGAAAAGGGCAATTCGGCGGCGATGGCATGTTCGGGCGGGTCGGTACGATGGCGCAGCGCCTCTGAGGTGGACTGCAGGCCGAAGGTGGTTGCGGGGTCATAACCGCCGGGATCCTGCGCACCCAGAAAACTGCCCAGGCCGGTGAAATTCGTGCCCCCACCAAAGCCACCAAATCCGCCGAACCCTCCAAATCCGCCGAAGCCGCCAAATCCACCGTATTGTGCCATCGTTTAAATCCTTTTGCCTGATGCTCTATGAAATGCCGGCAGCCGACAGGGCGTCGATCACCAACTGCCCCGTCTTGCTGTCCGATGAGGGATGCGTGCTGCGATAATCCGATAAATTGAATTCAGGAAACCTTCGTTGCAGGTCGCTGGCGGTCTGGCGCGCCTCACCCCGCCGGTCCAGCGCATGCAGGGCCGCGATTCGCGTGCGCAGGGTTGAGATGTGCCGATCATTCGTCCGGATCGAGAGGTCCGCCAGATCAAGCGCCTGTTGATAATTGCCCGCTGCCAGATGGGCAGAGCTTGCAAGACTGTCAAAGTAATAGCCGAACGGATCAATGGGCGACAACCGTCGCGCCGTTTCGGTCGCTTTGATGGCCGACCGGCCCTCGTCCCGAAATGCCATAAGCGACCCGCGCAGTAGCCAGGCAAGGCTTTCATTCGGGTTGATCTCTTGCGCCGCTTCATAGCGCTGTTCCGCGACATCCATTTTCTTGAGGATATTGCCGTTCACAAACCCGTCTATCGTCAGGCTGAAACTGGATTGCGGATCCAGATCCAGCGCGCGCGCGGTGCAGTCGAGCGCCTTTTGCGTGTCGCTTGCGCGATCAGTGGTATAGTTCTTGAAGATGTTCAGCACATACCACTTTCCAAGCCACGCATGGACCTGTGGTGTCTGCGGTGCCCGCGTCACGGCTTCGTCCAGAAACTGCCGCGCCTTCAGAAAATCGCCAAGCGTCGGGTGATGCATCGCAGCGGCCCCCGCGATCAGCAGGCGGTGATCGGGCAGGTCCGGCAATGCGGTTTGGCGGCCCAGCTCAAGCGCTGTTTCCGCAATGGACCGCCCTGCGGATTGCACGACATTTACCAGCCAATCGCTGGCTTCGGCCGCGAAATTCGTAAAGCTGCATTGCAGGTTCCGGTTCCACAGCAAGGTGCCCGTCCGGGTGTCGATGAAGTCGATATCCGCCACCAGATGGCCACCACTGCTCCGCAAGGCACCGGTCATCAGGTAATCCACATCCAAAGTGTCGCGCACGCTTTTGATGTCGACAAAGCGCTGCGCCATTGCGCGCCCCGACAGATGCGAGATCACCGACACCAACGATGACCGCGACATCATGCGGCTGGCCTCCTCGGCGATCCAATCGGCGGCGATGCAAAGATCCGGATCGCCCGGCGGCACCGACAGCGGCAAGGTGCAGACGCGCGGTTGAATTCGGCGCGGTCCGCGCGTGCGCGACAGATGGCTGCGGGTGGCGACGGCAGCAGGGTTGGCCCGGATGCCATCACGCCAGCGCACGAACGCGGCTTCCCGCACGATCAGGTCATCCAGAAACGGCCCGTCCGACGGATCGCCGACAATATGCACCTGCGTCAGATCGATTTCGATATCGCTGTTTGTGACCTGAAACACATCGTCAAACCGGTCACCAAGCCGCTTTCGGATATCCGACAGCGCACGCCGCAAATTCTGATGGCCGCTTTCATAGTCGGCCAGACCCCACAGCGTCTCTTGCAGATACGCCCGCGACCGCCGCCCCAGCGGGGCCGTCAGCAAAAGAGCGATCATGGCACGGTGCTTGGCCCCCGACAACGCGGTCGCCGCGGTGTCTGCCCACCGCACGGCGCACGCCCCGAACACGCGTATTTCCAGAACAGCCGACACCGAACGCTCCTCTTTACCTAGGGGAACGCTAACCCGTGATTGCAAAATCGCCAAGCTCTTCACACTGAATTCACGGGCGGGAACGTGCTGGCTTTGCTATTTTGGCCATACGTCAGTTTAAAAGGTGTAAAGCCATGCAGAAACCGGATGGGCCGCTGTTGATTGTTGATGTCTTGGATTTCTATCGCCGATGGCCCGCACTACGTGAACGCGTTCTTGCGCTGATCGAACAGGATGGGAACCAGCCTGAGGATACGGAAATTCTGCACTGGATGGTTCAGGTAATAGATCGCATTGGCCCAAATGATGTGCGTTAAAGGCCGCTTGGATGCTCTTTGATCCGGACTGGCGACTGATCTAGGCGGGTGATCTAGCGTGCCTTTTCGGCAGGCCAGACCGGACCCGGCAGGGGGGCTTTGGGTGGCTTGCCCGGTTGCCCCAGACGCGCAGGCAGGCTGTTGGCCAACACCCATGCCGACAGTAATCCCAGCGCAGCGGCTGCGAAAACGCCCGATAGGGGGGCCACAAGCAACACCAGCCACGCAGCCCCCGGCGTCGCGATGCCCGATACATCGCGGTAACTTGCGTAGACCGCCGACATCTCTGTCCGCTCGGAGGGTTTGACGGCCAGCAAAAAGGGCAGGCCTGCCGACACATCCAGCAGGATCAGGAAAAAGGACGCAGTCATCAGGCAAAGAACCGAAATCCACGGCCAACCCGCAGCCAGCGCGGCTGTCGCAAAAAACAACCCGGACATCAAAAAGCCGGTGCGTACCGCATGGCGGATCGACCGGCGCTGCATCCAGCGCAGCATCAAAGGCGTCAGGAACAATGCTCCGTTGGAAATCGACAGGGCAATGCCCCCCAATTGGTCGCCAAGCCCTGCGTCGATTGCAAAGATGGGCAGATAGACCACGTAAACCCACCACCCGCAGGAGCGCAGCACGGCAAACAGCCAGCCTGCAAACAGGCGCGGTTGCCGTACGAAACGCGGTAGAAACGCCAGCGGATTGGTTGGTGCCGCACGCGCCTTGGTGATCAGCCGCCCGTTGCCAAGCCGCATCACCAGAAACAGTGCGATCATGGCAAATGTCGCCAGTGCTGCCACCAAAAAAGGTGCAGGCTCCCACCAGCGATAGAGAATTACGCCAAGCGCAGGCCCCGTTGTCCAGCCCAACGCGCTGTAGAACATCCGGGACGTCTCGCAGCGGCCCAGTTCAATCTTGGCAATGTAATCCAGAACATAGGCATTGAAGCAGACAAAGGTCA
Organism: uncultured Alphaproteobacteria bacterium; assembly: GCA_963728645.1. Lineage (GTDB taxonomy): Bacteria > Pseudomonadota > Alphaproteobacteria > Rhodobacterales > Rhodobacteraceae > Sulfitobacter. Next base: position 90,819 of record CAVSLU010000003.1, on the reverse strand, counting down.
TCACGGTGGCCATCGTTGTCATAAGCAGCCCCGCGACGATTGCTGCGGGCGAACCAGTGATGGCCAGCAGCGACCCGAACAGGAAAAACGACGCCCCGATGACATAGACCCACCGTCGGGGAATGTAGCGCGAGATAAACGGCACCATCAGCCCGGTAACAAGCGAGGCGACCCCGATCAGAAAATAGACCTTCGACACAAGCGCCGCGTCGGCCAGTGCCTTGTACATCGCCAGCGGGAACACGGAAATCAGCATGCCCCGCGCCACCGCTTCGGCTCCGGCCAGCAGCGCAAAGCCCCTGACGCTGGGCGCAGGCGCATGGCGGAGCCATTCTGGGATGCGGCGTTCGTGCACGTGGTTCTTTCATCTGGATCTCCGTTCTTTAGGCGCGCCCTTCCGTTCAGGCATTGCCAACAGCGACCTGATGTCGTTTTTCTGCCGGACGGGCCACATCGGGGCATCCCAATGTCGTTTCCGGGTCACGCGCCCGCCCGCCCGATCTTAGCCCGCCCGATCTTAGCCTGTCGCGACGTTGCCCCCGTCGCTGTGAACGTCACCGGGGCCAAAGGCCCTGAAGCGGTGGGGTGCGATCCCGGCCGACGCAAGGCTGGCGTGAAGATGTTCCTTGGGTTCCTTGCGCGGCTCGTCGGTCAACTGGAACGTGCCCCAGTGGATGCCAAGGGCAAGTTCTGCGCCGACCGTGTTGAAAATACGCACCGCTTCATCGGGATTGACATGCTGCGCCGCCATGAACCAGCGCGGCGCATAGGCCCCGATGGGGATCAACGCGATCTTGGGGGTACCATGACGTTTGCGAATGTCCTCAAAAATTGCCCCGTCGCCAAATCCGGTATCGCCCGCGAACCAGATCTGCGCGGCAGGCGTGTCGATCCAGAACCCGCTCCATAACGCCATGCGCCGATCCGCCACGCCGCGGGCGGACCAGTGGTTGGCGGGCGTCAGCGTGACGGAAACATCTGGCGTGACAGCGATGTTAGCGTGCCAGTCGCCCACCTTGATCCGCGCGTCGCTGATGGATTTGCGCACGATCGCATCATTGCCAAGCGGCATCACCATCAAAGGGTTGTGCTTTCGGTGCAACCGGCCCAGCGTCGTCATATCAAGGTGGTCATAGTGGTTGTGGCTTAGCAATATCGCGTCAATCGGGGGCAGGTGGTCAAAGGCGATCCCCGGTGCCGTTACGCGCCTTGGCCCCGCAAAGCGCAGCGGGCTTGCCCGGTCAGACCAGACCGGATCGGTCAAAAGGTTCAGCCCGTTGACCTGAATAAGCACTGAGGCGTGCCCCACCATCGTGATCCGCGCGGCGGTGCTGCGCTTGGGGGGCGTGTCCGGGGTGATGGGTACGTGTTTAGGCCAGCGCGCCTTTTCGCCCTTGAACTGCCAGCGCAACACCTCGGCGAAAGACCGGTCGGGGGTGGGCTGTCCTGGCACGAAGAACCGTGTGCCGTTGAAATTTTCGCTCACGGGTCCGGTGTAATACCGGTTCTTCGACTGTTTCATTTCCGGTCCTGTGCGGTATCAGATCAGCGCCTGTCCATGCGGCCCCATCCTAGTCAGATGATATGCGGCACGCACAAGTCCAATGATATTTTGCGCCCCCCCCAGTCCCGAATGCGCGACCGGCACCAAGGCTAGGGCTTGGCCGCGGTCGCGCCCTTCGCAAAAGCGGACGAAACCGGCAGCCTCATTGCAACCTCAAAACCGGTTTCGGCCCCTTGCCGGGGGGAGCGTAGCACCAGCTCTGCGTCGATCCGGCTGGCAATTGCCGCCACGATGGCAAGGCCAAGGCCACTGCCGTCCGTGCGCGCGCTGCCGCGTTCAAACCGGGCGGTCAGCCGCGCAAGCGTTTGGGGCGGCACGACAGGCCCGTCGTTCGATACGGTCAACACACCGTCAGCCGCCAGATTGACGGCAACGGGCTGCGACGCGTCGCCGTGGCGCAAGGCGTTCTCGACCAGATTGCGGCACAGAATGCCGAACGCATCGGGATCAAGATCGGACATGACCGGTGCTGCGCCCAACGACAGAACGACGCGGCCGGGGGCAACGGTCCGCGCAATGTCGTCGATCGCGATGCGGGCCACGGTCCGCAGGTCGGTCGTCTGATCCAGCCGAAGCCGCCCGCCTTCTGCCCTTGCAAGCTGCATCAATCGCTCTGACAGGCGGGCGAGACGCTTCAGCGTGGTCTCGATATCCGCAGCGCGGTTTTTTGCGGCGGGGTCATCCGTCTCGGATTGCAGGCGCTGGGCCTGGGCGATGGCACCGGCCAGCGGGGTGCGCAGTTCATGCGCCGCGTTGGCCGCAAAGCTGCGTTCCGCATCGAACGCATCGTTCAGGCGGGCAAGCAGATCGTTGAGCGTACTGGCCATCGGCGTGATCTCGGCGGGGATGTCCATCGCGGGGATCGGGCTTAGATCACGGGCATCGCGTGCCTCAAGCCGCTCGCGAAAGCGGCGCAGCGACGACAGACTGGCCCGCACGGCGAGAAAAATCGCCAGCAGCGCCGCGGGGATGACCACAAGCAGCGGCAGCCCAAGACCCATCTGTATTTCCCGCGCGACCGCACGCCGGTGGGACAGCGGTTCAGCAACCGAGATGCGGATGCTGCCCTGCAAGGCATCTTCGTTATAAAGCCGGTGTGTGGCGGTCTTGCGAAATCCAGCACCGTCGTAGGCGGGAAACACCGCCGGATCGGCAGCATGTGATTGCAGCAGAACGCGTCCTTGTGCATCGCGCACGATGAAGGTGAAGAATTCATCGTGTTGGCGGATGATGCCCAGCTTTTGGGTGACGCCGTCTTCTTCGCGCTCGACAATATCTACGACGGCAAGGGGCAACAGGCGCTGCGCCGTTTCTTGCAGCGCTGAAATCAAAGACCTCGTTCATCTCGGTGCGCAGGATGACCGCCGTTACCGTCGCGGCCCCCATCCAGAGCAGGGTCAGCGACAGGCCGATGATCAGCCCCAGCCGCCCCTGAAGGCTGCGCGGCAACCTCAAGCGCCGCATCACGGCGCGCCCAGACGATAACCCATGCCGCGCTCTGTCTCGATCACACCGGCACCCAGCTTTTTGCGCAGGCGGCTCACATGTACCTCTATCGTGTTGCTTTCGATCTCGGACCCGAAAGCATACAGCTTTTCCTCCAGTTGCGCCTTGGACAAAAGCTGTCCGGGGCGCGACAGGAAGGCATCAAAGAGCGCCCATTCCCGCGCGGTCAACTGCACCGTCTTGCCCGCCTTGCGGATCGACCGCGCCGCGATGTCGATATCCAGCGCGCCGTGGCTGATGATCGGGTTCGGATTGCCGGCATAGCGCCGCGCCACCGATCCGATTCGCGCCGACAATTCGGGCAGATCGAAAGGTTTGACCAGATAGTCATCGGCCCCCGCGTTCAGCCCTTCGATCCGGTCCGACAATTGATCAAGGGCGGTCAGGATGATGACCGGCGTCACGTCACCCCGGTTGCGCAGCGTTTTGAGAAAACCGATGCCGCGCCCGTCGGGCAGCATCAGATCCAGCAGTACCAGATCATAGGCCGTGCCCCGCATTGCATCACCCGCCGCATCCAGTCGCGTCACCCAGTCGACAGAATGGCCATCGGCTGCGATCTGGTCACGCACGGCGGTGCCCAGAACCGTGTCGTCTTCGATCAGTAAAATCCGCATGGCGCGTATGTTTTCCTTTGTTGTCAAAGCCCTTTGTCAAAGCCTGTTGTCACAGTTCCCGCTGACACGGCGCTGACACGGTTTGGCGATGCTGTTCAGCGTCCCGTAAGGTTGGGGGCGCAAGAGATGCCTTGACCATCCGTAACCGAAAGTTTGGCCCATGAACAAGACACTGACAATGCTCGCCTTTCTGGCGGTGCTTCCTGCGGGGGCGGCATTGGCCGAAGATGACTGCTTTGTGCCGATGGCCAACTGGCAGCCGCGTGAAGCCGTTGCACGGTTCGCGCAGAAACAAGGCTGGACCGTGCGCCGGATCAAGATCGACGACGGGTGCTATGAAATCAAAGGCTTTGACGCATCGGGGCGGCGGATCGAGATGACGATCCACCCCCGGACGCTTGAGATTCTCAAGGTCGAATACGAAGACCACGACGATGACGACGACGGCTCCAAGCCCGAACACCGGAATAAGAACGACGACTGACGCCCGATCAGAAGCCCCGATGATAGCGGTGCGTTCCTGACAGGAGGCTGAAGCAGAAAAGCCGGGCCTGTCAGCAACCCCTCAGGTCGGATCTGCAAAACGGGTTCAGCAACCCCAAGGAGACATTTCCATGAAAAAGACACTTACCCTTTTGATCGCCACCGCAGCCGTGTCGGCAGGGATCGGCCTGCCGGTATGGAGCGCTGCAACACCGCCTGCCAGCGATCACGCCGCGCCGGTGGCCGCTATGCTGAAGACGGATCAGAGTGCCGCAATGCTCTACCGCGTCAGCGATGACGATGATGATGATCACGCTGAAGGCGGGGCGCGCCGCTTTCTTTCATGGTTTGGCGATGACGATGACCGGCATGATGACGAGGGGCACGACGACGATTGCGAGGACGGCGGCTGCACCGGGGCCAAAGACCCGGCAAGGGCGGGCACCACGGCCCCGCCACAGAACGGGCTTTTCAGCAACGGCACGGCCCCGAAAGCACAGACCAACTGAAGATGCCTTCCTGCGCGGAGGACATCATGCCGCCGCGCTGGAAAACAAGACGATGACCCCATTCAAAGGATGCGAATCGATGAAAACCGTACTTGGCGCCCTTGCGCTGACAACAGCCCTTACCCTGCCTGGCATTGCTGCCGCGCGTCCGGTCACGCTGACCACGACGCTGAATAACTATGGCGGGGGCGGCGCGTATCTGGCCCTTTATGTCACCGATCCGAACGGCGCTTATGTCGGCAGCCTTTGGATGGCGGGGGGGCGGTCGAAATATTACAAACACCTGACGGATTGGTACCGTGCCACGGGCGGCGATCCGGCGCAGGTGAACGGCATAACGGGGGCCAGCGTGGGTGCGGGGCGCACGCTTGAGGTGACGCTGGATCTGGCGGATGCGCTGTTTGATGCGGGCTATACCCTGCACATCGACGCGGCGGTCGAGGATTTTCGCGAAAGCCCCAACGAGGTGGCCGTGCCCTTGACAACAAACGGGGCGGGTACCCCCATCGCGGGCCGTCGCTATATCGCCAACTTCACATACGACATGTAAGGGAACCGGGCCATGATCCGCGCTTTTCACCGCTGGCCGGGGTTATTGGCCCTGGCGATCGTCACGATATTGGCCCTGAGCGGTGCGGCGCTGTCGGTGTTTCCCGCGATGGAGCACCTGTCCGCACCGCAGGCCGACGCAGGGCTTAGCGTGGCAGATCTGGCAAACCGCATTCAGGCGGTCTATCCGGGCGTCGAGCAGATCAAGCGTGCACCGTCGGGCCGGATTACCGCGTATTGGTTTGACGCAGGCACGCCCGGTTCGGCGATCATTGATCCTGCAACGGGGCAGGGCGTGGGCAGTGCGGATCCAAACCGGATCCAACGTTGGCTGACCAACCTGCACCGGTCGCTGTTTCTGGATGATACCGGACGCATTGTGATGGCGGTGGGGGCCGCAGCGCTGCTGACCCTCGCGCTGTCGGGGGCGCTGCTGGTGGCGCGACGGACGGGCGGGTGGCGGCGCTGGTTCGGGCGCTTGCGTGGCCCGCTGTCGGGGCGGCTGCATGTCGAAATTGCCCGCGTTGCGGTGACCGGCCTTGCGCTATCGGCCTGCACGGCGCTGTGGATGACTGCTTCGACCTTCGAGCTGATCCCGGGCGAAGGGTCGGGTCCGGCCTTTCCGTCGACCGTCAGCGGCCGGACGGGCGTTGATCTTGCCGGGATTGCCGTGCTCGATCAAACGCCCGTCGCCCAACTGCGCGATCTTGGTTTTCCCTATGTCGGGGACGCCGAAGATGTCTTCACGCTTGAGACCAATTCCGGGACCGGATACATCGATCAGGGTACCGGAGCGTTGCTGTCGTGGGCTGATCTGACCACGTGGGAACAGATCACCGAGACGGTCTATATGCTGCACACAGGTCAGGGCGCTGCCACGCTGGGGGTGATCCTTGGGATGATGGCACTAAGCGTTCCGGTGATGGCAGTGACCGGGGTGATCCTGTGGTGGACCCGCCGCCGGGCCAGCCCGCGCATCCGGGCCAACTGCACAGCCGCACAGGCGGCCACCATCGTGCTGGTGGGCAGCGAGGGCGGCAGCACTTGGGGCTTCGCGGCAACCCTGCACGCGGCGCTGACCTGGGCCGGCCAGAAAGTGCACGCGGCCCCCATGTCGTCATTTGAACCCCGACGGTATCCCAATGCAAAGCGGATCATCATACTGGCCGCCACCTATGGCGACGGCGATGCCCCCGCGACGGCAGGGCGTTTTCTGGACCGTTTCGCCCGGATGGACGCGGCCCCTTTTGCGTCGGTGTCGGTGCTTGGGTTCGGCGACCGCAGCTTTCCCCACTATTGCGGCTTTGCCAAAAAGATATCGCAGGTCATTGCGGCCAAGGGGTGGGCAACGCTGGTGCCCTTTGACACCGTGGATCGCCAGTCACCGCAGGATTTCGCCCGCTGGGGCGTGGCGTTGGGGCGGGCGATGGGGCTGGAACTTGTCCTGTCGCATCAGCCGGTGGTTCCATCAGGCGAAACCCTCAGGCTGGTGTCGCGTCGCGATTATGGCGCACAGGTGCAGGCCCCCACGGCAATTTTGCGCTTTGCCGTCCCGCGCATGTCGCTTTGGCGGCGGCTGACGGGGGGCGGCTTTGGCCGGTTTCACGCAGGCGATCTGCTGGGGATCGTCCCCGAAGGATCCGCCGTGCCGCGGTTCTATTCACTCGCCTCGGCGCGGCGCGACGGTTTCATCGAGATTGTCGTCAGAAAGCACCCTGGTGGCCTGTGTTCGGGGCAACTGATGGCGCTTCAGCCGGGTGATACGGTGTCTGCGTTCTGTCGCGCGAACCCTGGATTTCACGCAGGGCGCAGCCGCACACCGCTGATCCTGATCGGCGCCGGTACGGGCATCGGCCCGCTGGCCGGGTTCATCCGGGGCAACACGCGGCGGCGGCCGATCCATCTGTTTTTCGGGATGCGCGACGCCGACAGTGATTTCCTTTATGGTGCCGATCTGCGCGGCTGGCAGGACAAGGGCCAGCTTGACGGGCTTGAAACCGCAACCTCTCGGGGGCGGCAACCGCTTTATGTGCAGGACGCGTTGCGGGGTCAGGCCGCGCAGGTCGCGGCGCTGATCGCGGGCGGGGCGCGTGTGATGGTGTGCGGGGGCCGCGACATGGCGGCTGGCGTCGCTGACGCGCTGGATGACATTCTAAGGCCGCTGGGTCTTACGCCTGCGGCGCTGAGGGCAGAAGGGCGCTATGTTGAAGATGTCTATTGATCCTGTCCGTCATGCGCTGAACGGGGCGACCATGGGCACGCGCTGGTCGGCCCTGTTCTTTGCGGCTTCGGGCTTTGATCCGGCCCCCGTCCAAACTGCGTTGCAAAACGCGGTCGACGCTGTCGATGCGCAGATGTCCACATGGCGGCCCGACAGTGACCTGATGCAGCTGAACGCGCTGCCGGTCGGTGTCGATCTGCCCGTACAGTCGGAGCTGATAGAGGTTTTGCAGCTGGGGCTTGAGGTTGGCAAACTCTCTGCCGGAGCCTTTGAGATCGGGGTGGGCGACGTGGTGACGGCCTGGGGGTTTGGGCCTGAAGCGGCCAGCCCCGACAGGATCCGGTCCGCGATGACCGTGCCGCGCCATGCGGCAGGTGCGGCGCTGGTGCTAAACGCGACGGCGGGCATGGCCCGAAAACGCGCACCGGTCACGCTTGATCTGAACGGGATCGCCAAGGGTTATGGCGTGGACCGGCTGGCGGATACGCTGGCGACGTTTGGCATCACGTCCGCACTTGTGGGCATCGACGGCGACATGCGCGCCCTTGGCGCACGGCCCGATGGGTCGGCGTGGACCATCGCCGTTGAACAGCCCGACAGCACCCGCCGCGCCCCCCATTCCATTCTGTCGCTTGAAGGGGCTGCCGTCGCGACCTCGGGCGATTACCGCCACTGGGTCGACGTGCAGGGCCGCCGACTGTCCCATACGATGAACCCGCAAAAAGGCGCGCCCCTGGCCAGCCCTCCGGCGTCGGTTACCGTGGTTGCGCAAACCTGTGCCAAAGCCGATGCCTGGGCCACTGCCCTTATGGTTCTTGGTGCTGACGCCGGCGCACGGATGGCACGCGATCAAGGGCTTGATGCGCTTTTTTTGGTGCGCGAAGGGGCGGGGCTGCGCAGTGTCGGCGTCGGGCCGTTGTTTGCGGCCAGCGGCTGAACCGCTAGACGAATTGCACCCGATCCAGCGCATCTTTCAGTGGGCCGGTGTCGGGTGAAAGCGGGTGATCGCCGCTGTCGTCGGCCACCGCGATTGTGATCTCGATCTCTTTGTCGACCTGCGCTGTCCGTTCGCCGCCAAGCCGCTGCAACAGGCCCAGCATCGCCTTGTTTTCCCGGTGCACCAAGGCGTTGAATTCAGTATGCCGTTTTGCCGCGCGTATTTGCACAGCACGCCAAAGAACAGCCTGCCAAGCCCCTGATGGTGATGCCTGTCCACGATGGTGATGGCGATTTCTGCAACATGGGGCTGGTTGCGCAGCCGGATATAGCGGGCGATGCCAACTGGCTCGGGCGGCGACGTATCCGTGATCAGGGCACCGATCGCGACGTGTTCGGACGTGTTTTCAGCGGTGAAGCTGTCCAGCTCTGCCGGTGTCAGATCATGACGGCTTGAGAGAAAGCGAAAGTATCTGGCCTGCTCCGAAAGGAGATCGAAGCCGACCTCAAGAAGATGACGGTCTGCTTGGGTAACAGGCCTGATCAGCACGGATGTGCTGTCATTCAGGGTGGCACAAAAGGGGATCAACTGCATCTTTGGCCTCGCCTTGAAAGGGGTCTGGTGCCACGGGATCACCAGATGCGCATTCACCCTTCGGTATGGTGCAGAAGCGGCGTTTGGTACCCCCGCGTTTGGGACGGTTCGACGTTGTGTACCCTAGCATCCGCTGGCGCGAAATCAACGTGCCACCTAAGACGGCAGATGAGTTTTCGGGGCTGCGCCGGTTCTGCCTGACCGCGTGGCTGAAGATCAGAGCATCGGCATGCGAAACAGTGGCTTTCCTCCTTCGGATGCTCCGACAGCTAAGAAGGATGCCCGGGCGGGGAGGCGGCGATCTGGTTGCGGGCAATCGACATGGCCTTGAGAACGACATGCACCGCAACCCCCGGTGACAAGGCCATTTCCTGTGCTGCGCGCCGCGTGATCCGGGCAAGGATCTGATCGTCACCCAAGGCCAGTTGCACCATTACGCCCGGCCCGTCGCCATAGCGGACCTCTGATACCGTCGCGGGTAAGATGTTCTGCGCCGAAAGCCCTTGGGGGCGGCCTTTTGACAGGATCACGTCGTGCGCCAGAATGCGAACCCGCACCAGATCACCGATGGCAGAAGACATGATCCGGGGCAGCCAGATCGACCCTGTCGCTGTTTCAAGCCGGGTCATGCCGTCGTCTTCGTGTGCTGCGATACGGGCGGGCAACATTGCTGCGATTTCTCGGATGCCCATCGTGCGCAGGGCGTCGGGGTCTGACATCACCTCGGCGGTCGGGCCTTGCGCGATGGCGCGACCGTCCCTGATCACCAGCACGCGGTCCGCCAGAAGCTGCGCTTCGTTCATATCGTGGGTCACCAGAATGACCGGCATCGGCAGATGGGTGCGCAGGCCCAGGATCTCGGCCTGAAGGCGGTCGCGGGTGGCACGGTCCACGGCGGAGAACGGTTCGTCCAGCAGCAGCGCAGCGGGGCGGCGGGCCAAAGCCCGCGCTACGGCCACGCGTTGCTGTTGCCCCCCCGATAGCTGCGCCGGCTTGCGGTCGCCCAGATCATGCAGGTTGACCAGATCCAGCAGATGTCGCGCGGCACCGAGACGGCCAGAGGCAGGCGTATCATCCATCGCGACGGCGACATTTTGTGCTGCCGTCATATGCGGAAACAGCCCGTAGGACTGAAACACCATGCCCACGCGGCGCCGATGCGTGGGCAAATCAACCCCAGCGCGTGTATCAAGCCACACCTCACCATCAATCGCCACGCGGGCCGCTTCGGGGTGCCACAGCCCCACAATAGTCCGCAAAATCGTGGTCTTGCCCGATCCCGAAGGGCCGACCAGCGCCAGTACTTCGCCCGGCGCAACCGTGAAGGCCAGATCAAGCGGAATGGGCCCGCGCGCGCGGGCCATCACCTCAAGCGTCATGACAGCCGCCGCCCGACACGGGCCGACAGCCAATAGGTCGCGGCAATGGTCAGGAACGAAATCCCCACCAGCACGGCCGACATGATCGCGGCACCTTGTGTGTCAAACGCCTGCACCCGGTCGTAGATCGCAATGGCGATGGTGCGGGTCTCGCCGGGGATTGACCCGCCCACCATCAGCACAATCCCGAATTCGCCCAAGGTGTGGGCAAATGTCAGCACCATTGCGGTCATCAGACCGGGCCAAGCGAGCGGCAGTTCGATCCGCCACAGGCTTGCCAAGGGCGACAAGCCGCAGCAGGCGGCGGCCTCGCGCACATCGGGGGCGATCGCCTCGAACCCGCGCTGCGCGGGCTGGATCGCGAAGGGCAGGTTGAAAATGACAGAGGCGACCACCAGCCCCTCGAAACTGAACACCAACTGCGACCCGAAAATGCTTTGCCACAGCCCTCCTACCTCAGACCCGCGGCCCAGTGACACGAGCAGGTAAAAACCGAACACCGTCGGCGGCAGCACCAGCGGCAAGATCACCAGCGCCTCGACCAGCCCCTTGGCGCGGAACTGTCGGAACGCCAGCAAACGTCCCATAAAGACCGAGACAGGCAGCAAAATGGCCACCGTCCATCCGGCCAGTCGCAGGGACAAGAACAGGGCCGTCCAATCCAAACCCTAGTCCTCCGGCAGGGCGAAGCCATAGCGCTTCATGATGCCGCGTGCCCCCGGCGTGTCCATGAACGCATAGAATGCCTTGGCCACCGGCCCCGCTGCCTTGAGCATGACCATCCGCTGGTTCAACGGCGTGTGCCAATCGGCAGGGATCAGGGCGTAGTCCCCGAGGGCCGAAACTTGCGGGGCCAGGGCAAGCGAATAGGCGATGATCCCCCCGTCCACATTGCCCGTGGTGGCAAATTGCGCGGCTTGACTGACGTTTTCGCCAAGCACCATCTTGGGGCCAAGCGCATCCCAAAGACCGCGATGGATCAGCGCTTCGCGGGCGCGCATCCCATAGGGCGCGTGTTCGGGGTTGGCGATGGCAAAGCGGCGCATTTTTCCGTCAGACAGGGCAGCGGCAAGACCATCAAGATTGGCATCGACCTTAAGATGCGACCCCTTGGGTGCGATCAGAACGATCCTGCCTTGGGCGTAAAGCCTGCCGGTGCCAATGGTCAGCCCTTCTGCCGCCAGATCAAGGACATAGCTTTCGTCCGCCGCCATGAAGATCTCGAACGGGGCACCTTCGCGGATCTGCCGCGAAAAATTGCCGGTCGATCCGAAGGTGGGGCGCACCTGCATGCCGGTTGCCTTGTGAAACGCATGGGCAAGGTCGGTGACGGCAAATTGCAGGTCCGACGCGGCGGCGATGACGGGAACGTCTTGCCCTTGCGCCCGCGTCTGGGATGCAAGGCAGGACAGGCTGATCGTCAAAGCAAGAAAGGCGTGTAAAAGCCGCAAAAACATGGGGTGCCCCTGGATATATCCTATGGAACATATCAAGGATGCGCCTGTCGAAGGTCAACCGTTATTTCCGGATGGACATATCCCCAAGCATCGCGGTCAGGCGGGCGACATGTGGTTTGGTCGCCTCGGTGGCGGCAGCTTCGAGGTTGCGGTATTCGGCCAGCGCCGCGTGTCCCATTGTGGTCAGTGTTGCCCCGCCGCCGCCAGGGCCGCCCCGGCTGCTTTCAACGACGGGCGTGCGGAACATGGCGTTCAGTGTTTCGATCAGCATCCAAGCCCGCTTATAGCTCATGCCCATCTCGCGGCCTGCGGCGGCGATGGATCCGGTCGCGGCAATCCGTTCCAGCAGTTCGGCCTTGCCGGGGCCAATCATGCCCCCATCGTCAAAGACGATGCGAACGCGCAGGGCGGGGCGTGGGGGGCTGTCAGTCATGATTGCAGTGTCGGACACTTTGCGGGGCCTGTTCAAGGGCCAATGCACGGGTCAGGTGGCGCGCCAAGTCGGGCCCGTATTAGGGGGGCTTATTAGGGGGTTTATTCGGGTGCCTATACGGAAAAGCGGGCGCGGGTGCGGTTGGCAAAGGCGACCAGTGTCAGCATCACCGGCACCTCGACCAGAACACCCACCACGGTGGCCAGCGCCGCGCCCGAGTTCAATCCGAAAAGGCTGATCGCCACCGCGACGGCCAGTTCAAAGAAGTTCGACGTGCCAATCAACGCGCAAGGTGCCGCGATCCGGTGCGGCACCTTCATCGCATAGGCCGCCGCATAGGCGATGGCGAAAATACCATAGCTTTGCAGAATGATCGGCACCGCGATCAGCACGATGATGAATGGTTTTGCGACAATCACCTGCCCTTGAAGCCCAAAGAGGATCATCACCGTGATCACCAGCCCAACGACGGCGAAAGGTTTGACCCGCGTCTGGAACACCTTGATTGCGCTGTCTGATCCAAGGCGGCGGCGGGTCAGCAAGCCCGCGATCAGCGGCAGCGCGATGAACAGCAAGACCGACAGGATCAGCGTCGACCAGGGCACGGATATATCCGTAATCCCCAGTAAAAACGCGACAATCGGCGCGAAGGCTGCTACCATGATCAGGTCGTTCACCGACACTTGCAACAGGGTATAGGTCTCGTCTCCTCGGGTCAGATGCGACCACACGAAAACCATGGCGGTGCAGGGGGCCGCGCCCAGCAGGATCAGCCCAGCGATGTATTGTGATGCGTCCTCGGCGGGAATCCAGGGCGCAAAGATATTCTGGAAAAACAGCACTGCAAGCGCTGCCATCGTGAAGGGCTTGATCAGCCAGTTCACCACCAGCGTGATCAGCAAGCCGCGCGGTTGTCGCGCCACGTCGCGCAAGGACCGAGGATCGACACCCACCATCATCGGATAGACCATTGCCCAGATCAGGACCGCGACCACCAGATTGACCCGCGCGATTTCAGCCGCCGCGATTGCGTTGATCAGGCCGGGGGCCAGATTGCCCAGCACAATGCCGCCCCCCATCGCCATCGCGATCCAAAGCGAGAGGTATTTTTCAAATATATTCATGTCGCGGCACCCTTATGTCTGCGTTGCCTTGATCTGCGCCACACCGATCCAGCTAAGCCCGATCATCAGCGCGGCGGTTCCCAGACACAAGGCCAGCCCGCCCACCTGATAGGTAAGCCCTGACAACACCGTGCCCGCCAGCCGCCCCGCCGCGTTCGACATGTAATAGAACCCGACATCCAGTGTGACGCGCCTGGCGTCGGTAAAGCTGAGGATCAGGTAGGAATGCAAAGATGAATTCACCGCAAAGATGGCACCAAAGACCAAAAGCCCCGCAATGATCGTGACCGTCAGCGTGTCGCGGGGGGCAGGTGTCAGCCAAACCAATGCTGCCAGTGCTGCGGGTACGACGATCAGCAGCCCGGCCCAATGCGTGGCTTGTGCCGCCAATTCTGCTTTTGATCGGGTGGCGGCCCGAAGGATGCGCGGGGCCGACCCCTGCACCACGCCATAAAGGATCGTCCACACCGCCATGAACGAGCCGATCATGAAGAACGCAGCGCGGTTGCCCTCGGCGCTGCCATCCGACAGGACGGCGTAGAAATAGATCGGAATCCCCACGACAAACCACACATCACGTGCCCCGAACAGGAACAGGCGTGCCGCACTGAGCCGGTTGATATTTCGGTTCTTCGAGAAAACGTCAGAAAATTTAGCATCCCTGCGCCCTGCTGGCAGGCCCGATGGCATCCCGATCACGACACCGATCAGGATCACGAACAAGACGGCGGCCATGCCGAGCACAGACGGAACAAAGCCGAACACGGCCAGCATCGCCGCCCCCAGCAAAAAGCCGCAGCCCTTTACCGCATTCTTTGATCCCGTCAGGATCGCGACCCAGCGAAATAGCCCGCCTGCGTCCGCCGGGGCCAGTATCTTGACTGCACTTTTCGCGCTCATCTTGGCCAGATCCTTGGCCACGCCGGAAACGCCCTGCACCAGCATGACGAAAATCACTGATGCGGTCATGCTCCACGCCGGATCAAGCTGCGCCAGCGCCACAAGGGCCGCAACCTGCAAGGCAAGCCCCGCATAAAGCGTCGCCGTCAGCCCGAACCGCGCCGCGATCCAGCCCGCCGACAGGTTGGTGACTACGCCCGCGACCTCGTACAGGACAAAAAGATAGGCCAGCTGCACAGGGGAAAACCCCAACGTGTGGAAATGCAGCAGCACCAACATCCGCAACGCGCCATCCGTCAGCATGAACGCCCAATAGGCCGCGGTCACGGTGATATAGGCGGCAAGGCCCGCTGCCGGTTTTGCGGCTTCGGTCACAGCGCACGGCCCACCATCAGCGCCACATCCACCAGGCGGTGCGCATAGCCGTATTCGTTGTCATACCACGCATAGACTTTGACCTGCGTGCCATTGATCACCATGGTTGAAAGCGCATCAATAATGCTGCTGCGCGGATCGTTGGTGTAGTCGGAAGATACCAAGGGGCGTTCTTCATAGCCCAGGATGCCCTGCAATGGTCCGTTGGCTGCGGCTTTGAAAAGATCATTCACCTCTGTGACGGTGGTCTCGCGGGCCATTTCAAACACGCAATCGGTGATCGACGCGTTCAAAAGCGGCACGCGCACCGCATGGCCGTTCAGCTTTCCCGCAAGTTCGGGATAGATCAGCGTGATTGCGGTGGCTGACCCTGTGGTGGTCGGTATCAGGTTGGTCAATGCGGAACGCGCACGCCGCCAATCCTTGGCTGGACGGTCAACGATGGTTTGCGTGTTGGTCACATCGTGGATGGTGGTGATGGACCCGTGACGGATCCCGATACCGTCCAGCAAAACCTTGACCACGGGCGCCAGACAGTTCGTGGTGCAGCTTGCCGCGGTCACGATATGATGGGCATCCGGGTCGTAGATGTCATCGTTGACGCCATAGACGATATTGGCGGTCGGTCCGTCCTTGACGGGGGCCGATACGACCACCTTTTTGACGCCCGCTGCAAAATAGGGCGCAAGCTTTGCTTCCGTTTTGAACGCGCCGGTGCAGTCGATCATCACGTCGACCCCGTCAAGCGGCAGATCGGCAAGGTCGTGGGCACATGTGACGGGGATGTGGGTGCCGTCAATCGTGATCGACGTGTCGTCGGATGAAAAAGCGGCGGGCCAGCGGCCATGTACTGAATCAAATTCAAGCAGATGCGCGTGCATCGCCGGATCGCCTACCGTGTCATTGATAAAAGCGATCTTTTCACCGCGTTCAGACAGGGCGCGCAGCACAAGCTTTCCGATGCGGCCAAGACCGTTGAGGGCATAAGTGGTCATAAAATTATCTTCCCTAGGTAAATTTTTCAGTGCCGATCTGATCGACCCGTCTTTGAAGCGATCCCCGATCCAAAGCGCTGAAGGGCAGGGCGGCGAAAGCGCTGATCCGGTTGTGAAGCGCCCCGTAGGTCTGCTGAAACGCAAGCCGCTTTTCAGCCTCTGTCCCGACCGCCTTGACGGGGTCGGGCATACCCCAATGTCCTGAAACCGGCTGTCCGGGCCAGACGGGGCAATCCTCGTTCGCCGCCAGATCGCACACGGTAAATACGAAATCCATCTTCGGCGCATCGTCGGCCTGAAATTCCGACACATTCTTTGACCGCAACAGCGATGTGTCATGCCCCTTCAGGCGCAGCATCTCGACTGCAAGCGGGTTCAGATCGGACCTGTGGGCGGTGCCCGCGGAATACGCCGCAAACCTGTCACCGGCCATGTCGCGCAGCAGGGTTTCAGCAAAGATTGAACGCGCCGAATTGCCGGTGCACACGAAAAGCACATTGAGTTTCTGGGCGTTCTTTGGCGGGGTGCTTTCAGCCGGCTCTGCAAACTGCGGCGGACAAAGATCTGCCCGACCGCGACAGCAATCAAGAAAGAGGTCCGACACGACCTCGCGGGCCGCCGCAAGGTTGATGCCATAAAGCAGTCGGGTTCCGTCGCGCCGTTGCAGGATCAGCTTTCCTTGCGTCAAGGCCGCCAGATACACCGACGCCGTGCTGGCCTTGAGGTTCAGCGCCCGTGCAATTTCGCCCGCTGACAGCTCGTCCGGGCAGCGCCGCATAAGCAGTCGAAACACTGCCATTCGCTGAGGGTGGCTGAGCGTGGCAAGGCGGTTTGTCAGGTCTGTTTCCATATTTCATGGATATACGAAACTAAATCCGCCAGCAAGACGATTCGAGACGACTGAAAGCAGCAGTGTTGTCTCTTTTGGGTGGTGCGGTCAGGGCAGGGGCGAAAATAATGCCACCAAGAATTGCATTCGCGCAATAATAGGTTAATCCTGCAATCGGAGGTTATGAGATGATTCAGCAGGATGACAAACCCATGACAGCGCAAGCGTTGATCAGGTCCCTTGAAGCAATGGAGGACGATCTTGGGAAGGGCGGGCGCAAACTTGCCCGTTTTATCATGAGCGATCCGGCGTCCACCTGTCTTTTGTCCGCCAATGATGTTGCCGACAGGTGCGGTGTCCATGCCTCGAGCGTCGTCAGGTTGGCGCAATCATTGGGATTGTCGGGCTATAAGGAGTTTCAATCGATCCTTCAGCAGGGCATGGTGCCTGCCTTTTCCAGTGCAAAGATGCATGCGGTTCACCCTCGAAAATCCAGTGCCACGCTGCGTTTGGCGCTGCTGACTGAAGCGGGCCTTGCGTTCAATACCGCCGTCGAGAACGCAGCGCTCCGGTATCAAGACCGGTCATCGTCGGTTCATATCAGCGTCAAACCGGCTCCGTCCGGCAGGTGCGATCCGTCTGCAATTTGTGCAGAACTTCATGAGCTTGCTCAAAGTTACGACGGTATTATCCTTGTTGCGCGTGAATATCCCGCCATCAACAATGCGGTGCGCGACATCACCCGCAAAGGGGTGCCGGTGGTTTGCCTGACCAGTGATCTGCCCTCATCGGGCCGCACCGCCTATGTCGGGTCTGATCAGTTCGCATCGGGGGCCACGGCGGGATGGTTTTGCGGGCGCTTTCTTTCCATGCGGCCCGAACAGAAGGTGCTGCTTGTCAGCAGCGCCCCGTTTCGCTGCCAGTTGGATCGGGAGTTGGGGTTCCGCCAGACCCTGCGATCCGAGTTTCCGCGCCTCACCATCGAAGAGAAGGTCGGCTCTGACGACCGGCCCGAGATCATTTATGATGCGATCCGCCAGTTTGTGGCCCAAAACGGTCCGCCCGCGGCGATCTATAATGTGTCTGACGCCAACCTCGGCATTGGCCGCGCCATGGTAGATGAAAACCTGTTGGGTCGCACCGTTTTTTTGGGGCATGAGCTTGATGCCACCTCGCGCAAGTTGCTTGAGGATGGCGTTATGGACATGACCATTGGCCATGATTTCGATGCCGAAATATCGGTCTGCGTCGAAAGCATTTGCTGTGCAATGAACGGATCCCACGTGGCCAGCCATCTGACGCAAAGCCAGATTTTCACCCGACATAACTGTACGGCGACTTAAGAATACCACACTAACAATTATAGCAGATCATCTTCCCGCCAAGCTGCGGGCTTTTGGCATGGGAATTGCAAAGCTCCGGTTCGGTTGGCCTGACTTTGAGAATTGCATTTATGCAAATTAAATTGCATGAATGGGCAATTGCGGGGCGGAAGGACTAGGATGCTGAGGATTGCCGTATTGGGATGTGGCCGGATTGGCCGGATACACGCCGCAAATATCGCGCGTCACCCAAGGGCCACGCTGGCCATGGTCTTTGACGCGCACCGGTCAGCGGCAGAGCGTGTAGCGGTCGCCCAAGGTGTGCCCGCCGCCGCCAGCGCGGAAGCGATCTTTGCGTCTGATCAGATCGACGCGGTACTTGTTGCCACCGCCTCGGGAAGTCATTCGGACTATATCGAAATGGCCGTGGCCGCGGGCAAGGCTGTTTTGTGCGAAGCGCCAATTGACCTCAACCTCGCGCGTGTCGAAGCATGTGCAGCGCGGATTGCGAGCACCGATGTGCCGATACAACTGGGATTTAACCGCCGATATGATCGCGGCCATACCGCCGCACGGGCCGCTGTGCTGGCGGGCGACATTGGCGATCTGCATCAGGTCGTCATCACCTCGCGCGATCCCGGACTGCCGCCTCGGTCCTATCTTGAGGCAGCGGGAGGTTTGTTTTGCGACATGACCATTCACGATTTCGATCTGGCCCGTTTCATGCTGCGCGAAGAGCCGACAGAGGTGTTCGCTGTGGGCAATGCGTTGATCAACCCGGCTTTGGGTGCGCAAACAAACGACGTCGACAGCGCCATGATCGTGTTGCGCACGGCGTCCGGCAAGCAGTGTCACATCAACAATTCGCGCACTGCCGTCTATGGCTATGACCAGCGGGTCGAACTGATGGGGACGGCTGGGATGATTGTATCAGACAATCGCAAGCCCCACGAGATGCGGCGCTATTCGCCCAAGACCGCAAACTCAACACCGCCCTATAAATGCTTCTTTCTGGAACGCTATTTCGAGGCGTTCATGGCCGAAATCGGCGGATTTGTAGACTACGTCGAAAAAGGAGTACCTCCGCTGGCAAGCTTTGAGGACGGGCGGCGTGCGCTGATCCTTGCGGAAGCTGCCAATCTTTCGATGCGTGAAGGCCGGATGGTCAAGGTGGCGGACGTCAAGTCCTGAACCAAGACCCAAAATGCCGGGGCAGGTCTTTCGACCGACATGGTATCTGTCGGGGACCGTACCCTATCGGTTCCTGATGACAAATGGCGATGGCCGGGTCCGGTCCATCCCTGGCCCGTCACTGCATGATTAAATGCAGGAAAGGGCGGGATTGTCGCAGGAAATCCGCCCGCTTTTGGCCTGCAAGGACCTGTCAGGCTTCGACTTTGCAACGAGTGAGAGTACCGAGGCCACGTGGGGTAAAGGTGACGCCAATGATGGGGCAGGCTATCGGTTCTGACCCCGCCTTCGCCGCCATGCCCTATTTTTCACGGTGATCCTTTTGTTCGTGGTACCATGCCTGCTGAAGCGGACCAGGTAAGTTACCGCACCAGAACAGCGGCAGACCGCTTCTGAAATGAGGTGCCGCCGATTGGGGGCGGGTGGGTGCGTCGGGGGTGCCGGCCCCGTCGATCCTGTTGTTTCTCTTGATTGGCCGGGTGACCGGGCGAATTCCTTCAAAGCACCAACGGATTAAGGCAGAAACACGACCCTTTGCCCTCAATTCACCCCACCCACTGCTGCTTGTCGCCTTAAAGGCGACTAGATTTCAAGCCACTAACCCTGAGGTAAGAACCAGATTTTAACGCGGTTCGGTTATCACGACGCACGGTGGTTGCGTAAGCAAGGCACTGTTCAACGTACTTGGATGAACTGTCCAGGTTGTCAACGCACGCAAAACCTATGATCTGGAGACTTCTCAGTGGCGACTACATTCAACGTTTTCAACCTTGGCAATTTCTCAGAACTTGATGTCAACGAAACCGACGGTATCGTTGAAAATGCAGATCTGCTGATCAACCAGACATTCGGTGGCGCATCCGCCCCACTTTACAACAGCATCAACACATTCGCCCCGACCGGAACCGGCGCAACGACCGGAACCGATGCGAATGCCTATGATTTCCAGGGCGCGAACGACCAGTTCTCGATCAACGGGGCAGGGACCTATAACATCGACGCCGTCGTGATGATGAGGGTGACACTCACCTATGTCGACGGTTCTACCATGTCGGGTGTGCCGGTAAGGGTGATCCAAGACGACCTCGGCAATATCTATATGGTCGGTGACACAACTCAAAGTGGTCCGCAAAACCTGCTTGAATCGAAGCCCATTGTGTCTGTGGCAATGGAAAGTGTTATGGACATATTCCGCGACACTTGCTGAAGACCGCGACCCTGGCGAGTACGATGACGTGATCGATGGCACCTCTGGCGACGATAGCATTGTCGCGGGTTTCACCGATACGGCGAGCGGGAATATTTCTGCGGCGCAGGTTGACGATAGCGGCAATGCAATTGTTGCAGGTGACGGCAACGATACAATTCTGGCCGGTGCCGGCAACGATTACATCGACGGCGGAGTGGGCGAGGATACGATCAGTGGTGGCGCAGGCAAAGATACGATCAGAGGTGGCGGAGGCAGCGATTACATCGACGGCGGCGATGGCAACAATTCTATCGAGGGCGGTACTGGCAACGATTATATCGTTGGTGGTGCGGGCAACGACACCATCTATGACGGGTCTGGGAATGATACGGTTTACGGCGGCGATGGCGACAATTCAATCGTCACTTCTTCTGGAGATGACATTGTTTATGGTGGCGCTGGCAACGATAAAATAGCGGGGAATAACGGCGATGAAACGCTCGATGGTGGGGATGGCAACGACGTTATTTCAGGAAATAATGGTGCCGATGTTATTTACGGCGGGGCTGGTAACGATGGCCTCCACGGGATGCGGGGCAGTGATATCATCTACGGCGGTGCTGGAAATGATATTATCACCGGCGGTGATCTAAGTGAAAGCGACACACTGGACGGCGGCGATGACGCCGATACGTTCAGGATTTATACTCAATTTGGCAGTGACATCATAACAGGCGGCGAAGGCGGCGTTGACTTTGACACCATTGACCTGTGGCTAAACCGCGCCGCCACGGTCACCTATTCCGGCGACGAGGCCGGCACGATCACGGATGGCATCGACACGCTCACGTTCTCTGAAATCGAACAAGTGAAACTTTCCGCTTTTGACGACGTTCTAGACGGCTCGGCGGACAGTGCCGGCATGGTTATCGACGGCGGCGCGGGTAGTGACAGCATCCTTGGCGGAGCTGGCAATGATACGCTTTCCGGCGGCACAGGCGACGATACGCTTTCCGGCGGTGAAGGTGCCGATCTGTTCTTTGTCGGGGATGGTTTTGGCAGTGACATCATAACAGGCGGCGAAGGCGGCGTTGACGTCGACACCATCGACCTTTCGGGGCTAAGCGGCCCCACCACGGTCACCTATACCGGCGACGAGGCCGGCACGATCACGGATGGCATCAACACGATCTCGTTTTCTGAAATCGAGAAAGTGATCCTGACCAATTCTGACGACGTCGTAGACGGCCAGGCCGACACTGCTGGCATGGCTATCGACGGTGCCGGGGGCAACGACAGCATCCTTGGCGGCGAGGGCGATGACACGCTTCTTGGCGGTGATGGCAATGATACCATCTCTGGCAACAGGGGGGCAAACTCAATCAGCGGCGGTCTGGGCGATGACTTTTTGGCGGGCGGCAGCAATGGCGGCATGTTTGCTGGTGTTGGTGACCTTCCCGCTGCTGGGACAGACACCATCGACGGTGGGGACGGGAATGACACGATCCTTGGCAACGCTGGCAATGACAGCCTGATCGGCGGCAGCGGAAACGATTATATCGACGGCGAGGGCGAAGACGACACAATTCTTGGCGGCGAAGGCGACGATACGCTTTACGGTGGCGACGGCGTCGATCTGTTCATTGTAGAGGATGGTTTTGGCAGTGACGTCATAACGGGCGGCGAAGGCGGTGTTGACTTCGACACCATCGACCTTTCAGGGCTAAGCGGCCCCGCCACGGTCACCTATACCGGCGACGAGGCCGGCACGATCACGGATGGCATCGACACGATCACGTTTTCTGGAATCGAGAAAGTGATCCTGACCAACTATGACGATATTGTAGATGGCTCGGCGGACAGTGCCGGCATGGATATCTACGGTGCCAGGGGCAACGACACCATCCTTGGCGGAACGGGCGACGATACGCTTCATGGCGCTTATGACGCCGATCTATTTATTGTCGAGGATGGTTTTGGCAATGACATCATAACAGGCGGCGAAGGCGGCGTTGACTTCGACACCATCGATCTTTCAGGGCTAAGCGGCCCCACCACGGTCACCTATACCGGCAACGAGGCCGGCACGATCACGGATGGCATCGACACGATCACGTTTTCTGGAATCGAAAAGGTGATCCTGACCAATTCTGACGACGTCGTAGACGGCCATGCGGACAGTGCCAGCACGGATATCGACGGTGGCGCGGGCAATGACAGCATCCTTGGCGGTGCTGGCAACGATACGCTTCTTGGTGGTGATGGCAGTGATACCGTCGCCGGGGGGGCCGGGCGGATTCAATCAGCGGCGGTCTGGGCGATGACTTTCTGGCGGGCGGTAACAACGGCACGTTTGCCGTTATCGGTGACAGCCCCGATACCGGAACAGACACCATCGACGGCGGGGACGGCAATGACACGATCCTTGGCAACCACGGCAATGACAGCCTGATCGGCGGCAGCGGAAACGATTATATCGACGGCGCGTTCGAAGACGACACCATTCTTGGCGGCACGGGCGACGATACGCTTTACGGTGGCGACGGCGTCGATCTGTTCATTGTCGAGGATGGTTTTGGCAATGACATCATAGTTGGCGGCGAAGGCGGCGTTGACTTCGACACCATCGACCTTTCAGGGCTAAGCGGCCCCGCCACGGTCACCTATACAAGCGACGAGGCCGGCACGATCACGGATGGCATCGACACGATCACGTTTTCTGGAATCGAGAAAGTGATCCTGACCAATTCTGACGATGTCGTGGACGGCACGGCGGACAGTGCCAGCATGGATGTCGACGGCGGCGCGGGCAATGACACTATCGCCGGTGGCGCGGGCAACGACACCATCGCCGACGGCGCGGGCGATGACAGCATCGACGGGGGCCTCGGTAACGACACGATTTACTTGGGCAGTGGCAACAACACTATATCGGGCGGTGACGGTAACGATCGGATCGACGACCAGGCGGAAATGCCCTCAAACGGAACTGATTTGGTCGATGGCGGTGCGGGAAACGATGCGATCTGGACCGGTGATGGGAATGACACGATCTGGGGTGGGTCAGGCGACGATACCATCTCTGGCGAGGGGGGCAATGACCTGCTCGACGGCGGGGATGGCAACGATTCTGTCGTGGGCGGAGCGGGCGACGACACGCTTTACGGCGGCGACGGCAACGATACAATTTCCGCTACCGCGGGAAACAACATTATGTCTGGCGACGCTGGCGACGATTATATAACCGGCAGTACAGGAGACGACACGCTTTACGGCGGCGATGGCATAGACAAAGTTTATGGAAATGATGGTGCCGATGTTATTTACGGGGGGGCTGGTGACGACAACCTCTATGCGGGGGGCGGCAGTGATCTTGTTTACGGGGGCACCGGAAATGATAAGTTGGTCGGTGGCCAAGAGGATAGTGAAATCGACACGCTGGATGGCGGTGATGACGCCGACAGTTTCATTATCTATACAGCAACTGGCGATGACATCATAATCGGCGGCGAAGGTGGTGATGACTTCGACAGCGTCTCTCTCAATAATATGACCGGCCCCGCTACGGTCACCTATACCGGCGACGAGGCTGGCACGATCACGGATGGCATCGACACGCTCACGTTCTCTGAAATCGAACAAGTGAAGCTGACCAATTTTGACGACGTTCTAGACGGCTCGGCGGACAGTGCAGGCCTAAATATCTCCGGCGGCGCGGGCAATGACAGCATCGACGGCGGCACCGGGAACGATTTCATCGACGGCCACGATGACGACGACTTCATCCTCGGGGGTGATGGCGATGATACGCTTCTTGGCGGTGATGGAAACGATACCATCGCTGGGGGGGCCGGGGCAGACTCAATTAAAGGCGGTCTGGGCGATGACTTTCTGGCGGGCGGTTCCAACGGCACCATGTTTGCTGGTAGCGGTGACGGCACCACCGGTACAGACACCATCGACGGCGGGGACGGGAATGACACGATCCTTGGCAATAACGGCAATGACAGCCTGATTGGCGGC
This sequence comes from uncultured Alphaproteobacteria bacterium, assembly GCA_963728645.1. Lineage (GTDB taxonomy): Bacteria > Pseudomonadota > Alphaproteobacteria > Rhodobacterales > Rhodobacteraceae > Sulfitobacter. The sequence continues at coordinate 66,622 of CAVSLU010000003.1, read as the reverse complement.
ACCGGAAACGATTATATCGACGGCGGCACGCAAAACGACACCATTCTTGGCGGGGATGGCGAGGATACCATCTCTGGCGGCACGGGCGACGACAAGCTGACCGGCGGGGATGGCGACGATACATTCATTTATACACCCGGTGACGGGCTGGACACGATCACGGATTTCAACGCCGGCAACACCGGTGGGCTGTGGGATGGCGACGGCACCAACAACGATTTCATCGACCTGTCCGGATACTACGACAACCTTGCGGTTCTGTATGCTGACCAAGCCGATGATGGCATCCTCAACCAGTCCAACACGCTCGACAGTCTCGGCAACGCCGTCGACTACTCTGGCAACACCCAGTTTGGCGCGGGCGAGGGGATCGTGTTTCAGGGGGCAAACGCCGATGGCACCAGCTTTTCTTTCGGAAACACCGGCGTTGTCTGCTTTACCTCCGGCACGGCAATCCGCACCCCACGGGGCGATGTGTTGATCGACGATCTGAAAACAGGCGATCTGGTCACCACGATGGACAACGGCCCGCAGCGGATCAAATGGATCGGCACGACATTCGTCGGCCCGGAAAAACTTGCAGCCTGCCCGAACATGCGCCCGATCCATATCAAACGCGGCGTGCTTGGGGCCACACGTGATTTGCTGGTGTCCCCGCAGCATGGGATGTTGATCGGCGGCACCCATCTTGCGCGCGCCACCCATCTGGCCAACACCACCAAAGGCGTGCGTGTCGCCCATGGACGAAAGAGTGTCACCTATGTCCACCTGATGTTCGAAACGCATCAGATCATCTTTGCCGAAAACGCCCCCAGCGAAAGCTTCTATCCCGGCCCGATGGCGCTGAGAATGATGGACAGCCAAGCGCGGCGGGACGTGGTTTCGCTGTATCCGGCCCTGGCCTGCGCGAGGGACCTTGACATGGTTGCCGCCGTCTATGGACCGACGGCCAGAAAGTTTGCGCAAAAGCGCGACGTTCAGCGCATTCAGGACCGGGACAAGATCAATGCCGCGCCGGTTCAGCCCCTAAAACTGGATGCGCCTGTCGCAGGCAAGGCCGACACCCGTCTGCCAAAGTTTGCTTTGCCGCCGGTGTTCGCATCAACGGCCCCCAAGACAACGCACCTGGGCCTGTAACCGCATGACCGCCGCCAAAAGACGCCGACCTTTCAATGTGCCCGCCATCATTCCACACTCCAACGCTCCGGCATCGGGATCTGGCCAAACCGTTCCCTGATCGACAGATTGCGCGAAGTTCCATACTGATATCGCTGTCGGGCGTTTCACAAAGGTTTACAGGATGCAGATAGATCAGACGCCCCTTCCCGGTGTTGTCATCATCACGCCAGCGCGTTTCGGCGATCACCGCGGGTTTTTCGCGGAGAGCTACAGCGCCCGGGCGTTACCGGAGCATGGGGTTTGATCTGCCCCCCCTCGAGGGACCCTCATTTAAAGGAGAGTTTGCAGTTTTGTACTGTGCTGCTCAAAATGCCCCAGTCCCGTCTGGATTTCCCCCGCCTTGATCACACAAACAGGCTGGATGCGTACGGCAATGTTATCAGTGCCGCCGGGACATTGTTGCCGATTGCGCTGTGCGGCCGTCTTTCGTTTTAGTCCCTGCCAAAGCCCGTGAGTTGTTGTTTCCCGCGACCAAAGGGTTTCTGCCTTCAATTTTTTCTACGCTGTCTTCAAGCCTCATGAAACAGGTCCCAAGACGTGAGAGGTTGAGCGTGATATTCCTCTGATCGCTTCCGAAAGCTTGGGCTGCCTGTGGGCGTGGCAGGCCATAGGTCGATGCGATGCGCCTGATACCAAGGTGAAATGCGCCTGCTTATCGCGTTGCCATTCCCAATCCCCTTTATAGCAAAAATTGCTGGAAAGAGACCGGGATCAAACCGCGACAACATCAACAAATCTGATTGCCCAAGTTCCTAAACGCCGTTTCCGTACGCGAATGTTGCAAAAGACGGATAAAGAGATCGCCCAGGAACTCGCCCCAGCAGGTGCAGTCGGGGTTGGTGCAAATCTCAATTAGATCATCGTCAAGGTTGCCGTGTCCCCTCATTTTCGAAGCATGGGCCGGATTACACATACACGAAAACGCAAAGGCTCGCCGGTTCAAACCCCACCGCCGCGCTCAAAGCGTCTTTTCCGCGCATGACCGGATTCCCCTGATTTCCCTGTCCCTAAAGCGCCCCGGAGCACGCGATATTTTCGGGCTGACAGTTTTAGGCCTAACACGCCTCCCGGACTGACCGTTAGTTGGAGCAGACGTTTGAATTTCAACTCAAGATGGTTCCCCAAACGGAGACTTACATGACAACACCGCCACTCATCCTAACGGGCAACGTCACACAGTCGGATGCCGCGACCCTCAAAGATCTGGCTCTTGCTCAGATAGACAGTGGTGCCGTTGCGATAAGCGCCAAAAACCTTAAATCGATCGAATTCGGCGCTGTGCAGGTTCTGCTATGCGCCGCAAACGACGCGAAAAGACGTGGACTGCGGTGCGCGTTGGACCCGGGTGCTGCGCGTTTGATCGACGACTGTCTTGCCGCCGTGCACCTGCCCGATAGCACAACGTTTTTCACAATCCTCCCAACAGCAGAAGTATCAGCCTCCTCATGACCAAGACAATTTTAACCGTAGATGACAGCCCTTCCATCCGACGGATGGTGCGCATGACCCTCCAAGACGCAGGTTATGGCGTGATAGAGGGCGTTGATGGACAGGACGGCCTGGAAAAAGCGATCGCGACCCGCGTCGATGCAGTGATCGTGGACCAGAACATGCCGCGCCTCGACGGTATTGGCATGATCCGTGCACTTCGACAGCATCCGAATGGGCAAGGTGTTCCGGTGATCGTGCTGTCCACTGAATCCGAAGGCGATCTGAAACAGCAGGCGCGCGAAGCAGGAGCATTGGGCTGGATGGTGAAACCATTCACCCAGGACAAACTTCTCGCCGTTATCCGCAAAGTGGTGGGGACATGAACGACGATCTGAATTCTGTATTTCGCGAAGAAATTCGTGATCTTGTCGAAAGCCTTGAACGCGGGCTTTTGGACCTCAAGGCACAGCCGCAAGATGCCGATCTGGTCAATCAGGTGTTCCGTGATCTGCATACGATCAAGGGCAGCGGCGCGATGTTCGGCTTTGTCACGTTGTCTGGCTTCATCCATGATTTCGAGACCGCCTTTGACCGCGTCCGCAGTGGCAAAGCGCAGGTCACGCCCGACCTGATCCGTCTTGGTCTTGCCGCGCGGGACCAAATCCCCGGATTGCTGGACGATGCGCCCGATCCGCAAGACCTTCGTGGGGATATACTGCGTGCCCTGCAGGCCTTGACGTCCGATGGTCCGGCCAAGACGCCGACATCAGCACAGTCACAGCTGCGTTTTCGGTTGACCGGCCCCGCACTTGCCTTGGGTGCCCGCCCTGATCTGGTCTTGAACGAGCTTACTACGCTTGGTGCCACGGAAATCAACACCAGTACAGATGACCTGCCGGATCTGGCGGACCTTGACCCCGACACCTGTGGGATCTCTTGGGAAATGCTGGTGCCTGCATCGGTCGAAAAATCCGACATTGAGGACGTGTTCCTTTTCGTCGACGCCGAATGGACACTGGAAGCAGTGAGCAACGAAAGCTCGGGGCAGGATGTTCCGGCAATCGAGCCTGATAAAACCGCTGTTGCACCAGCCGGTTCAGCGCCCGTTTTGTCGATAGCGAACGAAGCAGAGGCGACGGTACGTGTCCCTGCCACGCGTCTTGATACGCTGATGGATTCGGTTGGCGAACTTGTAACGGTTGAGGCACGGCTGACCGAGCTTGCCCGTCAAAGCAATGACCCCGCGCTTATCGCTACGGCTGAATTGGTCACCCGATTGGCCGGGCAATTGCGCGATGCGACCATTGTGATGCGGATGGTTCCCCTGCGCAGTCTTGTGGCGCGGTTTCGTCGGCTGATCCACACCCTGTCCGAAACACTGGGTAAGTCGGTGGAGTTCGTCATCAAAGGCGAAGAGACCGAGCTTGACAAGACGATGATCGAAAAGCTGGCCGATCCCCTGGTGCATATCCTGCGCAACGCGCTTGATCACGGGATGGAAACCGCGGCAGAGCAACCTGCTGAACGTTTCAAGTGAGACGCAGCTTTACGGTAAGGTCTTTGACGAACTTCCGGCCTTTCAGGGAAAGCTGGGCGTGGTCTTTGACAAGGCAGGACAACGAAAATCACGCTAGGCAATGTCGCAAGCGACCCCGTGGCGCTTTACCTGCGCAGAGGTGATGGCGAAATTCCGGTTGAAATCTCGGTGACAGCTTGGCGCAATCTGCGTCGGCTCGAGTTTTTTGTCGTCGTGCGCAACCTGTCCGATGCGCATCGACTTGCTGAAATCGCACAGCTGAACGAAAGGCTGATCGCGACCCAAAAAACCAAGGACGAATTCATTCAACTTGTGTCTCACGAGATGCGCACACCCCTGGCGGCCATCGTGTCTGCGTCTGAAAACCTGCAAAAAGAAACCGGTCTGCGACCCAAACATCTCAAAGTGCGCAGATTGTTGAACAATGCGCGCGCGACGCGCTGACACAATTCAGTTCGATTTTAAGCATGTCGAAGGAAAAGACCGGCAGTGCGACGATGATGGCTCTGGCCGAGTTGCGTGATCAGCTTTTGAGGTATCACCAGCCGATAGCAGAGCGCTTTGACATAAGGCTGGAGCCACGCGTTTCGAAGGAAATCGAAGTACTTGTCGACGCACGTCGCGTCTTTCTGATTGCCACAAATCTTGTATCCAACGCTTTGAAGCACGCCCCACGTAACGGCGAAGTCAAGTTTTCGTTGTCAGTTCCTTATGGTCAGAATTTTCTTGAAATTCGTGTGGATGACAATGGTCCGGGCATTCCCAAAGACAAACAGCGCAGCATCTTTCAGGCTTTTGAAACCGGTGTCAGCCAGATGGATATTCTGGGCGGCCTTGGTGTCGGGCTTGCGCTGGTCAAAGCGGCCGTCGACGATCTGGGCGGAGAGATATCTTTCAGCTCGAAACCGGGGCAGGGTACACATTTTGTCGTCTTGATCCCGTTCGCCAATTCAACGGCTTCTGAACACCCGCAGGTGGCGGACGATTTTCAGGTCAGCCTCACGGTGACCGATGCTGTTTTGATCGTGGATGACGATAACATTAACCGTGAAATACTGTCCGCGAAGCTGCGCAGATTGGGGTTCCCGGTTCTGACCGCAGAAAACGGGCAAGAGGCGGTTGATGTCATCAGGGCAACGGCGGGTTCGCCGATCAAACTTGTCTTGATGGACAGCAATATGGCCGTTCTCAATGGGATCGGCGCGACACAGGCCATCCGCCATCTGGACCTTGTTGAGCAGCCCGCCATTTGCGGTTTGACAGCCCGGTTGGATGACGACCTCAGAGAAAGAATGCTGACCGCCGGCATGGATCATGTTGTTGAAAAGCCAATGACCGATCAAAAGCTGCGTTCAATCGTGCGCCGGGTCGACGATGCCCCTGACCTTCGCGAGGCAATGGAGGCGGACAAAGAGGTGGTCGCGCGATCTATTTTAAGACGAGACATCCCCAAACTTCTGATTCTGGTTGAAAACCGTAAATTCGATGACGCTGCACGAACATGCGCAAGGATTTCCGCTGCGCTGGTTTCAGTTGGATTAAGAAAAGAAGCCGCATTTCTTCGCAATATAGCGCTTCGCCTTAATGACGCCCTTTCGCTTGACCGTGACGAAAAAGACCGGCTGCTGGAGCTTTTGGATGTAATACCAGGCTCTGGCAAGGTATCGGGTTCAAATAGTTCATAAGCCTTGCTAACATTTTTTGGGTCACCTCCGTTTCTCAACATAGGAAGCGATACTGTCTTTGACGAAAAGATCACTTGGTCATTTCAGACAGGCATAAACAAAGGTGAAAAATGACCCAAAGTAACTTGGATTGGTGCCCCGTTGATCCGCTCGTCGGATTTGGATTGCTAGCGAACCCGATCATGATCGCCGACTTCGATATGATCATTCGGTATGTGAACAACGCCGCGATCAAAATGTTTCAGCTCATTGAAGCGGATATTCGTCAGGACCTCCCTCATTTTCGCGCGACCGAAGTTCTGGATAAGTCCATTGATTATTTCCACAAGAATCCGGCATTTCAACGGGGCATCATGCACGGTCTGTCAAAGCCACATGATGGGAAATTTACTGTCGGCGGCAAAAGCCTTGCGTTTCGTACTACGCCAAACTTTGATGATAAGGGCGATTTGAAATGCTATCTGGTGGAATGGCAGGACCTGACCATTTTGCTGGAAAACAAGCGCCAGATCGAAACCTTGATATCCAGAGTTCAGACGATGGCGGTGTCACACAGTGACGGAAACATATCCGTGCGCATGGATTCCACCGATCTAAGCGATGAATTCGTCGAAGTCGCCGAACAGGTGAATGAGATGGTCACCGCGCACATCTCTACAAAACGGAAGGTCATTGCCTGCTTGAACGCCTTTGCACAAGGTGACTTCGACCACGTATTCGAGAACTTCTCAGGTGATCGCGCTTTCATCTCCGACGCAATCGAAGCCGCGCGCGCTGCTTTCAAGAATGTGGTGGAAGAGATCGAAGATCTTTCCCGATCCATTGAAGAGGGCGCTCTGGATCGTTCAATTACACCGGAGGCCTTCAAAGGCGACTACCGCAAGATTATTGAAGCCTTTGATCGCAGCTATCTCAGCCTGAACATGACCATCGGAAACATCAACACTCAGATTTCGGAAATCTCGGGTGCGATCGGTGAAGTCAATTCCTCCGCCGCCCAGCTTTCATCTGCGTCCCAGTCCCAGGCAAGCGCTGTTGAAGAGATTTCATCGACCATTGAGCAGACCGAACAAATGGTCCGGGCAAGCGCTGAAGCCAGCGACCAGATGCGGGATGTGGTCGTGATGGCAAACGGTCTTGTTGGCGAGGGGATCGAAACCGTCACCGAAATGACCGAAGCGATGCACCATATCCGCAGTTCTTCGTCTGAAATTGCCAAGATCATCAAGGTCATCGACGAGATCGCTTTTCAGACCAACCTTCTGGCCCTGAATGCCGCCGTTGAAGCAGCACGCGCGGGTGAACATGGGCGCGGGTTTGCGGTGGTGGCGCAAGAAGTGCGCAACCTCGCAGCACGTTCCGCGAAGGCCGCCAAGGAAACCGGCGATCTTATCAAACTATCCGGTGAAAGCGTCCAGCGCGGCGTGATAGGAAGCGAAGCAACCGAACAGGCGTTTCGCCGTATCAGCGACGAAGTCCAGAACCTGGAAGAAATCGCTATCCAGATTGCGACGGGGGCCAAAGAACAGTCTCAGGGCGTCAGTCAGATTTCCAGTGCGGCAACATCCCTCGCACGCAATGGGCTGGATGTATCTTCCCAGTCGGAAGAGCTTGCTTCGGCTGCCGCGCAGATGGATGCGGCTGCAGGTGCCGTCCGCAACACAATGTCTCGTTTCAAACTTCGCGCGAAAATTCAGGCAAACGGCAGCGCCGACATTCTAAGTCACTTGAACCCTTTGCAACGGGATCAGATCATGGCGTTTCTGAAAAGATCAAACATGACGGCGCACTAGGTTCAGGGCAGCCTGAAGACAAAAAGACCGGCAATTTAGTTTGCCGGTCTTTTTTTATGGGCAACGGTCACTTTGCTAAGTTTGATCCGCTTTGACATGTCGCTTGAAAACGGGCCTATGTCGGTCGGCTTTCGTGCTGACATCCATGACGTCAGCACGATCTGCAATAACCCTGAGATCAGGCAGCCCGCTCCAAACCAGAGGCAGACGCAATCTCCAGAGAGCCGTCGTGCGCCATTTCGGTGGCCAAGGCATACAGCAGATCCGTGCGGGCATGCGCTTTGAATACGCAATAGACGGCTTCGCCAAGACCAATCGCCAGATCCGTCACATCTGCAAATGGTCCACGGGGCAGAAGCCGCAGGGCAACCGCGGGAACAAGCGGCTCTCCTTTCAAGGCAAGCGACAGATGCGCGTTGGCGGATATTTGGCGTCCGATCGGATCGATCTGTATTTTGCGGGTTGCGATCAATTCCGCAGTGACCTGCCGTGCGGCGTTGTAGGATAAGCCGTCAGCGTTTATTGACCCGACGATAGCCCTAACCGCGTCAGCTGCGGCAGCAAAGCTGGGGAACATGCCATTCGACGCGATCTTGTCGATGGTCGGCTGGTCAAGACAAACGCTGTCTTGTGTGAAAACGCGCATTCTATTTTCTCCTGAACAGGGCCTGTCAGAAAACGTCAGAACAGGCATGATGTGCAGGAGACATGCAATTTTGATGCCTTATTCTTTTTGGACGCGCAGCCAAACTGCCGCAATCCGAATCAATCTATGAGAGAGCGAAAGCCACAGCCGCAAGATCATATGAGGGAATACTTCGTGCGCACGGATAAGCGTTAAATCTGCCGGTTTCCTGGCCAATATCATGAAATGAAAAGCTATATGGCACGGCGCTTGCCTTACTATCTTTGTTGACGGGTATGGGGAAAAGAGAGTGCCGAATAGGAAAGACATTCTGCAAGAGCAGCGAAAGACATCAGCGTGTTGTAGGAGAACAACAACGAACTTTTTGATTCAATTTGAGGTGGATCAACTTGTGTCTGAGGGAACTGGTCTATAATTTCTACTAGAGATAGAAGTTCGTCGTCTTGAAGGAATATCCCGGCCCGAAAGGTCCGTAAACCGTATGGGAAGATTTGTTTAAATGATCTATCAGATTGTCTTCATGAGTAACCTCGCAGGCGAAGAGACGCGTGACGACTTGAACCGAATTCTGAAAAAAGCGGAAACAAATAATTCGCGCGATGGAATTACGGGTGTTCTTCTTTACAAAAACAGACAGTTCTTTCAGGTGCTTGAGGGCTCTGAAAGGGACGTGAAATGCTGTTTTGAGAGAATATCTTCGGACCGGAGACATCGCAGCATCTATACACTATGGAGCAAGCCCGCACTGCAACGGAACTTTCCAAGCTGGAGCGCATCAATGTCTGGTGACTTTAAGATGCCGCAGGAATTTTCTGGCTTTTGTGAAGAACAAGGCAAAGTCATGTCGCTGCTCAACCAGGATATCGCTGGGTTAAAGTGCAATACGACCGCCCTTAAATTCGCTTGCGTGATGTACAAAAAGTTCAATTTTGTGCCATTGGTCGAAAGAGCTCAGAAGAGACCGGAACTCCACGCAAAATGGCCTGAGGTGCCCTTGGATTTATAGGCGCTTGGCCCCACCGACTTTGGGGCCAGCAGGTCTGCATGGGAACAGGCAATTGCACCGATGATCCAAGCGAGCAGCGATGCATCAGTTAACGGCGCTGAGATATCTTGTTCTAGCGGACTAGCTTCTGGCGACCCGTAGATTGATCTGTTCCACCGGTTCGCTCTTAAGCCGTGCGACGTTGCATAGCAGATTATTGACCACAATCTGGTTCCCGGTCTGAAGGGAAATCGCATAATACTCGACTTCGGCCTGCTTAAAAGTTTCGGCCTCAATCATGTGCTCTTCGAGAGCGTCAACCCGCAGTTGCGTGATAACAGGGTAAACAGCGCCCGGCTCTTTCAGAGCGACGCTAATCACTTGATCCGCACTTAGTATCGTATCGCAGGCAGGGGCTACTTTCGAAATGCAATGCTTGCGCAATAGGCGAGGGACCAGCCCCTGCTGGAATAGCGATGCGCCGGCCACCCGAACACTATGCTTTTCGATCGCCGTGATCTGATCAAGAAAGCGGCCAAGTGGGTTAAGGACCGCGTCGCCGATCTTTAGGTTTTCAACCCGCCGGGTTCCGCCTTCGCCGTCAATCACAATCAAAGAACCATGTGCAATCATGATATTACCCCCGGTTGACCTAAGAATGTTTGAGAAATCTGAACCTGGACGCCAAACCGAACTGCTTTCGGGGCCCGGACAGGCACCCCTAAATCTGGTCTGAAACGCTGTGGCAGGCATTGATTGCCAGCACAGACCCCGATGCATGTGCGAAATGAAATCATCTAAGTGCGACCCAAGCAGCCTCTGTGTCGATACCTTGTTGCCTGTGTCTTTTCAGGCAGGATCGAATGTCCAAGAGAGTGATAGCGCATCAAACGCCTGAATTTTCACGGGCGGCACTTAAGATACAAAGATATGCGTCAGTTTCGCAAAAGATAGTTCCGAAGATAGCCTAGGTTATAGCAGATATTCTGCGACAAATGCGGAGCAGATCGGCATTTTTCAGCCCCGAGCAGGTTCGGTCTGGCTTGCGAAAATCAGGCGGACGTGGCCACCATCCATGGCGGTCTCATCAATCGCGATCTCAAACCCCATAGCCCTGGCAATACTTTGAGAGAGCGACAATCCGACCCCAAAACCAGACGTTGCGGAGGTGGCGTAGCTCATGCGCTCGAACGGCACAAATACCTTTTTGCTGGCACCTGTGGGAAAACCGGGCCCGTTATCCATAATAAGCAGCTCTGCCGTGCCGTTATTCATTCTTGAGGATGAAATGGTAATATAACCGTCCGAGCGAGAAAACTTGACCGCGTTGTCGAGCAATTGATTGAAAATGGTTCCCAAACCACCTTCATCGCCGAGCACCAGAAGGTCCGGATCGATATCGTACTGGATTTCCAATCTCTTCTCTTCAAGTCTCGTGCTGAAACGTTCAGCCACAGACTTCAGACATTTCTCAACAGGTATTTTCGTGAAATCCTCGCGAAGATACTCACCGTCAAAATTCACGAAATCCATCATGGTTTCGATCATCCTGAACATCTCTTGGGATGATTTGACAATCTGGTCAGAGTAATCCGCGATATTCTCTTGCTTTATTTGTTTTCCTGCTTTTGCGTCAAACCGCAAGATATCTGCAAATCCTGAAATCGCATGCAATGGCGTCAGCATTTCATGGCTAACGCTTTGAAGCAGGTTTTTGCGTGCCTCTCTTGCCTTGTTTGCACCCACCATCGCCGCCCGCAGGCGTTCGGACGTAACCTGAGCATTTCGCAGGTAAAAACCGATCACAAACAGCACAACACTGAAAACGGTAATCGCGCTGGTCAATGAAAGAATTGTGTTATCGGCTTCAATATATTGGTCCGGTGAAACGTAGGATCCAGAATGCGCGGCCCAGATCGCCAGCCACAATACAATCGGAAGCAATACAAAACCAAGAACAGGACGCTGATGTTCAGACAAAGAAAAAACCACGAAAGGTGCAATTGCTGCTGCAACAAGAATGAATGACACGAAACTTTCGAAAGGCGTTACCAATGCAGCAAGAGCAATTGCCCCATTGCCAATCAGGAGATAGCTAAACCTTGCCGTTAGGTGCCACCCCAAATGATGCAGAACGATACCCACCAAAAAGCCGAAAATGATAATACCAGCCGCCAATACAAGCATCTGGAAACCAAGAAACAGTGCAACGCAAAACCAGGCAAACGCGAAAGGTGTCACATAGCTGAGGAGTACAATCGAGTTTTCGATCGACTGATTACGACTTGTTAACAAGACAACCTCATTTCCTTCTGAATTACTCATATTCCTAGATCTTAGAATTATGCCGCTGATAAGCATACGGGGTCAGGCCGCTTCAATACCATACGGAGATTTAAATTTTGAACGCGCGGCGAAATGGCATCGCGGTCGATGATGAAAAATAATGAGATCCAAGCTTGAAATCAACTTACCAGCCGTGAACCCTGTGGATTAAACATAAGACATAGACATACAACGCCGAAACAAACACAGGCAACGTGGAAAAAAGTGCGATCACGCAATCTTCAGCTATAGCGGGCGCAAAAGCCATCTTGGTGCATGAAAACCTGCGTCGCTCCCCCATGATGGCATGGAATTTGCCGTCCGTTAATGCTTGGGCGCGAGGTTTTTGCGGCTCGATAGTCACCAAATCAGGGGGTAAGCCATGAAAGATACCGTGCCGGCGGCAAGTGATCAGACAATTTCGGAAATTGCACAAAGCGTAGGTGTTTTGGGCGTATCGCTCGCTGATGCTGCGGGTCACATCGAAGATGTCACCCAAGAAGTAGATCGGGGCGCCGGTATTTCTGAGGATTTGCGTGCGGACGCCAATCGCATCCTGGTTGAAAACCAAAGCGTTATCGAAGCAACATCAATGGCGCATCAGGCTGCCAATCAGGTTGAAGAACTTTTGCGCGTTGGCAACCTGAAGGTCGATGGCATCCTTACCAAAGTGGTCGAGGTCGCTGATGATGTAACCAATGCAGGTCAAGAGATCCTTGGCCTTCAGGAGGCGATCGACCGCGTGACCCAGGTGGCGCAGAGCATCGTATATAATCGCGCGCCAAACGAACCTTCTGTCGCTGAACGCCTCGATCGAAGCTGCAAGGGCAGGGGCGGCAGGGCGTGGTTTTATGGTTGTCGCACAAGAGGTCAAGAACCTGTCGAGCGAAACCGCCAACGCCACACATGAGATCAACGAGACGCTTGAGGCGATGTCCATCCTGAACGCGAACCTTGCAACCCGTAGTAAAGCCTTGGTCAGCAAAGCCACGCTGGTGCGCGAAGAGACCGGGGGCATCACCACCGTCATGAACGAAATCTCGGGCGCGATCCATGAAATGGGCACCCGCCAGACCGAAATCCTGCAATCGACCCAGCAGATTGCAGGAAATATCGATGTCGTCGAACAAAAGGCTGTCAGCCTGTCAGAGCAGGTGGTCAGGTCGAGCGTCAGTCTCAAGAGCGCTTCGGAGCAACTTCGCGGCCTGACCGAAACTTCCGAAATGTTAATCGGAGCGACAGCGCGTCTTGGCTATGAAACTGAGGACACGCCTTATATCAACGCAGTAATGGAACAGGCGGAGTTGATCGCGGCCAAGTTCGGGGAGGCCTTGAAAAACGGCACCATCAGCGAGGGGCAGTTGTTCGATACCCAATACAGGGAAATCGATAACTCGAACCCGCAACAGTTTCTGACCGGGTTTACCAACTTTGCCGACCGTGTTTTACCCGGCCTGCAAAATCCGATGCTTGGCCTTTCGGACAAAGTGGTGTTCTGCGCGGCTGTCGATAAAAATGGCTATCTCCCCACGCATAACCCTCAGTTCAGCCATCCCCAAAGACGCAACGACCCGGCGTGGAACGGCCAGCACTGTCGCAACCGCCGCATCTTCGGCGACCGCGTAGGCCTGGCTGCGGGGCGCAACAGAGAGACGTTTCTACTACAAGCCTACCGCCGCGATATGGGGAATGGCGTTTTTGCACTGATGAAGGATGTGTCTTCTCCGATCATAGTCAAAGGCCGTCATTGGGGCGGATTGCGGCTGGCGTATCGGGCTTGAAGTGGTCGAACACGGTACATCCTTGTATTCTCATACATATGTTTTTTGTGGCTTTGAGAGGTTTGTCAGTGCTTTTTATGGGCCGCTGTCAGCGCATAATTGCACGCGCATCCCTGTTTATACTTGATCCATACCGAATTCATCATGCGGCGGTGATCGAGGTATTCTGCTGGCGATAGATCATCAGAATTGTCTTGGATGTTGGGGTATACGCTGGCGCTGTTGATGGCTTGGGTACCCTGTCCAGATGGGATCACAATATGCCAAGACGATGTGTTTTAGAAGTCAATCAGAGCTTCGAAAGCGCAAGATCCTGTCCCGGAAATGGAAAGAACCTCACAAACTGTGATGCCCCTGACCTAAAACGGCCAAAGAACCAGCCGTTTGGTGCTTTAGTGATGGGTCGATCCAGAAATCACGCATGCTGAAGGCCGCCTTTTCAGGTTGGAGGATGGGCTTAGAGCAAGCGCGCGCATGATCGATCCCTATACAACCAAACTATTTTCCGACGCGCTTTGCGCTTCAGGAATTAAATAAAGTGGGAAAGAAACATGGTGGAAACAGTAGACGCAAGCGGAAACCTGTTCACATTCTCCGGAGACTTGCTCCAGCTGATCAATCTCAGCGTCTTGCCCTCTTTCCCGGCTGTTGGCGGGGCAGTTGAAATCACTGACAACAACGGCACCCTAAGCCCGGGCGAAGGGTTGACACTGTCGATAGGTGGCGCGGCTCAGTCGGTAACATACGAAGGCACGGCTTATTTCAACAGCGGGCTTCTGGGCATTTTGACCGGATCGACCGACGCTGCCCTCTTCTCAACCGCGTCTGATGAGCTTTTCATATATGCGCCAGATGGGTTTCCAGTGCTGACCGGATTGGCTGTGACCGTCAATGTGGATACTGGGGCCAGCTTCGATCTGGCACCCAGCACAAGCGCTGTTGATGGAACAAGCGGCGACGATTCAATGTCTGTCGGGTTCATCGATGGTGATGGCGACGCGATCACAAACTATAACGCTGGTATTCTCGGCATTGGATATCAATCCGGTAACGACACGATCTTTGGCTATGCAGGCAACGATACGATCAATGGTGGAAGTGGCAACGACACCATCGATGGCGGTACCGGTGATGATGTCCTTTCCGGCGGTGCCGGAAACGATCGCATCCTTGGCGGAGACGGAGACGACACTATTTCCGGTGGCACAGGTCATGATACCGTGTTCGCGGGATCCGGCAACGACACCTGGCTGACCGATGGAACAGACAGCGGCACGGATCTTGTATTCCTTGAAGGTGGGAATGATATCGCCGAAGTCGGTTACTACAACCCCGATCTGGGTGTTGAGAGTATTGACGGGGGTGATGGAAGTGACACCATCGCTTTGGATTCCGCTGTCACAAATAACTTCGACCTTGGCGTGACCCTGACGGATGATGGGTCTGCTGCGGGCACCATCGGGTTCACGACGGATCTTACCAACTTTGAAAATGTGCGCGGGAACGCGGGAAACAACGCCCTCACGGGGAACTTGGGTGCCAACATTCTTGAAGGTGCTGCGGGAAATGACACTTTGTCAGGTGGTGGTGGAAACGACACACTTGATGGTGGGGCCGATGCCGATACCCTTGTCGGTGGCGCGGGTGACGACCTGCTGATTGGCGGCGCAGGCGCGGACGTGATGTCCGGAGGTGACGGAAACGATCAGTTTCTGATCGCATCAGCATCGGATGCCAACGGAGATACCATTTCCGGTGGTTCAGGGCCCGACGACACCATTGATTATGACACGATTGACCTGAGCACGATCGATCGCAACAGCTATACTGTCGTCCGAAACGCAGATCTGAATGACACCGGTGCTTACACCGGGACTGTCACGTTCAATACGGGCGAAACGCTTACTTTTCAGGGCATAGAACGTATTATCTGTTTTGCCGCTGGCACCGAAATCATCACCTCCAAGGGCCCGAAAAAAATCGAAAACCTAGAAGTGGGTGATAAGGTTTTTACAATGGACAACGGAATGCAGCCGGTGCGATGGATCGGGAGTAGAAAGGTCAATTCACTGGAACTGGCGGTTTCTCCGAATCTCAAGCCAATCAGAATTGCCGCCGGAGCACTCGGTAACGGGACGCCAACCAGCGACCTGTATGTCTCCCGGCAACACCGCATTCTGGTGAGATCCAAGATTGCGGAACGCATGTTGGGTGATACGGAAATTCTGGTCCCAGCGACCAAGCTCGTACACTTGCCGGGCATCGAGGTCGTCGAGGATCTGGAACACGTCGAATATTTCCACATGCTCTTTGATCGTCACGAGATCGTTTTTTCCAATGGTGCGGCTACCGAAAGTTTACTTACAGGGCCCGAGGCGCTGAAATCCGTCTCTGCCGAAGCCCGTGCTGAAATTCTTCAGCTGTTTCCACAAATTGGGAACTACTCGTATTCCTCGGCACGCAAGATCCCGGAAACCGGTGCTTTGATTAATCAACTTGTGCATAGGCATGCAAAGAACAACAAAGCACTGGTTAGTCAGACGCTGAACGCATCAACAAGAAGTGACCTGAGCGCCGAAAACCCCACCTGATTTGTGTCGCGCCCGTCTTTCCTGCGCGTCGAACAGTCATTGGGCGAGCCGGAAAGCAGAGCCGTCTTTCCGCTTGCGCTTGATGATGGTACCTATCGGGCCAGCACATGAGGCCTGAGGTAGAACATATGTTGCAACTCAGGCCAAGAATGGGCGCGAATGACAACATATGTGGCAAGAACGAGACGGATGACCGGGCGCTAAATGGCTGATAAAGATAAAGATTATAATGTTCTCAATGCGTCCCGCCTATCCGTAGCCCCGATGATGGATTGGACGGATCGGCACTGTCGATACCTGCACCGTCTGATGTCAAAGCACACGTTGCTTTATACCGAAATGGTGACGGCACCCGCTTTGGTGCGGGGTGGGGCGGTGCATTTGTTGGATCACGACGCGGCCGAGCATCCCGTGGCGTTGCAGCTTGGCGGCTCTGATCCGGCCGAACTGGCCGAGGCGGCCCGGTTGGGTGCGGAGGCTGGATATGACGAGATCAACCTGAATGTCGGCTGCCCCTCTGACCGGGTGCAATCGGGCAGCTTCGGGGCCATCCTGATGGAGCAGCCCGCCCTTGTGGCGCAGTGTGTTGCCGCGATGGCGCGCGCGGTGGATGTCGAAGTGACCGTGAAATGCCGCATCGGTGTGGATGATCAGGACCCGAATGTGATCCTGCCGGAATTTCTGGCTCATATCGTTGGCGCAGGCTGCGAACGGGTGACGATCCACGCGCGCAAAGCGTGGCTTCAGGGGCTGTCGCCCAAGGAAAACCGCGACATACCGCCGCTGGACTACGAGATTGTGCAGCGCATGAAAGGCCTGTTTCCGAACCTGCATATTTCCATCAACGGCGGCGTCACCTCTATCGATCAGGCCGAACGGTTTCTGGATGCGGGGATCGATGGCGTGATGATCGGACGCAGCGCATATCACAGCCCTGCGGATATCCTGTGTCAGGCGGACCGGCGCATTTACGGGGCCGGCCCTGACACAACGGCGGAAGATGCCGTTGCACGTATGTTGCCCTATATCGACGCACACATCGACGGCGGCGGACGGCTTAATCAGATCACCCGGCATATGATGGGGCTTTTTGCGGGCAGGCCGGGGGCACGGGTCTGGCGGCGCACCCTGTCGGAACAGGCATCAGCGCCGGGGGCAGGCTGTCAGGTGGTGCTGGACGCACTTGATGCGATGCAACCACTGGCAGAGACGCAAGAACCGGTGTAGCAAAACAAAAAATTCTGTGGAGCCTGCACGATGCCTGACACGACGCTACTTCTTGAGATGATCCTTCTCATTCTGGTCATCGGGGCCTTTGCGGGGGTCCTGGCCGGTCTTTTGGGCGTTGGCGGGGGCATCGTTCTTGTGCCTTCTTTCTTTTATGCATTCCAGACCTTGGGCTATGGCGGGCCGCAGTTGATGCAGATGTGTCTGGCCACCTCGCTGGCGACGATTATTGTCACATCGCTGCGGTCGGTTCACAGCCACAACAAGAAAGGTGCGGTTGACTGGGGGATCCTGCGGACATGGGCACCGGGGATCGTGATCGGTGCCGTGATCGGGATGCTGACCGTGGCCCAGCTGCGCACCAGCGTTTTGCAGGGTATCTTTGGCGGTCTGGCGCTGGTCGTCGGGGTCTATATGGCGTTTGGCCGGGCGCATTGGCGCTTGGGCCAGTCCATGCCCAAGGGCGGCGCGCGCGCCGCCTTGTCGCCTGCTGTCGGGTTTTTGTCGGTGCTGATGGGGATCGGCGGGGGCAGCTTTGGTGTGCCGCTGATGAGCCTGTTCAACGTCGTCATACACCGCGCGGTCGCCACGGCGGCAGGCTTTGGCGTGCTGATCGCGGTACCGTCCGTCATTGGCTTTCTGCTGGTGGAACCTGCGCCAAACAGCCCGCCATTCACCATCGGGGCGGTCAACCTGCCGACATTTGCCATTGTTATCGCGATGACGCTGATCACCGCGCCGCTTGGCGTAAAGCTGGCCCATGCGATGGACCCAAAGCCGCTTAAGCGGGTGTTTGCGGTGTTCTTGATCTTTGTCGCATTGAACATGCTGCGCAAATCCTTGGGCCTTTGACGGGCTGGCACGCAGACGGCGTCAAGGTCTTTGCGCCTGATGCTGCCGTTTTGCGGTGGGCCACGACGGCTCATCGTGTGGCACTAAAGGTTCTGTCGGACCGCTGCCACCCGCCGCGCCCAATTGCGGCAAGGGGGCACCTGGTTCGTTGGTGTCGATGCGCTTGCGAACGCGACAGACGGCAGCATCGACGGCGTGCCGCTGACCGGCCCTTGGCAGGATTATATTGCACAGCCCCAAACGTGGCATCACGCCCAGCTTTCCGTTGTTTACCCCGGATATCCCGGCCGTGACCCCGAAGAAAGCGATGCGGCCCACAGGTTTCGCCGCCTGCGTTACGCAGCCCATGTTGATGGTCTGCTGCCAGAGGGGCCGCAAAAACGACGGTTTTTGCGCGAATGGCACGCTTTCATTCTGGGATTGCCCCTGAACGTCTCGGATGCAGCACCTTTGATGGTGTGGCCGGGCAGCCATGTGGCGATGGGCAAGGCGCTGCGGGCAGCAATCGGCGATCAGGCGCCTGATGCCGTTGATCTGACCGATGCCTATCAGGCTGCACGGCGCGGGGTGTTTGAAACGACAGCACCCGTCGCGGTCACTGCGCGCCCCGGTCAGGCGATCTTGCTGCACCGTCATCTGTTGCACGGCGTCGCCCCGTTTGAGGCGGCGTCCCTTGCCCCGCCTGAGGGACGCATGATCGCCTATCTGCGCCCCCAGTTTGTTCAAGGTCCAAATACGTGGCTGGCGGCAGACGCCCCGCCGAATTCCCGTTTTGAGAAACAATAGCGGGGGATCAGGCTATATTGGCTCGGTAATACCATGCTATTGCCGCAATCTTGCCCCAACTTCAGGGCTATCTTTCTCTGACGGCGGCAGAACCTGCCCGATATCTGATTTGCACACCGGCAACGAACAAGGGAAAGGCAGAGCAATGGCATTTGAAACGACGAAGACTTGCAACAACGTAATTGCCTTTGCACCGAGGGGGCCGGCGGCCTGTCTTTGGGTGGTGTCCGATCACTTTGGCGCGATGCCAGCGTTGCACCCCGCGAATGAAAGCTATTGCCCCGCCGGTCGGGACGGGGCGCAGACCGGCGATCAGGTGCTGGATTTTCTGTATGGCGTTGCCCGCGCCGGTCGCTGACAAGGTCCGCTAGTCGGCACGCTTGCCCAGCCGGGCCGCGCGTCCGCCCCGCCGCTTCGTGAACGCACTGGCCCGCGTCGGCAGTTCGGCCATCACGGCCCCGCGCTGCTGCGGCGTCATGCGTGACCATTGCGTGATCTCATCAATCGACCGCAGACACCCGGTGCACAGCCGCGTTTCGGGGTGCACCACACACAGCTTGACACACGGGCTTTCTATTTCGTCACGCTTCCAGATTTCATCGCTCATGTTGGGGTCCCCTGTGCCCGCAAGACCCGCAGACGGTCCAATAGACCTTGAAGGATATACGCAGCCGCCACATGGTCGATCACCTCTGCGCGACGTCTGCGTGACGTATCCGCCTCAAGCAGGGCTCTTTCTGCGGCAACCGTGCTAAGCCGTTCATCCCAAAACCCGATGGGCAGATCTTCGAGCGCGCCAAAGTTCCGCGCAAAGGCGCGCGTGGACTGACAGCGCGGGCCTTCAGAGCCGTCCATATTGCGCGGCAGCCCCAGCACCACGCCGCCAATCTTCCGGTCAGCGATGATCGTCTGCAACCGCGCGGCATCCAGGCCGAATTTCTTGCGCCTGACCGTCTCAAGCGGGGTGGCAACAGACAAAAAACTGTCCGTGACCGCGACGCCAATGGTCTTTTCCCCCAGATCCAGACCAATCAGCGCCCGCATCGGGGGCAGGGCCGCTGCAAATTCCCCGATGTCGTCATAGATCATTCTGCCACACCGGCCCGCTGGCCCGCGCGATAGATTTCGTCCATCGCGGCGGGGTCGTTTGCGAAAACCTCGCGGGCGTTTTGATAGATCGCCAGCGCGCGGTCGGTCTTGCCCAACACCCCCAGGGACGTGATCAGCCGCGTCCAGTCTTCCACCGGGCCGCCCTCGCTGGCCAGCCGGGCTGACAACTGTTCAACCATGCCGCCAATCATCTCCATCCGCTGGGCCGGGGTCATGTTCTGTGCCGCGGCAACATCCCCCGCCGAAGGGCCAGGCATCGCACCCGAGCCGACCTGAGGGATCGTGTAATCCACACCTGCAAGATCCGCGACAGGGCCGATCTGCGCCTTTATCGGCGCGATCCAAGGCGCGTCATTGGGGCCACGGCGCAGCAGGCCGTCCCACATGCGAAAACCCAGATCGGGCCGTCCGGTCTGGATCAGCATCAGCGCCCAATAATACCGCGCCGTGCCGTTTTCCACGTCGCGTGTCAGCACTGCCCGCAACACCGCTTCGGCCTCTGGCGACACATAACCGCCAGCGGCCATCACCAGAAACTCGGCATAGTTTGTCACGTCTTCCACCGACGCATCGGCCCCTTGCAGGCGCACCACGGCTTCCTGCGCCTTGGCTGCGGCGGCGAAATTGCCGACCCGCGCTTCGTTCTGGGCAAGCAGGATGTGGCCTTGCACATCATCAGGGCGGGCCGCGACAGTTTCGCGCAGGCGCGTCAAGAGGGCTTCGTATTCGGGGCTAAGCGTCTGGGTCACATCGGCTTTTGGCAACCCCGCCTCGGCGTCGGCCTGACTGGGGCGCGTCTGGCGCAGCTCTTCGGCAAAGGCGATGCGGTCTTTCAACGAAAGATCGCCATAGCCCGGCGCACCAAGCGTCATATAAAGCGCAAAGCTGCCGCCGATCATCGCCACCGCAATCACGCCCATCAGCAGCGGCGATGGCTTGGCCCCCGGTTTCACCGGCTCGTTGCGGCTGGCATCAGCGGCCAGAATGCGCCGCTGTACTTCGGTTTTCACACGGTCCGCGTCGGCGTTTGACAGCACACCGCGTGCCACATCCCGGTCCACTTCGGCCAATTGGTCGCGATAGACCTGAAGGTCCTGTTGCGTGCGCGTCGCTGTCGGTGCCGTCGATCCGCGCCAAAGTGCGCGGATCAAAAGCAGGGTCACAAGGGCGGCGCCAGCAGCGGCGATGATCCAAAAGCTCATGGGGGTCGGGTCCAGTCATTGTTGCGGTTGCACACCTAACCATTGTTGCGCTGCGACAAAAGGGGCCATATTGCAGCACCCTGCCGGTCATTTTGCCCGATTGCGGACAATGTCGTAAAACTGATAAAGAATGCCGCGCCGGGTATCCTCTTTTTTGCCCGCTCACCCAGAAAGAAGCCAAGATGCGGCCTTGCCGCGAATCCCAAGATGCGGCCTTGCCGCGCATACATACCGGGAACCGCCTTGATGAAGAAATATTCCGCCTTTGCCATCGCACGCGAAGCGTTGCGCCACCACACCGGCTGGACACGGGCATGGCGCGACGCGCAGCCCAAGAAACACTACGATGTGATCATCATCGGGGCAGGCGGGCACGGTCTGGCGACGGCGTACTATCTGGGCAAGAACTTTGGCATCACCAATGTGGCGATCCTGGAAAAGGGCTGGCTTGGGGGCGGCAACACAGGCCGCAACACGACAATCATCCGCTCGAACTATCTTCAGGATCCCTCTGCCGCGATCTACGAAAAGTCTCGCTCTCTTTATGAAACGATGAGCCAGGATTTGAACTACAACGTCATGTTCTCGCCCCGCGGTGTGATCATGCTGGCCCAGACCCAGCACGAAGTGCGGGGCTATCAGCGCACGGCCCACGCCAATGCCTTGCAGGGGGTCAAGACTGAATTCATCGGCCCCGAAAAGGTCAAGGAGCTGGTCCCGATCATCAACATCAGCGGACCGCGATACCCGGTTCTGGGTGGTCTCTATCAGGCACGTGGCGGCACGGCCCGTCATGACGCGGTGGCGTGGGGCTATGCGCGGGCGTGCTCTGACATGGGCATGGACGTGATCCAGAAATGCGAAGTGACCGGCATCCGCCGCGAAAACGGCAAGGTCACGGGCGTCAGCACCAACCGCGGCGACATCGGCTGCGACAAGCTGGGGATGGTCGTGGCGGGGCATTCGGGCCACCTTGCCGAAATGGCGGGGTTCCGTCTGCCCATCGAATCTGTCGCCTTGCAGGCGCTGGTGTCAGAGCCGATCAAACCCTGCATGGATGTGGTCGTGATGGCCAACACGGTGCACGGATACATGTCGCAGTCCGACAAGGGCGAGATGGTCATCGGCGGCGGCACCGACGGCTATAATAACTACACGCAGCGCGGCAGCTTCCACCATATCGAGGAAACCGTCCGCGCGCTGATCGAAACCTTCCCGATGGTGTCGCGCCTCAAGATGCTGCGCCAGTGGGGTGGGATCGTGGATGTGACAGGGGATCGCTCTCCGATCCTCAGCAAAACCCCGGTCGAAGGGGTGTTCATCAACTGCGGTTGGGGCACCGGCGGGTTCAAGGCGATCCCCGGCTCGGGCTGGGCGATGGCAGAATTGATGGCAAAGGGCCGCTCGCCGCTGACAGACGCGTTCGGTCTGAACCGCTTTCAGGAAGGCCGGTTTATCGACGAAAGCGTCGCAGCGGGGGTCGCACACTGATGGCGCGTCGTCTTTTGTCTCAATCGGGTGACCCAAGGAACGTTCCGCTCTCAGGCGGTGTTGGTCCTGCGTACGAGTTACGCAAAGGAACCCCGCCATGTCCCCGCCAGACGACCGCGACCACCCCGCTGACAGATCTAAAGGATCAGGTACCGGCGTTGTCATTGCCGCCCTTGTCGTCATTATTCTTGTGCTCGCCTATTTCGTGTTCGGGGATGCAAACTCCCTTGGCGGCACAGAAGATTTCAACGTCACCGTCGGTGCGCCCGGCTAACAAAAACGCGATACCATTGCTTGTGATCAAGGCCGGCCTGCTGCGCAGGGCTGGCCTTTTTGCGTCCAGTGCGACCCCATCAAGGACGATGCCATGCTGATCCTGACCTGCCCCAACTGCGGCGTGACCGCAGAGGAAACCGAATTCCACGCCGGAGGAGAAGCGCATCTGAAACGTTTCGGACCCGGTGCCTCGGACACCGACTTTGAGCAGTACATGTTCATGCGCGCAAACCCCAAGGGCGTACATTTTGAACGCTGGCGGCATGTCTATGGCTGTGGCAAGTGGTTCCATGCCGCGCGCGATACCGTGACGCTGGAGATCTTCGGCACCTACACCGCCCAGACCAGCACGGTCCCCCGGGATATCATAGACAAGATCACCGATCGCCGCCCCGACTGGCAACCGCCCGAGACGGACTAGATGCCGCTTCTTCATTTTGCCAAGAAAACTCCCGCCGGAGGCGCCCGCGCTTTCCGCAAACACCAAGGTTTGATCCCATGAGCACCCGAATTGCAAAAGGCGGCCGCCTGCTGAACAAATCGAACGCCGTCAGCTTTTCCTTCAACGGCAAGCAGATGCGCGGGTTCGAGGGCGACACGCTGGCCTCTGCCCTGCTGGCCAACAATCAGATGCTGGTGGGCCGGTCGTTCAAATACCACCGCCCCCGCGGCATCGTTGCGGCAGGTCCGGAAGAACCGAATGCGCTGATGAACCTTGGCCAGAACGGGCATTTTGAACCGAACCAGCGTGCGACCACCACCGAACTGTTCGACGGATTGAACGCGGCCAGCCAAAACCACTGGCCAAGTCTGGAATTCGACGTCGGGGCCATCAACAAATATCTCAGCCGTTTTCTGCCGGCGGGGTTCTACTACAAGATGTTCATCCATCCGCGCCCTTTCTGGAAGCACGTGTATGAACCGATCATCCGCCACTCGGCGGGGCTTGGCAAAGCGCCCAAGGACAAGGACGCCGACAGCTACGAACATTTTCACGCCTTTTGTGATGTACTGGTTATCGGTGGCGGTGTTGCTGGCCTTGAGGCGGCGCGTACGGCGGCACGCTCGGGCGCGAAGGTGATCTTGCTTGAGCAGACCGCCCACTGGGGCGGGCGTGCCCCCGTTGACGGCGGCACGGTAGACGACCAGCCGGTCGAAGATTTCATCCACGCGCTGGTGGCCGAACTTGCGGCGATGGACAATGTCCAGATGCGGACCCGGGTGATGGGGGCAGGGGTGTACGACCACGGCTATCTGCTGGGCTATGAACGCCTGACGGATCACGCGCCCAAGGCCAGTGGCCCGCGCCACCGGCTGTGGCGGATCCGGGCGGGTCACATTATCACCGCCACCGGCGCGATCGAACGCCCCTTGTCCTTTGCGGGCAATGACATCCCCGGCGTCATGCTGGCGGCGTCCTTGCGCGATTATCTGGTCAACTTCGGTGTCTCGGTCGGAGACAGGACCGTCGTTGTCACCAACAACGACGACGCCTACCGGACCGCCATCGCATTGGTCGAAGCGGGGCAGGCCGTGCCGGCAATCCTTGACGCGCGCGTCCTGCCACAGGATTCCGCGCTGATGGCGCAGGCCAAGGGCCTTGGCATCCGTGTCTTGCAGGGGCATGCCGTGGCAAAAGTCAAAGGCACCAAGCGTGTCACCGCCGTCGAGATATGCAGCCAGGCGGGCGACGGGGACGTGCTTGAAACCATCGCCTGCGATGCGGTCGCCATGTCAGGTGGCTGGTCGCCTGTCGTTCATCTGTGGTCCCACTGCGGCGGCAAGCTTCAATGGGACAGCGCGCTGGCCACGTTCCGGCCCGATGTGAACAATCCCCCTTTGGGCGCAGACGGGCACGGCTTCGTGACACCCGCCGGGGCTGCGGGCGGCTTTTTTGCGCTCGATGACATCCTGCACGATGCCCATGCCGCCGCCGACGGCGTGATCACGACGCTGGGCTTCAAGCTGCCTGCAAGTGCCACATCACCAACCGCCGGGCGGCAAGAAGAATCTCCGCTGGCACCGGTCTGGATGATGCCCCACGGTGCAAAGACCAAGCTGCGCGAGAAGACGTGGCTTGATTACCAGAACGACGTCAAGGTTTCCGACGTGCGTCTGGCCGCTCAGGAAGGGTTTGTCAGCGTCGAACACACCAAGCGGTATACCACGCTGGGGATGGCGACCGATCAGGGCAAGCTTAGCAATATCAACGGTCTGGCGACCCTTGCGGGGGCTTTGAACGCTGATATTCCGACAGTCGGCACAACCACATTCCGTCCGCCCTATCACCCCATTTCGATGGGCGCGATCGGCGGCGAGGCGCGTGACGAGGTGTTCCAACCGCTGCGCCGCACCCCAATGCACGACTGGCACGATGCCCACGGTGCGGAATGGGAACCGGTGGGCCATTGGCGCCGGCCCTATGCCTACAAACGCAGCGGTGAAAGCACCCATGACGCGGTGATGCGCGAAGTCACCAACACGCGCACCAAGATGGGCATTCTGGACGCGTCGACATTGGGCAAGATCATCGTCAAGGGGCCGGACGCGGGCAAATTCCTCGACCTGCTTTACACCAACATGATGAGCACGCTGAAGCCCGGCAAGTGCCGCTATGGCCTGATGTGTTCGGAGAACGGGTTTCTGATTGATGACGGCGTCGTCGCGCGGATCGATGACGACACGTTCCTGTGCCATACGACCACGGGCGGTGCCGACCGTATCCACCAGCATATGGAAGAGTGGCTGCAAACCGAATGGTGGGACTTTCAGGTTTATGTCGCCAATGTGACCGAACAATACGCGCAGATCGCCGTGGTCGGCCCCAACGCGCGCAAGTGTCTGGAAAAACTTGGCGGCATGGATGTCAGCAAAGAGGCGCTGGCCTTCATGGAATGGGTCGATGGCGAGATTGGCGGCTTTCAATGCCGGGTCTACCGGATCTCGTTCTCGGGCGAGCTGAGCTATGAAATCGCCGTTGATGCAGGCGTTGGTCAGGCGTTCTGGGATGCCTTGCTGGTGGCGGGCAACGATCTGGGCGTGATGCCCTATGGCACGGAATGTCTGCATATCCTGCGTGCCGAAAAGGGCTTTATCATGATCGGTGACGAAACCGATGGCACCATCATTCCGCAGGATCTGGGGCTGAACTGGGCAATTTCGAAAAAGAAGGAAGACTACCTTGGCAAGCGGGCGCAGGAACGGTCGCACATGACCGACCCCGACCGCTGGAAACTGGTGGGGCTTGAGACGACGGATGGCAGCACCCTGCCGGACGGGGCCTATGCGGTGGGCGAGGGCACCAACGATAACGGCCAGCGCACCGTGATCGGGCGCGTCACATCGACCTACCATTCTCCGACACTGGGCAAGGGCATTGCGATGGGGCTGGTGCTTAACGGTCCTGACCGCATGGGCGAGGTCATCGATTTCCCCGGTCTGGATGACAAGATCTATCATGCCCGGATCGTCGATCCGGTCTTCTATGACAAGGAAGGGGAGAAGCAGAATGTCTGAGCCCATCAGCGCCCTTGGCGGTGCCACATTCACAGACGGCATTGCGGATATCTCTGTCGCGGATCCGATCGGCATGATTTCGATCCGGGCGGATTTGTCGGCGGCATTTCTGAAAAAGGCCCTCAAGAAGGTTGCTGGCGTCGATATCCCCCAAATGCGGGCGATCCAGCGCAATGGGGACAAATCTGTTGTCTGGATGTCTCCGGACGAGCTGCTTTTGGTATGCGTTTACAAGGATGTCGCCACAATTCTGGCTGCACTGAAAAACGCAGCCGGTGCCAACCACATGCTGGCGGTGAACGTATCCGATGCCCGTGCCGTGTTCCGCATAAAGGGCAAGCATGTCCGCGAGGTGCTGGCAAAACTGGCCCCCGTCGATATGGCCCCCGACGCTTTCGCCCCCGATATGGTACGGCGCACCCGGCTTGCGCAGGTTGCTGCCGCCTTTTGGATGGTGAAATCAGACAATGGCGAAGCAGAGATGGCCGAACTGGTCTGTTTCCGGTCGGTCGCGCAATACGTGTTCGATCTGCTGAAAGTCGCAGCCCAGCCCGGTTCGGCGGTGGGATACTACCACCGCTGAATCGGGCCGTAGCCCGCGCCCTTGGGGAACATGCCGGTTCCAGGTTTATTCGCCAAAAACCCTTGGCCTGATGGAACTTGCCGTCGGTCCGGCGTGTTCCCTTACAAGACGTTATCAAAGTGCGTGGGCACGGCATGACGGTCGGGTTGGCACGCTTCTTTCTTATGTTGCTCTTGACGTTACGCCACCTCGCGCTTCATGTGACCAAGATGAAACAACTTCGATGGAGGGCTTACCATGGCTTTTACACTTCCCGATCTTCCCTATGCGCATGATGCACTTGCCGGCAAAGGCATGTCCAAGGAAACGCTGGAATATCACCACGACAAGCACCACAACGCCTATGTGACCAACGGCAACAAAGCCATCGAAGGTACGGAGTGGGAGGGCAAGACCCTCGAAGAGATCATAAAGGGTACGTACAACCCCGATGCGGTCGCCCAGTCGGGTATATTCAATAACATCAGCCAGTTGTGGAACCACAACCAGTTCTGGGAGATGATGAGCCCCGATGACAGCAAGATGCCAGGTGAGCTGGAAAAAGCGATCACCGACAGTTTTGGGTCCGTTGACAAGTTCAAGGACGAATTCAAGGCGGCGGGCGGCGGTCAGTTCGGGTCTGGTTGGGCGTGGCTGGTCAAGGACACGGATGGCAGCTTGAAAGTCACCAAGACTGAAAACGGCGTGAACCCTGTGTGCTTCGGACAAACTGCGCTTCTGGGCTGCGACGTGTGGGAACATTCCTACTACATCGACTTCCGCAACGCGCGCCCCGACTATCTGAGCAACTTCCTTGACAATCTGGTCAACTGGGAAAATGTCGCTTCGCGCATGTAAGTGATTGAAGATTAATGCTTAAACGCCCCGCAGGCTCGCCCTTGCGGGGCGTTTTTTATTGGAACAAGCGATGATCCCCGGCGTTGATCCCATGAACAATTCAAACCACGGGAGAGCATCATGGCTGAACGTCACAGATCCAACGACGGTAAGAAAGAAACCGAAAAGTTTGTCAGCGAAGCCGACGATATTGGCCATCAGGGTCGCGCCGGAGGATCGCTGCAACGAGATGTCGGCACGCAGGACGAAGAAAAGCGCCGCGTCGAAAACCCCGAAGGCAAGACCCGCGTCACCGGTCAGGACAAGCGCAACCACGGAGAGGCGGAATGAGCAAACTTGAAAACGGTACATGGGTTTTGATCGCAGACGGGGAAAAGGCGCTGTTCATGGTGAATGAAACAGACAGCGAAGATCCGTTTTTGCAGGTGTTCCGCGAAGAGGAGCAGACCAACCCGCCCAACCGCGATCAGGCGGCAAACCGCCGTGGTCGCTTTAATGACGGCCCATCGGTGCACCGGTCGGCTGTGGCAGACACGGATTGGCATCAACTGTCCAAAGACCGCTTTGCGCGCGAGCTGGCAGATATCCTTTACCGTCAGGCCCACAAGGGGCGCTTTGATAAAATCGTCCTCGTTGCACCGCCACAGACTTTGGGCGAACTGCGCGACGAAGTGCACCAAGAGGTCGCCGATAAGATCATCGGTGAGATCCCCAAGACGCTGACCAATCACCCGGTAGACGAGATCGAAAAGATAGTCGCGACCAGTTTGGCGGAAGGGTGAAGGTGCCATGACAACGGTCGAGTTGTGATAAATTTGTCGCAATGACAAGGTGCAGCCAAGTCGTCGGCGACCATGTCACCGAAATATCCCTTACAGTCAAAGCCGTCCCCAAGCGGGGCGGCTTTTTATGTGGCACGCCGCCGGTTCAGGGGCTGGAAAATGCCCGGTGCGCAGAACATGCGCTTTCGATCAAAGCAACGGAACGCGCAATTTTGCACGGCCGAACTGTCGTGGATCGCAGGCGCGGAGCGCGACGGAAACCGGCCCCCGCAGTTGTTTTTTCAGGCGAACGCATCCTTTAGCACAGCAAGGGCAGTCTGCGCATCAGCCACAGCGACAAAATAGTCAAGCAGCGTCGCCTCGGCAAAGCCGCTGGCCACGATATGCGACATAAGTTCGATCAACGGATCCCAGTAACCGTTTGTATTCAATAGGATTACGGGCTTTTGGTGCAGACCGAGCTGTCGCCATGTCAGCACCTCGAACAGTTCGTCCAGCGACCCTGCGCCGCCGGGCAGAACCACCACGGCGTCGCAATTCATGAACATAACCTTCTTGCGTTCATGCATGGTTTCGGTGACGACATAGCGTGTCAGATCGGTTTTGCCGACCTCCCATTTCACCAGATGATCGGGGATCACGCCGAAGGTCGATCCGCCCGCAGCCTGGGTCGCACGCGCCACGGTGCCCATCAGCCCGACATCGCCCGCCCCATAGACCAGCCGCCAGCCGTGGTCGGCCAGCCCCTGTCCCATCGCATGTGCGGCGTCTTTGAAAGCGGGGTCATTTCCCAAGCGCGAACCGCAGTAAACACACACTGATTTCTGGATCATGTTCAACGTCCTTGCCTGCAAACTGCATCTTTGGTGCAGCTCTATTTTGACCCTTGATAGCGTGCTTGATACAAGTGCTCAATGTGGTGAAATCCAAAGGGGCGGATGGGATGGCACTGTTTCAGACACGCAACGGGCTAATCGGCGGCGGTATCATTGTCGTCGCGGCCATCGCAGTGGGGATTTATCTGTCTGCTGGCCGCCATTTGCGCTCCGAACGGACGGCTTTGCTTGATCCGTCAGACGCCCGCCAAACCGATACCGCAACAGCCGATGCCCCCCCACCCCTGGCGCAGCCCGTCACGCCTGAAACCAAGGGGCAGGTGCCCGCCATCGAAAACGACGCCATCGAAAACGACGATGCCAAGACTGCTGACGCCAAGGCTGCCGGGGTCAAAACCGGGGAAGCCATAACCAAGGCCGAAAACGAAGGGGCCAAAGCATCAGATGCCGCGCCCGTTCCCCAGGGCCCCGCATTTGACGAAGTGCGCCGGGATCCCGATGGCATGACCGTGATCGCGGGCCGCGCGGCACCCGGAAGCACCGTCGACGTTGTGGTCAACGGAAAAACGGTTGCAACTGCTCTTGCGGATTCATCGGGAAAATTTGCGACGCTTGCGAATTTGCCGCCCGATGGAGAAGGCAAGGTGCTGACCCTCAAGGCCACGAACGGAGTGGATGTGGCGCTTTCTTCAGCAGAGGAGGTCATTCTTGCGCCGCTGGCCCCCGCGCCGGTCGAACCGGTTGAAGTCGCGGCAGACGCGTCAGCGGCACCTGCGCCCACCCCGATCCTTCCTGTCACACAGACACCTGCCGTTGGCACCGACATCACAATGCCCGCCCGTTCCGATCCTACGGCACAGGTTTTGCCCGACCTGCCACAACCCCCGACCGCCACAGCCATTCAGCGCGAAAGCGCGATGCTGAAATCCGATGCCGACGGGATAGAGCTGATGCAAACGGGCCCGTCCCAAGTGATGGACCGCATCGCGCTTGATACGATCACCTATTCCGAAACCGGCGAAGTGCGCCTTGCCGGGCGGTCGCAGGCGGGGGCGAAATCCGTCAGGGTCTATCTGGATAACAAGCCTGTGGGCGATCTGACGGTGGATACCTCGGGGCGCTGGCGTGGCGACATCAATGACATCGCCGCCGGCATCTATACCTTGCGCGTCGACGAATTGGACGCAGACGGGCGCGTGATCAGCCGCGCAGAGACGCCTTTTCAACGCGAATCCGCCGAAAACCTTGCCCGCGCCACCGAAAACTTTAGTGGCCCGATCAAGGCGGTCACTGTCCAGAAAGGGGCGACGCTTTGGGCCATCGCCCGCGAACGCTATGGCGACCCGATGCTTTATGTCCGCGTTTTCGAAGCGAACCGCGACAATATCCGTGATCCTGACCTGATCTATCCGGGCCAGATTTTTGATCTGCCCGACTGAACCCGGCCCCCTTGGACATGATCTTTTGCGCCGCGCACTGGCAACCCCGCGGACTTGGGCCTATGTACTGATCCAAGCAGTTCAGGATCATACATGTCAGCCGATACCGCGCAGGCCAGCGTCAGCCCCAAGAAACCACCTCAGGTTCCGATGACCGAAGACGAAATGGCCCACGAAGCCGAACGCCAGTCAAATCTTCTGGTGCTGAAAAAGGTGGCCCCCTATCTTTGGCCCAAGGATATGCCTTGGGTAAAGCGGCGTGTCGTCTGGGCGATGGTGTTCTTGTTTGTCTCCAAGCTGATTTCGGTCGGGATCCCGGTGCTTTACAAAGACGCCGTGGATGCGCTGGCGAACGAGGGCGTGCCGTTTCTGGCGCTTGGGGCCGTTGGCCTGACCGTCGCCTATGGCATGGCCCGCGCTATGAACGTGGGCTTTCAACAGCTGCGCGATGCGGTGTTCGCCCGTGTCGGCCAACGCGCCCTGCGGATGCTCGCACTTGAAACGTTCGAGCATATCCACCGTCTGTCGATGCGATACCACATCACGCGCAAGACAGGCGGGCTGAGCCGGATTATCGAGCGTGGCGTCAAGGGTGTCGACTTTCTGCTGCGGTTCTTGCTGTTCTCGATCGGTCCATTGGTGCTGGAACTGCTGATGATCGGGGTCATTCTGACCGTTCTGTTTGATGCGTGGTATCTGCTGGTCGTGGCCGTCACGATCGCGCTTTATGTCTGGTTTACCTTTGCGGTCACAGAATGGCGCGTGAAGCTGCGCCGCCAGATGAATGATCAGGACACCGACGCCAACCAAAAGGCAATCGACAGCCTGCTGAATTATGAAACGGTCAAGTATTTCGGCGCAGAGGCCCGCGAGGCGCACCGCTATGATGCCGCAATGGCGGGCTATGAAGACGCGGCGATCAAGACGAATTACTCGCTCGCGTTTCTGAACTTTGGGCAATCGCTGCTGATCACCTGTGGACTTGTCGGCGTTATGGTGATGGCAGCCATCGGCGTCCAGAACGGAGAGTTGACGGTCGGCGATTTTGTGATGGTCAACGCCTATATGGTGCAAATCACGATCCCGCTTAATTTTCTGGGAACGGTTTACCGCGAAATCCGGCAGGCCTTGGTCGACATGGGCCAGATGTTCACGCTTCTGGAACAACCGGCTGAAATATCGGACAAACCGAATGCGCCGGATCTCAAGGTTACCGGCGGGCGCGTGACGCTGGACAACGTGCGTTTTGGCTATGACCCCGACCGCGAGATCCTCAAGGGGATCTCGATTGAGGCGGCACCGGGCGAAATGGTCGCCATTGTCGGATCGACCGGGTCGGGCAAATCCACCATCGGGCGCCTGCTGTTCCGGTTTTACGACGTGCAGGGCGGCGCGCTGCAGATTGACGGACAGGATGTCCGCGACGTGACCCAAGACAGCCTGCACCGCGCGATTGGGGTGGTCCCGCAGGATACCGTGCTTTTTAACGACACGATTGGCTATAACATCGGCTATGGCCGCGACAGTGCCACCCAATCCGAGATCGAAGACGCTGCGAAGGCCGCCCAGATCCACGATTTCATCCAGCGCCTGCCCAAGGGCTATGATACCGCAGTGGGCGAGCGCGGATTAAAGCTGTCGGGGGGCGAAAAGCAGCGTGTGGGCATCGCGCGGACCCTGCTTAAGAATCCGCCGATCCTGCTGTTGGACGAAGCAACCAGCGCGCTGGACAGTGAAACCGAACACGAAATTCAGGATGCGCTGCGCCAGGCGGGCAAGGGGCGGACCGTGCTGACGATTGCCCACCGCCTGTCCACCGTGGCCGAGGCGGACAGGATCGTGGTCCTGGAGCAGGGCCATGTCGTAGAGCAAGGCAGTCACGATGACCTGCTTGCGCGCAACGGCCGCTACGCACAACTGTGGCAGCGCCAACAATCCGAGGATGTCGACTGACCCCGCGCCCGCTCCGCCGGGGGCCGCCATCAGACCAATGATAACTGCTGGGTTAGGGCAATGTGCCTTTGGTTGCGCTATCCCTTGAAACGCGATCTGCCCGCGTTACCTGCGAACCGTTGTTTCTGCGATGCGGCAGACACGAGGCCCAGCAAAAGAAAAGGAAACTTGCCATGCAAGCCGGAATGTTTCGCACGGCTCTTATTCTTGGGCTGATCTGTGTTACGGGGCCGTTTGCGATCGACATGTATTTGCCCGCCCTGCCTGCCATCGAAAAGGCGCTTGGCACATCGGTCTCGGGCGCTCAGGTGACGCTGGTGGCTTATTTTCTGGCCTATGGGCTGTTCCAGCTGGTCTATGGCCCCCTCTCTGACCAGATCGGGCGCAAGAAGACGCTGCTGGTCGGGATGAGCATTTTTTGCGTCGGGGCGGTGATCTGTGCCTGCGCATCCTCGATCGAGATGCTTGTGCTGGGGCGTATGGTGCAGGGGATCGGCGGGGCCACCGTGATGGTCATACCGCGCGCCATTGTGCGCGATATGTACACCGGCGCGCAGGCCACCCGGTTGATGTCTGCGATCATGCTGGTCATCTCGATCTCGCCCATGCTGGCCCCGATGGCGGGCAGTCTTGTGGTCACATTCGGGAGTTGGCGCGAGGTGTTTATCGTGCTGGCGATCCTGGCCGCGTCCAGCCTGACGATGGCACAGATCCTTTTGCCCGAGACCCTGATGCCCGATCAGCGGCGCAAGGTGAACATCAAGGAGCTGTCGCGCAGTTGCCGTATCCTGTTTCGCGATCCGGTGTTTGTCGGGCTGACGTTCATCGCGGGCTTCGGTATGGCGAGCTTCTTTTTGTTCGTGTCGAGCGCATCGTTTGTCTACACTGGCCAATTCGGGCTAACCCCCACTGAATTCTCGCTTGCCTTCGCGTTCAACGCGGTCGGATTTTTCATCGCGACCCAGATGGCGGGGCGGTTGGCCGATCTTTGGGGCCTTTCGACCCTGATCGGGCGCGGTGTCACTGGATTCGCCGCGTGTTCGGTGCTTTTGGCAGCGGTGTTGCTGTCGGGGGGAACCAGCCTTTGGGTTCTGCTGATCGGCCTATTTGCCACCTATGCCTGCCTTGGCGTGGTGATCCCGTCGGCGATGGTGGCTGCACTTGACGCGCACGGACGCCGTGCCGGGATCGGCTCATCGTTGAGCGGCAGCATGACAATGCTGACCAGTGCGATCTGCATTGGCGTATCAACACCGTTTTTTGACGGCACGGCGACACCGATGGTCATCAGCATCGCGCTGTGCGGTGTCGCGGGGCTGGCGTTAACGCTGGTCACGATGCCAAAGCTCAAGCGGCAGCAGACAGACCTGGCCGCTGCGGCTTGAGGATCGCTATTCCGCGGCTTTCAGAGGCGACAGTTGTTCTGCGGGCTGATCGCCTCCCTCGTCCCAGATGATGATGCCCGATTTCAGGCGGCGTGCGTCTTTTTGCAGCGCCCAATCGCGGGCCGCTGCGCTGGCACGGCCCAATGACATTTTTGCCAGCAATTGTGCGATCCAGCGGGCATAGGTCGTGGCCCAGACCCGGATTGCCAGCAGGGACGGCGTGACCATCAGCGTCAGAACCGTTGCAATGCCAAGGCCAAAGACTACGGCGGTGGCAAGTTGTTTCCACCACAGCGCAGTCGGGCTGTCTATCGTGTAGCCGCCATTGGCAAAATCAAGGCTCAGCCCAAACATCATCGGCGCAAGGCCCGCCATCGTGGTGATCGTGGTCAGCAAGACGGGCCGGATGCGGGCCTGTGCCGTGCGGATGATCGCCTCGATCCGGGGCATGTATTGGCTGAACTCCTGATAGGTATCGATCAGGATGATGTTGTTGTTCACCACGATCCCGGCCAGTGCCACGATCCCCGTGCCCGTCATGATGATCGAGAACGTCTGATCCATCACGATCATCCCGATCAGTACGCCGGTGGTCGACAGGACAACGGCCAGCAGCACCAGAACCGAATTGTAGATGCTGTTGAATTGCGCAAGCAGGATGATGAACATCAGCCCCAAAGCGGCGGTAAACGCCGAGCTGAGGAACGCCTGGCTTTCGGCCTGATCTTCCTGATCGCCGGTCCATTCATAGGCCACGCTTGGCGGCAGGGGGGCCGTGTCCAGCCATTTGGTGATTTCCGCGATCCGTTCGTTTGCATTGATCGGAACGACACGCAATTTTCCTTTGCTCAGCTCGCCTTGCAAATCGGTGCCTTGCGCGGCAATTGTGCGATCCGTGATCCTGAAGCCGGTGCCGTCGGCGGTCACGATGTCGGCATCCGTTCCGGCGGGGCGCATTGTGGCAAAGGTGACGTCGGTTTCGGTGCCGTCGACTTCTTTGGTCTCGACCAGTTTCATCAGGCCGGGGAACACGCCTGCCTTGACATCCAGATGCCGCTTTTGATCGACGCGGTTGATCTCGGCCAGTTTGGCGACCGGCGTGCGGGTGATGAAATTCGACAACGGGATCAGCCCGTCGCCCGTGCGCACCTTTAGCGTGTCAAGCGTGCTGAGAACACGGTCTTGGGCAGGCAGGCGCACGCGTATCTCGATTTCCTCGTCAGAGGTATCGACCCGCATCTTGTCAAGCAGCAGGCCGCGCGTGACAAGCTGTACCATTGCGCCAACGGTCAGCACGTCCGCGCCATATTGGCCCGCCTTGGCCACATCGACATCGATCTGCCAATCGATGCCGGGCAGGGGGCGCGTGTCTTCGATCAGGGTCAGGCCGGGGGTCTTGGCAAACTGCCCGCGCGCAAGGGCGGTGGCCGTCACGAGATCGTCGAAATTGTCGGATTTCAGCCGCAGGTGCACCGGCTTGCCCGATGCGGGGCCGCGATCCTGCGCCAGGATTTCGATGTTGATGCCCGGAATTGCGCTTAACCGCTCTGTCAGTTCCGCGATCACGATATCGCCATCCAGTTCGGGGCGCAGGGCCCGGTCTTCCCAGGGGATCGTCTCAAGCTGGATCTGGCCGATGCTGTCTTTGGGGGCCTGTGCACCGCCTGTATTGCT
This sequence comes from uncultured Alphaproteobacteria bacterium, assembly GCA_963728645.1. Classification (GTDB taxonomy): domain Bacteria; phylum Pseudomonadota; class Alphaproteobacteria; order Rhodobacterales; family Rhodobacteraceae; genus Sulfitobacter. Next base: position 30,720 of record CAVSLU010000003.1, on the reverse strand, counting down.
GTCCAGCCCGCCCTTGCCGGCAAAGGCGAACGCCGTCGAAACGCCGGGATGCGCCAAAACGATCTGTTCCGCCTGCGCCATGATCGCGTCTTTTTCAGTCAACGACAGGTTTCCGCGCGCCTGGACATAGACGATCGCCTGTTCGGGTTCGGATTCAACAAAGAATTCGACACCTTTGTTGTTGTTGCCAAAGAAGATCATCGTTGTGCCGACGAACACGAACACAACGCCCACCACGACCAGCGGCATCACGGGGTTGCCCGCGATGAATTCGATCACCCGGCCAAAGGGTGACCGCCGATAGCCTGCGTGAATGACATCGGGCGTGTTGCGAAACAGCTTTGACGTGATCCAGCGTCCGCCACGGCCCATGCGGGTGAACAGCCCGAAAAAGCTGAGCAGGGCCAGCATCGCACCGGACAAACCCACGGCCACCAACGCGCACAGGACAGCGACACAGGCAAAGACGACGGCGAAAACCGGAATGACCGATCCAAGGATGTTCAGCCCGTCCATCGCTCCGAATTGCGCGGAGATGACGGCGAAGAGGGGCTGCATCATCAGCAATGGCAGGGCAATCATCGCCACGGCAACGGGAAACAGCAGCAGATGCAGATACAGGCGCTGCCCCGCGATGGTGGTCATGTTATCGGCCATCCAGCGTTCCAGACGGCCGGTGACGCCCCCCAGAACGGGCAGATATACCAGCGCCACGACAAGCGATGCCGACAACACGAAGATCAATGTGACAGGCAGCATCCCCATGAACTGGCCGGGCACACCGGGCCAGAAAAGCATCGGCAGGAAAGCGCAAAGCGTGGTCGCCGTGGACGAGATGATGGGCCAGAACATACGCTTTGCCGCCTCGATATAGGCTGACATCGGGCCTTCACCCTGTTGCTGTCGGGCGTCGGCATATTCGACCACAACGATGGCCCCATCGACCAACATGCCCACCGCCAAGATCAGCCCGAACATCACGATGTTCGAGATCGAAATGCCCATCAGCGCCAGAAAGGCAAAACACAGAAGAAAGGACGTAGGAATGGCAAAGCCAACCAGCAGGGCCGCCCGGATGCCGAGCGCAGCAAGCACTACGATCATGACAAGCGCCACGGCGGTAAAGACTGACCCCAAAAGCTGCTGGACCATGCTGTCCACGATGCGGCTTTGGTCGTTGGATGTGCCCACATGGACCGCCGCTTTCAGACCCTCGGGCCATTTGGCGCTTTGCTCGGCCACGACTTCCTTGACCTTGGCCGAGGTGTCGATCAGGTTGAACCCCTTGCGCTTGACCACCTGCAACGCCAGCGTCTTTTCGCCGTTGAACCGCGCCGTGCCTTCGCGGTCTTCGAATGTCAGATTGATCGTGGCCAGATCGCCCAAGGTGACAACGCGGTCACCATTGGTTTTCACCGGCAGATCATATACATCGCGCGGGGCATTGAACGACGCGGGGATCTTTACCGCGAAACTGCCCTGATCCGACTGCACCTCGCCCGCGGCGATCAGTTGGTTGTTGTTCTGCACCACATTGATCAATTCGCCCGCCGTGACGTCATACGCCTCAAGCCGAAGCGGGTCGATCAACACCTCGAGCATTTCATCACGGTCCCCGGCAAGCCCCGCTTCCAGAACGGCGTCGATCCCTTCGATCTGGTCCTGCAAATCGCGCGCCACACGGGCCATCGTGCGTTCGGGCACAGGGCCGGTCAGGTTCACGATGATAATGGGGAATTCGGAGAAGTTGATTTCCTTGATCGCGTATTTCTCATAGCCTTCGGGAAATTTGCCTTCTGCCGTGCTCATCGCGTCGCGGACGTCGGCCATGATCTTGGTCTTGTCCCACCCAAACTCGAACTCAAGCGCGACCGAAGCATAGTTTTCCGCAGCCGTCCCGGTCATGGTTTTCAACCCGTCCAGATCCGACAGCTCGTTTTCCATCGGCTTGACCAACAGTGTTTCACTGTCTGCCGCTGAAATACCCGGAAACTGCACCGACACGAAAAGAGCCGGAATTTCAATGTCGGGCTCTCCCTCTTTTGGCAAGGTGGAATAGGCATAACCGCCCACCACAAGGCTAAGCAGGATGAAAGCCATCACCATGCGTGCCCGGCTTGCAGCCCAATCGACGATGCCGGTCATTGGATGTTCTCCCGCTGGGTGGGATCAACGCGCACGCCTGCGGTGACGTATTCCTGCCCCAGAACGATCACATTCACCGTTTGCGGCAGGCCATTGACCCAGACCCCTTGCGGGGTGTCGCGGATCAGGTCCACAGGGGCAAAGGCCACTATGTTTGCGTCATCGATCAAGCGCACACCCAGCGTGCCTGTGTCATCCAGGGTCAGCGCCGATTGCGGCAGCAGATGCGCATCCGCCCCGGCTGCTGCGATGGCGATTTCTGCCGTCTGGCCGTCGCGAAGGCTCAAATCGGGGTTTGGAACATCGATTTCAACCCGGAATGTGCGTGTCGAGGGATCGGATGATCGCGAGATAAATGTCACTTTGCCAGTGATCTGGCGGTTGCCCGCCGCCAGCCGGGCCTGCGCCTGCGCGCCCATCACCACGCGGTCAACGTCAGTTTCCGGCACGAACCCCACCAGTTTGATCGGGTCGAGCTGCAAGATCCGTGCGCACAGCGACCCTTTTTGCAAAAGGCTGCCCAATTCGGCGGTGTCGCTTTCCAGGATCCCGTCGAACGGCGCGGTCATGGTCAGCCGGTCAATTTCGATCTGCGCCCCCGCCACGGCCGCATCTGCCGCCTGAATGCCTGACTTTGCCCCGTTCAACCCCGCCTCGGCTGAGCTGAGCCCCGCGCGGGCGGCGGCAACGGCGGCTTCTGCGGTGGCGATCTGTGTCTGCGAAGAAAACCCGCCTTCGCCCAGCTTTTCCGCCGCGTTAAGCTTGATCAGCGTCTCGTTCAGCCGTGCCTGTGCTTCGACGACGCGCGATTGCGCTTCTGGCACGCGCGATTCTGCTTCGGCATGGCGGGCCTTTGCCTCGCTCAGTGACGCAAGCCGCACACCGGGATCAAGCTTGCAAAGCGTGTCTCCGGCCTTGATTTGCGCACCCTTGCGCAGGGGCGGGGACAGCACGATGGCGCTGGTTTCGGCCTGCACGGCCACTTCGCGGGCGGCGGCGGTCTGGCCCCGTGTGATAACGGCTGACGCCAGTTGCCGGGCGGTACTGCGTTGCACGACGACCTTGACCAGATCCTGCCCCGCCACATCCGAGGGTTGCGGCGCATCGCCACCTTCATCACCGGCGGCCTGTGGCGGGGCAGCGGGGCTGATCGCCTGCATCAAGGAGTCACGTTCAAAGATCGCCATGTACATCAGGGCAGACACCGCAACCGCGGCAAGGATCGGGAAGATACGCATAATTATGCCTCAGAATGATGTTCGGCCGTCAGGCAGCACTTTGTTTCACAGCAAAACAACTAGGCCATCTTGTAAGATAAAATAGTTAAACTGCCTAGTTTGGTTTCCAAATAAATGATCTTTTGCAACGTCGTGCCGGGGGATGTGCCAATGCACTGTGCAGTGAGGGCCTTGGCAGTGTCGCGGCTGCGCGTTAAGACAGGCCCTGAATTAGTGCGGGACAGGCAGAAAATGAGCGATACAGACAGTTTCATCGACGAGGTCAACGAAGAGGTCCGCCGCGACAAGTTCTATTTCATGCTCAGGCGGTATGGCTGGATCGCGGTGCTTGCGATTGTCGTGCTGGTCGGGGGCGCCGCTTGGACTGAATACCAAAAGGCGCAGGCGCGTGCAAAGGCCGAGGCACTTGGCGATGCGATGTTTAATGCGCTTACTTTGCAAGACGTCCCAAGCCGTGCCGACGCGCTGGCCAGCATCGAGCCGGATTCGCCCCGCTCTGCCGCGCTGCTGCGCTTTTTGACCGCGGCCGAGCAGGCAGAGGCGGGCAACACCGATACCGCCGTTGAAACGCTCAACACCATTGGGATGAATGGCGACGTGCCCGACATCTACCGCGAGATCGCGCAATTCAAGGCGCTCGCCCTGCAAGGCAAGGACATGCCCGCAAGCGAGCGCCGTCTCGCGCTGGAGGCATTGGCCCAGCCGGGCAATGCGCTGCGGATGCTTGCGCAAGAACAACTGGCACTGGTCGACATCGAAGAGGGCAAGCCCGACGCGGCGATTGACCGTTATCAGGCGATCTTAATGGACGCCGAAGTCACCCCGGACTTGCAACAACGTGCCCTTCAGGTGATTGTGGCGTTGGGTGGCACCCCCAGGCAACCGGGGGCTGCCCCGTCAGCACAGCCCGAAGCCGCCCCCGCGACAGGTGCGGAAAGTAATTAGACCGCAATCAAGACCGTCAAGCACGACGGTGGCGTGACACCACAGCTGGCGCGTCAGATGACACAAGACAAGAGCAAAGCGAGCAGGGCCATGACCGAACTCCACCGCATTTTGACCAAACGGCCACAGTGGCACCGTGCCGCCCTTGGGGCTGGGGCCGTTGCGGCGGCGATGTTGCTGAATGCCTGTTCAGAGCCCGAAGTGATCCTGCCGGGGGTACGCCAGGACGTGCGGTCCATCTTGCAAACGGATGATGGGTTCGACGCGCCCGCTGATCTGCCGACCCCGATCAACGCTGCACGTCCTATATCGCTGCCGGCCGCGACGCAGAATTCAAGCTGGTCCCAATCCATCGGCACGCCCGCCACCCGCGTCGGCAACGCCGCGCTGCGGGCGGATCCGTCCCTTGCATGGAGCGCGGACATCGGTCAGGGCGACAGCCGCAAACAGCGCATCACCGCGTCCCCGGTCGTGTCCGGGGCGCGTGTCTTTACGCTGGATTCCGGGGCGACGGTCACTGCGACCTCGACCGCAGGCGCGCCTCTTTGGTCACGCGATCTGACACCCGCCAGTGACAGTCAGGGCGATGCGACGGGCGGTGGGCTCGCCGTTGATGGAAACACCGTTTATGTGGCACTTGGCTTTGGCACTGTCACCGCGCTGGACATCGAGACCGGCGGCACCCGCTGGACCCAGGATATCGGAGCAACAGGATCGGGCGCGCCCACGGTGTCCGGTGATCTGGTCTATTTCACGTCGGGCGACGATCTGGGGTGGGCCCTGAACAAGACCGATGGCCGCGTGCAGTGGCAAACCGGGTCCAGCACCAGCGAGAACAACGTGCTTGGCGCACCTGCACCGGCGGTTGGTTCTGAAATTGTCGTCATGGGCTTTGGCTCTGGCGAGGTGCAGGGGCTGTTCCGCAAAGGCGGGCTGGACCGCTGGAACACGTCGGTCGTGGGCAGACGTCCGGGCCGTGCGCTGGCCAATGTGTCGGACGTGACAAGCGGGCCTGTGATTTCGGGCGAAACAGTGTACGCAGGCAACCAGTCTGGCCGTCTGGCCGCGCTAAGCCTTGCCGGGGGCGCGCGTCTTTGGACCGCCCGCGAGGGGGCTATCGGCCCGGTCTGGCCTGCGGGCGACAGCGTTTTCGCGATCACCGATCTGAACGAACTGGTCCGACTTGATGCCGCAACCGGCCAACGGATCTGGGGTACGCCGCTGCCCAACTTCGTGAAAGACAAGCCCAAGCGCCAGTCCGAGGTCTATACCCACCACGGCCCGATCATTGCAGGGGGCCGCGTGATCATTGCATCGAACGACGGCAAGCTGCGCAGCTTTGACCCGACCAATGGCGCACTTTTGGGCAGCAGCGATATCCCCGGCGGGGCCACCTCGGCCCCCGTTGTGGCGGGAGGCACGCTTTATGTTGTGTCCACCAAAGGGCAATTGCACGCTTTCCGTTGATCTTCAAATAGGCTAAAGCGCGGGCTTGACCTGACCTCGGAGCATTCCAATGTCCTTCACCCTCGCCATCGTGGGCCGCCCCAATGTGGGGAAATCCACGCTGTTCAACCGCTTGGTTGGTAAAAAACTGGCCCTTGTCGACGACCAACCCGGCGTCACCCGCGACCTTCGCGAAGGTGCCGCGCGGCTGGCTGACCTGCGATTCACCGTGATCGATACCGCCGGACTTGAAGAAATCACCGACGACAGCCTTCAGGGCCGGATGCGCCGCTTGACCGAAAGGGCAGTGGACATGGCGGATATCTGTCTTTTCATGATCGATGCCCGCGTCGGCGTGACCCCGTCCGATCTGGTCTTTGCCGAGATCCTGCGCAAGAAATCCGCCCATGTGATTCTGGCCGCCAACAAGGCCGAAGGCAAGGCCGCCGATGCGGGCGTGATGGAGGCGTATAGCCTGGGGCTTGGCGAACCGATCCGGCTTTCTGCTGAACATGGCGAAGGGCTGAATGATCTTTACACACAGTTGATGCCGATCGCGGACGGGTTTGCCGAACGCGCAGAAACAGATGCACCCGACACCGACGTGGACCTGACCGAAGAAGAGGCCGAGCTGGGCGATGAAGACGCGCCTCTGCCTGTGCCGACCACGGCCAAGCCGCTGCAAGTGGCCGTTGTGGGCCGACCGAACGCGGGCAAGTCGACCCTGATCAACCAGATCATTGGCGATGACCGCCTGCTGACCGGACCCGAAGCAGGCATCACCCGCGATGCGATTTCCCTGCGCACCGTCTGGGACGAAGTGCCGATGCGGATTTTCGACACGGCCGGGATGCGCAAGAAGGCGAAAATCCAGGAAAAGCTGGAAAAGCTCAGCGTCAGCGACGGGTTGCGGGCGGTCAAGTTTGCGGAGGTCGTCGTTGTTCTGCTGGACGCGGAAATTCCGTTTGAACAGCAGGATCTGCGCATCGCCGATCTGGCCGAACGCGAAGGCCGGGCGGTGGTCATTGCCGTCAACAAATGGGACATCGAGACTGACAAACAGGGCAAGCTGAAAGACCTGCGCGAAAGCTTTGAACGCTTGCTGCCACAGCTGCGCGGTGCCCCTTTGGTGACGGTTTCGGCCAAGACGGGGCGGGGCCTTGACCGCCTGCACGCGGCAATCATGCGCGCCTACGAGGTGTGGAACCGCCGGGTCACCACCGCGCAGCTGAACCGCTGGCTTGCCGGCATGATGGAGGCGCATCCGCCCCCCGCGCCCCAAGGCAAACGCATCAAGCTGCGCTATATGACCCAGGCCAAGACGCGGCCTCCGGGGTTTGTGGTGATGTGCAGCCATCCCGACAAAGTGCCTGAAAGCTATAGTCGCTATCTGGTGAACGGGCTGCGGGTTGATTTCGATATGCCCGGCTCGCCGATCCGCCTTTGGATGCGCGGCCAGTCGGATGCGAACCCCTATAAGGGACGCAAGAAATCAAAGCCCTCAAAGTTGCGCAAACATACCGAAGGGCATCGCAAGGACCGCTAGGGTCATCGATTTCTTTCAAAGAAATCGTGCCGGAATTTTTGAAAAATTCCGGTGCCGGGCTCAGCCTTTGCGCCAGGACCGATAGGTTGGCAGCATCAGGGCGATCGCGCCACCTGCGGCAAGGGCTGCAACGGTCGGTGCCGTTGCGTAATCGCGCACGATCACGCCGATCAGCGCCCAGATAACCGCGATGCCATAGCTGGGCGCGCGCATCAGCGACGATTGCACCCCCGCTGCGATGACGATGGCCAGTCCGACAAAGACCAGCCCTGCGGTGTGCGTGCTCATCCAGCCATAGCCCGCCGCAAGCAACCCCAGCGACACGCAAGATGCCGCGCTTAGCCAGCCCGCATAAAGCCCCACCGGCAGCGCTGCGTACCAGCGGTTATCACGTGGCGCCTGAAACAGCGCAACCAGCGCACCGATCAGCATGACCCAAATCAGGATTGACGCCCAAACCGGGCTTACATGGGCCACGGCCAGCCAGAACACCCCGACAAACAGCGACACGCACAAGGGTTTGCGCATATCGTCCCATAGAAAATCCTCGCGGGCCTTAAGCGCGCCCCAGCCCATGCCGATGATCAGCCAAAGATAGATCACTCCCCAGATCGAGAACGCATATCCTGCGGGCTGCACCACCGGATTGACCTGAGGCACGGGGAATTGATTGGGATCAAATCCGTCAAAGCTTGGCCCGACGAAGGGCGACACGGCAAAAGCGATGGTCAGCAGAAACGTCAAGACGGCAATCACGCTGCGGGTGCGGCCCATGGGCAGATCCTTTCGGGAAAGTGTTCAGAGATAGCACAGAACGACGGTTTAACCCCCGTTCCGTCTTCGTCAACCCAGAGTGCCATCCACGCGCAGCGTCGTCTTGCCGCCCAGATACGGGGCCAGCACGTCAGGCAGTTTGACCGATCCATCGGCTTGCTGGCCGTTCTCCAGCACCGCAATCAGACAGCGCCCCACCGCCAGACCAGATCCGTTCAGCGTGTGCACAAATTGCGGCTTGCCGCCGTCCGCCGGCTTGAAGCGTGCGTTCATGCGCCGGGCCTGAAAATCGCCCGTGGTGGAAACCGAACTGATCTCGCGATAGGCGTTCTGACCGGGCAACCACGCTTCGATGTCGAACGTGCGTCGGGCGCCAAAGCCCATATCGCCGGTGCACAGCACGACCGTACGATAGGGCACGCCAAGCCTTTCAAGCAGATCTTCCGCACAGCGCAGCATCCGTTTTTGTTCATCGTCGGACTGGTCTGGGTGGGTGATCGAAACCATCTCGACCTTCTCGAACTGGTGCTGGCGCAGCATGCCCGATGTGTCGCGCCCCGCGCTTCCTGCTTCCGACCGGAAACACAGCGTGTGCGCGGTCATCCGGCGGGGCAGGGCGGTTTCGTCCAGCACATCACCCGCAACCGAATAGGTCAGCGTCACTTCGGAGGTCGGGATCAGCCACCAGCCGTTCGTGGTCTGATAGCTGTCATCACCGAATTTCGGCAGCTTGTCCGTGCCATACATCGCCTCGTCGCGTACCAGAACCGGTGTCAGATGTTCGACAAGGCCATTGTGATCCACGTGGGTATCGACCATGAACTGCGCCAAAGCGCGGTGGATCCGGGCGACAGCGCCTTTGAGCATCACAAATCGCGCACCCGAGGTCTTGGTCGCGGTTGCGAAATCCATCGACGCCGCCACGCTGGCAATCTCGAAATGCTCTTTCGCATCAAAGTCGAAGGCCGGGACATCGCCCCAGCGGTTCACTTCAACGTTGCCGTCCTCATCGGCCCCATCGGGCACGTCATCGGCGGGCAGGTTGGGGATGCGCGCCAGCATGTCGGTCAGCTTTGCATCAAGATCCTTTGCGTCGGCCTGCATCTGTGCAACTTCGGCCTTTTTGTCGCTGACCAACTGGCGCAGCCGTTCAAATTCGGCATCGTCGCCCTTGGCCTTGGCTGCCCCTACCAGTTTCGAGGCTTTGTTCTGCTCGGCCTGCGCTGTCTCGGCGGCGTTGATCATGCCGCGCCGGGCCTCATCCAGGGCCAGCAAATCGGCCGACACGGGGCCATCTCCGCGCCGCGCAAGGGCGGCATCAAACGCAGTGGGGTTTTCGCGGATGGCTTTGATGTCATGCATGGGGTCTGTCCTTTGGTTCTGAGTCGCCAGTGCTGCGTTTTGCGCCTTATGCCCGATAAGGATCGCTTGGGCCAGATCCGGTGTGCCCGGCGGTGCAAGCGTTGCACAGGCCCTGCCATTTCAACCCAGACATCACGCCGCAGCGATAGCGTTTCTTTGACGCTTGCACATGGAGGCCTGCATGCTTAGGTTCCGGCCAAATTCGCGACAGGCCTTATCGGGTTTGCGCCCCCATCAAAAGGACCATCCCCATGCAAGGCATCCAGCAATTCGTGCCCCTTATTCTGATCTTCGCGATCATGTATTTCCTGCTGATCCGGCCCCAGCAAAAGAAGGTCAAGGAACACAAGGCGATGGTCGACGGCCTGCGCCGGGGGGATCAGGTTGTGACCCAAGGCGGTCTGATCGGCAAAGTGGTCAAGGTCAAGGACGACGGCGAGATCGAAGTCGAACTGGCAGAAAATGTGAAAGTGCGTGTGGTGCAATCGACGATTGCCACGGTTGTGTCAAAGACTGAACCAGCCAAGTAAGCGCCACCCGCGACACGTAAAGAAGGGCAGTACCATGCTTCAGATCGATCTGTGGAAACGGGTGTTGATCATCCTCACCTGTGCTGCCGGCCTTTGGATGGCGCTGCCGAACGCGTTTTACGGCCCCGTTGAACAGCATAACGACGCCGTAAAGGCGATCAACGTGTCCGGTGCCACCCCAGAGCTTGAGGCCCAGGAGGCGCTTTGGCCCGCGTGGATGCCTGCCCAACTGGTGAACCTTGGCCTTGATCTGCGCGGTGGTGCGCATTTGCTGGCCGAAGTGAACGTGGCCGATGTCTATGGCAGCCGGATGGAATCGACCTGGCCCGAGGTGCGCGATGCGCTGCGGTCGCTTACGCCGGTGCGCCGTGTCGATGCGCCCGCGGGCACTTTGCGTGTCCGCATCAGCGACGCCGAAAAGATGGCGCAGGCGCTGCAAGTGGTGCGTGGGCTTGCGCGGCCCGTTCAGACGATTTCAGGGGCGGGATCGAATGATATTGTGGTCAGCGGCGACACCGATATCATCACGATCACCCTTTCGGATGCGGAAAAGCAAGCCACCGACGAACGCACAATGCAGCAGTCGCTGGAAATCATCCGCCGCCGTATCGACGAGGTTGGCACCCGTGAACCCACGATCCAGCGCGAAGGCACGGACCGCATTCTGATCCAGGTTCCCGGTATTGGATCTGCGGCCGAACTCAAGGCCATCATTGGCACCACGGCGCAATTGACGTTCAACCCTGTTGTCAGCCGCAGCGCCGATGAAAACGCGTCTGCCGGTCTTGGCAATTCGCTGCTGCCCGACGCGGAACAGCCCGGCGTGTTCTACATCATTGAAACGGCACCCGTTGTGACGGGCGAAGAGCTGGTCGATGCGCAGCCCAGCTTTGACCAGAACGGCCGTCCGGCGGTGAGCTTCCGGTTCGACACCACCGGCGCGCGGAAATTTGGCCAGTATACCGCCGAAAACATCGGTGCGCCCTTTGCAATCGTGCTGGATAACAAGGTGATCAGCGCCCCCACAATTCAAAGCGCCATTCCGGGTGGGTCGGGCATCATCACCGGCAATTTTTCGGTTGAGGAATCAACCAACCTCGCGGTCTTGCTGCGGGCAGGGGCCTTGCCGGCAAGCCTGACCTTTGTCGAAGAGCGCACCATCGGGCCAGAATTGGGTCAGGACAGCATCGACGCAGGCAAGATCGCGACAACTGTGGCCTTCGTCGCTGTGCTGTTCTTCATGTGGGCGTCCTATGGATTGTTTGGGGCGTTTGCGAATATCGCACTGGTGATCAACGTGGGCATGATCTTTGGGCTGCTCAGCCTGATCGGGGCAACGCTGACCTTGCCGGGGATCGCGGGGATTGTCCTGACGGTCGGTATGGCGGTGGACGCCAACGTGCTGATTTTTGAACGTATCCGCGAAGAGCTGAAAACCGCGAAAGGCCCGGCCCGCGCGATCAGCTTGGGCTATGAACGTGCACTGAGCGCGATTTTGGATGCCAACATCACGACCTTCATCATTGCGGTTATCCTGTTCGTGCTGGGCTCTGGCCCCGTGCGCGGTTTTGCAGTGACGCTGGGATTGGGCATCGTGACGTCCGTCTTTACGGCATATTTCGTAACACGTCTGATGGTGGTGTTCTGGTTTGAACGCCGCCGCCCCAAGACAATCACGGTATAGGAACCTCTCGTCATGCGCCTGAGACTGATCCCCGACGATACGAACATCGACTTTTTCAAACATGCGGCGCTGACCTTTGGCGCGTCCTGCGTGGCTGTGGTACTGGCGCTTGTGGTATGGTTCACGATGGGCCTGAACTATGGCATCGACTTTCGCGGCGGGACGACGCTGCGCACGCAAAGCGACGCGCCCGTCGACGTCGCCGCCTATCGCACAGCACTTGATCCGCTTGATCTGGGCGACATCTCGATCTCGGAGGTGTTTGATCCGACCAGCAACAGCACCAAACACGTCGCAATGGTGCGGATTCAGGCTCAGGAGGGCGAAGAGGCTGCAACACCTGAAATGATCGACAGCATTCAAACGGCGCTCAAGACCATCGCACCGAACATTATTTTTACCTCGGTGGAATTGGTGGGGCCGAAAGTGTCGGGAGAGTTGATCAAGACGGCGTTTCTGGCTGTGGGCGCATCCTTGGGTGCCATCCTGATCTATATCTGGCTGCGGTTCGAGTGGCAGTTTTCGGTGGGCGCGGTTGCGGCCCTGTTTCACGACGTGATGCTGACGATCGGTATCTTCTCGGTGTTGCAGATCCGGTTCGATCTGCCGGTGATTGCGGCGATCCTTACGATCATCGGCTATTCGATCAACGATACCGTGGTAATCTTTGACCGGCTGCGCGAGAACCTGAGCAAGTACAAAAAGCGCCCCCTGCGCGACGTGATGAACCTGAGTGTGAATGAAACCCTCAGCCGGACGATCATGACATCGGGTACCACGCTTCTGGCGCTGATTGCTTTGTTGGTTCTGGGCGGTGACGTGATCCGGGGCTTTGTGTTTGCCATTACCTGGGGCGTGATCGTGGGGACGTATTCTTCGGTATATCGTGGCCAAGAACGTGGTGCTGTTTCTGGGCGTCAAACGGGACTGGACCAAGAAAGATACCGACACCGGTCAATACGCCAACATCGATGCCTGACCGCGCTTGCGGATGCCGGGGTGGCCCGTCTGTATTGTGACGGCTGTTCGCGATAAGCTAGAGGGCGTGGCTGCGAAAGGAAAACATCATGCGTATGAATGAAGTTGTGTTTACGACGCCAAACCCGTCGAAGGCTATGGCCCCGGCTTCTTCCGCATCGGTGGTCAGGTCATCCAGGGGCCCGTGATCGCCGGGCCGACAGGCACGCTGCCGTGGGGTGGTTTTGAGGATGCAAAAGCTCTGCTGGCGTTGGCGGGCAAGTTTGACATTCTGTTTCTCGGCACCGGACCCGAGATCGCCCATATCCCCAAAGACCTGCGCCACCAGCTGGAAGAGGCCGGGTTGGGGCTGGAAGTGATGTCGTCACCCGCCGCCTCGCGCACGTATAATGTGCTGCTTGAGCGAAGGCCGCCGGATCGCACTTGCGATGGTCCCCGTCTGACATGTACTTTGCGCGTTCGGGATCTGGCGATTGCACGCGGCGGTGTGCCGGTACTGAGCGGGGTGTCCTTTCATATCTCGGATGGCGATGTCTGATCCTGCGCGGGCCGAACGGGGCAGGAAAAACCACGCTGCTGCGCACGATCGCGGGCCTGCAACTGCCCGTATCGGGCCAGATCGACGGGCCAGTGGATCCATCGCCTACGCCGGGCACGCCGACGGGCTGAAAGCAATGTTGAGCGTGGTCGAAAACCTGAGCTTTCTGGGCGCAGGTTTTTGGCCGCCGCGATGTGGATGCGGCGATTGCGGCGTACCGGCTTGGCCCCCTGGCAGACCGGCTGGCGGGCACACTGTCAGCCGGGCAAAAGCGCCGCTTGGGTCTGGCGCGGCTGATGGTGACGGACCGGCCGCTTTGGGTGTTGGACGAGCCGACGGTGTCGCTTGATACGGACGCCGTTGCGATGTTTGCCGCCGCTGTCACCGCGCATGCGGGGGCGGTGGATCCGCGCTGATCGCCACCCATATCGATCTGGGGCTGGAGGCATCGACCCTCGACTATCGCCCTTCCGTGCGCGCGACCTCTGGACATGCTAACGGTGCCATGACGAGGCGTTCTGTGATCGCCTTGTTGCGACGTGATCTGAGCTGGCGTTTCGAGCGGGCGGCGGCTTTGGTCTGGGGCTTGCGTTCTTTCTGATCGTGACGGTGCTTGTGCCGTTCAGTGTCGGGCCCCGAGTCGGATCTGCTTGGCACCATTGCGCCGGGTGTACTTTGGCTTGGCGCGTTGCTTGCGTGCCTGTTGTCGCTTGACCGGCTTTTGGCGCTGGATTTTGAGGATGGCACGCTGGATCTGCTGGCAACTGCCCCGTTGCCGCTAGAGGCGGCACTGGCTCAAGGCGCTGTCGCATTGGCTGACCACCGGCTTCCACTGGTGCTGGCGGCCCCCGTACTGGGCGTGATGTTGGACCTTGCACCGGCGCGGGTTTTTATGGCTGCTGGCGTCGCTGGCCCTTGGAACGCCTGCGCTGTCGGTGATCGGCACCTTCGGGGCAGCGCTGACAGTGGGCATCAAGCGGGGCGGGTTATTGATGTCGCTGCTGGTGTTGCCGCTTTATGTGCCGACACTGATTTTTGGGGCTGAAGCCGCGCGGCGCGGGGCGATCGGGCTAGAGGCTACGACGCCCGTGTTGCTGTTGGCCGGTATCACGTTCGGCACGATCGCGCTGATGCCTTTCGCCTCTGCGGCGGTGCTGCGGATGACATTGCGGTGAATGCCCCCCGACCTGGGGCGTTTTGCCCATTGAGTGACCCTTGACGGAGCGTTAGAGAACTATCATGTCTTTGTGGGAATACGCCAATCCGGTAAAATTTCTTGGCCTCTCGGCCCGCGTGCAGCCCTTTGTGTGGGCTGCCGCCGCGATCTGCATTGTGGGCGGCCTTGGCTGGGGGTTTTTCGGCACGCCCGATGACTATCGTCAGGGGGCCACCGTCAAGATCATCTATCTGCACGTGCCCGCCGCGCTGATGGCCATCAACGCGTGGTTCATGATGTTGGTCGCCTCGTTGATCTGGTTGATCCGCCGTCATCACGTGAGTGCGCTTGCCGCCAAGGCCGCGGCCCCTGTGGGCATGACCATGACGCTGATCGCGCTGATCACAGGGGCGATCTGGGGCCAGCCGATGTGGGGCACGTGGTGGGCGTGGGATCCTCGGCTGACGTCGTTTCTGATTCTGTTTTTGTTCTATCTGGGCTACATCGCCCTCTGGGAAGCGGTAGAGGATCCTGATACCGCCGCCGATCTCACGTCGGTGTTGTGCCTTGTCGGGTCGGTCTTTGCCGTGCTGTCGCGCTATGCGGTAAAGTTCTGGAACCAGGGGCTGCATCAGGGCACGTCGGTACCGATGGCCACGGGCGGGCGCACGGTGTCAGACGTTTTCTTTTTCCCGCTGTTGATGAGCATGGTTGGCTTTGGCCTGCTGTTTCTGGCCCTTGTGCTGTACCGCACGGGCACCGAAATCCGGCTGAGGCGCGCGCGTGCGCTACTGGCCCGCAGCAGAAGGGATGTGTGATGCCGGATCTTGGAAAATATGCAGCCGAAGTGCTGGCCGCCTATGGGGCGTCCTTGCTGATCCTTGGGGTTCTGGTCGTCGTAAGCTTGCGGCGCGGCGCACGTGCGCGCGCCGATCTGGCCCGGATCGAGGCACACAAAGATGGCTAGGATATCCCCGTTGATGATCGCCCCGCCCCTGATCTTTGCGGGCTTTGTCGCTCTGGCGGCGTTTGGTATGTTCAGACCCGATCCCGAAGGTCTGCCGTCCACGCTTGTCGGGCAACAGGCTCCGGCTTTGCCGGCGGCGGATCTGGCCGGGTTTCCGAAAGTCGACCCGTCCGAGCTGACAAACGGCGCGGTGACGTTGGTGAATTTCTGGGCGAGCTGGTGTCCGCCCTGCCGGGCCGAACATCCCGCGTTGCTGGAAATGCAGCGCAATGGGATTGCCATTGTCGGCGTCAATTTCAAGGACAAGGCAGGCACCGCGACGCAGTATCTGACGGACGAGGGGAACCCCTTTGGGGGAGTGGCCTTCGATCCGCAAGGGCGCACGGCCATTGATTGGGGCGTGACCGCCCCACCCGAGACCTTTATCATCAGCGGTGACGGCACTGTCCTGTTCCGGTTCGCGGGCCCGCTTGTGGGGAGCGACTATGAACAACGCTTCTTGCCTGCGTTGGACAAGGCGTTGGACAAGGCGCTGAAAAAGTAACCCGCGCGTCCCGAGATCGGACAAGAGATTTTATGCCTTCGGCGAGGATATTTAAAAGCCAGAGAAGGCGGGCGGTCGGAAGAGCCAGAGGGGGCGACGGGCGTTTGAAGGGTACTGTGAAATGGCTTTGATTTTGCATGACAGCTTGCCCGATGTGCTGCGTGCCGATGTGCGCCTGCCGGGGGTGGCACCCTGCGGGCCTGATGACTGGCTGCGTGTAGACGAGGTGTATGAAGCGCAGATGCGGTATCGTGCGGCGCTGCTGCAAAACCGCCGCGATGCGGTGTTGTATCAAGGTGAGCCTGCCGCAGAGGCGTGCCGCGAGGTTCTGGACGCGGCGCTGAAGATTTTGCCGCAGCTTGGGTTCGAAGTGTTTGAAACCCATGTTATTTGCCCCGACGCCCGGCGTGTCGCACTTGACTGGTCCGCACCCCTGCATGTCTTGGGCCATCTGGTGCAAGAAGACATCTGCGTCTTGCAAAAGCGTGGGACAGAGCACGTTCTGGCTGCCGCGATCCTGTGCTTTCCGGCAAACTGGCGCCTTGCCGAGAAGGTCGAGCGGCCGCTAACCGCGATCCATGTGCCGGTGGATGAGTATGACGCCGACATCGCGCGCCGCGTGCAGCGTCTGTTTGACGGGGTGCAACCGGGGCGTCCGCTTTGGCGCTTCAACAAGCTGCGCTATGGCGATGCCGATCTGCACCAGCCGCGCCGCAGAGAGACGGACGGCCCCATGCCGTTTCTTCGATCCGAGAGGCAATGTATCCTGCGGCTACCTGTGACCGGCGCAGTGGTCTTTACGATCCACACT
Source organism: uncultured Alphaproteobacteria bacterium (assembly GCA_963728645.1). Lineage (GTDB taxonomy): Bacteria > Pseudomonadota > Alphaproteobacteria > Rhodobacterales > Rhodobacteraceae > Sulfitobacter. The sequence continues at coordinate 14,056 of CAVSLU010000003.1, read as the reverse complement.
TTTGTGGTGCGCGACCCGCCTTTGGCTGCCGCAGGGGGCTGAACGGGGGCCTAAGGGGGCCTAAGGGGCGCATGAACGGGGTGCTGGCGTGCACAGGCACCGAGGCACCGCTGATCAGGCGCGATGCAGCACCAGATGAGGCAGCCCGTTCGAGGTTTTGCGCGGCGAAACCCCGTTGGCATCCACGACCGCATTCACCTGTTGCCGCATGTTGCTGAAAAGCGGCGATGTCACCACGTCGACGGGGGTATCGAACCGCAACGTCAGTGACCACATGTTGTCGGCAGATCCTCTGGCGGCCTTGACGATGCCGCTGAACGGTTGGTCAAGAAACCGGCCCGTGACCCTGTCGCCGGGGGCCCAGCCGCCAACCGCTGCGCTGGCCCGCGCGCTGAGCGTGTTCCAGTCGCGCATGCCCCATTGGTGCGCCACCATTTCAAGGGTTTCGGCATGGGACGCAGGCCGCCCCCTGGCCGCAAGATCGGCGCGCAGGCGCTTTGCCTGAGATTTAAGGACGACAACGGACGGTATCTGTGATGACATATCAACACTCCTGCTCTCGCAAAGGTCGAAGGGGGTCCGCGTTGCCCGTCAATCGCGAGATTGAAGGTGTGTGTTATGTATCAAGGGCTTCACCGGAATGCGGACGGCAGGGGCCTTTCCCTGCGGCCCCGTATGACCGCAGATGCCGCGCAATGCAAGCGCATGCGCGCACTGCCTTTGGATGTCGCGTCGGGTGTGGCACCCTGACCACCAGCGGATGTGCCAGCCGCTAACCGTCGATGCGGGCGGCCATGAGGGCGATGGCCTGTTGATATACCGTGGCGGCGTTCCATTGTTTGATCACGTTGAAATTCGGTTGGCCTTCGCCATAGCCCACGCCCGGTTGCCAGCCTTTTTGCCGCAGGAAATTCGCCGTGGACGCAAGAGCGTCGGCTTGATCATAAAAATCGACGCGCCCGTCTCCGTCGCCGTCTACACCATAGCGCAGCGCATTGCCGGGCAGGAACTGCGTGTGCCCAAGCTCTCCGTGCCTTGCGCCCTTGGTTGCGCCGGTGATCGCGCCTGCGTCCACCAGTTTCAGCGCCCCCAAGGCGTGGGGCCGGAAGAAATCGGAGCGCCGGCAATCATAGGTCAGCGTGGTGATGGCGGAGACGACAGAACTGTCGCCCATGAACCCGCCGAACCCGGTTTCCATACCGTGGATCGCGATGACAACGCCTGCGGGCACGCCAAATCGGGCCTCAAGCGCTTGGTAAAATGCGGCGTTGCGTGCCTTGCGTTTGCGGCCCTGCGCCACAATCGTGTCAGCACCGCGAATTTGCAGGAATTTGCCAAGGGTGTATTTGAATGACTTCTGGTTGCGATCCGCCGAGATGGTGCCGGCGGCATAGCGCGCCTGCGCCAGCGCATCCAGGCCGCGCTGTCCGACCCCGGCATTTACGGCTTCCTGCGCGAAATCGGCCTTCCAGGCGTTGAACCCGCCCGCCGAGTTGCCGCAGGGCGCTGCGGCCACGCCAGAGGCGAGACCGGCCACCAAAACTGCTGTGATCGACGAAAGACTGATTGAACGCATGATAAACCCCAACTGATATGTTTCCCCCAGATATAGGTTGCTGAAGGTATCAGTGCAAAGTTTCTGTTTGTTTGACACCGGCCTTGGGCGGATTTTGAGCGGCGATGCGCCCGACGAAGCCGGTGCGAGAGCGCATCCCTGAGAGCCGCGCCACCCAAAGCAAAAGGGGCTACCATTGCGCGTGCTGCATTCCGGCTTTCGGGACACAAGTGTGGTGTGAGCCACATTTACAGTTGTATTTTCTTTAAGGCGAAAATCCTGTTCGCACCGGATCGCGCGAAGCTGCACGGATGGAAAGCTAATTAAGACGCCTCCGAGCGGTTCAGCCATATGCGCATTACACACGAAGATGTGGTTATTATGATGTGGCTATTTCAGTAATCCGTGAAAATAGGCACGATACGCCTGACGGCCTTCACGGCTGGTTCAGCGCCGACACCCGTCGCTGATATCTCTTTTGGATTGATGCCAACGTGGATCCTCGTGAAGACCCCGCTGCCTGCTTTGGCGGCACTACCTTGATACAGTAAGCCCCCGCGAAACAAATCGCGGGGGCCTTTTTTATGTCCCAAAAATCGGAATGCGACACGTTGCGGGATGCGCTTTTCTGATTTCCGGTCTGCGGCAATAAAGCCTTAGCAGCTGTAATACATGCCAAACTCAACCGGGTGGGGTGTGTGCTCGTACTTGTGTACTTCGTCCATCTTAAGCTCGATATACCCTTCGATCTGGTCCTTGGTGAACACATCACCGGCCAGCAGATAATCCATATCCGACTGCAATTCTTCCAACGCTTCGCGCAGGGAACCGCAGACAGTGGGGATATCGGCCAGCTCTTCGGCGGGCAGATCATAGAGGTTCTTGTCCATCGCTTCGCCCGGATCGATCTTGTTCTTGATCCCGTCAAGGCCAGCCATCAGCAGGGCAGAGAACGCCAGATAGGGGTTGGCTGCGGGATCGGGGAAGCGGGCCTCGACGCGCTTGGCCTTTGGGCTTTCTGTCCACGGGATGCGGACGCAGCCGGACCGGTTGCGTGCGGAATAGGCGCGCAGGACGGGGGCTTCAAACCCTGGGATCAAGCGTTTGTAGCTGTTGGTCGACGGGTTGGTGAACGCGTTCAGCGATTTGGCGTGAGACAGGATGCCGCCGATGAACCACAGTGCTTCCTGGCTTAGGTCGGCGTATTTGTCGCCCGCGAACAAAGGCTTGCCGTCTTTCCAGATCGACATGTTCACGTGCATGCCGGACCCGTTGTCGCCATAGATCGGCTTTGGCATGAAGGTGGCCGATTTACCATAGGCGTGCGCCACGTTGTGGATCACATACTTGTATTTCTGAAGTTCGTCAGCCTGATGGGTCAGCGTGCCGAAGATCAGGCCAAGCTCGTGCTGGCAAGATGCAACCTCGTGGTGGTGTTTGTCGACCTTCATGCCAAGGCGTTTCATTGTCGACAGCATTTCGGCGCGCAGATCCTGCGCTTCGTCGGTTGGGTTGACGGGGAAATAGCCGCCCTTCAGGCCGGGGCGGTGGCCCATGTTGCCCATCTCGTAATCGGTGTCGGTGTTCCAGGACGCGTCGGACGCATCAACCTCATAGGATACCTTGTTGATCGTATTCGAGAATTTGACGTTGTCGAACAGGAAAAACTCGGCCTCTGGCCCGAAATACGACACGTCGCCAATTCCCGAAGAAATCAGATAAGCCTCGGCTTTCTCGGCTGTGCCGCGTGGGTCCCGCTCGTAGGATTCGCCTGTGTCAGGTTCGACAATCGAACAGTGCACGCAAATCGTCTTTTCCGCATAGAACGGGTCGACATAGGCGCTTTCCACATCCAGCATCAGCTTCATGTCGGACGCTTCGATGCTCTTCCAGCCGGCGATCGAGGAGCCGTCGAACATGAAGCCCTCTTCGATGAAATCTTCGTCAACCAGATCAGAGACGACCGTCACGTGCTGCAATTTACCACGCGTGTCGGTAAAGCGCACATCGACGTATTCGATGTCCTCGTCTTTGATCTTTTTCAGGAAGTCCTTAGTGCTCATTGCGTTGTTTCCTCTTTATTGAAGCTCTGTGTGGGTTAAAGCGCGTCTGAACCGGTCTCGCCGGTGCGGATGCGGATTGTCTGTTCGACGGAGCTGACGAAAATCTTGCCGTCGCCGATTTTTTCTGTTTTCGCCGCGTTCACGATGGCCTCGATGGCACCATCGACCTGATCATCATCCAGAACGATCTCGATTTTTACCTTGGGCAGGAAATCCACTACGTATTCTGCGCCACGGTAAAGCTCTGTGTGGCCCTTCTGGCGGCCAAAGCCCTTGACCTCGATCACGCTAAGCCCCTGAACGCCCACTTCCTGCAGGGCCTCTTTCACTTCATCAAGCTTGAACGGTTTGATCACAGCTTCGATTTTTTTCATCTGAGGCCTCCCTGCCGGTGTGCGGTGTTAAGTATTGCGCATCAGCGTCATTCCACTGTGCGAGGCGACGGTCTACCAACCGCCGGAAGGAGTCCACATGCCAAGCTGAAATATTCAGCATTGAGCGCGAATATTATGCGATACGATTAATATTTAGGCGTTTAGAAAACTTCGGGATCATCGGCAGGATGTTTGTTATTTCCATCGACGCCGGGTTAGGTTTTCGCGACAGGTTTTCCAAGGGGGATAAAACGCGTGACACTGATTCCTACTACCCGCGAAACGCTGGATTTTTCCGTTCTGCGCAAAGGTCAGGGGCATAAATACGATCACGGTCATGCGGTGGTGGTCAGCGGTGGTGCGGGCCGCACCGGGGCTGCGCGTCTGGCCGCGCGCGCCGCCCTGAGGTGCGGCAGCGGGGCCGTGACCCTGGCGGTTCCACCCGCCGCCCAGCTTGAAGTCGCGATGCAGGTCACTGCGATCATGCTGCGGCGGGTCAAAGGCCCCGATTGCTTGCGCGAGACGTTGGCGGGTGATCGCATAACCGCAGTCTGTATAGGGCCGGGGCTTGGGTTAAAGGACAATCATGGCGGGATGGTCAGGGCCGTGCTGGACAGCGGCAAGCCCTGCGTGCTGGACGCTGACGCACTGACCTTGCTTGCGCAAAGCGACGCATTGATGCGCGGGCTTGGCCCGCACTGCGTGCTGACACCCCACGGCGGCGAGTTCAGCCGTCTGTTTCCCGATCTTGCCGCACAAGACGGGGATAAACCGGATCAGTGTCACAGGGCGGCGCAACGCGCTGGGGCGACGGTGCTTTACAAAGGTGCTCAGACCGTCATCGCCCACCCGGACGGGCGCGTTGCCCTGCACGAGGCCATTGGCCCCCGTGCGGCCCCGTGGCTGGCAACGGCAGGGGCGGGTGACACATTGGCAGGTATGATCACTGGTCTGATGGCACGCGGCATCGCCCCGTTCGAGGCGGCACAGATGGCAACCTGGCTTCATGTAGAAGCCGCACTTGGCTTTGGCGCCGGACTGATCGCTGAAGACCTGGCCGATCAACTGCCACAGGTCTTTCAGCAACTTGGTTTATAGGCGACCTGGTTTTTGGCGACCTGGGCTTCAAGCAACCTGAACTTCAAGCAGCATCAAGAACGGCACCGCGCGCGCGGGCGGCGTCAGCCGTTCCCAGTTCCAGACCACCCGCATAAAGAATATGCGGCCCGTCGCAGAATATCTGGACCAGTGCCTGTTCCTGTTGCCCCAGATCGACGATGAATTCGCCATCAATCAAGGCACGCGCAGCAACCAAAGCACGTTCCGAATAGAACATCGCACGCGCCCGCCAGTCCCGGATCAGAACCATCTGATCCGCTGCCAAAAGGGTGTCGCAATCCGGCCGCGTGTCACCAAGCGACCCGGCGGCGAATGCAATCGTGTGCACCATGCGCTTTGTGCGTTGAATGTGGACAACCCTGGATACGCCGCAATCGCGGGTGATCAATCTGTCCCCAATACTCACCACCTCAACGGGAAGTTCCCCATCAAGCGTGAGCAGTTTTGTTCCCGTAATCAGGCCGGTATCGACGCTGACATAGGGCAAATAAGAGCCCGTTCGCGAATCCTGTTCGCTTACGCGCCCGACCGTTTTCGGTTTCATGGGCGTATCTTTCTTGGTGTACCTGCCTCAGGTGTTAACCAATTTAGGCTAAAAAAGTCTTTATGTCTTGTGTTATTTGCACTCGCTTATGGCAAACTTGTTTGATAATCAGCCTGCAATGCGGGTGTGGCGGAATGGTAGACGCACCAGATTTAGGTTCTGGCGCCTATGGCGTGGAGGTTCGAGTTCCTCTCACCCGCACCACTTTTACATATTTTCCGGCCAGCGTTGTGCCGTATGGGTCCTTGGGTTCGGCAGACCCGCAAACGGCGTGGGGCGTAGGTGACGATCTATCAGGTGTAGAGCGCGATTTTAGATACGGCCAGATCAACGCTGAAGGCCCGGCCCACCGCGACAAGGCCACACCGGCGCAACCGCCGCGCATCAAACGCCGCCGTGGTGCGGTGAGGGGTCAGATCTGCAAACGCAAAGCGGCAGGTCTTCCAGCGATCCGGGGCGATGAACGTGCTCTGGAAGGATTGCCACGGGCGATCAAGATCGGCGGTGCGCAGCCGCAGGTCGTAGCTTTCCCCATTGCCGCATAACGTTATTTCCAGACCTGTCCAATCGCTTGCGTCAAACAAGGCACCTTCAGGCCGAAAGTCAAAGGCCATCTGAATGAACCCGCCGTTATTTTCAAGGGACACTTGCCCCGAAAGCCGCGTGGCGCTTTGGCCCTGAACCTGCGCGTGCGTGACGCGCCCCTGCGATACGCCGCCCATCACGGCGTCCGGCACATAGGCCCACTGGGGATCAAGCGGCTGTTTCATGGTTCTGTCTTCATGGCACTGTCTTCATGGTTCTATCGCCGGAAATATCACCTCTGGTTGACCGGGATGCCAAGGCGGGAATTTCTGCATCACGTGTACGAAGTCAGAACCCGAGAGGAACCGGTCCAGCCAGCCTTGCAGGCGGGGCCAGGGCTGCGCGTCAAACCAGTGCTTGTCGATGAAGGCGAACTGGCGCACGAACGGGGCGATAGCCAGATCGGCGATGCTGGGACGCGCGAAGATGTGCCTGTCGATCTGCGCATCAAGAGCGTGGAGAAAGGCCGCAGCATCGGCGCGGTGTCGCGCCGGATCGCTGTCGGGATATCGCGTGGCATATTTGGTGCGATCCAGCGCGTGTTTGAACGGCCCGTCGCAGCGCGCGATCCAGTCGCGGCCCTGCTGGTGGGGCAAGTCCATCAGGCCATCGGGATCGGATCTTTCAAGCGCCCAGATCATGATATCAAGGCTTTCATCTATCACCGTAGCCGGTCTGATATCTGGCCGCGCGTCGATTGGCACCTGATCGGGCAGAACAAGGCACGGCACCGTGCCGGTGGGCGAGGCGTCCAGAAAGGCCTTGGGTTTGTCTCGCAGCACAATCTCGCGCAGGGCCACCCGCTGGCCTGCGGCCAAAAGAGCCAGCCGCGCCCGCATTGCGTAGGGGCAGCGGCGAAATGAATAGAGCACAGGTGTCATGGCAGAACCGTAAGCCACATCCACGCCGTCAATACCGATGCGCCGGTGGCGATCAGCACCGAACTGGCCGCAACGCGCCGGGCGCGGCCATACATGTTGGCAAAAATATAGGCGTTGAACCCCGGTGCCATCGCCGCCGTCAGCACGCCCGAACGGAACAGATCCTGCGGCAGACCCAAGCTGCCGCCCAAGCCCCAGACGATCGCAGGATGGATCAGCAGCGCCAGAACACAGACCATCGCAATGGCTTTGAAGTCGCCCTCGGGTTTGTACTGGATCAGCACCCCGCCAAGCGCGAACAGGGCGGCGGGCAGGGCTGCGCGCACAATCAGCGACAGGGCATCGTCAACCACACCGGGGATCGCGAGGCCGCTGAAGTTGACCGCAAACCCCGCCAGGATGCCCAGAACAAGCGGATTGTGAAACATCGCGTTGCCGATGTTGCGGGCAAGGTTCAGGCCCGATTGGCCCCGGTTGCGCACGAACTCCATCACCGTGATGCCAAGCCCGTAGCAAAACGGTGAGTGAAACGCCACGATGGCAAAGTTGCCCGTCAGCGCATCGGCCCCGTAAGCGCGTTCGGTGATCGGCAGCCCCAGCAGGATCGAGTTGGAAAACAGGCAGCAAAAACCGATGGCGACGCAATCTTCCCAGTCGCGTTTGAACATCAGTCGTGCGCCGAGCGTACCCAATGCAAAGCAAGCCGCAGCTCCGGTGTAGAAACTGAACAGCAGGCGCGGGTCGAACGAGGCCGTCAGATCCAGTTTGGCGATGGATTGAAACAGCAGGCAAGGGATCGCAAAGCTTTGCGCAAAGCGCATCACGCCGTCGATGCCCGCAACCGGAAAATACCCGCGCCATACTGAAAAATACCCAAATCCGATAACGAGAAAGACGGGCAGGATAACGTCAAGAAGGGTTTGCACGGGGGACGTCGTCTTTCGGTTTCTGGCGGGGTGCAACTGGGGGTTTCACACCCCCAGACCCCCGTGGAGTTTACATGGCAAAATGAAGATCACGCAGGGAAGGTCAGCGTCATGCCGTCATATGCGGGTTGGATGTGGTCGGGGGTTTCATCGGCGAGGGTCTGGTAGTCAAGATCGTTGTGCATGTTCGTCAGCACCGCAGTTTCGGGCGCCATCCGGTCGATCCAGTCGAGGGTTTGGGCAAGATGGCTGTGGGTCGGGTGCGGTTCGCGGCGCAGGGCGTCGACGATCCAGCAGGTCAGGTTTTCCAGATGCGGCCAGGCCGCATCGGGGATGGTGGCGACATCGGGCAGGTAGGCCACATCGTTCATGCGGAACCCCAATGCGTCGATGGAGCCGTGGTTGACCTCGAAGGGTGTGAAGGTCAGTGCGCCGCCGGGGCCGTCGATTGTCACTTCTGCGTCGATGTCGTTCATCTCGAGGATCGGCGGATAGGAGGAACCGGGCGGCTGGATGAAGACATAGCCGAAGCGATCAAGCAGCGCTTCCTTGGTCGGGGCATCGGCCCAGACGGGCAGGCGCCGGCGCATGTTGATCACGATCATGCGCAGATCGTCCAGCCCGTGCACATGATCCGCGTGGGAGTGGGTATAAATCACCGCATCAAGCCTGCCGACGCCCGCGTCAAGCAATTGGCTGCGCATATCGGGGGAGGTGTCGATCAGGACCGAAGTGGTGCCGCCCTGCGCGATGCGTTCGACCAGTATCGAACACCGGCGGCGGGCATTCTTGGGGTTTGCCGGGTCGCATGCCCCCCAATGGCCGCCAAGGCGCGGCACCCCCCCCGAGGAGCCGCAGCCGAGGATGGTGATCTTCATCTGTGCCATCATGCCGCCTCGGGGTAGGCGGCGACCTTGGTAAAAAGCCGGTCGAAGTTGGCCTGGGTCTGGGCTGCAAAATCGGCATAGTCCATGCCGAAGGTTTCGGCACCGCGTCGTGCTGTGTGGGCCGTGAAGGCGGGTTCGTTGCGTTTGCCGCGATGCGGGGGCGGGGCAAGATAGGGACTGTCGGTTTCAACCAGCACCCGGTCAACCGGTGCGGCGGCAAAAATATCGCGCAGGTCCTGGCTTTTGGGGAAGGCGGTGATGCCCGACATGGACAGATAGAACCCCAGGTCAAGGGCCGCGCGACCCAACGCGGCGGTGCTTGAAAAACAGTGCATCACGCAAGGGAAAGCGCCGTTTGCGTGTTCCTCGCGCAGGATCCGCGCCATGTCGTCGTCTGCATCACGGGAATGGATGATCAGGGGCAGGCCGGTGTCCCGGGCGACTGCGATGTGCGTGCGCAGTGACGTTTGCTGCGCTTGTGCAGAGGCGGCGGTGTAGTGGTAATCAAGTCCGGTCTCACCGATGCCGACCATCTTGGGGTGTCGCGTCAGGGCGTAAAGGTCATCGTAGCTTGCCATCGGCTCGGTCGCCACGCTCATCGGGTGGGTGCCTGCGGCATAGAACACGGGCGCATAGGTTTCCGCAATCATGCGCACGGCGGGTTCGTTCCTGAGCTTGGTGCAGATCGTCACCATGCGGGTCACGCCGGCGGCCTGTGCGCGGGCGATCACATCGGGAAGTTCATCTTCGAAATCCGGAAAGTCGAGGTGACAGTGACTATCGGTGATGGGGCTGCCGGTGATGGGGCTGTCGGTGATGGGGTTACTATCGGTCATGCCTGTCCCGTCTGCTTGTCATGCGGGCTACCGCGGCGCGGCGTCGCCCATCTTGAATAGGGTATCTAGAACCAGTGCGGCAGGGTCAAGGTTCACCGCCATGCCGTGGCGTGCACGGGTGCCGATCACTTCGGCGGCCTCGGCCCATGCCCGGCCCTGCGCGGGGGTTGGCGACAACCGCGCCAGCACCGCCTTTTCACCTGCGGCCGCCTGAATGTCCGGGGGCTGGCCAAGTGCGCCAGTGCGTGCCAGCCGCAGCATCAACAGATCGATAAGCGTAAACAGCAGCGCAAGCTTTTCTTCCGCCCCGCGGGTTGCGGCGGCTTCGGCCAGGCCAAGTGCGCGGGACCGGTCCATCTGGGGCAGGGTGCCCATCAATGCCACAAGATCGCCATACATTTGCAATCCGCCCATCAGCGACAGCCCAAGCGCGCCGCCGACAGATCCCCCCGACAAGGCTGCCAGTGCCGCCGGATCGCCGCGCACATCCACCTCCGACAGCGCCAGGGCCTGTGCCATCTGATCGGGGTCAAGTGTGCCAAGGCGCAAGGTTCGACAGCGCGACCGGATGGTGGGCAGCAGACCGGACGGGCGATGACTGATCAGCAGGATCACGGCGCGGGCCGGGGGTTCCTCGAGCATCTTCAAAAGGGCGTTTGCGGCGTTGGGGTTCATCAGGTCGGCGTCATCCACAATCACCACGCGGCGGCCTCCGTCAGCCGAGGACATCTGGAAAAATCCGTTCAGTTTGCGGATGTCATCCACAACGATCTGTTTGCGCAGGCGCTTGGTTTTCTCGTCGACCGACCGGGTCACGGCACGCAGCGCCCCTTCGCCGCCCGCAGCGATGCGCCGTGCGACGGGATGGTCGGCATCTACATCAAGACTGGCGGGCGGATCGGGTGCGAACATGCCGCCGGAATCGGGATCAGGGGTTGCCAGCAAAAAGCGTGCAATGCGCCACGCCAGCGTTGCTTTGCCCACCCCGCGCGGGCCGGTCAACAGCCAGCCGTGGTGCAGCTTGCCTGCATTGAAGGCGTCCAGAAAGGCGGCCTCTGCCGCGCCTTGCCCGATCAGACGGGGCGTGTCGCGCGGGTGGCGGGCACCGTCTATGCGGTCTGGTTGGAAACTGTCATCACTCATCACGTTGGTCTAGCAGATTGCAGCGCCGGGAAAAGAGGGCACCGCGACTTTGCGACATACACCGGCCAAAAGACCTGCGCACGTCAGGGCAGCCGCGCCTATAGCCGCGCAGGCAGGCGCGCGCGGGTCCGGGCCAGGATATCATCCGCCACCTCGGCAATTTCGCGGGCACCATCAATCACGACAAAGCGGTCTGCATATTCGCGTGCCAGCGCCAGAAACCCCGCCCGCATCGCAACTTGCAAAGATTCCCCGAAATCCTCGAACCTTTCCTCGGCGGTGTTGCGCGACAGGGCGCGGCTTAGCCCCTGCGCCGGGTCCATGTCGATCAGCACGGTCAGATCGGGCTCGACCCCGATCATCAGCGTGTGCAACTGATCCACCGCCGCCCGCAGATCGCCGCGGCTGAGCCCCTGATACATGCGTGTCGAATCCGCAAAGCGGTCGCAGATCACCACCTTGCCCGCATCCAGCGCGGGCTGGATCGTGCGTTCCAGGTGATCGCGACGGGCGGCGGTGAACAGCAAGATTTCGGTCCGGGCCGACCACCGATCCGGCGCACCTTGCAAGACAAGGGCGCGGATTTCCTCGGCACCCGGCGATCCGCCGGGTTCGCGCGTCAGGATCACGTCATGGCCCAACGCCTCGAGGCTTGATTTCAAAAGTTGCGTCTGGGTGGATTTGCCTGACCCATCAATGCCCTCAAAGCTGATGAAAAAGCCCCGTCCGCTCACGAAGCGGCCTCTGGCCCTTCGTTCAGACGGGTCAGCAGATGCAGCGCAGCCGCTTTCAGCTTGACCAGGAACCCGCCGGCGGCAACCGTATCCTTTGCGACCAGCTGGGCGCGTACTTCGGGCAGATCGCCGCGTGTCAGGATCAATTCCCCGACGGGATCACCCTTTTGGATCGGGGCACGCAGCGGGCCAGAATAGACCACCTCGGCGTTGACATCGCTGCCGCCCGAGACCGGGATCAGCACCGACAGATCCTTGGCAAGCTCCATGCCGACGCTGTTTTGCGCACCAAGCGCGACAGGGGCCTGCGCGATCTCGGTGCCCGCCTCGCCCATGGAGCGACGTGAAAACTGGCGGAAGGCCCAGTTCACAATGGCCTCGGATTCCTGTGCACGCGCGGCGGCACTGTCAAGGCCAGAGAGCACGAACACGATACGCCGGTCGCCCTGCTTGGCAGAACCGACAAGGCCATATCCCGCTTCATCCGTGTGCCCGGTCTTGAGGCCGTCAGCGCCGATGCCCAGACCAAGCAGCGGATTGCGGTTGCTTTTGTTTTGGGGCGCGCGCCCGTCAAACATAAACTCACGCTGCGAAAACAGTGGGTAATATTGCGGAAAGTCTTCGATCAAACGGGTTGCCAACAGGCCCAGATCGCGCATTGACATGCGATGCCCCGCAGCGGGCCAGCCGTTGGCGTTGGCAAATGTCGAACTTGTCATGCCAAGCTGCTGTGCCCGCTGGGTCATCAGGCGGGCAAACCCGGCCTCTGTGCCATCGGGGCTTAGGGCTTCGGCGATCACCACGCAGGCGTCATTGCCCGACAACACGATAATGCCACGCAGCAGGTCTTCGACCTTGACGCGATCCGTGGTGTCCAGAAACATGGTTGAGCCGCCATAGGACATGGCGTGCTGCGACACGGGCAGTTCTTCGGTCAGATCCAGACCGCCGTTGCTTTTGCCGCGTTCAATCGCTTCAAACGCCATGTAAAGCGTCATCAGCTTGGACATCGACGCAGGCGGCAACGGATCATCGGCGTTTTTCGCCAGCAAGACGGTGCCCGTGGTCTGGTCATAGATATAGGCCGCCTTGGCCTGTGTTTCAAAAGCCTGCGCAGGCAGGCAAAGCAAGATCAGCGCCATCGTGGCAGCAAAGATGCGGATCATGGGCGGGTTCCTTTAACGTTGGGTCAGTTGGACACGGCGTAGGCGTCCGAAAATCCTTCGGTCTTGATCGAATTCAGCAAGGCGGTCAGTTCCGGACCCGAACCGGCGGGGCCGACCACGACACGCCAAAACGGCTTGCCGTTTATTTCACTGCGCTTGACTGTGGGCACCATCCCGGCGCTTCGCATTTGATTGGCGGCGCGATTTGCGTTCGCCTCGACGCTGAAGATGCCGATCTGCACGAATGGTTTGGCCAGTGCAGAGGCCGTCTTTGATGCGGGGTTTGTTGCAGGGGCGGGGGTCGTTGCAGGGGCGGGGGTCGTCGCGGATGACGCGGGCCGAGGCATTGCCGGGGGGGTGGCATCAATGGCGGCACTGGCCGACGCCATGACAGGGTCAAGCGGGGTCTGTGTCACCTCGGAAGGGGTTTCAACGGTGCCCGTCGGTGCGGCATCAACGGTCGGGGCTGCGGCTTCTTCGCGGCGCAGGGCCGTGACGTTCAAAGGAGCAGGTGCCCCGGCCAACACATCAAGGGCGGCGGCTGCATCAGAAGACATCTGCAACTTTGGTCCCGGCAAATCGCGTTCCCGCCGGAACAGCGCCCCGATCACGAACTTGCCGTTCGCCTCGTTACGGATAATGACGCGTTCGGGGTCCGTCACATCGGGATGTGCGACCCACACTCCGCCCAGGCTGGGACGACCGTCCCAAAGGCCCTGATCGGTCACGGAAAACACATCCGGCGCTTCTACATCCCGTTCAACCAACTTGGTCGATCCGGGCGCGGACGCGGCGGCATTTTTGCCGTTGCCCAGGCCGAAATTGCCGTCCGCATCGCATCCGACCAGCGCGGTACAAACCAAAAGCGCACCGGCAGCGGATAAAAGCGACCGTCTTTGGGGAATAAGAGAAAGCGAACGCCTGTACATGTTCCGTGGTCCTTGCCTGCTGACTAGGGCGTTTTTCGCCTTTGCCTGATCGCGCCGTTCATCCGGCATGTTTGACGCCCCATAAAAAGGGGGCTTTGGCGGCACAGTAGCGCGGCCCGTGCCCTGTGAAAAGACCGTCCCGCCAGGATCGGCAAATTTCCCCGAAGTGTGTCTTGTAATATAACACATTTCGAGGTTTGCAAAATCGCCTAGGCCGCATTATGCGAAGCATTCTGCGGAGGAGTGGCAGAGTGGTCGAATGCACTGGTCTTGAAAACCAGCGTGCGTGAGAGCGTACCGTGGGTTCAAATCCC
>CAVSLU010000002.1:0-3355 GCA_963728645.1 uncultured Alphaproteobacteria bacterium | reverse complement strand
CGGTTCACCGGCCGCCCGCAACGCTAAATCAACTGCGGTCCACCCCCAGGCGCGCGCCCCGCGACGACGGGTTTGACGGGGCCGCCCGATCCGTTGCCCTGACCGAAGACCTGCGCGGGCGCATGGCATGACATTCGACTTTTCCCCCCTGAACCGCGAGCTGGCAAGGTGGCGTGCGCAAGGTTTGACGCTGCCGATCTGGTGGCGCGACGACGATGCCATCGCGGCGACCCCTCAGCTTGAAAAACTATCCAACCTGGCCCGGGACCTGCACCTGCCCGTTCATCTTGCGGTCATCCCGAAACCTGCACACTCAACGCTTTGCGACTTTGTAAAGCAGCATGCCGAGATCATCCCTGTCGTGCATGGCTGGCAACACCAAAGCCACGCCCGCGAAGGCGCGAAGAAGGCAGAATTTGGCGATCCGCGCCCCGATGCCATGGCCGAGGCCGGACAGGCCCTGGCGCGCATGAAAGGCCTGTTTGATGCGGCCCTTTTTCCCATGTTCGTTCCCCCGTGGAACCGCCTTGATCAGGGGCTGCTGCCGGGCCTGGCCGACCTTGGCTATTGTGCGGTCTCTACATACTTGCCCCGACCGGCGCGTGAAGCGGCTTGCGGGATTGTGCAGATCAACACGCATATCGACCCGATTTTCTGGCGGGGGGACCGAGGACTGGCACCTGCCGACGGTCTGATTGAGGGCATCGTTCACCTGCTGTCAGAGCGCCGCATGGGCCGAAGCGATGCGCGTGAACCGCTGGGGTTTCTGACCCACCATTTGGTTCACACCGATGCCGTGTGGGACTTCACCCGCGGCTGCCTTGACACCCTGCTTGATGGCGGGGCACAGCCCGCAAACCTGCGAGATCTGCCTTAACGTTTCTTGACAAACTCGGTCAGGATGACGATCCGCTGACCTTCGACGCGGCCTTCGATGTGGGCTGGGTTATCGGCAACCAGTGCAATCCGGTGCACGGCTGTGCCCCGCTTGGCGGTAAAGCCACCACCCTTGACCGGCAGATCCTTGATCAGAACCACAGTGTCACCCTGGCTTAGCGGCACCCCGTTGCTGTCCTTGTGATCCGTTGGCGTTGCCACGTTATCAGCCCAGACCTGGGTTTCATCATCCAGATAAAGCTGCTCCAGCAAATCGCGCGACCAATCCGTATCCAGCCTTTTGAGCGTCCGCGCGGCATAGACCTGAAGTGCGGCGTCTTCTGACCACATCGTCGACGCGATGGGGCGAAAGTGATCGGCTGGCGTTGCGGGGTCGGCGCAAAGAGCACAAATATCTACGCCCGCATCGGCAGGGCCGCCAGAAACGGGGGTGGAAACAAGCGGGGCATCTGTCGTGCAAAGGGGGCATGTCATAGCGTGGGGTTTAGGACGGCGGTGTGCGGGGCGCAATCTTTTGTTCACCAAGTTCTGTCAAATTCGAGATATGAGCAAATATCGCCGCATGTACGTGCCCGGAGGCACCTATTTCTTTACCGTCTATCTGGCCAACCGTGGCACAGATCTGTTGTGGCGGGAGGTTGAGCTGTTGCGCTCTGCCTATGCCTCGGTAACGGTTGAACACCCGGTCCATTGCGACGCGATGGTTGTCCTGCCGGATCATATTCATGCAGTCTGGACATTGCCCACAGGGGATGCCGATTTCTCGGTCCGCTGGAAGAAGATCAAGGCCACGTTCAGCCGCCATTGCCCACAGCCCGCATGTGTCAGTTACAGCAAGGCAAGAAAGGGTGAGCGCGGCATCTGGCAGCGGCGGTTTTGGGAACACTGCATTCGGGATGAGGCGGATTTCGCGGCCCATGTCGACTATTGCCATTGGAACCCCGTAAAACACGGGCTTGTGGCATGCCCCGAAGAGTGGCCCTATTCAACCGTCCATCGGGCAATTCGACACGGGGAATATGTGGCGTAGGGTGGGTGAAACCCACGCTCTTTGGGCGAAAAATGTGGCAATCTAAGCCTAGGTGCGCGTGGGTTTCACCCACCCTACACTTTCACCCATCCATCTTCAGTGCGGAAATAAACGCTTCCTGCGGGATATCCACCTTACCAAACTGGCGCATCTTCTTCTTGCCGGCCTTCTGCTTGTCCAGCAGCTTGCGCTTGCGCGAGGCATCGCCGCCATAGCATTTCGCGGTCACATCCTTGCGCATCGCGCTAAGGGTTTCGCGGGCAATCACCTTGCCGCCGATGGCCGCCTGAATAGGGATCTTGAACATGTGGCGCGGGATCAGGTCTTTCAGTTTTTCGACCATCGCGCGGCCCCGGGTTTCGGCGCGGTCGCGGTGCACCATCGTGGACAGCGCATCAACGGGTTCGTCGTTCACAAGGATCGACATCTTCACCAGCGCATCCTGACGGTAGCCAATCATCTGATAATCAAACGACGCATAGCCCTTGGTTACCGATTTCAGGCGGTCATAGAAATCAAACACCACCTCGTTCAACGGCAGGTCATAGACGACCATCGCCCGGCTGCCCGCATAGGTCAGGTCCATTTGGATACCGCGACGGTCTTGGCACAGCTTTAGCACGTCGCCAAGATAGTCATCGGGCACAAGGATTGTCGCCTTGATGCGCGGCTCTTCGATATGGTCCACAAAGGTCAGATCGACCATGTCTGCGGGGTTGTGCAGTTGCGTGACCGTGCCGTCTTTCATGTGAATGTCATAGATCACGCTTGGCGCTGTTGTGATCAGGTCGATATCATATTCACGTTCAATCCGGTCGCGGATCACTTCGAGGTGCAGCAGGCCCAGAAAGCCACAGCGGAACCCGAAACCAAGCGCGGCCGAGGTTTCCATCTCGAAGCTGAAAGAGGCGTCGTTCAGCGCCAGCTTTTCGATGCTGTCCCGCAGGTCTTCGAATTCGGCGGCGTCCACGGGGAACAAACCACAGAACACTACGGGCTGCGACGGCTTGAACCCCGGCAGCGCCTTGTCCGTGCCCTTTTTCTCGTGCGTGATGGTATCGCCGACGCGGGTGTCGCGGACCTGCTTGATGGATGCGGTCAAAAAACCGATCTCGCCCGGTCCAAGCGCGTCAATCTCTGTCATGGCAGGACGGAAGACACCAATGCGGTCAACATGATGCACGGACCCGTTTTGCATCATGCGGATGCGGTCACCCTTTTTCAGCTGACCGTCCATGATGCGCACCAGAACGATGACGCCGAGATAGCTGTCGTACCAGCTGTCCACCAGCATTGCTTTCAGCGGTGCATCCAGCGTGCCCTTGGGGGCTGGCAAACGATGCACGATCGCCTCAAGCGTTTCGATGATGCCCTGCCCCGTCTTGGCAGACACCCGGATCGCGTCGGACGCATCGATGCCGATCACGT
>CAVSLU010000001.1:0-19676 GCA_963728645.1 uncultured Alphaproteobacteria bacterium | reverse complement strand
CCCAGCCATTGTTGCGCCATTTTCGGTCGATATGCCGGAAGGCGTCGAAATGTGGGTCGTAGCGATGATTGATCTCGCGGATGACACGCCCATAGGCCCAACGTTAGCCTAAACACCGCTGCGCAGCATCCTTATGCGGATGTCGCCTATGGTTTCACTATTCCTGGCTCATCACCAGGACCGCAGAGATTGCCAGCGATATGCCAAGCATCTCTCGCATCCCGAAAGCTTCCTTGAAAACAAAGAATCCAAGAGTGGCCAATAAGATGATCGTCGAGGCGCTGTAGAAGACACCAATCATCGCAAGCGAGTGGCTTTTCATCAGGAAAAACCAACCAACAGCCGGTAACCCGTATAAAATTGCACCAAACAGGAACGCAAATGACTGAAGCCCTTCTGGCTTGGCCGAGGACGTTTTGATGAAATAGTCACCAAATATCGTTACCACTGTAATCCCGATAAATATGAGAATGCTCAGTGCCATTCTATTTGCCTCTTGCAAAAATTCTAATACGTGAGTTTACGCGGCTCACAATGGGAATGTATTGGGCTGAAACTGCCGTCTCGCTTTTTCCAAAACTGCCGCCCCAGCCCCACCAGTCCAAATATGATAAAGCCCACCTGAATGATGAACGCCCCAAGATTGAACGCACCAACAAGGCTGATCAGCACCAGAATTGCCGCAAGCATCTTGCTCGCCGAATAAAGTGGCCCATTTCCCCAGGTCTGCCCGAACTGAACGAGTGCAAAACCGCTGATATAAATGATTGACCCGACAACCCCACTCGCGTTGAGGAGGTCGGGATAGGCGCTCAGGGTATCGAGAAATGCAGACATGTCGAGTTCCTGTAATACCAGCCCAACATTGGAAAAAGTCGATGTTGGGCTGGCCGATCTTTAAATTTAATTCTGAAAAAATGGTTTTCGAAAGGATATATCTATTGCTACGCGATGGTTGTGATTTCCAATATCCCCATTTGGGGACGGTCAAAGGATTTCAGGAATTTCGTAGATTTCAGAACCAATGCCGACATCATGTCCAGCAGCACGCGCAAGCAGCCAGGGCCATCCGGTCAGGTGGTGATAATGGCCGTGGTCTGGCAATTCGGTCAGGGTCCCGTTTGGCAGGCGCTCTGCCATAAGTGCGGCACCTGCCAGTGGGGCCACGTTGTCCAGCGTTCCGTGATAGATCGAAACGGGGACCGAGATATTGGCCACGTCGAAATCCCACCCTTGGGCATTGAGCACGTTTTCCTCGACCATGCCCGACATGCCCGCAGCGGTCCGCTCGCCAAGCATCTCGGCCATGCGCGACCGGATAAACGGGTTTGAGAGGGCCGCGATATCATGGATGCTTTTGGTTTTGCTGATATAGCGGTCGAAATAGCGATCAACGTTCTGCATGATTGACCGGATCAGGAAGGGCAGCATCTGCCGCAGCATGGCGGGCCATTTCCGGCCCAATACACCGGACATTTGGTAAAACAGATCCAGATCGCGCCAGTTGGGCGGGTGATAGTCTGGGTAGGCGGCGGCGGACAGCACAACGCGGTCGACGCGGTCTTGCAGATCATGTGCGACGGCCAGCGCTGATCCAGCCCCGAAAGATACTGCGAATATGGAAAACCTGTCGACTTTCAGATGGTCCAACAGCTCCACGATATCATCGCTGAAGTCGCGCAAGCTGGTCATCGCCTTGGGGCTGGACCTGAAACCACCCGGGCGGCACGGGGTGATCAGACGTATGTTGTATTTTTCAAGGGTTGCGAGCACGCCAGCGGGGTTCCCGACCATGTCTACCGTGATACCTGCCAGCGCATCGAAATGGACGACAACTCTGCCAGTTTGCGGACCAAGCGTAAAATATTCAAGGCTGCGGCCGTCTTTCAGTCGGGTTCGCCTGCGGACCCTGTGCTGTTCTTCACCTGTGGTCCGGCGTTTTTGCAACACATTGAGCGGGCCACTGCGCAGCTTTTGCATCAAGTCGACCTGGGACCGGCTGCCCGTCTTTTCATAAACCCGCTTGAGATAGGTCCGCGCGCTTTCGTAGGACAGTTCGACCTCGGCGGCCGCCTCTTTCAGATCACCTTTTTGCATTATTGCGGCGACCAGATCTGTCTCTCGTTTCGTCAGCCCGTGTTGCGCGGCAAAGGCCCGCACACCATCACTTTCGCTTGCATCCGTGACCAGCAGAACAGCGGAGGCTTTGGGCGGAAACCCCATCCGCACGGCCTCGCGTCGGGGCAACATCAACAGAGTGCCGCCGTCATTTGAGGGCAGGGCCAGTGCATTTGGCTCGTCTGTCCGGTTGATCTGGCTGACCCACTGTCCGAGCGTTTGTTCTTTTTCGGTGGCAGGGCACCGCAACAGAGGTGTCACCGTATGGTCGAAAAGCCGGGCTATACTTGGCTGCGCCAGCATCGCGCTGTTTATCAGGATCACCTCACCTTGTTCGTCAATCAGTGCCAGCCCGAATGAAAAGGTGTTGAGAATAGCACTAAGGTGTCCCTCGCGCTCTTGCAGGCTGACAATCCGTTCGGAAATGCTGAAGGCGCGCAAAAAATGTTCGGTAATATTTTTAATCGATGTTTGCTGTTCGGACGCGGGTAATGTTTCGCGTACTTTTTCAAGTTGTTCCGTCAGAGTCAGCACCAATTCCGGCCAAAGAGAATTGTCCAGAGAAGCATCATAAACCAGATGAATAAGCTGTTCAGAGCGGTCGGGCATTCGAAAAGCCTTGTGAAATTCCGAATGATAGAACGATACTCTCTCAAATATAAAACGATAATGGCCTTTCCAGAGATCAAGCAGTGAAATTGCGTCACTCTCCTCGGTGGATCGGATCCAGTTGGGTTCACCCACAAATCGATAGGTTGCGAAACTGCGGCGGTGGCATAGGTTCTGCCTCAACTTCCCTTGCTCATCGCCTCGGCTGGCTGGTCGAGCAGCGCAGCATCATCCCCTTCATCCCGGTGATCCACTGCCCGGCAGGGCATTGCGCAGCAATGTCCCGTGTATGGACGCCCCCGGGGTTGCAAGTGATTTCTTTTGCTTTGGCACAGTCTATGCGGTCGAGTTCCTTCGTGTATCCGGCCTCAGGTTGCGACCTTCAATGTCGCGGGCCCTCATGGTGAGTTCGAGGAATAGGTCCAAAACGAGAGGCCGTAGTGCAAGCTACTCGGGACAATACTGGTTTTCCCATTCCTGATCTCTTCGACGCTTTGCCATGACCTCCGTTCAGAACCACCACACCCCAGCCTGCCGTCGCGCTCAGGCGTTGGCAGGGGTCTCGTAGACGCCGCCATGAGCCATGATCGCCCATGCCATCCGCGCCATCTTGTTTGCCAGAGCAACTGCAACCAGCATCTTAGGTTTGCGAGCCAAGATACGGGCCAGCCAGGACCCCTCCGGTGCGCCGCCGCGCTTTTGCGCGGCTTGGATCGCGGACATGGCACCGATGATCAGCAAACGCCGCAGGTCGCGCTGACCCATCTTCGATATCTTGCCCAGCCTTGTTCTGCCGCCCGTAGAATGCTGGCGTGGTGCCAGCCCAATCCAGGCCGCAAAGTCGCGCCCCTTGCTGAACATCTCTGGCGGTGCAGCCAGCACGGCAATCGATACCGCCGTCACCGGACCGATCCCCGGCATGGTCATCAACCTGCGCGCCACATCGTTTTGACGTGCGATTTGGCGGAGCCGCCTAGTCAGTTCATCGATGCGGTTGCTCAGCCCATCAATCAAGTCGAAGAACATTTGGCAGAGGCTCGTCACATCAGTCGGCAAGCGCTCGGCATTCTCAGCCACAGCCCTTTCCAACCGAGGAAGATGTTGAGGGCCCTTCGGAGCAACAATTCCATGCTCCGCCAGATGCCCTCGCAACGCATTGATCGCCTGGGTACGTTGCCCGGTCAAAAGATCACGGGTCTTGAGTACCATCGACTGACCTTGTTGCGCGGTTGTCTTGGTCGTAACAAAACGCATGGTCGGCCGGGACGCTGCTTCAGCGATGGCTTCGGCATCATTCGCATCGTTCTTTTGCCGCTTCACATAGGGTTTGACGTATTGCGGGGCGATCAGCCTGACATCGTGGCCAAGTCTGGACAGCTCCCGGCTCCAGTGATGCGCACCTGCACAGGCTTCCAAGGCGATGATACAGGGTTCAACCCGACCGAAAAACTCCAACACTCTGCCTCGCGGTAGAGCTTTGCTAAAGACCTTCGATCCATTTGCGGCCGCGCCATGCGCGTGAAACGAATTCTTGGCAATATCTAGTCCTACAATGCTAACCTTTTCCATGGACGCTTCCTCCTCGTAGCGAGTTTCGACACCGCTACCTTGGCACAGCGATGCCGTGAGGGGGCGTCCACACCATCAAGAGGGGGGAGGGCGACCTCATTCTCGGTCTTGGAAGTTCCGCGATCGGCAACTGCCCTTCACGCGCAGCATAGCACAGACTGTTGCTACCGCGCACAGGCGGGCAGCGGCCCGGAACAGTTTTTTAACACTTCCCTCTCCTCGCGAAGCAGCCGGACTTCCTTGCGAAGGCGTTCGTTCTCTTTCTCGACGTCTTCGTGAGGACCCGACATCAGGTCATCATGCTGATGCTTTTGGACCGACTTGTTCAGCGTCGAAAGCCCAACCCCCAAATCAGAGGCCGCTTGTGGTCGTGTCAGTCCACTGGTCGTTGCGATGCGCCCGGCATCACGGCGAAACTCGTCTGTGTATCTCGTTGCCATTCTCAATCTCCTTCATAGCAAACATTGCTCGAAAGAGACCGGAACTAAACCGCGACAAGACCAACTAAACTCCAGTTGGTAAGTGTTCCGTTAAAGAGAAAGCCTTTAAAAAGTCGATAAGTTTCGAAAAAGAGAGATGCCTTGTCTTTCTTAGATAATACCTTCGACAGCACGGTCGGAAAGTTAATCGGGGAGTGCAACCCTATGGAAACTGAAGGGGAAAAAAATCCAAAGGATCCCGGCGTTCCAAGAGCATTCCGCAGAGGCTGGTCAAGCCGGATACCGTCGTAATCTTCTCGCTACGTCCAGATGGCCTACTTTCGGCCGGCGCGACGCATCTTTTGGCGGTCGTCCCAGCGGTATTTCATCATGAAGAATGGCATGAACCATGGGTTCCCGTTGAAAAACGGTATCGGGGACGGCGGTCTGAAATCGAATGCGGAGGGGCGTTCATTCGTGTTGCCCAATAGTTTATGCGCCGCTTTGCGCCCGATCCACGGGGCCCAGACCACGCCGGAGCCACAAAAGCCGGTGGCATACACGATGCCTTTATCCTCGAAGATGCGGGGGATCATGTCGCGGTGCATCGCTACCTTTCCGTACCAGGTATGCGAAATACCATAAGGCTCCAGCTCGGGAAACATCTCAAGCAAATGCTTGCGCAGATAGGCCACGGGCTTGCTCGGATCCTCCAGAGTGGTGCCATCGCGACCGCCGAAAAGAATGCGAGTCCCGTCTGGCGAAGGTCGGAAATAAAAACCAAGGGTGCGCGTGTCGTTAAGCATCATGCGCCGCGGCATCAGCTTGTCCATCAGCTCCGCCGGTAGCTGCTCGGTGGCGATGATGCGGCTGCGCACGGGAACGATGCGGCGGCGCAGCCAAGGGGTCGCACCGTCTGTGTAGCCGTTGGTGCAGACCAAAACCTGCCGTGCCTTTACTTCCCCTTGCTCGGTTTTCAGGGTGAACCCGTCAACATTCTGATCGATCTTTGTCACGCCCATATCGGAATGCACGACAACCCCCGCAGCTTGGGCAATCCGCAGAAGTTCTGAGATGAACTTTGCAGGGTGCAGCCCGCCGATGTCCATCCGGACACTGCCACCCCGAAAGAAATCCGTTCCGATAAACTTGTGCTGCTCATTCTGCGGAACGGCGTAGGCTTCGATGCCCAATGTGCGTTCCAGATGCTCTGCGTGTCTGGCCAAGCGGTCATAATCCTGGGGGCCAAGCGCGCCGCCGAACCGGCCGACAAGCTTGAAATCGCAGTTCATCCCCTCGCTTTCCAGAAGGTCATAAAGGTGTTGGCGCGCGTCTTTGCCCTCCAGAGTGATAGCATTTGCGCGATTGTCACCGAACTTGCGGACCAGCGTCGCGTGATCAAGCCTGATGTTGCCGCTGGTGATGCCCCCATTGCGCGAGGACGCACCCTCGCCGGGGTGTTGCCGGTCAAATACCGCGACCGAGCGACCCGCGCGTGCCAGTGTCATGGCAGCCGTCAACCCCGCGTAACCGGCCCCGACGACGGCAACATCAACCTTCTTCGCCAATGGAACCTTGGGCAATGGCACAACGGGCGCAGCCTCCCACCAGTAGGGGGTGGATTTCAACGCGGTGTTTTCGGTGGACATCGAAGGCTCCTGAAGGTGGGGTTACAGATGGCGGTCAAACTGCACGGCACCGATGACCCAGAGAATGCGCGCGGGCTTACTGCCATCGTTTCTGAAGCCGTGTTCCAGCGAGCTGTCGAAAACAAAACTGTCACCTTCCTTGAGGATGGCACTTTCTCCGTTCACGAAAAGCGTAAGCTCTCCTTCAAGGACGAGCCCGCCTTTTTCCGCCGGATAGCTGAGCGCGGTGTTGCCAGAACTGCCTTCGGGCGCAATCGTAAGGATCATCATTTGCAGATGGTGGTTGCCGCCCGACGTGAGCAGCTCTTTTTGCAGGTGGCCAAGGTCGATATGCGGACGCTTCTCCGCACGACGCAGGAAGGGTGGGTCTTCTGCAGCAACTTGCGGGAGATCTCCGAACATTTCCTGCATCGGCATGTTCAATGCCCGCCTGAGGGCTGTCAGAACCCGCATCGACGGATTGGCCAAATCACGTTCGATCTGGCTGATCATTCCAACAGAGACGCCCGATTCGCGTCCCAGTTCCTGGAGTGACATTCCCTTTTCATGGCGCCGACGCCGAAAGGTGGTGCCGATGGACGTGTCCTGAGGGGGCATTGGTGTCGTCATGAGCAACCCTGTGCAAAGCCTGCGGATGGCTAAACACCCCCGCCCGTTGATTTCAATAATGAAATAGACAAAGCAACATTGCAAGGATTTCTGCTTTAAGAAAGTGAAAAATTAGGCGTGACTAACGAAAATTTTCATTATAACGATAGTAAAAGCTTCAATAATGAAAATTTCGTTGAAGGATGAGCAGTCGTGGCAACTCAAGTGAAAATGACGGAGGAGATGGCGGACCCGGTTTTGTCGGTGCGCAATCTGACCGTCGATCTGCCCAAAGGGATGGAGCGTGCGCATGCGGTGCGTGACATCTCGTTTGACCTGCCGCGCGGTGAAATCCTCTGCGTGATCGGAGAGTCCGGGTCCGGCAAGTCAGTCACGGCAAACGCGATGATGGGACTGCTGCCTCCCCTCATCCGCGTCTCATCGGGCGAGATCATCTTTCAGGGGCAGGATCTGTTAAAGCTGGATGAACCGTCACTTCGGAAACTGCGCGGGCGCGTTGTTTCCATGATTTTTCAGGATCCTCTGTCCGCGCTCAACCCGCTGATGACCGTCGGAGAGCAGGTTGTCGAAGTGATGGCGGCTCATGACGAGGGGACGCCGAAATCGCGGCAGGCCCGTGCGCTTGAGCTATTGACGGAGGTCGGCTTGCCGGATCCTGCGATGATGCTGCATCAATATCCTTTTCGTCTTTCAGGCGGCCAGCGGCAGCGGGTGATGATCGCGATGGCTTTGGCGCTTGAGCCTGACATTCTGATCGCTGATGAACCGACCACGGCCCTCGATGTGACAACTCAGGCCCAGATCCTTGAGCTGATCCAGCAGATTCAGCGCAAGAAGGGCATGACGGTCTTGTTCATCACCCATGACTTCGGGGTTGTTGCCGAAATCGCCGACCGTGTGATTGTCATGGAGAAGGGTCTTATCGTCGAGCAGGGCGTCGCCGATACCGTATTTGGCGCGCCGCAGCATCCCTATACCAAGCGGCTGATCGCCGCTGTGCCCAAACTGCGTGAAAGCGATCGTGCTGCAAGGACGCAAAGCGACGGTGCGCAAGACACCCCTGTATTGACTGTTGAAAAGCTTAATCTGGTCTACCGCAGCGGAGGCGGCTGGTTCAAAAAGCTGCGCGAAGTCAAAGCCGTTCAGGATGCCAGTTTCACGCTGCACCGTGGCCGGACGCTGGGTGTGGTGGGAGAAAGCGGTTCGGGCAAGACATCCCTCGGGCGGTTGCTGATCAAGCTTCTTGAAAGCGAAAGCGGCCAGATCCTCTATCAGGGGCAAGACATCGCGCCGATGAAGGAAAGCGATTTCCGGCCGCTGCGCCCGAAGATCCAGATGATCTTTCAGGATCCCTTTGCGTCGCTTAATCCGCGTTCTACGATTGGCCATATCGTGACGGTCGGCCCGATTGCCCAAGGGATGAAAAAGAGCAGAAGCCAGAGACAAGGCGATGCGCATCCTGGAAAAAGTGGGCTTGGATGCTGGCGCCTATGGGCGTTATCCGCATGAGTTTTCAGGGGGTCAACGTCAGCGGATCGGGATCGCGCGCGCGCTGATGTTCGACCCCGATGTGCTGGTCGCGGACGAAGCGGTGTCTGCGCTTGATGTGTCCATTCAAGCGCAGATCCTGCAACTGCTTGACGAGATTCAGCGCGAAACGCAGGTGGCGATGTTTTTCATCACTCACGATCTGCGTGTGGCAAGCCAGATTTGTGATGCGCTGCTTGTCATGCAGAACGGGCGCATCGTCGAACATGGCCCGCCCTCGCAAATCTTTCACAACCCCCAAGATGCTTACACCAAAGAGCTGGTAGCAGCCATTCCCGGAAGCGATCACGTGTTGCAAAAAGCGTGAAGCGACCCACAACAGAAGGATGATGATAATGGAATTCTCCAAGATGAACCGGCGCAAGGCGCTGACGATGCTGGGCCTTACGGGCGCGGCGGGCGCACTTTCGCCGAACTTTCTGGTCAGCCCGGCCTTTGCGGCAAAGCCCGATCAGCCTACCGGCCAGATCGTTGTCGGGGTCAGCCAGGAGCCTACGGTTTTCAACCCGCTGATGCCGCGGATCGAAGTGGACGATGGCGTACAGCTTTCCATCTTTGAC
This sequence comes from uncultured Alphaproteobacteria bacterium, assembly GCA_963728645.1. Classification (GTDB taxonomy): domain Bacteria; phylum Pseudomonadota; class Alphaproteobacteria; order Rhodobacterales; family Rhodobacteraceae; genus Sulfitobacter. Next base: position 10,595 of record CAVSLU010000001.1, on the reverse strand, counting down.
GGCTTGGTTCGGATCAGTCCGGAAGGCGAATTCATCCCTTCGCTTGCAGCCGAGGTGCCGACAATCGAAAACGGGGGCTTGTCCGAAGACGGGCTGAACTGGCGCTTCAAGCTGCGCGATGATGTGACGTGGCATGATGGCGAACCATTCACCGCCGAAGACGTGAAGTTCACGCTTGAGCTGATCATGGACCCCAATTTCCGCAGCTGGCGCACCACCGGACATAATCTGGTCCGTGACATTGAGGTTGTGTCGCCGACTGAGATCACATGGCGAATGGAAGAACCCTTTGCGCCATATATGTCGATCCTTGTGGAGACGTTGATGGTGCCCAAGCACATACTTGGCCACCTCGAAGATCGCAACGAAGCCCCCTTCAATCAGGCCCCAGTCGGCACTGGTGCGTTCAAATGGGGCAGCCGCCGCGCGGGCGATAATCTCGAACTGGTGGCGAACCCTGATTATTTCGGTGAAGGTCCGTATGTAGAGCGGCTGATTTTCAAGTACATCCCCGACCTGACCGTTCTTTATACCCAGTTCAAAAGCGGTGATATCGACATCATCAGTAACCAGTACATCACGCCCGACAACTATGCCGAGGCTAAGTCACTGGCGGGTAAGGAAATCAGCGTCGTGCCGTCATCGACCGTTGAATCCGTCTTCCTGAACAACGAAAGACCGCAGTTTCAGGACAAGGCCGTCCGCGAAGCGATCTATGCAGCGCTCGACAAGCAGACGATCATCGATGCGCTTTACTATGGTTTGCCGACACCGACGGAAAGCTATCTCCCGCAGCAATCCTTTTTCTACAACCCGGACCTGCCCAAGCACGAATACAGCGTCGAGAAGGCCAACGCATTGCTGGATGAAGCAGGCTGGATGCCCGGTTCCGATGGTATCCGTGAGAAGGATGGCGTGCGCTTGTCCTTCAGCAACTCGACCACCTCTGGAAACCATTTGCGTGAGCAGGCCCAGCAGTTCATCCAGCAGTCTTTGGGAGATGTCGGCATTGAGATGACGATCGAGAACAAGCCGCCAGCCGTCATGTGGGGTGAATACTGGACCCAGTCCCAATTCGATTCCGTCATTGTCGGCATCGTCTTCACCACCGGTGCAGATGCAGATGTTACGGTTCGGTTTGCCTCTGATGCGATCCCTGCACAGGGCGGGCGCGGGTCAAACACCGGCCAATACAAAAACGACGAGGTCGATGCATTGCTGGAAGAGGCGGGGCGGATCTTTGATCAGCAAAAGCGCAAGGAGATCTACGGTCGGGTGCAAGAGATCGTCAGGGACGACCTACCGCTTTTGCCGCTGTTCCAATACGCAACCATACGCGGGCACAAAGAGGGCCTTAAGGGGATCGAGCCAAACATCAACACCCGGATCGATACCTGGAACGCTGCCCAATATTATTGGGATCAGTAAGTCGTTGGCGGGGCGCATTTCTTTGCGCCCCGTCCTTACCATCTTGCGAAGAAAGCTGAGCTGAATATGGCCGGATATCTGATAAGACGCCTGTGGCAAAGCATCGTGCTGCTGATTATCGTGTCAATGATTGGCTTTGGCGTGCTGCATCTGACACCCGGCGGTCCTTTGTCGCAATATGCCCTGACACCGGGCATGACCCAAGAAGCAATGGACAGGATCTCGGAGCAGATGGGGCTGAACCGACCCCTGCCAATCCAGTATCTTGATTGGGCCTGGCGGTTGCTTCGGGGCGACTGGGGCACATCCTACCGTGATCAGCAGCCGGTGCTGACAGTGATCGGGCGGCATCTTTTTGCCACTCTTTTGCTGATGGTAAGTTCAACCGTGATCTCGATTGCGCTTGGCACCTGGATCGGTATCCGGGGTGCCACGCATCGCTATTCCACGTTCGACTATACTGCGACCGTTGGTGCGATGATCGCCCTGTCGATCCCTACATTCTGGTTCGGGCTGGTCGGCATCTACATCTTCTCGCTTCAGCTTGGCTGGCTACCTGCGGGGAACATGTACACGATCGGCGACGGGTCGGTTCTGGATTATCTGCACCACCTCATTTTGCCCAGTATCGTTCTTGCCCTTGTCAACATCGCGATCTGGAGCCGGTACATGCGCACGGCAACGCTGGATGTGATCAATCAGGATTTCGTCAAGACGGCCCGCGCCAAAGGGGTCAGCGAACGGCGCGTGCTGATGAAACATGTCGTCGGGAATGCGCTTTTGCCGATGATCACCCTTGCAGGGATGCAACTGCCCAACCTGTTAAGCGGCGCGCTGGTGACGGAGACCGTTTTCACCTGGCCCGGAATGGGGCGGCTTTTCCTCGATAGCCTTGGGTACAATGATTATCCGGTCGTCATGGGGCTGCTGATGTTCTCGGCCATCCTTGTTCTTCTGGGCAATCTGATCGCCGATTTGGTCGCCGCCTCTATCGATCCCCGCATCCGCCTTGCCTGAAGACGCGGCCTTTCGCGAAGGAAAACTCAGATGACAGCAGCAGACATTCAGACCACGCCACACCGTTGGTGGAACAGCAGGGGCTTCAGGCGTTTTGCACAACACAGGCTTGCGATGGTGGGCATGGCGATGCTGTTTCTGCTGACCCTCGCGTGCCTCGTGGGTCCATATCTTCTGCCCTATGATGAACTGCACATCGACCTGCGCGCGCGGTTTTCGCCGCCGTTGACCGGCGATCACTACCTGGGAACGGATCCGCTGGGGCGGGATATCGCGGCGCGTCTGTTGATGGCTGGACGGATATCGCTGCTGGTTGGGTTTTTTGCCATGGTGCTGTCGACTGCCATTGGCACGGTGATCGGTGTCGTTGCAGGCTATTACGGCGGCAAGGTCAATTCGGTCCTCATGCGGTTTGTGGATGCTTTCCTTGCCTTTCCGTCGATCTTTCTGCTTCTGGCGCTTGCTGCCTTTATTAATCCCAGCCCGGTGATGATCACGATCATCATCGCAGTCACAGGCTGGATGGAGATTGCGCGGATCGTCGAGGCCGAAGTGAAATCCCTGCGCGAGCGTGATTTTGTCATGGCCGGCCGGATGCTCGGGTTGCGCAACTCGCACATCATGTTCCGCGAGCTTCTGCCCAATATGGTCGGACCGATCATTGTAGCGGCAACCCTGACAGTTGCGCGCGCGATCCTGCTTGAAGCCTATATCAGCTTTCTTGGTTACGGCATCCAGCCGCCCCTGCCAAGCTGGGGCAACATGCTGAACGGGGCGCAGCAATATCTGGCGACCGCCCCCTGGCTTGCGATCATTCCGGGGGTAACGATCACCATTGCGGTGACCAGCTTTAACTTTATCGGGGACGGGCTGCGCGATGCACTGGACGTGCGCACCGACCCTGCCTGACTGAGCGGAGACTGCATTGACCTTTCTAGCCAACATGGACCCGGCCCGCGCCGAAGCCTTGCGGACGCAATTTGCAGACCTGATGCCGGATGTAAGCGTTGTTGTTAGGGGCGAGGCCTTTGACAAATCCGACGTGCGCTACATGCTGACATGGCAGGTTCCGGAAGACATCAATACGGCCTACCCCAATCTGGACATCATCTTTTCCATGGGGGCGGGCGCGGACCAATTCGTGATGTCAGAAGTGCCTCAAGGCGTGCCGGTTGTACGGCTGATTGATGACGGGCTGACCGCGATGATGCAGGAATACGTCACGATGGCCGTCCTTGCGCTGCACCGGGATTTGCCCGGCTACATGGACAACCAGCGCAACCAACGCTGGGAACGGGTGTCCGTGCCGCCGATGCCGCATGAGCGACGTGTCGGTGTGATGGGATTGGGTGAACTGGGGCAGGGGGCGCTGCGCGCGCTGGCCCCCTTCGGCTTTTCCCTGTCAGGGTGGGCACGAAGCCCCCATTCGATCGAAGGCGTCAAGACGTTTCACGGCCCAGAGGAGATGCGAGCATTTCTTGCGCAGACCGATATCCTGATCTGTCTTCTTCCGCTGACTGACGCGACGCGCAATATACTCGATGACGATCTGTTCAAAGGGCTGCCTGACGCAGCCGCACTGGTGCATGTAGGTCGAGGTCAGCAGCTGGATCACGAGGCGCTGAGCAAAGCGCTCGACAGCGGTAAATTACGCGCCGCAGTCATTGATGTCACCGAACCTGAGCCGTTGCCGGCGGATCACCCGTTCTGGAGCGACCCTCGGATTTTACTGACCCCCCACATTGCCTGCATCACACGACTGGAAACGAGTGTGCCCAGGATTTGTGAAAATTTAAAGCGTCATAGACGAGGCGATCCGCTGCACGGTGTAGTCGATCCACGGCGGGGGTATTAGGCTTCGGCTCTCCGACCAAGACGTCTCCCAGACGCGTTGAAATCCTTCGTTCATTTCGTGTTCGAGTTGGACATCCTTTATTCTAGTCTCTGTCGTGTTCCACACGGTGGCGGTTCCTGCGTAGCCCTTAATCTATCTTAGTCCTTCTCGGTTGAACATCACCTTCCAGAAAACGCGGAAAGACTACTCAGCCAGTGAGGCATTTATTGTCCGATGCGTGATCTCCTGACCCGAGTTCCGGTCTATCAGAACGGGCGCGACAGGATCACCCGTTTCGCGCGAGATCAGACTGACTGAGGCCTCACCATTCGGTGGAACGTGGGTATTCGCCCAGTCGATCAAGGTTACGAGCAGCGGATAGAGCGCTTTGCCACGTTCGGTCAGGCGGTATTCGTGACGCAGCGGGCGCTCCTGATAGGCGTCGCGGCGCAATACGCCTGCCGCTTCGAGTTTGCGCAGCCGATCGGTAAGAACGTGTCGCGTGATGCCAAGCCGCTCCTGCATCTGTTCAAATCTGCGAATTCCCAGAAAGCAGTCTCTCACCACCAGCATGGTCCAGCGGTCGCCCACAACGGACAGGCCGCGCGCGACGGGGCACGCCTCATTGTGAAGATCATTCCATTTCATGCACATCTTTTAGCAATGATTGACAGGTTCTGAAAGAGAACTTACGCATAGATAGTTCTAAAAAGGAATGCACTTCTCTGTGGGGGCAGAGTGGGCAGATCAGAGAATACAGACAGAAAAAGGTGGGCCAAACCATGAGCGATGCAATTAGCGAACCCACGGGGAACGGGCCGCCTCGCCCCACACCGGCCCTCGGAAGCCCTGCCGCCGCTGCGCGCGCGTCACGCACACGGGCCATGCTTGAGGCGCCCATAGGACCCACTCTTGCGAAACTGGCGGCACCCAATGTGCTTGCCATGTTCGTGCAGGCCGCACAAAGCATTGCAGAGGCGTATTTCGCCAGCCTGCTTGGCATCACGGCGCTTGCCGGGCTGGCGCTGGTGTTTCCGCTGGTCATGTTGACGCAAATGCTGTCGGCCGGGGCCATCGGCGGGGCGATTTCAGCGTCGGTTGCGCGGGCACTCGGGGGGGAAGACATTGGTCGCGGCGCATCCCTGACGCTGGCTGCCTGGATCATCGCGGTGAGTTTTGCCGCCATCATGGCGGTGCTGGTCGGGCTGTTTGGCACGCAATTCTTCAGATTGCTCGGCGGCGGAGACGAGACCGTTGCGGCCGCGACCACCTACGCGTTTATTTTCTTTCCCGGCTGTGTGGCAATCTGGCTTTGCAATGCCTCCCTCAGCGTGATCCGGGGGACAGGCAACATGCAAATGCCCGCGATGATCTTACTGCTGGTGTCGGTCATTTCCATTTCTCTGTCGGGCGCGCTGGCCCTTGGCTGGGGACCATTGCCCGCGTTTGGCATGGCCGGGCTGCCGCTTGGTGTGGTTCTTGCGTTTGCACTCGGGGCGCTTATCGCCATCGGATATATTCTGTCAGGCCGGGCGGGGCTCAGCTTTGATGGTGCGGTCGGACGCCTTGATCTTGGCATGTTCAAGGACATCCTGGGCGTGGGGGCACTGGCGTCGATCAATACGGTTCTGACGACAGTCACCATCATCATGATGACAGGTCTGGTAGGGCGCTACGGCGAGGGAGCATTGGCCGGTTACGGGCTGGGTGCGCGGCTTGAGTTCCTGATGATCCCTATGATCTTTGGCATCGGCGCAGCGATGACCGCCATGGTCGGGGCCAATATCGGCGCAGGCCGCACCGACCGCGCGCTGCGCGTCGCCTGGACCGGTTCATTTTCTGCGGCAGGAATCGTGGGCGGTATCGGTCTGCTGGTTGCCGTATTTCCGGACCTTTGGCTGGGTATGTTCCTTGACCCCTCCAACACCGCGGCACTTGATGCCGGACGCAGCTATTTCCGGCTTGTCGCGCCATTCTATGCCTTTTTCGGTTTGGGTCTCGCGCTTTATTTCGCGTCGCAAGGGGCGGGCCGCATGATCTGGCCCGTGATCAGCAGTTTAGGGCGGATGGCCATCGCATTTGTCGGTGCCCTGACCCTCATCACATACACAAGCATGGGGGTGGATGGCATCTTCGTTGCAATCGGCTGCGCCATGCTGGCCTACGGTTCGATCATCGCTCTCGCCATTTGGCGCGGCGGCTGGAGAAAGAACATCCAAGTCACTGAGGCCGCTCCTAACAATTAACTTAGTGTATTAGTCAGGATTGCAAAGCTGTTCGAACTTTGTTAGCTTTAAGCATCAAGCCATCACGCGCGACGCGTTCTAGCCAGCACATCCACATATCCGTTTCGGAGGATTTATGGCTTTCAAACAGGCTGCGCTTGCAACAATGCTGTGCGCGCTGGCACCCGGTTCTGGGTTCGCGCAAGAGACTGATATCGCCAACAAGATATCGGTAGAGCTGAACGCCGCCCAAACCACTGACATCAATTGCACGCTGACCTTTGTGATCACGAATGGGTGGGAAGCGCCTATCGAAGGGCTCACCTTTGAAACCGTGCTTTTTGATCAGGGCGGGCAGGTAAACAGGCTGACTTTGTTCAACTTTGGTGAACTTCCGCCCGCGCGCCCTCGTGTTCGGCAATTCGCCGTCCCCGATGTCACTTGCGAAGCACTGGGGCGGATCATCTTTAACGGCGCAAATATCTGCACGGTGTCGGGTGCCCCGTCGGACATCTGCGAAACTGGGCTGATGTTGTCCACGCGCACTGACATTGAGGTGCGGGGATGATGGAGATCTTCGCAACGGTCGCAGACCCCATCCACAGAATCGCGCAAATTGGTGGTCCCGTTGTTATCGTATTGATGGCTGTGGCTGTGCTGACCCTTGCCGTGGCGCTTTACAAGGTGTGGCAGTTCTGGATGTCCGCCGTCGGGCAGCACGTGGCACTAACCAAGGCTGTGTCGGCATGGGACAATGGCGACCGGTTTTTGGCGCGAGAGGCGTTGTCACTGTCGCAAAGCTACCTTGCCCCGGTGATCGACATGGCGATGGCATCGTCGCTTGACGGGGTGACCCGCCTGCAGGCCGAGGCGGAAACGCGGTTTGCCAAGCTGGAGTCGGGGTTTCGTCTGCTGGATTTAGTTGCGCAACTTGCGCCGCTCCTAGGTCTCTTTGGCACCGTGCTTGGCATGATCGAAGCGTTCCAGTCGCTGCAATCGGCGGGCGCGCAGGTAGATCCGTCGATACTGGCGGGGGGTATCTGGGTCGCGCTTCTGACAACGGCGGTGGGCCTTGTCGTGGCAATGCCAACGGCGCTGGTGCTCAGCTGGCTCGAGGGTCGCATGGAAGCAGAGCGGGTGATTGCGGATCAGGCTATTCTGATAGTGCTTCACCCCTCAGGCTGCATCCGCGTGCAGGACGCGGCCAATGCAGATTGCGGGCGGATGCCGGTCCATGGCTAAGACCCGCAAAGGACGGCGGCGGTTGCAGATGACGCCCCTGATCGACGTGATCTTTCTTCTGCTGTTGTTCTTCATGCTCACTTCGACTTTCTCCAAGTTTTCGGAGGTGTCGCTGACGGCGGCTGGGGCAGGTGCCAGCGTTCAGTCAGGCGCAAAACCGCTGTTCTTGCAATTGGGGGCAGATGATCTGGCCCTGAACGGTGAAAGCCTGACTTTGGCTGACCTGACGGCGTCCCCTTTGAAAGGGGCAGAGGCTGGAACGACGCTTTTGGTGTCGCTGCGCGCGGGGGTAAATGCACAGCGGCTGACCGATCTTTTGGTTGTCTTGCGCAGGTTACCCAGCCTGCGCGTGATGGTGTTGGAGGGCTAGCGCATGAGACGATTTGCCAAAGCGAAACCGCAGCGCGAACCGACAATCGCCCTGATCAACATCGTGTTTTTGATGCTTGTCTTCTTCATGGTTGCGGGCACGCTGGCGCAGCCGGTTGATCCCACGCTGGAACTTGTCGAGACCCGCACGCTTGACGGTGTGTCGCCGCCCGATGCGCTGATTGTCTATCCTGACGGTCGCATTTCGCACCGTGGGGCTGACCAGCAGGATGCGCAGGCTTTCGTAGCAAGTCTTTCCGACGAAGAACGGGCTGTCATACGTTTGCTGCCCGATCGCAGCTTGCCTGCCGAAAAGCTTGTCACCCTGACGCGCGAGCTTCGCGCCGCGGGGGCGGGGCAGGTTGTTCTTATAACCCGGCGGGGGCTGAAATGATCGCGCGTTCAACAACGGCAAAAGGGGGATCGCTGATTTTGGCGGCCGCATTGCTGGCAGGTGCGATGCAGCTCGCGGCAGTTGAAATACACCCTGCCTTGGAAGGCGGCGGCGCGGCTGTCGAAGCGGTGATGGGGTCTCAATTCGAGGACATGTCCGCAGGAGCTTTGTCCGCGCTGACGCCTAAAGAGGCCTTGACACCCACAACAGAGCCGGAAGCCATGGAAGCGACCAAACCACCTCCGCCTACGGAGGCGTTGCGCATTGCTGAACCGGATACCTTATCGCTGCCTGCCGGTCCCGATACAGTCGGTGCGATACCCCAGGTTGAACCCGTTGCCATCCCTGCCCAAGAAGCAAAACCCGAGGCGACGCCCAAAGCACGGACAGCGTCGCAGACCCTTGAGGCGTCAACGCCCGAAAACGATGCGCCGCTATCGTCGAAACGGCCTGCACAACGAAACCCGGTGCGCGCAGCCCAAGCGGCGGAAAAACAGCAAGCCCCCCGCCGCGAAACCCGCCAGAAAGCGGCCCGTGGCAAGGCGGCCGCGCAAATGGCCCCGCGCGGGAATGCGCAGCGCAATAATTTGAAGGGGTCTGACACGGGCATCAGCCAAACGGCCAAGGCAACCTCGAGCGGGCAGCAGGCTGTTGCAGCCAGCCAGGCTGGCAATGCAGCTGCGAGCAATTACCCCGGTCAGGTGATGCGCCGCATCTCAAGGCTGCCAAAGCCGAGGGTGAATGCGCGCGGCACCACCGTTGTCGCTTTTTCCATCGCAGCGGGCGGCAGACTGGCGGGCGTTTCTATCGCACGCGGATCTGGATCAGCATCGCTGGATCAGGCGGCGGTCACGCTGATCCGCAGTGCTGCACCTTTTCCAAGCCCGCCTGTGGGTGCGCAAAGGCAGTTCAGCATTGGTATCAAGGGGCGCTAGAGAAGCAGAAGGTTTCCGGATGGCAATCCCTTGCGACCCGGAAAACAGTGTTTCTTGGGCGGAACTGGGTCCGGGCACTGCGCCTACCTTAGGCAAGATGGGCGCATAGCAGCCGCGCGAATTTCTTGTGCGTCTGACCGCGTGTGATGCACAGATTTTCCGTCAGGGTACCGCCGTTTTCGGATGCAGCTCACCAGTGCTGGCCGGTGTCTCGGCCAGCTGCATGGAATGCTCGGTGGGATGTATGATGATCCGGGCGGGCTTGGGGTGGCGTCGCACTATTTTGTCAGGATCAGTTTTCCCGCGCGGGTGATCCGCAAAGTATAGGTCTGCCCATCAAGGATGATGTCCACTTTGACGCCATTCGTGATCAGATCACGCGCGTCATAGGATGCCGCTTCATCAGATTTTTCGGGGGTGCCGGTTTAGGGAGGTTCCGCATCATTGTCATCGGCCTTCTCCCTCACGGGAGGCGCGTTCGCGCTGGCGATCCATCAGACGCTCCAGATCGAACCCATCAGTCTGTGAAAGGTCCGCACCGGAATGTATCAGTTCGCGCCAGCTTAGGCCGACTGGGTCGGGCCCGGTCCGGCGATATTTCGGTTCGGGTGTCATTCTTCTTTATCCTTTATCATGACATCCGGGCTGCCGTTCACGGTGGCTGGGACGGGCGTCTAGTAAGACGCGAAACAATAATCCGACAATTTTAATCGGGTATTAAATCATCGGTATATATTCCGACAGTTTCAGTCAAGAAAAGATATTGGCGTCAGGCGTCCGGATCCAGAGACCGCAGGCGATTGCCGAAAGGATCCGTGACCTGCATCTGCAGCCCCCATGCCGGCGTCTGAAGCCCCGGCTGCATATTGGGATTATGCGGCAGGCTGGCGTCCAGTCTCGTAACCCTCGCAAATAGACGATGGCCGTTGACCCCGGTGTTGCGTCACCATGGTGTTCGCTGAGATGGAGATGAAATGTGCCCAGCCGGATGAACGCGTATAGTGGCGCACCATCGTCGAACCGGTGATCCCCTTCCCACGTAAAGCCCAGCCAGCCTAAATAGAACGCCCGCGCCAGCCTTTCGTCAAAGCTGCGAAAGACGGGCGCGGTGCGATAGGTGTCTATGGTCAGGAAAGATCGGCGGCGGCGAT